>CAWDMR010000007.1:0-221887 GCA_963803475.1 uncultured Solirubrobacterales bacterium
GGAAAATGCCGAGAATGGCCGAAACGCCCAGGGAAGGGGGTTTCCCGTCCCTGGTCTATTCCTCCCTTCGATCTATAATTCAAGGTCTGGACTTCCGATCGCTCGGGAAGGAGCGTCTCCCGGATGGCCGTCGCCTCGTTGCCCGCGTCGTCGTCCGCCTCGGGCACGAGCCCGCCGCCGACACCCATCCACCGGCTGGGTGAGCAGGCATTTGACATCATCGCCGATGTCGGTGACGTCGCCATCTTCACATTCCTGACGTTCTCCTGGATGTTCCTGATGCTGGAACTGGCGCCGGTCGGTCCTGGTCCCAAACTTTTACGCGATCGGCGTCTCGAGCGTGCCGGTCGTGGCGATCACCGGGACGTTTATCGGCATGGTGTGGCCGTGCAGGCAAAGCCAGTGCGATGATGGGCTCGAGTCACGGCTAGGCTCGATCATCAACATCTCGCTGGTCGGGGAGCTGGGGCCGGTGTTGGCGGCGACGATGCTGGCCGGCCGGGTCGGCGCCCGATGTCGGCAGAGCTGGGCACGATGCGCGTGACAGAGCAGGTGGACGCGCTCTCGGCACATGGGGCCAACCCGATCTATTACCTCGTCGTCCCTCGCTTCCTCGCCTGCCTCCTATTCATCCCGCTCTTCACGCTGATGGCCGACTTCATGGGCGTCGTCGGCGGCTCTTTCTTCAGCACCCAGTTGCACATGTCGATTCGTTCGCCTACTGGCAACATGGGAGCGATTCGTCGGGAGTGCCGACCTCTTTTCCGGCGTCTTTAAAAGTTTGTTCTTCGGCGCGGCGATCGCCTTCATCAGTTGTCATCGCGGGTTTCACTCGCGGGCCGGCGCCGAGGGCGTCGGCCGGGCCGCCACCAATGCGTTCGTCTATTCGTTCGTCGCCATTTTGTTCCTCGATTTCACCATCGGGATCGCCGGGAACAACGTCTACCGAACTCTTCTGGCCTCAAGCCTCGGGCCTGCTATGAACGAGGACGTGACGAGGAAGCCCCGGAAGAAGTCAGCCGATCATCGAGCTGGTTGACGTCTCGATGCGGTTCCGCCAGCAGGCAGTCTGTGCAACATCAACCTGGCGATCAAGAAGAGTGAGACCGTCTGCATCATCGGCGAGAGCGGCTGCGGCAAGACGGTGATGCTCAAGCTGATGATCGCCCCTGATCCGCCCGAGCCAGGGGGTCGTCAAATTCGACGGCCGCGACATCAATTCACTGACCGAACATGAGTTGACCAGAGCCCGGCTCCGATTCGGCCTGGAGCACGCCGGCGGCTACACCTGGCGCGAGCGAGCGCTGGCCACGCTGCACGGGCTGGGATTCCGCGACGGCGCGGACCTGGACCGGTCGCTGGACAGCTTCTCCGGCGGCGAGCTGACCCGGGCGTCGCTGGCGCGGGCGCTGGCGGGCGACCCCGACCTGCTGCTGCTGGATGAGCCGACCAACCATCTGGACATCACGTCGCTCGAGTGGCTCGAGCAGCATCTGCTGGCGCTGGACGCCGCGATCGTGCTCGTGGCACACGACCGGTGGTTCCTGGAGGCCGTCGGGACCTCGGTGCTCGAGCTCGAGGCGGGTCGGGGAAAATTCTTCGCCGGGTCGTGGCACGCCTGGCGGCGCGAGCGAGCCGCCCGCGAGCTCGCCCTGGGCCGCGCGATCGAGCGCCAGCAGGCGGAGATCGCCCGCCTGGAGCGGTTCGTGACCCGGTTCCGGGCCGGGACGCGAGCCCGGCAGGCGCAGTCGCGGGTCAAACGGCTGGAGAAGATCGAGCGCCTGTCGCGTGATCCGGCGGATGGCGCCGAGCTGCGGTTCGCCTTCAAGCCACCCGAGCGCAGTGGCCGGGTGGTGTTCGAGCTGCTCGACGGCCGGCTGACTGCCGGCGACAAGCCGCTGCTGGACGGAGCGGAGCTGTGGCTCGAGCGCGGCGAGCACATGTCGCTGGTGGGGCCTAACGGGGCAGGCAAGACCAGCCTGATCGAGGCGCTGGCCGGACGGCGCGAGCTCGGCGGCGGCAAGCTGCGCACCGGCCACAACGTCAAGCTTGGCTACCTCTCGCAGCACGCCGACGAGCTCGCCGCGGGCACGGCGCGCACCGTGCTCGAGGCGACCCAGCGATCCACTGGATTGACGCCGAACAGGACGCGCGCGCTGCTGGGCCGGTTCCTGTTCTCCGGCGAGGACGCCGAGAAGCCGCTCGAAGGGTTGTCCGGGGGCGAGCGCCGCCGGCTGTCGCTGGCGATCCTGGTGCACTCGGGCGCCAACGTGCTGATCCTCGACGAGCCCACCAATCATCTGGACCTGGAGAGCCGGGAGGCGCTGGAGGAGGCGCTGCAGGCGTTCGCCGGCTCGGTGCTGCTGGTGTCCCACGACCGAGCGCTGCTCGACGCCGTGGGCACCAGGACGGTGGCATTCGAGGACCGCAGTCTGCGCAGCTACACGGGCGGGTGGCCCGAGTACGTCCGGGTCCGGGCCGAGCGCGAGCGCCAGGCTGCCGCGCGGCCGGCCAAGCCCAGGGCTCGGCGGCCGTCCAAGCCGGCCCCGGCGGCGCGCGAGCGCAGGGTCGACACCGGCGCGCTCGAGCGCGAGATCGAGGCCGCCGAGGCGGCGCTGGAGGCGCTGGAGAACGAGCTGGCAGATCCGTCCGCCTGGTCGGACCCCGAGAAGACGGCGAGCTCGGCGGCGCGGCACGAGGCGGCCAAGAAGGCGGTGGAGGAGCTGTACGCGCGCTGGGAGCGGGTGGCCGGCTGATGTGGGCCCCGTCTCCGGTCCTGCCTACACTCCTGGTCGATGGCACCGTCAGCCCTCGGGTCACGCGCCCGCTCGGCCACCGGCCTCGCCAGTTCAGGGGACATGCCCGCGGTCCAAGCATCGCGGGTGCGGATTGCGCTGATCGATGACGACAGCGGCCTTGAGACGGTGCTCGAGCGGCGCTTCGAAGCGCTGGGCTGGGACCACGAGGTATTGGCCTACCCGGCGGGGCCGGATCAGCTGGCGGCGCTGAGGATCCACGCCCTGATCGTCAACCCTGCCCTCACCGGGCTCGACTACATCGAGCAGACTCGCCCGCGCGCTGCCCGGGCTGGCGCTGCTGGTGTGCAGCGCTACCGCCCCGGTGGCCGAGCGCGTGCGGGCGCTGCGCGGAGGCGCGGATGACTGGATCGGCAAGCCGTGCCACCCTGAGGAGCTGGTGGCGCGGATTCAGGCTGTGCTCCGGCGCCGCCGCGCCGGCGAGCAGGCGATCGGCGACGCGCCGCTGACGGCCGGTGAACTCACGATCCGGCCGGATCGATTCGACGCCTACGTCGGCGAGGCGCCCGCATCGCTGTCCCGCAAGGAGTACGAGCTGCTGTACCAGCTGGCGGCGGCCGGCGGACGGGTGCTGGAGCGCGAGGACATCTACCAGCGCGTGTGGGGCTACACGATGGTGCGCGGCGATCGCTCGGTGGACGTGTTCGTCCGCAAGCTGCGCCAGAAGCTCGAGCGGCTGTCCCCGTCCTGGCGCTACGTCCACACGCATTTCGGCGTCGGGATACCGATTCGCCGCGGAACGGGCCGGCAACGGGACCGCCCGAGCCGCAGCCCGGCGCCGCGTCCGGCGAGACGGCCGGCGGCGTAGTCTTTGTCTCCGGATGAACAACGTCCGCAACATCGCGATCGTGCTGGTGCTGGCGGCGCTGGTGGTGCTGATCCCCGGGGGCGGCACGGGCGCCAGCGTCGCAATCCAGGCCGTGTCGCTGGCATTCCTGGGGGCATTGGGGTGGTTCGCGTCGATCATGTATCGCCAGCACCGCTCCGAGCTGTACGGGCTTGGCGAGCAGCGCCGAGCGGCGCTGTACGGGGCGCTGGGCGTGGCCGCGGTCACGCTGACGGCCACGAAGCGGTTGTGGCAGACGGGCACCGGCGAGATCGTCTGGTTCCTGCTGGTCGGGGCGGCGGTGTACGCCGTGATCGCGGTGGTGCTCTCCGCCCGGCGGTACTGACGGCGGCGACGCGCGGGCGCTACACGGGCGCCGGCTCGCGCACGGGCGCCAGCTCGACCGGAATTCCGTTCAGGACCGCGTTTCCGGACAGCTCGTCGACGAGCTGCTCGTCGGCCAGGACGTTGCTGTTCGTGCCCGGATGGGCGGTGGCGACCTGCTGGGCGGTGCCCGCCACGTCATGGCCCCAGCCATGCGGCAGGCTGACCACGCCCGGCATGATCGCGTCGGTGACCTCGACCGGCGCGACCACCGAGCCGGTGCGCGAGCGGAGCTCCGCCGGCTCACCGTCGATCAGCTCGTAGCGCTCGGCGTCGCGGGGATGCACGTGCAGCGTGCAGCGGGGCTTGCCCTTGACCAGCACGGGCAGGTTGTGCATCCACGAGTTGTTGGACCGCAGCTGCCGGCGGCCGATCAGCACCAGCCCGCCGTTTCGCTCGGTCAGGAGTGAGGCGCGCAGCCGCTCGACGTCGGCCACGATCGCCTCCGGCGCCAGCTCGATCTTGCCGCTGGCGGTGCGCAGCGCGTCGGGTAGCCGCGGCTGGAGCGGTCCCAGGTCGATGCCGTGCGGCGCCGCCTCCAGCTTGGCCAGGGACAGCCCGTCGGGCGCCGCGCCGAAGCCGTCGCCGTAGGGCCCGGTGCGCAGCATCAGGTCCAGCAGCCGCTCGGGGCCCACCCGCGGGGCCAGCCCGGCGAAGATCTCCTCGGTCGTGCGGCCGTGCACCGGCGACTCGGCGGTCTCGACCTCGCGGTTGATGAGCGCCCGGGCGACCTGCTCGTCGAGCGCGGCCACGTCGGCGTCCGGGCCCAGGCCGGCGGCGACACCGCACAGCCGCAGCAGCGTGATCCACTCGTCCGGGATCCGGGGATCGGGCGGCAACACCGGCGGCGAGTAGTGCGCGACGTTGCGCACGGCGAACAGGTACAGCGCCAGGTCGTAATGCGAGCGGCGCAGCGGCGAGGGTGCCGGCAGGATCACGTCGGCGTGGCGGGTGGTCTCGTTGACGTAGACGTCGACGCTGACCATGAACTCGAGTCCGCTCGAGCGCCCGGTCGAGGCGGCCGCTGTTGGGAGTCGAGACGACCGGATTGCCGCCGATCGTGATCAGGGCGCGCACCTGGCCCTCGCCGGGAGTCTCGATCTCCTCGGCCAGGCAGGCCACCGGCAGCTCGCCGAAGATCTCGTCCAGGCCGCGCACCCGGCTGTGCCAGCGGCCGAAGCGGGTACCTCGGCCCCGACCCGGCGGGCCCGCGGCGTTGGAGTGTCCGGCGGCGCCGAGCGGGAACATCGCGCCGCCCTCGCGATCGAGGTTGCCGGTGAGCAGGTTGAGCACGTCCACCAGCCAGCTGGCCAGCGTGCCGAACTCCTGGGTGCAGGTCCCGATCCGGCCGTACACGGCGGCTCCGTGGCGCGAGGCCAGCTCGCGGGCCAGGCGGCGGATCGTGGACGGCGTCGATCCCGCACACGCCGGCGGCGGCCTCGGGCGTGAACGGCTCGGCCAGAGAGCGCACGATCTCGATGCCATCCGTCAGCTCCTCGAGCGCCGCACCGGGGGCCGCCAGCCCCTCGTCGAACAGTACGTGGACCAGCGCGAACAGCAGGTGGGCATCGGTGCCGGGACGGATGAAGTGGTGCTCGTCGGCCTCCTCCGCGGTCCGGCTGCGGCGCGGATCGATGACCACGAGCTTCCCGCCCCGGGCCCGCAGCGCGCGCAGCCGCCCCCGCATGTCCGGCGCCGTCATCAGGCTGCCGTTGGACGCCAGCGGGTTGGCGCCCAGCATCAGCAGATGGTCGGTCCGGTCGACGTCCGGCACGGGCACCGTGGTCCCGGTGCCGAACATCAGCGCCGAGGCCATCTGCTTGGGGAACTGGTCGACGGTGCTGGCCGAGTACAGGTTGCGCGTGCCCAGCGCCCGCAGCAGCACCTTGCCGTACAGCATGTTGTCGAGCAGGTGGGCGTTGGGGTTGCCCAGGTACACCGCGACGGCGTTGCGATCCCCGGCCAGGATCGGCGACAGGCGGCGCGTCGATCAGCGCGAACGCCTCGTCCCAGGAGGCGGGCTCGAAGCTGCCGTCAGGCTGGCGGATCAGCGGCGTGCGGATCCGGTCGGGATCGGAGTGCAGCTCCTTGAGCGCGTAGCCCTTGGGGCAGATGAAGCCGTGGCTGAACACGTCCTCGGCGGTCGCCGCGGATCGAGACGATCTCGTCGCCGGACAGGGTCAGCTCGAGGCCGCAGGTGGCCTCGCACAGCGGGCAGGTGCGGAATGCGGTGCGGAGGCCGTTGCCCGAGGCGGTCATGACGGCTACGGAGGTTACTGTTCCGGACGCCGTCAATCGAGATCAAAGGAGAGCTCATGCCCCTCGGCCGCAAGCTCGTCGTGGAGTTCATCGGAACCTTCTTCCTGGTGTTCACGGTCTGCATGGCCACCAACCCGAAGACCGGCGCCGGCGACCTGGCGCCGCTGGCGATCGGCGCCGCGCTGATGGTGATGGTGTTCGCGGGCGGCCACATCTCCGGCGGGCACTACAACCCGGCGGTCAGCACGGCCGTGCTGATCCGGGGCAAGATGACCTCGAACGAGTGGGTCCGTACGTGGTGACCCAGCTGGTGGCGCGCGGTCGCCGCAGCGCTGGTGGCCCGGGCCATCACGGCCACGGCACGGCGGCGCGACGTCGCCAGCAACGGGAAGATGCTGGTGGTCGAGTTCCTGTTCACGTTCGCGCTGGCCTACGTGGTGCTGAACGTCGCCACCGCGCGCGGGACGGACGGCAACTCGTTCTACGGCCTGGCGATCGGCTTCACGGTCACGGTCGGAGCGTTCGCCGTCGGGGGGCTGTCCGGCGGCGCGTTCAACCCGGCCGTGGCGCTCGGCGCCAGCGTGCTCGGGATCTTCAAGTGGAGCCACAACTGGATCTACGTCGTCGCGCCGATTCTGGGCGGCTGCGTGGCTGCGGCGACGTTCCTGTACGTCCAGCCGGCGGAGAAGCCGGAGGGCGACGTCGAGGCGGCACGCGTGAGCCAATGAGCCGCGAGCGGCGCGAGACCGTCGCCGACTGGCTGATGGTGCTCGGCGCTGTCGGGCTGCTCGGCTCGCTGTTTCTGACCTGGAGCCACCAGTTCTCGCCAGCGTTCCTGGCCAGTGGGGCGCCGCGGACCAACTCCAGGGCGTCCCGCACGACCCGACCGCGTGGCAGGTGTACTCGTCGGCGGACGTGGTGCTGGCGCTGCTGGCCGCCGGCGCTGGTCGCGGTGGCGCTGGTCGGCAACCGCGCCGCCCGGATCACGGCGGGACTGGCCGCGATCGGGCGCTCGCGTTCACGGTGCACGCGCTCGGCCGCCCGCCGACGAACGGCGCCAACATCTTCGATCCGGCGCAGGCGGCGTACGTGTCCGAGCGACCCGAAGTCCGGGGCGGGGGAGATCGTCGCGCTCGCGGCGCTGGGGGTCGCGCTGGCCGGCCTGGCGCTGTCGTTCACGGCAGACTGAGCCGGCGGGCGCTCGGGCGGCGGGGCGCCGGCGATACACAGCGCTGCCCACTCCCGGCCCTCGAGGCAGAGCCCCCTATCCTCGGATGAAGGATGTCGATCACCCCGCCGACCGCCGCCGCGAGCTGCCGGACGAGCCCGGCGTGTACCTGTTCCGCAACGCGCGCGGACGGGTGCTGTACGTGGGCAAGGCCAAGTCGATCCGCAAGCGGGTCGCGTCGCACTTCTCCAACCCGAGCACCCGCGTCGGGCGCGACCTGGTGCCGATGATCGACCACATCGAGGCGCTGGTGGTGCACACCGAGGCCGAGGCGCTGCTGGCCGAGCAGAACTTCATCAAGCAGTACAAGCCGCGCTTCAACATCCGGCTGCGGGACGACAAGTCCTATCCCTACATCGCGATCAGCCTCGACGAGGACTTTCCCCGCGTCTACTTCACCCGCGAGCGCCACCGCCGCGACCGCGCCTACTTCGGTCCGTTCAGCAACGCCAAGCGGGTGCGCTCGACGCTCGAGGTGCTGGGCAAGGTGTTCATGTTCCGCTCCTGCGAGGGCCCCGAGCCGGGCCGCCGCAGCGGCTCGCCGTGCCTGGACTACTACATCAAGCGCTGCGAGGCGCCCTGCGTGGGGTACGTCAGCCGGGAGGACTACCGGCGCGGGATCGACGGCGTGATCGACTTCCTGTCGGGCCGCTACCGCGAGATCGAGCGCGCGCTGGAGCGCTCGATGCGCGAGGCCGCGGCCGAGCAGCGCTTCGAGGACGCCGCCCGGGAGCGCAACCGGCTGCGCGCCGTGCGCTCGCTGCTCGAGCGCCAGCGCGTGGCCAACGAGGCGGTGGGCACGCTCGACGCGATCGCGGTGGCCGTCGCCGACGGCGAGGCCAACGCGCAGGTGTTCCAGGTCCGCGACGGCGTGCTGTCCGACCGCCAGAGCTTCTACCTGGACAACGAGGCCGGCGGCGACATCGCCGAGGTGGCCGAGGCGTTCATCCTCCAGTACTACGCCAGCGCGATGATGGTCCCGCCGCTGCTGGTCGTGCAGCGCGAGCTGGGCCCGGCGCCGGCGCTGGCCCAGGCGCTGTCCGAGCGCGCGCGGGGCGCCGGTGGAGATCCGGGCGGCCGAGCGGGGCGACAAGCGCCGGATCCTGGAGCTGGCCGAGCGCAACGCCCGGCTGGCGCTGGACCAGGAGAAGCTCCGCTCCGAGCGCCGCCGCCAGCAGCGGGTCGAGGCGCTGGACGGGCTGCAGACGGCGCTCGGCCTGGACACGATCCCGCTGCGGATCGAGTGCTTCGACATCTCGACCCTGATGGGCACGAACACGGTCGCCTCGATGGTGGTGTTCGAGGGCGGCGCGCCGAAGAAGTCCGACTACCGGCGGTTCAAGGTCAGGCTCGGCGAGGGCAACGGCGCTGCCCGACGACTTCGCCGCGATGGAGGAGGTGCTCGGCCGGCGGCTGGCGCGCTGGGAGCGCCAGCGCGAGGTCTCGCCCGCACGACAAGGAGTACGACCCCAGCTTCGCCGCGCTGCCCAACGTGGTCGTGATCGACGGCGGCAAGGGCCAGCTGTCGGCCGGGCTGCGGGCGCTGCGAGGGCTTCCGCGAGCGGGGCGTCGCTGGTGATCTCGCTGGCCAAGCGGATCGAGGAGGTGTTCATCCCCGGACGCGCCGCGCCGCTGCGGCTGGCCCACGACACGCCCGGAGCTGCAGCTGCTCCAGCGGGTGCGCGACGAGGCGCACCGGTTCGCGATCACCCACCACCGCATCCGCCGCGACCGGGCGATGACCGCCTCGATCCTCGACGAGCTGCCGGGCGTCGGGCCGGCCCGCAAGCGGGCGCTGCTCGACGCACTTCGGCTCGCCCGACGCGATCCTGGCCGCCTCGCGCGAGGAGCTCGAGGCGGTGCCGGGACTGCCGGGCAAGCTGGCCCGGGAGGTGTACCGCGAGCTGCACAAGACCGGCGTGTAGCGGCGGCTGCTGCGCCGCGGTCACGCATCGCCGCGCTGCCGGCGCGGCAGCGTCGACTCGTCGTAGCTGCGCCGGCGGCCGGGCTCGACGGTCGTGCCGCTCGGGGACGGCGCCTCGCGAGCCGGCCGGTCGTCGGTGCTCGGCGCCGAACGTCTGGCCGCCGAGCGTGACGCCGCCGGTCGCGCTGACGCTCGGCGCGCTGCAGGCGCTCCAGCGGAGGCGGGCCAGTGCGCGTTCGGGAGCTGCCAGCTGGACGTGTGGCGGGCGGCAGTCGGGTCCTTGTTGATCAGCACCACCCGAGTCGTGCCGTCCTGGAGCCCGGGTCGCCCACACCTTGACCGGGCCGGCCGGAGCCGTCGACGTCGAGCAGCCGGGCGCCGGGCGGGAACGCCTGCGGCGAACAGCAGCATCCCGTAGTACTCGGGGTGCACGAACGCGCGCCAGGTGGCGCCGGTGTGGCTGAACGTGAACAGCTCGTAGCCGGCGTGGGGGAGGCGTGTGGACGTTGACGCCGTCGACGCCCGACCGCGGCCACGTTGAACAGCGTGTCGAGCACCCACAGCGCCGAGGCGAACGTGTCGCTGACCCCCGGCCGCCCGGCGCAGGCGGCCGAGTTCATCTCGTCGAGGCGAAACGGCAGGCCGCGGGCGTGGGCGCGCGCCACGTACGGCGCGACCTCCTGGGCGAGCCCGCCGAGGAGGTGTCGGCGAGCAGGTTCGGGAATCGAGGCGTAGCGACGGCGAGCTGGGGTCGGTGATGCAGTCCGCGCAGCGGATAGCGGTGCAAGGTGACCGTCCTGACGCTGCGCTCGGCGGACAGGAAGCGGTTCAAGCCCGCTCATCCAGGTCAGCTCCGCGAACGACGGGCCGGCCAGCGGCAGGCGGGGCAGGGCGGCCCGCCAGCGCGAGAAGTCCTGGATGAACGAGCTCAGCGAGTAGTGGCGCCCGCGGGCGTAGAACACGTGGCCCTGCCGATCGCGGTACCAGGCGAACGTGCCGTACAGGTCGGGCTCGTTGCCGATCTCCAGCGCCTCGATGTAGCGCCGGCCGATCCTCGGATGATCGCCTGCGCCTCCGCCGCCGCCAGCGCCGGCCGGCCGGCGGCCAGGTTGATGCCCAGGATCAGCTTGCGCCTTGAGGGCCTCGGCCAGCGCGCGGGTCGTGCGCAGCCAGCCGTTCGGTCAGCGAGTACGTGACGCCGCCGGGCGGGATCACGCCGCGCATCGGCCACCACGTCGCGTCGGTGCTGTCGCCGCCGATCCGCAGCACCGGCGTCTGCCCGGGGCAGAGCTGGCGCAGCAGCTGGACCAGCACCGGGTTGACCGCCCGCGGATTGCGGCCGGTGTACACGTGCAGCGCCTCGGTACTCCAGCGACACGCCGACGAAGCTCGATGGCATCGCGCTCGAGACCGGGGTTGATCCGACCGTGGCCGAGAGCGTCGGCGGTCTGGCCGCTCGCCGGGGCGACGGCCGCGAGCGACACCGTGAGCGCCGCGATCATTGCAATGCGCCGAGCGCGGCGGTGCACGCGGGCATGGTGCCACATTGGCGCCGCTTGTCCGCGCGGCCCGTCAAGCTTCTGGGTATGGAAGCGTCGCGCAGAGCCGCGCGCGAGACCGGCGCCGCCGGCGTCGACTCGGGCGGACCCGAGCTCGAGCCGACGGGGTCGGCGCTGACCGACCTGGTCGTGATCACCGGCTTCTCCGGTGCGGGGAAGTCGACCGCGATGGCGGCGTTCGAGGACGAGGGCTACTTCTGCGTCGACAACCTGCCCTCGGAGATGATCCAGTCGCTGGTCGAGCTGTTCCTGCACACCGGCTCCAAGGTCGCGCGGGCCGCGGTGGTCTCCGACGTGCGCGGCGGCAGCTATTTCGAGGGTCTGGCGTCGATGCTCGACGACCTGCGCGCCAGCGGTGTCACGCATCGCGTGCTGTTCCTCGAGGCCGACGAGGAGACGCTGCTGACCCGCTACAAGGAGACCCGCCGCCGCCATCCGCTGGCGCCGACGGGCAGCGTGGCCGAGGGCATCGCGCGCGAGCGCGGACTGCTGGCGCCGCTGCGCGAGCGCGCCGACGTGGTGATCGACACCGGCGGGCTGACCGCCGCGATGCTGCGGCGCAAGCTCGCCGACGAGCTGCTGCCGACACGGACCCCGGGTCGGCTGGCGGTGACGTTCGAGAGCTTCGGGTTCAAGTACGGGCCGGTGCGCGACCCCGATCTGATGTTCGACGTCCGGTTCCTGCCCAACCCGCACTACGAGCCCGAGCTGCGGCCGCTGACCGGCAACGACCCGGCGGATCGTCGAGTTCATCAACCGCGACGGCGAGCTCGACGCGTTCTACGAGCGCCTGCATCCGCTGCTCGACTACCTGCTGCCGCAGTACCTGGCCGAGGGCAAGGCACATCTGGTGGTGGCGATCGGCTGCACCGGCGGGCGCCACCGCTCGGTGGCGATCGCCGAGCATCTGGCGGAGCGCTACCGGCCGGCCAAGGAGTACCTGGTCGAGGTCATCCACCGCGACGTGGCCCGGTCCCCGTGATGATCGACCACGTCGGCTTCGAGGTCTCGGACCTCGGAGCAATCGGCCCGGTTCTACGACGCGGTGTTCTACGCCCTGGGCGCGCGGCGGATGTTCGAGTCGGAGCACGCGATCGCCTACGGCGTCAGACGGCCCGGAGCTGTGGATCGTGGTGCGCGGGCGCCGGCCGGGGCCGGGATACGGCCACGTCGCGCTGCACGCCAGCGGCAAGGCGGCGGTCGACGCCGCCTACGCGGCGGGCATCGCCAACGGAGGCCGGGACGACGGCGCCCCGGGCCAGCGGCCGCAATACGGGCGCCGCTACTACGCCGCGTACATGCGCGACCCGGACGGGCTGCGGGTGGAGGTCGTGTCGCGGCGGTGATCGTCGGGTGGGGCGCGCGGAATGTCGCTCCGGCGTACGGGTGGCTTCGGTCGGGCGACGTGGCAGTTAGGCTTGGGGCGCGTTAGATAGCCTGTTCGTCGCCGAGGCCGCTCGGCTTTTTCTTGGCGCTCACACGGAAGGGAAGGACACTGCATGCCGGTACGGGTCGGGATCAACGGCTTCGGTCGCATCGGCCGGAACGTGTTCCGCGCCGCGTACGAGCGGGGCGCCGACATCGAGTGGCTCGCGGTCAACGATCTCGTGGATCCGGCGACGATCGCCCACCTGCTCAAGTACGACTCCAACTACGGGCCCTTTCCCGGGGACGGTGGAGGCCACCGACGCCGGCTTCCGGGTCGACGGCAAGGAGATCCGGGTGCTGGCCGAGCGCGATCCCGCGGCGCTGCCCTGGGGCGAGCTGGGCGCCGACGTCGTGATCGAGTCGACCGGGCTGTTCACCGATCGCGAGAACGCCGGCAAGCACCTCGAAGCGGGCGCCAAGAAGGTGGTGATCTCGGCGCCGGCGACCAATCCCGATGTGACCGTCGCGCTGGGCGTCAACTTCGACGAGGCCTACGACCGGGACAACCACACGGTGATCTCGAACGCCTCGTGCACGACCAACTGCCTGGCGCCGGTGGCCAAGGTGCTGCACGACACGGTCGGGATCAAGCACGGGCTGATGACCACGATCCACGCCTACACCGCCGATCAGCGCCTGCAGGACATGCCGCACCGCGACCTGCGCCGGGCGCGCGCGGCCGCGATCAACCTGATCCCCGCCTCGACCGGCGCGGCCAAGGCGATCGGGCTGGTGATCCCGGAGCTCAACGGCAAGCTCCACGGCTTCGCGGTGCGGGCGCCGGTCCCGACCGGCAGCGTCGTCGACCTGACCGTCGAGGCCGCGCGCGAGACGACCGTGGAGGAGGTCAACGCCGCGATGAAGGCGGCCGCGCAGAGCGGGCCGCTGACAGGGCTTGCTGGAGTACACCGAGGACCCGATCGTGTCCAGCGACATCGTCAAGAACCCGGCGTCCTCGATCTTCGATTCGCAGCTGACGGCGGTGATGGACGGGACGATGGTCAAGGTCGTGGCCTGGTACGACAACGAGTGGGGCTACTCGAACCGAGTCGCGGACCTCGTCCAAAGGCTGTTGTGAAGACGCTTGGGGACCTGGGCGAGCTCGACGGCAAGCGCGTACTGGTCCGGGTCGACTTCAACGTTCCGCTCGAGCAACGGCGCGGTGGCCGACGACACCCGCATCCGCGCTGCGCTGCCCACGATCGAGGAGCTGCGCGACCGCGGGGCGCGGCTGATCCTGGTCTCGCATCTGGGGCGGCCCAAGGACCGCGAGCCGGAGCTGTCGCTGCGGCCGGCCGCCGACCGCCTGGCCGAGCTGACGCGACGCGGACGTGACGCTGGCGCCGGGCGTGGTCGGCGAGGACGTGCGCGCGTTCGCGGACAACCTCGCCCCGGGGCGACGTGCTGATGCTCGAGAACGTCCGCTACGAGCCGGGGGAGACCGAGAACGACCCGGAGCTCGCGGCCGAGCTGGCGGCGCTGGCCGACGTGTACGTCAACGACGCGTTCGGCGCGGCGCACCGCGCGCACGCCTCGACCGAGGGCGTGGCGCGGCTGGTGACCGAGCACGCCGCCGGCCTGCTGCTGGAGCGCGAGGTGAGGACGCTGACGAGGCTGCTCGAGGCGCCGGAGCGGCCGCTGGTGGCGGTGCTCGGCGGCGCCAAGGTGAGCGACAAGATCGACGTGATCGAGCGGTTCCGCGGCTCTGGCCGACACGGTCCTGATCGGCGGCGCGATGTGCTTCCCGTTCCTGGCCGCCCAGGGCCACGCGGTGGGGGCGTCGCTGTGCGCGCGCGGAGGACGTCGAGCTCGGCGCGGCGCACGCTGGCGAGCCGGCACGAGCGCGCGGGCGTCCGCTGGAGCTGCCCGTCGACCTGGTGATCGCCGAGCGGCTGGCGGCCGATGCCCCGACACGCGACCGTGGACGGCGTCGACGTGCCCGACGGCTGGATGGGGCTCGACATCGGCCCGCGCACCGCGGACGCGTACGCGGCCGCGATCGCCGGGCCGGGACGGTGTTCTGGAACGGGCCGATGGGCGCGTTCGAGCTCGAGCCGTTCGCCGCCGGGACGCGAGCGGTGGCCCAGGCGATCGCGGAGGCCCCGGGCACGACGGTGGTCGGCGGCGGCGACTCGGTGGCGGCGCTGCAGCGGTTCGGCCTGGCGGACCGGGTCACGCACGTCTCGACGGGGGGCGGCGCCTCACTCGAGCTGATCGAGGGCAAGTCGCTGCCGGGCGTGGAGGCGCTGGCGTGAGCGAGTCGCCGCTGATCGCAGGCAACTGGAAGATGCACAAGACGGTCGCGGAGGCCGAGCAGTTCATCCAGGCGCTGCTGCCGCGGGTCTCGACGGCCGACGGAGTCGACGTCGCGGTGTGCCCGCCGTTCCTCGCGCTGCCAGGCGATGGTCGACTCGACGCGCGGTTCGCGGGTGCAGGTGTACGCGCAGAACATGCACAGCGAGCCGGAGGGCGCGTTCACGGGCGAGGTCTCGGCGCCGATGCTGGTCGAGCCCGGCGTGCAGGGCGTGATCCTCGGTCACTCCGAGCGGCGCGAGCACTTCGGCGAGACCGACCGGGCGCTGCAGCTGAAGGTGCCCGGCCGCGCTCGAGGCGGGGCTGGTGCCGATCCTGTGCGTGGGCGAGACCGAGGAGGAGCGCGAGCGCGGCGACACCGAGCGCAAGCTCCGCCACCAGGTGCAGGAGGACCTGGCGCGGGTCGAGACCGAGCAGCTGGGCGACGTGGTGATCGCCTACGAGCCGATCTGGGCGATCGGGACCGGCCACGTCGCCACGCCCGAGCAGGCCCAGGAGGCGATCGCGTTCGTGCGGGCGCTGGTCGCCGACCGGTCGCTCGGAGCAGGCGGAGCGGACGCGGATCCTGTACGGCGGCAGCGTCAAGCCGGACAACGCCGGCCGAGCTGCTGGCGCTGCCGGACGTCGACGGCGCGCTCGTCGGCGGGCGCGAGCCTCGACGCCCGAGTCGTTCGCGGCGATCGTCGCCGCCGCGGGCTGATGAGCCTGCCGCGCCGGAGCGCGCGGGCTGCCCGCCGGCTCGGCCGCGCTGATCGTGCTGGACGGCTGGGGGCTGGCGCCGGACGGGCCGGGCAACGCCGTGTCGCTGGCGCGCACGCCGGTGTTCGACGAGCTCTGGGAGGCGTATCCGCACACCGCGGCTGACCGCGTGCGGACGGGCGGTGGGGCTGCCCGAGGGCCAGATGGGCAACTCCGAGGTGGGCCACCTGAACCTGGGCGCCGGGGCGGTCGTGATGCAGGACCTGACCCGGATCGACGAGGCGGTGGAGCGAGGCGAGCTGGCCGGCAACGAGGTGCTGCGGGCGGCGTTTCTCGGGCGCGGATCGGGTGCACCTGATCGGTCTGGTGTCCGACGGGGGCGTGCACTCCGGGTTGGGGCACCTGGAGGCGCTGATCCGGCTGGGGGCCGCGCTGGGGGTCCCGGATCTGGTGCTGCACGCGTTCACCGACGGACGCGACACGCTGCCGACGTCCGGGGCCGGGTTCCTGGCCGGCGGTGGAGGGTGGATGGCCGACGCGGGCGCGGGCCGGATCGGATCGGTGGTCGGGCGCTACTACGCGATGGATCGCGACCGGCGCTGGGACCGGATCCAGCTCGCCTACGACCTGCTGGTCCACGGCCGGGCCGAGCACCGCGCCGAGTCCGGCGCTGAAGCTGCCGCTGAGGCATATGAGCGCGACGAGACCGACGAGTTCATCACGCCCGTGCTCGTGGGCGGAGGAGGCGCGGATCCGCCCCGGCGACTCGGTGTTCGGCTTCAACTTCCGCCCCGACCGGATGCGCGAGATCACGCGCGCGCTGGCCGAGCCCGGGTTTGACGGAGATCGATCGCGGCGGCGCGCCGCCGATCGAGCGGTACGCGACGATGACCGAGTACGAGGAGGGCTGGCCATATCCGGTGGCGTTCCCGCCCGGAGCACCCGGCGACGACGATCTCGGCGGTGATCGCCGGCCGCGGGGGTGCGCGCAGCTGCACGTCGCCGAGACCGAGAAGTACCCGCACGTGACGTACTTCTTCAACGGCGGCGAGGAGCAGCCGTGCGCGGGCGAGCGGCGCGAGCTGGTGCCCTCGCCGCGGGACGTGCCGACCTACGACCACAAGCCCGAGATGAGCGCGCGCGAGGCGGCGAGCGCGTTCGTCGACGCCTGGCGCAGCGACTCGCCGACGTTCGGGATCATCAACTTCGCCAACGCCGACATGGTGGGCCACACGGGCGTGATCGAGGCCGCGGTGCGCGGCGATCGAGACCGTCGACGGCTGCCTGGGGGAGGTGGTCAGCGCCGTGCACTCGAGCGGCGGCGCGTGCCTGATCACCGCCGACCACGGCAACGCCGACCACATGCTCGAGCCGGACGGCAGCCCGAACACGGCCCACTCGCTGAACCCGGTGCCGGCGATCGTCACCGTCCCCGGGACTCGTGCTGCGGGACGGGGGCGTGCTGGCCGACGTGGCGCCGACGCTGCTGCAGATGCTGGGGGTCGAGCAGCCGGCGGGAGATGACGGGGCGGTCGTTGATTTCGTAGGGGGTTGGGGGTCGGTGGCGGCTGGGGGTTGGGGGCTTGGGGTCGGTGGCCGGGCGGTCTGCGGTCGCGTTCGGGGCCGTGTGCGGTCGCGTTGCGGGGCGCGGGCTGCGGTCTGCGTCCGGCCAGCCCGGGAAGGGTGAGGCTGACCGATCAGTGTGAATAGTTCACACGATCGGCATCGTCCCGGCGGGCGGGGCGGACCGGGGGGCCGGGGGGCCGAGGCGGCAGGGCCGCGGGTCGTGAGGCGGGGCGGTCTGAGGAGCGCGTGCGCGGGTCGCGGGCGGACGTCGTCGGGGCCGCGAGGGCGGCGGACGCGAGTGCGGCGGACGCGCGTGCCGCCCCGCTAGCCCCCCGTAGGGGTCGCCGGGGCCCCGGGAGCGGCGGCCCGCCGGCCCCCAGGGCCGCTCGTCTGCGCGCCGACCGCCCGCAAACGCCCGCAGCCCCCAGCCCGCGCACGAACCCCCGAGAAATCTCCGCCACCGCTACAATAAGACTTGACAGCAAACGACTTAGATTTTATTCTTGGACGTAGGTAAGACTTGACCTGATGGAGGTTGATCACATGGCACTTATCCGATGGGAGCCGGTACGCGAGCTGAACACGATTCAGACCGAGATGAACCGGCTGTTCAACACGTTCTTCGACACGCCGGCGGGCGGGCACGGCCTGTCGGCCCACCGTCGCTGGGTTCCGGCGATGGATCTGCTCGAGACCGATGAGAGCTTCGTCCTGCGGGCCGATCTGCCCGGCCTGTCCGAGGGCGACGTGAACATCGAACTCGAGGACAACGTGCTCACCGTGTCCGGCGAGCGCAAGGGCGAGCACGAGGAGCGCAAGGAGGGCTACTACCGCGTGGAGCGGTCGTTCGGCAGGTTCTCCCGCTCGCTGACGCTTCCCGATGGCGTCGACGCTGACGCCGTGCGCGCGAACTTCGAGGACGGCGTGCTCGAGGTCCGCATCCCGAAGCCCGAGGCCCGCAAGCCGCGCAAGGTCTCGATTTCGGTCGGCGGCGGTGAGCAGCCGGCGATCGAGGGCTCCGAGTCGGCTGACAAGGCCACCGAGCCGGCCGACACCGGCTCGGACCCGGCCGACCAGGCCGCGTAGTTTCACCGCTCACATCCCTCCGTGATGAGTAGGGTCCGGGCCGTGTTCACGGTCCGGCCCTACCCGCTACTTTGGGCCCGAGTTACCTCCGGCTTTCGTCAAGTTGGTGCTGAAAGACCAGCTTGGACCGGGTGCCGTTGGCCCGCAGAACCATCGGAGTGCTGATCGGCAAGCTGTCAGTCGGGCAGCCAGCTCAGCGCTTCCCGACGGCTGTGCACTGCGTGGCGGACGTGCACGAGACGCCGTTCAGGGCGGCGAACTTGCCGAGTGACGGCGGAGTCGTTTGGATCGACCAGGTCGTGCCGTTCCAGACTTCAGCCAAGGTGTGCGTGGAGCCGTTGGCGACCGTGCGTTGTCCGATTGCCTCGCAAGCGGTCGCGGAGGTGCATGACACCATGGAAAGTGCCGCGCCGCGCGCCGAATGGGGGACGCTCGGTGTGGTCTGGGTCGTCCAGCTCGTGCCGTCCCAGCGCTCCGCCTGCGTCCCGTTCGTCTCGGGGCTGCCGTAGCTTCCGACGGCGGTGCAGGCGGTGGCCGATGTGCACGACACTCCCAGCAGGGTGTTGATCGGCGCGCCGGTGGGATTGGGATTGGGCTGGATCGTCCAGGTGGTGCCGTCCCAGCCTTCGGCCAGGGTCAGCTGGGCGGATGTGAAGTAGTCCCCGACGGCGGTGCATGCCGTCGCCGACGCGCACGACACCCCCGACAGGAAGCTCAGCGAGCCCGAAGGGTTGGGGGTGGGCTGGATCGTCCAGCTCGTTCCGTCCCAGCGCTCCGCGATCGGCCCGGTACCGACGGCGATGCAGGCGGTGGCCGAGGTGCACGAGACCCCGGACGAGCTGGCTGTACCTGTTCTGGTTGGGAGTGGGTTCGATCGTCCAGGACGTTCCGTCCCAGCGCTCCCCCAGCGTGGCTGCGACGTTGACGTCGACGGAAGCGCCAACGGCCGTGCACGCCGTGGCCGAGGTGCACGACACCCCGTACAGGCCGGAGAACGGGTCGGCTCCGTTGTTGGGAGTGGTTTGGATCGTCCAGCTCGACCCATCCCAGCGCTCCGCCAGCGGCACGGCGTCGCCGGCACTGTTGAAGTAGTACCCGACGGCGGTGCACGCGGTCGGTGACGTGCACGACACCCCGTTCAGCTGGCTGCCCGTCGCGCCGGCTGGGTTGGGGGTCGGCAGGATCTTCCAGTTCGTCCCGTCCCAAGCCTCAGCCAGCGTTGTCACCGGTGCCGTGGCGAACGTGTCGTAGTCCGGAGGAGGATCAGCGGTCGTGGGGCCGACCGTGCCATTCGGACCAACGCAGAAGTAGGCGGCACCATCGTTGGGGGAACCGCAGAACACCCACCGGTAGGCAGTATCCGGACTCAGGCCCTTCACCTTGGCCGAGAGATTGACCGGGCCGACCGGGCCGGAAACAGGTCCCTGGACCGGCGTCTTCACGCTCGCCGACCGAGGGCCGCTCGCCGGCCAGTACTCCCAGTACCAGCGGCACGTCTCCCTCGACGCGCATCTTGCCGTGGAGGTCAGCGTTGCGGAGGCATCGGTGACGTTCGTCGCTCCGGTCGTCTTGCCCGAGCACCCGCTCAGCAGCAGAGCACCAACTCCCACGACCACCGCTGTGAACCGTCGCACCTGTATACCTCTCCGAGCCCAAAGCCTATCGGGCCGGCAAGGCCCGCAGGACCCATCTCGGCCGTGGTCAGATCTACCCTCCCGATACCGTGATCAAGCTCCTCAAGTCGAACCACGGCCGCCCCGGCCTGATGCATCGGGGTAGCTAGATCGTCCGTGTTCACGGTCCGGACCCGTTCGCCTGAGTCGCCGGCCCGCAGCGGCACCCTGCACCTGGCCCACGGTGATGTGCAGACGCCGGCGTTCGTGCCGCTGGCGACCCGGGGAGTGGTCAAGACGCTGGAGCCGCGGGAGGTGGCCGAGCTCGGCTATGAGCTGATCCTCGGCAACACCTTCCATCTATTCCTGTCCCCGGGCCGGACCTGGTCAGGCGGCTCGGTGGGCTGAACCAGCTTATGCGCTGGGAGCGGCCGATCATCACCGACTCGGGCGGCTTCCAGGTGTTCTCGATGGGCCACGGCGGGGTCGCCGACGAGATCAAGGGCAGGCGGCCGCAAGGGCGGACCGGACGGGGGAGGGGCGATCCTGTCGATCGCGGAGGAGGGCGTTCGGTTTCGCTCCTACCTCGACGGCAGCGAGCAGTTCATCGGTCCCGAGACGTCGATGGAGGTCCAGGCGGCGCTGGGATCCGACATCGCGCTCGTGTTCGACGAGTGCACCCCGTTTCACGTCTCCCGGGAATACACCGCACGCTCCACCGAGCGCACCCATCGGTGGCTGGAGCGATGCCTGCGCTGGCATGCCGAGCGACGGGCCGGCCGAGCAGGGGGTGTACGGCATCGTGCAGGGCGGGGTGGAGCGCGACCTGCGGCTCGAATCCGCCGCCACGGTGGCCGCCAGCGGCTGCGACGGGATTGCGATCGGCGGCTCGCTCGGGCGCGACAAGGCGCAGATGCACGAGGTCGTGTCCTGGACGATGGACGAGCTCGAGCCGGCGCGCGCCAGACCGGCCTCGCCACCTGCTCGGGCATCGGCGACATCGACGACCTGATCGCGGGCGTGGAGCTGGGCGATCGACACGTTCGACTGCGCGCTCCCGACCCGGCTCGGCCGTCACGGGGTGGCGCTGGTCCCCGACCCCCAGAGCCAGTGGCGCCTGGACCTGGTCAAGGGCCGGTGGCGCGAGTCGACCGAGCCGATTCTCGACGGCTGCCCGTGTCCGGCCTGCTCGCCGGCTACTCGCGCGCGTACCTGCACTACCTGCTGCGAGCCGGCGAGCTGACCGCGCTCCGGCTGGTGACGCTGCACAACCTGAGCTTCGTCGCCAGGCTGATGCAGGACCTGAGGCAGGCGATCGACGCAGGCCGGCTGTCAAGCGTGGCCGAGGCGCTGCGCGGCGGCGCGGCTCCGGGTGGGCTGAACACCCCGGTCGCTGAGCCTCCGAGCACTGCGCGCCGGGGTCAGCTCACTTCGTGTACTGGTTGATCAGATCTCGCAAGCTGCTGATCGCGCTCTGGGCGTCGTGTCCGACGACGGTGCGGAAGTGGACGACGCTGTTCGAGGTGCTGGTGGCGATCACGACCGCGACCGCAACCGCGGCGGTGAACACGATCGCCAGCGCCAGGAAGGCCATGAACGCGACGCACCGCCCGCCTCGGCGGACGCTCGCGCGGCAACGAGCAGTGGTCGGCGCGCCGGCCGCGCTGCGCTGCGCGGCGCGGCTCGAGCTGACGGGCGCTGGCGGCGCGCGGGTTGCCGGCGGGGCGCGACCCGGGTGGCGGCGGTCCGGCTCTCCCGGGCGCCCAAGCACGCGAGTCGCGGCGCCGGTGCCGAGATGGGCGGTCGGCGCGGTGGCAGCCAGCGGGGCCACGCCGCGGGCGCCGTTGCGCAGGGCCTCGGCAAAGCCGATCGCGTCCGGTGGGCGTGATTCCTGGTCGATTGCCAGCGCCATCGCAACCGCTCGCGACAGCTCCGGGCGGACCTGGGGGTTCAGCGCGTCCAGCGGCGTCGGCGACTCGCGCTGCTGCTTGAGCGCGAGCTCGGAAAGCGAGTTCGCCTCGTAGGGCAGGCGGCCGGACAGCAGCTGGTAGGTGACGACCCCCAGCGAGTAGATATCGGCGCGGGGCCCGGCCTCCTCGCCCCGGGCCTGCTCGGGCGCCAGGTAGGCGGCGGTGCCGAGCACCGAGCCCACCTGGGTGATGCTCGACTGGTCGGTGGCGCGCGCGATGCCGAAGTCCGCCAGCTTGACGACGTGCGCGTCCGAGACCAGCAGGTTGCCTGGCTTGACATCGCGATGGACGACGCCGTTGCGGTGGGCGTAGTCGAGCCCGCGACATGCCTGCAGTCACGATGTCGACGAGCCTGCGTCGACGTCCAGGTGACCGCGGTCGCGGAGCAGCTCGGCGCACGAATCGCCGGGCACGTGCTCCATCACGATGAAGTGCTGGTGATGGCTCTCGTCGAGCCCGAAATCGAACACCTGCACGATGTTCGGGTGCACGAGCCGGGCCGCGGCCAGCGCCTCGCGGCGAAAGCGCGACACGAACGTGGGATCGTCGGCCAGGTGCTCGGCGAGCAGCTTGATCGCGACGTAGCGCTCCAAGCCGCTGGTCGAAGGCGAGATGCACGGTGGACATGCCGCCGACCCCGAGGCGCCCCTCGATCCGATACCGGCCTGCAATCGTCGTCGTGCTTCATTGTCGCGTTTCCGCCGTTCCCGTTGCCGGGGCCGCCGCCGGAGCCGCCGTGCCCGCAGCCGCGCGCCTCCACTGCCTCCCCCTTAGTGGAAGTACCCGGAGTGGTCGTGCTCGGTTGCAGGGTGGTAGTGGTGCTCGGGGTGGTGGTGGAGCTCGACGTGGTCGTGGTCGGCGGGGTAGTCGTGGTGCTCGTGGTCGTCGTGCTGGGCGTGGTCGTCGTGCTGGCGTGGTGGTCGTCGTGGCTGGACGTTGTCCGGCAATCGGCTGGCGAGCTGCGCCGACCGTGCTCGCGCCCTGGTCGAGGTTGGGTCAGCGTCGTGTTGCTGATGGAGCGGGCAGGTTGACCACGGCGTTGCGCAGCGAGTTGACCGCGGCTCGCCGCCGGCGCCGCATTGCCCGAGCATCGACCGCGGTGGAGACCGAGTCAAGCGACTGTTGAGGTTGTTCGCCTGGTCGCCTGAGAGCAGGCCGGCGCCGCCGCCACAGGCGACAAGGAACGAGACGGCGAAGCCGAGCCCGCCGGCTAGGAGTGCGCGGGGCGCGTGGCGCATCCGCGGCTTCACTTTAGAGGCTCGCGGCCGTTGCTTTCGCGTTAGGAGCTCCGCTCGCAGGCGTGCGCTCATTGGCCGTAGGACAGCCGCTCGGCGAGCGAGTCCGGGAGCCGCGCCGCCCGGATCGCGGCGGCGGCGCCCGCGATGTCGTACTCGGTTCGGCGGTACGCGGCCCGCCAGGCTTCGGCGTCGAGCTCGAGCCAAGCCGCGCGCGGGTCCCCGTCCCGGGGCTGGCCGACGCTGCCGGGGTTGATCAGCCACTCACCCTGGCTCGAGGTCGAGCTCCTCGTCGGCCACGCGGGTCTGGCCGGTGGCGGCGGCCCGGCCTCGCGGCAGAAGGACAGCGCCACGTGCGAATGGCCGATCAGGCACACCCGGTGGTGCTGGACGTCGAGGCACAGCTCCGCCTGCAGGGGGGAGAGGACGTACTCCCAGACCGGATCGCGGGGGCTGGCGTGGTACAGGCCGGCTGACTCCTCGACGTGGGCAGGCTCGAGCGCCTTCAGGTACTCGCGGGTCTCGGCGTGATCGTCTCCTGGGTCCACTTCGCCGCCAGCGCCGCGCCGCGGGAGAACTGCTCGAGCGGCAGCGCGCCGACAGACGCCGAGGTCGTGATTGCCGGCCAGGCAGACGGCGGCATGCGCTCGGGCCAGCTCGACGCAGGCGTCGGGTTCGGCCCCGTAGCCGACGAGGTCGCCGAGGCACCACATCTCCTCGCAGTCGGAGTCCTCGATCGCGTCGAGCACCGCCTCGAACGCGTGGCGGTTGCCGTGGATGTCCGAGACGATCGCGACCCGCTCATGTCTACAGTCTCGCGGGTGGAGCGACCGTCAGGATCGCGCGTGCTCGGAGCGATCGCGCTCGCCGCTGGGCGGCGGCAGAGCTCGGCGGCCGGGCTGCTGACGCCGCGCGACGGCGTCGCCCGCGACCGTGCCCGTTGACGTGCGCGACTACTTCAGCGACGAGGAGATCGACCGCGGCCGGCGGTTCGCGCGGCCGCAGCTCGCGCTCGGGCTGGCTCGGGCGGCGGTCGAGCTGGCGGCGCTCGGCGTTCGCTGGTGCGGCGCCGTCCGGCCTGTCTGAGCGCGGCTGTCGAAGCCGACCGGTGGCGGGCGCTGCGGCCGGGCGGGGCCGGGCTCGCGGTCGCCCTGTCGCTGCCGCCCTGCCGCTGGCGGCGATCGCCCGCCGACGCGCGCTCCGGGTTGGGCTGGTGACCCAGTCCTGGCGGGACTGGGGCATCGACTCTGGTCAAGGCCACCGGGATCGAGGCGGCTCTGATGGCCGGTGGCGCCGGGCGCGGCCGTCGCGGTCGATGCGGCGCTACCCCCGCCACTGGTGGCTGCCGGCCGCCGGCGGCGCGGTCGCGGTCGGGGCCGTGCTCGGCGCGCTTGCGCCGGTCGTCCTGGACCCGATCTTCAACGATTTCACGCCGCTGCCCGAAGGGGAGACCCGCTCCGACGTGCTGGAGCTGGCGAGTCGCGGCCGGGCGTGCAGGGTCCGGGAGGTCTATTCGGTCGATGCGAGCCGGCGCACGACGGCCGCCAACGCTTACGTCACCGGGCTCGGCCCGACCAAGCGCGTGGTCCTGTTCGACACGCTGCTCGACCGCTACAGCCGCGATGAGATCCGGCTCGTGGTCGCGCACGAGCTGGCGCACGTCCGCCACCGCGACGTGCCGCGCGGGGTGCTGTATGCGCGCGATCGTGGCGCCGGCGGCCGCGCTGGCCGTGCAGCGGGTGAGCTGGGCGCTGTCGGCCGAGCGCGCGAGCGCCGTCGCGCTGCCCGCGCTCGCGCTCGCGGCAGCGCTGGTGGCGCGCCGCTCGGCCTGATCGCGAACCGCATGTCGCGTGCGATCGAGCGCCGGGCGGACGAGTTCGCGCTGCGAGCTCGCGGGCGCGCCCGACGCATTCGTGTCGTTCGAGCGCGCGATCGCGCTGCAGAACGTGGCCGATCTGGAGCCGCCCCGGCTGGGTGAGCGCGCTGCTCGCCACCCACCCGCCGACCGCTGAGCGGATCGGCGCGCGCTAGTGAGCGCGGAGCTTCGGCCGAAGGCGGACCGAGCGGCCGGTGGGCCCTCGGACCCGCCCGTCCTAGATCCTCGGGCGTGCTCGCCGCCGCCGTACTCGGGGAGGTTCTTGATCCCCTCGCGGGTCTGCCACTTCGAGTAGTTGTCCTGCATCGCGTCGATCAGCTCGCGCATGAACTTCGGCGACAGGTTGATGCGCGAGACGACGACGCCCGGGATCTCCTCGTCCTCGACCTCGTGGTCCACGCGCGCGAACGTGATCGTGAACTCGTAGTCCGAGTGGCTGACGTTCGCGAAGTTGGCGTACACGCCGCCCATGATCTCGGGCGAGAAGTGAATATTGATGTGGCGCTCTGGCGTGTTCGGATCTCCATATGCCGCTTAGTATCCCACCGTGCGGATCGTGGTCGTCGCCGTGGGCAGGCTGCGCCCTCCGTTCGTCGACGACGTCAGCCATTACCAGAAGCTGATCGCCCGCCACGCCCGGCTCGAGCTGATCGAGGTCCGCGAGGACGAGCACGTCGTCCGCCGGCTGCCGGAGCGGGCCTTTCGTGTCGCTGCTGCACCGTGACGGCGAGCAGCTCGACTCGGTCGCGCTTCAGCCGCTTCCTCGAGGACCGCCGCCAGAGCGGGCGCGATCTCTGCTTCGTGATCGGCGGTCCGTTCGGGCTCGAGCTGGAGCGAAGTCGACCACCGGCTCTCGCTGGGCCAGATCACGCTGCCGCACCAGCTGGCGCGGGTGGTGCTGCTCGAGCAGCTCTACCGGGGCCACAAGATCCTCGCCGGCGAGCCCTACCACTACTGATGCCCGAACGATCCGAGCTGCTGAGGCCCGCCGGCGCGCGCTGCCAGCAGCTCACGGCCCGGCGCGAGCTGCTCCTGTTCGTGCGCCGGCTGGGGATCCTGCTGTGGCGCTGATGCCTGCTCGTGCTGCGGGCACGATCGGCTTCGCGTCAGCGAGGGACAGTCGGTCGGCTACGCGTTCGTCTGGACGCTCGACACCGTGACCACCCTCGGCGCGATCCCGGAGCCGCATGACACCGGGGGCCGGGTGTGCAGTCGCCCTCGAGCTGTTCGGCATAGGTACGCTCTTCTACGGGCTGGCGACGGTCGCCGAGTTCTTCGTCTCCGGGCAGCTCAGCGGCCTGCTCGAGGAGCGAAGGATGCAAAGGGTGATCGACGCCTACAGAGACCACTACATCATCTGCGGCTTCGGCCGCGTAGGCCGCCAGGTCGCGCGCGACCTGCGGGTCGGCTGGGGCCGAACACGTGGTCATCGACCAGAACCCGACAACCGCGAGAGGCCGCGCACGCGCGGGCGTGTCGCTAGATCGAGAGCGAGGCGGCCGACGACGAGGTGCTTCAGCGCGCCGGGATCGACCGCGCGCCGGGGCGTGGTCGCCTGCGTCGACTCCGACGCCGAGAACATCTTCATCGCGCTGACCGCGCGCGAGCTGCGCTCCGACATCCTGATCGTCGCCCGGGCGTCGGCCGAGGACTCTGAGCGCAAGATGCTGCGGGCCGGCGCGGATCGAGTGATCTCGCCGTACAAGACCTCGGGTTCGGAGATGGCGCGGATCGCGCTCCACCCGCAGGTCGGCGGGGCGGTGCAGGTGGCGGATTACCGGATGGAGGAGATCGAGGTGCTCGCCGAACTACGTCGGGCGGGGGCGGGACGTCGAGGAGGTGCGCGGCGCGGCGATGATCGTCGCGGTGCGCCGGACCGACGGCCGGCTCGAGACCCAGCCGCGAACCCGGCACCGTGATCGAAGCCGGGGGACAAGTTGTTCGCGCTCGGGACGCCCGAGGCGATCGAGCAGCTGGAGACCATGTTTCAGCCGACGAGTACCGCCAAGGCATGAGCGCCGAGGCGGACCCCGCCCGGCGCCGCTCGATGCAGCTGCGAGCCGCCGTGCGGGCGGCCGACCGTGGCCATGCGAGGTGCCAGCGGAGAGCTGCCGCTGGCGCCCGGCCTCGAGCGCCCCAAGCGCCGAGGGCTAGGGGACTACTCGACCAACGCCGCGATGTTGCTGGCGCCCGCGCTCGGGGCGCCGCCGCGGGTGATCGCGGAGAAGATGGGCGCAGGAGCTGACCAGCGTGCTGGGCGACAGCATCCAGCGGGCCGACGTGGCCGGGCCGGGGTTCTTGAACCTCGTGATGTCCGACGTCTGGCATCGCGACCGCGCTGGGCGCGATTCTGGCCGCCGGCGACCGCTTCGGCGCCGGAGGTGCGGATCCGGCCGAGCGCATGCTGATCGAGTTCGTGTCCGCCAACCCCACCGGCCCGCTGGTCGCCGCCAGCGGTCGGCATGCGGCCTACGGCGATGCGCTGGCGCGGATCCTCGAGCATCACGGACACGCGGTCTCGCGCGAGTACTACTTCAACGACGCCGGCGGCCAGATCCGGCTGCTCGGCGAGTCAGTGCGGGCCCGGGCCCGCGGCGAGGACGTGCCGGAGGGCGGATATCAGGGCGGACTACGTGGCCGAGCTGGCGGGCGAGATCCCCGGCGCCGCGGAGGGGAGTCCCGATCAGCTCGCGGAGGCCGCGGTCGAGCTGCTGCTCGCGCGGATCAAGGCGACGCTCGAGCGGTACGGCGTGCGCTACGACACGTTCTTCAGCGAGCAGACGCTGCACGCCGGGTCACCTAGCGGCCTGGACCGAGCCGTCTCGAGCGCTCGAGGACGCCGGGCACCTGTACCGCTCCGAGGGGGCGACGTGGCTGCGGACCACCACGTTCGGAGACGACAAGGACCGGGTGGTGATCCGCTCCAACGGCGAGCCGACCTATCTGCTGGCCGACGTCGCGTACCTGCAGAACAAGCTCGAGCGCGGGTTTGAGCGCCAGCTGCTCCCGGTCGGCGCCGACCACCACGCGTACGTGCGCGAGCTGAAGGCGGCCATCGCGGCGCTTGGCGGCGACCCCGATACGGCTCGAGGTACCACTGCTTCAGTTCGTCCATTTGGTCGAAGGCGACGAGCGGGCGGCGATGTCCAAGCGGATGGGCTCGTTCGTCACGCTCGACGATCTCCTGGACGAGATCGGCGTCGATGCCACGCGGTTCTTCATGCTGCAGCGCTCGCACGACCGCACCGTCGACCTCGATCTGGAGCTGGCCCGGCGGCAATCGGCCGAGAACCCGGTCTACTACGTGCAGTACGCCCACGCTCGCATCTCCTCAATGCTGTCGCGGCTGAGTCCAAAGCGCGTGCAGGAGGCGGTCAACGGGGTGGCCGGGTGGGGGGAAGGCGCCCTGCATACCTCCGAGCGCAACCTGATCCAGAAGCTGGCGTCGTTCCCGGACGAGGTGGCCGAGGCGGCGCTGCGCCGAGGGCCACACCGGATCGCGGTCTACGCCCTGGATCTGGCCCAGGACTTCACCGCGTTCTACCGCGACTGCCGGGTGGTGGGCGCGCAGCCGACCGAGGTCGAGTCGCTGCGGGTCGCGCTGTCGGTCGCGTCACAGCGAACCATCGCGCTGTCGCTGTCGCTGCTCGGGGTGAGCGCGCCCGGAGTCGATGTAGCGGGCGTCGCCGGCCGACCGCGCCTGCGGCGGTGTAGGGGGTCAGAGCTCGTAGCTGGCCAGGTCCTCGTCCAGCCGGCGGGCGTCCTGGGCGTCGAGCTTGGGTCCGGCCGGAGCGGGCGCCCGCGACCGGGCCCGGCGGCGCCACTTCGGCAACGTCAACGCGAGGATCACCACGCCGATCACCACCAGGGCGGGCGGCAGGATGTAAACGGTGAGATTGAAGCCGTGGGCCGGGGGGCGGCCCAGCACCGCGGGGCCGTACTGCGCGACCAGCGTGCGCTCGATCTGGGCCTTGGTCTGGCCCTGGGCGATCAGAGTACGGATGAAGTTACGCTCGGCGATCGCCTGGGGAGACTGGGCCAGGGCCAGCGGCTCGCGGCAGGAAACGCACATGACGTCGTTCTCCACGTCCGTGAGCGACGCGCGTGGCACGGCCGCGGCCGCCGGCGCCGCCGAGGCGAGGGTGAGGCCGACCCCCAGCCCGAGGATGAGGGCCAGGCGTCTGCAGTGCAGCTCGTGCAGCGGGCGTCTCATGTGCGCTGCCGGATCAGCGACGCCAGCGTTTGCGCCAGCCAGTCGCCGGTCAGCTGGTAGCGCCGGGCGGCGGCGATGCGACCGGTGCGATCGATCACGAATGTCTCCGGCACCCCCGTGGTCCCGAACGACCGGACGAAGTTGTCGCTGATGTCGCGCACGACGGGGTAATTGATGTGCTCCTGGCGCACGAACTGCTCCGAATCGCTGGAGTTATCGAGGTACGTGACACCCAGCACCGTGCCATTGTGCTGGGCCAGCTCGTGCTGGGCGCGCTCCAGGATCGGCGCCTCGGCCTTGCACGGATCGCACCACGAGGCGAACACGTTCAGCACCACGACCTTCCCGCGCAGATCGGCGATGCGCTCGGTCCTGGAGGAGCCGAGCCTCGGCAGAGCCAGCTTGGCGTCCGGTACGTCTGGACGGGTGCCCCGGGCGAGCGCGGCGTCGATCGATGTGTTGGCGCCCTGACCCGCGACGCCGAATGCCAACAGCGCCAGCAGCGCACCGGCGGCAGCGACGACGAGAACCGGGAGCACGACGCGGCGCATCCCCGTTTAGGGTAGTACCCGAAGGCACCGGGGACTCCAGCTCGGGAGCCTCAGTCCTCGGCGCCGTGTCCCGGGCAGCGTACCTAGCATCCACGCGGTGACACACCTGGATATCCGGCCGATACCGGTGTCCCGTACACGGGAGCTTCGCCGGGATGTGCTCCGGCCGTACATGACGCTCGACGAGCTGGCGGCGCACGAGCCCCCGGGTGCGTTTGCCGTCGGCGTGTTCCAGGATGCGGAGCTGATCTCGGTCGGGTTCGTGGCTCCGGACGGCTCTGAGCCGGACTCATGGCGCGTGCGGGGCATGGCGACCCGTCCCCGGGCGCGCCGGCGCGGGGCAGGGACCGCCCTGCTGCAGGCGCTGGTCGGACATGCGCTGGACCACGGCGCGACGCGCATCTGGTGCAACGCCCGCATCCGCGCCCGCCGGCTGTACGAGCGAGCGGGCTTTAGGGTGGTGTCGGACGAGTTCGTAGTGCCGAGGATCGGCCCGCACTACGTGATGGAGCGCCGCGAGCCGCGGAGCTAGAGGTCCGCGGCATCGAGCCCCGCCACCTGCTGCCAGGTCCGGGCGGTTCTGACGCTGGCGGGGCGCTCGGCGACGATGTCCGAGCCGGGGCGGGCGTGCTCGTCAGCGGCCTTGACCAGGATCCAGCGTCGCGCACCCGTCTTCGTGAGGCCGAAGCGACCGGTTAGCTTCTGGCCCCGCAGCACGAATGACAGGTGATCCGGCTGCTGGCGCAGCAGCTCGAGCTCGCCCTCGTCCCAGACGATGACCGCACCGGTGCCCCGGGCCGCCGGCTGGTGCACTCCCTCGAACTCCCCCGCGGACAGCGAGTGATCCTCGACGGGGACCGCCAGCCGCCGCACGCTCGGATCCATCGATGGGCCCTTGGGCACCGCCCAGGAGCGCAGCACGTCGCCGATCTGCAGGCGTACGTCGAAATGCAGGGTGGTCGCGTCGTGGAGCTGAACGACGAATCGCGACATTTGACGAACAGCTTCAGGGGACGCGGATGTCGTGGTGCAGACCGGCGTCGCGCCTTTGCTCGGGCGTCAGCTCCGCTTCTTGGACCGGGGTGACCATCGACCAGTGGCCCCCGACCGGGCAACGCTGGAACCGCCACCACAGCAACCGCACCGCCTTCAGCGAGGCTCCCGGGAGCCAGATCGTGGTGAACAGGTGGCCATCACGGCACCGGACCACGACGCCCAGGCCGACCCGATATCCGCGCAGCCACATCGCGATGGTCTCGACCAGAATCACGCCCAGGGCGACCCTCAGGGTGCGACGCCGGCGTTCCCGGGGCTGCTCAGCGCCTCCGGAGTGAGCCTTGATCAGCATGGCGGTCCTTTCCTCGCGCCCCACCGGCCCCGGCGTCGGCCCGGCGTCGGCGACGGCGCGAAAGAATCAACCGTTTAGCACACCGAGGGCTGCGCCAGTCGGAGGGTGTGTATCCGCAGGATCGGGGACAATGCCGCAACTTGGAAAGGAGCGGAGCGTGAAGCTAATCGGAGCTGGACTACCGCGGACCGGGACGCTGTCCCAGAAGGTGGCGATGGAGATGCTGGGGCTCGGGCCCTGTTACCACATGGTCAACGTGCTGGCCGAGCTCGATCTCGTGTCCCAGTGGCGCCGGGCGGTTGAGGGCGACGGGCAGTGGAACGAGATCTTCGACGGCTTCGAGTCGACCGTCGACTGGCCGGGGTCCTACTTCTACCGCGAGCTGATCGACGTGTACCCCGACGCCAAGGTGCTGCTGAGCGTACGCGACGGCGACGCCTGGGCACACAGCATGCGCGACACGATCTGGCCCACGCTTTACGGCGAGGACCTGATGCGTCACCTGTCGGCCGCTCGGGAGGAGATCGACCCCAAGTGGCACGCGTTCTGCGACCTGATGCGAGACATGTGGGGGCGAAGCGGGCTGATGCCGGCGTGGGATACGACCGATGAGTGGATGAGCAACGCCTGCCGGCGCTTCCAGGAGGAGGTGCAGGCGGATGTGCCGTCCGACCGATTGCTGGTCTGGTCCGTGGCCGAGGGCTGGGAGCCGCTGTGCGAGTTTCTCGAGCTACCGGTTCCCGAGACGCCGTTCCCGCATCTGAACGACAGCCAGGAGTTCGTGAATCGGATTATTGACGGGGCGCTGATCCAGCTGCGCGAGTGGCGCGCCGAGGACGAGCAGGAGCCGGTGAACGCGGCCTGACCCCGGTCCGCCGCGCTCGAGCCCAAAAGCGCGGTCTCCCGTCATTCTCAGCTAGCTCGTCCCCGAATACCCGAGCACTGGTTCTCGGGCGGCGGTCGATGGTAGGCTGCGGCCGCTGGCCGGAGCAGCAGGCGATCTGAGAGAGGAGTTTCTGGTGCGAACACTCGCCCGCGGCGTCGTTGCGACGCTGATTGCCGCTCTGTGGTTGGCGGCCGGCGCAGGAGCGAAGGTCGACTACTCCGGACCGGCGTTCAACATCCTCGCCCCCGGTGAGTTCGGCGGCCTGCCCACCAACCAGTACTCGACCGACCAGGGCATGCTGTACGACGCGCTCACGCCGCTCGAGGGCCACGTCACCCCCGCGGATCTGAGCAGGTACTACCTGTCCGAGAAGTTCGGCGTGACCGGCCCGGTGGTTCGCACCGAGCAGACGGGACGCGCGGGGCTACAGATCCTGCGTGACCGCAACGACATCCCGCACATCTACGGGAAGACCCGGGACGATGTGATGTTCGGCGCCGGCTGGGTGGCGGCCGAGGATCGCGGGCTGCTGTTGCTCGAGGGCGTTGGCCCGGCGTACCTGGCCACCCTGGACGTGCCCGGCGTCAACGCCTTCAACCTGGTCACGTCCGCACGTTCGTTCACGCCCAGCGCCGAGACGATCCAGTTCGTGGCGCGGCAGGAGAACGTGCTCCGGCGGGCGGGCTGGAAGGGCCGTCAGGTGCTGCGCGACCTCCAGGACTGGATCGACGGGATCAACGCCTACAACGCGTCGAACCAGCAGGCCGGGCCCAAGCTCCCTACGGCCAAGCTGACCGACGCCATCGCCGGGTTCGCGTTCATCGGCTCGATCTTCGGCAATGGCGGCGGTAACGAGGTCAACAACTCGGACTTCCTGGCGCGGCTGCAGCGTCGGCTGGGGTCCCGCGCGGGGCTGGCGGTGTTCCGCGATCTGCGTGAGGTAAACGATCCCGAAGCGCCGACCACGATCGACAAGCCGTTCCCGTACGACGGCGTGCCCAAGGGTCCGACCCCGGGCGCGCTGGTGATCGACCCCGGCTCCGAGAGCCCCTCGGTGGCTGCGGCGGCCGACGCGACGGTGGCCTCGCGGCGTCACGCCTCGAACTTCATCATCGCCGGGCACACGTTCTCCGCCGACGGCCATCCGCTGGCCGTGATGGGACCGCAGCTTGGCTACTACTACCCCGAGATCGTGATGCAGGGCGACCTGCATGGCGGCGGCATCGACGCGCGCGGGATCATCGCGCCAGTCGCCCCTTACGTGTTCATCGGCCGGGGCCGGGACTTCGCGTGGAGTCTCACCAGCGCCGACAACCAGAACGAGCAGCAGTTCCTGGAGCAGCTGTGCAATCCCGACGGGAGCACCCCCACGCGCGCATCGACCCACTACGTGTACAACGGGAAGTGCCGGGCGATGACGCTGTTCGACGCCGGCCTGCTGGGCGCTGGCCAAGGACAGCCCGCGCGCGAGCTGAAGTTCTACGAGACCGTTCACGGTCCCGTGAGTGGCACGGTCACCGTCCACGGCCGGCCCTACGCCGTGGCCCTGGATCGCTCCACCCGCGGTGACGAGCCCGCGGGTGAGCTCGCGCTTAGTGATCTGGACTCCAACCGCGTCCACAACCCACGGCAGTTCTTCCGCGCGGTCAACCAGTTCGGAACCACGTTCAACTGGCCGTACATCGACAGCCATCAAATCGCCTACTTCTCCTCGGGCAAGCTGCCGATCATGGCGCCGGGCACCGATCCCAGCCTGCCCGCGTTGGGGACGGGCAAGTTCGACTGGCGTGGGTGGCTCCCGCTGGATCGCCATCCGCACCTGATCGCGCCCCGCTCGGACATCCTCACCAATTGGAACAACAAGCCCGCGCCCGGTTGGGGGGCGGCGTCGGACAACTACTACTACGGCTCGGTCCACCGCGTCGAGCTGTACCGCGGCTTCTTCCCGGGGATGCACGAGAACGACGACGTGTCGATCATGAATCGGGCGGCCACGGAGGACCTGCGGACCCTGGACGTGTGGCCGATCATCCGGCGAGTGCTGAGCGGCGGTCCGGCGCCCAGCAAACTGGCGGGCGAGGCGGCCGCGCTGATCGACCGCTGGCGCGCCCGCGGCGCCAGTCGCCTGGACCGGAACCTGGACGGCAACATCGACGACCCGGGCGCAGCGGTGATGGACACTGCCTGGGACGGCCTGGCCCGGGCGGTGATGCACCCGGTGCTCGGGCCGCTGACCGACACCCTGGCGCAGATGATCCCCACGAGCTCGACGCCGGACTTCGATCCGGGCTGGTACGGGTACGTGTCCAAGGACCTCCGCACCGAGCTGGGCATGAAGGTGCGCGGGGCCTACAGCCGCGAATACTGCGGCAACGGCCGGCTGCGGGCCTGTCGCAAGTCACTGTGGGCGGCGATCCAGGCCGCCGCGAACAAGCTCGAGGCCAGCCAGGGCTCCACCCCTCAGAACTGGCATTCGAGCGCCGCGGCCGAGCGGATCACGTTCGCCCCTGGACTGATCTCGTTCACCATGCGCTGGACCAACCGCTCCACGTTCCAGCAGGTGATCGAGTTCACCGGCCACGGGCCCAAATCCTGAGACGCGTTACTCATAGAGCGCGGCGAAGCGGTCGGCGTACTTCTGGTTGACGACGTTGCGCTTGACCTTCAGCGTCGGGGTCAGCTCCCCGGTCTGCTGGGACAGGTCATGGTCGAGGATGAAGAACTTCTTCACCTGCTCGACTCCGGCGTACTTGGCGTTGGCCCGATCGAGCTCGCCCTGGATCAACGCGACCACGTGGGGATGCTGCGACAGCGCCGGGATCGAGGTGTCCTCGATGCCCTGAGCCCGGGCCCAGGGCACGATCTCCTCCTCGTCGAGCGTGATCAGCATGGTTGGGAATGGCCGCCGATCGCCGTGCATCATCGCCTGGGAGACATAGCGCGTCTGCTTGAGGTCGTTCTCGAGGTTGGCGGGCGTCAGATTCTTGCCGCCGGCCGTGATGATGATGTCCTTCTTGCGGCCGGTGATGTACAGGAACCCCTCGGCGTCCATGCGCCCGACGTCGCCGGTGTGGAGCCAGCCGTCGACGACCGCGCCGAATGACGCGTCGTCATTCTTGTAGTAGCCCTGGAAGACGTTGGCGCCCTTCAGGAGGATCTCACCATCGTCCGCGATCCGGATCTCCACCCCCGGATGCGCACGGCCGACGGAGCCGAAACGGTGCTCGCCGGGCCGCATGCCGGTGGCCGTGGTCGAGGTCTCGGTCATCCCGTAGCCCTCCATCACCGGCACGCCGGCGGCGTAGAAGAATTCGAGGATCTCCTTCGCGATCGGGGCCGCACCCGTAACTGCCTCGCGCAGCCGGCCCCCAAAGGCAGCGCGCACCTTGGCGAACAGCTGCTCGTCGAACTTGTCGTAGACGGCCTTGAGCTCGGGCGGGACGTCTCGACCGGCGAGCTCGAGCTCACGCACCTGTAGCCCGGCCTGTGTGGCCTGGGCGATCAGCTCGGGTGGAGCCTCCGAGGTGACCAGCGTGTAGAGCTTCTCGAAGATGCGGGGGACCGAGGGCAGGAACGTCGGGTGGGTCTCTGACAGCTCCGGAATGATCTTGGCGGTGTCGCCGCCCCAATAGGCGATCGCCACGCCGATGTCGGCGCCGATCAGCATCAGCAACAGGCCGAAGGCGTGGGCCAGCGGCAGGAACAGGTAGATCAGATCGTCCGGTCCGGAGACGCCGAGCCCGCGCTCCAGGACCATGTCGAGCACCGCCCGGTAGTTGCCGTGCGACAGCACACACCCCTTGGGGGGACCGGTCGTGCCCGAGGTGTAGATGAACGTGTAAGGGTCGGATTTGCTCACCGCCCGAGTCCGGCCCTCGAGCTCGGCCCGTCCACGTGCGCGGCCGCGGGCGCGCAGGTCGTCGAGGGCGATCGTGCCAGGGCCGGCGTCTGCCGCCTCGATCACCACGATGTGGCGCAGCTGGGGCAGCTGGTCTCGGACGGCCTTGATCTTTCCCACCTGCGTGGCGTCCTCGCACACGATCGCCACCGATTCGGAGTTGCCGGCCACCCAGGCGCACTCCTCTGGGGAGTTGGTGGGGTAGATCGGCACCACCGCGGCCCCGGCCATGCTGATCGCGAAGCTCGACCACGCCCACTCGACACGAGTTGTGCACAGCAGGCTCACCCGCTCGCCCGGCGCGACGCCGAGGTCGATCAATCCGCTGCCGATCTCCCCGGCGATGTCGCCCACCTCTGTGAAGGTGATGTTCCGCCATTCGCCATCGACCTTGTGCTTCTGCGCCACGCGGTCGCCGAACAGCTCGACGGCCCGCGGCAGCAGATCGGCGATCGTGGTCGATCCGGTCCAGTCGGCAAGGCTCACGGTGTCCATCTGCTCTCTCCTCGAAGTCTGGTTCCGCCAATGCGACGAGGCCCAGCAGCTTACGCACAACCGCGGCTCGAGATGCCGCGAACCGAGGCCGTTGCCAGTGGCGACGACCTCGGTTGCGGTTGCGCGTGACGCGAGTTTGGCGCGGCCCCGGCCGGACCGCGCACGGTGCCTACAGCCTGCGTGGCTTGATCAGCCGCACTGTCTCACAGCCATGATGCTTGGCCCACCGCGCGGCGAACACGTTTACGTACGCGAGGTCACGGCCGGCGCCGCAGTTCATCCACATCTGCTCGCCGCGACCGTAGAGCCGGTCGTTGCCGGCACCTCCGTAGAGGTGGTCCTGGCCGGGACCCGCGTAGATGCGGTCGTTGCCGGGGCCACCGTCGATCATGTCGTTGCCGTCGCCGGCCTCGAGATTGTCATTGCCCGGGCCGCCCCAGATGCGATCGTTGCCGCGCCCGGTGGAGATCCTGTCATTGCCCGGGCCTCCCCACACCCGGTCGGTCCCGTTGCCCAGGAAGATCCGGTCGTTGCCGGAGCCACCCCAGACGTAGGCGTCTCCGTTCTGCACCGAGATCCGGTCGTTGCCCGGTCCGCCCCAGATGTGCAGGACGTGCCCGTTGCCGCCCCAGATACGGTCGTTGCCGGCCCCGCCGTCGATGCAGTCAGAGCCGTTCTGGCCCGCGATCCGGTCGTTTCCGCCCAGGCCGAGAATCCGCTCCGAGCGATAGGTGCCGTTGATGCGATCGGCCCGGTTGGTTCCGATGATCGCGTACTCCGGGCCCTTGCCTGACAGGCAGGGGCTGCGGAACCGCTTGCGGGCGACGCTGACCGCCAGCACGCTGCCGCCGGTGGGGCCCTGGAACGGCCGGCTGATCACGATCACCTGACCCGGGAGCACGATCTCGCACAGCTGACGGGCAGCGTCGAGCGTCGAGCCCGCCGGGCACGGGTTGACCGAGGGCGGCGTGTTCGGCCCGCTGCCGGCGCACGGATTCGAGCTGGTCAGCGACACGCCGGCCTCACCGACGACGACGTCGGCCAGACCGGGCACGTGCACATCGAGGATGCGCTCGGTGAGTGACGTCGAGGTCTGGATCTTCTCGTTGACCGCGACATAGGCGCCCAGGCCGAGCTGGATCGTCAATCCTTGATCCGGCAATACGGTGATCCGCTTCCCGGCGATGGTCAGGACCGTCAACGTGGACTGGCTCGCGCTGGTCAGCTGGCCGCTCACGCAGGCATAGGATGCTTGCGCCTCGACGGGACCGGCCACCACGATCGGGCCCGCCGGGGTCGGAATCGTCACCCCGTCGACCGACGCCAGTGCCGCAGCTCCCGGGGCCACCGCTCCCGTCGTGGTCGGCTGCGAGTTCGAGTCGAACGTGTACACCGCCGCGGGACCCGCGAGCGCCAGGTAGGTGTTGACCGACGGAATCGCGGCCGGCTGTACCCCCTCGGTGTCGGTGGCGCAGGGCCGGTCTGCTTGGTTGGCGACGACCGGCTCGAGGATCGTCGCGTTCAGCAGCCCGACGCGGGCCAGGCTGGCGCGGCATCCGAACGGCGTCGAAGCTGCGCCGGCGGACGCTGCGCCGGTGAGTGCAAACAGCGTCACCATGGTCAGCGCCGCCAGGTGGCGTCTGCCGCGGAACCGTCTCGGCAAAGTCATTGAAGCAACCCCCCTGCTCCCGTATTGCGTTGCTGTGAGCTCTCCAGGATCACCGCGTGCGGGCGTGAAGCCCGCCAGTTGACTCGTAAATGCACAGCTTTTGGGTCGAGGGCTGGGGCCGAAGCTCCCTGAACGGCCGGGTTTGTCCGTCCAGTAGGCTCGCGGTAATCGAAGCCAGGAGGTCGTGGTGGGCGCTGTGGAGCTGGATCGCATGTCGTGGCTCGAGGTGCGGGCCGAGCTGGCCGCCGGCCGCGATACGGTCGTGATCGCGTTCGGCGCTACCGAGCAGCACGGACCCCACATGCCGCTGGCGACCGACGCCCTGCTCGGTGACCATCTGGCCCGGCTGGTGGCGGACCGCCTCGACGCGTTCGTGGCGCCGACGGTGCGGATCGGCTGTTCCGAGCATCACCTCGAATTCCCCGGCACGCTGTCGATCTCCGAGTCGACGTTTCATGCGCTGGTGGCCGATTTGGTGCGGTCATTGGAGCGCGGTGGCTTTCGCCGCCTGGTGCTGTTGCCCACGCACGGTGGGAACTTCGCGCCGCTGGCCGCCGCGATCGAGAAGCTCGGGACCGAGCGACAAATCGAGATCCGCGCGCTGACCGATCTGGGGGCGCTGCTGGCGATCGCGCAGCTCGGCGTCGACGAGCACGATGTCCCGCTGGGGGAGGGAGGGCTCCACGCCGGGGAATGGGAGACCTCGATGCTGATGGCGATCCAGCCGGGCCTCGTCCATCCGGAGCGCGGCGAGCCGGGATTCACCGGCGACCCCGAGCAGGCCATCGGGGCCATCTTCAGCGCTGGTGTGCACTCGATCAGCCCCAACGGCGTCCTGGGCGACCCCTCCCGGGCGAGTGCGGAGCACGGCAACGCCTACTGGGACAAGGCGCTGTCGGTCGCGCTGGGCTCGGTCGACGCCGCCTGAGCTGGGCACGATCGGCGACCGGTCAGCCTCGGCCGGGCGGGCATATTGGCGTGATGGTTCCCGAGGCGCCACTCGAGCCCGCCGACGGCGGATTGGTCCCGGTCGGCGGAGGCTGGTTCGTGCTCAACGCGCGCGACGCTCGCTGGCTGGACGGGACGTTCGGCGCCTACACGCGGTTCGAGGGCGAGGCGCGGTTTCCGGGGATGGGATTCAACATCGGGGTGCTGATGCCCGGGCAGCCGGCCTGCCTGTATCACGGGGAGGAAAACCAGGAGGACTTCCTGGTGCTCTCCGGCGAGTGCCTACTGTTGATCGAAGGTCAGGAGCGGCGGCTAGGAGCCTGGGACTTCGTCCACTGTCCGGCATGGACCGAGCACGTGTTCGTCGGCGCCGGCGACGGCCCCTGCGCGGTCCTGGCCGTGGGTACCCGCACGGACGGCGGCGTCGTCTATCCAGTGTCAGAGCTGGCGCTCGCGCATGGCGCTGGAGCCGAACGCGGGACCCGCGATCCCGCGCAGGCCTACGCCGGTGTCCCGGACGATGACCCGGTCGGCTACCACGAGGGCTGGCTCCCAGGCTGAGTTCGCGGCTGCCGCCCGCGGGGGTCAGGACGCTTCGGCCGCCGACTTGATGCGCGCGGCAAATGCCGGCGCGTCCCTGATGGCGGCCCGGGCCGCGAGGCCGACGATCAGCTTGCCAAACCCGTGTCCCTCGAACGTGTTATGGATCGTGACCTTGGTCTGGGTGGGGCCGACCTCCTCCAGGTCGTAGCCGCCCTCGGGCACCGTGACCATGTTCTTGGACCGCTCGGTCCAGCGGATCTTGGTCGGCGCCTCGAATTCGGTCAACTCGAACTGGCGGCGGGTCGTCATACCCGCATCCTTGACCGTGCTCTCGAACATCGTTCCCACCCCGACCGGTCCGTCGGTCGTCTTCGTGATCTGTTGGACCCGCGGGCTGAACTTCGGGTCATTGGTGCCATCGGCCAGAAATGCGAACACCTGACTGATCGGGCGATCGATCACGGCCGAGCCCGAGAACTCGTGTGCCATTCGGCGGACTCCTTGATCGGCGACGTTGCGACGGACCCTACACGCGATCCCAGGAGCGGAACGAGTAGCGTTCACCGCATGGCCACCACCACCGACACCATTGCCCGGCTGCGCGACGCGATCGGCATCCAGCGCGGCCCCACGTCCTGGCGGACGATCACGCAGGAGGACATCGACGCGTTTGCGCAGATCACTGGAGACCACCAGTGGATTCACGTCGACGTCGAGCGTGCCAAGCGCGAGTCGCCGTTCGGCACCACAATCGCCCATGGCAACCTGACCCTGAGCGTCATCGACGGTCTACGGGAGCAGATCTCGACGCGCGACGTGGTCGACATGGAACAGATCGCGTTGGGGGTGAACATGGGGTGGAACCGCGTCCGGTTCCCCGCGCCGGTTCCGGCCGGCGGCAATGTGCGCGCCACCGCGGAGCTGGTTTCGGTCGATGAGAAGAGCGGCGGCTGGTGGGAGGTCGTCGATCGCTTCACCGTCGAGGCCGAAGGCGCCAAAAAGCCGGTGTGCGTGGCCGAAAGCGTGGGCCGGATTCTGCTGCGCGATCAGTAGTCCGGCCTGGCCGGCGTGACGACGCGAGCGTATGCTCGGCCGGCGATGAGTTTGGCCGGGGGCGGCAGTCTCAGGGTTGTGATCCCAACCCAAAGGAGGATGTCGTGTCCAGTACCAGGACTCAGGTCGAGAAGGTGGCCACCGTGGTCGTGCCGGTCAGCGACCAGGACCGGGCCGTCGAGTTCTACACCGAGCGTCTCGGGCTCAACAAGCGCACCGACGTGCCGTTCGGCAACGGTTACCGCTGGGTTGAGGTGGGACCGGGCGACGCGGAGACCACGATCGCGATCGTCCCGCCGCCGCCGGGCAAGCCGACCGGCAACGTCGAGACGGGCATCAGCCTGTACACCGACGACATCGACGGCTTCCACGCGCAGCTGAAGGCGCACGGCGTCGACGTCGACCCGGAGGTCAGCCGCATGGGCGGCCCGGTGCCGCCGCTGTTCTGGTTCCGTGATCCCGACAACAACACCCTGATGGTCGTCGGCGCATCCTGAGAACCCCGGCCCTGACCACACCTCGCGCCGCGCGACCGTCGAGCCCGGATTGAGGCCGGCGGCGCGCGGCGCGTCTGGGCCGACGGTCACTTGGCGTATTGACGGGCCGCGCGCAGGGCGAGGGACATCAGGGTGAGCGTCGGGTTGCCGGGGCCGGAGGACACGAAGACGGAGCCGTCGGCAATGTGGAGACCCTCGACATCGTGCACGCGCCCATAGCGGTCACAGACCGAGCGGTCCGGGTCGTCGCCCATCCGTGCGGTCCCCATGATGTGAGCTGTGGCGTAGGGACCGAAGTAGCCGGTCGAAGCACCGAGGGCGTCGAATTCCTGGTTCAGGCTCTGGGTCAGCACCCCCGGCGCGGCCCGGGCGCAGATCTCGGCCAGCTTGGGGCCGAAGTGGGCGGAGGCCGCGCGCTCGAATGCGTGGGGGGTGTGCGTGATCCGGGGCACCGGGAACCCGTACACGTCGCGGACGTGGGGATCGAGGTCGACGCGGTTGCCTCGTTGCGGCAGGTCCTCGCCCACCAGCTGGATACCGGCGACGTGGTCGCGGAGGGCCAGACTGCGCAACGCGCTGGTGAGGCCGGGGCCGCTGAAGCCGGCGCCGGCCAGCAGTTGAGCCTCGCTCAAAAGCAGCACGCCGCCGCCCACCTCGCAGATGCCTCCCTTCAGGTACCGGAGTCCGTGCCGGCGGGCCGGGGCCCCGGTAACGGGTCCGACGAAGTCGTCGATCGTGAATGTGGTGGAGGGTCCGCGCCAGGCGTGAATGCGCTCGTTGAAGTAGCCGAGCGCGGCGGTGAAATAGTGGAACATCAGGTTCCGGCCCACCTCGCCGGATCGGTTGCCCAGGCCGTCGGGATGCGCGGCGCTGCGGGAGAGTAGGAGCAGCCGGGCGGTCTCGATCGCGGACGGGGCGAGGACGACGATCTCCGCCCGCACCCGGCGACGGCGGCCGTCACGGTCCAGATACTCCACCCCCCGGGCTCGCCGGCCGTCACGCGTGGTCTCGACGCGGTACACGAAGCACCGGGTCCGCAGCTCGGCGCCGAGCTGAAGGGCCGGGTGCAGGAACGACACCGCCGCGCCCCCGCGGGCCTGGATCGGGCACCCGAAGCCCGAACAGAACCCGCACGAATTGCATGCCGGACGACCGAGATGCGGGCGGGAGTTGACCGCCATCGGGAACGGGTAGGCGTGGTAGCCGAGCTCGGCGGCGGACTGGGCCAGTCGGGTGCCCGCGATCATCGGCGGGTTCGGCGGCAGGGCGAACTGACGACGCCGGGGCGCCTGGGAGAGGGTGCGATGCGGCATCCGCGATCGATCGCCCTGGACGCCCAGGTGGAGCTCGACCTCCTCGTAGTAGGGAGCCAGCTCGTCGTAGGACAGCGGCCAGTCGGACACGTTGGCTCCGGGGACGGGGCCGTGGAGTGAGCGGCCGTGGAAGTCCTGGCGCCAGAAGCGTGGGACCTTGGCGTCCCAGTGCACGGTCCCGCCACCCACCGTGGTCGGCAGGTCGTTGACGTCGCCCGTGAACGAACGCTCGACACCTCTGCGGGCCTCCGCCTGGGTGCGTTGGGTGCGCGGCTCCAGCAGGGGATCCTGGTCCTCGTAGTAGCGCGATTCCTTAACCTCGTCGTTGGAGAAGGTCGTGCGCACCGGTCCGGGGCCCCCGATCCCCGGCAGTAGATTTCGGCCCTTCTCGAGGATCAGCACCGGGTGTCCCGCCCGCGCGTACTCCCAGGCCGACACCGAACCGCCGGCCCCGGAGCCGACGATCACCACCGTCGGCTTGCCCGCGCGGCTCACCTGCCCAGCCCGCGATAGCCCGCCCACCAGGTCTCCAGGCTCGCCCTCCGCCCCCCGATGTGGGGTGCCAGACGCCGGCCGATATCGGCCGCCGCCGATGCGGGCACCGCGGACGTGCCCGGATCCGCGTGCGTCACCGCGCTGGGGTCCCACCCACGAGGCTGTGTGTCACCGGCCCAGCCCAGGCGGCGCCAGCCCACCAGGTTCAGGTTCCCGCCGTATTCCGGTGGACCGAAGGTTGCATCGAGCGCCTGCCCCATCGCCACGCCGGTCAGGCGGGACACGAGCGGCTCGTGCTTGGCCGCCAGCAGCGAGTCCTGCAGCGCCCCGTCCGCGGCCGCGAAAGACGCGGCGCCGCCGTGCCGCGCGAGCACGTCGAGCCGCGCCACACCGGTGCGATACACCTCCTGAAGGCCGACCACACCTCCCGCAAACGCGCGCTCGCGCCGATTGCGCGGTCCCTCCAAACGGATCCGCCAGCCGAGCTCGGCGTGCCGATCCATGGGCTCGAACTGCGCGAAGTTGTCCCGGCCCCCGCCCGCGCGGCCCGAGAACGGCCCACCGGCATGAATCAGCGGAGGGCGAACGGAGAACGCTCCCAGCAGCAGGTCGATCGCCTCCGGCGCGCGCGCCTCCACCGCTCCGGGGCCGGGGTCGCGTGGCGGACCCGGCACCAGCCGATCGCACACCGCCCGCAGCGTCGCGAGCTCCGCGCCGGACAGGAACCGGCCCACACCGCTGCGCGCGGTCTCCGCGATCAGCGCCTGCACGCGGGCAGGAGGGGCAAAAGCCAACAGCGCCAACGCGCCACCGGCCGCGACCAGCTCTCGCCGAGTCACGTCTCGCTCCACGGCGGGCAATCCTCCCACATCCGCACGCCGGCGCCGATAGGGTGCGCTCAGTGTTGACGCGGCGTCTCTCAGCACGGCTCCCGCGCTGGCTGTGTTGGGCGGCGGCGGGGCTAATCGCCTCGGTCGTGGTGGTGGCGGCGATCGTGCCCGCGGCGGGCAGGACGCGCACAGCCGGTGGGGCGGCGAGGACAGCCGGATGCCGGGGCACCGGCTGGGTGGGAGCTTGGGGAACAGCGCCGGCGCTGGTTGGGTCCTCATACGTCGATCAGACGCTGCGCGTGGTCGTGAATCCGACCCGAGGTGGAAGCCGTCTGCTGCTGCGGCTCTCCAACCGCCTCGGCAGCGCGCCGCTGACGCTGGATCGGGTGACCGTGGCGCGACGCAAAGCGGGCGCACAGCTGGTGGGCAGCTCGCTCCAAACCGTGCGCTTCGGTGGCCGGCCGAGTGTCACGATCGCGCGCGGGGCGGATGCGTTCTCCGATCCGGTGCGGCTTCGGTTCCGGGCCTTCGCCGACCTGGCGGTCAGCGTCTATCTCCGGGGACCGTCCGGCCCGGTGACAGAGCATCCGGTCGCCAACGAGATCGGGTCCTACCTGGCGGCCGGCGACCACACCGGGGACCCCTCGGGACGGCGGTTCGGTTCCGCCTCCCAGCTGTGGCCTCTCCTCATCGGAGTGGAGGTTCAGGCTCCACCGAGCATCGGCACACTCGTAACGCTGGGGGACTCGATCACGGACGGCTTTCGCAGCGATGTGGACCGGCGACCCGGGCAGCACAACACCCGGTGGCCCGATGACCTGGCGCGCCGCATCGCCCGCCACCGACTGCCGTTTTCGGTGGTCAACGCGGGCATCAGCGGCAACCGCGTGCGTCTTGACGCGCTGAACTCAATCTTCGGCCCGAGCGCGTTGGCGCGCCTCGACGGCGACGTGCTCGCGGTCCCGAGCGTGCGCGAGGTGATCGTGCTGGAGGGCATCAACGACATCGGCCAGGCGTCGCCTGCGTCTGCCGACGCGGTGATCGCCGCTCTGAGGCAGGTGGTGCTGCGCCTGCATCTCGACGGCCTGCGGGTGCTTGTGGGGACGCTCACCCCGGCGGGCGGGAATGCGTCAGCGACCTACGGCGACGCCGAGGCCAACGCGAGGCGTACGGCGGTGGACCGCTGGATCCGCACCAGCCACGTGTCCGACGGCGTAATCGACTTCGACGCCGCGGTCCGCGACCCGCACCGGCCCAGCCGCCTGCTTCCCGCGCTCGACAGCGGCGACCACCTCCATCCCAACGCCCGCGGCTACCAGCGGATGGCCGACGCCGTCCCGCTTTCGTTGCTGACGGTGCCCGGCTGCCGGTAATCCCGCGAAGGGCCGGTTGGCGCCCCGCCCCGGCCGACCGGCTTCGCGCGGCCCGGCGGACGGGTACCTTGTGGCGTGCCGACGCACCACGAACTCGAGGAAGGACATGGGCCGACGAAGTCTGCGCATCGTTTACACAGCGCTGCTGAGCGCAGTCGCGGTGGGGGGAGTTTGCGCACCCGCGCTGGCGGGAGCCCGCGCCCCGGGGTCGGCCGCAGCAGTTGCCCAGCGGGTGGGTGCGCCGCGTGTCCTGCCGGCGCATTTCTTCGGTTTCAACGCCGAATCGATCGTGCTGCCCGTGGATGATCAGCTGTTCGCCACCAGCCCCGCGCTGCACGCAAAGATGGCCGCGATTCCGGTGGGGATCCTCCGCATCCCCGGCGGCACCACCTCCCAGTGGCTCAACTGGCACACCGGGGTGTTCATCGACGGCCCCGGGAGCCCGTTCAACGCGGTCGATCCCAGCCGACCGGCGATCACGATGCCCGATTGGGCGTCGATCGTTCGCGCCACGGACGCGACGCCGCTGTGGGACTTGAACGTCTTGACCTCGAATCTGTCCGATCAGATGGCGATGCTGAGGGAGGCTCGACGCTTGGGCCTGCCGGTGCGCTACATCGAGCTGGGAAACGAGCTGTGGAACCCGACCGGTCCGTACCCGACGCGATTTCCCACCGGAGCCACCTACGGCACGGCGATGAACCCGTGGATAACCGCCCTCAGGCGACAGTTCCCGCGCGCGCAGATCGCCGTGTCCGGGGCCGACGAGACGACACCTTCGATCCTGGGCACGCTCGGTGGGGCCCGTTTCGCCGCCTGGAACGCCAGCCTGCTGTCGACCGTGCGCGGCGAGGACGCGATCGCCATTCATCCCTATTGGGGCCTGCCCAACCGTGGACCACCTGGGAGTGATGTCTCGGCCACCCTCGTGGCGGGACCGGACCATTGGGATGGGTTCAAACATCAGACGCTGAGCGCGCTGCCGTCGAGGCTGAAGGTCTGGTTGACCGAGTGGAACCAAACCGGTCTCCTCACCAGCGGTGGGACTCAGATCTGGGCTCAGGCGTTGTCGGTCAGCGCGGTGGCCCTCGACCAACTGGCCGACCCTCGCGTGAGCATCTCACTTCTCCACGACCTCGTTGGCGGAGCCGACAACCCCCAGGACTTCGGCACCGCCAAGCCGTTCCCGCTGTTCACCGATGGGGTCGACGGCAGCCGAGCACTCGCGCGCACCGCGCTCGGCTACGCCGTGCCGCTGGTGTACTCGGCCGTCGCGGGAGCGGCGGGCGTGCAGCGGATCCGCGTTCGGGGTGTACCGAACGTGGGTGACCAGCCCGGGGTGACGGGAATGGCGGTATTCGGTCGACGTCCCGGCGCCCTGCTGGTGAATCTGACCGCGCAGCCAATTGCTCTCGCACTGCCTTGGCCGCTGCAACAGCGCGCCGTCCTGACATCGCTGCACGCGCCTCCCGCATCGCAGCCGGGTTGGGTGCCGTCCGACCAGGTCGCGATTGACCAACGGCTTGTGAGGGGATCGCTGCGACTGCCGGCGTACTCCGTCGACCGCGTGGTGATCGTCAGGGCAGGTCACTTCTGCGCGGCCGAGCGCTGCCGGCGGCGCCGCTGAGGAGACGGCCCGGTGTCCCGCGAGGATCTGCGCGTGGGTGATTACATCGACCGGCTCCCGGACTGGCAGCGCGACATCTGTCGCCGGCTGCGCGAACTGATCCACGCGGCCGACCCCGAGGTCGTCGAAACGATCAAGCGGACCGTCCGTCCGTACTTCGTGCTCGAAGGCAACGTGTGTGCACTGCTGGCCACCAAGGATCACGTGAACCTGTTCCTGTATGACGGGGGCATCGTGCCTGATCCGGATCAGATCATCACCGCGGGGCATCAGAACCAGACCAGTCGCATGATCTCCTACTACCGGGGCACCGAGATCAATGAGCCGGCCCTGACCGCGATGCTGCGTCAGATCATTGCCAACAACCGCGCCGGCGGGTGGCGCAAGCTCAAATGAGAGGTTCGCTCGCGGTCAGGTGGATGATCGCTGCGGATGTCCCAGGCGCAGCTCGTGTGAGCGGTCCGCGAGTGGACCGATCAACCTGCCGGTGAGCCGGCCGCGCCGTCGCTCGCGTGCCACCGTGCGCAGGTAGGGGTGGAAATCGACCTGGATGGTGTGACGCTTGGAGGCGACATAGCGTTCGCGCATGCGCGCGTCCTCACGCGCGATGATCTCACGCATACGCGCCGGACTCGGCAGCCGGGCGGTGCCGTCGAGCACATCGGCCACCCACTCTGCCTGTGCCTCCGCCAGCGGCATGATCGCGCCTAGGGGCTGGAGAAGTCCAATGAAGTACAGGCCGGGATGCTCGGGCGAGACCACTCGGCGGTACAACGGGATGTGGTTGTCCGGCGCGCTGATCAGGTCCGGGTCGAGGAACGGAAAGCTGATCTTGTAACCCGTGCAGTAGATGACCAGATCGATCCGTTCCCGCGAGCCGTCCTCAAACACCACCTCCTGACCCTCAAAGCGGGCGATGTTCGGCTTCAAGGTGATGTCGCCGTGGCCGATCCGCGGCAACAGATCACTGGATACGGTGGGGTGGGCTTCGAGCAGCTTGTGATCAGGCTCGGGTAGGCCGTAGTCGGTCATCTTCCCCTGCGCGGTCTTGAGCATCGTGCTCATCACGGTCCGCTGAACCGCCAGAGGCAGACGCGCGAACCAGGCCCCACTGGTCTCGTCGGTTGGCTTCCCGCCGATGAACTTCGGGATCACGTGTGCGCCCCGGCGCATGGCCAGGAACGTCTTGGCCGCGATTCGGCTGGCCTCGACGGCTATGTCGCAGGCCGAGTTGCCGATCCCCAGGACGAGCACGCGCTTGCCCGGGAAGATGTCTGGCTCAGTCGTAGGCATGGGCATGCATCTGCTGGCCCTCGAACGCCTCCGAACCGGGAAAGGCAGGCTCCGGCCAGCGTGGATCCCAATGGTGGCCATTGGCGACCAGCACCCCGTGGTAGGACTGGGTCTGCGGCTCGCCGCCGTCGAGCTCCCGGAAGCTGACGTTCCAACCGCCCGCGGGCGCCGGCGTAACGCGGGTGACCTCCGTGCGGAACTGGATCTTGCCCCGGAACCCGAAGTGATCGACGTAGCTGTCGAAGTATTCCGCGATCTGCCAGTGGTTGGGATAGGGCGGGAGGTGCTCGGGCATGGGGAACGTCCGGTAGGCCATCAGCCCTCGCGAGGTGTTGATGTGCAGCGAGCGATAGGCGGCACTCAGGCCGTTGTCGTTGCCGTAGCGCCAGTTGCCCCCCACCTCCGATCCCCCCTCGAAGCAGTCGAACGGGATTCCGCGGGCGTTCAGCACCTGGCAGACGGCGATCCCGGAGGAACCCGCCCCGATGACGCAGACCCGATCTTGTGCTCTCATCTCTCCCCCGATCCTATAGTCGGGACGACGCGGCGACCCGCCGGGGTTGATGCCAAGCTGGTGCAGCCGCGTCAGGTTGTCTTCGACCCCGAACGCGGAGACCAGCTTGCCGGCCCGGACGTGAAAGATGTAGATCTCGTCGACACCCTCGAACCTCCGTCCAGTTGCCGGCACCCCAAGCCACTCGCCGAGATGGGTACCTGAGCATTTGAAGTGGCCCACCACCTTGTCGCCCTCTGCGATCAGTTCGACGATTCGCATTTCGAAGTCCGGAAAGGCGCTCTGAAACGGCCGCACCCACCCCCGAGCAACGTCCGCGAATTCACCCGCGGCGAGCTCGTCGAGGACATCGATGTTGCGCTGTGTCACCGCCTCGTCGACCAGCCGGCGCACGATCAGCTTGTTCTGCTCAGCAGACAGACGATGGATTCTGCCGACTGCCGGGCCTTGACCCAAGCGGAATACGACACTCCCCCGTTGTGGGTGTCATTCCGCCAGGATGCGCTGGCAGGCGGAGTCGAGGAGCTCCGCTGCGCCCTCCCGGCAGTCGATGTACTGGAGCAGCTTCATGTAGGTCGGCAGCTGCGCCGTGAACAGGTAGACGGGGATCAGCACCGCCGTGTCCGTTTCGCGGCTCCGTGCCCAGGCGATGTTGAACTCCTCCTTGCAGACCTTAGAGCTGACGTACGCCGGCGAGTAGAGCGCGAGCACCAGCCGCGAGGAGTCGAGCGCGTCGAACAGCTCGTGCTGCCACGCGCTTCCCGGGTTGAGCGACTGACGATCGAGGAACAGCCGCAGAGCGGGATTGGCGCTGCTGAGCTGGTCGGCGATGAGCATCGCCTGCTCGGCGTTCTCGTGGGCGTAACTCACGAACACGTCGTACCTCCACGCCTCCTCTTTGGGCTCGGTCGCGGCCTGCGCCGGCCGTTTCAGCTCCGCGAACACCCGCTGGGCGTCCTCTGCGCCCGACTCCGACAGCGGCGCGAAGATCCTGAGCCGGTCGAGCGAGACCCCGAGCGACATCCAATTGCGCGCCGCCTCGACGATCGCCGTCAGCATCTCTGTGACGGTCGCACCGACGGCACCGGTCGACACCACCGGCATCGCGACGGTCTTGAACCCGGAGTCACCGAGGAACGGCAGCAGCGCCCGAAAGATGTCGCCGACCAGCTCGGCCGGCGATCCCCCGCCCGCCGGCTCGAAGCAGAGGATCCGCCGGTACGGGAACGCTGCGTGTTCGGGCGCGAGCTCTCCTGACAGCCAGCACGAGCACGTCTGGACCAAGTCGACCGCCTTGCTCGCCGCGAGCTTCTGGACGGAGACACCGACTCGATCCAACGCACCGACCAGCGACCTGGGCGTCGGGACATAGCTTCCGCGGACCGAGGAGACGACGAGCACATCGCTCTCCTGCGCGGACGGCGAGACCAGATCACCCGCGCAGAGGTCGATCCTGCGCTCACCGGACCCATGTGAGACAAAGATCGTGTCGAGCAGCCGGAACTCGTCCATCGCCCACTCATCCTGCCTGGTCGTGCGGCTCGCGGGACCGCAGATACTCATTGATGTCGAGCAGCGGGATGTTCTCCCCCTCAGGCGGCAACAGCCCGATGCGGCGGAGCTCGTCGTAGATCTGTCTGTTACGCGCCAGGTACTCCTGCTCGGCACGTGCGATCTCGGCCGTGCTGGCATCCGGCGGATAGGAGTACGCCGACTCCGGCGCCGGGAGCGTCTCAGTCCGGCCCGACGCGTGGATCCGCTCATGAGAGTCGTCGGTCATCCGATGCTGTGAGAGGTACTCGAGGTACTCCTCGCCGTCCTCGGTGCCCCACACGTATCCGATGTGCCACCCAGCCTCGAAGATGTGGCCGCCCCGCCGGCTTTTGACCGCGTCGGCTGGTAACCGGATCCGCCACGGGGCGAACCGCTGCGCAAAGATCCGTTCGATCTGGTCCACGCCCGCACCCGGCATTGCTTCAGCCTACGATCCGCTCGGCGGCCGTGCAAGGAGAGGCCTTGTTGTCTTCATGACCTCCTCGCTCCACCAAAATGTCACGCCATCTTCCGTTCCCAAGCTCGGACGGGATAGTCTGCGCCTGCGCCGGCGTCTCGCCCGTGGCGTTCGGGGCCCATGGACCTACAGAGGGAGGCTTGTCGTGCGAACGGTTCTGATTGGGATAGTGCTCGGATGCACGATGCTGTTTGGCGGTGGAGCGTTCGCCGCAGGCGCCCATCATCGCTCCGCCCGCACCACGTCGATGTGCGGGCGGATGACCAAGGCGCCGAAGTACAAGCACGTGATCGTGATCTTCGAGGAGAACAATTCCTACAACACGATCCTCAACGCATCCTCGGCGCCATACATCAACAGGGTGATCAAGGCCTGCGGGATCGCGACGAACTACCACAACATCACCCATCCCAGCCTCCCCAACTACATCGGCACGACGAACGGCGCGCCGCTGTCCGGATTGAGTTCGTTCCTGAGCGACTGCACCCCGTCGGCGTCGTGCGAGTCGACGGCGAACAACATCTTCAACGAGGCCACGCTGAAGGGTGGCTGGAAGAGCTACGCGGAGTCGATGCCGGCAAATTGCTACAAGAGCAATTCAGGTCTGTACGCGCCGAGGCACAATCCGGCCGTCTACTACGGGGGCCTGAGGACCTGCTCGACCCGGGACGTGCCGTTCAAGACCACCCGCGGCGCATATCCGCTGCTCAAGGACTTCTCTCGCGAGCGCACTGCGCCGGCGTTCGCGTGGATCACCCCGAACCTCTGCGACGACATGCATGGGGCCACGGGCTGTCCCAGCAATCTGATCCTCACGGGCGACAACTGGCTGAAGACCTGGCTGCCGCGGATCACCGCGACGACCGTCTACAAGCACCGTGACACCGCGATCTTCATCGCCTGGGACGAGGGCGAGGTGGGTACGGTGGGCGAGAGCTGCGCGACCAACACAAGCGACCAGAGCTGTCACGTCGTGAGCATTGTGATTGCGCCATCGGTCAAGCGAGGCACGAAGGTTCGTGTCAGCTTCAACCACTACTCGCTGCTGCGGACGGCCGAGGACCTCCTCGGGCTCTCCAAGTTAGGGCAGTCGAAATCGGCGGCGAGCATGATCTCCCCGTTCAACCTTTAGGCATCGCAGGACCCGACTGTCAGCAGCGGCTTGATCGCCCCGACCGGGCGATCACAACGTCGGGTAGGCCCGGCGTCTTGCGACGCCGGGCCCCCCTCAGAACCGGACGTGCCCGTTTCCGAGCATCCGGCTCAAGCGAGCCCTGGTGGCTGGCGGGCTGGTTGACAGTGGAGGTGCATGAGACGGGGGGCAGCCTTGTCCGGCGTGCCTGGGGCCCAGACGATGTCGATAGTCTTGCGGGTGGTCGCCAGCCAGTGTTCCCATTGGTGTGGGGTTTGTGGCCGGTCCTCGGACGGGCACCAGCGTTGCCCTGCATATCGCGCCGCGCCCGTCCTGCTCCTGGTGGAGCCGGAAGGCTCTGCGGTTGATCGGCAGGGGCGCTTTGCGCCGCCGCCAGGCCCAGTAGATTCCCCGGCTTGGCGCACAGCCCGATACCGCCGTAAATCGCGCCCGAGCCGCTCGGCACGAGGGGTCGCGAGATGCTTCTGGGTTCGGTCTTCCCAAGGTCTGGTAGCGGCGTCTCAGTGGGGCGGCGGTGCCGACTTCTCGGATCCATGTACCCCAGCCAACGGGGCGGCCGCTCGACGCAGGCGGGCGACCTTGCGTTAGCTTTTCGACGTGGCCCGAGACTTCGACGTGGCGGTGCTGGGTGCCACCGGTGTTACCGGGCGCCGTGTGGTCGCATACCTCGCCTCGCGCGCGCGTGACAACGGCACGCGGTGGGTGGCGGCTGGGCGCGATCCGGACAGGGTGCGCCGGGTGCTCGCCGAGGAGGGGGTCCACGAGGCGGAGGTCCTCACGGCCGACATCGCCCGTGCAGAGTCGCTCAGAGCGCTCTGTGAGCGCGCTCGTGTGGTGCTCAATCTCGTGGGTCCTTATGCGCCGACGGGGAGGGAGGTGGTGGCGGCATGCGTCGCGGCGGGTGCCCACTACGCCGACCTCTCGGGGGAGATGCAGTTCATCCGACGAGTCATCAACGAGTTCGACGACGGCGCCCGAGCGGCAGGTGTGAAGGTCGTCCAGCCGGCGGGTTTTGAGTCGCTGCCCCCGGACCTTTTGGTGCGGGCCGTGGCCGAGCGGGCGAAGGAGCGCTTCGAGCAGCCGCTGGCTGAGGTGGAGCTCGAGGCGCGGATTAAGCTCCCGCCGGGGCTGCCGCGGCCGACCGACACGATCTCCGGTGGCACCGCCCAGACGATGATCGCGGCGCTGCTCGACGATGACGCGGCGGTCGCCGTCGATCCCGCCGCGCTGACGGCCGACCCCGCCCGTGCAGAGCAGATACGCACACTGAGCCCGATCAAGCTTCGGCCACGACGCGGGTCCGACGGGAGCGTGATCGCGCCGATGATCCCGGTTGCCTACATCAACCCGGCGGTGATCCAGCGCTCGGCCGAGCTATCGGGAGAGCCTCCATTCCGCTATCGAGAGGGAACCGTCCTGCCGAGCGCGGGTCCGATGCGCGCAGCCACCCTGGCGCTGGCGGGCGTCCTCGGCGGCCTCCAGGCGCTGCAGCGAAGCTCCGTCTACGCCTCGCGCGCGGCGCGCCGGCGGTACGCGCGGGTGATGGGCACGGTGATGCCCACATCCGGGTTCGGGCCGCGACCGGATCGCCTCGAGGGCTGGACGTGGTCGATGACAGTCCGCGCGCGCACGACTGGTGGCCACACGGTCGAGGGACGCGTCAGCGGTTCGGGCCACGTCGGGTATCTCGCCACGGCCCGGATGATCGGCGAAGCAGGGCTGCTCCTGGCAGAAGACGGAGCAACCCCATCGTCCACTGGCTGTCTGCCGCCGTCGCTGGCGCTCGGGACGGCGAACCTGAATCGCTTTGCCCCTGCCAGGGTGATGTTCGAGATCGACTGAGCGCGCTGCGGCAGGACGGGATCGCTCTCGGGGCCGGTGTCCCTTGACCGCAGCCACAGCAGCCAGCGTCGCTGTCGATCTCATCGAATCGGAGACCTGTGCTCGCAGGCTCGCCTCCAACGGACAGCGGGCATCCCGCCAACGATCGCTTCCACGATCCGACGGGTGTCAGACGGGACGATTCCTACGGCGACGAGGAGGCGCTGCAGGGTCGGGCCCGGTGGACGCTTTGCGAGGCGAGCGTCGGCCGCGGGTCGTCAGTCGAGTGTTTGTCGAGGTCGCTCGATGATCTGGCGCTCGCGCTAGACGGAGTGGGTGTGGGCGAGCACCGTGATCCTCGCGGACCGGCGTGCGGTGAATCCGAGAGCCTCGTAGAGGGCGATCGCGGGAGTGTTCGACGTCATCACGTGAAATGAAGAAAGCCGCTCAATACCAGGGCCTTTCCTCCAAGCGGACGACGGGTCTCGAACCCGCGACCTTCGGCTTGGGAAGCCGACGCTCTACCGACTGAGCTACGTCCGCGTGGGGGCGATTCTAGGGGTCGCTGGCGAAAGGCGTGGCCCGTCAGTGGCATGCGAAGCAGCGAAGCCGGGCGCGGCGCGCGATCCAGGTGTGATGGTTGCACTACGCTCCGTGGATGAGCCCTCCCGCGACCCTGCTCATGTGGTTTCAGCTGCGCTCGCCGGAGCTGGCCGAGGACATTTGAGCGTTTGATGGCGGGGGATGGGGACATCGTCCGCGGTCGCTCGACACGGTGTCGGACTGGCGGCTTACGCGGCCGGCGGACGTGCCCGGACAGGCGATCGGTCAGGCCGATTACGTGCTGATCGCGGAGAGCGTCGGACTGGAGCGCTGGCAGCAACAGGCGAGCGAACATGTCCAACGCCTGGCGGACGACTTGGCGCATCTGGTCTCGAGCCGGGGGATGCTCGTCGTGCGTCCCGTCCTTTGAGATCCGGGGTCGTTGAGCGGGACCGGCCCGGGAGTGGGTGAAACACCGCCGATCCTCGGACGAGCAGCGTCGGGTCGGCGTCCGGGTAGTCGGCTGGATCGGGTGGCCGCTCGGCGACGGTGACTAGCCGGTGTCGTCAGTGAAGCGGGCGAACTGGGCAACGGTGACCGGCCCGCGGTCGAGCGCAAACTCGTCGACCTGCACCTCGCGTACCGGGGCTTCCTCGAGATAAAACCTGCTCGAGCCCATCGAGAAGCGTCCAGCCGGAACCCGCACCATGTCCTCGCCTGCGCTCACGCAGGAATCGTAGACCCGGCTGCTGGTCGCGGCGACCGGTCCAGCGCTCCCCGGCGCCGCTACAGCAGCCGGCAGTAGAAGTGCAGGTGCCCCGGGCTGCTCGCGCCCGCACCCTTGGCCTGCGCGGTGTGGGTGTGGCCGCCGAGGAGCGCCGACACGGTGAGCACGGCGAGCAGGATCGCGAGCTGGCTGGCGGCGCCGGCTCTCAGGCGACGAGGCTGAGACTCGGGCTCGGCGGCCGGCGCCTGGCTGGATCTGGTCCGCAGCCACGCGCCGAGGGTCAGCGCCACGATCACCAGAGAATCGGCCGCGCACAGGGAGTCCAGCACGCCGACCGGCAGGCGGCCGCCGCCGCCGCCGGGTGACAGGCCGACCATGCGCGACAGTGCCCAGGTCAGCGCGAGCAGAATGTTGGTGAGCAGGCCGACCACGAGCGCGGAACGGCTTCCGCGGTAGGCGGCGGTGCTCCACAGGGCTTGAAGGACGCCGATCGCGATCAGGGCACCGGCCATCGCGGGGAGCCGGCCGAGCAACGTGACACCCGAGGCGACGTACACGCCGCCGAGCGCGCCGGCCAGACCGGACATGGCGAACCGGGCATCGCCGTCGAGTTGTGAGCGAGCTGTGGACGGCCCGCCGATCACTGTCGGCCCGGCCAAGCCGAACGCGCTGAGGCCGGCGGCGCCGCCGCGGTCTCCGAACTTCGGACGGGACGCCCGGCGGGTGAGGCCGGGCGGATGGGGGACGCCCGGCCCGGTGGGGCTCACGCCTGGGTCACCCGCTCGGCCGCGGCTCGGATCGCGGCGCCGCGGTTCCAGTCACGGAAGCTGCCGTGGAACAGCGCCTGCACCACCCACAGGAAGTAGATCCCGGCCGGGACCGCGAGCCAGTCGATCACGGTCGTATGAACCGCGGGGCCGTAGCGACCTGTCAGCGCGTAGTAGGCGTAGACCGCGTGCATCATCGCGCAGGTGGGGAAGATCACGGCCAGGGCGAGGCCGGAGATCGACCAGCCGCCCAGCGGGCGCCGGTTGGCCACCTGGGTCCGGACCAGGTAGTAGCCGATCGTCGAATAGATCACGATCAGCATCAGGTTCGGGAGCGCCGCGGCCAGATGGTTGTCTCCCAAGTGACTAGCGCCCGCGATGATCGTAACCAGCGCGGTGAAGTACGCCGCGGCGATCGTCGGCAGCGCCAGCACCCAAATCGGGTTGCCCTTGACGAAGCGGTCGCCGGCCCCGCCGAAGAACGCCTCGACTCGGAGCGCGAACCAGATCACGCCGGCCGGGAATCCGATCAGCACCGCCACCAGGTCCAGCGGACCCGCGCGGCCGCCTGCGGTCAGCAGGTGCAGACCGTGCACGAAGTGGTGAGGGCCGCAGGTGAACGCCATCGCGATCCAAGCGGCGCCGAAATGAGAGAAGCCCATCGTGTCCCAGTGGCGGCGCATCTCGATCAGGGTCATGGTCCCGTACTGGCAATAGACCAGTCCGAGGATGATGTTGAGCACTCCGACCAGCGGCGTCATGCGCCCTGGATCCTGGCCGGAATGCCGATCTGGCGCATGAACTCGCGAATGACGAGCGGATCGCCCACGCCGCGCCGCACCCGTGCGCTGTACCCGTCCAGCGTCAGCTCGGTGGCCGGTCGCGGCCGGTCATAGAGGAAACCCTGGGCAAGCGCGCATCCCAGATCGACCAACTCGGTATGCATCGGCTCGGACTCGACACCCTCCGCGACCACGGACATCTCGGTCTCACGCGCCAGGCTGAGGAGCGCGGTCACAATCGCCCGGTCCTCGGGCCGGTCGAGAATGCCGGCCACGAACGACCGGTCGATCTTGATCATGTCGAGTGGCAACACGTCGATATGGGTCAGCGAGGAATGACCGGCGCCGAAGTCGTCCATGGCGATCCGCACCCCCAGGGCGCTCAGCGCCGACAGGCTTGGGGCCACGGCGCGGGGCCGCTGCAGGATGCCCGTCTCGGTGATCTCCAGGCACAGCGAACCGGGCGGAAGCGAGACGTTGGCGAGCACGGAACGGACCAGGTCGACGAACAAAGGCTGTTCGAGCTGGTGCGTCGACACATTGACGCTCACCCCCACATCCCACCCGTCGCGCCGCCATGCCTTGGCCTGGAGGCACGCCTGCTCCAGCACCCAGGTTCCGATCGGGACGATCAGGCCGGTCTCCTCGGCCAGTGGGATGAACTCGTCTGGACTCAGGAGACCGCGGGCAGGATGCTGCCAGCGCACGAGCGCCTCGCAACGCGTGACGCCCATCTCGGGCAGCGTGACAATCGGCTGGTAGTGGAGGACGAGCTGGTTGCGGTCAACCGCCCGGCGCAGCTCGCGCTCGACATCGACGCGATTCGCCACCTCCAGGCGAAGCGTCTCATCGAACACCTCGGAGGACGAGCCGCCCTTGGCCTTGGCTCGATACATGGCGATGTCCGCCTCGCGCAGCAGCGTCTCCGGGCCGACGCTCGGGTCCGAGGTAAGCGCAACGCCGACGCTGACACCGCACCGTAGGAGCTCACTGCCGATCAGCATCGGTTGCTCAAACGCGGACACCAGCTGCTCGGCGGCGGCCGCCAACCGGGCGGGCGAGCCACCGTCGCCGATCAGGATCACGAACTCGTCGCCGCCCAGCCGGGCGATCGTGTCCGCGTCAGGCACCGATTCCCGGAACCGGGATACGGCCCCGCGCAGAAAGGAATCGCCGACCTCGTGGCCGCGGCCGTCGTTGATCAGCTTGAAGTGATCGAGATCCAGGAACAGCACCCCGATGATCCCTCCGCGCCGCTCTAGTCCGGCGATGGCGTACGCGATCCGCTCACTGGCCGCGGTCCGGGTGGGCAGACCAGTCAACGGGTCGCGCTCGGCCTGGTGCTCCACCAACTTGCGGTCGGTGACGTCGCGGGCGGACGCAAACCAGACGTCGGCCGACTTGCGCACATTCCACTCCAGCCAGCGGTAGCGACCGTCCTTGCAGTGGAATCGGTTGTTGAAGTCCCGTATCTCCGCGTCCGGTGACGCCGTGATTTCGGCCAGCTCAAGCGTCCGCTTGACATCGTCGGGATGGATCAGCTCGAGCGCGCTGCGGCCGATCAGTTCAGAGACGGGCCAGCCCAGGGTTCGCTCCCAAGACGGGCTGAGCCGCATGAAACGACCGGTCGGATCGAGCATCGCGAGCAAATCCGACGACAGCTCGAAGAACAGGCCAGGATCCGGAGCTTCGGATGTGGCTACGCGGGCTCCGTCGCCATTCCCGCGTGCCCCGGGTCCTACTGCAACCTCATCCCCCATTGACCGAACAATGGAGTACGCACGGCTGTCATTCGAGTCCGACCGTCGTCTATGCACAGGTCTCGGCACCTCCGAACCAATCAAATGCGCACTCGCGCGGGGATTCCGATTTGGCGCATGAACTCCCGGATCACCAGCGGATCCCCGATGCCTGGGTGCACGCGTGACGAGTAGCCGTCCAGGCTCAGGTCGGCCGCCGGCTTGGGCCGTTCGTACAGGAAGCCCTGGGCCAGATCGCACCCGAGTCCGATCAGCTCGGAATGAAGCGCCTCGGTCTCCACGCCCTCGGCGATCACGGCGCGGTTCGTCTCCCGCCCCAGGTTCACGATCCCGGCGACGATCGCGCGGTCCTGCGGGTCCTCGATGATCCCGTGGACGAACGACTTGTCGATCTTGATGATGTCGAGGGGCAGCGATCGGAGGTAGGCGAGCGAGGAGTAGCCGCTGCCGAAGTCGTCCATGGCGATCTTTACACCGGCGCGGCGCAGCTCCTGGAGCCGAGGCGCCACCCGGCCGACGCGCTCCATGATCTCCGTCTCAGTGATCTCCAGGCACAATGCCGCCGGCGGGATCTCGCTGGCGGCGACGATCCGGCGCACGATCGCGGTGAAGTCTGGCTGATCAAGTTGCCGAGTCGAGACGTTGACCGTGAGCGCGACATCGAACGAGGCCCGGCGCCACGCGCGAGCCTGCTCGCAGGCCCGGCGCAGGATCCATTCCCCGATTCGCAGGATCAGACCGGTTTCCTCGGCCATGGCCAGGAACTCCCCCGGCAGCAGCAATCCGCGGGTCGGGTGCTGCCAGCGGATCAGTGCCTCGCAGCGACTGATGCTCGCCTCCGGCAAGGCCACGATGGGCTGGAAATGCGCCGCCAGCTGGCCCTCGTCGACTGCGATCCGGAGCTCGCGCTCGCCCCTGACTCGTCGCTGAACCTCGGCGCGTACCTCGTCGTCGAACAGAGCGAAGCATCCGCCGCCGCGCGCCTTGGCTCGGTACATGGCGATGTCGGCTTCGCGCAGCAGGCTATCGGGCGTCATACCGGCGCTGGAGGTGAGCGCGACACCGACGCTGGCCCCCACCAAAGCCTCTTCTCCGTCGATCACGATCGGGCTCTGGAGTGCCCCGACCACTCGAGCGGCGACATCGATCACGTCGGTCAGGTGGATCACATCCTCGAGCAGAATCACGAACTCATCGCCACCGAAGCGGGCCACGGCGTCGGCGCCACGAACGGTTTCCAGCAGCCGGCCAGCCGCCGCGCGCAGGAAGCGATCGCCGACCTCGTGGCCGCGGCCGTCGTTGACCACCTTGAAGTGATCGAGGTCGACGAACAGCAGTGCCACATAGCCGGGATGGCGCTCGAGGCGGGCGATCGCCGTGTTCATTCGCTCGCTCAGCCCGGTGCGGTTCGGCAGTCCGGTGAGCGGATCTCTCACCGCCCGTTCCTCCAGCAGCCGGCGGTCCGTGACGTCTCGTGCGACGGCGTACCAGGTTTCGTCCACGAGTCTGGCGTTCCACTCCAGCCAGCGGTAGGTACCGTCCTTGCAGCGATAACGGTTCTCGAACTTGACCACGTCAGGCAAGCGGTGCGCATCGGGCGCTTTGAGCGCCAGCGTGCGCTGTAGATCCTCAGGGTGGACCAGCTCCACCGCCCGTCGGCCGAGGAGCTCATCGCGGGTCCAGCCCAGGATCCTTTCGGCGGCTGGATTGAGATCGGTGAATTGGCCGGCGCGGTCCATCGTCGCGAGCAGGTCAAGCGAAAGCTCGAACAGCTCGCTGCGCCCCCGCGCCTCCGCGGGCACCGGCCCAAGGTCGCCGGTTCGCGGGGTCAGAGCTGGAGAAATGTTCATTTTCGCCCAGCCGGATATCGGCCAACGAGCGTGAGTCCCCGATCGTACATTCGTCCAAATGTGCGGTTCTGAATAAGGCAGCGCCATCTAGCCGCACCTGTCCCAGTGGCGATGCCGCGGGATAGACTCGCGTCCACAGAGGCGAAGGAGAGAAACATGCGGCAGCTGACTGGACTGGATGCGCAGTTCCTGGCGCTCGAGACGCCCCGCCAGGCGGGACACGTCGGCGCGCTGGCAATCCTCGATCCCCAGACCCGTCCCAATGGCCGGCTGGAGCTCGCCGATCTGCACAACATGATCGCTGAGCGCCTGCCGCTGCTGCCGCCGTTCCGCTGGCGACTGAAAGAGGTCCCGCTCGGCCTCGACTACCCGTACTGGATCGACGACCCCGATTTCGATCTCGAATACCACGTGCGCGAAATCGCGCTCGCGCCCCCGCCGACCGATGCCAAGCTGGGCGAGCAGGTCGCGCGGATCTTCGCCCGACCGCTCGACCGCGCCCGGCCTCTGTGGGAGGCGTACCTGATCCACGGACTCGCCGACGGCCACGTCGGTCTGCTGACCAAGATCCACCACTCGGCCGTCGACGGTCTGTCCGGGGCCGAGATCATGAGCGTGCTGCTCGATCTCAGCCCGGAGGGTCGCGAGCCGCCCCCCGCGGATCTCGGGCCGGTCGACGAAGAGCCCAGCGAGCTGTCGATGCTGGCTCGGGGGGTGCTGGGCACGCCGCGATACCTGCAGCGCGTGCTGCGCAGCCTCCCGTCCACGGTGCCGAACCTGGAGGACGCACCCATTCTCAGCGACATTCCGGGCGCGAAGCTGCTGGGCCGGACCACCGCCCGCGTGACGCGAACGCTCCAGCGGCGGCAATCGCGGGTGCTCGAGCGGACGACGCTGACTCGACCGCGGACGTCGTTCAACGGGCGCGTCTCGCCGCACCGGCGGTTCGCGTTTGGGCAGCTTTCCCTCGACGACGTGAAGGCGGTCAAGAACGCCTACGGCTTCACCGTCAACGACGTCGTCGTCGGGCTGTGCGCCGGTGCGGTCCGGCGCTGGCTGGTCGAGCACGAGGAGCTCCCGGACTCGCCGCTCGTGACCCAGGTGCCGGTATCGGTGCGCACCGATGAACAGCGAGGCACCTATGGCAATCGGATCGGGATGATGAGCGTGCCGCTGTTCACCAATGAGCCAGATCCGGTCAGGCGCCTGGAGCTAACGCACGAGGCTCTCCGGGCCGCCAAGGATCGCCACCGGGCGCTGCCGGCCGAGCTGCTCCAGGACGCGACCCAGTTCATCCCCCCGGCAGTGTTCGCGCGGGCGGCGAGAGTGACGTTCTCACTTGCGGCGACGAGAGCGCCGGTGTGGAATCTGGTGGTCTCGAACGTGCCCGGCCCGCAGTTCCCGCTGTACTGCGCCGGCGCCAGGCTGGAGGCGAACTACCCGGTTTCGGTGATCACCGATGGGCTGGGCCTCAACGTCACGGTAATGAGCTACCGCGGCCACCTCGACTTCGGCATCGTGGCCGACCGGGAACAGATGCGCGACGTGTGGAAGCTGATCGGCTGGTTACGCGATTCCCTCCAGGAGCTGATGCCGGCCGGCGTCGACGGCGCCCAGGCGCCCGACAGGGATGGCGCCAGCGCTCAGGCGCGGACCGCGCCTGACGCCGTCGCCGACAAGGACTAAACCACCGGTTACCCGATGACCCGGAACACGCCCCGCATGAACGGGTGGATCCGGCAGAAGTACGTATAAGTTCCCGGTTTCAGATTCGTCGGACTGCTCCAATCGAGGCTTCCGGACGCCGGGAGAGCGGGGCCGAGCTGCGTAGAGTCGAAGCTACCCGAACCGTTGGCCAGCGGGTAGGAGATCCCGGTGTTCAGGCCACACGGGTTCTCGCACGCCGTGACGCTGTGGAAGATCGAGTCCGTGTACCAGAACGGCGGGTTGAGCAGGTTCCCGAGGCTGTATCCGCGGTCTGCCCCGGCCGGTGCCGCGGTGGCATCGTCATTGACGAATGTCAGCGACTTGCCCTTGGTGATGGTCGGGATGCAGCGCGCCTTCCCGGACGCGGTGAAGTCGCCCGGGTCGTAGCTGAACCCGCTGATCACGACTTGCTTTGGATGGCAGGTCTTGAAGCTCTTGAAGCTCAGCCCGAGCGAGTAGGACCCGCCGTTGTCGTTGTTCTCGGGCAGGTAGCCGTGCGTGACATGGCCGCTCTGATCGAGCTTGTGGGTGAACGGATCGACGCCTCGGTCGACGTTCCAGGCTTCCCAGACGACCATGATCCCCATCACCTCGTACCACGACGCTCTGCGGGTGTCGTACGTGACGTTGGTTCGCAGCACGTCGCCGGCCTTGACCTCCGGGCGCCAGTCCTTGCCGTTGGTGGCGGTCATCGACAGGTTCCACGAGATCGGGCCCCGCTTGTCCCAGTAGTGGGCATAGGAGCGGAACAGCCGCACGGAGTTGGGTTCGCCGCCGGCGAGCGCGCCGCCGCTGGGATGAGCTCCGGGCCGGATCAGATCGAGCGTGTTGTAGAGGCCGCCGGGATGCAGGTGGCCGGCCGTACCGACCAGCGTGCCGGGGTGGTCGATCGTGAACTCGTTCAGCGGCGCGCCGCCGCCGTACGGGTTGTGGGCCATGTCGGGGAAGGTGAACTTGCCGTTGCGGCCGCTGTGCTGGGCGACGTTGAACACCGGGTAGATGTGGTGGTCCTCGACGTCCATCCAAATCGGGTGGACCGGCGTGATCTTGCTCGCCGCCGGGGAGCTGTCAGGGACGAAGTCGACGTCGTAGGTGATGTAGACGTTGTACGGCCGCGCGGTCAGGTTGTGAATCATGTAGTTGAGGACCCAGTGGTCGCTCGCGCCGATTGGATACCCGTAGCCCTGCGGCGTCGAGAGGACCGTCTTCTCCTCGCCCACGGCCGCGAACGGGTAGAAGCCGGGGAAGCCGTTGCCTTCACCCTCGCCGGCGGTCCCGCTGCTGAGCCACACGCCGTGGTGCAAGTGGATCACGCTGACCATCGGGACCTTGCCGCAGCACTTCCCGTTCGACTTGGCGTAGACCAGATTCGGGGCAAACCGCACCATGTAGCCGTTCTGTGTCGGCTTCGGCACCTGGTTGGTCTGCAGGAGGATCAGGTTCGCGCCGGGCGTGATGCGATACGGACCTGCATGGAAATGGAGATGCTCGACGCCGCCCTGGGCGGAGGCCATCGCAGGGGACAGGGCAACTGCTAGCGCGACTGTGATGGCTCCAACGACTCCTCGCTTCAACCTGTCCTCCTCAGCTTTCCATTAACCAATGACCCGGAACACGCCCCGCATGAACGGGTGGATCCGGCAGAAGTACGTATAAGTTCCCGGTTTCAGATTCGTTGGCGTCGTCCAGTCGATGCTTCCTGACGCCGGTAGGGCTGGGCCGAGCTGTGCCGAGTCAAAGCTGCCCGAACCGTTGGCCAGCGGGTAGGAGATCCCGGTGTTCAGGCCACACGGGTTCTCGCACGACGTGACGCTGTGGAAGATCGACTTCGTGTACCAGAACGGCGGGTTGACCAGATCATAGCCTGCGCCCGGTCCCGTCGGTGCGGGGATCGCGTCGTTATTGACGAATGTCAGCGACTTGCCCTTGGTGATGGTCGGGATGCAGCGCGCCTTCCCGGACGCGGTGAAGTCGCCCGGGTCGTAGCTGAACCCGCTGATCACGACTTGCTTTGGATGGCAGGTCTTGAAGTTCGCAGTGCTCAGCCCGAGCGAGTAGGACCCGCCGTTGTCGTTGTTCTCGGGCAGGTAGCCGTGCGTGACATGGCCGCTCTGATCGAGCTTGTGGGTGAACGGATCGACGCCTCGGTCGACGTTCCAGGCTTCCCAGACGACCATGATCCCCATCACCTCGTACCACGACGCTCTGCGGGTGTCGTACGTGACGTTGGTTCGCAGCACGTCGCCGGCCTTGACCTCCGGGCGCCAGTCCTTGTTGGTGGCGGTCATCGACAGGTCCCACGAGATCGGGCCCCGCTTGTCCCAGTAGTGGGCATAGGAGCGGAACAGCCGCACGGAGTTGGGTTCGCCGCCGGCGAGCGCGCCGCCGCTGGGATGAGCTCCGGGCCGGATCAGATCGAGCGTGTTGTAGAGGCCGCCGGGATGCAGGTGGCCGGCCGTACCGACCAGCGTGCCGGGGTGGTCGATCGTGAACTCGTTCAGCGGCGCGCCGCCGCCGTACGGGTTGTGGGCCATGTCGGGGAAGGTGAACTTGCCGTTGCGGCCGCTGTGCTGGGCGACGTTGAACACCGGGTAGATGTGGTGGTCCTCGACGTCCATCCAAATCGGGTGGACCGGCGTGATCTTGCTCGCCGCCGGGGAGCTGTCAGGGACGAAGTCGACGTCGTAGGTGATGTAGACCCTGTAGGGCCGCGCGGTCAGGTTGTGAATCATGTAGTTGAGGACCCAGTGGTCGCTGGCGCCCACCGGATAGCCGTAGCCCGGGGGCATCGTGAAGATCGTCTTCTCCTCGCCCACGGCCGCGAACGGGTAGAAGCCGTAGCCGTTGCCTTCACCCTCGCCGGCGGCGCCGTTGGTCAGCCACACGCCGTGGTGCAAGTGGATCACGCTGACCATCGGGACCTTGCCGCAGCACTTCCCGTTCGACTTGGCGTAGACCAGGTTCGGCTGAAACCGCACCATGTAGCCGTTCTGTGTCGGCTTCGGCACCTGGTTGGTCTGCAGGAGGATCAGGTTCGCGCCGGGCGTGATCTGATACGGACCTGCGCGGTATTGGAGGTGCTCGACGCCGCCCTGGGCGGACGCCATCGCGGGAAATGCGGCAGCTGCTAATCCGACTGTAATGGCCCCGACAAGTGCTCGCTTCACCGCTCCTCCTCGGATTATGCGCGCCTCCTCCTGGCATTGAAGCAGGTTCTGCGCCCGCGTGGAACACTCACGTACCTTTCGCGTGGAACACTCACGTACCTTGGGGGTCCGGGCCCGCCCGGCCGGGCGGTGGCGGGGTGCGCGGCGGGTCCGCTACCAGGCCTGCGTGCCGCCGCAGTGCGGACAGCCGACCGAGGTCGAGACCGGAGCCTCGAACACGAAGCCGCACTGGCAGCTGTACATCGCCTGATCATTGGTCAGCGGCTGGCCGCTGCAGGTGCCCCGCTCACGACGCACCTCGTAACCGGATGCGATCGCCGCGGGCGGCCGGACCTTGATCGGCGCCGGCGGCGCGACCGGGTCGGGCCGGCTCGGCGCTTCGGGCTGCCCACTCGGCGGAGGCTCGACGTCCGGCGACCGAAACCCCTGGCGCCGGCGTCGCATGCTCTCGCCTTGCTTAGATCGAACTAGCACGTTCATGGCGAGTAACGCTTTCCCAGGCAAATGGTTTCGCTTTCATCGACGGAAATCCTCGTCACTAACACGACGCTAATCGGCGCTGGGGTCTTTCCGCTGTAGTCGCCGGGGCCGGGGCTGGACTCGCAACGGATGCGATCGGCGGCCTCGGAGACTCGCGATGGGGACGATCGGTGGCGCCGGAGACTCGCAATGGGGGCGGTCGGCGGCCCCGGCCCCCGGCATGGGCAGGGGCGGCATTATGGGAGAATTGGGACCGGCATGGATCCGAGCCGCAAGCGTGCCATCCGCCTCACCGTTGCCTTGACCGCCGCGCTGCTGCTGGCATCGGCGCTGATCTACACGAGCTTCAGCGCGGGTCGCGATGAGCTGACCGCGTCGCAGCTGCTGGACAAGGCGCACCCGGGGCAGTCCTACATCCTGGCCGGCACAGTGCTGGCGGGCTCGGTACGCCACGAGGGACCCGCCCTGCTGTTCCGGGTCCGCGACCCCAAACTGAAGGTCTCGGTGCCGGTCCGGTACACCGGCATCGTGCCGGACCCGTTCGCCCCCGGCCGGGGCGTGCTGGTCACGGTCCAGAAGCAGGGCCCGAACTTCATCGGTCAGCAGGACTCGCTCACGACCAAGTGCCCCTCCAAGTATCAGGCGGCGACGTCCGCCTCGTGATGCTCCCGGGCCAGGACAGGAACCGCTGAGATGGCTTTGATCGGACGGGCGCTGCTGATCCTCGGGCTGCTCGTGGCCCTGTACGGGATCGTGGCCTCGCTATATGGCGGGATCACCTTCCGCAGCGCGTGGGTCGACTCGGGCCGCCGGTCGGTGTACGCGCTGGCGGGCCTGATGACCGCCGCGTTCGCGATCCTCGAGGTCGCGTTCCTGCGCTCGGACTTCTCGTTCAACGTCGTCGCCGCCCACTCCTCGACCACGACTCCGGCGTTCTACAAGGCCGCCGCGGCATGGTCCTCGCAGGAGGGCTCGCTGCTGCTGTGGGTGTGGCTGCTGTCGTTGTGGTCGAGCCTGGTCCTGTTCTTGACGCGCCGGCGCGTCCGCGAGATCGCGCCGTATGCCACCGCCGTGCTGCTGGGCTTCGGCGCGTTCTTCGTCTCGCTGGCGATCTTCTTTGCCAACCCGTTCTCCACCAGTGCCAGCCCGCCGACCCAAGGCGCCGGACTGGATCCGCTGCTGCTGCATTCGAGCATGATGATCCACCCCCCGATGCTGTACTCGGGGTACACGCTGTTGACGGTTCCGTTCGCATTCGCGATCGGGGCGTTGATCACTGGCCGGCTGAGCTCGGAGTGGATCAGCGTCACGCGGCGGTTCGCGCTCGCCGCCTGGCTGTTTCTGGGGATAGGGATCCTGTTGGGCGCACGGTGGTCATACACCGAGCTCGGGTGGGGTGGGTACTGGGCCTGGGATCCGGTCGAGAACGCAGCGCTGATGCCGTGGCTGTGCTGCACGGCGTTCATCCACTCGATCATGATCCAGGAGAAGCGAGGCATGCTGAAGGTGTGGAACGCCTCCCTGATCCTGGGCAGCGGCACGCTGGCGATCCTGGGGACGTTCCTGGTGCGCTCGGGCATCCTGAGCTCGATCCACGCCTTTGGAGCCTCGACGCTCGGCGTCCCATTCGTGATCCTGATCGCCGTCATGCTGGCGGCGTCGCTGGGATTGGTGGTGTATCGCCGCGACTCACTGCAATCCGAGGCGCAGCTCGACTCCTTGTGGTCGCGCGAGGCCGTGTTCCTGTTCCAGAACCTGGTGCTGGTGGCGATGGTGTTCGTGATCTTCTGGGTCACGTTCTTCCCGCTGATCTCGGAGGCGGTCACCGGCACCAAGGTGTCCGTCGGGCCCCCGGCATTCCGCCCGTTCATTGTGCCGCTGGCCCTGATCCTGGTCCTCCTGTCGGGGATCGGACCGATCATCGCCTGGCGCCGCGTGACCGTCGCGAACCTGCGCCGCAACTTCACGATCCCGGTGGCGGCGGCAGTGCTCGTGCTGGCGGCGCTGGTCGCGGCCGGGGGCGTGGCCGCGCGGCCGTTCGCACTCATTATGTTCTCGTTCGGGGCCTTCGTGGTCGCGTCGGTGGGGCAGGAGTTCTGGCGCGGGGTCGGCGCTCGCCGCTCGATGACGCACGACTCGCCGCCGATCGCACTGGCTCAGCTGGTGCGGCGCAATCGGCGCCGCTACGGCGGCTACATCGCGCATGCCGGCCTGGCGGTGCTGCTGATCGGGGTGGCCGCGTCCTCCTCGTTCCAGCACTCGCACGACGTGATGCTCTCGCCCGGGCAACACGTCACGGTCGATGGCTACGCGGTCCGTTACGTGCGCCCCACCGCCCACGCCAGCGCCGCCAAGGTGTCGTTCGGAGCGGTGCTGGACGTCTCGAAGCAGGGCAAACACGTTACGACGCTGACGACCACGCGCAACTTCTATCCGGCCCCGTTCGATCCGACGCTGGGCCCGATCTCGGAGGCGTTCAACGGCCAGTCGGACAGCGACGTGGGGCTCCGGGCCGGGGTCACGCGCGACATCTGGGCCGTGATCAACCCCGACCTCCAGCCGCTTCAGGCACAGATCTCGCAGGGCGACAAGGTATTCGAGGCGCTGATGACCAAGCTGACCCCCGCCCAGGCGGCGGCCTCGGCGAACCTCAATTGGATCCGGGCCGAGCGCTCCGCGGCGATCACGGGTCTGACCGACCGGTTCATCAGTCACCCCTGGTCGGTCAACTTCCTGGTGATCGTCTCCCCGCTGGTCACCTGGATCTGGCTGGGAGCGATCATCATCGCGTTGGGCGGCCTGATCGCGTTGTGGCCGGTCCCGGCGCCGGCGCGCCGCCGCCGGCGGGCGGCAGCCTATCCGGTGCGCCAACCGGCGTCGCCGGCCCTGCCCGCCCGCGAGCTCGTCTGAGCCCGGAGATGGAGTTCCTGATCGTTCTCGCGATCCTCTGCGTCGTCGTCCTGATCGTGAGCGCGCCGCTGCGCCGAGCGGCCGCGCCGGACGCCCCCGACACCGCCGCGCGCGAACAGCACGACCACCAGCTCACCGAGCTGGCCGAGCTCGAGGCCGCGCGGGAAGCCAAGTACCGGGAGATCCGCGACGCCGAACTCGATCACCGCACCGGCAAGCTGTCCGACGCCGACTACCAGGCGCTCGATCAGAGCCTGCGGGCCGAGGCGATCGAGATCCTCCGCGCGCTGGATCGGGCCGCCCCGGCTGAGGCGGACGCCGGAACCGAGGCCGAACCGGCCGCCAACGGCACACCGAGCAGCTACCATCGCCACCCATGACGACGTTGCTGTCCTTCGTCCAGGTCGTCCTGGCCGTGGTCCTGATCTTCCTGGTGCTGATGCACTCGGGGAAGGATTCGGGCCTGTCGGGCGCGTTCGGAGTCGGTACCGGTGCCGGCCCGTTCGGCGGCGGCTCACTCGTCGAGCGCAACCTGAACCGCTGGACGATCGGGTTCGCGATCGCGTTCGTGATCAACACGATTGTGCTGATCAAGATCTCTTAGTTCGCCCGGGGGGACACGAGTCGGCCGCGGCCAGGGGCGGGCAGTTCGCCGTCCGAGGGCGCGGGGGCGGGAACACCGAGCCGAGGCTGAGCGGGACTGGGTGGCCGGGCCGTACTCGGACGGGGCTCGGAGGGCGGGCCCGGCGGCTCGGAGGGGGCCCGGCGGCTCGGAGGGGGCCCGGCGGCTCGGACGGCCCCGCCGCTTCCGCTTTGGGGTGTGATGACCCCTCCCCAAAGCGTTCGGTGACCGTTTCCTCGCAACATAATCGCCCTATGCGTGCGTTTCTCGCCCCGGACCGGCGCGCGCATGCAGTCGGGGGATTTTCACCGGGCGCGGACGGTTTGGGACGGGGCCGCCCGACCAGGTCCAAGGAGCATGACGCTCGGGCGTGCGGCGAGCGACGACTCCGCGACCCCCTATCCCACCGGCGTCGTTAGCTCTCCCAACCCCGGCGCGGTCAGCTTCACCGTGTCTCCGGGCTCGATCCAGTGGCCGTCGAGGGCTCCGAGCTCGAGCAGGCAGCCGCCCGTCAGCGTCCCCGAGCCGATCACATCGCCGGGGCGCAGCCTGGTCCCTCGTGCGGCGTGCGCGACGAGCTCCGGCCACGAGAACTGCATCGGCTCGGATCGGGCCTGCGCCACCACCTGGCCGTTGACGTTCACGTTGGCCTCGAGGTCCAGCCACTCGCCGTCGAACGGCAGCTCGTCCGGGGTCACCAGCCAGGGCCCGAGGCTGGTGGCGAAGTCCTTGGCCTTAGCCGGTCCCAGACCGACGGTCATCTCCCGGGCCTGGATGTCACGCGCGCTCCAGTCGTTCATCAGGGTGAACCCGGCAATCGAGCCGCGGGTACCATCCGGCACGCTGAAGCCCGAGCCCGCGCCGGCACCGCGGGACTCGGCGCCCACCACGCAGGCGATCTCAAGCTCGAAGTCGAGCATCTGGCACCCGTCGGGACGCTGCACGAGCTCGCCGGGACCGAACACGGCCGCGGGATTTGAGAAGTAGAACGCCGGCGCCTGATACCAGGCGTCCGGGATCTTGGATCCTCGACGCTTGAAACCCGCGGCCACGTGGCCTTCGTAGGCGAAGAAGTCGCGGAGGCTCGGTGGCTCGGGCACGGGCGCCAGCAAGCGCACATCGGCGAGGGCGTGCTCGCGACCGAGCCGGGCGCGGCCGACGCCGGCCAGCCACTGGATCATCGAGTGCGCCTCGAGCTCCACCACGGTGTCGTCGCCACTCAGCTCTCCGACCCGCGGCGCATCGCCGGCCGGGACGAACGTGACCAGTCTCACGTGGAAGGTTGCTCGCTGAGGCGGTCCACCAGCCGTAACAGGTCGAGGGGGCTGAACGGCTTGGTCAGAAACAGGTCGGCGCCCGCCTCCTCGGCCTGGCGCTCGACGCTGTCGCCATGGGCGGCCGTGAGCATCACGATCGTGGCGTCACTGGTCGTGGGCTGCTCGCGCAGGAGACGGCAGGCGTCGATCCCGTTCAGGCGGGGCATGTCGACGTCAAGGAACACCAGCGTCGGGCGCTCTCGATCGGCCACGGTCAGGGCCTCGACGCCGTCCGCCGCCTCGTGCAGGTCGAAGGCCGCGACGTCCTCAAGCGTGGTCGCGATCAGCTTGCGGATGAAGGGGTCGTCGTCGACGACCAGTACCCCGCGCGTCATCTGATCTCCGCGGCGATGCGCTGGAACGTCTCGTCGGCGATCGAACTGAACGCCTCGACCACCTGCGGATCGAACTGCTTGCCTGACTCGGCGACGATCACGCTGCGGGCGCTGGACAGCGGCGACGCCGGCCGGTAGGGGCGGTCGGTCGTCAGCGCGTCGAGCACGTCGGCCACAGCGAACACTCGAGCCGAGATCGGGATGTCCTCGCCGGCCAGTCCGTCGGGATAGCCGTGACCGTCCCAGCGCTCGTGGTGGGAGCGGACCACGTGGGCGGCTTCGCCGAGAAACTCGATCCCGGACACGATGTCGGCGCCGATCAGTGGGTGCTGGGCCATCAGCGCCCGCTCCTTCTCGGTCAGCTTGTCGGGCTTGTACAGAATTGCGTCGGGGATCGCGACCTTGCCGATGTCGTGCAGCAAGAACCCGAATTCGATCTCGGGCGCATCCGCCAGCGGCATCCCCAGCGCGCCGGCGATCGCCATGCCGTAGGCCGCCACCCGCTCGGCGTGCTTGCCGGTGTAGGCGTCACGCGCCTCGACGGCGTTGGACAGCGCGCGGACGGTGGCCATGTAGGAGCGATGCAGCTCCTGCGAGCGCGCCCGCTCCTCCTTGAAGGTCTCGCGCAGATCGGCGGCGTACCGCTCGAGCTGACGCTCCTTGTCGGCGGCCTCCTGCTCCCGGCGCGCCAGCTCCGAGCGCAGGCGCCCGTTCTCCCGCAGCAACTCGTTCCCGGTGCCTACCGCCACGGCCTCAGCGTACCCCTTCCTCCGGTTCCCGGTGCAAGTCACGATCCCCGCGCAATGCCGCCAGCAGCGCCTCGGCGGCCTGATCGATGGGGACGACCTCCATCCCGAGCTTGCCCACTCCCGGCGGCGTGGGAGTGCGGTCGTCGGTGAACATGATCACGGCGCGTCGGAGCCGCCGGCCGCGCAGATCAAGTGCTTGCAGCACCGCCTGCGGGTTGCGGATCCCGACATCGATCAGTGCGACCTCGAAGCGGCGCTCACCGCATACCCGGGCGGCGGCGGCGCCGGTCAGCTCCCATTCGTGCTCGATGCCGAGATCGTCGAGGGCGGGCTCAAGCACGGGCTGGAGCTGTTCGCGCCCAACCACGAGTACCCGCGAGCGCCCGGCCCGGACGGCGGCGCTGAGCACGTCCCGCAGCTCGTCGGCATCGATCGGCTTGGCCACCACCCACTCACCCGCCAGCTCGTGACGCCCGGAGAACACCGACACGAACACGATCGGGGTGGCGCGCAGCTCCGGGTCGGCGCGGATCTGCCGCAGCACTTCGAAGCCGTCCATCCCCGGCATCAGGATGTCGAGCGTGACCGCGTCGAAGTGCTCGGCGCGCAGCCGCTCGAGCGCCTGCTCGCCGCTGAGGGCGATCGTGCACTCCACGTCGAGCGGGGCCAGCTGACCCGCGATCAGGTCGGCGATCTCGCGCTCATCGTCGACCACCAGCACGCTGCGACCGCGGATGGCATCCAGCGAGCGGCCGGAGTCGACGCCGGCCGTGGCCGCGGGCAGCCGCACCTGAAAGGTGGTGCCGCGGCCCGGCTGGCTCTCCACCTCGATATCGCCGTGATGCATCTCCACCAGCGACTTGACGATCGACAGGCCCAGGCCGGTGCCGGGGCCGGTGCGGCCGCCGTCCCGGATGCGATAGAAGCGCTCGAAGATCCGATCCAGCTCGTCCTGGCCGATGCCCACGCCGGAATCGGCGACGGTGATCTGGACCCAGGCCCGATCGGGCTCCACTCCGACGTGGATCCGGCCACCCTGCTCCGTGTACAGGTGAGCGTTGGTGAGCAGGTTCGCGACGATCTGGCGCACGCGGCTGGCGTCCGCGAGCGCGAGTGGCAGCGTGGGCGCGATGTATACGCCGAGCTGCTGCTGCTTCTCGGTGATCCGCGGGCCCATCAGCTCGATGACCTCGCGAACAGCCTCGCCCACATCGATCGGACGAGGGTTGATCTCGACGCGGTCGGCCTCGATCCGGGCGACGTCGAGCAGGTCGTTGACCAGATCGACGAGCCGGTCCGTCGAGCGCAGGATGATGTCGACGAACTCGCGCTGGCGCTCGGACATATTCTCCGGCGAGCGCTCGAGCAGCTCGACGAAGCCCTTGATCGAGGTCAGGGGGCTGCGTAGCTCGTGAGACGCGGTGGCGACGAAGTCGCTCTTGGCCCGCTCGAGCCGGGCCCGTTCGGTCATGTCGCGCACGGTCCATACCACGCCGCTGCCCCGGCTGCCCAGCATCGCCGCGGTCACCGCCAGCGCTCGGCCGCGATGCTCGATGATCGTCTCGCCGCGCAGCGCCGCGTCCAGCGGAGGTAGGGGGCTCTGCTCCTCGTCGACGCGTCCGCCCACGACAAGTTCCGGAACCAGCTCCGCGACGCGCGGGTTGACGGCCGCGATCGTCGGAGAACTGGGCTCGGTGACGATCAGCGCGTCGCCCAGGCTCTCGATCGTGACTGCCAGGCGCCGGCGCTGCTCATCCAGATGGCGCTGAGCGCTCGCGAGGTCGTTGCCCATGGCATTGAATGCGGTTCCCAGATCCTGCAACTCACGCGGGCCCGAGGGCTCCACTCGCCGCTCGAGGTCACCGGCTGCCAGCGCCCGCGTGGCCTGCACGAGCTCGTCGAGCGGACGCCGCATCGAGCTCACCAGGGCGGTGATCAGCGCCAGCGCAGCCAGCAGCGCGAGCACTCCGGCGACCGCCACCAGCACAATCGCGCGCCGCGAGTCCGATCGGGCCTTGGCCTTGGCGGCGTGCTGTCGCACCTGCTGCCGGTTCTGCAGCTGGCTGGCGAGACTGCGCGCCTGGGCCAGCGGGCCGCCGAGCGCGCTGGCGGCTGCCAGCTGGCCCGTGGAGGCCAGCCGGCGCGCGAGCGTCTGTGCAGCGATTTGCCGCAGGACCAGCGAGCCGCTGATCGGATCCGGGATGGCGAGTGAAGTAGCTGCCGCCGCAGCGGCCTGGTAGGCCACCGCGGCCTGGCCCCGAGCCCGAGCGGCATCCGGCCCGCGCACATCCCGTAGCACTTCGTCCTCGGTGATGGCGGCGGCAGCGAGGTTGGCTGCGGCGGTGGACAGCGCCGAGCTCTGAACCAGCGTGTTCTCGTAGTGCTGGCGTGACTGGTACAGGCTGGAGACGCCCAGCGCCGCGATCGCGGCGAGGACGAGCGTCAGCCCCAGGAGCGCCAAGCGGAGCGAGCGAGCAATCGACCAGCGCCGCATTTCAAGCGAAACCGTACGAGGTCGGGCGGCAAAACCATGCAACTGCGCAATCTCGTGCGCGACACACCCACGCAACTGCGCAATGTCGAGTTAACATCCGGGCGTGGGCCTTGGGCGGGCATGGGGAAGGCAGCTGCTGGGTGCCTCGGGAGCTGCGGTATTGGCTCCGGGGGCGACGCTGGCGGCGGTCCTGGTGCTGGCGCTGGCGGGCGGCTTCGGGCAGCTGGGCACGCTCGGCCAGGCGTTTGCGGGTCCCTCCCTGCCGGTGGTGCCGCGGCCGGCTTGGCTGCCGGGAGCAGGCTCACGCCATCCTGCCTCGCCGGTGTTGATCGCTCTGAGGCCGCGTGCGACCGGGCCGCGCGCCCGCATTGCAACGGCCACTCCGCCTGGAGGCAGCGCCACCGGACGCAGCCGACGCACATCACGCCCGGGAGCCGGCGCGGGCTCAGGCCCGCACTCCTCGCCGGCAGGCGGCTCCGGTAGCCCGGGCGGGTTGCCCGGCGGAGGCGGGCGGCCCGGACCGGGCGGCTCGCCGCCGTCCCAGGCGCCCCCATCCGCTTCGGCGCACACGCCGACGCTGGCCGATAGTGTGGTTTCGATCGGCAGCTCGGTAACCAAGCAACTGCCGGGACCGGTTGGGTCGCTGGCAACGGAGACGCTGCAGTCGGTCGGCAACGCGGTCGACGGAGTGCTAGCGCCCGACACCACGGACCGGACGCTGACCGGAGTCCACGCCGCGGTGACGGGGTCGGCCGCCCCTTGAAGCCCGGCCAGCGAGCGGCGCTGGTCGGCTCGGCCCTCCTACTGAGCGCCTGTGGCGGACACGCGGCCCAGTCGGCCCAGCAGACTGCGGCGACGCCGTCGGCCGACCCGGCGGCGGCGAAGCAAGCCCGGAGGCTGACGATCCCGTCCGGCGACTGGACCCGATTCAACTTCAACGCTGCGCGCAGCGGGGTCGGCCCCGCGAAGACAGGCATCAACGCCGGCAACGTCAAGCGCCTGCGCCGGCAGCGGATCGAGATCGACGGCACCGTCGACTCCTCGGCCATCGAGCTGCACCGGATCTCGATCCACGGCGCCCGTCATGACGTTCTGGTGATGACCACCACCTACGGCCGCACGCTGGCCCTGGACGCGCAGACCGGCAAGCGGCTGTGGGAGTTCACGCCGTCGGACATCGGCTCCTACGCCGGCTCGCCACAGATCACCACCGCGACCCCGATCGCCGACCCGACGCGCACGTACGTGTACTCGTCGAGCCCGGACGGTCGCATCCACAAGCTGGTTCTGGCCACGGGTCAGGAGGCGAGCTCGGGCCACTGGCCGGTGTCCGTCACCTTCGACGCCAAGAAGGAGAAGATCGCGTCGGCACTCAACATCAGCGGTGGGTCAGTGGTCGTGACCACCGGCGGCTACGTCGGAGACGCGCCCGTGTACCAGGGCCACGTTGTCACGATCAATCGGGCCACGGGGCAGATCCAGCACGTGTGGAACTCGCTGTGCTCAAACCGGCACGAGCTGATCGATCCGCCCAGCTCCTGCCCGGCCAGCGACTCCGCCATCTGGGCCCGGTCCGGGGCGGTGATCGAGCCCGGCACCGGCCGGATCCTCGTCGCCACGGGCAACGCCCCATTCAATGGCGTGACCAATTGGGGCGACAGCGTGCTCGAATTGGCAGCGGACGCGAGTCGGCTGCTACATAACTGGACTCCGACCAATCAGGCGCAACTCAACGCAACGGACGGCGACGTGGGCAGTAGCGCTCCGGCCCTGCTGCCGCGGTTTCACGGCCTGAGGCTGGCCGTCCAGGGCAGCAAGCAGAGCGTCCTCGACCTGCTCAACCTAAATCGTCTGAACGGCACCACCGGCGGCGCCGGCAAGCGGCTGGGAGGTGAGCTGCAGACGATCGCCTCACCTGGCGGCAGCCAGGTGTTCACAGCCCCGGCGGTGTGGACGCACGGCGGGCACACGTACGTGTTCGTGGCCAGCCAGTCGGCCACCAGCGCGTACATGCTGGGCCCGAACCAGCCTCGGTTGCACGTCGTGTGGCAGACGGGATCGGCGGGCACCAGCCCGGTCGTGGCGGGTGGCCTGCTGTACGTGTTTGACCCGGATGCGGGGCGGCTGGATGTCAGACAGCCCACCACCGGCCACCTGATCGCCTCACTTCCGGCCGGTCCCGGCCACTGGAACAGCCCGATCGTGATCGGCGGCCGGATCGTCCTGCCCGTCGGCGACGCGAACGACCACGCCACCAGCGGCGTGGTCTACATCTGGCACGTCATGGGTCGCTGACCACGGGCTCGGGTGCCGGGGCCGGCTGGGGGTGCTCGCCGCCGGCCTCGAGGGGAGCCGGGAACGCGATCGAAAACGCGCTTCCCTGGCCGTTCTCGCTGTCGAGCCACACTCGGCCCCCGTGTGCGGCCGCGATCTCGAAGCAGATCGCCAGCCCCAGTCCGCTGCCGCCGGACTGCCGGGAGCGCGATGGATCGACGCGGTAGAACCGGTCGAATACGCGGTCGCGCTCCTCGGGCGGGATTCCGGCGCCGGTGTCGGCGACGGTGATTCCGATCTCCTCACTCTCGCGCCAGCTGGACACCGTGACCTGTCCATCCGCGGGCGTGAACTCGATCGCGTTTTCGATCAGGTTCATGATCGCCTGCCGGATCCGGTCCGGGTCACCCTCGGTGAGGCACTCAGGCCCGGTCACGACCAGACGGAGGTGCTTGGCGTCGGCCAGCGGCTGCAGCGACCGGGCGGCAGCGTCGGCCGCGGTGCGGAGATCGAACTCGCTTTGCATCAGCTGCAGCCGCCCCTCGTCGGCGCGCGCGAGCGTCAACAGGTTGTTGACCGTCCGGGTCATCTGATCCACCTCCGCCCGCACACTCTCCAGCGCGGTACGGGCGGCGGCCGAGTGATGGCCCTGCCTGAGGCTGACGTCGAGCTCGGCGCGCATCGCCGCCAGCGGGGTGCGGAGCTCGTGGGAAGCATCGGCGATCAGCTGCCGCTTGGCCGTGACTCCCGCCTCGAGTCGATCGAGCATCGCGTTGAGCGTGGCGGCCAGCTGCCCCACCTCGTCGCTGGGGTTGGGCGCGGCCAACCGCTCGTGGAGCTGGTCGATGCCGATGCGCTCCGCCTTGCGGCGCATGCGGTCAACCGGCTGGAGCGCATTGCGGACCAGCCACCAGGCCGCCAAGGCGGCGATCGCCAGGGCGATTGGGCCGGCGATCAGGAGCAGCAGGAGGATCTTGCCGACCGCCTCGCTCTCGCCCTGGAGCGACACCGCCACCACCAGCACCCGGACGTTCTGCCTGTGTTGCACGCCGGTGGCCATCAGGCGATACGGCGCCTCGGAATCTCCCAGATCGACCTGGAACAGCTGCGGCGTCCCGGCCAGCGCCGCTCTGCGGCGCGCGGCCGAGATCATCGGGTCCTGGGCCAGATCGCCGCCATAGGACGCCAGCACGCGTCCGGTCGGAGTCAGGATCTGCGCCGTGTCGCCGCTGCGCCGGAGCGTGGCAGTGCTGATCTCGCGGAACCCGGCAACGCCTTCGTGACTGAAGTTCTCGGCAATCGCGCCGGAGCTGGCCCGTACCTCGCGGTCGACGGTGGAGCGCAGGTCCGAGCGCAGCTTGAGCACCAGGAAGGCGCCCAGCGCTACCAGGATGGTGATCAGGAACAGCGCGTACCAGGCGGTCAGCCGGGCACGAATCGGCAGTCTCATTCCGATCCGGGCTCCAACACGAAACCAACGCCGCGGACGGTCCGGATCAGCCGCCGTCCACGGGGCGCCTCGAGCTTGCGGCGGAGGTACCCGATGTACACATCGACGATATTCGGAGAAGGATCGTCGTCCTTGTCCCACACGTTGTCGATGATCTGCTGACGTGAGACCGTCTCGCCTGGCCGCCGCAACAGGAACGCCAGCAGCTCGTACTCGCGCGGGGTCAGCTCTGCCTGGCGCTCGTCCCAGGTGACCATCCGGGTCACCGGATCGGCGTGCAGGCGGCCGATGTCGACGGGTACCGGGCGCTCGCTGGGCCCGCGCCGGATCAGGGCCCGCAGGCGAGCCAGCAGCTCGCCGAAATCGAATGGCTTGACCAGGTAGTCGTCGGCGCCCATGTCGAGCCCGCGGATCCGGTCGGAGACCTCGCCCAGGGCGGTGAGCATCAGCACCGGGACCCACCGGTCACGGGTACGCAGATCGCGGCATACGGCGTAGCCGTCGGTGCCGGGCAACAGAACGTCGAGAATCACAGCGTCGTAATCGGTGGTCAGCGTCCGCGCGATCGCCTCGTCGCCGGAATGCGCGAGATCAACCGCGAATCCCTCGTGTCCCAGCCCTCGCTCCAGCGTCTGCGCCAGCTTCACGTCGTCCTCCACGAGCAATAAACGCGGAATTAGCACATTCGAGCTTCCTGTCGATGTGCGCAATTTCACTTGCGCTTTCTTAATCGAGGGCTTATCCTAAGAGCCGTCTTAGGAACCATCGCTGTGGGGCGTCCGGGGGCGACATCGGACTCTAGCTTGGCATCGGTTCCGCGGGTCGAAATACATAAGGGGTCATGATGGTGCGAGGGGTGCTGGCGGGAGCGTTGCGGTTCAGGATGCTGCTGGTTGGCCTGGCCGCTGGGCTGATCGCGCTGGGAATCATCACGCTGCCGAAGATGCACAGCGATGTGCTGCCGGAGCTCTCTCAGGGGCCGGTGCTGGAGGTCCAAACCGAGGCTCCCGGGCTCTCGAGCCAGGAGGTCGAGCAGTACATCACCGTCCCGATGGAGAACAACCTCCTGGACGGGGTCATGGGCGTGTGGGACGTGCGGTCACAGTCGACGCCCGGCCTGGCCACCGTGGACCTGTACTTCGAGCCCGGCACGACCACGCTGCACGCCCGTCAGCTCGTCGAGGAACGGCTGACGAACTCGTTCTCGCTGCCGGCGGTCAACAAGCCGCCGCTGCTGATCCAGCCGCTGTCCTCCACCAGCCGGGCGCTGATGATCGGGCTCACCGCGACGTCTCCCAAGATGACCCCGCTCGAGCTGTCCTATCTGGCGCGCTGGGTGGTCAAGCCGCGCCTCTCCGGCGTGCCCGGCGTGGCCAACGTGGCGATCTTCGGCCAGCAGGATCGGCAGATCCAGGTCCAGGTCGACCCGGCCAAGCTCGCCGCCCGCCACGTCACGCTGCAGAACGTCATCGACACCGCCGGCAATGCTCAGCTGGTTTCCCCACTCACGTATCTGGAGGGCTCGGCGCCGGGCACCGGCGGCTTCCTGGACGGGCCCAACCAGCGCATCGAGATTCGCCCGGTGCTCCCGCTGGGCGCGCCTGACCTGGCCAGCGTGCCGATCACCGACGCGCCAGGCAAGCCCACGCTGGGCAGCGTGGCCACGGTCGTCGAGAGTCACCAGGCGCTGATCGGCAACGCGATCACGAACCAGGGCTCGGGGCTCGTGTTGCTGGTGCAGAAGCTGCCGTCGGCGAGCGTCCCGGGAGTGACCAAAGGCGTGGAGCAGGCGCTGAACGAGCTCCGCCCCGCGCTGCCCAACGTCAGCATCGACACATCGTTCTTCCGGCCCGCCGGCTACGTCACCAATGCTCTGCACAACCTGGCGCTGGCGCTGGTGATCGCGGCGGGGCTGGGCATCCTGGCGCTGGCGGCGCTGCTGCTCGATGCGCGAGCGCTGTTCCTGACGGCGGTGTCGGTGGCGCTGTCGCTGCTGGCGGCGGTGATCGTGCTCGACGCCTTCGGCTACACGCTCAATGCGGTTGTGGTGCTCGGCCTGCTGGTTGCCTCGGCGGTGATCGTGGATGATGCGGTCGGCAGCACCCGCGAGCTGGTGAGAAGTGTGCGGGCGCGCCAGGCCGGCGGCGCGGCCGTTCCGATCCAGACCGTGATCATTGAAAGCTGCGCCGCGCTGCGCGGTCCGCTCGGCTACGGCGCGCTGATCGTTCTGCTGTCGGTGGCGCCGGTGTTCTTCGCCAAGGGGCTCACCGCCACCTACCTGCATCCGATGGTGGTGGCGTTTGGGCTGGCGGTGATCGCGTCGCTGCTGGTGGCGTTCACGTTCACCCCGGCGATCGGGATGCTGCTGTTCGACCGCGGCCGATCCCACGGTCACGGCGTGGCGCTGGGGGCTCGGATCGCCGCGACCTACGAGAAGATCATGTGGCGGATGACGGCGCTGCCGGCCTGGGCCGTGGCCAGCGTGTGTGTAGTCGGCCTGGCCGGAATCATCGCGGTCCCATTCCTGAACCAGCCCTCGCCGCCGCGGTTCAAGGATCGAAACATCGTGGTGGACTGGAACGGACCTCCCGGGGCGGGGCTGAATGAGATGGACCGGATCACCGGGCGCGTGACGGCCAACCTGCGGGCGCTGCCGTCCGTGTCCGATGTGGCCGCGACGCTGGGCCGCGCCGTGAGCGGAGATCAGATCGTCGACACGAACTCAGGGCAGATTTACGTGCAGATCAAGCCGAGCACCGACTACGACAGCGCGGTGGCCGCGATTCGGTCGGTGGTCGGGTCCGTGCCCGGGATGCGCGCCTCGGTGGGCACGTACGAGAGCGCGGTCCAGGCGGGCGTGCTCGCACCGGCGAACAAGGACGTCACGGTGCGGGTGTACGGCGAGGACTACAGCCAGCTCCAGAGCCTCGCCTCACAGGTCCAGGGCCTGATGTCACACGTCAACGGCATCGGCCAGCCGCAAGTGCAGATGCCAACAATGGAGCCGAACGTCAACGTCTCCATCAACGACACCGAGGCACACAACGCCGGCGTGCTGCCCGGCGACGCCCGGCGACAGGCCTCGACGCTGGTGTCCGGTCTGACCGTAGGCAACTTCTTCCAGCAGCAGGCGGTGTTCGACGTCGTGGTGTGGAGCATCCCCTCGGTCCGGGCGAACGTCGCAGACATGAACAACCTGCCGATCGACACCGCCGGTGGCGGACACGTACCGCTGTCCAGCATCGCCAACGTGTCCGTGGCTCCGGATCCCAAGGACATCCAGCATGAGGCGCTGTCCCGCTACGTCGACGTGACCGCGCCGGTGTACGTCGGCGGGGTGGGGGCGGCCCAGTCGGCAATCCAGCGCCAGCTCTCGCAGATCAGCTTCCCGCTCGACTACCACGCGGAGCTGGTCGGCAGCACGCCGGAAAGCCCGACCTCACACCTCAAGTTCCTGTCGTTCGTGCTCGCCGCCCTGGTCGGCATCCTGCTGCTGCTCCAGGCGGCGTTCGGAAGCTGGCGCCTGGCATCTGTGTTCCTGTTGGCGCTGCCGCTGGCGCTGGTCGGCGGGCTGATCGTGGCGCTGGCCACCGGCGAGGCCCGTTCGCTGGGCGCCGACGCCGGGCTGCTGGCTGTGTTCGTGTTCGCCGCCCGCCAGGGAATCCTGCAGATCACCCGCATCCGGCGGCTGCACGCCGAGGATGGCGGTGTGCTGACTCCGCGGCTGGTGGTCAGCGCCGCCAAGGAACGGTTTGCACCGGCGCTCACAGCGGTGCTCGTGAGCGCCGCGACACTGATCCCGTTCATCGTGATGGGAGACGTCGCGGGCAACGAGATCACCCACGTGACAGCGGCCGTGATGCTGGGCGGCCTTCTCACGGCGACGCTGCTCAACCAGCTGCTGGTCCCGGCCATGTATCTGGCGCTCGGCCCGGCTGAGCCCGTCGTCGTGGATACCACCGCCGAGGAGGCGATCGAACCTCCACCGGTGCCGGCCGCCTCTGCGAGCGCGACATGAAGGGAGATTTCAAGATGAAGCTCAGCCAACGACCGTGGATCGCCATCGCCGTGCTGACAGCCGCGGTCGTGGCCGGCTGTGGCAGCTCGAGCGAGCCGTCGATCCCGGTGTCCGGCCGTCACGAGAGCCTGGCCGGCTCGACCGCGGGCCAGATCGTCCTGAGCCAGCTCGGCGCGCAGCGGATCGGGCTCCAGACCGCCCGGGTCCAAGCGGTGCCGGCGCCCAAGCCGCCGCCGCCGATCGTCAAGACCACGGTCGTGGGGGGCGTCAAGCACACCACTACGACGCCCGCACCGACGCCGGCCCCGCCGGCCAACGCCCCCACGGCGATCATTCCGTACTCGGCGATCGTCTACGCCGCGACGGGGCAGACCTACGCATTCACGAGTCCCGGTCCGTTGACCTACGTCGAAGTGCCGGTCAGCGTGGCCCGGATCTCGGGCAACTCCGCATACCTTGTCAGGGGCCCAAAGCCCGGCACGGAAGTCGTGTCGGTGGGTGCCGAGGAGCTGTTCGGCGTGCAGAGCGGAGTCCTGGCCCAGACGTGAGCCGGACCGGCACGCATCGGAACGGAATCTGACCCATGCGGACAATCATCGCGCTCAGCCTGAGGTTCCGCTACATCGTGATCGCGGGCGCGGTGGCGCTGATGTTCTTCGGCGTCCAGACGCTCGGCCATCAGAAGGTCGACGTGTTCCCGGAGTTCGCGCCGATCAGCGTCGAGATCCAGACCGAGTGTCTTGGCCTGTCGCCGTCGGAGGTGGAGTCGCTCGTCACGGCCCCGCTCGAGAACGCGCTCCAGGGCGTGCCGCGCGTCACCGAGATCGAGTCCGAATCGGTCCCGCAGCTGTCGGCGATCTTCCTGTACTTCAAGAACGGGACCGACGTCCTTCAGGCACGCCAGCTCGTCCAGGAGCGTCTGGCCGCCGCCTCGCCCTCGCTGCCCTCGTGGGCCGCTCCACCGGCGCTGTATCCGATCGTGTCCGCCACGAGCCGGGTGATGCAGGTCGGGATCACGTCGAACACGGTCAACAACCTCGACCTGTCGAAGCTTGCGTTCTTCACCATCCGGCCGCGCCTGCTGCACGTCCCGGGTGTGGCCAACGTGGCCATGTGGGGGGAGACGAAGAAGGAGATCCAGGTCCAGGCTGACCCGGCGAAGCTGGACCGCCAGAACGTGCCGCTGGGTGGACTGATGAGCGCCGCCGACACGGCGGTTGACAACGGCCTGCTGTCGTTCACCACGGGTGCGTCGATCGGGTCCGGCGGCTGGATCGAGACGCCCAATCAGCGGCTCGGGATCTACAACCGACAGGTCATCACCACGCCGCAGCAGCTGGCTCAGGTACCGGTGGCCCGGCGCGGCTCCCAGACGCTGACGATCGGCGACCTGGCCCGGGTGACGTACGGGACGCCGCCGCTGATCGGGACCGCGGTGGTAGGCGGCGGACCGGGGATCATGCTCGTGATCGAGAAGTTCCCCGGTGCCAACACGATCGACGTCACCAACGGGATCCTGAAGGCGTTCAGAGATCTCCAGCCTGGACTGCCCGGGATCCACATCAACACCCACATCTTCCGCCAGGCGAACTTCATCCACACCGCGATCCACAACCTGACCTTCGCCGTGTTGCTTGGGTGCATTCTGGTCGTGTTCGTGCTGATCGCGTTCCTGTTCCAGTGGCGCGCGGCGTTCGTCAGCCTGCTGGCGATCCCCCTGTCGCTGGCCGCCGCGGGCATCGTGCTCGACGCGGAGGGGACGACCGTCAACACGATGATCCTCGCGGGCTTCGGTGTCGCGGTGGGAGTGGTGGTGGACGATGCGATCATCGACATGGAGAACATCGTCCGGCGATTGCGCAATTGGCGAGCTCAGGGCAGACGCACGACGCCCCTGCACCTGCTGCTGGCCTCCTCGCTCGAGGTCCGAACGGCGATTCTGTACGCCACCCTGATCAACATCGTGGCCGTGCTGCCGGTTGTGTTCGTGGGCGGTCTGACCGGCTCCTTCTTCCGGCCTCTGGCGGTGGCGTACGCGCTCGCGGTGCTGGCATCGATGGTGGTGGCGCTGACGGTCACGCCGGCGCTGGCGATGGTGCTGATGCCGAGCGCCCGGTTGAACCCCAAGGACCCGCCGGTGATCGGCTGGTGCAAGCGTCAGTACAAGACGCTGCTCGGAGGAGCGCTGCGCCGGCCGATGGCCGCGGTCGCGGCAGTCGTGGCGGCGATCGTGGCCGGCCTGCTGGTGCTCCCGAGCCTGGGCCAGGACCTGTTTCCGTCGTTCAAGGAACAGGATCTGCTGATGCACTTCGACACCAAGCCCGGCACGTCGCTGCCGGAGATGAAACGCATCGTCGAGCGGTTGCAGCAGAAGCTGCTGCAGATCCCCGGTCATCCGGTGACCCAGGTCGGATCGCACATCGGGCAGGCGCTGCTGGGCGAGGAGATCGCCGGGCCCGAGTTCTCCGAGCAGTGGATCACGGTGTCTCCCCACGCGAACCTGGACCACGCTGCCAATGCGGTCCGAGCCGCGACGGCGTCGTTCCCGGGCACGTTCCTCGATCTGACCAGCTATCTGCACGAGCGGATCGACGAGACGATCACGACCGACACCGAGGACCTCGTGATCCGGATCCTGGGCCCGGACTTCGGCCAGCTACAGCAACTCTCACAACAGGTGACGAACAAGCTCAATGGCACACCGCATCTGGTCGACCTGCACCCGCAGTCCCAGGGCTTCGTGCCCCAGATCCAGGAGACCGTCAACGCGCCGGTCGCCGCGCGATACGGGTTGACCCCTGGCGAAGTCCGCCGGCAGGCGGCGATCGCGTTCGGCAGCCAGGAGCTCGGCGAGCTGTGGTACGGCGGCGTGGCCATCGGGATCAGCGGGTGGACCATCCCCCAGGTGCGGCAAAACCTCAGCGACGTGGAGAACCTGCTGATCGACACGCCCGGCGGGGGGCACGTACGGCTGGGCTCGGTGGCGTCTCTGGTGATCAATTCGACGCCCAGCGATATCACCCGGGTCGACGGCTCCAACAAGATCGACGTGCAGGCGAACGTCGCCGGCAGCGGCAACCTCAGCGCGGCGACGTCGGCGGTCCAGGCCAGGCTGGCCCAGATCAAGCTCCCGACCGGTTACCACATCGAGCTGCTGGGCGAGGGGGCAGTGCGCCAGGCGGCCCAGCAGCGCCTGCTGCTGATGGGTATCGGCGCCGCGATCGCGATCCTGTTCCTGCTCCAGGCCGCGTTCCAGAGCGTCCGGCTGGCGACGCTGATGTTCGTCACCCTGCCGGTGGCACTGGTCGGCGGAGTGCTGGCCGCATGGCTGTTCGTCGGCAACATCGACCTGGGCGCGCTGGTCGGGTTCTTCGCGGTGCTGGGGATCGCGGCTCGGAACGGGATCCTGATGATCAGCCACCTCCAGCACCTGCAGCGCGAGGAGGGTGAGGAGTTCAGCCTCGAGATGGTTATCCGCGGGGCAAGCGAGCGGTTGTCACCGATTCTGATGACCGCGCTGGCGACGGCGCTGGCGCTGGCGCCGTTCGTGATCTTCGGCGGACGGCCCGGTCAGGAGATCGAGAACCCGATGGCGATCGTGATCCTCGGTGGTCTGGCGACGTCGACCGTGATGAACCTGTTCGTGCTTCCGGCGCTGTACCTGCGCTTCGGGCGGCCCCGCGGCGATGGCGGCGAGACGCGCCCCGAGCCGACGATCCGCCGCACGCCGCGGATCGAGCCTCCGTCCGCCCCAGAGCGCGTGCCAGAGGTGATCACGGTGATGCAAGAGGGCACCTGACTCGACCCGCGGTCGTGGTTGGTAGGCTCGCAACCGCGGTCGGAGGTGCAGGGCAACCAAGAGAGGGTGAACGCATGCAGCAAGGCTTTCCGGAACGGATCACGCGACGTCAGGTGCTTCGCGACTCCGCGGTCGCGGGTCTGGGTCTGGCAGCGATTGGCGGCGGAGCTGATGCTCTGATCGGGCGCGCGCTGGCCGCCAGCCCGCCGACCGGGTCGCTGAAGGACATCGAGCACGTGATCATCTTCATGCAGGAGAACCGCTCGTTCGACCACTACTTCGGCACGCTGTCCGGCGTGCGCGGATTCGGCGACCGGCGCGGCCACCACACGTTCTTCCAGCAGACGCTCGAGGGCAAGACGATTCACCCATTCCACCTGCCCAAGGCGTGTCTGCCGGACATCAGCCACGATTGGGGGCCGCAGCACCAATCCTGGGACGGCGGCAAGATGGACGGGTTCGTCCGATCGCGGGAGCCCGCCAGCGTCAACGGCGCGGCGGTGGCTCCGGAGACTATGGGTTACTACACGCGCGATGACCTGCAGTTCTATTACGCGCTGGCCGACGCGTTCACGATCTGCGACGGCTACCACTGCTCAGTGATCGGCCCCACCGATCCGAACCGGCTGATGTCGATGAGCGGCACGATCGATCCGGACGGGAAGCACGGCGGGCCGCAGGTGGTGACGAAGATCACCGGTCGCACGGGGCTGTTCAGCTGGCCCACGATGCCCGAGCGCCTCAGCGCCAACGGGGTGAGCTGGAAGGTCTACACCGACCCGGGCGGCGGCATCCTCGACAACGTCCTCACCTACTTCAAGGCTTTCAGCCCGGGCTCGCAGCTCGCAAACCTGGGCCTCAAGCCGACCTACCCAAACGACTTCCTCTCCGACCTGGACAACGATCGCCTGCCGCAGGTCTCCTGGCTGCTGGCCAGCGTCACGGACAGCGAGCATCCCGGCTTCTCGACGGCGATCGGCGGCGAGCTGGTGGCGCGCTCGATCATCGAGGCGCTGGTCTCGCGCCCCAAGATCTGGAAGCGGACCGCGCTGTTCATCACCTGGGACGAGAACGGAGGGTTCTTCGATCACGTCAGGCCGCCCACGCCGCCGAACGGGACCCAGGGGGAGTACCTCACGGTGCCGACGCTGCCGAACGGGGCCGAGGGCATCAGGGGCCCGATCGGCCTCGGGTTCCGGGTTCCGATGATCGTGGTCTCGCCGTTCTCACGCGGCGGTCTGGTGTGCTCCGACGTGTTCGACCACACCTCGACCCTGCGATTCATCGAGACCCGGTTCGGGGTCCGGGTGCCAAATCTGAGCGCCTGGCGCCGACACGTGACCGGCGATCTGACCAGCGCATTCAACTTCGCCGGGCGCCCGAACTACGGGCGTCCGGCGCTGCCGACGCCCAACGGCGCCGAGGCCAGCTGCACCGACACCAGCCCGGTGCCGGTGCCCACGCAGCCGTTCCCACGCCAGGCCCGGGGCAAGCGCCGGCGGCCGAGCGGGATCGTCGGCAAACACAAGCACAAACGCTAGCCCGGGCTCGCTCAGGGGCCACACCCGCTCAGCGCAATCTGGCCAGCAGCGCCGTGACGTCGTCGCCGAGGCGCTCCTGCGCCGGGAGCAGCTGGCCGAGGATATGGCGGCACAGCTGATCCGGGTCCGCGGGACCGGACTGCACCGCACGCGCCAGCCGATCGAGCCCTGCATCGAGGCTTTCGCCGCGACGCTCGACCAGCCCGTCGGTGTAGAGCACGAGTGTGGCGCCCCGCCCCAGGTCCGCCTCCAGTGTCTGGTACTCGAGATCGTCGATTCCCATCAGCCCGTCGCCGCCGTCCAGGTACCTGGTGGCGGCGTCGCCGAAACTGATCAGCGGTGGCGGATGGCCGGCGTTGGCCCACCAGATCGTGCCCGCCCGCGGATCGAGCACCGCGTAGATGACGGTGAAGATGCCCTCCTCGCCGAGCGCCAGCTGGTAGCGGTTGAGGCGGGTCAGGACTTCTCCCGGCGGCCGTGATCCGCCCTCCCCGAGCGCAAACGCGGTCGTGACCGTCCGCAGCTGCCCCATCTTCGAGGCGGCCGGGATGCTGCGACCGGCGACGTCGCCCAGCACGATCCCGAGCCGTCCGTTCGACAGCGCGAACGCGTCGTACCAGTCGCCGCCGACCTCGGCGCCAAGTCCGGCCGCCTCGTAGTGCGCCGCCAGCTCGATGCCGTCCACACTGGGGAGGCGGTTCGGCAGCAAGCCGCGCTGGAGCTCCTCGGCGATCCGGTGCTCCTCCTCGTGCAGCAGGGCTCGTCTGATCCCCAGCGACGCCCGCTCAGCGGCGTCGTGCAGCAGCGACCGGTCAGCGGGGCTCAGTCCGCGCCCGGGCGGGGGCGAAACGCGCAGCGTGCCCACCTGTGAGCGGTCGATCAGCACCGGCTCCTGATGCACACTCTCAGCGGGCAGCGGCGCCTGCGTCGGACGCCAGCCGCTGCGCCTGGCCGGCGACGGCTCGGAACCGCATCGGCGCGTCGAACCCATCCGAGATCTCCACTTCGGCCAGCTCGGAGCCGAACAGCTCCGCCAGTCGGATCGCGAGCTCGGCCAGCAGCTCATGGAGGGTCAGCGACTCGATCGCGTCGGTCAGGGCCTGGAGCTTGTGCAGGCGCTCGGTCAGGGCCTCGGCCTGGGCCCGGGCGGCCTGCTCTACCAGCAGCTCGGCCCGAGCCTCCTCCGCGCGCCGGCGCACGCTCAGATCGACCCACTGAGCGAGCAGCAGCGGCTCGGCGAAGTCGATCGGCTCGATCGAAGAGGCCACCACCGCCACCCAGACCTCGCCTCCCAACGACGTCCCCAGGCGCAGGTCGGCGCTGGGGTTGACCGCGGCGCTCGAGCCGGGCCGATCCTGAGCGACGCGGTCAAGCACCTCGTCGACCGCGTGCCGGTCCTCGGGATGGCACAGCTCGGCAATGGGTACGCCCTGGAGCTCGGCCGGCTCGCGCCCGACCAGGCGTGCGAACGCCGGATTGGAGCGGACGATCCGGCGGTTGCCGTCGAGCACGGTCTTGCCGATCGGCGCGGCCTCGAATGCGCCACGCAGGAATGCCTCCGAGCGCTTGAGCGCGCGCCGGCTGGCCTCCAGCTCCAGGAATACGGTCACCTTGGAGCGCAGCAGCTCGGCGTCGAACGGCTTCAGAACGTAGTCCACGGCGCCGATGCCGTAGCCCCGCACGATGCTCCGCACCTCGTCGCGCGCCGCCGTGAGGAACACGATCGGCGTTTCCCGCGTGCGCGCGCGATCCTTGATGATGCGTGCGGTCTCGAGCCCGTCGATTCCGGGCATCCGGACGTCGAGCAGGATCAGCGCGAAGTCTCGCTCGAGCAGCAGCCGCAGCGCCTGGTCTCCCGATGAGGCGGACTCCAATGGAAACCCGAGCGGCTCCAGCACCGCCTCCAGCGCGCGCAGGTTCTCCGGGAGGTCATCGACCAGGAGGATCGGCAGCGCATCGATCGACGGGAGATCGACCAGCGGCGCCTGGCGGCGGTCCGCGTCCACCCGGGGTTCTACGCGTCGAGCCACACCCGCAACATCGAAACGAGGTGGTCGAGGTCGACCGGCTTGGTGATGTAGTCCGAGGCGCCCGCGGCGATCGCCTTATCGCGGTCTCCCTTCATCGCCTTGGCGGTCAGCGAGATGATCGGCAGGTGCTCGAAGCGGGGCATCGAGCGGATCGCGCGCGCGGTCTCATAGCCGTCCATCTCGGGCATCATGATGTCGAGAAGCACGACGTCCGTGTTCGGATGCTGGTGTAGACGCTCGATTCCCTCACGCCCGTTCTCGGCGAACACGACCTTCATTCCGCGCTGCTCGAGCGTCGAGGTCAGCGCGAACACGTTACGGATGTCGTCGTCGACCACCAGCACCTTGCGGCCTTGCAGCGGCGCGTCGCCGGTCCGCAGCAGGTCGAGCATCCGGCGCGTCGGCGCGGGCAGCGTGGCCTCCATACGGTGCAGGAACAGCGCCGCTCGGTCGGCCAGGCGCTCGGGCGAGTCGGCCACCAGGATCACGGCGGATTTCGACATCGCGTCGAGCCGCGCTCGTTCGGCCTTGGCCAGCCGCTGGGGCAGGAACGCGATCACCGGTAGCTCGCGTGCAACCGGCTCGGTGGTGAACTCCTGAAGCAGGCCGAGTGCGTCGCTGCGGTGGCTGCCGACGACCACCACCGCGAGGTCGAAGCCGTCCTGGCCCAGGGACGCCAACCCCGGGCGGGCGTCAACCCGCTCGAGCTCCACCCCGTCGCCGTCCCCCAGCAGAGCGATGATCTCCGCATTCAGCGGCTCGCCGAAATCGACCAGCGCGACGCGCCGCGGCGCCCGTCCCGAGAGCCGCTCGATCCGGTCCAGCGCGGGAGCGAGTCCGGCGGGGTCGATCGGGTCGGACACGAATGCGGCCGCCCCGGCCCGGAGGGCATCGATCCGAGTCGCAGCGTCCCCGATCAGGACCACCGGCAGGTGGCGCGTGTCGGGATGCTGCTTGATCTGCCCCAGCACCGACTCGGCCCGGGGCGAGTCACCAGCCAGCAGCACCGCGCCGGGCCGGTGCTCCCGGGCCAGCCCCGGCGCCGCCGTGGGCCGGCGGGCGACGATCGCCTTGGCGCCTCGTTCGCGCACCGCGTCGAGCACCAGCTGGGCGCGGTCGGGCTGCGGGTCGATCACCAGCACGACACGGTCTTGGGGCTCGAACGCGTCGCTGGCGGCCAGCGCCACGTGGTCCTCCAGCTCGACGCCGTCGATCGCGGGCATCGTGATCACGGCACCGTTGTCATCTGCCGTCACCGCGCCGTCGGCGACCCGCTCGGCGAGCGGCAGGAACAGTGAGAACCGGCTGCCCGCGCCCAGTTCGGACTCAACCTTGATCTCCCCGCCGAGCAGTCGCGCGATTTCCCGGGAGATCGACAGTCCGAGCCCGGTGCCGCCGTACTTGCGTGAGGTCGTGCCGTCGGCCTGCTGGAAGGCTTCGAAGATTGCTCCCAGCTTGTCGTCCGGGATGCCCACGCCGGTGTCCACCACGGTGAACGAGATGACGTGCTCGGCGCTGCGCAGCGCTTCGTTGTAATACGCGGTGTCCTCGGAGGCGCGGCGAATCGACAGCGTCACTCCACCGCGGTGGGTGAACTTGAACGCGTTCGAGAGCAGGTTCTTGAGGATCTGGTTGAGGCGCTGCTCATCGGACATGATCGAGGCCGGCAGCGTGGGATCGATGTCGACCTCGAACGCGAGGTTGTTCTGCTCGGCGAGCGGCCGGAAGGCGCGCTCGGCGTCCTCATAGATGTCGAACAGCGCCACCGGCGCCATGTCCACCTCCATGCGGCCGGCTTCCACCTTTGACAGGTCGAGAATGTCGTTGATCAGCGACAGCAGGTCGTTGCCCGCCGAGTGGATCGTCTGGGCGAACTCGACCTGGCGATCGGTGAGCGAGCCGTCCTCGTTCTCGCCCAGCAGACGGCTGAGGATCAACATCGAGTTCAGCGGTGTGCGCAGCTCGTGCGACATGTTGGCCAGGAACTCAGACTTGTACTTCGAAGACAGGGCCAGCTGCGCCGCCTTGTCCTCCAGCCCGCGCCGGGCCAGCTCGATCTCCTCGTTCTTGATCTCGATGTCGCGATTCTGCTCGGACAGCAGACGTGCCTTCTGCTGCAGCTCGTCGTTGGTCTTGCGCAGCTCCTCGGACTGGTGCTGGAGCTCCTGGGTCAGGCTCTGCGACTGCTCCAGCAGCTCCTCGGTCCGCATGTTGGCGCGGATCGTGTTGAGCACCACCCCGATCGTCTCGCCGATGCGGTCCAGGAAGTCACGGTGGACGTCCGAGAACGACTCGATCGACGCGAGCTCGATGACGCCGAGCACGTGATCTTCGAACAGCACCGGCATCACCAGCACATCCTTTGCCGAGGCGTCGCCCAGTCCCGAGGCTATCTTGATGAATCCCGGCGGCACGTTACGCAATGCGATCGTCTTGCGCTCGAACGCGGCCTGCCCCACCAGACCCTCGCCAACACCCCAGCGGCTGCGCATGTCGCTGCTGCGGGGCGTGTAGCCGTAGGCCGCGCCCAGCACCAGCTCGGTGCTGCCCTCAGCGGTGGGCTCGGCGACGAACAGCGCGCCGTGCTGGGCGTTCACCGTGGGGGCCACCTCGCTCATGATCAGCTGTGTGACGGCGGCCAGATCGCGCTGTCCCTGGAGCATCCCGGAGATACCGGCCAAGTTCGACTTCAGCCAGTCCTGCTCGGCGTTCAGCTGGGTCGTCTCGCGCAGGTTGGCGATCATCTGGTTGATGTTGTCCTTCAGCTCGGCGACCTCGCCCTGAGCCTCGACCGAAATCGATGGGGTCAGATCACCGCTGGCGACGGCCGTGGTCACCTGGGCGATATTGCGCACCTGGTCAGTCAACTTGGAGGCCATGAAGTTGACCGAGTCGGTCAGATCTCGCCAGGTGCCGATGCGCCTGCCACCTCGGCCTGGCCGCCGAGCTTGCCCTCGGTGCCGACCTCGCGCGCCACCCGGGTCACCTCGGCGGCGAAGCTGGACAGCTGGTCGACCATCGAGTTCACGGTCGTGCCGATCCGGGCGAACTCCCCCTTCACGGGCCTACCCTCGATCTCGAGCGCCATCTTCTGGCTGAGGTCGCCTTCGGCGACGGCCACGATAACGCGAGCCACCTCGGTGGTGGGACGGACAAGATCGTCGATCAGGCCGTTGACCGAGTCCACAGTCGTACGCCAGGCGCCGCTGGTCGCCCTTCAGCCGTGCCCGTTCGGTCATCCGGCCCTCCCGACCGATGATCTGACCGAGGCGCACCAGCTCGGCCTCGAGCGCGGCGTTGCGAGCGGCCAGCTCGTTGTAGGCCGCCTCCAGGCGGCCGACCTCGTCCTTGCGCCGGCCCGGAAGCCGGACGCTGAAATCTCCTGCCGCCGCAGCCCGCAGCGCCGCCTCCAGCCGCGCCAGCGCGGGGTCCGCGGCCCCATCGCGGCCCGTCCCGTTGCGGGTGCGGGATGCGGTCGCGCCGTTCGTCTGTCGCGCCGCCGGGGAGCGCTTCGTCTGCCGAACCACCCTCTTCGTCATGTTGCCCTCAGCTCAATTGGTTGCCCCGCTCCGGGTCCGGCGGGATACCCGCCTCAACTCACCGTGAAGGGTGCTGGAAACGAAGCCCTACGTCAATTGCGCGATGACGACCGGTGCGTGCGTGGGGGCCCGACTGCCACCCGCCGGCTCGGGTGTCACCAGCACCCGGCTGACGCCGTGGAGACTGCCGGGCACACCCACATCCCCGGAGCCCGAGGAGGTGACGCTGAACAGCGCACTGGTGGGCGAAGGCGCGGCCGTCCCGCGCTGGAGCCAGATCTCATACACCTTGCCGCTGGGCGGCGGCGGCATGTCGCGCACGATCAGCTCGCCGTGAGCGCCGGTCACGCGCAACTGAGCCGATGCGCTCGAGGCCGGGACGCTGGCCTGGATCAGCCGGGTACCGCTCGAGCCTGGCGATCCGAGCTCGATACCGCCCGCCACCGCGAGCGCCACCACCACCGCCATGCCTAGCCCCAGCGCCGCGCGGGTCATCGCCAGCCCCAGAGAAGGACGCCGCGACCATCGCCCCGCGGTCGCCGGCGTCTGCCTGGGCTCGGAACGTATGGCCTTGAACACGCGGCGCCGGAGCGCCCGCGGTGCTTGGTACTGAGGCGCCGCCATCGGTAGGGCGTCGACTACATGCTCGAGGGTCGCGACCTCGTCGCGACAGACAACGCAGGTGGCCATGTGGGCGCGGAACGCATCTGCCTCGCTCGGCTCCAGTGCTCCGAGCACAAACGCCGCCGCGTCGCTGCCGCAATCGTGCTGCTCTGACATCGTGTCTCCCTGGGTCATACCACTACCTCCGCTGGATCGCCAAGCGTGAGCCGAAGCTTGGTCAACGCCAGACGCATCCGTCCCTTGACCGTGCCCGGCGGCAGGCCGAGCATGTCCGCGATCTGGCTGTGAGTGAAGCCGCCGAAGTAGGCCAGCTCGATCACCTGGCGCTGGTCCTTCGGGAGCTCTCGCAGAGCGCTCCGCACATGCTGAGCCTCGTCCTTGCGTTCGACCTCCCTGTCGGTGTACTCCTCTGCCGGCATTCGCTCGGCGATCCCGTCGTCGTGTACGTCACGGCTGTCGCGAACCGACTGTCGCCGGAACACATCGATCGCCCGGTTGTGCACGACGCTCAGCACCCACGACCGCACGCTTCCGCGAGCCCGGTCATAGCGAGCGCCGCTGCGCCACAGCGACAGGAACGCCTCCTGCACAACGTCCTCCGCCACCGACCGGCGCCCGCACATGCGGTAGGCCAATGAGAACGCGGCGCCTGCGTGGCGATCGAAGATCACCTCAAACGCGCGCGCGTCGCCGTCGCCTACAAAATGCATCAGGTCCTCGTCCGCCAGCGCCCGCAGGTCAGTCGAGATCAGTCGGCGGGTGGGCCTGAACACGGTGCGATTGGATCACGTTTGGGGGTGGTTCGAGGGACGGAAAAATCCGCACCCTGATGTGTATACGTGGCGACGCGGCCCGTGGATCAGTGGCGCGGGGGGTTGGGGATTAGTTGTCCAATACACAACAAGGCCCAACGCCGGCCCGCCGGCTGGGCCTTCGGCCCCAACACCGGCCTCCGCGCGCGCCTACGTGGTTGCCGGCCGCGCTCCGGACGCCGCCTCGGGCCGCGACCCGGCCTCGTCCGGCTGGGCGGGGCTTGGCGCCGGCGCTGCCGCCTCCGGCTCGGGGCGCACGATCAGCACCGGGATCGGGCTGTGGCGCAGGACGTACTGGCTGACGCTGCGGAGCATCGAGGACTTGATTGGGGCGCGGCCGCGGGATCCCATCACCACCAGGTCGTAGTTGCCCTCCCTGATGAGGCGCATCAGCGCCGTCCGGATGGGCTTGTGGACGATGATCTTCGTAACCGGAACGCAGTCCGGGACGCGGCTCACGGCAGCCTTCATGATCTCGATCGACTCGGTCTCAAGCTCCCGAGACATCGTGTCGTAGGCGCCGATCGTGAGCGGCGAGCTGCACACCCAGCCGGGCGCCCGCGGCACCGCCAGCAGCATCGTCAGCCGCGCCTGGTTGGACTGCGCCAGCTCGATCGCCTGCTCGAGCGCGAGCTCCGCAGTGGGGGAGCCATCGATGCTGACCAGGATGTTCCGAAACATTTGCTCGGCGAGCCAGTTGTTTGGCATGCCAAATGTTAGCAAGCCACGTGCCTGTGTTACGCTGACTGGGTGGCGGTTGCCGATGTCCATCCTCCCTCGTTTGAGGAGCCGCGTGCAACTGAGTTCCTCGCCGCTTTCGACGGCTTCGTGCAGGCGGTGCGGCGGGCTCGGGGAGCGACCGCGCACGCCGGGGACACCGCGCTGTCGCTGTCGCAGTACTCGCTGCTGCTCGGCCTCCTCAGCCGTGAGGAGGCGAGGGTTCAGGACCTGGCCTCCGAGGCGGGGATCGCGCCGTCGACGGCCACCCGGATCTTGGATGCGCTCGAGCGCCGCGAGCTGGTTCGGCGGACCCGGGCGGCGGACGACCGGCGGGCGGTCGTGGTCGCGTTGACGGACCGGGGACGTGCGCTGTTCGACGGCCAGCGGGATTGGATCCGGGGTCGGGAGCGGGCGTTCTACGCGGCGCTGCCGCAGCCCGAGCGCGAGCTGGCGCCGGACCTGCTGGTCAAGCTGGCAGGGCTGATTGACGAACTGGCCGCCGGACCCGCCGACTGAGTCGCGCCCGGACCTGAGACACGGTGAGGCGGCGGGCCGGCCGTCTCTCCGGCTGAGCCCAGTGCCCAGTACGGTCAGGCGTGATGCCGCCCGCCTCCAACCAATCGCTTCGCCGGCTCGTGCTGGTGATGGGCGCGATCGTGTTCGTGGACACGATGTTCTACGCCGCGATCGCGCCGTTGCTTCCGACGCTGACCCGGGAGCTACATCTGTCAAAGCTGTCGGCGGGCGTGATGACCGCCGGCTATCCGTTGGGCACGCTGGTCGGCTCGGTGCCTCGACGCTTGCGTTCGGTTTTCTCGACAACGCCGTGTGGCTGGACGTGGCGCGATTCGTCGAAGGCGTAGGCGGCGCATGCTCCTGGCGCCACGACGCTCGCGGCCGCGACGCGGCGTCCCCGGGTGCGGCTGTGACCGGCAGTCGCAACGCGCAGACGCGACGGCTCCGGCCCAGTGTCGGGCGTACCCTAACCCGCATGTCCCAGGGCGCAGGTGAGTCCCGGTTGGGCCCGACCGGGCGGCGGCTCGGCCGGCCGGGAGGCGGCGCGTTCGGAGCCAGGCGCGCGTCCACCTCGATCGGCGTGCTGGTGGCGGCCTTGGCAGTGGCGGCCGCCACGGCGGCAATTTACCCGCTCAAGGCCGTGGCGCCGACCGTGTCGCTGGGCGTCGTGTACCTACCCGCGGTGCTGCTGATCTCGGCATATTGGGGTCTCGCCCTGGGGCTGCTCACCTCGCTGGCGAGCGCTGCCGCGCTGAACTATTTCCACATTCCGCCCGTGGGGCGGTTCACGATCTCCGACAGCCGCAATTGGGTCGCGCTGGCGGCGTTCGTGCTCGTTGCGGCGGTCGTGAGCACAATGGCCGAGCTGGCCCGCAGCCGCGCACTTGAGGCCGAGCGGCGTCGCGGCGAGGCCGATCTGGCCGCCGGCCTGGCGCGCGAGCTGCTAGCCGGCGCGCAGACCGAGCAGGCGCTTGGTGCGGCTGCGCGCCGAGTGGCCGCAGCGCTCGACCTGCCGTCGGCGGCGATCGAGCTCGGAGCGGCGCAGGCGGGCGAGCGGCGGGAGGCGGTACCGCTGCACGGCGGTGACGGCGCTCAGATTGCAACGCTGTTGGTGCCGCGCGGCCTGTCCGCCGAGACCCACGAACGGCTGCTCGCCCACGTGGTGCCCTCATTGGAGGCGCTGGTGGCAATCGCGCTGCACCGCGATGTGGCGCAAGCGGAGGCCGTGGAGACGGGTGCGCTACGTCGCAGCGACGAGCTCAAGACTGCGCTGTTGCGCGCTGTGTCTCACGACCTGCGCACGCCGGTGACCGCGATCGTGGCCGCGGGCCACGCGCTGAGGGCGCGTTCGCTGACCGACGAGGAGCGCGCCGAGCTGAGCGATGCGGTGGTGGAGGAAGGGGAGAGGCTGTCGACCCTGATCGACAAGCTGCTCGACCTGTCCCGCCTCCAGGCGGGTCGGGCGACGCCCCGCTCGGACTGGATCTCGATCGAGGAGGTTCTGCTGGCCGCGCGCGAGACGGTGCCCGACGCCGACGTCCGGATGATCCTCGATCCCGACGTCCCGCTGCTCCGAGCCGACGGCGGCCAGCTGGAGCAGGTGTTCGTCAACCTGCTGGAGAACGCCTGGAGGTACTCGGGCGGACGGCCCGTGTCCGTGCACGTGCGCCGCTCGGGGCCGCGGATCGTGACCCGGGTGGTGGACCAGGGCCAGGGAATCCGCCGGGTGGATCACGAGCGCATCTTCGAACCCTTCTACCAGGGGTCCGACGAAGGCCCCAAGCCGTGGAAGGGATCCGGCCTGGGCCTCGCGATCGCCAAGGGCTTCGTGGAGGCGAACGGCGGGCGCATCTCGGTCGAGTCGCTGCCCGGACAGGGAACGAGCTTCGTGGTCGAGCTTCCCGTCCACCAGGATGCGAGGGTGTCGATTTGAACGCACGCTCGCGGGTGCTCGTGTGCGACGACGAAACCCAGATCCTCCGGGCGCTGCGTGTGATCCTGCGTGAAGCTGGGTTCGAGTCGCTGCCGGCCGTCGACGGCGAGGAGGCGCTGGACATCGCCGCGGTGCAGCACCCCGACGCCGCGATCATCGATCTGGTGCTGCCGGACATCGATGGCGTCGAGGTGTGCCGGCGGCTGCGGGAGTGGAGCGAGATGCCGATCATCGTGCTGTCGGCCGTGGGCGAGGAGGAGGCCAAGGTCCGCGCGCTGGCCGCCGGGGCGGACGACTACGTGACCAAGCCGTTCGGGCCTCGAGAGCTGATCGCGCGCCTGCAGGCCGCCCTGCGCCGCGCCAGTCCGGAGCCCGACGACGCCGTGATCCGCGCCGGAGCGCTGAAGGTCGATCTGGCCGGGCGGGTGGTGAGCCTTGATGGTGAGGATGTCCATCTAACGCCCACCGAGTTTGACCTGCTGCGGGTCCTGATCCGCAATCGCGGCCGCCTGATCACCTACCGCGAGCTGCTGGTGTCGGTGTGGGGAGCGGGCTACCGAGAGGACACGCAGGTGCTGCGCGCACACGTCGCGAATCTGCGCCGCAAGATCGAGCCGGCCGAGGGTCCGCGCTACATCAAGACCGACCCCCGCGTGGGATACCGGTTCGCGGCGTAGGGTCGGCGGCGATCCTCGTCGATGGCCGGTGCGCTGGAGTTGGCCCCCGCCCGCGCTCGGACAGCTGGGGCTGCTGCCCGTGCACGAGTCGGGCCGGGCACCAGCGACCCTACGACGACAGCAGCTCGATCGCGGCGAACCCAAGATAGAGGCCGATTAACGCGCCCGCCCCGCGGCGGCGCATGCCGCCCGGCCTGGCCAGCAGCGCGATGCAGATGGCGGTCATGCCCGCGAGCCAGCCGAGCTGGAGCTTGACGGTCGCGGTCAGCGCCCCCAGGGTGATGAACAGCGCAGGAGCCAGCACGCCGGCGGTGAGGTTGATCGTGTTGCTGTTGAACGTCTCTCCCACCAGCGCGGCGCTGCGGCCGGCGAGCCCGAGGCGGACGCCGGTGATGGCGTTGGGAATGCTGGTCAGCGGCCCGAGCAGCAGCACCCCCAGGACGCTAGGCGATACGTGCCAGTGGTCGGCCAGCGCCAGCGCTGCCTGCACCATTCCGGCGCTGCCGGCGATGATCACCGCGACGTCCAGCACCACCAGCCCGAGCAGGTGGTGCGTGGGGCTGCTCGAGCCAAGTCGGGCGGGCTCGGGCCCCGGCCGCTGCTCCAGCGCGTGGGCCAGTGGCCGCAGCGCGCCCACGCGCGAACGGGCAAGCAGCCGCGGGCCCGCGATCAACAGCGCCAGGTACGGGACCAGGAGGCAGGCCGCCAGGGCCGCGCCGATCGGCGCGGCCAGCCACTGCAGCAGGACCGACCCGGCGATCAGCGTGATCACGACCCCGATCAGACCTTCCAGCCACAGCGTCTCGCGAGGTAGCAGCACGCCGCCGGCCAGCACGCCGCTGACGCCGATCATCGCCGCCAGGTTGAAGGCATTGGAGCCGACGACCACCCCGACACCGACATTGTTCGCGCCCTTGGCCAGCGCGAACAGCGCGGAGGAGATCTCGGGACCGTCCGCCGCCAGCGCCGTGAGCAGCCCGATCAGCGCCTCGGGAAAGCCGAACCGGACTCCGAGGCGATCCAGCCGGCGCGCGAACAGACCCGCGGCCACGAGCGTGATCGCCAGCGAGGCGAAAAACAGGGGGATGGCGGCGAGGGGAGCCATGGGTCGACGAATGCGCCGACCAGTCTTCCCGGCTCACCGGACCAGACTCTATACCGGCAGCGCCACCCGGGACACGGGATCGGCGGAGCTGGCCGGCAGCGGCAGCGCGACGGTGGGGAGCATCCCATCAAGCAGGGTGAAGACGGATTCAGTCAGCGCCAGCTCGGTTGGGGCGAGGGCCGCCCGGGCCGCGTCGCGGGCGCCGGCACGGCTGGAGCCGAGTCGCGCCCCGCGCGCCACGGCCGCGGCTGCGTCGCCGCCGATCTCGCGGGCGACGGCCCGCGCTCGATCACCCGCCAGGTCTCCGACCGCAACCCGAGCCGCCGCCCAGGCGGCGGCGCCGGCCGTACCCCAGGCCACCTCACGGGCCGCTGCGCGTCCCGCAGCCCAGGGTGCCGCCCAGGTCGCGACCCGCGGGGCGCCAAGCGCCGCGGACCAGACGTGCCGGGATTCCTCGCGCGCCTGCTCCAGAGCGCCTAGTGCCTTGCGCAATGACCGAGGATTCATGACTTCGGCGAGGGTGCGGATCCGCGCCGCGGCCTCGGGCAGCTGGGCTGCCGTCAGCCAGGCGGGGACGTAGGTGCGGATCAGCCAGTCCATCGCCAGCCAGGAGCGCCGGCCATCGAGCCCGTCGCCGGCGGTGCCGATCGTGCGACTGAGGTAGGGCCGCAAGCGCTGCCGGGGCGTGTCCTCGAGGCTGTCGTTGAGCGTGGTGCAAAGCGCGCGCAGGACTGGACTGACGCAATCGGGGTCATCGCTGTGCGACTCGCCAGCCAGGTAGCTGACCCACTCCATCGCGCATCGACCGTCCTCGGGGGTGGCATGTGTCCCGTAGGCGAGCGTGTAGTCGATGCTCATCGTCCCTTCTGCGATCCGTTCGGTCTTCACAACATCTGTATGCCCGCGAGGCGTTTCTGCACACATCCTTCACGCCGGGCGTCCCAAGATGATCGCATGGACATCGTCGCGGTACTGCTGGGGATCGTCGCGTTCGCGGTGCTCTACGCCCTGATCTTCGGGATCGATCGCATATGAGCGGCGCGGACTTGTTCGGGCTGATCGTCTCCGTGTTGCTGATCGTTTACCTGCTGTACGCCCTGCTGCGCGGAGAGCGGTTCTGAGATGACGTTCCTCGGCTGGCTGACGATCTTCGGGTTCGCGGCGATTCTGACGCTGCTCGCGCTCCCGCTCGGGCGCTTCATGGCGCGTGTCTACACCGGCGAGCGCACCGTCCTGACACCGATCCTCGGTGGCCCCGAACGCCTGCTGTACCGACTGATGCGCGTGGACACCACGGGCCAGGACTGGAAGGCCTACGCCAAGTGCCTGATTCTGTTCTCGCTCGGTGGCTGGCTGCTCCTGTATTTCATCCTCCGCACGCAGACGCTGTGGAACTGGACGGGGCTCAATCCTCAGCGCTTGCACTCGGGCACGTGGGACGTGACGTTCAACACGACGTCGTCGTTCGTCACGAACACCAACTGGCAGTACTACAGCGGCGAGACGACGATGAGCTACTTCAGCCAGATGGCTGGGCTCACGGTGCAGAACTTCGTCTCCGCCGCCGTCGGGATCTCGGTCGCGGTGGCGCTGATCCGGGGAATCATCTCGCGCTCCGGCAAGAGCATCGGCAACTTCTGGCAAGACCTGGTCCGCACGGTCCTCTACGTGCTGCTCCCGATCTCGATCGTCGGCGCGCTGCTGCTGGTCTTCCAGGGCTCGATCCAGAACTTCTCGCACTACCTGCTGGCCCACACGGTCACCGGCGGGACACAGTCGATCGCCCAGGGTCCGGTCGCCTCGCAGGAGGCGATCAAGGAGCTGGGGACGAACGGCGGCGGCTTCTTCAACGTCAACTCCGCCCATCCGTTCGAGAATCCCTCCGGCTTCACGAACCTGCTCGAGATGCTGCTCGTGCTGCTGATCCCGGCGGCGGTCGTCTTCACCTACGGCCGCATGTCGGGCCGCCGCCGCCAGGGCTACGCGATCTACGCGACGATGATGATCATGTTCCTCGGCGCCGTCGTCGTGGCGTACGTCGCCGAGGCGCACGGGTCACCCGCGCAGCACGCCGCGGGACTGCATACCGGGGTGATCCATGGCTCGGTGGGCGGCAACTTGGAGGGCAAGGAACAGCGCTTCGGGATCGCGAGCTCGGCCCTGTTCAACGTGATCACGACGGTCACGTCCTGCGGAGCCGTGAACAGCGCGATCGAGTCGTTCACCGGGATCGGCGGCGCCATTCCGATGGCCAACCTGTCGGCCAGCGAGGTGATCTTCGGCGGCGTCGGAACCGGCCTCTACTCGATCCTCATGTACGTGATCCTCGCCGTGTTCCTCGGCGGGCTGATGGTCGGTCGCACGCCGGAATATCTGGGCAAGAAGATCGAGGCGCGGGAGATCAAGCTGGTCGCCCTCGGGATCCTGATCACGCCGCTCTCGGCGCTGTTCGCCACGGCGCTGGGCGTTGCCAGCAGCGCTGGCCGGGCCTCGATCTCGAGCGCCGCGGCCGGAACCCCCCAAGGCTTCTCGGAGACCTTCTACGCATACCTGTCACAGGCCAACAACAACGGCTCGGCATTCGCGGGCTACACCGGCTACATCCAGCCGGGCGCGGGGAACCTGGGCGCCCACGGGGTGAAGCTGGCCGACATCCTCGGCGGCCTGACGATGCTGTTCGCCCGATTCGCGCCGATCCTATTCGCGCTCGCGATTGCGGGTGCGCTGGCCGGTAAGCGGATCAGCCCGCCCGGCCTGGGGACGATGCGCACGGACAACGCCACGTTCGTCGTGCTTCTGATCGGCGTGATCATCCTCGTCGGGGCGCTCACCTTCTTCCCCGCTCTGCTGCTCGGACCGATCGTGCAGGGCCTGACCGGACACCTCTACTGATGCGCAAGAACATCCTCAACGCCGCGCTCGCCGTGCTCGTCCTGACCGTGCTGACCGGGATCCTTTACCCGCTGGTGATCACGGGCGTGAGCCAGGTCGCGTTCCCGGGCAACGCCAATGGCCAGAACGTCTACGTGGACGGGAAACTGGTCGGCTCGAAGATCATCGGCCAGGCTTTCACCGACCAGGTTTACAAGAACGGCAAGGCGCAGGTCGACAAGGACGGCAACCCGGTCACGGTCCCCGATCCGAAGTACTTCCAGAGCCGGCCTTCGGCGACCGTCCCGCCGTACAACGCCGCCGCCACCACGTTCTCGAACCTCGGTCCGAACAGCAAGGTGCTCGAGCAGGCGATCGCATCGAACATGCAGGCCTATCTCGCGCTCGAGAAGCCATATGACCCGCGCCTGACCAGGGCCCAAATCCCGGTCGACGCCGTCAACACCTCGGCGTCGGGCATCGATCCCGACATCTCAATCGCGAACGCCGACATCCAGGCCCACCGGGTCGCCGCCGTCAGGCACCTGCCGCTCTCGCAGGTGATGTCGCTGGTCTCGAACTACACGCATGGCCGTGGCATCGGGTTCATCGGCGAGACGGGCGTCAACGTGTTCCAGCTCAACCTTGCTCTCAACCGCCTCGCAGGTGGCCGCTGATGTCAATCGATACTGCCCCCGGCAGCACCCCCTCCGAGCGCCGCGCGATCTCGCTGTTTAGGCGGGACATCGTCACGCGTTCGCTGATCGACAGCTTCGTGAAGCTCGATCCGCGCGTGCAGGTCCGCAACCCGGTGATGTTCGTGGTCGAGATCGGCGCTGTCATCACCACGGTGACGTGGCTGATCCAGGTGCTCGGCGGCAAGCCGCTGGGCGGCGGCCACGAACCGGCCTGGTACACGCTGACGATTTCGTTTTGGCTGTGGCTGACGGTGGTGTTCGCGAACATGGCCGAGGCCTTCGCCGAGGGTCGGGGACGGGCTCAGGCGGACACGCTGCGCTCGATGCGCCAGGAGACCGTTGCCCGGCTTCAGGACGGGACCGAGAAACGGGCTCCCGAGCTGACCAAGGGCGATGTGGTCGTGGTCGAGGCGGGTGAACTGATCCCGGGTGATGGAACCGTGATCGAGGGGATCGCCTCGGTGGACGAGTCTGCGATCACCGGGGAGTCGGCGCCGGTGATCCGCGAATCCGGCGGCGATCGCAGTGCGGTGACGGGCGGCACCCGGGTGCTGTCCGACCGGATCGTGGTGGAGATCACCCAGGAACCGGGCCAATCGTTCCTGGATCGCATGATCGCGCTGGTCGAGGGCGCGGCGCGGCGCAAGACTCCGAACGAGATCGCCCTCAACATCCTGCTCGCCGGTCTGACGCTGATCTTTCTGATCGTGGTCGCGACGCTGAGGCCGTTTGGGCTGTTCGCCGACACCTCCATCTCCGAGACCACGCTGATCTCACTGCTGGTGGCCTTGATCCCGACGACGATCGGGGCGCTGCTGTCGGCGATCGGAATCGCCGGCATGGACCGGCTGGTGCGCCGGAACGTGCTGGCGCTGTCGGGCCGGGCCGTGGAGGCGTCCGGCGACGTGGACGTGCTGCTGCTGGACAAGACGGGCACGATCACGATCGGCAACCGCCTGGCCTCGGAGTTCATCCCGATGCCGGGCGTCGCCGAGACCGAGCTGGCCGAGGTGGCGCAGCTGTCCTCGCTGGCGGACGAGACCCCCGAGGGACGCTCGATCGTGGTCCTGGCCAAGCAGTACGGGATCCGCGAGCACGACATGTCCGATCTCCACGCCCGGTTCGTGCCGTTCACCGCTCAGACCCGGATGAGCGGGGTCGATCTCGACGGACGCCAGCTGCGCAAGGGCGCGGGCGACGCCATCATCCAGTTCGTCGCTAGCGAGGGCGGGCGTCCGCCCGCCGAGCTGCAGCCGGTGCTCGACCGGATCGGTCGCGAGGGCGGCACCCCGCTGGCGGTCGCCCGGGATTCACAGGTGATGGGCGTGATCTACCTGAAGGACACGATCAAGGAGGGGATGCGCGAGCGCTTCGACCATCTGCGCGCGATGGGCATCCGCACGATCATGATCACCGGCGACAACCGCCTCACGGCCGCCAAGATCGCCCAGGAGTCCGGGGTCGACGACTTCCTGGCCGAGGCCACCCCCGAGGCGAAGCTGGAGCTGATCAAGGAGCAGCAGGGCGACGGGCGGATGGTGGCCATGACCGGCGACGGGACCAACGACGCCCCGGCGCTGGCCCAGGCGGATGTCGGCGTGGCGATGAACACCGGCACTCAGGCCGCCCGCGAGGCGGGGAACATGGTCGACCTCGACTCCAACCCGACCAAGCTCATCGAGATCGTCGAAGTCGGGAAGCAGCTGCTCATCACGCGCGGCGCGCTGACCACGTTCTCGATCGCCAACGACGTGGCCAAGTACTTCGCGATCCTCCCCGCGATCTTCGTCACCACCTGGGCCGCCACCAAGGGCGAACAGAGCCCGCTGCACGTGCTCAACATCATGAACCTGGGAACGCCTCGCTCGGCGGTGATCTCGGCCATCATCTTCAACGCCCTCGTGATCCCCCTGCTGATCCCGATCGCCCTGCGCGGTGTCCGCTACCGGCCAATCGGCGCCAGCGCGCTGCTGCGGCGCAACCTCTGGATCTACGGCCTGGGCGGCATCATCGCCCCGTTCATCGGGATCAAGCTGATCGACCTGGTGATCCACAACCTGCTGGGAGCATGAGCATCGAGAATGTGGTCGTCCCCGCCGGCGCCGTCATGACCGAGCCGCGACGCGGACATTTGCGGGTGTTCCTGGGGATGGCCGCAGGCGTGGGCAAGACGTTCCGGATGCTGCTGGAGGGACACGCCGAGCAGGAGGCCGGGCGCGACGTCGTGATCGGACTGCTCGAAACTCACGGCCGCGAGGACACCGCCCAGCTGGCCCAGGGGCTGCCGGTACTTCCGCGGCGCCAGGTCACCTACCGCGGCACGGACCTGATGGAGATGGACCTGGGCGCGATCCTGACCCGGGCACCCGAGGTGTGCCTGATCGACGAGCTGGCGCACACCAACCCTCCCGGCCTGGAGCATGAGAAGCGCTACCAGGACGTCGATGACGTCCTGGCGGCGGGGATCGACGTGCTCTCGACGTTGAACGTTCAGCACCTGGAGTCGCTCAATGACCAGATTGCCGAGCTCAGCGGCGTGCGGGTGCGGGAGACGATTCCGGATGCCGTGCTGGGTGGGGCTGACGAAGTGGTGCTGGTCGACCTGACGCCGGAGGCCCTGCTCGACCGGCTTCGGGCCGGGAAGGTGTATCCGCCCGAGCGAATCGACACCGCGCTGAACAACTTCTTTCGCATCGAGAATTTGTCGGCCCTGCGTGAGGTCGCGCTGCGCCAGACCGCCGAGGAGGTGGGTCACAAACGGCTCGCCCCCGTGGTGCATGTCGGCACACGCGAGGAGACGATCGGCGACGAGGCCCCGCAGGCCGTTGGGGAGCGGCTACTGGCGCTGGTGGAGCCATATCCCGGGGCCCAGCGTCTGGTTCGGCGGGCCTGGCGCTCGGCCCAGCGTCTGGGCGCCGATCTCGACATCCTCTGGATCCAGCCAGCGCGCGATCTCTCGGACGAGCAGGAGCGCTCGCTGGGGTCGCTCCAACAGCTCGCGTCAGTGCTCGGAGCGCGCATGCTGGTCGAGGAATCCGACGACGTGGCCGTCGCGGTTGCCAACGTGGCCCGGCGTCAGGGCAGCACCTACGTCCTACTGGGCCGCAGCCGGCCGGCCCGCGGATTGGCCCGGCTGCGCACGCCGCTGCCGCAGCGGCTGATGGAGCTGCTGCCCGGCGTCGACGTGCGCATCGTCGCGGATCGAGCCCAGCGCTCGGGGGGCGTGCCGAGATGACGGTCGTGGTGATCGTCGTGGTCGCGATCGCAGCCCTGGCCGCCGGGTTGCTTGCGGGTTACTGGCTGCCTCCTAACGGACACCGCCCGGGGCGAGAGCGACGCCAGAATCCTCCGGTGCGGCGGATTCTGCTGCCGTTCACCGACAACGGCATCTCCCGCCGGGCGTTCGAGGCGGCGGTGCGCCTGTCCAAGGCAGAGAACGCGACGATCATGCCGGCCTTCTTGGCTCGGGTACCGAGGACCCTGCCGATCGACTCCTCGCTGCCGAGCCAATGCTCGGAGGGGATGCTGCTGCTGGAGGCGATCGAGCAACGGGCGGCGGCCCAGGGCATCCCGGTGGACTCCCGGATCGGGCGCGGGCGCACCTACCGGGACGCGCTCAACCGGCTGCTCGACCAGGAGCAGTTCGACCGCATCATCGTGTCCGCCACCGACAGCCCCAACAGCGGACTCAGCGGCGAGGACCTGCAGTGGCTGCTCGAGCGCGTTCCGGCGGAGGTGATGATCCTGCGGCCGGCGCCGGAGGACACCCGCCGGATCTCCGCGACGGCGGTGAAGGGCCATTTCTGAGCCGGGCGTCAGCGGGCCGCCCGGCCCGAGCCAGCGGCGGACGTCAGCCACGATTTGTACAGGTCGACGAACGCCCTCATCGCGGCGTCGACCGCGGCCACGTCGCCGGTTGCCAGGAGGTCCAGCAGCAGGCCTCGGGTGACCGCGATGCCCAGCCGCGCGTGGGCGCGGGCGATGTCACGAGGAGTGCCTCGGGCGATGCTCAGCTCCGCGATCGGGTCGAGCCAGCTGTCCACGATCGCGTCCAGCATCTCGGTGGTGTGCGCCCGGCCCTGCAGCGCCTGGCCGTAGACCTCGAAGAACAGCCGCTCATTGGGCCACAGAGCCGGGTCGGAGATGTGCTTCCACCAGGCCCACATCGCGGCGGCCACCGGCTGGCCCGGATCGGGCGCGATCTCAGCCAGGAGCTCGCGCTGACGGCGCTCGACCTCCTGGACGATCTCGACCCACAGGCCCTCCTTGGATCCGAAGTGGTGGATCAGCATGCGGTGGCTGGTGCCGATCGCGCTCGCCAGTCCGCGCAGCGTCACCTCGCCGAGTCCGTGCTCGGCCACGTACTCGATCGCGGCGTCGAGCAGCCGCTGCCTGGGAGACGGCCGTGCGGGGGAGGTCTGGTTGCGGGCCATCCCGCGCTAGTGTACCATCTGGTACATGCAATCGGTACGAGTATCCACCACAGTTCCCCGGTCACGCGATGAGGTGTTCGACTTCCTCGACGTGATGGCCAACCACGAACCGTTCACCGATCACGTGCTCCACGATTGGGAATATTCGGGTCCGGCATCCGGGGTCGGATCCAAGGCCCGGGTGAAGGTCAGGGCGGGCGGGCGAACCGATGTGATCGACATCGAGGTCGTCTCCGCCAGCCGCCCGGAACGGATCGTGGAGCAGAACATCGGCGCCGGCGGCCGGCGCGTGGCCAACGGCACCTACATGCTGGAGGCGCTGGCAGACGGCGGGACCCGGATCGTGTTCGAGTACTCCTGGCAGCGGGCGCCGATCAGCGAGCGACTGACGGCTCCGATGGTCCGCTCGATGCTGCGTCGGGCCAACCAGCGCTCGATGGCTCGGCTGTCGCAGCAGCTCACGGCGGCAGCGTGAGAATTTTCTGCCGCCCGTGTCCCCTCGGGCGCACCTGGTTCGTCACCCAGATGACAGCCAAGCCTCAAAGGAGGACCTCATGAAGTATGCGTTGTTGATCTACACGCGGCCCGGAGCCTGGGAGGAGCTGGACGAGGGCGAGCAGCGGACCGCACACGGCGAGTACATGGCGATCAGCGAAGCTCCGGGCGTGCTCGGCGGAGAGCAGCTGCAGCCGATCCAAGTGGCCACCACGGTGCGCGTCGCGGACGGCCAGACACTCACCACCGACGGCCCATTCGCGGACACGAAGGAGATTCTGGGCGGCTTCTACCTGCTCGATGCCGCCGATCTGGACGCGGCGATCGAGCTGGCGGCGCGAATCCCGGCCGCCCGCATGGGCGGCTCGGTCGAGGTCCGGCCGATCGTGGAGATGTAGCGCTGATCGAGCAGGTGTTTCGCGAAGAGTGGGGCCGCGTGCTCGCGTCGCTGGTGGGCTTCTTGGGCGACTTCGACCTGGCCGAGGAAGCCGCGCAGGAGGCGTTCGCGATCGCCGCCGAGCGTTGGCCGCGCGACGGCGATCCCGCGAACCCCGCCGGGTGGCTGGTGACGACGGCGCGCAACCGCGCGATCGACCGGCTGCGCCGCGACCGAACCCTGGCCGTGAAGACGCGATCACTCGATGTGCCGGTAGCCACGGAAGACACGGTTGACGAAATGAGCATGCCCGACGAGCGGTTGGAACTGCTGTTCACCTGCTGTCATCCCGCGCTCGCGACCGACGCGCAGGTGGCGCTGACCCTGCGCGCCCTCGGTGGGCTCACGACGGACGAGATCGCGCGCGCGTTCCTGGTGGCGCCCGAGACAATGAAGCGCCGCCTGTCCCGGGCCAAGGCGAAGGTCAAGGCGGCTGGGATTCCGTTCAGCGTGCCACCCGACCATCTGCTGGCGGACCGGCTCGCGGCGGTGCTCGCGGTCATCTACCTGATCTTCAACGAGGGCTACGGCGGGCGCGTCGATCTCGCGGCCGAGGCGCTGCGTCTGGGCCGCGTGCTCACGGAGCTGATGGCGGACGAGTCCGAGGCTCACGGGTTGCTGGCGCTGATGCTGCTGCACGACGCCCGGCGAGCTGCCCGCTTCCGTGACGGCGAGCTGGTACTGCTGGCCGACCAGGATCGCACGCTGTGGAACGCCGCTCAGATCGAGCAGGGCAGAGCCGCGCTGCACCGGGCCCTGGCCCTGCGAGGGCGCGGACCATACGCGCTGCAGGCCGCGATCGCCTCGCTGCAAGCCGAGGATGAGCTCGACTGGCCGCAGATCGCAGCGCTGTACGAGGAGCTGGCGCAGATCACCCGCTCGCCGGTTGTCGAGCTCAACCGCGCGGTGGCGATCGCGCAGACGGAGGGTCCCGAGGTCGCCCTGCCGATCGTGGAGCGGCTAGAGCTGACCGATTACCAATATCTGCATTCGACGCGCGCTGAGCTGCTGCGACGGCTGGGCCGAGACGACGAGGCGCGCACCTCCTATCGGCGCGCCCTCGAGCTGGCGCGGGCGGCGCCGGAGCGTCGCTTCCTACAGCGCCGTCTCGATCAGCTGGGCGGCTGAGCGCGGCAGCTGCGTGGGAGCATTGTCGAATGTCCACCGCGCTGCTCCCCTGGCAGGCCCATCTGCCCGCGGACCACGCGCCTGACCAGCTCGATCTGCTGGCCGACGGCAGCCTTCCCGGGCGCTGGCTCCGGCGCTGGCGCGAGCGCCCAGGCCGCCCTCAGCTCCAGGACATCGACGGCACCTGGATCTCGAGCGATCAGCTCCAGGAGCGCTCGGCGCGGGCCGCGGGCACGCTGCGGAGCGCCGGTCTCGAGCCCGGTGACCGGCTCGCGGTGTGTGCCGAGAGCTCCGCGGACCTGGTGCTGGCGCACATGGCTGCCCTGCGTGCCGGCCTGGTGGTGCTGCCGATCAACCCTGCCTACACCTGCGAGGAGGTCGGCCGAATCGTGCGCCACGCGGCTCCGGCGGCGGCGGCGGTCGACGATCAGCGGCGCGGCGCCTGGATCGCCGAGGCGCGGCCGGGGTCGATCCCGGTTCTCGACATCGCCCTCGACGGCCCCGAGCCCGCCCCCGCCGGCATCGACCGCGCCACGGCCCAAGATCCCGCCCTGCTCGTCTATACCTCGGGCACAACCGGTCAGCCCAAGGGCGCGCTGCTGACGCATGGCAATCTGCTCGCCAGCGCGACGGCCGTGAACCTGGCCTGGCGCTGGGGGCCGCAGGAGCGGCTGCTGCTGACGCTGCCGCTGTTCCATGTGCACGGACTCGGGGTGGGGGTGATCGCCAGCCTGTGCGCCGGTTCGGAAATTCTCCTGCGCCGGAGGTTCGACGCTGGCGAGGTGGCAGCTGCGTGCGGCGAGGGCGTCACGATGTTCTTCGGCGTCCCGGCGATGTACCAGCGGCTGGTGTCGGTCGGCCAGGCGGGCGCGCTGCGCCCGGTGCGCCTGCTCGTATGCGGGTCTGCGCCATTGCCGGCGGCGCTCGCAGAGGAGGTCGAGCGGGACACGGGACAGATTCCCCTGGAGCGCTACGGCATGACCGAGACGATGATGCTGACCGGCAATCCGTACGACGGTCCCCGCCGGCCGGGAACGGTCGGCTTCCCGCTGCCGGGCGTCGAACTCGAGCTGGACGAGGGCGGCGAGGTGCTGGTCCGCGGTCCGAACGTCATCAGCGGCTACTACGAGCGGGAAGCTGCCGACGCCGAATTGTTCACGCCCCAAGGATGGTTTCACACCGGCGACCTGGGAGAGATTGGGGAGGACGGCTATCTGCGCCTGGTGGGGCGCAGCAAGGAGCTGATCATCACCGGTGGCTACAACGTGCATCCGCGCGAGGTCGAAGAGGTGCTGGCAGCCCATCCGGGCGTGGTGGAAGTCGCGGTCGTGGGCCGAGCCAGCGCCGCCTGGGGCGAGGAGGTCACCGCCGTGGTGGTCGCTGACAGCCGGATCGACGTCGACGAGTTGCGGGCGGTGGCGGCCACCCGCCTGGCGCCCTACAAGGTGCCCAAGCGCATCGAGTTCGCCTCCGAGCTGCCCAGAAACGCGCTGGGGAAGATCGTCCGGAGCCGGCTGTAAGAGGCTCTACCCGCATGACCGGCCTCGAGCTGCTCGAGCGACCCGCCACGGGTGAACCCCGGGGTCTGTTGATCCTGCACCACGGCCGGGGGGCGGACGAGCGTGACCTGTTGCCGTTCGCCGACGTGCTCGACCCGGCGCGGGAGCTGCACGCCGTCACCCCGCGCGCGCCGCTGACGCTGCCCGGCGCGCCCGGGTATCACTGGTACCGCGTGCCGCAGGTGGGATATCCGGACCCAGACACGTTTCGCGCGTCCTACGCCCAGCTGGCCAGCCTGCACGACCGGCTGTGGGCGCGGACCGGCATCGGCCCTGAGCGGACCGTGCTGGGCGGTTTCTCGATGGGCTCGGTGATGAGCTACGCGTTGGGGCTCGGGCCGGACCGCCCGGTACCAGCCGGCCTGCTGATCTTCTCGGGCTTCATTCCCACCGTGGCCGGCTGGGCACCCGCTCTCGAGCCGCGCCGAGGGCTGCCGGTGTTCATCGCGCACGGACGCCGCGATCCGGTGATGGACGTCTCATTCGCCCACCGCGCGCGGGAACTGCTCGTAGCCGGAGGCGTGAGCGTCGAGTATCACGAGTCCGAGGCCGGGCACCACATCGATCCCGCGCACGCGCGCGAGGCGACGGGCTGGCTGGCCCGAGTGCTGCCGACGCCTCGTCCCCGCCTCGTCTAGGTGCGAAACGGCCGGGTCCCGCAGCGGAAGAAGTACGGCAGGCGGGTCAGGGGCGCAGGGATCGTGACACTGCGCGGACCGCGCACGCTCCGGTGAGTCTGCGGGTCTCGCCAGCAACCGGCCGGGAAGTACACGCTGCGAGACAGGACTCCCTGTGTCACCACAGGTGCTGAGCACGTCCGGTGCCAGCGATTGCAATCCGGACGCCTGACCCCAGTTGGTGGCCTCGTCTCCGGGGAAGTTGGCGCTCTCGAATGCGGCTGATCCCGGGGTGCCCGAGTAGCCGGCACGGTTGAAGAACCACAGGCGGCGTCCCGGCATGGTCAGGGGCCGAGCCGGGCGTGATCCAGGGCCGCAGATAGGCGAGCGGGTGGATGTGGCGGGCCCGCAGCTGGCGGATGATCTGAGACTGAGTGGCGAAGTCGGCGAAGCTGTGAAGGGCGAAGCCATCGTTGTCGGAGTTGGGGAAGCCCCAGCCCTCGATCCGGTAGGCGCCCAGCGGCAGCCGGTAGCGGTCAATGTTGGCGATGTCCTGGTGCAAGTTGGACTCATAGTCAGCCTGGGTCTCGCCGAAGTTCTTGACCAGGCGGTCCAGCATCGGCTGAAGGGCCCATGCGGGTGGCGCCGACTGACGCCCGCTGACGGCCGTCAGCGCGGCGATCGCCCGCGCGGGGCGGCCGGGTGCGACCAGATAGCTCAGCGACGGCGAAGCCGCCGACACGCTCCAGGCGTCCGAACGGTCCGAGTCGAGCCGGAAGCGCGCGAGCTGGGGCTGCTCGAGCAGGAACCCGCAGCCATGCGAGGAGATGAACTGGGCCTGCGGGTAGCGTCCGTCCCCGATCACCGGTTCGGGCCGGCGGCGGAGACGGGATAGAGGCCGAACCGCTCCCGGCATTCCGGTCGCTTCCGGGCCGTCTCGGTTAGAGTGGCGAAGCACGTCGTCGCGTCGAGGGGGCACTGGTCCTGTGCAAGCCGTCAAGCCGCTGGAACGGAACTCGTTGGGATCGCTGTTGGGGCGAATCCGCGGTGCGCAGGAGGCCGAGCTGTTCGGACCGCGCGGCCGGCTGCCGCGCCGGGGCGAACCGGACACCAGCCGCCGCACGGCGCTGCTGCTGCTGGCCGGGCTGACGCTCGCGGGACTGGCGCTGCGGCTGGCGGTACCGCGGGGCATCTGGCTCGATGAGGCGATCAGCATCCATCAGGCGCGGCTGTCGCTGCACGACCTGTTCGCCACGTTGTACAACGGCGACCGCCAGCCGCCGCTGCACGACTTGGTGCTGTGGTTGTCGATCCGGATCTTCGGTCACGGCGAGTTCGCCGTGCGGTTGCCCTCGCTGATCGCCGGGACGTTCGTGATTCCGGTCCTCTACGAGCTCGGCCGGGAGCTGTATGACCGTCGCACCGGCGTGGTGGCGGCGGCGTTCGCCACGGTCTCACCGCTGCTCATCTGGTACTCGCAAGAAGTGCGGATGTACGAGTTCGTGGCCCTGTTCGGGCTGCTGGCGCTGCTGACCCAGCTGCGCGTCATCCGCAACCCGACAATGGGACGCTGGGCGGCCTACATCCTGGCCACCGCCGCGCTCCTGTGGTCGCACTACTTCGGCCTGGTGCTGATCGGCGTGCAGCAGATCGTGTTCGTCGGCGTCCTGATGCACAAGCAGCGAAGCGGACAGCCCATCCGGGCACTGGCTCTGGGGTTTGCCTACTCGGCCGCGGTGCTGCTGATGCAGCTCGTGCCCCTGCTGGTGTTCGCCCATCACCAGTACCAGGTCACCTCCGGTGCGGCCGGCTCGCCCAGCGGGACCTACGACTATCTGTCGTTCTACTCGGTGCTCTCGAACATGGCCTGGAGCCTGTGGGGCTATCAGCCGGACGCCACGACCGTGCTGCTGGCCGCCATGTGGCCATTGTTCCTGCTCGGCTCGCTGGTGCTGCTCGGCCGCGGCGGCTCGCGCCAGACGACAGCGCTGGCGGTCGCTGCCGCCGCCCTCGTGGGGCTGCTGATCGTCGTGTCCCTGTTCGACACCTCGTATTTCGAGGTGCGCAACTTTCTGATCCTGGTGCCGCTGGTGCTGCTACTGATCGCGCGGCTGGTGACCGGCTGGATCCGTCAGCCCAGGGCCCGGCTGCTCGTCGCCGGCGCCATCATCCTGACACTGGTGATCGGCCTGGCCGACGAGCAGCTCAACCACGGCAACCCCCGGCTGTTCGACTTCCGCGGCGCGATCCAGGACATCAAGGCGGACGCCGGGCCGGACGCGCTCATCCTGTACGAGCCGGCCGACATGCGCTACGTGCTCGATTACTACGCGCCCGGGATCCGCAGCCTGCCGTTGACCCAGCAAATCTCGGCCGGCACCGAGGGCAGTCCGGTGTTCGTGCTGGCGTCGTTCCAGAGCAATCAGCAATTCTTCAATCAAACGAACAAGGTGGTTGGGCAGTTGTCCTTCTTCCGAAGGCTTGTGCGCCGCTTCAAGACTGCGCAGACGACCGTGTGGGAGTTCCAATGAGCAGCCGGCCGTGGGACGTGCGCCTGCGGCGCGTGACCTGGCAGCCCGTACCGAGCGGGTGGAGCGTGCGCCGCCGCGTGCGCTTGCTGATCGCGATCGGCCTGCCGTGCGGCATCTGGTACTTCGGCTGGCTGCTCCAGCCGGGCCGGGTCGGCACGCCGGTGCTGTACGGCATCCTGATCGCAGCCGAGCTGTTCAACCTCAGTCAGGCGCTCGGGTTCTGGTGGACCGTGTCCCACGAGCGGGTGCGGGAGAAGCGGGCCCCGACCCAGCGCGTGGCGGTGGACGTGTTCATCCCCGTGTACAAGGAGCCCCCGGACATCGTCGACCTGACCGTAGCGGCCGCCGTCGGCCTGCGCGGCGCCGAGGTGCGGGTGCATGTGCTGGACGACGGCAACGACCCGGCGATGGCCGACCTGGCTGCGCGCTACGGAGTGGGCTACATCACCCGCGAGGAGCACACCGGCGCCAAGGCTGGCAACATCAACCACGCCCTGACCAAGACCTCCGCCCCATTCATCGCGGTGTTCGACTCCGACCACGTGGCCGACCCGGGGTTCCTCGAGGCCACGCTCGGCTGGATGGAGGATCCGAAGATCGCGTTCGTGCAGACGCCGCAGTACTACGCCAACACCGAGCACAATCGCATCGCGTCCGCGTCCTGGTCGCAGCAGGCGCTGTTCTTCGGAGCGATCTGCCGCGGCAAGGACGGACTGGGCGCAGTGTTCTGCTGCGGCACCAACGTGCTGTTCCGCCGGCAGGCGTTCGAGAGCGTGGGTGGCTTCCCGACCAATTCGCTGACCGAGGACTTCGAGCTCTCGATTCATCTCCACGAGCGGGGCTGGAGCTCGGCGTACATTCCGGACGTCCTCTCCCGCGGGCTGGGGCCAGAGGACACCGCGGCGTACGTCTCCCAGCAGCAGCGCTGGGCGCGGGGCTGCCTGTCGGGAATCCCGCGCGCGCTGCGGGCCAAGCTTCCGGTGGGGCTGAAGATCCAGTACCTGCTGTCCGGCCTGTACTTCCTGTCCGGATGGACGGTGCTGATCTACATGAGCTTCCCGGTGGTGCGGCTGCTCGGCGGCGGCCAGCCCATCGGTCACATCGACGCCCCGATCTTCCTGCTGCACTTCGTGCCCTACTACGCCTGCGCGCTGACCATCGCCGCGGTCGCGGGCGGCGGCTCCTACACGTTCAGCGCGTTCGCGCTGTCAGCGGCAAACTTCTGGATCCACGTGCTGTCGACGATCTACACGGTGCTCGGACGCGAGGGCTCGTTCGTCGTCACGCCCAAGAAGGGCGCCGAGGCCCGCCAGCCGGGGGCGGTGATGCCGGCGCTGGTGACGATCGGGGTGCTGCTGGCCGTGAGCGTCTACGGCCTGGTCCGCAACCCGGACGCCGCCACGATCAACAACGTCTCATTCGCCCTGGTCCACGTCTCGATCCTGATGACCGGGTGCTGGGCAGCGCTGCAGAAACCCCGCGCGCCCTCGGGATCGCTCGAGCCCGTCGAGGTCGCGGTTTGAATCGGCCGATGCGAGAGGTGGCCACGGTCGTCGTGGTGGTGGCGGTGGGCGGTATGTCCGTGTGGTTGCTCAGTGGCTGCGGCGGGAGCAGCTCGTCGCAGAGCTCTCCACCCCAGCCGGAGAACAGCGCCGTGGCCGCCGCGCAGCGTTTCCTGGAGCGCTACGTCGATTCCGACGGCCGCGTGGTGCGGCGCGACCAGGGCGGAGATACGGTTGGCGAGGGACAGGCGTACGGGATGCTGATGGCGGCCGCGATTGGCGACGCCCAGCACTTCGACTCGATCTGGACCTGGACCCAGCAAAATCTTCGCCGCCCCGACGGGCTGATCTCGTTCCTGTGGCAGAACGGGCGCGTGATCGACCCGCAGGCGGCATCGGATGCCGACCTCGACGCCAGCCGCGCGCTGCTGCTGGCCAGTTGCCGCTTTCACCGGCCCGAGTACCGACGCGAGGCCGTGGCCCTGGGGGACGCGATCCTCCGGGTGGAGACGACCACGGTCAACGGGATGCCGGTGCTGGTCGCGGGCCCGTGGGCGATCACCCTCCGAAGATCGTGCTGGACCCAAGCTACTTCTCGCCCGCCACCTACGCGGCGCTGCATGCCGCTTCAGGCGATCCTCGCTGGAACGGGCTCACGACGAGCTCGCGCGCGATCGCGGCGCAGCTGGTGCCGGGTGCGAACCGACGCTGCCGCCCGACTGGGCGCTGCTCGAGGGGGCAAGCCCGTGCCGATCGGCTCGCCCAGCGCTCCGCAGTCGCCAGCGCTGTTCGGCTTCGACGCCGTGCGCACGCTGGTGCGATACGCCGAGGACCCGAACCCGGCCGGGCAGGCGGATGGCGGCCAGGGCGTGGCCGGTGTTCGCAGGACCAAACCCGACCAAGCTCCCGGTCGAGCACGACCTCTCACGGACAGCCGGTGGGCAACACGCTGAACCCCGTCGTGCTCGTGGCGGCGGCCGGTGCGGCGGACGCCGCCGGGCAACCGGCAGCCCGAGACGGCCTACTGGACGCGGCCGAGGCGCTGGACCGGCGCTTCCCGACCTACTACGGGGCCGCCTGGGTCGCGCTAGGACGGATCATGCTGACGACGAGACTGCTCGACAACTGCACCTCGTAGAGTGCCGGCGAGCGCGACGTCGTAAGCTCGGGCGCGCTACGGCTCCTCGCCCACGGCGGCGAGCACGCCCGCGCGGAACCCCGCCGCCGTGGGCCGCCGTCCGGCGATTGGCCATCGCCCGACGCATGACGTCCTCGAGTGGCACCGGCACGTCGGGCCGCCGTTCGCGCACCGGGGCGGATCGGCATTGACCTGCGCCCACATCTTGGCCATCCCGCCGACCTGATCCGCAAATGGAGCCTCGCCCATAAGCATCTCGAACAGCACGCAGCCGAGGCTGTAGACGTCGCCCCGGGCGTCAGGCTCGCTGCCCTCGATCTGCTCCGGCGCCACGTAGTCCACGGTTCCGAGCATCTGATCCGCGCGCGTCAGGCCGGCGGCGGTCTCGGCCCGCTTCGCCAGGCCGAAGTCGGTGAGGTAGACGTGATCCTCGGCCGTCAGGATCACGTTCGAGGGCTTGACGTCGCGATGGATCAGCCCCTTCTCGTGCGCCACCTGCAGCGCCGAGGCGATCTGCGCTGCGGTGCGTGCCGCCCGGCCGGGCTCCAGCGGGCCGTCGATCGTGGATCAATCTACCGAGCTCGGTGCCCTCGACCCAGCGTGTCACGATGTACACGGTTCCGTCCCGCTCGCCTGCCTCATACAGCGGCACGACGTTGGGATGATCGAGGGCCGCCACCGTGCGAGCCTCGCGCCGTAGGCGCTCGCGAATCAAGGGGTCGCGCGCGATCTCGGGTTCGACCAACTTGAGCGCGACGGGCCGGTCAAGCCGCACCTGCCGGGCGCGGTACAGGATCCCGATGCCGCCGACGCCGACGACGTTCTCGACCTCGTATCCGGCGAAGTTTGTCCCGGGGGAGAGCACGGCGGCTACAGGTCGCGCTCGGAGATCAGGCCGGTGGAGAAGGCCAGTTCGACCAGCCGGACGCGCGGGTCTTGCTCGGCGGCAGCGACCGATCTCCAGTTTCGCCGAGAGCACCTTGAGATGCGCCCGGACCGCCCCGACAGACAGGAACAGCTCCTCGGCGATCTGCTCGTCGGTGGCGGGGCTGGCAAAACCGCTTCGGCCTCTGTAGGGACGGCACAGCGCCGCCAGCACCCGTCGCTGCGTGGTCGAGAGGTCCACGCCGGACGGGGTCAGCGCGGCGTCATCCGCCTGCGGCGGCTGGCGCTCGGGCCAGCGGAACGTCATCGTCGTGCTGCCGAATCTCAGCGTGTCGCCGTCGCTCAACCGGTACTTGCCGCTGAGCCGCTGCTCGTTGACGAATGTGCCATTGCTCGACATACCGTCGTCGACCAGGATCCAGGCCCTCGCCGGTCCGTTCGAACCGCGCGTGCAGACGAGACACCTTTCCATCCCAGCCGAGCACGAGATCGGCGGACGGCTGGCGCCCGACCGTGGCGTGGGTCAGATTGGGCGTGAACGAGAACAGCTGCTGCCGGCCATCGCCGTCCCGGAACACCAGGAACGGTCCACCCGTGAGCTCGGCCTGGACGCGAGCCTGGTGCTCGGCCTGGGCATCGGCGGAGGGGTTCGGAGGCACCTCTTCATTATCTACATCTACCCATGCCCGGTGGGTGTCGAGCGCGTCACCGGGAGCCGGTGGCGTCGAGTCCGGCACCCGGAGCGGTTAGGCTGCGGGCCCAACGTGAGCTATCAGCCCAGAAGCTCGAGGACCGAGTCTCGGATCGGGAGCAACGTCGGCCGCTACCAGGTGGAATCGGTGCTCGGCGTCGGTGGCATGGGGGTCGTCTACCGCGCCAGCGATCCGGACGGCAGCCCGGTGGCGCTGAAGCTGGTCAAGGAAGAGTTCGCGCTCGATGAGACGCTGCTGCGCCGCTTCAGGCGCGAGGCCAACATCGCTCAGACGGTCGGCAACCCGCACGTCGTCCCGGTCCTCGACACCGGCGAGCACGACGGGCTGCCGTACCTGGTCGAGCGCCTCCTCGAGGGTGGGTCGCTGGCCCACAAGCTCCAAGAAGAGGGCTGTCTCGAGGTGCCCGCCGCCGTTCGCATCTGCTCGCAGGTGGCGGACGGCCTGGGTGCGCTGTGGGCCGCGGGGATCGTCCACCGCGACGTCAAGCCCAGCAACATCCTGCTGGACGGCGCCCAGCAGGCCTACATCACCGATTTCGGACTGGCCAAGTCCAGCCAGGGCACGGCGCTGACCCGGCCGGGCCAGGCGCTCGGATCGATGGACTACATGGCGCCGGAGCAGATCCGCGGTGAGACCGTCACGGCCGCGACCGATATCTACGCGCTCGGCTGCGTGGTGTTCGAATGCATCCAAGGTCGCCCGCCATTCGCCGACCGCCAGGGGATACGGGCATTGTGGGCCCATCTCCAGGATGAACCGCCGGACCCGGTGCGGGACGGGCTTCCGCCCCAGTTCGTCCCCGCGCTCAAACTGGCGCTGCGCAAGGAGCCCGGTGAGCGTCCCGCCACCGGACTCGAGTATGCGCAGCTGCTGTCCGCGGCCGCCGGCATCCCGCCCGACGCCCTGGGGCCTGATCCTTGACACTGCCATGCGCCTCGCTAAGCTCAACCCGGCCGCGCGGGGCGCGCTGGCCGGTGCGGCACTTCTCACACCCACCGCCAGTCCGCTCCTGAGAGGATCCTGCGAATGGCAGTTAGAGGCGATCAGCTGAACACCGGGTCTGTCGTCGGGGGCTACCGCATCGACGAGCTGATCTCCCGGGGTGGGATGGGCGTCGTGTACCGCGCGACCAACGTGGCGCTCAACCGGATCTACGCCCTGAAGGTGCTGACGCCCGAGCTGGCCGAGGACGAGCAGTTCCGCGAGCGGTTCAAGCGCGAGATGAGGATCGCCGCCTCGCTGCACCACCCCAACATCGTCGGGATCCACTACGCCGGCGAGCACGAGGGGATGCTGTTCTTCGTGATGGACTACGTGACCGGTACCGACCTGCGCGAGCTCCTGCTCAAGCAGGGTGCGCTGGATCCCAACCGGGCCGTCGCACTGCTGGAGCAGTTCGGCTCCGCGCTCGACGCCGCGCATAGCCGGGGTCTGGTCCACCGTGATGTCAAGCCCGCCAACATCTTGATCACGGTCAGGGACGGGGAGGAGCACGCTTACCTGACGGACTTCGGGCTGGCCAAGAAGTACGACACCGCGTCGGCGCTGACGGCCAAGGGACTGGTGGTTGGCACCGTCGACTACATGGCGCCCGAGCAGATCACGGGTGCTCGCACGGACGCGCGCACCGACATCTACGCGCTCGGCTGCGTCTTCTACCAGATGCTGACGGGCCGGGTCCCGTACGAGCGCGAGAACTCGGTGGCGACGCTGTTCGCCCATGTGCACGACCCACCTCCGTCGCTCGAGGGCGGAGTGACCAACACGTATCCGGCGTTCGCCGCCGTGATCGGGAAAGCGATGGCCAAGGAATCCGGCGAGCGCTATTTCTCGGCCGGAGACTTCGCCCGCGACGCCGCCTCCGCGCTGCGAGGCATGCGTTACACCGGTCCCCCGACCGTGGTGGGAATCGGCGACGCCACGCCAGTCGCCGCCGAAGGCACGCAGGCCGATCTGGATGCACCCCCGGCCAGCGTCCCCGACCCGGTGGCGCGCGCGGATGAGACGACGATCGAGCCGCCTCAGCCGACCGGGCAGCCGCCCCAGCCGACGGCGGAACCCGCCGCGGCAGCGGGTTTGACCGAGCTATCGAGCGACGAGCCGATAGTCCCTCCCGCCCCGGTGACCCAGGCCGGGAGCGTCGCAGAGCCGCCGCCGGCACCGGCCGCTCCTACCGAATACAGCCCCCCGGCCGCCGCTGCCCCTCCGGCGGCAGCCGCAGCCGCCGGCGCGGCCTCAGCCTCGGCCGGAACCGCCGGCCCCGGTCTCGCGCCCCAGCCCGGCGCCTCGGGCCCCGGATTCCCACCGGCGGGCGGCTCGGGGTCGGGATTCCCGCCCGGTGGCGGCGGCGAGCCCGATCCCGGACGGCAGCCGAAGCGTCGGGGCTGGGTGTGGGTGGTCGCGTTGTGCGTGATCGGCGCGGCGGCCGCGATCGTCGTTGTGCTGATGACGAGTTCATCATCCACGAAATCCAGCGCGGAGACCTTCGCGTCCAGCGCGGACCCGGTGCCGACCAACCGCGTGACCGGCAGCGGCAGCGCGACCGTCCAGTTGAACGGTGATGTGGTCAGCGTCTCGCTGGAAACGAACGGGTTGCTCAACGGCTCGCCCCATGCCATGCACATCCACGCCGGCGGCAAGGGCCTGTGCCCGCCCGCGTCGGCGGCCCGCCTGCACAACGGCCACCGATCGATCAGCACCACCGACGGGATCAAGTACTACGGGCCGCCCCAGGTGTCGCTGACCTCGTCGGGCGACACCAGCGCCAAGAGCATCGTCGACTTCTCCCGCTACCCCACCGTGGGGGACATCCATTACCAGCGCACGTTCACCGTTCCCCCGGGCGTGGCCGACTCGATCAGGGCGGGCAACGCCGTGATCGTCGTGCACGGCATCGACTACAACGGAAACGGCATCTACGACGATGTCCTCGACCGTAGCGAGCTGAACAGCAGCCTGCCGGGCGAGGCCACCGCGCCGGCCCTGTGCGGGCCGCTGATGGCCAAGCAGACCACGGCCTCGACATCGGTGGGCGGCTCGTCCGAAACCACCTACACGGTCTCGCTGCACCGGTTCGTGGCCAGCACCGCCGAGGCGCAGGAGTTCCTGCTGCTGTGCCATCTGCTGTCCGGTGATCCGGCGCCCGCCAGCGATCCGAAGACGACGGGCGTCACCGCCACCTGATCGGCCGGCATCCGCAACAGGCCGTCAGGCCGAGACGACGATCGTCGCCTTCATCCAGGGGTGGATTGTGCAGTAGTAGTGGATCGTCCCCGCCTGGCTGAGCTTGATCGAGAACGTGGCGCCGTGGCTCAGGACGCGAGACGACGTGAACTGCGGCCCGCTGATGTAGGTCACGTTGTGCCTCGCGTAGTCCTGGTTGTTCCACACCACCCGCTGGCCAACCTTGGCGTCGACCACGCTGGGGTTGAAGTACAGGCTCCTCATCACTACGTGCTTGGTGGGGCCGCTGCCGCCGGTATCGGCCGGCGCCTGGGAGACCGTGGTTGAGCTCGTGGACGAGCTCGAGCTCGAGCCGCATCCCGCGAGTGCCAGCGCGAGCGCGGCCAGGACCGGGAGTGAAGCGCGCGCATGTCTCCTCATGAGTCGGGACAACTGTAGACAGTGGAGCGGCAGGCCGAGTTGGTATTCGGCACGCGGATCCCCGGGCTCACATCCCTGTGCGCAGGCTGGCCAGTTCCCCGGCACCGGGAAGCTGACCCAGCTCGAGCTGGAGATCGGCTCGGATCACGTGCACGACGGCGTTGATCAGCGCCAGGTGGGTGAACGCCTGGGGGAAGTTGCCGAGGTGCCGTCCCGTCTCAGGCTCCAACTCCTCGGCATATAGCTGCAGCGGGCTGGCGTGGGACAGGAGCTTCTCGCACAACCGGCGGGCCCGCTGCACCTCGCCGATCTCAGACAGCGCCGACACGAGCCAGAACGAGCAGATCGTGAACGTTCCCTCCTCGCCGCTGAAGCCGTCGTCGGTCTCCTCCACGCGGTAGCGCAGGACCAGGCCCTCTTCGGTGAGCTCGTCGGCGATCGCCAGCACCGTGTTGCGGACGCGCGGGTCCGACACGGGGAGGAAGCGGACCAGCGGCAGCAGCAACAGCGACGCGTCCAGCGCGGTCGTGTCGTAATGCTGGACAAACACACCCCGTTCGTCCAGCGCGTGCGCGCAGATATCGGCGTGGATCTCGGCAGCGGCCTGGGACCAGAGCTCCTCCATCCGCGCGTCGGCCCGGAGCCGAGCCAGGCGGGCGCCGCGGTCCAGCGCCACCCAGCACATCAGCTTGGAGGAGGTGAAGTGCTTGGGCTCGCCCCGCACCTCCCAGATCCCGCGATCGGGCTCGGTCCAGCGCTCCAGCGCGGTCTCCACCTGGCGCTTGATGATCGGCCACAGCCGGTCGGGCAACTGGTCGCGGGACTTGGTGTGCAGGTAGATTGAGTCCAGGACGGCGCCCCAGACATCGTGCTGGTTCTGGTTGTAGGCGCCATTGCCGATCCGCACCGGCTTGGCGTGGTCATAGCCGGACAGGTGACCCAGCTCCTGCTCCTCCAGCCGGCTCTCGCCGCCGATCCCGTACATGATCTGCAACTGGCCCTCCTCGGCCTCGACCACATCGGCCACGAAGTAGAAGAAGTCGTTGGCCTCCTCGTCGAACCCGAGCGTGTATAGGCCCCAGAGCATGAACGTCGAGTCGCGGATCCAGCTGTAGCGGTAGTCCCAGTTACGATCACCTCCGGGCGTCTCCGGAAGCGATGCGGTGGCGGCGGCGATCATCGCGCCGGTGGGGCGGAAGGTGAGGCCCTTGAGCGTGAGGGCGCTGCGCTGGAGGTAGGACCGCCACGGATGATCGGGGAAGGTGCCGTGCTTGAGCCATCCCTGCCAGTGCCGGGCGGTGCGCTTGAGCCCGTGCTCCGCCTCCTCATAGGTGTGCGGAATCGGATGATGCGACCAGCCGAGCGCGGCGAACGCGACCTCGCCCTCGTGCAGCGTGGTCCGGGCCCGCGCTCGCGGTCCCTCGATCCCGAGCCGCAGATCGGTGATCAGTCGCAGCCGCAGGTCGATCCCCTCGGAGGAGGCGATCGCCTCGTGATAGCCAGAACCTCCATAGCTCCAGTCGGCGGACAGACCGCCGTAGTCGAACGCCGGCTCGCATTCGAGGTTGATCTCAGCCGAGCCCTCGACGCACTTGACCAGCCGCAGCAGGACATGATCGGCGTCGTAATCGGTCGGAGAGCGGCGGTGACTCTCCGAGCGCTCGTCCTCGTGGTGCCAGGGACCGACCAGTAGTGCGTCGCGGACGATGACCCAGCCCATGCGGGTCTCCCAGCTGGTCTCGAGCACCATCGTGCCCGGGATGTAGCGCCGGCCGGCCGGGACGCTGACGTCGGCGGGGCCGAGCCGGAAGCTGCCGGCGTCCCGGTCGAGGATCGAGCCGAACACGCTGGGAGAGTCCATCCGCGGCAGGCACATCCATTCGACGTTGCCATTGGGCGCGATCAGCGCCGTCGTCTCGCAGTCGGACAGGAACGCGTACTCCGCGATCGGCGGAAACGGGCTGACCCGGCTGCCGTGGTCGGATGACCCCTTCATTACGCGATTCTGGTGCGATGCCAAATTGGTGTCAAGGTATCCTCACGCGATCGCGGGACGCACCCAGGGCGAGCGCGCACCGCGGTGCCCCACCCTGGAGACTTTACGTGGATCGACAGCTACAGCCCAGCTCCATCGAGCGAATCGCCGCGTCACCGGAGCCCGTGGTGCCCGACCTCCGGGGGCTCACCTCGCCCGACGGTGCGGTCACGCTGATGCTCAGCGACATCGCGGATGCGGACTCCGTGGCGGCGCGGATCGGGTCGGATCGCTGGGAGCAGCTGCTGCGCGATCATCGCGCGCTCGTGGAGCAGGTGATCGCCGGCCACGACGGCAACGTTGAGAGGTTTGATCAGGACGGTTTCTTCGCTTCGTTCCACAGCGCTCACGCCGCGCTGCACGCGGCGGTCGAGCTGCAGCGCACCTTCTCCGAGGTGGCCGGGGCCGCCGGCGAGCCGGACGTGGCGCCACGCGTCGGCCTGCATTCGGGGTTCGTGATCGAGAACCCGGAGCAGCCGCAGGGACGCAATGTGGTACTCGCCGCCCGGATCGCGGGCCAGGCCGACGCCGGGGAGATCCTGGTCTCGTCGTCGGTCAAGGAGTACACGGAACGCGATCCGAGGCTCAGCTTCGAGGAGCGTGGCGAGCACCACTTCAAGGGCCTGGTCGGCGAGCACACGGTGTTCTCGGTTCAATGGCGGTAGCGCCTCCTCGGTCGAACGGCGCTGGCCTCCGAGTAGGCTTGCGCTAATGGCTGGCGAACAGCTGCGGGTAGCCGAAGGTGCAGGGCGCGGCCAGTGCCTGGAGGTGGATGCCGAGCTGCTGATCGGTCGCGAGGCGCCGACCGACGAGGGGAAGCTGGGCAACGATCCCCAGATCTCCCGCCGCCACGCGCGTGTCACTCGGGGCGGAGATGGAGAGCTCACGGTCGAGGACCTCCGGTCGGCCAACGGCACCTATGTCAACGGCGAGCGCATCGATGCGCCGCGGACGCTCGCGACCGGCGATGAGCTGCGGATGGGGCAGACCGTCCTGCAGGTGACGGCCGGTGACGTCGCCATTCCCGAGGCGGGCCGGCCCACGCGCGCGACTCCCAGGGAGGAGCTGGTCATCACCGAGGGCAAGACGACCGGCCGCCGCCTGGCACTGACGGGCGAGTTGGTGATCGGCCGGGCGGTGAGCGGGGAGGGACAGCTGAGCGAAGACCCCGAGCTGTCCCGACGTCACGCCCGCGTGGCCCGCGAGCCGGACGGCCAGCTGGTGATCGAGGACCTCGGCTCGGCCAACGGAACGTTCGTCAACGGCCAGCGCGTGGAGACCCGCCAGCGACTCAAGCTGGGGGACGCGGTGCGGATCGGCTCGACGACGATGCAGGTGACCGAGCCCGGAAGGCCCCCGGTGGCTTCATCCCCGGCGCCTGGGACCGGGCCGGCGGCACCGTCGCCTCAAGTCGCCCCGCCGTCGCCACCGGCGGCACCGTCGCCTCGAGCGGCCCCGCCGCCACCCCCGCCACCGTCGCCTCAAGCGGCCCCGCTGCCACCCCCTCCGGCCCGGGCGGCTCGTCCTCCTGCGGCCCCGCGACGGCCCGCCCCCAGCTCGCAGCTTGCGCCTGGGTCAGTGTTCGCCGGCTGCCGCGTGCAGGAGGTTGTCGGTTACGGAGACATGGGTGTCGTCTACGAGGCCGAGGAGCTCGCGCTTCAGCGCCGGGTGGCGCTGAAGCTGATCTCCGGGCAGCATTCGCGCGAGGAGCGCTTCCGCGAGCGCTTCCGCCGCGAATCCAAGATCGCGGCCGCCATCGACCATCCGAACGTGATCCCGATCTTCGACGCGGGCGACGAGAACGGCGTGCTGTACATCACGATGCGCTTCGTCGAAGGCACCGACATGCGCGAGCTGATCGCCGCCGAGGGACGCATCGAGCCGCTGCGGGCGGCGCGAATGGTCCGCCAGGTCGGCGCGGCGCTCGATGCGGTGCACGCTCGCGGCATGCTGCACCGTGACGTCAAGCCGTCCAACGTCCTGCTCGGGCGGGAGGACCACGCCTATCTGAGCGATTTCGGGCTGGCGAAGCTGACCACCGCGCAGGGCGGGATGACGCGGCAGGAGTCGATCGTCGCGCGCGCCGAGTACGTGTCGCCCGAGCAGATCCTGAACGAACGCGTCGACGCCCGCACCGACATCTACGCGATGGGCTGTCTGCTGTTCGAGGCGCTGACCGGTGAGCCGCCGTTCCTCCGCTGGGACGAGGGGCCACAGGCGCTCGCCCACCTCAACGCGCCCCGGCCATCGCCGGTGGAGCTGTGTCCCGACCTGCCCCGCGAGTTCGACGAGGTCGTGCGGCGGGCGATGGCGACCGATCCGAACGACCGCTACCCGTCCGCCGGTGACCTCGGCCAGGCGGCCCTGGTGGCGGCCGGAGGCCTGCGCCGGGCGAGGCCCTGGTCGGTGGTGGCCACGGGCGAGGCGGCGTTCGCGGCCAGCGTCGCCGCTGCCGCGGCGGGGGCCGGAGCAGTTGCCGGTGCGGATGCACCGATGGGTGCGGGAGCGGGAGCGCCGATGGGTGCGGGAGCGGGTGGCACACCTGGTGGCGGACGTGCGGGCGCGGCGCGCGTGAGCGCGGACGGGGCGGCCGAGCCGGACCGCCGGAACGACGCGCTCCGCTGGGCGATTGCGCTCGCCGGGCTGCTGCTCGTTGCGGTGGGCATGGTCGCCGCGCTGCACGGCATCTCGACGCTCTAGCCGGCGCGCGCTACCTCATGGCCGCATCCGGGTAGTCGAACCCTCATGACCGAGTTCGGCGCTACACGATGATTGCGCGCAGCAATCGTCGGCCGCGTCGCTGATCCAGATGGGCCTCGCGTACAGGCGGCCGAGCGGGCCGGAGTGCTCGGTCATCTCGTTGTTCGACCATGGCCAGTTCGGTGAATGCCCGCATCCGTCGCTTGGTGCTGTCGAGGAACACGCGCCGCTCGTGCCCGCGCAGCGCCAGAATCCGAGCCGGACCGCCGGGTTGCCGATGGGCGCTGGCCGGGAGATCGCGTGGACGCGGAACTCGACCGCGCCGTCGTCGAGCCACTTCCACACCTCCCAGGCCATCTGACCCATCTCGACGTGGCCCTCGAGCGTCCGGTAGTTCCAGCCCCAGACGCGCGCCTGCGCGGCCGTCAGACGTCGCGCGTGTGCTCGTAGACATCGCCGACCCGCACGCCGACGAACAGGTGCACGATGCCCAAGCGCCTGGAGCTTGAGCAGCATGTTGCGCCCCTGCAGCGGCACGTCGGGGTCGTAGTAGGCCCGCACGATCGACGGATCGGCGAACTCGTAGCCGCGCATCAGCCGTCGCGCGATCTCCCAGCTGCCGCTCGGACGGGCATCCCCGGGCGGCTCTGCCGGGCAGCGCCTGGCAGCAGGTCGGTGACCATCCAGCCCGGTCGCGCGGACTGGCATCGGCAAGCGCGTCCAGGCTCGAAGTTCAGCGGCTTGCCGGGCAGCTCGGCCAGCCGGCGTCGGACTCGGCGGCGGGCCCAGAGCAGGTCGCTCGTCGTCAGCCTCCGCCTCGATCCGCTCGGTCTCGAACTCGATGCCGCCCGTCATGCGGCCCCCGACAGCTGACGACGCCCTCGAGGAAGGAGATCCACATGTGCGCCTGGATCTCCTTGGCCATGCGCAGCCGGTGGTAGAGCAGGTTCACGAGACGGCTGCTGCTCCGGGCCCTGGACTCGATCTCGAACGTCAGCTCGCCGTCGCTCGGCGGCCGGCCCGGAACTCGATCTGGCCCGGCTCCAGATGCCCGGCGAGGTCGCCAGGCGAAACGATCTCATGGTCCGACGTCGATGACCCGCACCGGCCCATCCCACGGACCCGGGCATGCGACCACGAATTCGTCGCCGACGCGCGATCGGGCCCGGCAAGCCGCGGACCGCTGGAAGCGGGCGAATGTGGTCGGCGCCGGTCGCGTTGAGGACGGCCGTGACCGCCGCCATCAGATGCTCGGCGCGCACCGAACAGTCCCGGATGCGCGTGCGGTAGCGTGCGGTGGAACAGCGGCCCGCGTCCCGTCGCTCTCGCGCCTGGACGTCCTCGGCGCTCACGCCCGGCGGGAGCTCGAGCAGGGCCGGGAGCGGCGTCCGGCAGCGCCGCTCCGCTTCGCGCCGGCGCATCGGGGTAGTGCGCCACATGTAGTCCCACGAAGTCAGCGCGACGCCGAACGGCCAGGTGAAGGCGGTCGCCAGCGACGGATCCGACTGCCGGACGTTCGGCATGATCGAGCAGCCACCCACGTTCGTCACGCCCGAGCAGGTCGGCGGGGCGTCCCGTCGACGGTCGAGCGGTGCGGTGAAGATCAAGCGTTCTCGACGGGCCGGCTCCGCCTCACCTCAGGTGGCGCTGGGATCGGTCGGCCTGAGCACGGGCTGTTGATCCGGGCCGAACGCGATCGGATGCGCGCGGCAACGCCGAGCGGCGGGCGCTGTTCGTCGGTCTGTGGCCGCCGCTGCTGTGGCGCTGGGGACTCGATCGAGCGCCACCGCTCCGGGACCGCCTCCGCGGATTGCGGCGTCCAGCACATCGGACGCGGCCGTTCGGTCCAGGTGGGCCTCGCGGTCATGTCCGCCGCGGCACGCCGCGACCGCCCGGTCAGCGAGCGTTGCGTGCGGGCCAGCGCCAATTCGGTGAATGCCCCGCATGCGCCCCCTGCGCGGCGACGCGAGTCGGGCGAGATAAGCACTGTATGGATGATTATCTCGCCCCGGACAAGCGCAAACGCGAGGTCGGGCGGGTTTTGCACGCCTGTTCTCGAGCTCGGCGCTGCTCTCGGCTAGCGCTCGCTGACGGGCTCTGCTCTCGGCTAGCGGTCGCCGACAAGGTGTGGGCAGCGGCCCCGTCGCGCCTACAGACCGACCGGCGCGCTGCCGATAAGAGGCGTATGAGGTTCAGGACCGCATGTGGCGGTGCGCTGGCCGCCGCCGTGATGGCGCTGGCCGTACCGGCGATTGCCGAGGCGGCGGGTGCCACGACATCCATCACGCTCGGGGCTGGGAGCCTGTCGTTCTCCACGACCCCGTCGGCGTCGGACTTTGCCAACACGACGCTGACCGGAGCCCAGCAAACGATCCACACCAACTTCGCGAACTGGGGGGTCAACGACGCCCGAGGGAGCGGGGCGGGCTGGCACGTGACGTTCCAGGCCTCGCAGTTCACCGGCACCGGACCGATCACCCTTCCCACTAGCTCGTTGGTGCTGACGGCACCGGCTGTGACACCTAGCGGAATCAACCTGGCGGTGCCGCCCGTGGTTCAGGGCACGACGTTCACGCTCGATGGCGGATCGGCGGTGGCGATCGTCCACGCACTGGCGGCCACCGGACAGGGCGGATGGACCATGACCCAGGCCAACCTCCTCGGGGGTGACCTGGCGCTGACGATTCCCGCCAATGCCTCCGCGGGCACGTACACCAGCGACCTCACGTTCACGCTGGCGTCGGGGCCGTAGCACGGCCGCCGCCGGACCCCGTGACAGCCTGTCGGCTGTGCGTCGGGTCCTGCTGCTGATGTCCGCGGCCGGCTGTGCGGCTCTGATCGCGTGCCCGGGGTCGCCGGCTGCGCGAACGGGCACGCCGCTGGGCTACGCCGTTTCGGCGGTCGGTTTCAAGTCCTACTTCGTGCTGAACGCCAGGCCCGGCGGTGAGGTCAGCGGGCGGCTGGGCGTGGTGAATCTGAGCTCCGCCGCCCGGACCATCCTGCTCAGCCCCGTCGACGTCAGCACCGCCGCGGCCGGTGGCCTCCAATACGGAGACGTCGCGCCCCACCTGGATGGTCGCTGGCTCCAGCTCAGCAGCCGTGCCGTGCAGCTCTCCGGGAGCCAGGCCACCGAGATCCCGTTCGTCGTCCACGTTCCGGCGCGGGCTCTGCCGGGCCAGCACTTCGTGGGGATCGCGGCTGTCGACCGGCGAGCTCTGAGCCGTCCCGCGAAGCAGTCGGGACCGATCCGCCTGCACTTCATCCCCCGTCTGGCGATGACGGTGCAACTGCAGCTGCCCGGACCGAGTATGCGCCAGCTGATCGTGGGCGGCGCCCGGATAGACGTGGCGCCGTCGGGCGCGTCGGTGACGATCGCGATCTCGAACCCGGGGGACACGCTGATCGATTCCACCAGCGGCGACGTCACCGTCGAGCAGGGCGGCCAGCCACTGTTCAGCCAATCCATCGAGCTGGGCCCGTTCGTGCCCAGAACCGCGATCGCCTACCACGTCCCCTGGAACGGGACCCCCGCCGAGGGCACCTATCAGGTCAAGGGCGACCTGCATCCCGCCGGGGCCCGGTCGATCGTGTTCGACCGGACCGTGACATTCGGCCACCGCGCCATCGAGCAGTTCCAACGCCAGACCGGTAGACCCGCCCACCCCTCCTCCGGGATTCCGGTCACGCTGATCGTGGCGCTGGTGGTGGCGCTGGCGGTGGCTCTGGCATTCGCCGCCGCGTATGCCAACCTCCGCCGTCAAACGACCCCGCGGCCCCCGGACAAGGCGCGCTCGGAAGACCAGGAGTAGGGCCCGCTCTCGGTCGCAGCCCCTCTCGCGCGCACCGCACGGCTCGCGCGGAGCCTCAGCGTTCGAAGAACACGCGTGGGTTCTGACGCAGCATCTGGTCGATCTGATCCTGGCTCACGCCCCGGTCGCGCAGCGCGGGAAGGACGTCCTGAATCACGTGCAGGTAGTGCCAGTTGGGGGTGACCTGCTCGCGCAGGCCGGGAGGGAACCAGTCGGTGAAGCAACTGGCGTCCTGGGACAGGATCAGCTGATCGGCGTGCCCGCGCTGGCACATGGCGACGACGGTGTCGACGCGCTGCTCAAAGGGCAGCAGCACGTCCAGGCCGAAGCGGTCCATACCCAGCAGCGCACCCGAGGCGGCCATCTCCTCGAGGTACTCGAGGTCAGTGGTGTCGCCGCAATGGGCGAGCATCACCCGACGCGGATCGATGTCCTCCTCGGCCAGGATCCGCAGGGCATCCCGGCCCCGTTCGTGCGGTGCCGAGGTGTGGACGCAGATCGGCGTGCCGGTGTGCTTGTGGATGCGGCAGACCGACCGCAGCACGCGCTCGACGTGTTCGGTGACCCCGGCGGCGTCGATCGCACACTTGAGGATGCCCGGCCTGACGCCGCTGCCCTCGATGCCCTGCTCCAGGTCCGCGAGCATCAGCCCGTCGAGCGGCTCCTCGCCGTCAAGCTGGGTGCCGGGTCCGATGAAGTGCCAGGGCCGGGGCAACACGTCGTAGGTGTAGAGGCCGGTGGCGAGCACCACGTTTAGCCCGCTTCCCTCGCAGGCGCGGCGCATCAGATCGAGCGAGCGGCCCAGGCCGATCGGGCTGAGTTCGACGAGCGTGTCGATGCCCGCCTGTTTGACCTGGTGCAGCGTGTTCTGCGCCTTGGGTACCTCCACGTCGGGATCCCAGCCGTTGAACCCGGGGTGCGCGATCTGGATCTCAGCGGTGATGTTGAAGATGTGCTCGTGCATGAGGACCGTCCCGAGCTGGGCGGTGTCGAGCGGGCCATCCAGGCCGTTGATCGTGCGCGACGGACTCATGGGCGGTTGCGTCCGTGCAGGTCGTGGGCCTCGACCCACTCCTCGGCGACAACCGCCGAGCCGAGTGAGAGTTCGCCGCACAGGACCGTGGCGGCGACGATCTCGGCGAACTTGTGCACCTTCCCGGCGCCGTAGCAGCCCAGCAGCTCCAGGCACTCGCGTTGCGTCGCGAGCCCCGTGCCACCGCCGTAGGTGGCCACGATCAGTGATGGGATCGTGACCGAGTAGTAGTAGTCGCCGTCACTCCGCCGGCCTCGTGCAGCAGCCGCATGCCGCGGTTGTAGCTGGCCACCAGCGTGCCCTCGGCGGTGGCCATCGGGACGTACAACTCTCCCTCGGCGTACTCGCCGTTGATCAGCAGCGGACCTGCCAGTCCGATCGGCACCTGAGCGGCGCCCAGGAAATGCTCGATGTTTCCGGTCGTCTCGCCCGGGTCGAGGAGTAGCTGGTGACGTGCTCGAGCTCGACTCCGACCTGCTCCCGGACAAACTCGGCGCGCCGCGCGGCCGTTTCCCGGGTGTAGCCGTTCTCGCGATCGCGGCTCGGACGCCCGCTCGCGGACGGCGTTCATGGGTTTGGTCATGTATGTCCTATCCTCGATGGCGACGCCCGAAAGTGGCGTTGGCGCCGCTCGGCGTCAGCCTATCGGCGTCTCACGTTCGCCTTTTCCGTACACTCTTGTACGGTGAATCCGTTCAATTATCAAGGTCCGGTGGCGCCGGCCCGGCTGATTGACCGCCGGGGCGAACTGGATGCGCTGCAGCGGGCCGCAGCCGATGGCGTCGCAGTGCGTCTGGCCGCGCCGCGCAGGTTCGGGAAGACCAGCCTCATCGATGCTCACGTGGCGTCCATGCGGGCAGTGGGGCACCGCTCGGTGCGAGTCGACCTGTCGAATGTGGCGACTGTCGCGGACGTCGCCGCGCGCGTGGCGCAGGCGTTTGGTGAGCTGCCGCCAGATCCGCGACGCACGGTTCGTCGCTGGTCGGCGCGTCTTGGCGTGACGGCGCGGCTTCCCGGCCTTCAGGTATCGCTTAGCTCTGCTGCTGCGCGCCCGCCCGCCGAGGAAGCTCGGGCGGTGTTGCTGGAGTTGCTCGACGTACCGCTCGGCCTGCATGACGCGGACGGTGGGCTGACGGTGGTTTGTCTGGACGAATTTCAAGACCTGCTGGTCGCGGATAACTCCCTGGATGGCCTCGTCCGATCTGTAGTCCAGCACCACGGCGAGGCGGCCGCCTACGTGTTTGCCGGAAGCCAGCCGTCGCTCATGCGGGCGCTGTTCACGGATCGGGAGCGGCCGTTCTATGGCCAGGCGCGCCCGCTCGAGCTGCCACCACTGCCGGTGGACGAGGCCGCCAATGACATCGAACGGCTGCTCGAATCCGATCGGTTGCAGGCCGGTGACACGGTCGACGAGTTGCTTGCCTTCACCGCAGGACACCCGCAACGAACCGTTCTACTCGCCCACCATCTCTACAACGTGCTGGACGGGGCCGAGCCAGCCGACGATCCTGCCGGCCTAGCGCTCGACCTCGCGCTGGCCGAGACGACCGACGCGCACCAAGCCGTGTGGGATGGCCTGGGCAGAGTCGAGCGAATCGTGGTGGTGGCTCTGGCCGATGGACACGCCCCCACCGGCAGCCGGATCGCTTCCGAGCATCGGATCGCGCGCTCGACTCTGCAAGACGCGCTCGAGCGGCTGCTGGCCGACGAGCGCAACGTACAGCGCGGACGCGAGGGCCGGCCGGAGCTGTCGGATCCACTGTGGGCCGAATGGCTCCGCCGGCGGTAGAGAAATCGCCGCGGGCGATTGCGGCTGGACTCAACGCTGTGGGCGTAACCTTTGATCCTTGAGTCCGGAGGTCGGAATTGCGCTCGTGGGCGCGGACGGTAAACGTTGTTGGGTGTCGCGAGCGTGCGGGCCCGCGCCAGCCACGTTGGTGATGTGCTTGGCGTTTGGCCTGGTGCTGGCCGCGTGCGGAGGCGGCGGCAAGTCATCGAGTGGCGGCAGTCAGGGGGCCGGGGGTAAGTCCGGTCACGCCCAGCCGAGCGTGCAGATCTCGATTACGCCGACGTCCGGCCGCACCGACACCGCGCCGAACCGAGGCATTACGGTCAAAGCATCCGGAGGCCGGATCAGCACCGTGACCGTGCACACTCGGGGCGACTCGGTCACCGGGAAGCTGAACTCGGCCGGGACCGTGTGGCACAGCGCCTGGGCGCTGAATGTCTCGCAGCGTTACACGGTGATCGCGACGGCGGTCAGCAGTGGCGGCAGCCAGGTCACCCACCGGGCCTCGTTTCGAACGCTCACGCCGGAACAGACGTTCGAGACCAGGATCATCGAAGGCGATCATCAGACATACGGCGTGGGGATGCCGATCATCCTGCTCTTCAGCCGCCCGATCAGCGACCGGGCGGCAGTCGAGCGCTCGCTGCAGATCAAGACTTCGAACCGCGTCACGGGCGCCTGGTATTGGGACAGCGAGTGCGGTACGGCACCCGTGTGCCTTTATTTCCGACCCCGCCATTACTGGCCGGCTCACACCCGCGTGAGCTTCACCGGACACCTTGACGGCGTGGAGGTGGCTCCGGGCGTGTACGGGCACCACACGCTCACACAAGACTTTTCGATCGGTTCTCCGCTGACGGTGCTCGTCAGCACGGCTGGCCACTACATGAACGTCTATCGCGATCGGAAGTTGTTCGCACACTGGCCGATCAGCAGTGGACGGCCCGGGGACGACACCCCGAATGGGAACTATCTGACGATCGAGAAGGAGAACCCGGTCGACATGGTCGGACCCGGCTACAACATCGAGGTGCCCTTCTCCGTGCGGTTCACCTGGAGCGGCGATTACCTGCATGACGCGTACTGGTCGGTGGGAGAGCAGGGCTTTACCAACGTCAGCCACGGCTGCGTGAACATGTCGCCGGCCGACGCCGAAACCTTCTACAACATGGCCGTACCCGGCGATCCCGTGGAGGTCACCGGGAGCCCTCGGGCGGGGACCTGGGACAACGGCTGGACCATGTGGTTCCTGAATTGGAAGCGGTGGGTCCACGGAAGCGCCCTGCGGGCGGCGGTGAAGGTCGGTCCGCACGGCAGCCAGTTCGTCCGGCCGAATGCGTGAGTGCCATGTCCCTCTCCCGTGAGATGCTCGATGCATCGCCGGCGTCGATCGAGCTCGGCGCCGAGGCGGTAGCCGCCGCGATCGACGCCTGCATCGTCGCGGCGCAGGCGTGCATGGGCTGCGGCAACGCGTCACTGGCCGAGACTGACGTCACGGAGTTGCGTCGCTGCGTGGTCCTGACCGACACCTGCGCCGAGGTGTGCTGGACGACGGTGCGAGTCCTGTCCCGCCCGTTCGGCGCAGATCACCTCGTCACCCACCGGCTGCTGGGCGCCTGCGTTCGCGCATGCTCGAACTGTGCGGAGGAGTGCGAACGCCACGCTGCCCACCATCGGCACTGTGCGATCTGCGCCAAGGTGTGCCGAGCCTGCATGCATGCCTGCGATGCGCTGCTGGAGGCGGAGGCGTTCAGCGAGCTCGAGAAGCTGGCCGGCGGCTAGCGGGGAAACGACCGGATGACCAACGGTGCCGCCGCCGGATCAAGCGGCAGGCTCACGTGCAGCGGGAGCTGGGGGGGCGCGAGGAGCGCGGGCGGGATCTTGACGATGCCGCGCGGGGTGGTCAGCTCCAGGACGGGCGACCCACGGCTCGGCGTCAAGCTGACCACCACGTCACGGAGCGGCCAGCCGGCCTGGTCGCTCACGCGGACATGCGTACGACGGGGCCGCAGCCGCAGAGCGCTACGGACGTGGGCGACACCCGGCACCACGGCCGGAGCGGGCGCGGTCACCGTCCTAACGGCCGAGCCGGTTTCGTCCAGGGCCAGCAGACGGAACGAGCTCAGGCGCACCGATCCAGCTTCGGTCGGCGGCCACACGGACACGCGCACCGCGGCAATCCGGTGGCGGCGCCAATCAAGCGGCAGCTTGATCGCGGTTCGACCGCCCATCAGCAGCGAAAACCCGCTCTGACCATCATTGGAATACCACCGCGAGCTTCCCGAGAACCGCAGCGCGACGCCGAGGGCCGACACGCTGGGGCCGCTCGGCGACATGGACACGATGGCGTACTGGTGCACGTCGCCCGGTTCGTACGCCCTGGGATCAAGCGTGAAGTCGGCGTAATGGCGTTCGACCTCCTGGTTTGAGATCACATACGTCCAGGGGTTGCGATCCATGACCACCTCCCGGTCCTGCCCCGGCAGGGGGCCGGCCACCGGTGGCTGCTGCATGCGAAATACCTCGTCCCCGGTGGGAATGCCCTGGTCGTCCTGATAGTCGTTGCCGGAGGCGTTGCGCAGCACGGCGTGTGTGCCCTCGAGGCTCCCGTGGAACGGTTGCTCCACCTCCTGGGGGGACAGGCGCCGGTCGTCGAATCCGGGCCCGCACCCGCACCAGTTGAACGAGGCTGATCCGATCGCTCCGGAGGGGAGCACCGTGACGTTCAGCGTCCCGGTGATGTCGGTCATCCGGCCCCATTCACCCCATTCCAGCCAGGGTACGAAGGCCGTGCCCGACGCCTCGCGAGACCAGATCGTGGTGTAGGAGAGGTTGGTGGCTCCGGAAGCGAGCTTCTGCGAGACGACACTCGTGATGAGCGGAGTGTCCTCGTAGGCGCTGTCGCTGCGCCCGTAGACGATGGGCGCGTAGGCGACCGGTAGATACCACGGTTGTCGGGGCAAGACGACCTGGAGCTGAGCATGGACCAGCACCGCGACCGGACGGGGCACCGCGGACAACTTCGGGTCGATCGCCACCCAGACGGTGTGACGCCCGGTGGTGAGCGGACCGGTGAAGCCGGCGTACGTGAACGACCTGCCGCCGGCGAACAGCACGAACGTCTGCGGGGTCCCGTGATCGACCGTCGCCCGCACGGTTACGGCCGTGTGCCCGGCTCGCCGCCACGAGGTTCCCGGTGCGGCCAGCGTGAGCTGTAGCACGCCTTCTCCCGCTTGGGGACGGCCGATGGCTGGTGCGGGGCCGGACAGGCCGCCGGGAGGCGGAAACGGGCCGGTGAGCTGCCCGCGCTCCATCAGATTCGAGGATGGCCCGGCGGACAGGCTGAGGCTCGCGCTGTTTCCGGCTCGTAACACCCTCGGGTCCCGAGCGCCGTCGCGCGCCGTGCGAGCCACCCAGACCGGCCCGGGAGCGGCGGCGGCGACCGCCGCGGAAGCCGGCGCGGCCGGCGCCGGCGAGGGTGCGAACGATATCGGCGCAACCTGCGTGTAGCTGAGATCGCCGGGATGAGCCAGGTCGGTGGCAATCAGCAGGCACGTTGTGGCGAGACACGAAAGAGGGCCGGTCGCGGTGGGCACGACCTCGTCGACCGGCAGGGCGGCCGCCGCCACGCCGGCGTCATCGGCGAAGCGCACGGCGTTGCGCTGGTTGTCGCAGCCATCCTCGCCAATCGACAGCGCGCTCGCGGTGCACTCGAGAAACAGGACGGCTTCGTGCGGAGGCAGCCCCGAGTCCACGGCGCTGACCACGCTGCCCTGCTGCAGGTTCGTGCTGGGCGACAGGCTGAGTTGCGGTGCTGCTGGTGGCGGGCTTGAGACCGATGCCGCCCTACCTGCCGTGGCGGGCGCGAGCGCACACACTGCCGCGCCCGCCCCCAGGATTACAGCCCGAGCCCTAGCCGACTTCATCCTGAAACGCTACGGGGCTCATGCACCACGCGTCAAGGACGGTCCGGCTTCCCACCGGAAGCGAGTGATTCGGGGCTCGGCCCCCCGCGACGCCGCGGCTCGCCCTGTACATCATGCCGCGAGGCTCCGGTCGGCAGGCGTGTCCCTCCGCCGCCCGCGTCGCGGGCTGAGCGGGGTGAGTATCAGCAGCGCGGCCGGCGGTGGACCGCAGCCGGCCACGCGAGCCAGAAGCTCGATCGCAGGATCGCTCTCGCCGGAGACGGTGCTCACGCAGCCTTCGCTATCGCCAAAAACAGGTCAATAAGCTAGGATCAGGCTTCGAGGCCGGCTGGCGGAACCGCTGCGGTTCGGCCGGTTCGCTTCATCAACAGATAGCTTGCGCCCAGGGCGGTCTGATGGCGGCCCGTGGGGGTTGCGCTCTCGCACGTAAACCCCTGCATCGGAGCGGTTATGTTGCATCCATCGGCTGGCCGGCGCAGCTCGGAAGGGCTAGCTGCCTACGCACGTCCCTGCGTCAGGCGAAGCGTGTTGGACATCCTCACCTCAGTGGTGCCGTATCTGGCCGTTTCGGTCCTGATGTATTTCGCGCTTGACATCTCGTATCCGCTGGCGCTGGCGCTGGTGCTTCCCTCCGCCGGCTTCCTGGTGCGGACGTTCGTTGTCTTCCATGACTGCGCGCACGGTTCTCTTTTGCCTTCCAAACGCGCGAACGGGTACGTCGGGCGCTTTCTGGGCCTGTTCGTACTGTCACCGTTCCAGCGCTGGCGTCACGATCATGCGATCCATCACGCAACGTCGGGCCATCTCGATCGACGGGGGGTGGGGGACATCATCACCTTGACCGACACCGAGTATCGAGCCCGGCGATGGCAGGGCCGCCTGGTCTATCGGCTGATGCGCAATCCGGTCGTGATGTTCGGGCTCGGGCCGGTGATCGCGATGGTCATCGGCCCGCGCATCGCGACAAGGTCACAGCGTCCGCGCATGCGCCACAGCGTGCTCGCCACCGATGTCGTGCTGCTGGTGGATGATCGGTGGGTTGTGCTGGTTGATCGGCTGGCAGGACTTCCTGCTCGTCTGGGCGCCTTCGGCGATGCTCGCCGGCTCGATCGGGATCTGGCTGTTCTACGTGCAGCACCAGTTCGAGGACGCCTATTGGCAGGGCTCCGATGACTGGACCTACTCGGACGCGGCGCTCCTCGGGAGCTCCTACCTGAAGCTGCCGAAAGTGCTGCAGTTCTTCACCGGCAACATCGGGCTCCATCACGTCCACCACCTGAACGCACGGATTCCGAACTACAACCTTCAGCGGGCTCACGACGAGAACCCGGTCTTCCATCAGGTTCCGACGCTCTCGTTGCGGGATGCGTTGGGCGCTGTCCGGCTCAAGCTGTGGGACGAGGAGCGCGGAAAGCTCGTGACGTTCGCGCAGGCCAGAGCGAACCAACCCGCGAGAATCGCGAGGGCCGGGTCAGCTCCGGCCGAAGTCGCATCTCGGTCGGCTGGAGCCCGGACGTAATGCATCGGAGCATGAGTCTGGGGCTGGGGCGCGTTGGGGCTGTGGCGGGTGGGGCGTGGCGCATTGAGCCGTCGGCCCGCCACAGCACATATTGCCCGCGCGTGCGCCGCGGTCGGGAGGTGCGCGAAGGTGCCGGTCACCACGTGACAGGAATCGAGCGCACCTCCGCTGACCGGTTGGCGCCCTCCATGTCGATGTCGGGGGAGCGGCAGCGACGGCCCTCGAATTCCGACTGCTCCGATCGGGAACGTGGTACGCTGCCTGTGCGCTCAGTGAGCTCCTTGCTCTTCTCGCTTTCCGGGCGACGCATTGGTCAGAAGGGCAGAGAGGCGGTCGACAAATGGCCACCGCACGAACGAAGCCGGTTGCTGCCCCAACCCACCTTTGCTGTCCACGCTGCAGGCTGCGTTTCCCTGCCACTGAGGCCGCGTATTTGATCGCGTGTCCCGAATGCGGCGAGCCGCTTCGAGCATCCAGCCTGGAAGGCATCGTCGGGTACCGCCTCTTCACGCTCGAGGACGTCCCTCATTCGTTGCCCGAGGCGATGGTTGTGTCGCCCCCTGCTCCGGGGCGCGTGGAGCGCGATTATGACTGACCTGCACCTACGCATCCTTCGGTTGATGGCGCGCGATAGGCAGAGCCAGCTCGACGACCATGACGCGGTCGACCACGTGGGGGACGCCGGCTCCGCAGACCGGCGGGAATTCCTGGCGCACGCGGTGACGCGGACTCGGAGGAGGGTTGCGGACGCTCAAGCACGGCGCCGCCACGCTCGGCTGAGTAGCGGGCCTTGAGTGCCCAGGGCCATGCGTGACGCGCCGCGCCCTTGCTGTGGGGGGCTATTCAACCAGCGGCGGCTCTAACAGGGACGCGTTTATGTGCTCGGATAGTGCGGTGGCCGCGGCGCGTCGCGCGGCCAGCTCGTGTTCGTCATCGTTGGCACTGAGCAGCGCGGCGGCGTAGGCCGTCGACGCCGCCTCCCAGAGCTCGCGGAGTCGGTCGTTCTCCAGTCGGGCGTGCCGGCGCATCGTCTCAACGGTGTCGGCGATCACCTCGGCCGACGTGTGGGCGTCGAAGGTCTTCTCGGCGTCGGTTTCGCGAACGAACGTGAACGTATGCTGCGCGGTTAGGACCGGCTGGTGCAGGACGCGTTCGACGCGCGTCGAGGCGTCATCGAGCACGCTGGTGGACACGCTGAAACGAGGGTACGGCTGAATCGTGGCGAGCCAGTCCCGTCGCCGCTCGTCCGTAGCCCGCTGCTGTCGTTCGTCGATCATCAGGCCGACGTACTCGGCGACATGCACCCAGCCCCAATGCGTCCCCGCCAACACCAACCCGATCACGGCGATCACGGCCTCGAATGCCCCCCCGCCGTTGAACAGCAGCTGCACGGCACCGTAAAGCAGGATCGCTGCGCCTCCGACCAAAGTCACGCCCGTCGCCAGTGATCCGGCCGCGACCAGTCGGTCGTGCTGTTCGGTAGATACAGCCGGCTCCAGATGCTGCTCGGCAGTGGGGAGATTGAACAGATCCTCGTTCAGCAACCGCCTGTCCGCGGGGACCCCCAGGAACGCGACCATCCCATGATTGTCGTCGGCCATCGCTCGAGTCCTGGCGCTGGTGCTCTAGGAGGGAGTACCGCCCGTCGGAGCCGAGGGGGAACGGGAGCTGCCGACCCCGTTGCCACCGCCCGTCGCGGCGTCCGCGGCGAGGTTGCCCGTCAGCATGCCCTGCCGCACCTGGTCCATCAGGGAACCCACCGCGGCCGGTGAATGGGGGAGCAATAGCGTGGTCATGTTGCCGTTTTCGCCGACCGATCGGATCGTGTCCATGTACTGAGTCAGCGCCACCAGCCCCATCGCTTCTGTCGGATCGACGCCGTCTTCGGTGGCGAGCAGAGCCAGTGAGTCCTTGAGTCCCTGCGCGATGGCCCTCCGCTCCGCCGCCACTCCTTCGCCATGAAGGCGCATGGACGCCGACTCAGCCTCGGCCTTCTTGATCCGCAGCGTCTTGTCGCCCTCACCTTGAGCGGTGGCAGCCTCCTGATTTCGCCGTGCCGCGTTGATGTTGTTCATCGCGTCCTTGACCCGCTGGTCGGGTTCGATGTTCGTGATCAGCGCCTTGATGATCTCGTAGCCGTAATCCGCCATCTGGGTCTGCAGCGTGTCCTGGATGTGCTTGGCGATCGTGTCCGCGTCGGCATACGCCTCGTCCAGGTCCATCGTCGGGATGTGCGAGCGGACCACGTCGAAGGCATAAGACTTCATCTGTACCTCGGGGTCGTCGAGCTTGTAGAAGGCGTCCTTCACCTTCTCCTGGTCGGCGCCCACCATGTATTGGATCGCGAGCTGTACGACCACGAACACGTTGTCGCGAGTTTTTGTCTCGATATCCGCGTTCAACTGCTCAACCTGCAAGCTCATCCGGCCCGCCACCTTCTCGACGAACGGTGACTTGCGCTGGAGTCCAGGACCGGCGACGCGCACGAACTTGCCGAACCGCTCGACGATGGCACGTTCTTGCTGTTCGACGGTGAAGAAGAAGAAGGGCATGTGATGGTCCTTTCAAGTTCCTGATTCGTCCGCCGGTAGCCGTAGAGGCGGGGCGCGCCGGGGCGGAGAGCCAGGTTTGGCGTCGAGTCTATTGGGCGGCGCTTTCGTCGCTAGGGACGAAACTGTCCGGGGAGGGTCGCCGTTCGGGGGTCGGCCGACGGTGCTCTGCGCGAGTCGCTTCGCAGAAGCGGTGAAATGGCCTGGTATCGAGTCTACTCCCCTGGCCAGGCGGTGCACGGATGGCGAGAGGCTCGTACTAACTCATCAAGGCGATCACCTCGCGACTGAGCTCCCGTTCCACGATTGCGATGAGGTCGTCACGCATGGCGTTCTGGTAGTCGTAGCGGACTTGCAGAACGCGATCGGGGTGGCCGTGGTCGACGAGCGTGCGCGCGCCCGTCGTGAGCGCGTCCGCGAGCAGGATGGTCACCACGCTCGCGCTGATGGTGGTCTTCGCCTTCGTCGGTCCTCGACCGGTGTACTCGTGAAGTAGGTGAACTGCTGAGGTGGCGATCTTCGCCGAGGGGCTTTGGCTTTCGTGCTGGTGGTCCACGGGACACCTTTCAGCCGCATCCTCGGGCGGGCGTCGGGCACCACGAGTGGGAGAGGAAGCGTTGGAGCCCCGCAGGCAGGGTTCCCTACAGGTACTCCTCGGAGCCGGTAGGCGTCGGCGGTCGTTTAATCGGCAAAGTGCGCGATCCGGGGTGGCGTGGGCCCTCGATCTGTGATAGGCCACTGTTGATCGAGCGGGACCGCGGGCTGCACGCTCAAGGGCAGTGCCGCGGGACCCAGGAAAGGAGGCGCGGCCATGAGATGGAGCGCGCCATTCGCCTTCGACCAAAGCCAAGCGCAGGTCGAGGCCATGATGGAGCAGGGCACGACGTTCTCGGACGTCGAGGACGTGATCGAGGCCAGCGAGTTCTCGACCGTGCACAAGGCGGCGCTGTGGCTGCTCGCCTGGTCGCTGCGCGACGTCGATGAGCACCGCCACGATGCTCGGCTCACGCTGGCTGCGGTCGGCGCCGGCGAGCCTGGAGGCTGGTGATGCAAGCGACTCGGGAACAAGACAGCCTAGGGCGCCGTCCGCGGTTGAGTGTCGTAGGGAGCGAGCTGCGATCGCGCCGATCGGGTTTGGGCCGCGTGCGCGCACCCCGTCTGCCCGCGCACCCACTCGAATTCGACGAGCGCGGTCTTCCGATCGCCCAGCCGCCGTTTACCGCCGCCGAGCGCTTGTCACGGCTCCTAACCGGCTGACCGGCGAGCCAACGAGATCCCAGCGATAGATGGAGCCGGTCGCCGTGGAGGGCCGCCCGACGTCGGGTCCATGAGCACGGACCGCCCCGACGGGTCCGCGCATCAGCGCCTGCGTGCGCTCCACCGCGCCAATCACGTTCGGCTGACCCGCGCCACGCTCAAACGCCGACTCCGCGCAGGTGAGGTCACGGCGGCTGAGGAGATCCTGCGCAGCTCCCGCGACACCGATACGATGACCGTCGCCGAACTACTTCTAAACCAGCGCGGCTGGGGACCGACGCGTTCGGCGAAGATGCTGCGGTCGGTCTCGCTGTCGGAGAAAAAGACGCTCGGATCGCTGACCGAACGCCAGCGAGTGATGCTCGCGGCAGTGCTCAGCAGCACCGAAAACAGGGAGCGCACGATCCGGCCAAGCTGATCCTGCCAAGGCTCCACGAGCTTCGCCTCAAATGAATGCGAAGCCGCCAGTCGCGCTCGCCACCCTGGTCCGGAAATGCAGTAAATCGTGCCCCACGGGGCCCAGCTCCGCTATCAGGTCAAGCGAGTTTGATGCTCACGCCGGGATACGGGTATCGATGACACCGCTCCTGCCGAACCGCGGCGTCGCGTATCGTTGTCCTGGTTCATCGCACTCGGAGGATCTCGGCGAGGACGGCGAATTCCGTTCACCGCGCGAGTTGCAGGCCCTGCGGAGAGGGCGCGTCTTGACGCTTGCCACCGTCGGCGGCTTCTTCGATCACTGCCGCAACCACAATCGCGAAGGAGGCTGCGCCCGTCTAGCCGATCGACAGGGCGTAGCTCAATGCTCATGAAGTCGCATGGGGACCGCAGGGCGGGACTGCGTGGCGCGGGTATCAGGCGGTCAGGTGTGCCGGCGCCGGGTTGAGGACACGCTGCGAATCCGCGCGCTGCCATGTCGTTCGCGGTCAACCCACGGGCGCCGCATCGCCAGCAGGCGTCCTCCTCGCTTGCCATCGTGCCAGCACACGACCGGGACAGCGAGGGACACGTCGCCCGCCCTTCGTCCGACCGGGGTCAGCGACAAACCAGGGAAGGTGGGTCAGGGTCCAAGCTGGGTTGTGAGCCATTGGTGTGTCGAGGATGAAGGGTGAAAGATGGGGCGTGAGGGACGCGGAGACGTGGTTCTTGGCACGAACGGAAATCAGGGCCCAGCGAGGCGCCCGAAACGCATACTCGGGCCCACCGCGTTTCTTGGCCGGAACGCCAGACCGAGTCGCGCCGTTCAGCGTGGCGTCCTGGGGTGCCAGATCCACCGGAACCGGGCCAACGACGCGGCCCGGACAATGCTGACGGAGTCCGTGTCTGCTCGGCATGCGTCCGTGATCGTCCGCCAACCGTATGACGGCGACGCTTCGCGTTCGCGGTCGTCTCCCTCGTCATTGCCGGTCTCACGGATGCTGCTGGCGGCGTCGCGCAGTCACCTGCGGTGGCCGCAGGTTGAACCCAGCCGAGGCAGGGCGAAGGGAAACTCTCGCTGCTGCGGATCGTTATGTCTGCATGAGCAGGCCCGGTTGGGCTCGGATCGGTGCGTTGCTTGCGACGCATGCTCTGGGCTGTGTGGATCGTTGGGGGGCTTGCGCTTGCCCCTTCCGCGCACGCTGCTTTTTCCGGACGCGATGGGCTGCTGGTGCTGGCCCCGCGTGACGGTCATGGTCTCGTGTTGCTCGACGCTCGAACTGGGACGGTCCGGAGGATCTGCACCGACGTTCGGCTTTGTGGCCATCCGGGTGAGCCGCGGTGGTCCCCTGACGGGCGGACGATTGTGTTCGCGGATGCGATCAAGTCACGGATCGGGATCGTGTCGGTGGATGGGGGCTGCCTGTGGTGTTTGGTTGGCGTGGCCCTGACGCGAGTGCGCGGCGGGGCTCCCGCGTTCACCGCAAACAGAACTGCGGTGACGGTCACGGGTAGCGCCGGTGCGCAGCGAGGACTCTGGCGGGTGGCCCTCGGAGGAGCTCCAGCGCGGCGCATCCTCACAGGCGGATTTTCCGCAGCGGTTTGGTCTTCGGAGGGATCGCTGGTGGTCGTTCGGGGTGGAAGGATCTGGACGCTCAGCTCACGTGGCCGGCTGCGGCTGCTGGCCAGCGGGAGTCAGCCTTCGTGGTCGCCGGACGGGACTCGTGTTGCGTTTGCGCGCACCGGCTGGATCTGGGTCGCGAGGTTGGGTGGGGGCGGCCGGCACCGGGTCATTCGTGGCTCGGCTCCGGTGTGGTCGCCGGACGGTCTTCGCATCGCGTATCTCGCTCCGGGCGGGTTGCCGTATGTGGTCGACGCGGGGGGTGGCTATCCGAGGCGTCTCGGCTCATTGCCGGCGCGGTCACTCGACTGGCAACCGCTGCCGCGCACGAGTGGTCGCGTTTGTAGGCGCCCAGATCATTCGGTCGTCGTCGCGCGCGACGCGCAGGCGGTCGTCTGGTCCATCAGCACGCCGATCTCGGAGGCCCCGGGTGCGACTCAGGTTTCTTGGTACGGCTGCCTGCGGGCTGTTGGCCGGGTGCATCTGCTCGACAGCGGGGTAAATGGGGGGTATTTGTCGGCCAGCCTTGGCGCCAAGCTGGCTGGACGGTACGCGGCGGTCGGTTTCACGACGTATGACGGGAAGTACGACCAGGGCTCGGACGTGCTCGAGATGGTTGATCTCAGTTCCGGCCGGTTTGTCTGGACGGCCTTTCCGGGATGCCCGAGCCAGCCGTCGGAGCCAACTCAGTGCTTGGGGGGAGTGGCGCTGGCCGATACGAGCGGGTTTGCGGCCTGGAGCACGCGGGAGGGCACGCCGACCTACCACTCGATCAATGCGGTGTCGTGCCCGTCGGTGTCGCTCTGCGTGGCAGCGGACGATGGCGGCAGGATCCTCACCTCCACGAATCCGACCGGCGGACGCCCGTCCTGGGCGATCACCAACGTCACCCAGTCGGGGTTCACGGCATTGTCGTGTCCTAGCACCGGGTTCTGCGCCGCTGTCTCTGGAGGTGACGTATTCACCTCGACGGACCCGACCGGCGGACCGTCCGCGTGGAGCCGCACGACTGTCGGCAGCGGTTCAAGCGTGTTCACGAGTATCTCGTGCCCGTCGGCGGCTCTGTGCGTTGCGGCCAACGAAAATGGAGAGGCCGCGGTCTCGGCCGACCCGACGGCAGGGCCGAGCGCTTGGCGAATCGTTGACATCGACGGGACGGCCCTGCTGTTCGACGTTACGTGCCCCGCGACGTCCCTCTGCGTCGCCGGTGATTCCCTGGCGAACGTCGTCACCACGACGAACCCGACCGGTGACGCCAGCGCGTGGAGCAGGGCGCGCCTGGACCACGAGCCGTACAACCCAGCAATCGGTCACCTCGTATGTCCATCGACAACGCTGTGCATGGCCTCCGCCTCCGATTACACCGGCGGAAACGTGTTTCTCTCGAACAATCCGGCCGGTGGCGCCGGTGCCTGGACGCGGACGCATTTCGATCCGTCGAGAGAGCCGGGCTTCATCACCTGCTCCTCGGCATCCTTCTGCGTTGGCTTCGACAACGCCAACGCCGTGCTCACCTCCGCCAATCCTGCTGGCGGCGCCGGCACATGGCAGATCATGTCGTCGCTGGGACAAGGACCGTTGCCCGATGCGATGTCATGCCCCTCCACATCGCTATGCGTCGCGGCTTACGGACCGGCGATCATCAGCTCAACGAATCCCGGAGGCTCAGGACCCTGGAACCGGGCCGGTGTCGACATCCCAGACTGCGCTCTGAAACACCGTGTGACGTCGAGCGCGTCTACGTGCACGACAGTCACGGCACGCGCGAGCTCGATAGCTCGAGCCCGGGGAGCGCCACCGCGATCAGCGCCTTGCACATGCCCACCAACGGGCTGAGTGTGAGCTGGACACACGACGGCAAACCACATCGCGTCAGGCTCGGATGACGACGGTTTGCCACCGGAGCACTTCTCAAAACCCGGGACACATCGGGGACACATTTGAATTGTACGCCTCGCCTGGTTCGACCAAAGCGCCGGATTACCAGGGACATCGTGAGTGCCGGAGGAGGGACTCGAACCCCCGACACGCGGATTATGATTCCGCTGCTCTAACCGACTGAGCTACTCCGGCGCAGGGAGGGCCAGTCTAGCGGTGGCGTGACGTACTCTTCCTGCCGCCGATGGCGCAGGTACCCGAGCACATCCAGGTTCGGCGGGTCCGAGCCAAAGCCATGCGCCGGCGCCGCCGCGCGACAGCGCTGGGCGCCCTGTCCGTGATCCTCGTGGCGGCCCTGATCGTGGTGATGGCGGCCACGGGTGGAGCCGCTCGCCACCGGACCGTGGCGAGCGGGAGCTCCGCGATCAACTCTGTGCCGCGCGCCCCCCGCCAGCAGCAGAGCTCGATCGAGGCGCGCGGTAACGCCAACATTCGCCGGCTGGCGAAGCTGGCGCTGCCGGTGTACTGCGGCGGACCGCGGGGGCACGATCTCGCGTTCACGTTCGACGACGGTCCGGGTCCCTACACCCACTACGCGATTAAGAAGCTCACCCAGGCGCACGAGCGAGCCACGTTCTTCGTCGTGGGCAAGTCGATCGACGCGTGGCCGGGCTGGCTGGTCCGCGAGCTCAGGGTGGCGACGCTGGGGGACCACACATTTCTGCACATCGACCTCGCGGTACTCCCGCCCGCCGAGGTGCGCTCGCAGCTGGAGAGCGCCAAACAGCTGATCGAGCGCGAGTCCGGGCAATCCGTCGACCTGTTCCGCCCGCCGTACGGCGCGCAGGACGCCAGCGTCAATCAGATCGCGCGGCAGCTTGGGCTTCTCGACATCCTCTGGTCGATGGACTCGCGCGACTCGCTGGGGGCGAACTGGGCGCACATCATCACGAACGTGGAATCCGACCTACGGCCCGGAGCGATCATCCTCATGCACGAGAACCGTGGTCAGACGATCCGCGCCCTGACCACGCTCCTGCCGGTGCTGCACCAACGCCACCTGCGGTCGGTGAGCCTGCCCGAGCTGTTCGCCGAGGACCCGCCCTCCGAGGCCCAGGTGCGAAAGGGCCTGTCCGGCTGCCCCGGACAGCCCGCCAGCCTCGGCAGCCTGGCCGGCGCCTCCTGACCAGCCCTCGAGACTCGCCATATGATCCGGGTGATGTCGGATCTCGCTCCAGCGGTCAGCGCCGTGGTGCGCCGGTGCCTGGGCGTCGGCGCCGGCGAGGACGTGTTGGTGATCGTCGACGAGGGCACGCGTGAGATCGGCGAGGCCCTGCGGGCTGAGGCGTCGGCGGCCGGCGCGGACGCGGTCCTGGGAGTGATGGACGAGCGGGCCACCGATGGGACCGAGCCGGCCCGGCCTCTGGCGGCGGCGCTGTCCGCCTGCGACGTGTTCATCGCGCCGACCTCGAGGTCGCTCAGCCACACGCTGGCGCGCAAGCGGGCCAGCGAGAACGGGGCGCGAGGGGCGACCATGCCGGGGGTGACCGCCGACATGCTGGCGCGGGTGATGGGCGTCGAGTTCGACACGATGACGGCCCGATCACGGACGGCAGCGGCACTGCTCGACGGGGCCGGCTCGGCGCATGTGCGCTGTCCACGGGGGTCGGACCTGACGCTGGACCTGACCGGTCGGGCCGGGCTGGCCGACGACGGCGATCTGAGCGCCCGTGGCGCGTTCGGCAACCTGCCCTGCGGCGAGGCGTTCATCGCGCCGCTGAGCGGCGAGGGTCAGATCATGGCCGTCAGCCTGGCCCCGCTGGGGCTGAGCGCCGAGCCGGCCACGCTGGTCGTGGAACAGGGACGGATCGTCGATGCCCGCGGCGGACTGGGCCCCGAGTACCTCGAGTTGCTGCGGGCGCATGGTGAACTGGGGACCAACCTGGCGGAGCTCGGGATCGGTACCAACGATCGCGCCACGCTGACTGGCCTCGTGCTGGAGGACGAGAAGATCCTGGGCACCGTGCACGTCGCATTCGGTGCCAGCGCCGGGATTGGCGGCACCGTGTCGGTCCCGATCCACCTGGACGTGGTGATCACCGACGCCAGTCTCGAGATCGACGGCCAGGCCGTGCTCGACCAAGGACGGTGGGTGCTCGACCCCGTGAGTCCGCTGCTCGCGGTGCCGAACATCTCGGAGGGGCGCCGGACGGAGGTGATCGAGGCGATCGGCCTGGCGTTCGGCGTGCCGTTGCTCGATGTGCACTCCGATCCGGACCACCACCGCAGCGTGTTCACGTTCGCGGGTGGTCCGGGCGAGCTGGCCGAGGCGACGCTGAACGGCGTGCGGGAGGCGGTGGCGAGGATCGACCTGCGGCGGCAGGCCGGGGCTCATCCGCGCGTCGGCGCGATCGACGTGGCGCCGATCGTGTATCTCCAGGACTCGGACCGAGGTGCCGCGTGCGCCGAGGCGCTGGTGCTCGCGGATGGGCTGGGCGAGCAGCTCGAGCTGCCGGTGTTGCTGTACGGCGTGCTCGCGGGTGGGCGCACCCGGGCGTCACTGCGGCGGGGCGGACCCGGCGCGCTGGCGGAGCGGCTCGCCGACGGAGGCCTGAGACCGGACTACGGTCCCGCGCGGCTTCATCCCACGGCCGGTGCGGTGCTGGTCGCCGCCCGCCCGCCGCTGGTGGCGTTCAACGTCGAGCTGGCGCCGGGCGTGACCGAACGGGAGGCGGTGGCGATCGCGGCCCAGATCCGCGAGGGCGGCGAGGACGGCCTGCCCGGCGTGCGCGCCATCGGTCTCTGGCTGGAGCACAAGAACGTCGCGCAGGTGTCGACCAACGTCGAGGATCACCGGGGCGCGAGCCTGGCCCAGGTGGTGACGGCGATCGAGCGCCGCGCATCGATCGGCGAGACCGAGCTGGTGGGCCTGGCGCCGAAAGCCGCGTTCGACGGATTCCCGGAAGACGTGGTGGTTCGCAACCGTCGCCTGATCGAGGACGTTGTGACGTAAAGTCCCGTACCGATGGCACAGACCAAGCGCAAGCGCCGCTCCAAGCACCGGGGCACAGCCGCCGGGAAGATCGAGGCACGCGGGCGCACCGGCCGGCCGCCGACCGCCGATGAGCGTAAGAAGCAATCGCGGATGGATGCCCGTGAGAGGCGGTTGAACACGCCGCCGACGTGGAAGTCCTCGCTGACTCGGGCATCGTTCGCGGCGGTAATCATGTTCGGCTTTCTGGTGCTTACCACCAAGGGCCAGAACCGGGTCGCAGTGGCGGCCAGCTTCGCTGTGGTTGCGCTGGCGCTGTATGTGCCCGCGGGGTACTACATGGAGCTGTTCCTGTACCGCCGGCGGATGCGCAAGAAGGCCAGCGGGGGGAAATGATCGACGTCCGGATGTTCACGGTCGGGCCGGTGCAGGAGAACTGCTTCATCGTGCGCGAGCAATCGTCGAAGCGAGCGCTGGTGGTCGACCCGGGGGATGAGGCGGAGCGGCTGATCGAGTCTCTTGGCACGCTCGGGATCGACACCGTCGACGCGATCCTGGTGACCCACACTCACTTCGACCACATCGGCGCGGTCGCGCCGGTGGCGCGGGCGACCCGCGCCCCGGTGTACTGCCCGGAGCGCGAGACGGTCGTGCTGGCGAACATCATGGACTACGTCCCCTGGCCCGGCTTCGGGCCGTTCGAGAGCTACGAGGCCGATCACGCGGTCAAAGGCGGGGAGACGCTGCGCCTGGCCGGCTTCGAGATCGAGGTCATCTTCACCCCGGGTCACAGCCCGGGACACGTCACGTACGCGATCCGGGATGACGGCGCGATCTTCTCCGGGGACGTGCTGTTCCAGGGCTCGGTCGGCAGGGTCGACCTCCCGGGGGGAGATTGGGCCACGCTGCTGAGGTCGATCGAGACGCTGACCAACGGGTTTCCGCCCGAGACCACCGTCTATCCGGGGCACATGGGGTTGACGACGCTCGGTCACGAGCGGGCCACAAACCCGTTCCTGCGCGAGCTCGCAGCAAACCAGTGATACAAGCGCCGCGCGGCACGTTCGACGTGCTCCCTGAGGACGCTGCGCGTCGCGAGGTCGTGGAAGCGCACGTCAAGCGGGTCCTGGGCGCGGCCGGCTACGGACGGATCGAGACGCCCGCGTTTGAGGCCACGGAGCTGTTCACCCGCGGGGTGGGGGAGGCGACCGACATCGTCCAGAAGGAGATGTACACGTTCGACGACGGCGGCGGACGCTCGCTCACGCTCCGCCCGGAGGGGACGGCGCCGGTGTGCCGCGCCTACATCGAGCACGGCATGCACAAGCTGCCGCAGCCGGTGAAGCTCTGGTACCTGTCGAGCTTCTTTCGCAGTGAGGCGCCGCAGCGGGGGCGATACCGACAGTTCTGGCAGGTGGGAGCCGAGGCGATCGGATCCGACGCGCCAGAGACGGACGCGGAGCTGATCCTGCTGCTGGCCGAACTGCTCGACGCGGTCGGGGTCAGGGAGGTCAGCCTGAAGCTCTCGAGTCTGGGCGCGCCCGAGACACGAGCCGCGTACCGCGAGGAGCTGCAGAGCTATCTGCGCCGCTACGAATCAGGGCTGTCGGAGGAGGTCAGGGCCCGGATCGAGCTCAATCCGATGCGGGCGTTCGACGCCACCGACCGCGGCACCCGAGAGATCATGCGGGGCGCGCCCAAGCTGCTCGAACGGCTGGACGAGGAGGATGCGGACCACTTCGCCCAGGTCCGGGGGCTGCTCGACGACGCCGGGCTGGGTTACGAGCTCGACCCGACGCTGGTGCGCGGGCTGGACTACTACACCCGCACCCTGTACGAGTTCTCCAGCGACGCGCTCGGCGCGCAGTCCGGGGTTGCCGGTGGGGGCCGGTACGACCGCCTCATCGAGCAGCTGGATGGACCGTCGACGCCCGCTTCCGGATGGGCCGCCGGGGTCGAGCGGATGCTGCTGGCGGCCGCCGAGCTGCCCACATCGGCGGAGCTGGTCGATCTATTCGTGGCAATCGCCCGGGCCGACGGCGGCCGCGCCGGCTTCGGCCTGGCCCGGGATGCGCGGCAGGCCGGACTGCATGCGCAGCTGGAGCTGGCGGGCCGTTCGCTCCGAGGCCAGCTGAAACAGGCAGACCGCGTTGGCGCACGTTACGTGGCGATCATCGGAGACGAGGGCGTGACGCTCAAGGACATGGAGTCCGGCGAGCAGCAGGAGACCGAGCTGCCGAACGTGATTCCCACGATTCTGCGCGGGAGCCGATTGTCGTGAGGGAGGCGCCCCGGCCCAACCATTATCGCGACGCATGGTGCGGCCAGCTCACGGCCGAGCGCGCCGACACGCGCGCGCGAGTGGCCGGGTGGGTCCACCGCCGCCGCGATCACGGCGGCCTGATCTTCATCGATCTGCGGGACCGCAGCGGGATCGTGCAGCTGGTGTTCCACCCTGACGCGGCGCCGGAGGCGCACGCACTGGCGCACGGGTTCCGCTCCGAGGATGTGATCTCGGTCTCGGGAACGGTCACGCGGCGCGCCCCCGAGAACGTCAATCCGAATCTATTGACCGGCGAGATCGAGCTCAACGTCGCTGACACCACGCTGCTGGCCGACGCGGACACGCCCCCGTTCCCGCTGGACGAGGACATCGCAGTAGACGAGAGCCTGCGTCTCAAGCACCGGGCGCTGGACCTGCGCCGCCCGCCGATGCAGGAGGCGATCGCGCTGCGACACAGGGTCGTCTCGACCATGCGCGAAGTGCTCGATGCCCGCGACTTCCTGGAGATCGAGACGCCGTATCTGACGCGCTCGACGCCCGAGGGGGCGCGCGATTACCTCGTGCCGGCGCGCGTGGCGCCCGGTTCGTTCTACGCCCTGCCGCAGTCGCCGCAGCTGTTCAAGCAACTGCTGATGATCGGCGGACTGGAGCGCTACTACCAGATCGCGCGCTGCTTCCGGGACGAGGACACGCGCGCAGATCGCCAGCCGGAGTTCACGCAGCTCGACATCGAGATGGCATTCGTCGACGAGGACGACGTGATCGAGTGCATGGAGGCTGTGATGGGGGCGGTGTTCGAGACCACCGGATTCACGGTGCAGCCACCGCCGTGGCCTCGGATGACCTTCGCGGAGGCGGTCTCCCGCTTCGGCATCGATCGGCCCGACACCCGTTTCGGGCTGGAGCTGAAGGATCTGGGAGAGGCGCTGGCCCGCACGGAGTTCCAGGTGTTCGCCGGGGCTCTGAGCCGGGGTGGAGTCGTGCGCGGCATCAATGCCGGGGCGAGGCAGCTGCCGCGCTCGGAGCTGGACGGACTCACCGAGCTGGCCAAGCAGCACGGGGCCAAGGGGCTGGTGTGGGGATTCGTCGAGGCCGACGGCACAGGGTGGCGTTCGCCGGTGGCCAAGTTCCTGGCGCCCGAGGAGGTCGCCGCCATCATCGAGCGGCTCGGTGGAGCGCCCGGCGACCTGCTGCTGATCGTCGCCGATGAGATAACCACCGTGGGACAGGCCCTGAGCGCGCTGCGTCTCGAGCTGGCGCGACAATTCGAGCTGATCCCCGCCGGTCGTCACGACATTCTCTGGATCGTCGAGTTCCCAGCGTTCGTCTGGGACGCCGAGCAGCGGCGCTGGGACGCGGCCCACCATCCGTTCACTGCGCCAATGGGGGATCTCGACGACCCCGGCACACTCACCTCGCGCGCCTACGACCTTGTGCTGGACGGCTCGGAGATCGGTGGCGGGTCGATCCGGATCCATGAGCGCCACGTCCAGCAGCGTGTGCTGGAGTTGCTTGGGATCGGACCCGAGGAGGCGGAGAAACGATTTGGCTTCCTGCTGGACGCGCTGCGCTACGGCGCACCGCCGCACGGTGGCATCGCGATGGGTCTTGACCGGATCGTCTCGGCCCTCGCGGGACTGGACTCGATCCGCGAAGTGATCGCGTTCCCCAAGGCCGCCAGTGGGGCCGACCCGCTGACCGGGGCTCCGGCCCCCGTGGACACGGCCCAGCTGCGCGAGCTGGGCCTGCGGCTGGCGTAGAAACTCTCCAGGCGAGGGCGCGGATTCCCGGGCTCGTCGGCGTCCGTCGGCGTCCGGCGCCGCTCATGCTCGTTCCACCGGGTGCCGAAGAAGTGCCTGATGGACAACGTGTCGCGGCCGCTGATCGCCCTGCTGGTTGGAACAGTCGCGTTCTTCGCGCTGTGGCTGATCGCGCTCAAACCCAGCTCGTCCAGCCAGGGCGGTTCGGCCCCGGGCGCCGGGCAGTACCAGTCCGCGATCAACCAAGCCCGCCAGGCCGTGGGTACGTCGAACCAGGCCAGCGTCACCCACGGCGGGACGGTGGTAACGGCGCCGTCGAGCACGAGCGCGCTCGACGGCACCGAACCCGACCCGCGCTCCGGGGACGGCGACCAGCGCTCCGCCGGCGAACGCGTCTCAGACCGCCGCGCGCAGCGGGGCGGCAGCGTCTGGGGCGGCTGCCAGTGGTGCCGGTCCGAACCCCGCCGCGGCGGCCGCCACCCGTCGCCTCGACCGGGTCGGCCAGGCACTAGTCGACAAGCGGGTGATCGCGCTGCTGTTCTACAACCCCGCCGCAACCGACGACCAGGCGGTCAAAAGCGAGCTCGCGACCGTGCCGACCTACGGAGGCCAGGTCGTGAAGCTGGCCGTGCCGGTCAGCGAGCTGGCGCGCTACACGATCGTGACCAACCAGGTGGCGATCAACGAGTCACCGACGCTGGTCCTGATCGACGCCAATCACCAAGCCAGCACGATCGTCGGCTTCACGGACACGTTCGAGATCGACCAGCGTGTGGCGGACGCACTGACGGTCAAGTAGCGCGTCTATCCTCGGCGGCGTGGATCCGGCCGCCTTCGAGCATCACCTGGTTTCCCCGCAGGGATACCGGCGCGTTCCCGCCGACGCGTTCACCGTTACCGCCGGCGGCGGCGCGTGCTGCGACGAGCTTCGCTTCTCGGTCGCTGTTGTGGGCACGCAGGTGGTGGACGCGGGCTTCGAGGCGCGGGGATGCGGAGCCACGACGGCTGCCGGGAGCGCCGCGGTGACGCTGATTCGCCGGCGCTCCGTGCTGGCTGCCGCACGGATCGGCGTGGCTGAGATCGCCGGCGAGCTCGGCGGGCTGAGCCCGGGCAAGCTGCATGCCGCGGAGCTGGCCGCCGACGCGCTGGCTCGCGCGCTCGGCGCCGCCGTGCGCCAGCGCGCCAACCTGCCGGAGCCGAGTGCAGGTCGCACGCTGGTGGCGATGAGCGGTGGCGTCGACAGCGCCGTCGCCGCGCTGCGCTGCGCCGAGGCGGGGGAGACGGTGGCGGTGACGCTGGAGCTGTGGTCGGACGCCGAGAACGACGGGGAGCGAAGCTGCTGCTCGGCGTCGGCGGTGGCCCAGGCTCGCGGGCTGGCGCATCGCATGGGCCTGGCACATTTCACGATCGATCTGCGGCGGGAGTTCCGCGCCGGCGTCGTCGAGCCATTCGCGGCCGGGTATGCCGCAGGGGAGACGCCGAACCCGTGCGTCGGGTGCAACGGGCACGTGCGGCTCGACGCCATGCTGGCGCTGGCCGATCGTCTTGGCTCCCGACGGCTGGCCACCGGGCACTACGCCCGGGTCGCCGAGGCCGACGACGATCGTGGGCCGCTGCTGCGGCTGGCCACCGATCCGGCCAAGGACCAGACCTACATGCTCGCGGCGCTGGCGCCCGAGTCTCTGCGGCGGATGCAGTTCCCGCTCGGAGAGCTGACCAAGCCCGAGGTCCGGCGGATCGCGGCTGGCGCCGGGTTGCCGGTGGCGGACAAGGCCGACTCGCAGGATTTGTGCTTCCTCGCCGGGACCACCCGAGCCCGGTTCCTGGAGCGGCACGGCTGGCTGGGGGACCGGCCCGGAGACATCGTCGACCAGCACGGGACGGTGCTGGCCCACCACCTCGGGCAGCACCGGTTCACGGTCGGCCAGCGACGGGGAGTGGGAGTGGCCGCGGGCGAGCCGCTGTTCGTGCTCGACAAGGACGCGGTCGGCAATCGCGTGGTCGTCGGTCCCCGGTCGGCGTTGCAGAGCAATTGCGTGACGATCCGCCGCGCCCGGCTGCACCGCCCGGGCACCCGCGTCAACGCGGTCAAGCTGCGCTACCGAACCCGGCCGCTGCGCGCCCAGCTCGCCGGCGATCCGGCGGCTGGCGATCACCCCCGGCTAAGCGTCGAGCTGGAGCAGCCGTTCGATGGCGTCGCACCGGGCCAGCTCGCCTGCCTGATGGACCGGGAGCTGATCGTCGGGTGGGGCACGATCACCCGCTCCCCGCGGGACCCGTCCGGGCGTTAGCCTTCGGGGCCGATGAGGCTAGCTTGGGGAGCGGTGCTCGTCGCTTCGGCCGCGCTCGCGATCGACGTGGATGTGGCTGAGGGGGCAGCAGTCACGACACCATCCGCGCCGACGGTGGCGAGGCTTGCGTTCGTGCGGGGCGGCACGACCCTAACTCCGGAGGTGTGCCTGGCGGGGGCCGACGGCCGGCACGAGCAGCGGCTGGGCCCGGGCAGCCAGCCGCTGCTGTCTCCTGACGGCGCGATTGTTGCCGCGTCGATCAAGGGCCCCCGTGGCCCAGCGCTGATCCTGTACTCCACCCTCGGGGGACGGCCGCATCGGTTCTTCAATCTGGCACGGGCGACGGCGGTCGCCAGCGCCTGGTCACCGGACGCGCGCTACCTGGCGGTGGTGCTTGCCAGCACCAATCCGATCAGTGCCAAACCCTCGGGTCTGGCGGTGATCGACGTGCAGTCGCTGACATATCGGATCATCGCTCACGGCGTCGTGTATGGCGTCAGCTTCGACCCGGACGGAACCGATCGCGTGGTGTACGCGGTGGCCGGATCGGTGGCCCTGGCCGCCGGGGTCGACCTCCACGTCGCCTCTGCATCGGGCGGCTCGCGCAGGACGCTTACCCACGACGGCCGCAGCCTGAACCCCGTCTGGGGGCTGAGGGGCATCGCCTACGACCACGAGCGGCTGCGGGCGCTCGGCGAGCCGGCATTTCAGGTCTGGCTGATGCGGGCGGACGGCCGCCGGATCGCGCTCACGCACCGCGCGGTGCCGGTGTTATTGAACGGACTGGTGCCGCTCGCGTTCTCCGGGGGCGGCAAGCGTCTGCTCGCCGAGTACGAGGGCCAAGACACCAGCGAGGCGTGGACAATCTCGCTCCCCAATCGCCAAGTGCGCGAAATCCGCATCCGGCGAGACAGCGTCACCGGCTCGGCGATCTCGCGTGATGGCAACAACGTGCTGGTCGACCGCGGCGGTTTCCTGAGCCCACCGGACTCCGGGACCGTCGAGGCGGTCCCGTTCTCGGGCGGTCACGCGCGTGTACTGGTGCGGCACGCGGCGGAGCCGAGCTGGAATCTGTAGAAGGCGGCGCTTCGGCTCGAGGAGTGGGGGCTTTGCCGGGGCGGGCGGCTCTGGCGGTGGGAACTCGGAGGATGACCGATAAGTGTGAATAGTTCACACTTATCGGTCAGGCTGGACGTTGCGCCGGTCTCCGACCCTGGCGCGGCCCCCGCGCAGCCGTCCGCCACTCCCCAGCTGCCGTTTCACCGCGCCAGGGCAACCCTGCTCAGTGGGCGCCTCCACCGTCGGTCACCTCAAATAGACTCGGCATGCATGAGATTCAGGGGGTGTGGGGCTCTGGGGACCGGACGAGCGACTGCAGCCGTCCGCACGGCGACGACCGGACGAGCGACTGCAGCCGTCCGCACGGCCACCGCCGGACGCGCAACCGCTGCCGTACGAGTGGGCGTGGCGCTCACCGCCGCCGTTCTCACCCTCACAATGAGCCCCGCCACCGCCCGCTCGCTGGTCCGGGTGTTCGGACGGGGGTCGTGGTGCTGGTTCGCCGATCCTCGCGCCATTCACGTGGTCGGGCAGTACGACGAGACGTTCGTCGGGTGGATCGATTGGCGGGGGGCGATCACGATTGCGGCATACGACGCGCGGTTTGGCGTGGTGCGCTCGCACGTGATCGGATACCAGTACCACGACGATCACAGCAGTCCCTCGATCCTGGTGGAGCCGGACCAGCGGCTGACCGTGTTCTGGTCCGGTCACAATGGGCCGACGATGAACTTCCGGAGCACGCTGCGCCCAGAGGACATCAGCCGCTGGGGCCCGCTGGAGCACGTGCACTCGGGGCTGCCCGGCGGGAGGGGCTTCACCTATCCCAATCCGGAGCTGCTGTCGTCAGAGCACGACCGGCTGTACCTGTTCTGGCGTGGGTCAAACTGGGGCCAGGACTACGCCACGCGCACGATCAGCGGGCACTGGAGCCCGGCGCGGCGGCTGATATCGGTGCCGGGCCAGCGTCCGTACGCCAAGGTCGATTCCAACGGCCGCGACACGATCGCGTTCGCGTTCACCAACGGACACCCCCGGGAGACGACCACGAGCATCTATTACGCCAGCTACCGGGCGGGCTGGCTGCGGACCGCGGCCGGACGGCCGATCGCACGCGTCGATCGGGGCCCGATCTCGCCCCGGCAAGCGTCGCTGGTTTACGACGGCTCCGCCACCGGGACGTCGGGATGGGTATGGGATGTGGCCCTCGACCACCATCAGCGTCCCGTGATCGTGTATGCCACATTCCCCAGCTCCGGCGATCACGAGTACTGGTACGCGCGGTTCGATGGGCGGCGGTGGATCTCGCACTTCCTGACGTTCGGCGGGCCGACGATCAGCCCTGGCACGATCGAGCAGCAGTACTCCGGCGGACTCACGCTCGACCACCGCGACCCCTCGATCGTATATTTGTCCCGCGAGGCGGCCGGGTGGTTCGAGATCGAGCGGTGGAGCACCGCGAACGGTGGCGGCAGCTGGCATCACGAGACGATCGTGCGAACCCCGGGGAGCAATGACGTCCGGCCGGTGGTACCTCGAGGTCCTGGCGGCGGGGTCAAGCTGGTGTGGCTGAACGGCGACTACCGCAGCTACACCACCTACCGCACCTCGGTCGACTACCTGCCCTGAGGGGCTGTCCCAAAACGCCGGCGCCTGTCTGGCGTCGGCGGACCGTGACAGAGGCTTTGTCCTCGGACCCTCGGAATAGCGCTGCGATTCCTTCGGGTCCTGCGTCCTCACCCCGCTTGGTCCGGCGCTCGCCAGCCACGCACGTCGTGTTGAGACAGCCCCTGAGGCCCGCGCCTACACTCCGTCCCCGATGACCTCAGACGAGATCCGGGAGACGTTCCTCAGCTTCTTCGAGCAGCACGACCACAAGCGGTTGCGATCGGCGTCGCTGATCCCCGCCGAGCTCGACCCCTCGGCACTGTTCACGGTCGCGGGCATGCACCCGCTCAAGCCCTACTTTCTCGGCAGCGAGCGGCCGCCACACCCGCGCGTCACCACCTGCCAGAAGACATTCCGGACGGCCGACATCGAGATCATCGGGACGACGGCGCGGCACATCACGTTCTTCGAGATGCTGGGCAACTTCTCGTTCGGCGATTACTTCAAGCGCGAGTCGGTGCGCTACGCCTGGGACCTGTCCAGACACGGGTTCGGCCTGCGCGAGGAGGACATCTGGATCACCGTATTCGCCGGCGACGACGAGCTTGGGCTGGGACCCGATGAGGAGGCGATCGAGGCCTGGCGGGAGGTCGGCGTGCCCCGCGAGCGGATCGTCGAATGCCCCCGCTCGGAGAACTTCTGGCAGGTCGGACCGACGGGTCCCTGCGGGCCCTGCTCGGAGCTGTACCTCGATCGAGGCGTCGAGTTCGGCAGCCCGGACGACCTGCCCGGCGAAGAGAACGAGCGTTTCCTTGAGTACTGGAACCTGGTGTTCATGCAGTTCGACCAGAACCCGGCAGGCTCGCTGAGGCCGCTGCCGGCCAAGAACATCGACACTGGGCTGGGGCTGAACCGGCTGGCCGCGATCCTGCAGGACAAGGAGACGATCTTCGAGACCGACCAGTTCGCGCCGCTGATCGCCCTGGGCGAGGAGCTGTCGGGGCGGCGCTACGGGGAGGAGTTCCCCACCGACCGGGCGCTGCGGATCCTGGCCGACCACGGTCGCGCGATGACGTTCCTGATCGCCGATGGGGTGGTGCCGTCCAACGAGGATCGGGGCTACGTCCTGCGCCGGATCATGCGTCGGGCGATCCTCCAGGGCCGGCACACGCTCAAGCTGGAGCCTGGTTTTCTCGGCCGTTACGCCGAGCTGGTAACCGAGCTGATGGGCGTGGCGTATCCCGAGCTGGTCGAGCAGCAGGAGGACGTCAGGCGCTGGCTCCACTCGGAGGAGGACAGCTTCGGCCGCACGCTGGCGCAGGGCAGCCGGCTGCTCGACGAGCTGATCGCCAAGGCCAAGGGCGCCGGCGCCGAGGGCATCAGCGCCGAGGATTCGTTCCGGCTGCATGACACCTACGGATTCCCGATCGACCTGACGCTGGAGATCGTCGCCGAGCACGACCTCGGCGTCGACGAGCAGGGATTCGAGGCGTTCATGGACGCCCAGCGCCGGCAGTCGCGAGAGAGCTCGGGACGCGACCGTACGCACGAGCAGCTGCGCGAGCGCGCGCTGGCGTTCTCCGGCGACGCCGGGTTCTCGACAGATTTCGTGGGATACGAGACGACCGACAGCGAGACGACCGTCGGCGCTGTGATCAGCGACAACGGCCGGGTGCTGCTGAAGCTGACGGAGTCTCCGTTCTACGCCACGGGCGGCGGGCAGATCGCCGACTCGGGGTTTGTCGAGTGTGCCGACGGCGACTGCCGCGCTCGGGTGGAGGACGTGTTGCGGCTGGGCGATGATCAGGTCCTGGCCGCCGTCCCCGAGCGCGGGGAGCTGAAGCCCGGCGAGCGCGTGCACGCCCGCGTCGACCGAGCCGTGCGCCACGCGACCGAGTGCAATCACACCGCCACCCATCTGCTGCACGCCGCACTCCGACGCCGGCTGGGCACGCACGTCCGGCAGGCCGGCTCCTATGTCGGTCCGGACAAGCTGCGGTTCGACTTCACCCACGGGGCCGCGCTGACCGAGGACGAGCTGGCGGACGTGGAGAACACCGTCAATGCCTGGATCATCGAGGGCCAGCCCGTCCGGGCGCTGACCACCACGTTAGACGAGGCGCGCGGCCTGGGCGCGATGGCGTTGTTCGGCGAGAAGTACGGCGATGTGGTACGCATGGTGGAGGTCGGCGACGGCTCGTTCTCACGCGAGCTGTGCGGCGGAACCCACGTCCGGTTCACCTCCGAGATCGGTCTGTTCAAGCTGACCGCCGAGACCTCCAGCGCGGCAAATGTGCGCCGCATCGAGGCGCTGACCGGGCCTGAGGCGGTGGCGCTGGTGCGCCGTCACGATCACACGCTGGCGCAGGCGGCGCAGACGCTGCGCGTGCCGCCGGAACGCGTGGCCGACGCGGTCACCGAGCTGCGGGGCCGCGTGCGCGAGCTGGAGAGGCAGGCGCGCCGCGGCGGTGCGGGAAACGGGTCGATCGACGTCGAGGAGCTGATCGGGAGCGCCGCTGAGGTCGACGGTGCCCGGGTGCTGGTGGCTTCGCTGCAGGCACTGGATGGCAAGGCGCTGCTGGAACTGGCGGACCGGATCAGGGCCAAGTTGGGAGACGCCGCGATCGTGCTGGCCAGTGCCGGAGAGGACCGCGTCGAGCTGATCGCGAGTGTCTCGCCGTCGCTGGTAGCTCGCGGCGTGCGGGCCGGCGAAATCGTGCGTGCGGCCGCGGCGGCCGTCGGCGGCGGTGGCGGCGGACGCGACACGCTGGCGCGGGCCGGGGGCCGCGAAGTGGCCAAGATGCCGGACGCGATCCAGGCCGCCCGCGAAGCAATCGAGACGGCTCTCAGCCGATAAGGTCATGCGAGTGCTCGCGCTCGACTACGGCAGCGCGCGATGTGGCTGCGCCGTGAGCGATCCGACCGGCGTGCTCGCCACCCCCATTGCGCCCGTGCTCGCGCCCCGATCCCGACGCGGACTCGGCCGTCTGCGGGGGCTGGTCAGCGAGCTCGGTGTGGAGCGCGTGGTGGTGGGCCTGCCGCTATCGCTGTCCGGGGGCGACAGCGCCCAGACCACGGAGGCACGCGAGTTCGCCGCGGTCCTCCAGGAGGGGCTGCCGGTTCCCGTCGAGCTGTACGACGAGCGCTACACCACGCGCCTAGCCGCCCGCTCTCCGGGGCGCGCGAGCGAGGACTCGCGCGCGGCCGCGCATCTGCTCGAGGGCTGGCTGGCGGCCCGGGAGGCCACATGAGCGAGGCGCGGGAGGGCGCATGAGCGAGGGCAGGGAGCGCAGCGCCGAGGAGCGGGAGGCGGCGCGACGCGAGCGCGAGCGCCGACGGGCCGAGCAAGGCGCGCGGACGGCCCGCACGGTCGACCCCGAGACCCAGCTCGACGAACCCGCGCATCACCCCGAGACCCAGCTCGACGAACCCGCGCAACACCCCCAGACCCAGCTCGACGCACCCGAGCATCACCCGGAGACCAGGCTCGAGGCACCCGACGATCACCACGAGCCCCAGTCCCAAGCCCCGGCCGACTTCGAAGGCGACGATGCCGAGGCGCCGCTGGGGACCAAGCGGGTGCCGCGACTGCGACGGCTGGACGGAGCCAACCCACCGAAAGTCCCCACCCGCCCGCGACGGGAGCCGATCCGGCGACCCCACGCTCCGTCGCGAGTGGGACGGATTGCGTCGCTGCTGGCGCTGGTGCTCGCCGGAGCGCTGCTGTGGTTCCTGTACGAGCTGTTCCAGCCGTTCCACGGGAGCGGGCACGGGAGCATCACGGTGACGATCCCCGCGCATTCCAGCTCGAGCCAGGTTGGTGATCTGCTGGAGCGCGACGGGGTGATCTCCTCGAGCTTCTTCTTCGAGCTGCGCGCCACGCTGGCCGGCGAGCGCAGCCAGCTGCGGTCGGGCACCTATCACCTGAAGTTCGGGATGAGCTACAGCGACGTGCTCAAGCGGCTGACGACGCCGCCGCCGCCGGTGCCGACGACGAGCTCACGCTGATCGACGGAAAAACAAGGCAGCAGATCGACGCGCTGCTCCGCAGCCAGGGGATACACGGCAGCTACGTCGCCGCCACGCGCCACTCGCCGCTGCTGAACCCGGTGCACTACGGCGCCCCGCGCAACACCCCCGACCTCGAGGGCTTCCTGTTCCCCTCGACCTATCAGCTGCGCGAGCCGATCAGCATCCCGGCGCTCGTCGCCGATCAGCTGAACACGTTCAAGCAGCAGTTCGCGCGGGTCGATCTGGGGGCGGCGCGCAGCCGGCACCTGACTCCCTACGACGTGCTGATCATCGCCTCGATGATCGAGGACGAGGCGCGCCATCGGGCACGACTGCCCGCTGGTCGCGTCGGTCATCTACAACCGGCTGAAGTACCACATGCCGCTGCGGAATGGACGCCACCACGCCGCTACGAGTTCAACGACTGGACGCATTCGCTCACGAACTCGCGAGCTGGCCTCGCACTCGCCGTACAACACCCGGCGCAATGCGGTCTGCCGCCGACACCGATCGACAACCCGGGCATGGCCGCGATCAAGGCCGCGGCCCACCCGGCGCGGACGAATTACCTGTACTTCGTGGTCGAGCCGTGCGGCAACGGCTCGAGCGTGTTCGCCTCTAATTACCAGCAGTTCCTGCGCGACTCCGCGCGCTATCAGAGCGCTCGCGCCCGCGCGCGGCGGCTCGCCGGTGCACTGCTGAGGCAGGTCCGGTGCCGGCGCTCACCCGCCTCGGCGTCCTCGGCTGGCCGGTCGCCCACAGCCGCTCGCCGGCGATGCAGAACGCCGCGCTGCGCGGCGGTCGGGCTGCACGACTGGCGCTACCAGCTGCTGCCCGGTCCCGCCGGAGCTGTTCGCGGAAACGGTCAGGGCGCTGCCGGCAGGCCGGGTTCCGCGGCGCCAACGTGACGATCCCCCACAAGCAGGCGGCGCTGCGCGCTGGCCGGACCGGCGCCAGCGGGCGGGCGGCGCGATCGGCGCGGCCAACACGCTGGTGTTCGAGCCCGACGGCGATCGAGGCCGACAACACCGACGCGCCCGGCGCTGATCGCAGCGCTGCCGTTGCATGCCGGCCGGCGCCACGGCGCTGGTGCTGGGCGCCGGCGGGAGCGCCCGGGCGGCGGTGTGGGCGCTGCTGGACGCCGGCGCGCGCGAGAGTGCGGGTCTGGAACCGCACCGCCGGAGCGCGCGGCGCTGGCTGCGGAGCCGAGCTCGGCGCGACGCCGGTCACGATCGCGAAGCCCGCGGATCTGCTCGTCAACTGCACGTCCAGCGGCCTGGACGCTTCGGACTCGACGTTTAAGCAGTTGCCGCTGACGGCCGATGAGCTGGACCGGTACCAGTGCGTGGTTGATTTCGTCTACAGCGAAACGGAGACGCCGCTCGTGCGGGCGGCGCGAGCACGCTCGCTGCCGGTGGTGGACGGGCTTGAGCTGCTGGTCGGCCAGGGAGCACTCAGCTTCGAGCGCTTCACCGGGCGTTCAGCGCCCAGCTCGAGGTGATGCGGGCGGCGGTCCGTGAGCGGACCTGCGCCGACGATGAGCCGAGGACCCGCGCCTGCGAGCGATACGACTCCGCACCTGCGCGCCGTGACGAGCGCGGCGGCGGCGGCGCCAGTCGCCGGACGGCATCACCGCCGCCGCGCCGCCGGGGCGGCTCGGGCCGGTTCCTGACCGACGTGCTGGTGGAGCTCGGCTACACCGACCGCGAGCGGGTCCAGCGCGCGATCGAGGAGGCGCGGCTGCGGGGCATCACGCCCGAGACGCGTGCTGCTCGAAGACCGGCGCGATCACCTCCGAGCAGCTCTCGCGCGCGATCGCCGAGCGCTACGGGCTCGATCACCTCGACCTGGGCATGTTCAAGGTCGACATGGCCGCGGTCAACCTGCTGAGCGCGACCGCGGCCAAGCGCTACGGCGCGGTGCCGGTGGCCTACGTCGACGAGCACACGCTGCTGCTGGCGATGTCCGACCCGGCCAACGTGCTGGCGATCGACGACATCGCGCTGCTGACCCGGCTGGACGTCAAGCCGGCGGTCGCCTCAGCGGAGGACATCGCGGCGCTGATCTCGCGCATGAACCGCTTCGAGGACGCGGTCCAGGAGGCGGTGGACGAGAGCGAGGAGCGGCCGGCGCCGCTGGAGATCGTCGACCTGCGCGAGTCGGCCGAGGACGCGCCGGTGATCAAGCTGGTGCACTCGATCATCGCCCAGGCGGCCGAGCGGGGCGCCTCGGACATCCACTTCGAGCCCCAGCCCGACGATCAGGGGCCGCTCCGGCCGCGAGCTGCGCGTGCGGATGCGGATCGACGGCGTGCTCACCGACGAGACCACCGTGCCCAAGCGGATGGTGGCCGGCGTGGTCTCGCGGATCAAGATCATGAGCGACCTGGACATCTCCGAGCGGCGCGTGCCGCAGGACGGGCGCGTCGGGCTGACGATCGAGGGCCGCCACGTCGACGTGCGCGTGGTGACGATCCCAGCGTGCACGGCGAGTCGGTGGTGCTGCGGATCCTGGACAAGGACTCGATCCGCCTCGAGCTCGAGAAGCTGGGCATGCAGGAGCACGAGCTCGAGCGCGTTCCGCCGGGCCTTCCACCGCGCCCACGGCGCGGTGCTGACCACCGGCCCCACCGGCTCGGGCAAGTCGACCACGCTCTACGGCGCGCTGCTGGAGCTCAACACGCCCGGAGAAGAACATCATCACGATCGAGGACCCGGTCGAGTACCAGATCAAGGGCATCACGCAGGTGCAGGTCAACAACAAGGCGGGCCTGACGTTCGCCAACGGGCTGCGCTCGATGATGCGCGCGGACCCCGACATCCTGATGGTGGGCGAGATCCGCGACCGCGAGACCGCGCAGATCGCGGTCGAGGGCGCGCTCACCGGGCACATGGTGCTCTCGACGCTGCACACCAACGACGCGCCCTCGGCGATCACCCGGCTGATCGAGATGGGGATCGAGCCGTTCCTGGTCGCCTCGGCGATCGAGTGCGTGGTGGCCCAGCGGCTGGCGCGGACGCTGTGCTCGCACTGCAAGCAGCGCACGATCATCCCGGCCGAGGTGCTGCGCGATCACGGCTTCGCCGCGCAGTTCGACATCGAGGCCTACGAGCCGGTGGGCTGCGTGCGCTGCGGCGGCATGGGCTACCGCGGCCGGATCGGCCTTACGAGGTGATGATGATGAGCTCCGGAGATCCGCTCGCTGACGCTGCAGCGCGCTCGGCCGACCAGATCGCGACGGTGGCGGTGCGCGAGGGGATGCGCACGGCTGCGCGAGGACGGGTTGGACAAGGTCAAGTCTGGGCTGACGTCGATGGCCGAGGTCGCGCGCGTAACGGGATCGGCCTGAGCTGCCGATAGGGGTGCCATGGAGCTTGACTTCGCCGAGGTGCTGCTCGAGGTCGTCGACCGCCGCGCATCCGACCTGCACCTGACCGCGGGCGCGCCGCCGATGGTCCGGGTGCGGGGCCGGCTGACGCCGACTGGAGGGCTACCCGGCGCTGACGCCGACCGACACGCGGGAGATCGTCTACTCGATCCTGTCCAACGCCCAGCGCCAGAAGCTCGAGAACAACTGGCAGCTCGACTTCGCCTACCAGATCCCGGGCGCGGCCCGGTTCCGCGTCAACGCCTACTTCCAGCGCGCGGCGCTGGGCGCGGCGTTCCGCCTGATCCCGTTCGAGGTCGCGCCGCTGGAGTCGCTGGGGCTGCCGCCGGTGGTGGCGGAGTTCGCCACCAAGCCGCGCGGGCTGGTGCTCGTCACCGGGCCCGACCGGCTCGGGCAAGTCGACCACGCTGGCCTCGCTGATCGACGTGATCAACGCCACCCGCGAAGAGCACATCATGACGATCGAGGACCCGATCGAGTTCCTGCACCAGCACAAGAAGTGCATCGTCAACCAGCGCGAGCTGGGCTCGGACGCGACCAGCTTCGCCGACGCGCTGAAGGCGGCGCTGCGCCAGGACCCGGACGTGATCCTGGTCGGCGAGATGCGCGACCTGGAGACGATCGGCACCGCGATCACCGCGGCCGAGACCGGCCACCTGGTGTTCGCCACGCTGCACACGCAGGACACGCCGCAGACGATCGACCGCATCATCGACGTGTTTCCCTCGGCCCAGCAGGGCCAGATCCGCGCCCAGCTGTCGGTCGCGCTGCAGGGGATCATGACCCAGACGCTGCTGCCGACCGCCGACGGCGCCGGTCGCTGCGTGGCCGCGAGGTCCTGGTGCCGACCCCGGCCGTGCGCAACCTGATCCGAGAGTCGAAGAGCCATCAGATCTACTCGGTGCTGCAGACCGGCGGCGCGCACGGGATGCAGACGATGGACGCGTCGCTGGCCCAGCTGGTCCGGGCGGGCAAGATCACCCGGCAGCTGGCCGAGTCACGCGCCCACGCGCCCGAGGAGTTCCGCCGCCTGGTCGGTGTGACCGGGCAACGGCCAGCGCCGGTGGCGGCGTAGGCGATGGCGACCTACGTCTTCAAGGCGATGGACCTGGCCGGGGTGCCCGCCGGCGGGCGAGGTGGAGGCGAACTCCAAGCAGGACGTGGCCGACCAGCTCAAGGAGCGCGGGCTGGTCGTCATCGACATCGCCCACAAGTACCGCTCCAAGGAGCTCAACCTCGAGCTGTTCGCGCGGGTCAAGGCCAAGGATCTGGCGGTCGCCACCCGCCAGCTGGCCACGATGGTCACCTCCGGCATGACGATCCTGCGCGCGCTGTACGTGCTCGAGAACCAGACCGAGTCAAAGCTGCTGCGTCGGCACGATCGCGCAGGTGCGTCAGGACGTCGAGGCGGGGCTGCTGCTGTCGGACGCGCTCGAGCGCCATCCCAAGGTGTTCGGCCACCTGTACGTGGCCATGGTCCGGGCCGGCGAGGCGGGCGGCGTGCTCGAGGAGTGCCTGCTGCGCACCGCCGACCAGCTGGAGAAGGACGCCGCGCTCAAGCGCCAGGTGCGCTCGGCGATGATGTACCCGTCGCTCGTGATCAGCTTTGCCGTGATCGTGCTGCTGGCGCTGGTGGCGTTCCTGATCCCCGTGTTCGAGAACGTGTTCAAGGAGTTTCACGGCAACCTGCCGGCCCTGAGCAAGTTCATGGTGGGCTTCTCGCACCTGCTCACGCGCAGTGGTACGTGCTGATCGTCGGCGTCGCCGTACTGATCGGCGGGTTTCTCTACGTCAAGCGCTCGAAGTGGGGCCAGGCCGCACTGGGACGCGTTCAAGCTCCGCATCCCGCTGAAGATCGGCGACGTAGTGCAGAAGGTGGCGCTGGCCCGCTGGTCGCGCACGTTCTCCTCGCTCAGCTCCGCCGGCGTGCCGATCATGCAGGCGATCGAGATCACCGGCAAGACGGCCGGCAACACGATCGTCGAGCGCGCCATGGACGACGTGATCACGTCGGTCAAGGCGGGCGGGCGGATCTCCGAGCCGCTGGACAAGTCCCGGTGTTCCCGGCGATGGTGTCGCACATGATCGGCGTCGGCGAGGAGACCGGCGCGCTGGACGCGATGCTGACCAAGATCGCCGAGTTCTACGAGGACGAGGTGGCGGCGGCGGTCAAGGCTCTGACCTCGATCATGGAGCCGGCCATGATCATCCTCGTCGGCGGCATCGTGGGCGTGATCGTGATCTCGATGTACCTGCCGCTGTTCAACGTTTACAACAGCATCCGGTAGCACAGTCATGGCGGCACTGCGCGGGCCGATGCAGGGGCAATGAGCGTCGTCTTCTCGCCGCTGGCCGGCCGCCGTTTTGGTGGCGCTCGGGGCCGTGTACGTCGACCTGCGAGGGCTTTCGCGGCGCCGCACATGGAGGATTACCCCAAGCTGTTCGCGCCCGCCACCGGCGCGCTGCTGGCCGGTCACCTGGCCGCGTTCTTCCACGCGCTGCCGCCCGACGGCGCGGGCGGCTCGCTGCTGCTGCGGGCGCCGTTCGCGCTGGCGGGAAACGCGATTTTCGGAACCCAGCTCGAGATCTACCGCTTCGGCGCGGCAGCCTGCATGCTGGCGGCGGGTGGCTTGGGGCTGGGGCTGGCCCGGCTGGCGGCCGACCGGGGCCGTCCGGTGATCGATCAGGCCGTGATCGTGCTCACTGCCTGGCGGCGCCGGCGCTGCTCGATGCGATCCACTACGGGCACCCTGAGGAGGTGCTGGGCGGGTCGCTGTGCGTCGCGGCCGTGCTGCTGGCGAGCCGGAGGCGGCCAAACCTGGCCGGCGTGGCACTGGGGCTGGCGGTGATGAACAAGCCGTGGGCGGTGTTGGCGGCGGCGCCGGCGCTGATCGTCGCGGGCGAGACCCGGGTGAGGCTGGCAGCGGTCGCCGGGCTGATCGCCGGTGCTTGGTTCGGCGTCTGGCTTGCCCTCAGCCCCCACGGACTCACGCAGGCACTGAGGGGTGCCGGCGAGGTGGGGGCGGCCAGACCGGAGGACCTATGGTGGCCGCTGGACCAGCTGGGGACTCGCCAGGCGGATAACCCGCTGTGGAGCCTGATGGCGGGCAGAGGACCGACGACGGCCTACTTCCCGCCGCAGTGGCTGGCCCAGCACGCTCATCAGCTCATGCTGGTCCTCGCCGCACTCGTGTCGCTGCCGGTGGCACGGCGCAGGGAGCGGAGCACCGAGGCCGGTCTGGCGCTGCTGGCAGTGCTGTTCTTGATGCGCTGTCTGCTCGATCCGGCCAACTTCATCTACTACGAGGTCCCATTCGTGTTTGCGCTGGTGGCCTGGGAGGCCGTGATGGGGCGCAGGCCGGTACTCGCACTCGCGTACAGCGTGGCGCTGTGGACGATCTTCAAGCGAGCGTCCTCGTTGGACGCCCAGTACGTGGGGTACCTCGCGATTACGCTGCCGCCACTCGGATGGCTCGGGGGGCGGATCGTCCGGCGGCCATTGCCGGCCCGAGCGGAGCTGTCTGGTGCGGATGCGATCCCCGCGGGCTAGCCACAGTCTCTGGAGGCGCTACGGTCTGGCTGCCGTGGTGGCGCTGGGCGCCCTGTGGGGCGCGTGGCTCGGGTTCCGAATCCAGACGATGGGCGACTACCCGGTCGACTACGCGCCGGCCATGAATGCATTGCTGGGAGGGCACGTGGCGGCGTTCTTCGCCCACCTGCCCACCAATGGGGCGGGTGGCTCGATCCTGCTGCGGGCACCGGCCGCGTTCGTCGGCAAGCTGCTGATCGGCAGCCAGCTGGCGATGTTCCGCTTCGGTGCCCTCGGCTGCCTGCTGGCCACCGGTCTGCTGGGACTGTGGCTGGCGCGCGAGCTCGAGGCGCGCGGCGGCGGGCGGAGCGCGCAGGTGGCCACCGTGGGCATGTGCCTGTTCGCCCCCGCGATTCTGGACGCCATCCGGTTCGGCCACCCGGAGGAGCCGCTGGGGGCGGCACTGTGTGTGGGAGCGGTGCTGGCCGCCGGTGCCGACCGGTCCAACCTGGCCGGGATTCTGCTCGGCTGCGCGGTGATCAACAAGCCGTGGGGCGTGCTGGCAATAGCCCCTGTGCTGCTGGCGGCACCGGAGCACCGGCGCGTCGGGATCGGAGCCCGCGCGGGCGCGATCGCTGGGGCATGGACCGTGGCCGTCTACCTGGCGGCGCCGGCGCGCGCCGCGAAGATCGTGATCGGCGCGAGCACCTCGGTCGTGGCCCACCCGGTCGATCTGTGGTGGCCGCTGGCCCACCTGCAACATGTGCCCGGGGTCACGGCGGCGTACTTCCCGCCGCGGCTGGTCTCGGGGCACGCCCGCGCACTGGCCGTGCTGCTGGTGATCCCGCTGTCGCTGCCGCTGGCCCGGCGCCGGGTCCGGAGCATCGCCGGATGCCTGGCGCTGCTGGCGCTGCTGTTTCTGGTCCGGTGCCTGCTGGACCCCTCCAATCACGTCTACTACCAGGTGCCGGTGGTGATCGCGCTGACCGCCTGGGAGGTACGGGCCCGGGGGCGGCCGATGCTGGCGCTGGTGGCGACCGCCGGGTTCTGGTTGGTGTTCCACACAGTCTCCGGGATTGGCAGCCTGGACATCCAGTATCTGAGCTACCTGGCGGTGGCGCTGCCGCTGCTGGGCGTCCTGGTGCGGCCGGCGTTCGGGCGCGACGGCGGCGACCTGGTGGCCGAGCGGCCGCGTCGGCTGTCACCGGCGTAACGGCCCGGATATCGTCTGCGCCGTGATCGTTACCGACGCCGTCGAGGACTATCTGGCCACACTGCGCCCGGATCCGGACCCGGTGCTGGCGGACATGGAGGCGCACGCGGCCCGGGATGGGATTCCGATCGTGGTGCCGGAAACCGGGATGCTGCTGCACGTGCTGGCTCTGGCCCGGAAGGCCTCCCGGGTGCTGGAGGTGGGGACCGCGATCGGCGTCTCGACGCTTTACCTAGCGCGGGCCCTCCCGGAGTCCGGGCGGGTGGTCACGTTCGAGATCGACCCGGAGCGCCACGCCGCCGCTCGCGACTACCTCGAGCGCGCCGGCGTGCTCGAACGTGTCGATCTGCGGCTCCAGGACGCGCGCGCCGGGCTAGGGTCCCTACAGGGCCCATTCGAGCTGGCCTTCATCGATGGCGTCAAGGCACAGTACGGCGACTATTTCGAGTTGCTGCTGCCGCTGCTCGGCCCCGGGGCGCTGCTCGTGGTCGACAACGTCCTGATGTCCGGGACCGTAGCCACGGGACATTCGGACGGTGCCTGGAGCAACGAGCAGATCGCCGGAGCCCGAGCGTTCAACCGGCGTGTGCTGGAACACGAGCGACTCGTGGGAACCGTGACGCCGGTGGGTGACGGGCTGCTGGTCGCGGTGGTGAGGACGTAGCAGTGGCGGGCGAAGGCACCGACCAGCAGGCGCGATCGCAATGCTCGGCGTGCCGGGGAACCGGCACGGTCATCTCGGCCCTGCACGGCGACCCCCATCCGCTCACCTGTCCGTGGTGCGGCGGCGACGGCCGGTTCCATCCCGGACGAGACGCTCAGGAGCATGTGAGCGAGCCGCCCGACGGCTAGTGTCGATTCACGACCCTAGAACAACGGCCTGAGCCCCGATCTGGGCGAATTCATCCGTTCGTCCATTTCGGTCAAAAGCTCACCTTCAGGTGTCGATACACCTCGTGCCAGAGTCACGAGGTGCCAAAGGCAAACCATCCGCGAGGATGGGACGCAAAGCCACGGACCTCCAGGAAACGGGAGGGAGTCGGGCTGCCACCAGGGCTTGAGTGCTGTCGTAGCCACGGTCGGCTGCGGAACCGAAGGGATCTGGCATGGAGACCCAATCAACGATCCTAGGAGGATCCATGCTTTACAAGTTCCGTCGTCGCGCCGAGGAGGAGAAGGGTTTCACCCTGATCGAGCTCCTCGTCGTGATCCTGATCATCGGCATCCTGGCCGCGATCGCGATCCCTTCGTTCCTGAATCAGAAGACGAAGGCCAATGACGCGCAGGCCAAGTCGCAGGCGCGCACCGCGCAGACGGCCGCCGAGACGCTGGCCACCGACAACAACGGTAGCTACGCGAGCGTCACCGTGGCCAACCTGAAGTCCGTTGAGCCGACGCTCAACGACACTTCCGGCTCCACGCTGTCCGGCGCGGCCGCCACCGGCGGTGGCACCGGCTACTCGGTCGTGTCGACGTCCTCGGACGGCAATACGTTCACGATCACTCGCGACAGCTCTGGCAATGTGAGCCGGACCTGCGGGGCGAGCGCATCTCCCAACAGCGGCGGCTGCCTCAACGTAGGCAGCGGCGGCACCGGCACCTGGTAACAGGTTCGGCTACTTCCCAGCTGAGGGGCGGGCCCGGGGGGCCCGCCCTTTCGGCGTTTAGAAGCCGGACGTGGGGGGCATCAAGGCGAGCTCCCGTTGCTGGCTGCGGTGGCGTCTGGGAGGTGCTCGGCGCCGAGCGGCTTCCCGTGGCCACGTTGGTGATCGGCGCCGGGGTGGTGGCGCTGTAGGAACTGGGAGCTCGGCTGGGCCCCGGCGTGGCTGAACCTCGGCTCGCTGACGCTCACGCTCGCCACCGGCGCCTACCTCGCCTACCAGGTGTTCGTGGTCCATCCGCCGCCGGATCCGGCGTTTCGCTCAAAGCCCGAGGTCGCCCGGCCGATACACGTTCCGTGAGCGCGCTTTTGATCGGCTTCGCCGCCGTGTCCGGCTTGGTGGTCGGCTCCTTCCTGAACGTCGTCGCGTATCGGCTGCCGGCCGGTGAGTCGCTGGTGATGCCGTCGTCGCACTGCCGCTCGTGCGGCACCGCGATCAAGCCCTGCGACAACATCCCCGTGCTGGGCTGGCTGCTGCTGCACGGTCGCTGCCGCTCATGCCGCGCCGAGATCTCGGTCCGCTACCCGCTGGTCGAGGCAGTGACGGCGCTGCTGGCGGTGGCCGTGGTGCTGGTCAAGCACACCCCGCGGGACGTCGTGCTGGGGCTGGTGCTGGTCGCCGTCCTGGTGCCGGTGGCGCTGATCGACCTCGATCGCCGGATCATCCCCAACAAGATCACGCTGCCCGCAGCCGTGATGGCGATCGTGATCGGGCTCATATTCGATCCCAGTCAGGTTCCCGAGCAGCTGGCGGCGGGCGCCGCGGCTGGCGGATTTCTGCTCCTGTTCGCGCTTGCGTATCCGCGCGGCATGGGTATGGGTGACGTCAAGCTCGCGGCCGTGCTGGGTCTGTACCTGGGGCGGGATGTGGCGGTGGCGCTGCTGGCCGGAGTCTTGCTCGGCGCGCTGGTCGGAGCCGCCATCATGGCCCGGGTGGGAGTCCAGCAAGGGCGCAAGACGGCCGTGCCGTTCGGGCCGTTCCTGGCTCTGGGTGGCCTGGTGGGGCTGTTCGCCGGCGCGCCGATCGTGCACTGGTACCTGCACGCCTTCGCCTGAGCTGCGCCCGTGCGACGCCTGCTTGCGACCTGCGCGCTCACGATCACGCTGATCCTGGCATCGGCATTGCCCGCCGCCGCCAGCGCGGGAGTGGGTCTGCCGCTGACCGCGCCGGCCACGGGCACGACCGCGCCACCGGGGTTCACCAGCACCGCCGATGAGGCCGCGGCGGCGGCCAAGGCCACGCGGCAGATGCAGGCCCTGCACGCTCATCAGCACCCGTTGTTCGTGCAGCCGCTGATTTGGGCCGGGCGGCGCTGGTGGGTGGCGTTCTCGTATCACGGACGCCAGGTGGCCGAGGTCGATGTCAGCCCGGCCGGCAAGGTGACGGCCGTGTGGACGGGTCCGCTGGCGATCACGGTCTATGCCCGCGGGCACTTCGCTCCGATCTTCGACTCGCCCTGGGTGTTGATCGGGTTCGGGGCGCTGTTCCTGGTGCCGTTCATCGATCTGCGCCGGCTGCGGCGGATCGTCCATCTCGACGCGTTGATGATCCTGTCCTTCTTCGTGTCCTATGGCCTGTTCGACCACGCGCACCTCGAGACCGCGGTGTGGCTGGCGTACCCGCCGCTGATCTACTTCCTGCTCCGGATGGCGTGGATCGGGCTGCGCGGCCGCGGGAGGAGCCGCGGGGTCGCATCGCTGTCGGACCCACGGATCCTGGCGGCGGGGCTGCTGGCGCTGGTCGGTGCCAGAGTGGGGCTCAGCCTGGCCAATCGTGAGGTGATCGACGTCGGGTACGCATCGGTGATCGGCGCCCATCGGTTGGCGCACGGGCAGGCGCTGTATTACGCCGCCGCCCAGCATGGCGACACGTATGGGCCGATCATGTTCCTGGCCTACCTGCCGTTCGAGCTGCTGTTCCCCTGGCACGGAAGCTGGGACTACCTGCCCGCGGCTCACGCCGCCTCGATCGGCTTCGACCTGGTCACGATCGCCGGACTGGTGGCGTTGGGCAGACGACTGCGCCCGGGACGCGCCGGGACCCGGCTGGGGCTGACGCTGGGCTGGGCCTGGGCGGCGTGCCCGTTCACCCTGCTGGGGCTGATGATGCACACCAACGACGGGCTGGTGGCGATGCTCTGCGTGCTGGCCCTGTTGGTGTTCGCCTCGCCTGCCGCCCGCGGCGCGGTGCTGGGACTCGCGGTCGCGGCGAAATTCACCCCGGCGGTGCTGCTGCCGGTGTTCGCCTCGCCCCGAGAACGAGGCTGGCGGGGCACGGCCGCGTGCGGCGCGGCGTTCACGCTGGTGGTCCTGGCCGCGATCGGGCTGTACCTGCCCTCCGGGGGCGTGACCGAGTTCTACAACCACACGATCGGCTACCAGCTCAGCCGCAGCGACGTGTTCTCGCCCTGGGCCCTGCATCCAGGCCTGAGTCCGATCAAGACCGCGATCGAGGTGGCGGTGGCGGTGTTTGCCGTGGCCGTGGCGTTCGTCCCGCGCGAGCGATCGTTCGTCCAGGTGTGCGCGTTGTGCGCGGCGGTCACGATCGCGATCGAGCTTCCCGCCCTCCACTGGTTCTACTACTACCTGGTCTGGTTCCTGCCGTTCGTATTCGTGGTGCTGCTGAGCCCGGCGCACGCGGCTGGCGTCGACGCTGCGCCGCCGCCCGCCGCCCTCCGCGTCGAGACCGAGCCCGACGCCGTGAGCGAACCCGCGCTGGCGGGCGTTTGAGCCAGGCAGAGGGCTGGGACTGGAGCTTCGGCCTCCGCACTGTCCAGAGGCAGCGCAAAAGCGTCCACAGGGCTCTGGACGCACTCAACTCCGACTGTCCAGAGGCCGATCACAGTAGAGAGCTCATGGGATATGCCGCTGGGAAGACCGTCGTCGGGCTCGACATCGAGCCCGGGTACGTCGCCGCCGTGCAGTCGCGGGCGCGGCCACGTGGCAATCGAGCGTGCCGCGGGCGTCCAGCTTCCGCCCGGCGTGGTCCGCGACGGGGAAGTCGCCGACGTCGACACGCTGGCCGGCGTGCTGCGCGAGCTGTTCGCCAGGCACAAGCTCGGCCGCCGCGTGCGACTCGGGGTCGCCAATCAGCGCATCGTGATGCGGACCCTCGATCTCCCGCCACTGCACGAGGCGAAGGAGATCTCCTCGGCGGTGCGCTTCCAGGCCCAGGAGCACATCCCGATGCCACTCGACCAAGCCGTGCTCGAGCACCACGCCGCTAGGGGTCGTGGAGACGCCCGAAGGGCCGCGCACGCGCGTGGTCCTGGTGGCCGCGCGCCGAGACATGATCGACCGGCTGCTGGAGGCGACCAAGCGCGCCGGGCTCCGCGCGCAGGGAATCGATTTGTCCGCCTTCGCTCTGATCCGCGCGCTGCACCGGCCGGGTAACACCAGCTCCACGCTGTACATCAGCGTCGGTGGCGTCACCAATCTCGCGGTGGCGATGGGGACCACGTGCGTGTTCACCCGGGTGGTTCCGCACGGCACCGAGACGATGGCCGGTGAGCTGGCCGAGCGTCGCGGATTGACGCTGGAACACGCCCACCAGTGGCTGCGGCACGTTGGCCTGCTGATGCCGATCGACGACGTTCAGGGAGACCAGGAGATCGTCGTAGAGGCGCGCAACGTGCTCAGTGAGGGGGTGCGGCGGATCGCCGATGACGTGCGCAACTCGCTCGACTACCACGCCATGCAGCAGGGCGCCGACGGCGTCGAGCGGGTGGTGCTGACCGGCCCGGCGGTGGCAATTCCGGGGTTCTCCGATCAGCTCGGGCTGGAGATCGCCCTTCCACTCGAGGTTGGAGTCCCAGCCGAAGCCCGGCCCGGCGGGTTCAGCGGCGTTGATGCGGGACGGCTGGCGATCGCAGTCGGACTCACGGTCGACGAGGCACCGGAATGAGAGCCGTCAATCTCGTTCCGGCTGATGCACGTCGCGGCCCCGTGGGGCCGCGCGGCGCTCCGCGGGGGCCCGCGTATGTGGTGATCGGGCTGCTCGGCGTGGCGCTGGCATTCGTGACCGTGTACGTGCTGACCAGCAACACGATCTCCGAGCGCCGCGCCAAGGCGGCGGAGCTGCAGGCGGCAGACGGCGCGCGAGCAGGCCCAGGCGGCCAGCTATACCAAGTACACGCAGTTCGCCAAGCTGGCCCAGGCGCGCGCGGCGACCGTGCGCCAGCTCGCCGCTACGCGATTCGACTGGTACGACGCGCTGTCCGACCTGGCCAAGGTGGTGCCGGCGAACACGTCGCTGCAGTCCCTGTTCGCCAGCGTGGCGCCGGGGACGGGAACCGGCGCCAGCACCGGGAGCGGCGCTGGGACGGGCGGTTCGGGGATCGCGAGCAGCCTGCGCAGCGCGATCTCGGCGCCCGCCTTCGAGCTGGTCGGCTGCACCGCGACCCAGGACGATGTGGCGCGCCTGATGTCGCGGCTGAGGCTGATCAACGGCGTCACGCGGGTGACGCTGGGCGACTCCCAGAAGCCGGACACCGCGCAGCCCGCCACCTCGGTCAGCGGATCGGGTTCGAGCGCCGGCTGCCAGGCCAACGCGCCGACCTTCAATCTGGTCGTGTTCTTCCAGCCGCTCCCGGGTGCGGCAGCCGCCGGGGGCACGACGGCCACCCCCGCGACCCCGGCCGCCGCTGCCGGCGCCGCGGCTGGGGCGTCCCCGGCGACCAGCACCACCTCGACCCCAGCCCCGGTGCAGAACGCCTCGACGCCGTCGACCTCGCCGACCGCCGGCGCGGCCACGACGACGCCGGTCGGCAACACGACCACGACCGGAGGCACGAGGTGACCGGCCGAGACCGCATGGTGATCATCGTCGTCGCAGTGGTGGTCGCGATCGCGGGGTCGTGGCTGATGGTGATCCAGCCCAAGCGCGACCAGGCGGCCAAGCTCGGCGCGCAGGTCAAGGCGGCGCAGGCTCAGCTCGATGGGGTCCGGGCCCAGATCGCCGCCGGCGAGGCGGCCAAGAACTCGTTCGCCAGCAACTACACCGAGCTCGCGAGCCTCGGTGAGGCCGTCCCGGCCGACGACAACGTCCCGTCGCTGATCTACCAGCTCCAGGGCGCCGCCAGCGCCGCGCAGGTCGACTTCCGGGGTTTGCTGTTGACCCCGTCCGGCGCCACGAGCACGCCGCCGGCGACCGGCGCGGCCAATCAGGCGAGCACCGCGACGTTGCCCCCCGGTGCAGCGGTCGGCCCCGCGGGCTTCCCGATCGAGCCGTTCAGCTTCACGTTCCGGGGCAACTTCTTCCACCTGGCGGATTTCTTCAACCGGCTCGAGCAGTTCGTGGTCGCGAACAACGACCACGTGTCTGTGAGCGGCCGGCTGATGACACTCAACTCGATCAGTTTGGGGCCGGCGCCCAAGGGCTTCCCGGAGATCCAGGCCTCGATCTCCGCCACCACCTACCTGGTGCCGGCCAGCCAGGGCCTGATGGGCGGCGCCAGCCCCGCAGGCCCCGCGAGCTCCGGCTCGCAAGCCGCGTCAACTCCCTCGTCCGGGGTCCCGGCTCCGACTGCGGCCGTCGCCGCACCGGTGAAATGAGCTTCGTCAACTCCATCGTCGCCGATCTGCGGGAAAAGCGCTTGTGGCCAGTGGCACTGGTGCTGCTGGCGGGGCTGGTCGCGGTCCCGGCGCTGCTGGCCAAGTCGGGACCGCCGATGAACAGCGCAACGGGCGCTACCCCGACCGTCCCGGGATCGTCGACGCCCGGGCTGCCAGTCGTCAGCGTCGATTCCGGGGCGGCGCAGTCACAGCTGCCGGGCACCGGACGGGATCCGTTCACCCAACAGTCGTTGGCGAGCGGATCCGGCGCCTCTCCGGGCACGACCTTGCCCGGTGCCGGCACGAGCTCTACAGGAGTGACGACAGGAGGCACGGGCGCCTCGAGCCCGGCCTCGAGCGGCGGGTCCGGCGGCACCGCCGGGTCCGGCGGCTCCAGCACGGGCGGCGGCTCCGGCACGAGCGCCGGCACGAACTCGACCACCACCACCACACCGGCCTCGACCACCACGACCTCCACGTCAACCCCCGAGCCGTCACCGCCGGAGCCCTCGCCGAGTGGCCTGACCGACACTGAGGCCTACCACGTCACGCTGTCGCTCACCAACTCTTCCGGCGGCCTGGACACGATCAGCCCGCTGGAGCGACTGGCCGTGCTGCCGAGCCAGAGGACGCCCCTGCTGGTCGAGCTGGGCGTGCTGGAAGGCGGAGACCGCGTCCTGTTCGCGGTGCAGCCCGGCACCGGCTTGAAGGGGCGGGGGACCTGCACCCCCGGCCCGATCGACTGCCAGATCCTGTCGCTGGGCCAGAACCAGGTCGAGACGCTGTCGTCGGCTTCGCGTGCGGATGTGGCCCAAATGGCGATCACCGGGATCAAGGCCGCGCACTACCGCTCCAGCGCCGCCGCCGGCAAGGCCCGCCGGCAGGTGTCGGCCGCCGGCCGGCGGCTGCTCAGCCGCTCGGGGCTGATCGCACTCGGCCTGTTCCAGTACGAGCCCGGTGTTGGTGCTGTGATCGACCTGCGCGATCTCACGATCGGGGGTAACTGATGCGCAGGCTCAAGCTGCTGGGGTTGGCGCTCGTAGTGTCCGTGCTGGCGATCAGCGGAGAGGCGAGGGCGGTGGTGGTTGACATGGGCGCGGCCGGGCGCTTTGGAGTGGCTCCGGTGCCCGGCACATCGATCCCCAGCCCGCCGGTCATCTCTGCGACTTCCCCGCCGTGCTCAGATCCGTGGCTGGCGTCCGACCTGTTGCTGCCTGACAGCGGGTTGTGTTACCGCGGCGGCGCTGTGATCCACAGCAACGAGACGTTCGCACTCACGTGGGACCCACCGCGCCGGTACTGGCAGTCCACCAGGGACTACGTCGAGCAGTTCCTGCGCAACGTCGCGAGTGGCAGCGGGACGCTGAGCTCGCCGTATGCGGTGACCTCGCAATACCGGGACGCGAGCGGCCGGGCGGCCAACGTGTCGCTGTACGGCGGCGGCTGCATCGACTTCGGCGCCGTCGGCGGATCGGCCTGCAAGCTTCCGAACAACAACGGGCCGGGCGCGGGGCACAATTACCCGGCCAGCGGTTGTCCGGTGACCGGCCTCTCCTACGGCGCGACGAACGACGTGTGCCTGACTGATCAGCAGCTCCAGACCGAGCTGTCGGCGATGACCAACCAGACGGCGCTGATCGGAGGCACCAAGCCTGGCTACACGCCGCTGCTCGTGCTGCTGACGCCTCCCGGAGTCGAAACGTGTCTCGACGCGGCCGGGACGGTGTGCTCGGCCAACAGCGCCGCCGCGGCACGCTTCTGCTCGTATCACTCGCAGGTCGATGTCGGTGGCACGAAGGTCGCCTACGTCGTGCAGCCGTGGACCCCGTACATGGGATGCGACGAGCCCGATGTCCCCGCGCTGCCCGCCAATCCGACAGCTGCTCAGCTGGCGGCCGACGCCGGCGCCCGGCTCGTAAGCCCGCTCAGTCAGGGCCAAATCGCGGCGATTGTGAATCCGGCGCTGAACGGCTGGTACGCGTTGAACGGGTCCGAGATCAACGACAACGGCGGTTGTACGCCGCTGGGAAACCACCTCGACGACATCGTCGTGGGCGGCACCGGCTACCTGCTCCAACGAGAGTTCAGCAACGCCGGGGTGATCGAGTCCGATCCCAATGCGCCGGGGTGCGCGCGGCTCGTTGAGCTGACGCCGACGTTCGTGGTCCCGAGTGCCGTCAATCGGGGCGACGTCGTCCAGTTCGACGGCTCGACCACCGTCTCCTCACTGATCGTTCCGAACGCCGACTACCGGTGGAGCTTCGGGGATGGCACGAGCGCGGTCGGTGCCAGCGTCGTGCACAGCTACGTCAAGGGCGGCAGCTACAACGTGACGCTGTTCGTGACCGACCGGGGCGGCAATACGAGCGCGCTCGGCCAGACGATCACGGTGCTGGGTGCCGGTGGCCAGTCCGCACCGCAGCCCCACGAGCACTCCAGCGCCGGGCCTCCACGCCCGCCTCCAGCTCGTCCCGCAGGGCCTGGGCAACATGCTGCGCTACGGAGTCGCGCTCCGGGTGATCTCGAACCGGACCGCGGACGGTATCGCGACGCTGTCGATCTCGCGCAAGGTGGCCCGGCGGGCGCATATCAGGACCGGGCGAGGGGCGACGGTCGTGATCGGGCGGGGCACGGTGTCCGGCATCCGGAACGGCACCGTCAAGCTGCATCTGCGGCTGTCGCGGACGGTCAGGTCGAAGCTGGGTCACCTGGGCCACGTGACGGTGACGGTCCGGCTGGCGCTGTTCGCGTCCGGTGGCGACCACATCGCGATCGACGTCGCCGGTCGCTACTGACTCGTCACCAACGCCTGCTGAGCCGCCCCAGACCCTAACCTTCAGCGCCCATGGCGCTGCGACTGATCACCGCTGGAGAGTCCCACGGCCCGGGACTCACCTGCATCATCGAAGGGTTTCCGGCCGGGCTGAAGCTGGATCGCGAGGCGCTGGATCGCGACCTGGGCCGGCGCCAGCTCGGTTACGGACGGGGAGGCCGGATGAAGATCGAGAAGGATCGCGTCGAGCTCAGCGGGGGCGTCCGCCACGGCCGCACGCTGGGGGGGCCGATCGCGCTCCAGGTCGTCAATCGGGACTACGCCAACTGGGAGGAGCGGATGAATCCGTGGCCGGTGGAGGGGCCGCTGGCCGAGGTGCATCTGCCGCGACCCGGTCACGCGGATCTGGTCGGAACGCAGAAGTACGGCCTCACCGACGTGCGGGACATCCTCGAGCGCGCCAGCGCCCGCGAGACGGCTGCGCGGGTAGCGGGGGGAGCGGTGGCCCGGGCGTTCCTGGCGGCGCTGGGCATCGAGGTGTTCTCGCACGTGCTCCAGATCACCGGTGTCAGAGCGCCTCAGCGCGACGACCTGTCGCCGGCCGACTTCGCCGAGGTCGACGAATCGCCGGTTCGGTGTCTGGACGGGGAGGCGAGCGCGGCGATGGTCGCCGAGATCGACCGCTTGCGGAAAGCGAACGAGTCGCTGGGCGGCGTGTTCGAGGTGCGGGCGTTCGGACTGCTTCCGGGACTGGGCTCGCACGTGTCCTGGGAGGAGCGGCTCGACGGCCGGCTGGGGCAGGCGCTCCTGTCGATCCAGGCGGTCAAGGCGGTCTCCATCGGCGACGGGTTCGAGGTCGCCGGCGTGCCCGGGTCCCAGGCCCACGACGAGATCTTCTACGACGAGCAGCGCGGATATCACCGGCCCACCAACCACGCCGGCGGGCTCGAGGGCGGGATGACGACGGGAGCGCCGCTCGTCATCCGAGGCTCGATGAAGCCGCTGCCCACCCTGACCAAGCCATTGCGGTCGGTCGATATCGCCACCCATGAGCCGGCCGAGGCGCTCCGCGAGCGGACCGATTCGTGCACCGTGCCCGCGGCCGCGGTGGTCGGCGAGGCGATGGTGGCGTTCGTGCTGGCCGACGCCTACCGGCGCAAGTTCGGCGGCGACCACATCGACGATGTGCGCGGTGCGGTGAGCGCCTACGAGGAGCGGATCGCTTGGCGGGGCTCCTGACCAGCACCGACCGTGGGGCGATCGCCTGCATCGGCTTCATGGGAGCGGGCAAGACGACCGCCGCGGCGAGGATCGCCGACGCGCTCGGAACCGAGTCGGTCGACATCGATCGCGTCGTCGAGGCGCGGCTGGGCAAGCCGATCGACCGTGTATTCGCCGAGGACGGGGAATCGGCATTCCGGGCCGCCGAGGAGCAGGCGACGCTGGAGCTGTTGCGCGAGCGCCGGGGCCAAGCCCTGGCGCTCGGGGGCGGTGCGATCGGCTCGGCGGCGGTCCGCAAGGCGCTGGCCGACCACCTGGTGATCTGGGTCGACGTCGACCTCGACCTGGCCTGGGAGCGAAGCCATGGCTCCGGCCGTCCGCTGGCCCGGGATCGCGAGCAGTTCGAGCGGCTGTACGCCGAGCGCGAGTCCCTGTACGCGTCGCTGGCCGACGTCACGGTCCCGGCCAAGCGCACGCACGACATGACATCGATGCTGACCGCGCTGCGCGACGTGCCCTCGGGCACCAAGCTGCTGTGGGCCGCCAGCGCATCCGGGGACTACCCCGCCTACATCGGACCGGACTTGCTGGGCGGTGTTCTGGCCGGCCGGCGTCGAGGGCCGTCGGTTCCTGGTGACCGATGGGCTGGTGAGCCGACTGTACGGCGACCGGCTCGAGCCGCTGTCCGGCCGGGTGGCGATCATGCCCGGCGAGCAGTCCAAGACGATCGCGCACGCCGAGATCGTCTGGACCGAGCTGGTGCGCGCCGGTATGACTCGCAGCGATGTGGTGGTGGCACTGGGGGGCGGGGTGGTCGGCGATCTGGCCGGCTTCTGCGCCGCCACCTACCAGCGCGGGGTCTCCTACGTACAGGTTCCTACCAGCCTGGTGGCCCAGGTGGACTCAGCCTACGGTGGCAAGACCGGCGTCGATCTGACCGAGGCCAAGAACTACGTCGGCGCCTATCACCAACCGGTGGCGGTGATCGCGGACACCCTCACCCTCGAGAGCCTGCCGGCGGCCGAGGTCGCCGCGGGGTACGCGGAGGTCGTCAAGACCGCGCTGATCGCCGGCGGGGACCTCTGGCGGCGAGTCAGCGCCGGGGCCGACCCGACCACGCCGGAGGTGATCGCCGCGTGTGTTCACACCAAGCTGCGGATCGTCGCGCGCGACGAGCGCGACGCGGGACTCAGGCAGGTGCTAAATCTCGGCCACACCGTGGCGCACGCGATCGAGAGCAGCACGGGATACTCGCGCTACCGCCACGGCGAGGCGGTGGGGCTGGGCCTGCTGGCCGCGCTTCGGCTCTCCCACCAGGACGAGCTCCGTGAGCAGGTCAGAGAGCTGCTCGAGCGCCAGGGGCTGCCGACGGCGCTCGACGCGGTCGATCCTGATGCGGTAGTGATGGCCACCGCACATGATAAGAAGCGCCTGGGAGAGGGATCGGTGCCGTTCGTGCTGCTCGACGCTCCGGGGGCGGCCCGAACCGGATGCACGGTCGCCGCTCGCGAGCTGATCGCCGCGGTGCGGGAGCTGGCGGGCCGATGAGCACCGGAGCCAGGAACCGGATCGAGGTGATGCACGGCGTCAATCTCGATCAGCTCGGGCGCCGTGACCCGCTCCACTACGGGACGCTCACCTTCGAGGAGCTCGAGCGACTGATCTCGGACACGGCCGCCGAGCTGGGGCTGCTGACCCGGTTCTTCCAGACCAATCACGAGGGAGGTTTCGTCGAGCACCTGCACCGGCTGGAGGGCCTCGCGGATGGGATCGTGCTCAACCCCGGCGCCTGGACGCACTACTCGTACGCGATTCGCGACGCGCTGGAGCTGGCCGCGCTGCCGGCGGTGGAGATCCATCTCTCCGATGTCGACGCGCGCGAGGAGTGGCGGCGCAGGTCGGTGATCCGCGAGCTGTGCCTGGGGTACGTGTCCGGCAAGGGGCCGGCCGGATATCGCGACGCCCTCGAGTTGCTCAGGGACGAGCTCGCCCGATGAAAGCGCGAGCCGAGCGCCTGATCGGTCTCCTGCCCCGGGCTGGGATCGACGTGATGCTGGTAACCGAGCTCGTCAATGTTCGCTACCTGACGGGCTACACCGGATCCAACGGGTTGGCGCTCGTCGGCCCGCTGACGCGCACGTTCATCACCGACTTCCGCTACGTCGAGCAGGCCGCTGAGGAGGTGCATCCGGCCTTCGAGCGCCGGCGCGCGCCGCTGGACCTGCTCGAGGCCGTTGCCGGGTCGCTCCCGGACGGCCCGGTGCGGCTGGGCTTCGAGGACATCCACGTCACCGTGCATCAGCACGCCAGGCTGCGCGAGCTGCTGCCCGACCGGGTCGAGCTCGACCCGGCGGACTCGATCGTGGAGAGCCTGCGCGTGGTCAAGGAGCCGGAGGAGGTCGAGGCGATCAAGGCGGCCACCGCGCTCGCCGACGACGCCTTCGAGCAGCTGATCGGCGCGGGTCTGGCCGGGCGCACCGAGCGAGAGGCGGCGCTGGCGCTGGAGCGGGCGATGCTTGACCGAGGCGCCCGCCGCCCGAGCTTCAGCACAATCGTGGCCGCCGGCCCCCACGGAGCCCTTCCCCATGCCGAGCCCCGGGACGTCGAGATCCGGCCGGGCGATCTGGTCGTGATCGACTGGGGGGCCGAGTTCGGTGGCTACTGCTCGGACTGCACCCGCACGGTGGCCGTCGGCGAGCCCGATGGCGAGGCCCGGGAGGTCTACGAGCTCGTGCTCGAGGCGCAGCTCGCCGGGCTGGAGGCGGTCCGGGCCGGGGCCTCGGGGCGCGCCGTCGACGCCGCCGCCCGCGCGGTGATCGAGGCGGGGGGCCACGGCGAGCAGTTCGGGCACGGCCTCGGGCATGGCGTCGGGCTCGACATTCACGAGGGCCCGCGCCTATCCCAGCGCTCCAAGGACCACCTGAAGACGGGAACTGTCGTCACGGTCGAGCCCGGCGTGTACGTCCCGGGCCGGTTCGGGATCAGAATCGAGGACCTGGTGGTGGTCACGGACACCGGCTGCCAGATCCTGACCACGGTGCCGAAAGCGATGCTGGTGACGGAGTAGGGCCCGGGGCTTTGGCGGGCGCGGGGCGGGGGCGTCGCGGTGGAACGGCAGCTGGGGAGGGTGGATGCGGACGCAGGCGCGGGCTTTGGCGGTCGCGAGGCGGGGCGTTCAGGTGGACCCTGATTAACGTGCCGCGCCTTCGCCGCGCGATGGCCGGAGGCACGTTAACCACGCCCCAGCTGTCAAACGTGACACGGCACGGGCCGGGAGGGGTCGAGATCCACCTTATTCAGGTAGGTGACGGGATACCGCGGATTCCTGGGAGCAGCGGTCGGCTGATCATTCGGGTGTGGTGCGGGCGTTGCGCGGCGAGCCCCGCTGATCGCCTTCTACACTGGCTCGCGGATGATCTCCACCAACCAGTTCCGCAACGGGAACCACATCGATGTCGATGGGACCGTGTTCAAGATCCTCGAGTTCCAGCACGTCAAACCCGGCAAGGGTGGGGCGTTCGTGCGCACCAAGCTGCGCCGGGCCAGCGACGGCGCGGTGATCGACCGAACCTTCCGGGCGGGCGAGAAGTTCCGGCCGGTGCGGACCGAGGTGCGCCGGATGCAGTACCTGTACCGGGACGGCAGCGACGCCCATTTCATGGACTCGGAGAGCTACGAGCAGCTGACCGTGCCCGAGCCGGCGCTGTCCGAGGCGCTGCGCTGGATGCGCGAGTCCGAGGAGGTCGATGTCCTGTACATCGACGATGAGCCGGCGGACGTGCAGCTTCCCAGCGCCATCGATCTCGAGGTGGCGCAAACCGAGCCGGGCGTGCGGGGTGATACGGCCTCGGGCGGCGGGACGAAGCCGGCCGTGCTCCAGACGGGGGCCAAGATCCAGGTGCCGCTGTTCATCGAGATCGGCGATCGCGTGCGGGTCGACACGCGCTCGGGCGAATACGTGTCGCGTGCGTAGGAGCGATCAGCGCCGCGCTGCGGTGTGGGCGCTGTATCAGAGCGATCTGCTCGGGCGGCCGCTGGAGGGGACGTTCCCGCCCGACGCCCACGCCTTCACCCGCGCCCTGGCGGGACTTGTGCGCGAGCATCAGGCCGAGCTCGACGAGCTGATCAGCGAGCACGCCCAGGGCTGGTCGCTGGAGCGGATCGCGCCGCTGGAGCGATCGATCCTGCGGGTGGGGATGGCGGAGCTGCTGTACCCGGCGGCGGTACCTGGGGACCGGGCGATCCCACCGGAAGGAGCAATCAACGAGGCGGTCGAGACGGCCAAGCGATTCTGCGGCGCCGATGCTCCCGCGTTCGTCAACGGGATCCTGGCGGCGGTGCTGCGCGCGCGGGGTGTAAGCGCAACGTAGGAAACGCTCGCGAACCGCCTGCCCAGCGACCACAATGAAGGGTCATGAGACTGCTGGTGGTTGATGACGATCGGGCCCTGCGCGACGTGCTCCGGCGCGCGCTGACGCTGGCCGGTTATGACGTGCGTCTGAGCGAGAGCGGTGCGGAAGCGCTCAGCGAGGTGGCGGGCAGCCTGCCTGACGCGGTTGTGCTCGACGTGGGTTTGCCCGACATCGACGGGCTCGAGGTGTGCCGGTTGCTGCGCCGCGAGGGCAACCGCGTGCCGGTGCTGATGCTGACCGCTCGGGACGCCGTCTCAGACCGGATCGACGGGCTCGACGCCGGCGCCGACGACTATCTGGTCAAGCCGTTCGACATCGACGAGCTCAAGGCCCGGTTGCGGGCGCTGCTGAGACGGGCCGGCGGCGAGGGCGACGTCGACGGCGGACTGTCGTTCGGCGAGCTGCGGCTGGATCCCGCCCGCCATGGCGCTGCGGTCGGCGAGAACTTCGTCGAGCTGACCCGCACCGAGTACCAGCTGCTCGAGCTGCTGATGCTCAACCCGCGCCGCGTGCTGCCGCACAGCCTGATCTACGATCGGGTGTGGGGGTACGACTTCGGTCCCACGTCCAACGCGCTACGCGTGTACATCGGGTATCTGCGCCGGAAGCTCGAGGAGGCCGGCGCGGGCTCGGTGATTCACACAGTGCGGGGAGTGGGGTACGCCCTGCGGGAGCCGTCCGAATGAGCCTGCGGACGCGGATGGGGATCGCCGCCGGGGTCGCCGTGGCGCTGGCCGTGATCGCGGTCGCGGTGTCGGCATACGCTGGTACCCGCAGCGAGCTCCTGGGCCAGATCGACAACTCGCTGCACAGTCTGGCCCATCCGATCCTGGTTCGGGCGGGGGTGGAGAAGGGGCCGCCGCCGGGCGCGCAGGGAGGCCCGGGACAGTCCGAAGCGGGTCCGGGACAGTCGGCGGGATCTCCAGTGGCCGGTGAACCGGGACGGGGTGGATTCGGCCCGGCAGGTGGCGGCGCCAACGCAGGCTCCCTGCTCTCGAGCGACTGCGACGGCGGTCTCGGCCTCGACGTCAGCCGGGGCGGCGGCTTCGGCAGTGCCCAGGGCTATGTTCAGCTGGTGCGCCGGACCGGCTCGATCTGCCTGGCGGGTGGCGAACGCACAACGATCCCGGTCGGGTCTGAGGTCAGGAAGCTGGCCGCAGGCGGCAGCGGCCACTTCACGACCGACGCGACCGTCGGCTCGACGCATTTGCGGGTGCTGGCGTACGGCGTGGGTTCGCGGGGAGCGCTGATGGTGGCGCTCCCACGCAGCGACGTGGACCGCACGCTCTCCAACGAGCTACTGCTGCTGGTGGTGATCGCCGCCGCCGGGATCGCCCTGGCCGCGCTGCTGGGGCTGCTGGTGGCGCGCACGGCGCTGGCGCCGATCGCCCGGTTCACCCGCCGCACGGAGTCGATCGCCGGCAGCGCCGAGGCGCTCGAGCACGAGCGCCTGGAGGTCAGCGGCGACGACGAGCTGGCGCGGCTGGCCCACACGTTCAACACCACGCTTGATGCGCTGGAGCAGTCGGTGCAGGCTCAGCGGAACCTGGTCGCCGACGCCTCGCACGAGCTGCGCACGCCGATCGCGTCGCTGCGGGCCAACCTGCAGCTGTTGCGCGACGAGTCGTTGTTGTCGGCGGAAGACCGGGACGCCCTGCGCCGCGACATGATCGAGGAGCTCGACGAGCTGACCGGCCTGGTCGGAGACGTCGTCGAGCTGGCCCGGGGCTCCAAGACCGGCACCGCGGTGGGCGACGTGCGCGTGGATCAGATCGTGGCGGGTGCGGTCGAGCGCGCTCGCCGGCGCGCCCCGCAGGTGAGCGTGCAGGCGAGCCTGGAGCCGACGCTGGTCAGAGGGGAGGGCGACCGCGTCGCGCGGGCGGTCGCCAACCTGCTGGACAATGCGGTCAAGTGGAGCCCGCCAGGCGCCGCGATCGAGGTCGCTCTGCACGACGGGACACTGAGCGTGCGCGACCACGGGCCGGGGTTCCGCGAGGAGGACCTGCCGTTCGTGTTCGACCGCTTTCACCGGGCCAAGGACGCCCGAGCCAAGCCCGGATCAGGATTGGGACTGGCGATCGTGCGCCAGGCGGCGGAGGCGCACGGCGGCTTCGTCCAGGCGAGCAACGCTCCGGGAGGCGGCGCGCTGATGCGAATCGGGTTCGGGCCGCGGCTCGAACTCCGGCAGCCGGCGCCGGAGCCGGTCAGGGCCTCGTGAGGATGCAGGACTCGCGAGTACGACCGGCCGGCGTTACCGCGACCGACACACGGCGGGCGTGCGGGCAGGACGCGATCCGGAGCGTCGCGGCGCCCGGAGCCGAGAGGATCGCTCCACCGCTCACCTGCACCGCGTAGCGACCGTGGTAGATCGGCGCCGGGGTGGCCACCTCGGTGACCGCGCCGGGCGCGAACGCCGTGCGGCTGCCGGCGCGCTGCGTGCGGTACGCCAGCGTGAACGTGCGGGTGTCACGGGCGAAGGCGTACGACCGGGGCGTGCCCGCGATCACCTGCGGATAGGGCTCGACCAGCGTGCCGGCCGCCAGCGACCCAATGTTGGCTCCCGCGGGCGGCTTGGACGGGTCCTCGACGATCGGATCGGGCGTCGCACCGGTGGGGTCGTGGCAGGGACAGTAGGACCACTCGAGCCACGGCACCATGTTGCGATCGGCGAGGGCGACCATGCGCTGGAGGTTGATGGCGAACGCGTTGGACCCGAACTCGGTTAGCAGAAGCGCCTCCCGGGTGCTCGCCACGTGCGCCAACGCGTGCCTGAAATCGCTGGCCTGGTTGGGACAGCCGGCGCTCGACGCGTTAAGGCAGTAGTCGTGGAACGCGAACCCGGCGTGCGGATCACCGAGCGCCCCGACCTCCGTGGGCTGGCCGAAGTCGAACATGATGCTCGGCTCGTAGAACATCAGCGTGCGCCGATCGACGCTGCGGATGGCATGGCTCACCCGGTGGTCGAAGGCGTCCAGCTGTGAGTCGAACACCGGACACGTCGGTGCGCCTAGGCAAGCGCCGAATGACGACCCGGGGGGCGGCTCGTTAAGCAGCTCATACCCGAGCACGGCGCGATCGCTGCGAAACCGCAGCGCGACGTGGCGCCACGCGCTGGCGTAACGGTTCTGCAGACCACCGCGGTTGGCCCAGAAATTGTCCTCGGCCTTCTGCAGCGCGGGCATTTGCAGGTAGTTGGTGGGGAAGCCGAACTGTGGGGAGGGCGGCAGGTCATCGTCGTCCACGGCCCAGTCCGGCGCGCCCTCGCCTTGGAAGCGCTCGTTGTACATGTCCTGGTGAAAGTCCAGCAGCGACACGATGCCGTGGCGCTTCAGGGTCGCGACGGTGGCGGCGATTTTGGCCAGGTAGGCGTTGTCGTACACGCCCGCGCTCGGCTCGACCGCCTTCCAGATCACCCCTACACGGACCGCGTTGAAGCCGATGCGCTGGAGGTAGGCGGCGTCATCGTCGCCGAACCCGGCCGCGGACGGATAGTAGGGCGGGAGCTTGTACACCATGTTGACGCCGTGCAGGATCACCACCCGGCCAGTGGCGTCGGTGATCCAGCGCCCGGCGTGAGATAGCGGCAGCCGCGGGGCGGCGGAGGCGCTGCTGGATGCGATCGCCAAACCACAGCCGAGCGCAAGCGAGGCCTTAATCCATCTCACCGACGTCAGCCTACGCGCTCGTGAGGGGCGTCGCCGCGGCGAAGCTCACGAGCTGGAGACCGGCGGCCTGCAGCCGGGCCTGCAGCCCGGGCGCGGTCAGCGTGGCCAACTCCGCAGCGCGCTCGTGGCCGTAGCTGGAGTGGAGATCGGCCGTGATTTGTCCCGGGTGGCAGCCGAGCTCGAGCAGCTGGGCGTCGCCGTGCGCGAGGAGGAGCGACAGGAGGCTCGTCCGGCTGACTCGGCTGAGATCGGTGCGGCCCGGCTCGGGCTGGGCGTAGAACCCGCCCAGGTAGACCACGCGTCCATCACCGCGCAGCGGCACGCCGAGCGGCGCCACCAAAGGCCCGAACGTGTCGAGCCGGGTCAGGTGTACGTGATGGTGGGAGTCGACGTGCGTGGGATCGCGTTCGGTGAGCGAGCGAAACCGAGACAGCTGAGCCGCGAAGGCAGCGGCCAGGCGGGCCGGGTCATCCAGGACTTCGGGCCGGTCCTCGGTGAAGTGCAACCCCACCGACAGGCTCGGGTAAGCGGCCGCCGCTCGCGCGGCCTCACGGGCGGCCGGGGCGAGCACCATCAGACTGGCGCTGGTCACGATCCCGTGGGTGTGGGCCCGGATGATCCCCTGGTTGACGCCCGTCGCGAGGCCGAAGTCGTCGGCGTTGACGATCAGCCGGCGCACGAGTCAGCCCGATTTCAGCAGTGGCTGGAGCGACGGCGTGCAGGCGCAGGCCGCGCCGCCGCGGCGCCGCAGGCGGAACAGGTCCTCGATCAGTTGGAGCACCGAGTAGTGGTCGGCCGCCACGCGCAGTCGCGCACCCGGTCGGGCCGCGGCCCCGGCGAGGATGGTCGCAATGTGGCCGCCCGACGCCAGCCGGCAGCAGCCCTCATTGCTGGAGCCCTCATCCCAGGTCAGGATCAGCAATCCGTGCCGACCCAGTGCTGCGATCAGTGGCGGGATCAGCCCGCGCAGGAAGCGGTCTCCGGTAGCGGGATCGCAGTCGTGCATGTCGTGGCACAGATTCGGCGTGATCCACACGAACCGGGGTAGCGTGCCGGACCGCTCATCCGCCGCCAGCCGGCTCATGGGCACCACGTTGGCGCACTGCGACGGGTTCGCCACCACGCCCCGGAAGTACATGAACGGGTCGTGCTTCTTGGCGTAGCCGCCGCTACCCGATCCGCTAAAGCACGGGTGCGGCAGGTCCTCCATGTACGCCATCCAGCTGATGTGCCGAGCGTGCAGCTGACCGGCGAGGCCGGTGCCCGGGACGCTGCACCCGGTGCAGTCGCTGTCGATCCCGAACGTCGATCCGCCCGTCAGCGCGAGGTAGTTGGGCAGCGAGGGATGGGTGATCGCATACCCGGACAGCGCCAGCGCGTAACGGCGGGCGAGGTGGTTGATGAACGGCGCGGCCGGCGAGGAGACGATGTCGCCGTACTCCTCGTTCTCCATCAGGATCACCGCGATGTGGCTGGGCTTGCCCGCGTGCAGGTGCGCGACCGGTGATGGGGTGGTCTGGGCCGGCAGGCGTCGGTCAGAGGTGCCGCAGCCCGCGAACAGGACAGCGGCGAGTAGCGCTAGCGCCGCCGGTCTCACTCCGCCACCGCTCCGAGCGAGGCCGGCCGCCCGGGGAGCAGCATCGCCGAGCCGGTGGCCACGGCGATCCGCTTTCCATCCGCGTCCACCACCTCCGAGTTGGCCACCGCGATCCGGCGTCCGGGATGGATCACGCTGCCGCGCGCGGTGGCGGGCCGTCCGTCAGCCCGCAGCGGGCGCAGGTAGTTGATCTTGAGATCGATCGGCGCCAGCGCCGCGGCCGAGGGCACGGTCGTCTGGATCGCGGCGCTGAGCGCGGCCTCGGCCAGCAGCCCAACAGCTCCACCCTGGACGTGACCGCCCTGCGGCGCGCACAGCCATTCCGATGCGGGCAGCTCGAGCGTCGCCTCGTGGAGACACACGTTCCGGAGCGCGATCCCGGTGAGGTGGTGGATCGGAGGCGCGGGCAGCTCGCCCTGGAGCTGCGCCGAGAGCACCTCGAGACCACTGCGTTGCTCCCACACCCGCTGCGGGAGGATTGCTCCTCGCGGCACCCGCTGCCAGGGATCCGGGGCGGTCTGGTCGGGGTCCTGCGGCGCGGCCGGCGCGGACCCACCGTCGAGCGGCGCCGGACCCACGACCTGTGGCTGGATCAGGCACAGCGTGCTGCCATGGGCGATGAGCCGGTCATCCTCGTCGGTCAGTGAAGCCTCGGCCAGCGCCAGGCGCTGGCGCGCCTGGATCAGCCGACCCCGCGCGGTCAATCTGCCGCCGGGCTTGGCTGGAGACAGCATCCGCAGCGACAGCTCGGAGGTGGTGAACCGCGTGCGAGGCGGGAGCACGGTCTTGATCGCGCAGGCCATTGCTGCGTCGGCGGGGATCATCAGCGGCCCGATCGAGATCGCGCCCTGGGAGGCGCACAGCCAGCCGGACAGCGGCAGCTCGAACACCGCCTTGCCGCTGGACACCTCGAGCAGGCGGGACCCGGTCAGCCTCGTGATTGGAGGCCGCGGGCCGCCTTCGGTGAGCTGAGCGCGCAGCTGCGCGAGGCCGTCCAGTGAGTCCAAGCTCGGATCCGCATAACTGCCACGAACCGGCTCTTGCCAGGGATCGCGCATGCGCTAGACGGGGTTGGTGGCGAGCGCGAGCACCGTTCCCGAACGAGCGTACCGGACGGAGGCGGACCGCCGATTTGTTGGAGTCTCGGACCGTCAAACATCTACCTTTCCGTGCAGCGATTGCCTGGGGGCCTCCCGAGTCCGACGCTTTTGTGGGGCGTGCTGGCGCGTTCCCCGAGTGGGCAAGCCTCGCCTGGCGCGCCCGCCTGCCGGCACACCCCTTTTTAATGGGCCACGGGGCCGCCACAACCTCGCCCGGGCGGTCGTGCGCGCCTTCATCGCGGACGGAGCGCAGACGTGACTTGGAATCGACCTTACGTGTAGTGCACGACGATCTGGGTATACCTGGAAATTGCCGGCTCGGGTGTCAACCCGTGCTGCCGAGTACGCTCTGGGGATAAGGCCTGGGTGGGTGAGCAGATAGCTGTGGGCTTCGAACACGACGCACTCCTGTATGACGGTCTCGACGAGTACGTCGCGGCCACCAGCGACTTCATCGAGGCCGGCTACGAGGCGGACGAGCCGGTGATGGTCGCTGTGCCAGGGGCCAAGATCCCGCTCCTGCGGGAGGCGCTGAACGGTCACACGGAGGGCGTGCGATTCGTCGACATGAATCGGCTGGGACAGAATCCCGGCAGGATCATCCCCGAGGTTCGCGAGTGGGTCGCCGGTCACGGGTCCCACCGGTGCCGGTTCATCGGTGAGCCGATCTGGCCGGGGAGGAGCCAGGACGAGACGATTGAGGCGACGCGGCACGAGGCGTTGATCAACCTTGCGTTCTCACGCCTCGATGTCCACATCCTGTGCCCGTACGACACCCATGGCCTCGAGCGCACCGTGGTCGCCGACGCGGAGCGCACCCATCCGCATCTGATTTGCGGCCATCAGCGTCGTCGCAGCGACTGTTTCGCCAATCCGCTGGACATATGGCGGGCAAGCGACTGGTGCCTGGCCGAGCCCGGCGAGGTGGCCGGCACGATCGCGGTCACCGACGATCTGGCCTTGATTCGCTCGTTTGTCTCCAGTCACGCCGGAGAGGCCGGTCTGGGACGGCGGCGGCTAGCCGATCTCGTACTGGCCGTCAACGAGGCCGCGACCAACGCGCTGCTGCACGGACGTCCACCGGCGCAGCTTCGGATCTGGCGGGATCCTGACAGCGTTGTGTGCGAGATCAGCGACGAGGGACAGCTCGACGATCCCCTGGCCGGGCGTCAGCGGCCCGGACCGGATTGGCCGTCGGGCCGAGGCGTATGGCTGATCAACCAGATGTGTGACCTGGTGGAGCTGCGTCCCGGAGAGACCGGGACGACGATCCGGATGCACGTCGCCGTCGACCGCTGAGGCCGACACCGCGCGGGCGGCTTCGCAACTTCGCGCGCCGCGAGGTGTTTTGCGGTCGAAGTCAAAATCCTGATCGGAGGTTCCATGTCTCGCGTCCTAAAGATGGTCGCGCTGGCCGCGGTTGTGTCACTCGCGGTCGTGAGCGTCGCGGTTGCGTCGCTCACGAAGGTGACAGGCGGTACCACGACGGTCACCGCCTCAAGTGCAGCTGTCAAGCTGTTGTCTGACAATCACATTACGGTCAAAGCGCTTGCGCCGGCCACACAATCGGGCTCGACTTTCACGTTCCCGATCATCGGCGGACGCGTGAACACCAAGACGTTCCGTGGCATCGTGGTCAACGGTGGCGGCGTGTCCTTCTCGAACGGCACCAAGACCGTCGCGCTGCACAAGCCCACGATCGTCTCGACCAAGAAGAGCGTCGCGCTGTTCGCGGCCGTCCACGCGCGTTCCGTGCGGATCTGCCACCGCATCGGCCGCCACGCGGTGCGCTGCCTGACCGTGTCCCGCTTCACCGTGGTGCGCGTGGCGACCGTGACCAACCCGAGCGTCTCGGGCAACACCGCCACCGGCACGCTCAGGATCACGGCCTACTCGGCCAACGCGATCAACGGCCTGGCGGGTAAGAAGGTCGCGGCGGCCGGCGATGTGCTCGGCACCGGCACCGTCTCGCCGACGCTGAAGTAGTCACAGCCGCACCAACTGGGGAAGCCCGTCCGGCGCATTCTGGGGCTGCCGGGCGGGCTTTCTCATTCTTGGGGGTGCCAGTACACGGCCGATTTGTCGAAGTCGTGTTTTTTGGGGGGTGGGGAATCGCCAGCCCCCGAGCGTTGCTCCGCTCCAAAGCGTCTCGACATTGAGCATGGCCGTCATGTCCGAAGTCGACAACTCGGGCGCGGGGCGGCGGGTTTGGTGCACCTGAGCAGGTCCGCGCGGCGACCGGCTCGCACGGACCTTCCTCGCTGCCGCATCGGCGGGCGAGCGGCCGATGAGTTTTGGCCCGCTCGCCGGTCGGGAGGAGAAATGGCTAGCTTCTCAGCGATGGAGCATGCAGACGCCCCGGCCGAGGCCGGCGGCGCAGCGATCCTCGCCCGGTCGCTGCGTCGCAACTTCAAGGGCGAGATCGAGGCTGTCAGAGACATAGACCTGACCGTCTCCGAGGGCGAGGTGTTCGGCTTCCTGGGCCCCAACGGCGCGGGCAAGACCACCACGGTGCGGATGCTGTGCACACTGCTTCCGCCGACCGCCGGCCAGGCCTCGGTGGCCGGTCTGGATGTGGTCCGCGAAGCCGCCCAGGTCCGGCGTCGAATCGGCGTCGCCCTCCAGGAGATCGGCCTCGATCCGGTGCAGACCGGTCGCGAGCTGCTCGAGCTCCAGTGCGGGCTCTACGGGATCACGGGTAGCCGTGGCCGAGAGCGGGCGAGGGAGTTGCTCGAGCTCGTCGGCCTGACCGAGGCCGCCGACCGCCGCACCAAGACCTACTCCGGGGGCATGAAGCGTCGACTGGATCTTGCCAGTGCGCTCGTCCATGCGCCCGACGTGCTGTTCCTCGATGAGCCGACCACCGGACTGGATCCGGCCTCGCGGCTGACGATCTGGGACGAGGTCCGCCGCATCAACCAAGCCGGTGCCACCGTGTTCCTCACCACCCAGTACATGGAGGAGGCCGACAAGCTGTGCGACCGGCTAGCGATCATCGATGACGGGCAGATCGTCGCCGAGGGGACTCCAGAGCAGCTCAAGGCGGACATGGGCCACGACGTCGTGTCGGTGTCGCTCAACGGTGCCGAGGCGGCGGCTACGGAAGCCGCACTGGCGGGCCTGCCCGGACTCGAGCGGGTGGTCTCCGAGCCGGGGGCGCTGGCGCTGTACGTCGAGGATGGAGCCGGCCTGATCGCCGAGATCGTGCGCCGCCTGGATCGGGACCGAATTCAGGTCGGCGGTATCAGCGTCGCGCGGCCGTCGCTCGACGATGTATTCCTGAAGGCAACCGGTCGCCGGCTCGAGGGCCAGCAGGAGCCGAGCCAATCAAGTGATGGAGGCTCGTCGTGACCGAGGTTGTTTTGCTCGGCCGCCGGGCAGTTCGCGAGGTGGCCCGGTACCCCGAGGCGACGATTCCGACGCTGTTCATCCCCCTGTTCTTCCTCGTGGTGAACATCGGCCAGGTGTCGAAAACGTTCCCGAGCAGCACTCCATTTCTCAAGGGTCAGGGCTACGTCGCCTTCCAGCTGCCCGTATCGCTGATGTTCGCCGTCGCCACCGCGACCTCCGGACTGGCGCTGGTCACCGAGATCGACCTCGGGTATTTCGACAAGCTGCTCGTCGCGCCAATCCGGCGCTCATCGATCATCTTCGGGCGGTTGACCGCCGACCTGGTCCGGGGCATCGCCAGCTCCAGCTTGGTGCTGCTGGTTGGGATCGCGCTCGGAGCGCGGGTCGAGAGTGGAGTTGCGGGAGCCGTGGTGATCGTGCTCCTGGCCGCGCTGTTCGGCGTGGCGTACGCCGGCTTCGGGATTCTGATCGCGCTGCGGACACGGAACGTGCAAGCCACGCAGTCGAGCTTCCTGCTGTTTTTCCCGCTCCTGTTCCTGACGCCAAACTTCGTCCCGTTCAACCGGCTCTCGCCGCTGATGGAGACGCTGGCTCGGATCAATCCGGTCAGCTACGTGATCGTCGGCCTCCGGTCGCTGGTGATCGACGGCTGGGTCCTGGGGAAGATCGCCGCGGCCGTTCTGGTGATCGTCGCAATGGGCGTGATCCTTACGGCCCTGTCGCTGCGCGCGATCGCCACGTACGATCGCTGAGCGGGGCTGCCGGGGGGCGGGGCCTTGGGGGCGGGGCTGCCCCGGGGGGCGGGCCGGGTGAGACTGACCGATAAGTGTGAATAGTTCACACTTGTGTATCTGGTTTGCTCAGGTTGCGGTTTGGTGTGGGGTAGCGATTTGGTGGTAGGTGGTGGGCGGGTGCTGGGTTGCTAGGCCGAGAGGGTGTGGAAGGTGGCCATCGGGGTGCGGCGGCGGTTGTGGCGGAAGACGTATTCGTCGAGGTAGACCTGGAGGTGTGGCTGGCCGATGCTGCGGGGCGATGAGCTCGAACTCGTCGACCTCGACCTCGTCCCCCAGCCGTTCGCGCTCGGGGGCGACCATCGCCCGCCTGCGCTTCTGCAGGATCAACCACGCGGTCTCATACCGCGAGAGCCCCAGCTGACGCTGCAGCTGCTTGGCCGAGATCCCCGGATGATGGGCGCCAACCAGGTACGTCCGCGGAAAGTCTGGCCGAGTCACCGACGCGGCGTACGACCCCAACCTGACGGGGGCCGCGTCCCGCCAGGTCCACCGCCTCTACGCCTCTTGCGCCGCGTCTTCCCGGCGCCAGCGGGCGATCGTGGCCCGGAACCCCGGCAGCGCCGCCAGCGCCACCGGTGAGGGCAGCCAGATCGCGATCACGCGATACGCGAGCACGGCCGGCAATGCCAGTCCGGCGGGTACGCCGAACGCGATCAGCACGCCGGCGATGCCGCCGCTGACCGAGCCCGGGATCGGAAGCGTATTGGCCACCTGCCCAACGAAGTACGCCAATGCCACGACCGGCAGCGCCGGCGGTGCGCCGAAGGCGTGGAGGGTGGCCCAGAGCACGGCGGCGTCGAACGTCCAGTAGGCAATCGCGCCCGCCAGCCGCGGGTCACCCGCCCGCAGGAGCCCGCGGGCGTCGCGCACGGCCTCACCGATCAGGTGGGCGCCGGCGCGCAGCCGAGCCGGCCAGCTGCGGGCGTCCGGATCGTCGTCCGCTGCAGTCCGGTGGCGGGCGGACAGGGCCAGGGCCACGGCGATCGCGCTGGCTGCGGCCGTGGCAGGAATCGCGCTCAGTGCGATGGGTCCGTGGCTGGCGACCAGTCGCAGCGCCAACGCGGCGCCCGCCAGCGCGATCGCGGCGAGGAACACCGAATACAGCAGCACCAGGAAGGACAGCAACGTGCGCGCTGCGGTCCCGGCGCTCAGCCCGGCTCGCCGCAGCGCCCACAGCGTCAGCGCGGCACCGCCGGCGCCCGCGGTGGGCAGCAGCCGGGTGGCAGCCGCGCCGGCGAGCGTGATCTGGGCGCTCTCGCGGGTTCCCACCCTGTCGGTGGCGCGGCCCGCGACGAGCGCCAGCAGCCAGGTGTAGCCCACCAGCGAGACGCACTCGCAGGCGATCCCGGCGACGGCCCAGCCGGGGCTGACGCCCAGCGTGCGCCGGAGCGCATCGCCCAGCGCGTGAATGCGGCTGCCGGCGATCAGCAGCACCGCCAGCGCCACGCCGGCCAGTGCCGCCGGCAGCCAGGCCCGCCGTGCGAGGGCGCGGACATCCAGCGCGGGTAGTGCGAGCTCTGAGACTGTCTGATCGGAAGCGAGCATGGATCCAGGTCGGACGTGATGGGGCGGCTGTTTGAGTTGTACGTGCCAGGGCGCGGTTTGGATGTGACATGTGCCACGGCGGGACCAAATCCGCACCGCCGGTCGTATGGTTAGACCGCCCGAAACGCCGAGATTCATCTCGACGCCGGTCCTCAATTGATCGGCGTCCCTCGCGCGTTTTTCCGGGACTACGCGTGAGCGGTGCCCGGAGCCGTCAGCTCGAGGGCGGCGGCGAGCAGCTCGGCGTTGTCGGCGGCGACGCGGCCGCCGGGTAGAACGAGCACGTCCTCCAGGCCGATGCGGATGTCGAATCCGGCGGCGGCACCCGCGGCAACCACCTCCCAGGTGAGCTCGTCGAAGCCGTGCCAGAGCTGTGGCACGTGCTCGGGGATCAGCCGGGACACGGCCCAGGCATCCTCGGCTCCTCCCTCGACCTCAACCAGCGCACGGACGACCTGGTGGGCGAACGGGCTGCGGGCAAGCTCCTCGGCGTCGGACGACGTGCTCAGGCCGGCCTCGACGGCGATGCCCGCGTGCAGGGCGGCGCGCACGATCCCACCCCAGCCGAGCTCGGAGAAGTTCACCGACACGAAGTCCGGTCGCTGGCGCCACGAGGTCACCGCCGCCGCCCGGGCAAACGGGTCCGGATCGATGACCTCGGAGGTGGAGAGCCCGATGGGCAGACCTGGCACCGCGGCCCGGATCGCCGCCACGGCGGCGTCACAGGCGCGGGCGTCCAGGGTCTGAGCCCCGTCTGCGGCTCGGGGATGGAGATGCACGGCGAAGGCTCCGCCCGCGCGCGCCAGGGCCGCGTCGGCGGCGAGTTCGGCCGGAGTCAGCGGCACGGACAGGTGCTCGCGCCGTGAGCGGCCACCGTTGAGGCACACCTTCACCGCCATCGGGCCCCCCGGCGGTTGGGGCCGCTCGATCGGAGGTCCCGGCGGCGGTGCGTGCCGGCGCTCACGCGGTCGTCAATGCCCGGGCCCGGTTCTTGGCGGCGCGCACTGCCTCGGTGAGAGTGTCGATGTCGTACACGCCGTAGTGGCGCCGGCCGTTGATGAAGAAGGTTGGAGTGCCGGACACCCCGCTCTCGTCGGCGGTGGCAACATCCTCGCCGACCCGCGGCGCGTATTCGCGGCGGCGCAGCTCGTCTCGGAGGCGGGGGACGTCGAGGCCGAGCTCCTCAGCGTAATTGGCGAGATCACGGGGATTGAGCGCGTCCTGGTGACTCAGCAAGGTGTCGTACATGTCCCAGAAGCGGCCCTGGGCGGCGGCGGCCTCCGCGGCCTCGGCCGCGAGCTGCGCGGTGGGGTGAACGTCGTTGAGTGGCAGATGCCGCCACACGTAGCGGACATCGTCGCCGTGCGCGGACAGCAATTCGCGGATCACCTGTTCGGCCTGCCCGCAGTACGGGCATTCGAAATCGCCGTACTCGACCAGGGTCACGGGCGCGTCGTCCGGTCCCCGGATGTGATCGCGGTCCGGGTCGACATCCTCGGAGAGGTCGAGAATGTCCTCGGCCGTACGTCCGATCTGGCGGGCGCGCGTGCTCGCTGGAAGCCGCCTCATCACACGTATCACGGTCCAGGCCAGCAGCGGAGCCAGGATCACCGAGCCCAGTGCCCCCAGCTTGGCCTCGTCCAGCTCCCGGCCGGTGAAGGCCAGACTCGAGATCAGCAGCGAGACCGTGAACCCGATGCCCGCGCAGGCCCCGCCGGCCGCGAGCGACGGGCCACTCAGCGGCGAGCGCGGCCCGTGCAGCCGGGGTCTGGAGGCGGACCACGAGCCGGCCATCACGCCGATGGGCTTGCCGATGACGTAGCCGACCAGGATCCCAAGCGTGATCGGGGAGCGGATGGCATGGCTGAGCAGCGTTCCGGTCACATGGACGCCCGCGTTGGCCAGCGCGAACAGGGGCACGATCACGTAGCTGGTCCACGGATGCAGGTCGTACTGGAGCCGTTCGTTGGGGGAGATGGCGGAGCTGAAGCTCTGCTGCGCGGTGCGGGCCAGGGCGGGGGTCGGCTGCTCGCGGAACGAGCGAGCCAGGGCCGTGGCGCGCTCCAGGTCCTCGCGCGAGGGTGGGTAGGCGCTGGTGGCCAGGCCGATCACCAGCCCGGAAATGACGGGATCGATGCCGGACTTGAACATGGCGATCCACAGGGCCAGCCCGGTCGCGATCGACAGCGCACGACGACCCAGGGGCAGGAACCGCAACGCGAGCAGCACCCCCAATAAGCCGACGGCGACTGCCAGCGCCGGCAGCGACACGTGCTTGGTGTAGACGATCGCGATTACCAGCAGCGCGGCCAGGTCGTCGACCACCGCCAGCGACAGCAGAAACACGCGCAGCCGCGTGGCGGCGCGAGGGGTGAGAAGCGCCAGCGCGCCGAGCGCGAATGCCGTGTCGGTGGACATTGCCGCGCCCCAGTCGTGCGCCCCGGGACGGCCGGCGTTGAACGCCAGGTAGATCGCGATCGGGACCAGGACGCCGCCCATCGCCGCGAACACCGGGATCGCCAGGCGGCGCCGCTCGCGAAGCTCGCCCAGGTCCAGCTCTCGCTTGGCCTCGAGCCCGACGACCAGGAAGAACAGCGTCATTAGCCCTTCGTTGACCCAGTGGCGCAGATCGGCGGAGATCTCACCGCCGCCGATGCTGATCGTCAGCTTCGTGGACCACACCGACTGATACGTGTGCGACCAGCCTGAGTTCGCCCACAGCAGCGCGATCACGGTGGCGATCAGCATCGCGCTGGCGCCCCCGGTCTCGGTGGTCAGGAAATCGCGAACCGGGGCGGCGAGGTTGCGGGCCCAAGCCGTCTTGCCGCCGTAGGTGGCGGCCTCGTTGGTAGCGGTCATCGAGGTCGGATCATCGACGAGGCCAGGCGCTGGTGCACGAGCTTCACCGCCATCGAGCCCTCGCCCACGGCCGACGCGACACGCTTGATCGAGCCCGAGTGCACATCACCCACGGCAAAGATGCCACGGGAGCTGGTCTCGAGGAAGAATGGGTGCTGATCGCCGTAGGCCCCGAGATCGTCGCCCTGGAGGTCGGCACCGGTGAGCAGAAACCCGTGTTCGTCCATCGCCACCTGTCCCCGCAGCCAGTTCGTGTGCGGTTCGGCCCCGATGAACACGAACAGCGCCCTGGCCTCGAGCTCACGCTGCTCGCCGGTGCGGTTGTCCCTGACCACCGCGGCCTGGAGTGAATCCTCGCCCTGAAGCGCGATGATCTCGCAGCCGGTGACGATCTCGGCTTGCGGACGGCCGGCGAGCTCGTCGATCAGGTAGCGCGACATCGAGGCGCTCAGGTCGTGACCGCGCACCAGCAGGCGGCAGCTCGCTGCGTGATGGGAGAGGAACATCGCGGCCTGGCCGGCCGAGTTTCCGCCGCCGACGATCAGCACCGGGTCGCCGTAGCACATCTGCGCCTCCATCTGGGTGGCGGCGTAGTACACGCCATTGCCTTCGTAGCGCGCGAGCTCGGACACGTCGAGCTTGCGGTACTGCGCCCCGGTGGCGACGATCACAGATCGTCCGTTGACCGCCTCGCCGCTGTCGAGCTGAATCGTGAAGTGGCCGTCCTCCCGGGACAAACGGGTGGCTCGCGCCGGTACCACCAGCCGGGCGCCGAACTTCCGGGCCTGAAGGGTGGCGCGCTCCGCAAGCTCGCTGCCCGAAATCCCGGTGGGGAACCCGAGGTAATTCTCGATACGCGAGGAGGTGCTGGCTTGGCCGCCGAACGCCACCGCATCGATCGCCTGGGTGTCGAGCCCCTCCGAGGCGCCGTACACCGCCGCCGCCAGGCCGGCCGGCCCGCCGCCGACGATGACCAGATCGCACATCGCCGGTGGCGGCTCACGCGAACCGAGCCGGAGCACGCTGGCAAGCTTGGCGTTGGAGGGATTGCGCAGGACCTTGTTCTGGCCTCCGATCACCACCGGCGTCTCGGCCGGCTCGATGCCGAGCGACCGCAGCAGCGTCTCCGCCTCCTCGTCGTCCTCGAGCGCGATCCACTGATGCGGCACGCGATTCCGCGCCAGGAACTCCCGCAGGCGCGCAGAGTCGGGCTTGTAGCGGGAACCCACGAGCTTGATACCCCCGCCGATGTCGATCAGGATCGAGCGTCGCGCCAGGAACGCCTGGAGGATCAGGTTGGCGAGCTCCTCGTCGTCTCGGATCAGCTTGAACAGCTCAGCTAGCGGCACCTGGATCACCTCGCCCGGGTCGCGCACCACGGCCGTCAGATACACACGGGCGCCGCTCAGCAGATTCAGCTCTCCGAGAAAGCGGTGGCGGCCATGAACGGCGATCACGCGGTTCTCGCCGCCGTAGCCGCGCACGATCGCGACCGCACCCGACTCGACCACGAAGAAGTCGGACACCAGGTCCCCCTCGCGAAACAGGACATTGTTCGCATCCACCCGCCGCACCTGCCCGACCGCGCGCAGCCGCGCGCGCTGATCCTCATCCAATCGCGGAAACGCGCCGTGACGATTGGCCGGTTCCTCGAGTCCCAGTCCCGGAGGCTCGGTCATGACGCAGTTCTGATCACAAACGCGACGTCGTCGGGGTAGCAGTAGGACCAGTCTTCGCCGGGTTCCATCGAGGTGACGATCGGGTGCCCGCTGTCGCGGACGTGCTGGGACGCGTGGCGATTGGGGGAGGAATCGCAACACGCCACGTGACCGCAGGTGCGGCACACGCGCAGGTGCACCCAGGAAGCTCCGATCGCCAGGCAATCTTCGCAGCCGGCGACATGCTCAGGGGGGTCGACCAGAACCTGGTCGAGATGTGTGCAGCTGACCACCGGTTCTCCTTTCATCCACGCTCGCCGGCGGCGCCGACGCTCAACTCAACGGTGACAAACGCGTCAAGGGGACGGCCGGGCTGATCTGCACCGGTCCCGCCTGGACAGCGCGGGACCGGGCTCCCTACGGCAGCACTCGGCGACCCCAGGCGAACTCGTTCCCCAGCCAGCTGCCCGTCAGCGGAAGCACGTAGACGCCCTGGTCGGCGGAGTTGATCACCCAGTTGTCTCCGAGGTAGATGCCCGCGTGCGTTATGTCCGTGCTGGTGGCGGCGCTGCTCAGGTGGGCGCTGCCGAAGAACAGCAGGTCACCCGGCCTCAGCTGCTTGGATGACAGGCGTCTGCGCCGGGGAATCTCGCCGGCCATCTGCGCCGCCGTCCGACCCTGAATCTGCTTCCCCCACGAGAGTCCGGATAGCTTGAACACCCGCCACACGAACCCCGAGCAGTCAAAGCCGCCGTGCGGCAGCCCGTCGGCGGTGTCATCCGTGGTGCCGCCCCAGATGTACGGGTAGCCGATCCGGGAAATCGCGATCCGCAGGGCCGAGAGCTGGTCCGTACTCATGGCGGGGAGCTCGTACTTCGTCAGCGTCGCACGGGCCGAGTTCACGCTCCAGTCGCCGTTGTCCAGGACTTGGGCCAGCGACCAGGCCGCCTCGGCGCGGGTGATCGGGTCTCCGGGGAACAACGCCAGCTGCTCGCTGCCGACCGGATGCGTGTAGCGCAGCCCGAGAAACCGCGCCACGACCTCGGTGCCGAAGTAGGAGGGCGGGCGCAGGCCGGCTGCGGCGGTGGCGTGCTGTACGTGTGCGGCCACATCCGCGAGCCCGAGCTGGTCGACCACGAGCGTGTCGAATCCCGCCACCGACACGGTCGTCGACCGGGTGCGGATTCTGGGCGCGCGCTGCTCCAGGCCCCACGCGGCCGGGTCGCGGTTCAGCCGGGTCGCGAGGGCCGCGAGCGCGCTGTTCGCCGCGGCGCCGCTCAACTGCTGCGCGCCGCCGAAGTTGCGTCCCGACACGTAGCCCATCAGCCCTGCGCCGACCACCTGACGCTGCTGGCCGGAATCCCAATTGGCGGCCGTGACCCTGGCGCTCGCGCCGGCCGGGGTCAGTCCCCCGAAGGCCAGCGCGCTGATCGAGATCGCCGCCAGGCGGCGAATGCGGGCACGTGCAGACATCGGTGTCGGATCGGCGCGGCGCCGACCGTCACTGACGCGAACGGGTCCGAACCGGACAAAACGCCGAGCGGCCACACAGAGCCCGTTCCGCCGGGAAGTGGCCTGGTCGTGCGGCTCGCTGGGGCGCGGCCACGCTACGTGCGGTTTTGCTTGACCGAGTCGTCGCTGCGGATGAAGACGACACGCTCTGAGATCGCCGTCACGGTGATCTTGGTCATCGCACCCGCCGTGTTGCTGGCGTTCCTGCCGGCTTGGTTCGCCGCGCACTGAGGCGACGGCGGCGGCGATCCGGCTGGGGGACCCTCAGCTGCCCGACGCGATCGGACCTGAACCTGAGGGTGTCCGATAAGTGTGACTATTCATACTTATCGGACAGCCTCCCGGAGCCCGCGCGGCGATCGCGCACTGCCCCGTAGCGCGTGCGGCGATCGCCAACGCGGACGCGGTCGGTGCCGCTGACGGGCGGCGATACTAAGCAGACGACGCCGGCGATGCCGATCCTCACCGCCGACATGAAGCGGATCATCCGCGAGCAGCGACTCGGGTTCTACGCCACCGTGTGTGACGACGGCTCCCCGAACCTGTCGCCCAAGGGGACGACCTACGTCCTGGACGACGACCACCTGTTCTTCGCCGACATCCGCTCCCCGCAGACCGTGGCCAACGTTCGCCGAGGGTCGCAGGTCGAGGTCAACGTGGTCGATCCATTCGTGCGGAAGGGCTACCGGTTCAAGGGACCGGCCGAGGTGCACGAGCCGGGTACGGAGCTGTTCGACTGGGCGCTGGAGCGACTGCGCGACGCCGGATCGGCGCTGGCCGAACGCGTCAAGACGATCGTGGTGATCGAAGTCCGCGAAGCCTGGGCGGCTCGCGCTTCGCCGAGGCCCGCCCCGTTCGGAGGCTAGGCCGGGCGGACGGGGTCGCGGGCGACCTCCGCGAAGATGTGCACGCAGAGAACCCGCGCGAGTGCGTCGGCGAGCGCCGCCGGAGCGTCCGGCGAGTCGAGATCCAGGTTTGCGATGGCGGCTGACAGCCACAGCATCGCGTCCTGCGCGTGGTGCACGACCGATGGCGGCTCTTGATCCAGCTGAGCGGAGTCGAGCAGCGGCAGCGCAGTGTCGTAGACGACCGGAAGCCACTCGTCGGGCGTGTAGTCATGGGCCGCTCCGTCGAGTCTGAGCGCCGTGTGGCAGCGATGTAGCGTGTTCGCGACGTTGGTCTCGGCGGTGGCGAGAAGCTGCTCGGCCAGGTCGCCGTTGGCCCGTTGCGGGAGGGCATGAAAGACGTGGATGGCGACGTTCAAAGACGCGGCTGGCGGAATCGCGGCCGCGAGCACGGCGATCGGCCGATTGAGGGTGCCATCGCCGTCGTCGCGCAACTGCTCTCCTCGTCCCTCGGCGACGTGGTAGTGCTCGGCGAGCTGGTCGGGCGTCCAGGGACGCGCTAGCCGCTGGTAGGTCTCATGGAGGTCACGCACGACTCTGTCCGGCAGCATGACGGCAGGCGCCGGCGATCGCATTCTCGTCTTCACGGCCTGCGGGCTGGCACCAGGTGCCCCCGGGGGATCGGTCGAGCCGGCCCATACCTACGCCTGAGTGGATGGGTCTGAAATCTCTCGTCGATCCCGACGACGTGCCGCTCGACCTCTACCCGGAGCTCTACGTGCTCCTCTTCGGCTCGCTCGGAGATAGCGCAACGTAACTCAGATAGACGCGGACGACCGACCCCGCCAGTCCGTCCGGCTCTACCGATCCGGAGGGGTTCGTCGAGGCCGTGTCGGGCGCCCTCTCGCAGTCCTCACCAGCGGCGCCCGGCGCCGTGTCAGCAGCGCCCGGAGCACCGATCCTGGTCGATCGCTCGCGGCTTACTATGCCGTCGGCCAAAGAGGTACTCGGCGGCCCCTGAACACTCTGCGCCGCCGGTTCGATCCCGGCTGGCTCGACTCAGGAAATCCCTGCTACGCGGGCCGTTGAGTCGAGGCTGAGAGCAGCGATCTGGGGAGGTAGCCGTCCGGGGTGCTCGGCGTGGGACCGACGCCTGGTGACGGCGGCCCCACGCACGAGCGGTTGATTCCCTATCGAGTCTTGCTCAACTGGAACGCCAGCCGGAGAACGTCAGTCCCCGCGCCGGTGGATGCGAGGTAGGAGTCGCCGTTCAACACGAGCTGGTTGTGGCCCGACGGCGAAGGCAGCCCTAGCCTGCTGTCGATCGCGGCGTTGGCCGCGCCCCTCGGCCCGCAGCCGGTGGCCCCGGGCACGCTGAAGGTGTTATCCGTGGCCTGGGCATTCGCGATGTGGAGCACGCCGGTGTCTGGCAGACCGTTCGGATCGTTCTCGATGGTCAGGCTGCCCGAGGTGATGGCCGGGTGTAGCACGATCGGGGTGCTGTTCGAGCCTATGTAACAGTGGTTGCCGAGCAGCGGGTTGATCAGCTGGATCTTCACCGGGATGCTGAACGACGTGAGCTGGAAGTTGAAACGCCGGGCCCGCATCCTTGACCAGCGCGGTGAGCCCCGTCAGGCCGGTTGTCATGGCGAGCTGACAGATCCGCGCGACATTGGGATCGATGCTTGGACACAACAGCGCCAGCAGGCCGCCGGGCGTCGCCTCAGGCGAGGCGACTAGCCACTTGCCGTTTCGCGGCGGCACCACGTTGAAGGTGCCGTCGGCATTCTCGGTTTCACCGAATTGCACCGTCACCGGGTGCGTGATCGACACCGGGATGCCGTTGATCGTAAAGGTGCCAGAGGTGCTGATCGACGCGACGCACCCGACCTGGAGACCACCAGCCGACTCAGGCGGCTGCTGCATCGCGAAAGCGTTCAGTGGACATTCGGTAAACGGCGCGTAGATCCCACCGGGCGGCCGCTTCGCAGCGGAACTCGCCTGGGGGAGGTTCGGCCCCGCCGCCTGGGGGAGGTTCGGCCCCCCCTTAAGCCCGAGGGAGGACGGCCCTCCCGCGATCGCCGGCGCCGCTGCGACCCCTACATACATCAGTGCCCCCGCAAGTGAAGCGCTTGCCGCGACGACCGCGCGGCGGATGCTCGGATGGGAAGTCATCGAATGACCGTCCTTTCCCCAGGGGCCTTGGGTCTCGCTTCCTCGGTTGCCTTCGCGCCGGCCCGCGAGCCCTTGCCGCTGCTGACCTTCCCTCAGACGGTTGCGGCGTGCGCGAAGCAGCGAAACGATAGCCGGGAGCTTTTCTAATTGTCAAGCACTATTTGCGATTGTGCCATGCTGTTTCTGGGAGAGATGGTGAGCGTTGGTTACCAAGCGGGGCCGCCGCGGCTAATCCAGACTCGAGGCGGGGGATGGGTCCGGGGGCGACTGGTGCGGGCGGACGCGAACACGGACGGGGAAAGTCCGCTTGGGCCCGCACTATCATCTAAAGAATGGACTATCGTTTCCGATCAGCTTCCAGGCGCGGCCATGGGCCGGATCGGCGGCATCGTCAGGATCGCTGAGTCAGCCCGCGTGAGCGCGATTGCGAGATCAGCGGAGCTGCAATCAAGCCAGTCTGGGCGTTGCGTTGACTAGCGAACCGCGGGGACCGATGCCCGAACCGTTTTTGGCGCGGCTGGCCCAGGCGCCACCCGGCCCCCCTCGGCCCGGTTACGCGAAATTACCAGCAGGTGTGCACGGTCTTGCTCCGAAGCTGGTGCGCGCTGACCAAAACGCGCGGCTGCGGGCCGCGATGGTCGAGATTGTGGTCGACCGGGGCTACGCGGCGGCCACCGTGGCGGACGTGATCGCTCGTGCGGGTGTCTCGCGGCGCACCTTCTACGAGTACTACGCCAACAAGCAGGATTGCTTCATCGCCGCCTACGACACCATTATCGGCACCTGGACCAGAGGAGCCGCAGCCGCTCACCAAGCCGCTCCGGGCTGGCGCGAGCGTCTGCGCGCCGGCCTGGTGGCCGTATTCGAGCGAGTGATCGCCGATCCGATGGGTGCGCACGTGGTCTTGATCGAGGCGCTGACCGCGGGCAGCGCCGCGCTTCAGCGGCGCAGCCAAGCGATCGCCGACTTCGAGCGCCTGGTGCAGCACTCCCTGGAGGTGGCCCCTGGCGGCCCCCAGATCCCTCCTGCGATGGTCAAAGTCCTGGTCGGCGGGGTGCACGAAATCATCGCCAACCGGGTGCGCGACGCCGAGACGGACGAACTGCTCACCCTCGCAGATCCGCTGGTGGAGTGGATGGTCTCTTACCGATCCAAGGTCGCGACGGAGATCCTGCACGCAGCTGCCGAGCGGGCCTCCGACCGGAAGGGCGCTGGTACGCCCGAGCCAAGCCCTGCTCAGACGCGCGACCGGGTGATCGAGCCCGCCGCTCTGCCGCTGTGGCTTGATGACTCGGCCCGTCCACTGGCCTGGCACCGCCCTCGTGAACGGATCCTGGCGGCCGTCACCGAGATCGCCGCCGCTAAGGGCTACGGCGCCCTGTCGGTGGCCGAGATCACCCGCGTCGCGCAGAGCTCGCCCCAGACGTTCAATAAGCTCTTCGCGAGCAAGGAGGAAGCGTTTCCTCGCCGCGTACGACGCGGGTGCTCAGCAGACCGTGGTTTGCGCCGGCGAGGCATATCGCGCCGCACCGACCTGGCCCGACGCTGTGCACCGCGGTCTGGTCGCCCACGCGGGCTTCCTCGCCGCACATCCGGTGATCGCGCGCCTCGGCTTTCTCGAGGTTTTTCCAGCCGGGCCCGAGGCGATCAAACGCCTCGAAGCGGCGCTCTGGTTCTTCAAGGCCGGCCTCGAGCAGGCCAACGAGCAGACGCGCCGAGTCAAGCCGGTGCCGCCAGTGGCGATTGAGGCCATTGCCGGCGGGCTCTTTGAGCTGATGCGCGACGTTGTTCTGCGTCGCGGACCGCAGGAGCTTCCCGCCGTGGTGCCGGACACGACCTACGCAGCGCTCGCACCGTTCATCGGCGCCAAGCCCGCGGCGATCGAAGCAGCCCAGCCGGTCGACAGCTGAGACGGCTCTTTCGCGACCATCGCGAGCTTGTGCCGCGGTGCTGAGACGTTAGGCTCACCCAATGCCCGCAGCTCCCCGGCCGCCACTGTCTAAGCTCCACCGCGGACGCCACGGGATCCCGCGCGAACAGGTGCGCCAGCAGCAGCGCATCCGCATGCTGGAGGCGATGGCTCGCACGGTCGGCGACAAAGGCTACGCCAAGACCACCGTCCAGGATGTCCTGGAGCGCTCTGGCGTGTCGAGCAAGACCTTCTACGAGCACTTCAACGACAAGGAGGATTGCTTCCTGCAGGCCTACGACGCAGTCGTAGAGCGTGTGATGGTCGTCGTTACGAACGAGTACTCGCGCGTAAGGCGCTGGCCCGACCGTGTTCAGCGCGGACTGTCGGCGTTTCTTCGCTTCGCTGGCGATGAGGAGGACCTCGCCCGCATGGCGATAGTCGAGGTCCTCGCCGCCGGCCCGCGCGCACGCGAGCGATACGAGACGGCGGTTCGCCGATTCATCGGCTTCTTCGAGGCCGGCCGGATCGAGGCGCGGCACCCCGAGAGGTTGCCCACGCATCTCTCCGAGGCGGTGGTCGGAGGCATCGCCGCGACGATCTACCATCATCTCATCACCGGCTGGGCGGAGCAGCTACCGCTGCTTCTCCCCGATCTGCTCTACTGCAGCCTCGTTCCGTACCTAGGTCACTCTCGCGCTGCGTCGGCCGCTAGGCGCGCGACCGTACCGTCGCCCGGAATGGCTGGCGTCAGCACCAGGAGGCGACTTGTCCAACCAGCTGTCACGACACCTTGACGGCACGCCGCTCGCAACAGCTGCCGCGCGGACGGCACCAGCTTCCACGGCACTTCGTCGTCCACAACCAACGCGAACGCCTCTTCGACGCAATGATGCGCACAGTGGCCGATGAAGGATACGGCCGCACATCGGTCGAAGCTGTGCTGCGACGCGCCGGCATCTCCCGCCTGACGTTTTACCAGCAGTTCGCCGACAAGGAGGACTGCTTCCTCCAAGCCTACGACACCGCGGTAGCTCAGCTGATGGCGATCGTCCTCGAAGCCTACCGTCAGCCGAAACAGTGGGCCGAACGGGTTCGCTTCGGCCTTGAGGCGTTGCTCGAAACGCTCTCCAACGAGCCTGACCTAGCGCGCATGGCGATGGTTGAGGTCCTCGCCGCCGGACCGCGCGCGATTGCCCGCTACACCAACGCCGTGAACAGCTTCATGCCACTGTTCGAGGCTGGGCGGACCGAGACACGCTACGGCACGCAGCTACCGTCGCAAACGGAGCGAGTGATCGTAGGCGGCATCGCCTCGGTCATCACCCACCGCGTCGCCGCCGGCGAAGCCGAACGTCTCTGCGAGCTGCTGCCAGACCTCCTGTACTTCGCGCTCACGCCGTTCCTCGGCATCGCACAAGCCGCAAGGGGAGCAACAAGGCACGAGCAGCTCGCGCCGAAGAGGAGCCGGGCAAGGACGTGGCGAAGTCGAATCCCGCGGAACAAGAGAGACGAACTCAGGCCCCGCACGTCAAGGCCGCCATCGGCACGCCACGTCACGACGATGCCGCTTTCAAAGCGCTCGCGCCAACACCCCGTAGCTGATATGGAGTGTCGTTTGTCAACCCGGGCGTGTTGATTTCTCGCTCTCGCGCCCGGATTGGGGCTGATGTGGTCGGCTGGGTGGGTGGCGGTCCGGCTTGCTGGGCGCGACGCGGGTCAGGCTGATATTCGCGGGTTGGGACCGCAGGACCATGTTCGTCGTGGGGAGCCGCTGTCTAGGATCGGGCGTGGCCAGCCGTGTTGTTGGTTGGTTGCTCATAGTTGCTTCGCGGGTTCCCCGCGCGTGCCGGGCCGCCACCCATCCAGGCGATGGGCTGTGGGCGTTGTTGGGGGTGGGGTTATTGGATTTGGGTGATCGCCCAGCAGAACCCGGCGAGCTCTCGGGCGGCGGCGACCGCGGTGATCGTGCGGCGTTTGGCGCGGGCCTCGAGGCGGGTCCAGGTGCGATGTAGCCGCCGTTGAGCTGACCACGCGATCGCGATCGCCTCGGGTGGCTGGCCGTACTGGCGGGCGGTGAGGGCTGTGCCGATCCTGGGGCGCGGCGACGTGACCCTGAATATCGGAGTTCAGCTTGCCTTTGGTTTGCCCTTCGAACTGGGGTTGCGGCAACTTTACACTGATTACCGCCGTGAGTCCTTCGCGAACATCATCCCCGGTCAGATTTTCTTTTTGATCTTTGAACAAGCCACTCTGCTGGGCCGCCGCATTGATCGTGCGCGTCAGCGCACTGCGGAACCGCTGAGATGAGATCCACCGTCCACCGTGTTGATGTTATTCGCGAAGCTGAATACATTTTCCGAATAAGTATCGTGATACTGCAAAGCTATTCGATGGCTAACTTGCCGCCATTCGGAAAATCACGCTCGCCTTCAAAATGAATCGGCTTTTCATGTAGTACTGCCTTGCCGCGATTCAGATGCTTAATGAATTCCGCGATGCCGCCACTGTAGTAAAACTCTTCGGAACGAATATCGTCGCCACGTTCATCGGTCAACGATTTTCAGACCCTTGTTCAGAAAGGCCAGTTGCCGCAGCCGTCCGGCAAGTGTGTCGAAGTTGAACTCGGTCGCATCCATGATGGTTGCGTCCGGCTTAAAGTGATTTTCGTTCCGGTTTTATTGGATTTTCCGGTCTTTGCCAGAGGCGCCTTCGGGATGCCCTTCTCGTAATCCTGCTCCCAGGCCCCTTGTTGCGCCACACTTCCAGATGCAGCGTTTCGGAGAGAGCATTCACGCAGCTCACGCCGACGCCATGAAGTCCACCCGACACCTTATAAGAATTGGAATCGAACTTGCCGCCGGCATGCAGTTTCGTGAGCACCACTTGCGCAGCCGACACGCCCTCATCGGGATGGATGTCCACCGGGATTCCACGACCGTTATCCACAATAGTGATGGAGTTATCGATATGAATGGTCGCGCCGACCTCAGTACAGTACCCCGCCAGGGCCTCGTCGACGGAATTATCCACCACTTCGTATACCAGGTGATGAAGACCCATCTCACCGGTCGAGCCGATATACATGGCCGGCCGTAGACGAACGGCTTCCAGACCTTCCAGAATTTTGATACTACTCGAATCGTAAATTTTCGTTTTGAGGCACTGTACCCATATAAACTTTCAGCCGGCTGCACGCCTGGAGAACCCTCCAGGCGACGAACCGATAATATTTCCTTCACTGCGCCCTCAGATCCGCATCGGCATAACGACGTAGCGGAACACGGTACCTTCCGCGCTCGCATGCGGACGCAATTCGCCAGCACTGTTGGCATCTTTAAAATGAAACTCCACTTCGCTCTGTTCGACCGAACGCAGAAAGTCGAGCAGGTATTGCGCGTTGAATCCGATTTCGGTCTCAGGGCCGGAATACTCCACCGGAATCGTGTCTTCGCTCTCGCCTGTTTCCGAAATGGACGAGTAGACGTGCAGTTCTCCTTCCGCGAACCTGATCTTGATGGCTCGGGACCGCTCATCCGCAAATTGAGCCACGCGCTCAATTGCGGATTTCAATTCATCTCGCTGGATCAAAATCGTATGCGGATGCTCTTTCGGCAGCACTCGCTCGTAATCGGGGAAATTTCCGGAGAGCTTCCGGCTCAGCAGCAGCCGCTTGTCGATACGGAAAAACAGATGATTATCGTTCCCGGAAAACTGAATCTGCTTGCTCTCGTCATCGCTCGCGAGTTTCAAAATCTCGCTCATTGCTTTTTTCGGGAGCAGGGCCCGATAGTTGCCGCCCAAGTCTGGCAAACTCACTTGCTTTTCCACCAGAGCGAGCCGGTGTCCGTCTGTTGCCACCATGATGAGCCCGGTGTCCTTCAGGATCAGCAATGCCCCGCTCAGCGTAAAACGAGACTCTTCAGCCGAGATGGCAAAAATCGTTGACTGAATCATCTCCGCCAGAAACGCGAGTGGGATCTCCGCAAGCGGTTCGGGCATCTCCGGCAATTCCGGGAAACTCTCGCGCGACATCCCCGCTATGCGGGTTCGCGAGCGCCCGCAGACGAAACTCGCCCACTGATTTTCCGCTACTTTCACCTGAACATCGGAGTCCGGCAGCAGTCTTACGTATCGAGCAGCCTTCGCGCAGGTATTGTCCCCGCCCCTTCCTTCTTAATCCGCGCCGGACACGAACACCGGATCCCCAACTCCAGGTCCGTTGCTGTCAGCCAAACTTGGTCATGGTCGGTCTCAAGCAGGATGTTCGAAAGGATGGGAATCGTGGTCTTCTTCTCGACAACCCCTTGCGTCAGCCCGAGTTCCCGTACCAGATCAGATTTACTTACCGAAAATTCCATACGAGTATTTGCAAGAGCTCCTTGCTCGTCAACCTCACTTTCTCCTTACCAAGCAAATCTTAGTACTACAAAAGAACCGTATCAGTAGGGGCTGTGGAAATGTTGATTTCTCTCTAAATTATAGCAAATATAAGAGGTTGTTGTCATCTTTGCCTGTGGAATACGGGCGCAAACCCAGCGTGCAACGCGCCCCCGAGCACTCTCCCACAGAAGTTCACAACTCGTTTCGCCTGCCCCCTGTGAACAAATCCATAACTTCAATGCGAGATCGATTAGCCCAGGATAAGATTGTTCAAATCCTCGTCACGATGTCGTAACTCATCGATCTTCTGAACCGAATGCAGGACGGTCGTGTGATGTTTACCTCCGAAATAGCGGCCGATTTCCGGAAGCGAAGCATGGGTCAATTCTTTTACCAGATACATTGCAACCTGTCGCGGATAGGCGATTTGCCTCGCGTTACTCTTCATCTTTAGCTGGGCGGGTTGGAGGAAAATCGTCCGCTACCGTGCGGACAATCGACTCGACCGAGATCTTGCGCTCCGGGCCCGTTCAGGTGACGCAGAGTCTGCTGAGCCATTGCAGGCTGATCGGCTGACCGGTTAAGGAAGAAACGGCCACGAGTCGCGTGAGGGCGCCCTCCAATTCCCGGACGTTCGTTTCGTCTTCGTTGCGATGAAGATCCGGACGTCCTGAGGCAGTGCAAAGCCTTCCGACTCCGCTTTCTTGTCAAGAATCGCCATCTTGGTCTCGAGGTCGGGCGGTTGAACATCCACCATCAGACCCCATTCAAACCGTGACCTCAGCCGCTCCACAAGCCCGGAAATTGATTCGGCGCCGAATCGCTCGAAACCACAATCTGTTTCCGGTGGTCGTAAAGCTCATTGAAGGTATGAAAGAACTCCTCCTGCGTCCGCTCTTTGCCGGCGATGACGTGGATATCGTCAATCAGTAACACGTCCGCCGACCGATAGTGCCGATGAAAGTGCGGCATGCGGTCAAGCTTGATGGACGAAATCATCTCATTCATGAAGCGTTCGCTTGACGTGTACACGACGTTCAACCCGCTGAAGTTCTTCAGTAAGCTATGCCCGATCGCGTGCATCAGATGAGTCTTCCCGACCCGACACCTCCGTAGACGAAAAGCGGGTTGTAGCTCCGGGACGGCATCGTCGCAACCGCTTGGGCCGCAGCATGGGCCAACTGGTTCGATGACCCGACCACATAGGTGTCAAATGTGAGGCGCGGATTCAACCAGGTAGCAGTTTGCTCGAAAACCAGTCGGGTGCCGACGGTGTGTTTGGCCATTACCGTTCCTGTCCGAGACCCCGCTACCGCCGCGTGTGACATGCGAATTTCCGCCGCCGCGTCCAGATCGTATTGAATTCGGCGGACGGTAGGTTAACCTTGCACCGCGCTCTTATTTGCGATTGTATCCTGGCGGATCCATGCTTCGGTATTTTCGTTTGGAACCCGGACCGTGAGTTCGCCATCTCGCAGCGAACCGAGCTTCGTTTGAGAGATCCAGTTTTGAAATGCACCTGGCTAAGCCTGCTCAGCCAGCCATGTCTTGATCTGTTCCCATGCGTCACCCAAACTGAAAACACTCCTCTACCTGAGAACCGCAAGACTTTCCCACAACTTTTCCACATTCTGTGGAAAAGAGCGGGGAGGCGTAGTGTTTGAAGCTGAATCGCAACTGGTGGTGCGATCGGAAACTGCGGGAAAGCTCTTCTGTTCTTTGGCCACCCCAGTCTAGCACAGGAATACGTATTTCCAACAGAAAACCAAAGTACCATATAAGTTATTGATATGCAGGTACATACAAGTATTGACTCAGGAGCTTTTCGAGCGTGCTCCGGCGAGTCCGCCGCTAGTAAATTCCAATATTGCAAGCAGATGAATTGACTTCACAACAAAGTCGCGGGAGAATGTCTGTGAACCAAAGCGGGAGTAACTCAGCTGGTAGAGTGCAACCTTGCCAAGGTTGATGTCGCGGGTTCGAATCCCGTCTCCCGCTCCAAAAATTCAACAACTTAGCGACAGCCACAAATCCGCCGTTACTACCATTACTACTTTAAGCCGTCTGAACCGAGTCCCTCACTGAATTAACGGTTGCGAAGGGCCCAAAATCTAGGCTCCCCGGCCGCGATCATTTCTTGATCGCAGACTCCAATTTCCGAACCGCTGTCAGCCTCGCCTCAAAGCTACTGACCGCATATTCGTTTTCGTTCACATCGACGCTATTACCCATGTGCGCCGACCGGGTATGAGCGTCAATACCGGCTTGTTTTGCCAAGCTGGCGAAGGAGCGTCTCATGACCTGAAATGTTGCCCATTCGAGTCCGACCGGCTTCAGCCTCGGAACGAAATTCCGCCGCCATAGGTTATTCCGGCGAATCGGCGTTTTCAGAGTGACGGCCGGGAAAAGCCAGGCTTCGTCTTTCGTTGAGGCAAGACTTTTGACCCACTCCTTCAAGAGCTCCGCCGTTCCTTGCGACAGCGCCACTCGCCTGGCTGATCTGTCGTTCTTGGGGGTATCGATTCGCTCTTGAAAATGCGCCGGCGAACCCACACGCTGTCAACGTCCAGGTCTCGACGTTGTAGGCCGAGAATTTCACTCGGGCGCATGCCTTCGAGAATCGCAAGGCGCGCGATGAGCCTCTCACGGGTGTCGAGTACCTCGAGCATCTCCAGAATCTGAACAGGTTTCAGCACGAGCTTCTGCCTGCCCTTTTTATGATTCCGAGGAGTGAACAGAGAAGTGGCCGGATTGCGTTCAATCACCCCTTCGCTGATCGCCAGCTCGAAGATGGACCGCAACCGGAAGCGGAGATGGTCGAGAACATCCCGACCCACCGCGCGGGCGGCCGAGTTTAAGACCGCTTGAAGGCGATCCCGATCGATCCTATGTAAGAGTTGATCGCCGATACTTCGGACGAGATGCCCTTGCAATCGATACTCCTCCGTTTCTGCCGTGGAAGCCTTCCACTTCTGCCGAAAGATTGGTAAATAGACCTTCTCGAGAAAACTCTTGAAGGTGAATAGTTCAATTGTGTTATGGCCGAGTTCTGTATTGATCGGACGAAGGATTGAAGCCAGGAGCGCTTCAGCATCGGCTCTGGGAACAGTCGAACACAGACCGAGTTCCTTCGACTTTTTTTGTCCTCCTTCCTTCCACTGGGCGTACCAGTAGAGCCTTCCTTTTCGCTTGCGAGGCTTCAAACAGCCACGCTGATACCGTCTTCGACGCATTTCCTTTCCTCTTTCCTGCGTCAACGACGATGAATTTGGCATGTGTCAGATGCTAGCACCGGTTTTGTTCGCTTCCATCCAGTCGTCCAGCCAGGAGGATCGGATCATGATTCGGCGCCCCATCCGGACGTGAGTCAGCGTGGGGATACCCTCAATTTTTCCGTTTACGACGTTCGAGACATGCGTCTTCGAGCAGCGGAGGATCGCCGCGACTTCTCGCAATGTGAGGACGTCTCGTTGCGGCGTTGTTTGATCGCCTGAGTTCATTGAATCGCGCCAGAACCAATTTCCGGCTTTTTTGCTCCCTTCAGCAAACGGGGGGGATTGGGAATTACCGATTCGGTCACTGGGGCAGCAGAATTTTCCTGAGTTTTTTGGGTCAGTGAAAATTTTGGGTACCGCCGCGGAACTTTTGAGCGCCGTTGTGTAAACCTGTTGCCTTACCAACTGATAGTGCAACAGGTTTGCGCAATCACAAAGTCAACCGGTTAGCGCTGTGATCTTCAGAGATAAATGGCACGTTTTCTACGGTTCTATTTGGCACTTAACCGCGCCTGAGATACGAGACGTGAAATCGTGGCCGGATGAACCCCGAAAAGCCGCGCTGCATCAGCGGCCGTGTTTCGACCTTTGGTGACGAGATGAATAATCTCCTCTCGCTGCGCTGGTTGCAACCTGGGCGGGCGGCCTCCAATGCGTCCCTCCCGTCGCGCGGAGTCTAAGCCTGCTTTCGTGCGTTCGCGCAGCATGGTGCGTTCGAACGCCGCGAAGGCACTAACCATCTGCATCATCATGTGCCCGGCGGGTGTCGTAGTATCAATTGCTTCGGTCAGACTTCGAAACCCGGCTTTGGCCTCGTCCAGTCGTTCCAAAATTGTCAGCACATCCCGTAAAGATCTCGAGAGCCGGTCCAGTTTCCAGACAACAAGCACGTCGCTCTTCCGAATTAGATCAAGAACTTTATGGAGTTCGGGACGATCCCATCGCCCACCAGAAGGCTGGTCGCGATAGATCCGTTCACAGCCAGCACCCTTCAACGCCGCAACTTGGGCGGCGGTTTCCAGATCTTTGGTTGAGACACGGGCATAGCCAATCAGCATTGCCAAATCTATTGCCAGTGGCTTGAACAACGCAATGCCAACACGCAAAACCTCATAAACATTGATCTTCAGAGAGAAATGACATGATCCTTCAGAGCTATGCGGCCCCGATGACGAGAGTACTACGAGCGGCATTGACCACATCGTCGGTGATGACCGTTAGACCATTGATCCGCAAAACGCGCTCGATCTGAACGAACAGCCGGTGTAGCAACCGAAAATTGCCGCCGGTGATTCTAGCGATCGCGGCGATAGCTTGGGTATCTGTAAAATCGGCCTCATCCAGGCTGAGGCCTAGTTCGCGCCAGTGACGAGTCAGAACGAAACACAACTCCTCCCCTTGCAATGGGCGGTAGTGAATGGTGTAAACCCGACACGGCTGTACAGCTGCGGATATCGAGCCATGCGCTTTTCAATGCCGGGCATACCGATAAGAATTAGACCGATGTCGGACCGATCGAACATGTCCCGCAGATAATCCAGAGCCGCGGTCGACAGGCGCTCGGCTTCGTCAACGATCACCAGTTCGAGGAAGTCACTTATTTCTGCCACCTTATCCTCTTTTTGGGAAACCAGGTGCAACGCGATGCAGTCATTCACCCGACCGATCAATCGGTGCAGGTCCTTGCGCAGTGCGCCGAGCGTTTCTCTGAACGAGGGAGTGTAAAAAACCGTGCGTGAATGCGCCAGCGCGGCGTAGACCTTCGTATCGGAGGGTTCGCGCTCTCCCCACTCAAGTAAAAGGGGCTCGGCGCAATGCCAGTTGGCACAGCGCCGGGCCGACATTGTCTTGCCGACCCCGGCGGCTCCGAAGCACAGACCGATGTAATGGTGTTTGCGAACGGTGTTGGCAAACTCCACAAAGCGGCGATGTTCCTTGGTGACGATGAAGGTCCCCTCGCGGCTGTCAATTTCAGGGGTCATGATTTGCCGTCTACAAGGTAGGTACGCAATTTCGAAGTTCGGCGATATTTGGCCGGCTTCTCCGCCAATTGTGATTGTGTCTCAGTGGGACCAGAAAGGAAGTCCGTCACCCGCGTGATTCGTTCGTTGATCCCCTCACGTAGAGATCGGCGGTGTTTAACGCGCGCAGTCTGGATATCCTTCAAAGTAATCGCCTGTCCGCAGTGCTCCGGACTGATTGCTCGGCACAAGAATCGGTTTCGGTGAAATACCCGTATCTCGCCGAGATCGCGCGGATCGTAGCGGATCGTCACCGGCTCACCAACATAGGCAGCGAGCGTGGAATCCATGTATCGTAGCCCTTGGAAATGGATGCCGTCGCGAAGGACCACTCGGGGCTTGTGCCTACCATAATCAAGAGCAGATCCAGATCTTCGAGGGTATCGGGCATTGAGGGCACTCCATCCTTGCCCGAGCCATGCTGCTTGAGGCACCGCGTCGATTTCGCTGTGCTTACGGGCGTTATAGTTGCCGATGATGTAAGCGCTAATTTCGCGATCGAGCTCCGACAGAGCAGACCGGCGCGGGCGTTGCCGCTTTGCCGTGGACCAGGTGTCCGGGCAGCTCAGGGAGGACCTCGGTGTTAAAAGTGAGGAAGAGGCGTTCCACCTTGCCGCGGCCTTGAGGACGCGCAACCGTCGAAAACACCAGCTGGAAATGCAGGTCCACAGCGACTTGTTCGAGGTGGTGACTAGTGAAGTCGCTGCCATGATCGACGTAGAGCACGTCAGGGATTCCACAGACTTGCCACTCCGGATTTTCTTTACGCCAAATGGCTTGCCGTAATGCGAGCGAGGTTTGCAGCACGGACGGTGCGCCGACAAAGACCAAGTAGCCTGCAAGCGCCCGTGAATGGTCATCGATCACGGTCGTCATCCACGGCCTCACCGTACGGCCGCCAGCATCGAGAATGAGAATGTCCAGTTCGGTGTGATCCGCCTGCCAGATCATATTCGGCCGCTCCGCACGATGCCGATAGATCAGCTCGAACCGATCTCTGAACGCGGCCTGGCCGTCGTGAGCCAATGTGACCATGGCCGGATCAAGATGACAGGTAATTGCATGGATACTGCTGTAAGAGGGTGCTGGCCATTTTCGCTCCTTAGCTATTGCCAAAACCCGCCGATGAATCGTCGCTACCGAGGGCCTGGGCTTTCGGAGGAACATGCCCTCAATGACTTCGACAATCTCGCCGCTGAGCTTTCTGTGGCCGGCGTCAGAGCGCTGCAGTCGCGCAAGACCGACTAATCCGGAGGTCCGGTATCGGGCAAGCCACCGTCGAGCGGTTCGGACAGGGATACCCGCTGCACGCGCTGCCTTTGGCAGAGGTACTCCGCTGTCGAGGTGAGGTCGCAGCGCGGTGAAGCGGACCATGGCCTGTTCGCGTTGCACCTCAGTCAATTCCGCTAACTTGGGTTTCTCATCGCCTGGGATCATGGTCGTCAGTCCCATCTCGATCACATCAGCTCGGAAATCGGGTGTCCGTAAGGCGATCCTTCAACGGACAGCCCAGACAGGATTCGGCGCTCGCCGAAATCGGGCAATTCAGTGTCTCATTTAGATGGTACGGTAAAAATGTCAATTGCGGGACCCTAACCGTACACTTGGATGGCCAGAACTCTGATTGGTTATGCGCGGTGCTCAACCGACAAGCAGGATCTTGCTGCTCAACGCGCTGCACTCATCGAATTGGGTGTTGCGCCCAGCCGAATCTACGTTGATCACGGACTGACCGGCACGAACCGCTCGCGGCCCGGACTCGAACAAGCACTGGCCGCCGTGCGCCGCGGAGATACACTGATCGTCCCGAAACTCGACCGATTGGCCCGGCTCTGTTCCCCTGACGCACGCTACATCGCCGACGCCCTCGTGGAACGTGGCGTTGTACTGGCCCTCGGTCACAGTCGCTACAATCCCACCGACCCGATGGGGAAGATGTTCTTCAATATTCTGGCGACCTTCGCGGAGTTCGAAGCCGACCTTGATTCGGTTGCGCACACGGGAAGGAATGGCGATCGCACGCGCTAAGGGTAAGCTCCAGGGCAAGCAACCGAAGCTATCGGAGAAACAGCAAAAGGAACTATGCAGAATGCAGGGTAGCGGCAAATATTCGATCAGCGATCTGGCGGAGCTGTTTTCTGTTTCTCGGCCGACGGTCTACCGAACTCTCCATCGCGTCGCTAACATTTTGGCAAAAGATGGTTCGCGTCAACGTAGATGATTTGCCGAGGCGAGGAGTTATGATTGACCGCGGACGGGTACGGAGACCGCTCCAGGCGTCTAAACGCGTAATGGCGAAATGGATACTGCTGGCTGCTATAGCGACCTCGATGACAGAGGCGTTTCAGCAGCCGCCGATCGAAGGCGTCACGGGCGGACCGGTGTTGTCATCTCCCGGTGAAAGTGACGTGCTGGTGGGTTTCCCGGAAGCGCAATACTTCAAGCAGGCGGCGCCGTTCGTGGGGAAGAACATCAGGAATCTCCGCCTCATGACGAAGAAACCGGACGTGCTCAGCCCGGATGCGCGATTTGGGATGGATTTCCGGCTGGAGAAAGAGATCCGTGAGGTCGGCTGGGTCCTCGACGGAAATGAAAAGGACGGATATGAACTCGACGTCGATCTCAACGTCAACGGCGACCTGACGGACGATCCGCCGATACGGTTCAAGAAACAAGACGGCGTGTACTCGCGAACGTTTGGATTGCGGCAGGACAGTTCCAGCCCCGGCCTGATGAAGGTCACGGTGATTCGCCCCAACCATCCGGAGGATGGGAAGACACCTTGTCTGCGCATCGAGCGGTTGTCGATACGGCGTGGATCGATTCGCGTGGGGGATCGGGATATTGCGTTCGGACTGGTGGGCACCGCGGGAAGTTTCCGCAAGGTCGTGTTCGATCTGAACGGCGACGGGAAACTGGATACCGGGCATTTCTCGCAGGAAGTGTACGTATTCTTACGAGAGATTCGTGCGCTTGGGCGAGACGGATTACGAGTTCGCGATCGACCGAAATGGCGACAAGCTCGATCTCAAACCGCTGGCGGAGAGAGTTCCGGAAACGCAGATGCTGCGGCCAGGCTACACGCCGCCCGATTTTACATTTCAGGACATGCAGGGCAAGACGCATCGGCTGTCGGAGTATCGGGGAAAGGTGGTCCTGCTGGATTTCTGGATGATCAATTGCGGCTGGTGCCAGGAAGGGATTCCGACGATGGTGAAGGCCTATCGGAGGCTGCACGACAAAGGGCTGGAAATCATCGGAATCAACGGTGAGGATGCCGAAGGAACGCTGCGGCCGTTTCTTGCGGCGAAGAACATGGCTTGGCCTCAGACCATTCAGGACAAGGATGACGGTCCCATACATCAGCTCTACAGAGCGGATGGGTTTCCGACTATTATCTGATTCTGGCCGCGACGGGAAGCTTGCCTCGCGCCGGTTGATTGGCGGCGGAGCCGAAGAGGACATTCTGGCCAAGGTCGAGCATCTCGTGAGTACGTCGGCAGTTAGGTGAGAGCGTCCGCATTGGCCGCGACGGGAAGCTTGCCTCGCGCCGGTTGATCGGCGGAGCCGAGAAGGACATTCTGGCCGAGGTCGAGCATCTCGTGAGTACGTCGGCAGTTAGGTGAGAGAGCGTCCGCGGCTTTTCGAGGTTCATCCGGCGACGATTTTCACGTCTGTTATCGCAGGTGCGGATGGCGTTGCCAAATAACGCTGAAAAATCAGTGCCATTTATCTCTGAAGA
>CAWDMR010000008.1:0-74493 GCA_963803475.1 uncultured Solirubrobacterales bacterium
CCCAGGACAGCCCGGTCCGCAGGGGCGCATACCGATGCAACATCGCTGTCAGCCGCTGCGGCCAGGCAGGAATCCCACATATGATCCCGACGCCGCTATGTATCGACGCGGGAACTACAGCTCCGGCGAAGACTTCGTGCTCGAATACGGGGAGCTCCGCTTCACGTTCAACGAGCGAGATTTTCGCGAGCGATGCGAGCAGGCGGCGCGCAAGCTCGGCTTCCTCGCCGGTTCGGTCGAGGAGGACGAGGCCGAGGACCTGATCAACCTCGTCGTCAACGGCGAGGTCACCGACCCGGCATCCGGTCTGGGCGAGCACGTCAACGACTGCTGGCCCGAGCTGGTGGGCCCGTCAGAGCGCTCGCTGGTTCACTGGCTGCGCCGGCTCATCTTCCGCAGCGCGTGGCTGGACCAGCGGGTCAAGGAGGGCGAGCTCGACATCTCGTTCGACGAGGACACGAACGCGTTTGTCTACATCCAGCCCGACCGGGGCGGTGAGCCGATCCAGCTTGCGCCCGAGCCAAGCTGGAACCGCGTCGCATACGTGCGGCGCTCAGCCGCCCACGTGGCGCCGCTCGCCTAGCCCGCCGGATCCGCCCAGTGCCGAAAAGTGCTGATTGGACGGGGGCGGATTGTCGAGCAGCAGTCGCGGGACGGTCACGAAGCGATAACCGCGACGGCGCAGCGCGGCGATGATCTTCGGCAGTGCCGCAACCGTCTGCGAGCGGTCACCGCCAGCGTCGTGCATGAGGATGATCGCCCCCGGGCGGGCGCCTGACACGGCAGTGTCGACGATCGCGGAGACGCCAGGACGGAGATAATCGTCGGTGTCGACGGTCCAGAGGACCATCAGCATCCTGTACTTGTGCAGCAGCCGAAGCGTGTCGTTGTCAAACGATCCGTACGGAGGCCGGAACAGCCGCGGGAACGGCGCGCCGTACTGGCCGATCGCTGACACCTGCTGCAGCAGCTGAGCTCTGCTGATCCTGGGCGGAGAGCTTTCCCATCGGCGCGTGAGACTCGGTGTGGTCTCCGATGGGGTAGCCGCGGGCGACGATCTCGGAGGTGGAGGCGTGGAAGTACTGCTCGAGCGCACCCACCTCGAAGAAAGTCCCGGGGACTTCCTCGCGACCGAGGATCGCCAGCACCTGCGGTGTGTAGGGACCCGGCCCATCGTCGAACGTGAGCGCGATCTCCTTGTGCTGGGCACCCGCGATCCGCACGTAGGGCGTGTAGCTCAGGGTGCGGTTGATCGCGGCGGTCTCGGCGCCTTGCTCCTCGAAGCTGAACGACCCGGGCTCCACGCCGCCGAGCGTGCGCAGGCGAGCGAAGTAGCCCGGCGGTGGATGCGGCGCCTTCGACACCGCGACGCCGCCATCCCCGGCCCCGACGGAGATCCCCACGAGCAGCGCCAGCAGCGCGAGAACCACGAGCGCGGTCGCTCGGCGGCGGCGGTGGTGCGCCTCAACGCGCCGGCGCGACACGGGCTCGGACAGGACCGATCGGGCCGGCGCTCGGCCGCGCATCACGCTTCGTCCGTCATCCATTCAGCTGATCCCGGAGGTCCATGGTGTCGCGTGCGCCGACGCGTCGCCGTCAGTCAAGCAGACCGGCTCGCCCCCCACCCCGGCGTGAGCCGGAGATTGCAGTCAAGCACACCTCGCCTCGCCCCATTACGCTCCGATCCCATGCACGCGCCGGTCTGGGTCGTGATCCCGACTTACAACGAGGCCGAGAACATCGGCGAGGTGGTCCGAGCTGCCGGCGCCGAGCTCGAGCGCGTGGTGCCGGGCGGCTACCGGATCCTCGTGGTCGACGACAGCTCCCCGGACGGGACCGGTGACCTTGCGGACGGCGCTGGCCGCCGAGCTCGATTACCTCGAGGTACTCCATCGCTCGGCGAAATCAGGCCTGGGGCACGCGTACCTGGCGGGGTTTGCCCGAGCGCTGAGCGGAGGTGCGGAGCTCGTGATCGAGATGGACGCGGATTTCTCCCACGACCCGCGATACCTGCCCGACTTGCTCGAGGCGGCCAAGGAGGCCGATCTGGTGCTGGGGTCGCGCTACGTTTCGGGTGGCGGCGTCCGCGACTGGGGCATGCTGCGCCGGCTGGTGAGCCGGGGCGGCGGGTTGTACGCCCGCACGATCCTGGGCATCGAGGTGCGCGATCTGACCGGCGGCTTCAAGTGCATCCGGCGAGCCGTGCTGGAAGCGATCGATCTCGACAGCGTCCGGGCCGAGGGCTACGTTTTTCAGATTGAAGTCACCTATCGCGCGGTCCTGGCAGGATTCGCGGTCCGGGAGATCCCGATCGTTTTCACCGACCGCACCCGGGGAACCAGCAAGATGTCGACGCGCATCGCGCTCGAGGCGATGTGGCTCGTCCCCCGGTTGCGACGAAACGCCCGTGCGGCGATTCCCAGTTCGTCGCAGGGCCGGGAGACGATCGAGACGCGTTGAACCGACGCTGATCGCAGACCTAACGTAATCTCAATTGTGACCAAACCGCCCCCGACCGGTCGGCGGGCATTCTGTCCGCGATGAGCATGCGCAGTCCGCTGGGCGCCACGCCGGAGACCGGCGCCTACGAAATCCACGCCCCGGCACTGACCGCCCAGGGGGTGCCGTCGCGGGCGCGGCTCGGTCAGCTCGGGTTGCTGGGCCTGCTGGCCACAGGCTTGGTGATCGCGGTCTCCGCGGCCCACACCGACTCGCTGCTGCCCGAGTCCGTCCGGCCGATCCCACCTTGGCTTGCGGGACCGTTTGGTGGTGCCGGGCTGGGTCTGGGCGTGGTGGCGCTGCTGCTCGTGCTCGCGCTGATGTTCGTGTCCTACGCCTTGGCCGTGCGGGCCGCGGACCGGCTCTCCGGACGGGCTGTGCTGATGACGATCGCCGCCTTCCACGCGCTTGTAGTGCTCGCGCCACCGCTGCTGTCGACTGACGTGTTCAGTTATCAGGCCTACGCCCGGATGGGAGCTCTGTACGGCGCCAACCCCTATCTCCAGGGTCCCCACGCGATCGCGCTGGATCCTCTGTACCCGTTCATCGGCTGGAAATGGGTCACCACGCCGACGGCCTACGGACCGCTGTTCACTGTCCTCAGCTACGTGCTCGCGCCGCTATCGATCGCCGCCAGCGCTCTGTCCTACAAGGCGATCGCCGCGCTCAGCAGCCTGCGCGATCGTCGGCTTCGTGTGGAACGCCGCGCGGCTGCGCGGCCTGGACCCGGTCAAAGCCGCTGCGCTCGTCGGTCTCAACCCGCTGGTGGTCGTCTACGCGGTGGGCGGCGGTCACAACGACCTGCTGATGCTGGCGGCGGTAATGGCCGGGATCTACCTGATGCTCCAGCACCGCGAGCGCGCGGGAGCCGGCTCGATCGTGCTCGGCGCCGGGATCAAGCTCACCGCCGGGCTGTTGCTCCCGTTTGCGCTGGCGGGCGCCGGCGGACCGCGCACGCGCCCGCGCCGCCGCGATGTACTGATCGGCGCCTCCGTGGTCGCGGTGGGCGTCGCCGTGATCGGATTCTCGGTGTTCGGGGCCGGGCCGGTGCACATGCTCGCCACCGTCCAGAAGGGTCAGAGCGAGGGTGACTGGCACAGCCTCCCGGGCCTGATGTCGACCAAGCTCGGGCTCGCCGAGGCGGGACGCATCACCGGCGTCTGTCTCGCGGGCGTGTTCGCGCTGACCTTCGCCTGGCTGGTCCGCCGCGTGTGGCGGGGAGAGCTCGATTGGATCGATGGCGCCGGCTGGGCGGCGGCGGTGCTACTGCTCACCGCGAGCGCGCTGCTGCCGTGGTACGTCGCCTGGCTGGTTGCGCTCGCCGCGCTCGCCAGCGACCGCCGGCTGTGGCGGATCGCACTCGTCATGACCGGTGCGGTGATGGCGATCCAGATGCTCGGATACATCCCCCACAGTGCCTGAGGACCGTAGTGTCTAGCGAGCTGAAATCGAGTCTCATACCATGACCGAAGTGAGCGCGTTCTCACCCACAGCCGAGACCGGTGGTCGGGATCTTGAGCTGCTGAGCGTGGTGGCCCCGATCTACAACGAGGAGGCCACCGTCGAGGAGTTCTACGCTCGCGTGTGCAGCGCCCTGGAGGGGCTGCGCTTCGAGCTGGTGCTCGTCGACGATGGCTCGAGCGATGGTTCCACGACTCAGCTGGATCGGCTGGCCGCCACAGATCCGAGGGTGCGCGTCGTTTGCCTGTCGCGAAACTTCGGCCATCAGACCGCGCTTACCGCCGGCCTCGACCATGCCCGCGGAGATGCCGTCGTAATGCTCGACGCCGATCTTCAGGATCCGCCCGAGCTGATCCCGCGGATGCTCGACCACTGGCGCGCCGGCTGCGATGTGGTGTACGCCGTGCGCGAGCAGCGCGAGGGTGAGTCGCGCTTCAAGCTCGCGACCGCGCGGTGGTTCTACTCGCTGTTCGACAAACTCGCCCAGGTCGGGCTGCAGCACAACTCCGGGGACTACCGTCTACTTGACCGGCGCGCGCTCGACGCGCTGCTGTCGATGCGCGAGCGCAACCGGTTCCTGCGTGGGATGACGGTGTGGGTGGGCTACACCCAGGCGGCGGTGCCTTATCGGCGTGACCCGCGCTACGCGGGCGAAACGAAGTACACGGTCTCCAGGATGATGCGGTTCTCGCTGGACGCAATCTCGTCGTTCTCGCACCGCCCGCTGCAACTCGCGACGCTGCTCGGATTCGTCATCTCCACGCTGGCGTTCGTAGCGATTCCGGTCGTGGTCGTGCTCCGGATTCTCGGCTCCTACCTGCCGGGATTCGGCTCGATCCAGATCACCGTGCTGTTACTCGGCGGTATCCAGCTGATCACGATCGGCATCATCGGCGAGTACGTGGGCCGGATCTATGACGAGGTCAAGGGCCGGCCGCTGTATTTGGTGCGGTCGAGGCGCAACTTCGCCGAGTCCGACGTGCCGAATCAACCGCTCCCGGTCGCGTCCGAGACCGGCCCGCGCGAGTCCTGAGCACGATCAGCCGCCGGTCGGGTTGGGACCGACGGCCCGGTTGGGTGACTGCTTCTCCCCAGGATCGGGTGCTGGACGCAGCTCCCGGACGTCCGCCTCGGTGCCGGAACCCGCGCGGCGCGCCGCCTCCTCCTCCAGCGCGGCGATCCGGCCGGCCAGGCCCTTGATCGCATCTGCGATCGGGTCGGGCAGGTGCACCCAGTCCGCGTCCGGGCCCTCGGGTCGGCGACCCTCGACGCGCACAGGATGTCCCGGGTTGCCGACGACGGTGGAATTCGCGGGCACGTCGTGGACCACGACGCTGTTGGCGCCGATCTTGGAGCCGTGTCCCACGGTTATGGGGCCGAGCAGCTTCGCGCCCGAGCCGATCGTCACGTTGTTCTCCACGGTCGGGTGACGCTTGCCGGTCGCGAAGCCGGTGCCGCCAAGCGTGACTCCCTGGTACAGCGTCACGTCATCGCCGATCTCCGCCGTCTCGCCGATCACCACGCCCATCCCGTGATCGATGAAGAAACCTTGCCCGATCCGGGCCGCCGGATGGATCTCGATGCCGGTCAGGGTGCGCGCCGACGGCGCGCAATCGTGCGCGGCAGCACCGGGCACGCCGGCACCGTACAGCGCATGCGCCACCCGATGCGCCAGGATCGCGTGGACCCCGGGCCACGTCGCGAGAATCTCGCCCGAGCCCACCTCCGCGGGCAGCCGGATCACGACTTTGCGCGGCCCGCACGTCGCGACGGATCTCCGCCGCGGTGCGCCTGATCAGCCCGAGACCGAGCATCGGCACAGCGTACCGAGGCCCATCACCCGGCCCGCGGTCTCGGCGGCGAGGCGCTTGGACTCACGGGGCGAAGAACGGGGTTGACACGTATCGCTCGCCGGAGTCAGGGAGGACCGTCGCGATCCGGGCGCGGCGGAACTCGGGCCTGCGGGCCAGCTCGAGCGATGCCCACACCGCCGCACCGGCAGATATGCCGGCGAGAACGCCTTCACGTCGCGCCAGCGCGCGCGCCGTGTCGATCGCCGCCTCGTCGTCGACCGCGATCACCTCGTCGAGCACCTCTCGATTGAGCACCTCCGGCACGAAGCCGGCGCCGATTCCCTGGATCTTGTGGGGCCCGGGCCTGCGCCCCGACAGCACCGCGGAGGCGCTCGGCTCAACCGCGACCACGTGACAGCCGGGGTTGCGCGACTTGAGCACCTCTCCGACCCCGGTGATCGTCCCACCGGTGCCCACGCCGGCGACGAACACGTCCACGCGACCGTCGAGCGCCTCGCAGATCTCCACCGCCGTGGTCCGGCGATGGATCTCGGGGTTGGCCGGATTGGAGAACTGGTCGGGCAGGAACACGTCGTCCCGGCAGGACAGCACGCGCGCTGCCTCCACCGCCTCGTCCATCCCCCCGAGCGACTCCGTGACCTCGACTCGCGCGCCGTAGAGCCGCAGCAGCGCCTCGCGCTCGCGGCTCATTCCCTGCGGGCATCGTCAGCACCAGCTCGTAGCCCTTGGCCGCGCACACGAACGCCAGCGCGATTCCCGTGTTGCCGCTGGTCGCCTCGACGATCGTGGTCCGCCCCGGCTCGATCCGGCCCTCCCGCTCGGCGGCCTCGATCATCGCCACCCCGATGCGGTCCTTGACGCTACCGCCGGGATTCAGCGCCTCGAGCTTGGCGAACAGCGCTGACATCGAGGCCGGAGGCCATGCGCCCGAGCCGCACCACCGGCGTCCGGCCGACGTGCTCGGCGATGTTGCTCGGGATTGCCGCCATTCAGCGGCGTTACCCTACGAGAACGGGCGCCGGCGCGACGGCTCGCGTCACGCACTGGTCCGGCCGGCGGCATTGTGCTGGAATAAGCTCAAGAGCATGCAGACTGGGCCACTCAGTGCTGACACTGCAACGCGCACTGGAGGGCCGAAGGGCCCCCGGATCCAGCTGCGGGCTCCAGACAGCCGCCGGTGGCAAGGCGCACTCCGCGTCGTGGGCTCGAGTTGGACGCTGGGCGTGCTGCTGGCAATCGGTACCTGGAGAGTCGATTTCCTGACGCCGGCGGTTGGCCTCGATCCAAGCTGGAAGGCCGGCCTGTATATGGCTGCGCATCGCGGGATGCATTTCGGCACCCAGATCGTGTTCACGAACGGGCCGCTTGGGTTTCTCGGCTACCCCGGGTACTGGTACGAAGGCTTGGGGGCGCTGGCATTCATCTATCAGGGCGCTCTCCACATCGCCCTGTGCATCAGCCTGGTGTGGTCACTGCGCCGCAGCTGGGGGCCCCGCTCGCGATCGCGCTGGCGTTCGTCGTAGCGATTGCTGCGGCGCCCGGGCTCCAGGGCCCGCTTCCGATCGTCACGCTGTGGTGTCTGGCCGCGTTGTCACCCGAGCCTCCGCGGTTTGCGTCATCGCTCGTGCTGTTCGGTGGCGCCGCGCTGGGCGCGATCGAGTCGTTGGTTGTGCTGCGCTCCGGCCCATTGGTTTGGGTGGCGTGCGCGATCACGTTGTTGGCGCTGCCGCGCTGGCGAAAGACGCTCCCGATTTTCATCGGCTGCTCGGTGTTGGCATTCGTGATCGTATGGTTCGCGGCCGGACAGACGATCGGGAATCTCCCGGACTACATCAGCACCGGCACCCAAATCATCTCGGGTTACAGCGATGCGATGATGGTTCAACCGATATCCGGCCTGCATCTGCCTGCCGAGCTGCTGCTGGGACTCACGCTCGTCGGGGTGGCGATTCTCACCTCCGGCTCGGGCCGGCTGCGCATTGGGGCCGCGGCGGTGATCGGTCTGGCCTGCTTTTCGATATTCAAAGAGGGCGTCGTTCGCGCCGATCCCGGACACGAAGTCTTATTCTTCGGCCCCGCACTCGCGATCGGTGCCGGGATTGCCTTCGGACGCCGGCCCCTACTTGCGATCGCGACAGTGGGCGGACTGATCGGGATCGTATTCGCGGCGAATGGTGCTCCACGCACGTTCAATCCAATCTCCTATGCGCGCGACGCGTCCGACCAGGTGCACGCGTTGTTCAATCCGACGCACCGTCGGCAGCTTCGGACGATTTACACCCTGGGAATGATTAGCTCCTATGGCCTGTCATCGGCGGCGCTGAATCTGCTCAAGGACCACACGGTCGAGGTCGACCCCTGGGAGGCTGGCCTTGTCTGGGCCTACGGGCTCAGATGGGATCCGATGCCGGTATTTCAGGACTTCAGCGCGTACACCGCTTCGCTAGACAAGCTCAACGCCGATAGGTTGCGGGGGCCCGAGGCTCCGCAGCGAATCGTCCGGCAAGCCAACAGCGCCATCGACAGCAGGTGGTCCGGCTGGGAGCCCCCCGCTGCCCAGATCGCGATGCTGTGCAACTACCTGCCTTTGGGCCCCCCCTCGCAGGAGTGGCTGATCCTGGGAAAGGTTCCAAACCGCTGCGGCCCGCCACGGCTCATCGAGTCCATACACACCCGTTACGGGCGGACGGTGGCGATCCCCGCCGCTCCGCGCGGTGCCTTGGTATATGCCAGGATTTACGGTGTCGCAGTCGCCGGGGCGGAACGTGTCGGCGCGGTGCTGTACCGAGCGGCGTTCCGCTGGGCGGTGGTCAATCAACAGTACGTATTCCGTCTGGTGCCGGGCACAGCGGCGGACGAATTGCTGATGAACGCAGGCCCGGGATCGACTACCCGATCCCGTTCAACGTGCGCCCCGGTGCCCGCACAATCGAGCTCACCGGTCGATCCTGGATCGCTGACAATCGATGTGTATTCGATGGCGGTGCAGTCTGCATCGGCGCAGGGGTCGTAAGTTCGATGAGCGCCCTAAGCAGATTCCCGACAGCCGTCGATCGTCGCCAAGTGCGTGCTCGCGGTGGCGATGGTGGCGTGGCTGGCAGCGATCGGCATCATGGCCGGCTCTGGCTCCGAGGTCTCCGCCCAGCCACCCATCGTATGCACCATCGTCTCGGTAGGCAAGACCTTGCCGACCACCTGCCGAGTCACGGAGCTCCCGGCCCCGCCAGTCGCCGTCGGCAGCCAAGCGATAGAGCTCGCTGATGGGCGCCGCCTCGGGATCGTGCCGGGATCGGTCCAAGGCTACATCGACAGCTCGCGCGTGATCGGCACCGGTAGGTCCCATGCCGCGGAGATCACCGGCTGGGCGGCGAGCCCGGCTTTGCGGCGCGCGGCCACAGCGGTGATCGTGTTCGCGGCCGGGCGGTTCATCGGTTCCGTCAAACCGGTCAATCTCCGGCCGGACGTCGCCCGCGATTTGCGGGAACCGGCGATTGCGCGATCGGGGTTCAATTTCGACGTCCCGCTGTCGCTCCTAGCGAGCGTCGACCGCAGGATAACCTTGCAGGTGTTCGCCGTCGTGGGGGGGATTGCGTCGCCGCTGAGCCTCAGCTGCGCTGCGCCGCCCAAGCAGTTCGGCTGTTAGATGCGGCACATCGCGGCGTGCTAGATCTCCCTGGTACGGGAGACCTGTTGAGAGCCAACCGGACCGCTTCTCATTCGCGTCACCATGCGGCTATACACGCGTTACCGCGACGCGAGGGTCGATTGCCCGGACGTCCCGGCCGGTCTTGCCGTGGCGTAGAAGAAGCGCCAGCTGACCGGATGCACCTCGGCGTGGAAGCCGACGGCTGCGAGCCTCTCGAAGAGTTCCGGGGGCTCGTAGAAGACCTTGACGGCCCGGTAGCTCTCGCCGGTGGTGAGCCGGCGTCTGACGGCGGGAGCCGGCGCGTCTGCGACCGTCTGCTCGAACGCAGCCGCCGATGGCAGCTCGTCGATTAGGAATACGCGACCGCTCTCATCAAGGCAGCTCCTGACCAGCGTCCAGAAGTCTTCAAACCGCTGCGGTGGGACGTGTGAGAGCCATGCGGAAAAGAACACCACGTCATAGCGTTCGGCCGGACTCCACTCGAACACATCGGCTTGCACGTACACCACGTCGGGTCGCCTGATGCGGGCCTTGTTGAGCGCGAGCATCTCAGCTGACGCATCGATCACCGTCAACCGTGCGGCGCGCTTCGCCAGCGCCGCCGTCCACTGGCCAGTTCCGCCCGCCACCTCGAGCACTCGCCCGTCCGGCGCGAACCCCTCCAGCGCGGCCGCCAACTCGAAATAGCCGTCAGCAGTCGGTGGCGGGGCGGTCGCATCGTATTCAGCTGCCCGTGCGCCGTAATAGGCGATTTGCTCTTCAATCAGCCGTGTCAGCTCATCGCCCACCGCAGCATCACCGCTAAATGTGATACATCGGCGCGCCCGCGGCCTTGGCCTCCGCCTCGGCCACGTCGGCGATCGTCGAGCCGCCCAGCACGTCGCGGGCGGCGCGGGCCGCGTCCGCGAACACCCCATCGGCGCCACCTCCGACGCTCCCATCCAGAAGCTCGACAAGCTCCAGCACCGTCACCCCCGAAGGTGCTCGGGCGAAGGCGTAGCCCCCCTTCACCCCTCGCTGGGAGCGAAGGATCCCCGCCCGGCGCAGTGTCGCGAACAGTTGCTCGAGGAACTGCACCGGAATGTCGCGGCGCCGGGCCAGCTCGGCGATCGGCACCGGGGCTGCATCCCCCTGCCGGTACAGCTCCACGAGCGCGCTCAGCGCGTACGGCGACTTCGTGGTGATCGAGATCATGGAACGCAGCGATCGTAGCGGGGCGATCGCCTCGCGCGGCCGTCACCACGGCCCGGCATCCGGCCGGGCCAGGCGTCCGGCATCCAGCCCGGGCCAATCTCTAGATCCAGCCCCGCTCGGTGGCGATCAGGACGGCCTGAGCGCGGTCCATCGCCCCCAGCTTGCCGTAGACGTTGTGCAGGTGGGTCCGGACTGTGCTGGTTGAGAGACCCAGCTCCGAGGCGATCTGCTTGTACACCATTCCGCGGGCGAGGCGGCGCAGGACATCGATCTCGCGGGCGGACATCGGGCAGGGGTCGATCTGGCGCGGACGCCCGCCGGAGCTGGGCAGCGGGAGGTCATACATCACTGTGCGTAACTCGGCGGGTGTCACGCCGACGATCCGGGCCACCGAGAGCAGCTCGGATGGGGAGACCGAACCCCCGAACACGTAGTGGGCGAGCATGTCCGCGAGCCTCACAATCGCGGTCTCGCCGTCGCAGTCCTCGGCATGATGGCGCTCGATCACGCTGGCGATCGATTTCGGCAGTCCCCAGCGCCGGGCCAGGACGCCGCCGACCAGCGCGTGATCGACGCCGAGCTCGCGGCGCTCGCGCTGGATCCGTTCCTCCGGGGTGCGCGCCTCGCCGTGGACCTGACGCGGATAACCCGGATAGGCATGGACGAGCACGAGCTTGCCGATGTCGTGCAGCAGCGCGGTCACCATCAGCCGGTCGCGCGCCTCGTAGCCGAGCTCGCGCGCCAGCCGGTCCGCGGCGCGCTGGGTCGCGACGGCGTGCAGGCGGAAGCGCTCGGGGATGCCCTGCCACACCGCGGTGCGCTCGAAGAAGTCAAACGTGCGGGCCCGGCTGGCGATCGAGTGGACGGTCCGGGGCGAGAGCACCTCGACGCCCTTGACCGCGGTCTCCACCCGCCCTCGCATGCGGCCGTCGACCTGGTTGGCCAGCCTCAGCACCGCGACCGCAAGCGCCGCATCGGCCTCCACCGCGGCCACCACCTCGGCGGTGGGCGGATCGCCGGCTTCGAACAGCCGCAGCACCCGGTTGCGGGACTCGACCAGCACCGGAAACGCCTCCAGCGCCTCGAACGCAGCCGTGAGACGCCGGCCGTGGCCCTCGTTGTGATGACGCTCCCTAGCGGCGTAGGGATCGGTCGGAGTCATCTTGGCAGAAGCGATGGAAGCCACCGTGGGATCGCTGAAGGTGTTTTCGGACTCGGACAGGGCAATCCTTGCTTCGCGGGGCCCCCGCCCGTGCCTTTTCTATCGGCAAATGTTCGATGCCGGTTTAGCGTCAATTGGACGCACGCTCCAGCGCTTTGTCAATCCGAGCCAGCGTCTCTTCACGCCCCAGGAGCGCCACGCTCTCGAAGATCCCCGGCGACACGGTGGTTCCGGCGATCGCCACGCGTACGGGCTGAAACACCGTGGCGGGCTTGGCGTCCTGTTGCTCGACGACACCGCGCAGCGCCGCCTCGATGTTGTCGACCGTGAACGGCTCGACGCCCGCCAGCGCTTGGCGCGCGGTTCGGAGGATCTGGGCCCCGCCGTCTTGGCCGATCGTCTTGGCAAATGCGGCTGGATCGTCTGACGGTCCGTCGAACACGAATCCCACCAGCGGCCAGAAGTCGGCCAGCGTCTGGATCTTCTCCGCCGAGATGGCCGCCGCGTCCCGCAGGCCGGTGCGCCCGGTGAACTGCTCGAGGCGGGCGACCAGTTCGTCGAACTGGAGCTCGCGGATCCAGCGGCCGTTGATGTGGCGCAGCTTGCGCTCGTCGAACACGGCCGGGTTCTTCGACACCCGCTCCAGCCGGAAGCGCTCGGCGAGCTCGGGCAGGCTGAAATGCTCCTCGTCGGCGGCGAATCCCGCACCCAGGAGCGCGACGTAGTTGTCCACGGCCTCCGGCAGGTACCCCGCCTCGCGTAGCTCCTGAACCGACGCGGCGCCGTGGCGCTTGGACAGCTTCTTGCCATCGGGCCCGTGCAGGAGCGGCAGATGGGCATACCGGGGTGCCTGCGCACCCAGCGCTTCGAGCACCAGCAGCTGCTTCGGGGTATTGGATAAGTGGTCCTCGCCGCGGACGACGTGAGTGATGCCCGCGTCCAGGTCGTCGACCGCGACGGCGAAGTTGTACAGCGGCGAGCCGTCGGCCCGGGCGATCACCGGATCGTCCATGTTGACGTTGGGGAAGCCGGTCGATCCGCGAATCACGTCGTCCACCACCGTGTGACCGGCGTCGGGCACCCGCAGTCGCACCGCGCCCGACTCCGATGGCTGGCCGCGGAATCCGCGCTCGGCGCCGTGACGCAGCTTGTAGGCCTGGACGTCGCCGGCGGCGGCAGTGCTGTGGTAGGCGTGTCCAGAGGCCAGCAGCTGCTCGAGCACCTCGGCGTGGCGTTCCGCGCGCTCGGACTGAAACACCGGCTCCTCGTCCCAGTCCAGCTTCAGCCAGCGCAGCGCGTCGAAGATCTGCTCCACGTTCTCCGGACTCGACCGCTCGCGGTCGGTATCTTCGATCCGCAGCACGAACGTCCCTCCCTGGCCGCGGGCCAGCAGCCAGTTGTACAGCGCCGTACGGGCGCCGCCGATGTGGAGCGCCCCGGTCGGGGATGGAGCAAAGCGAACGCGCATACCGATCCAATTCCCATGCTAATCGGAGCACACGTATCGCAGTCCGGCGGGCTGGCGAAGGCAGTCGCGCGCGGGGTCGAACGCGGCTGCCGGGCGATCCAGATCTTCAACCAGTCGCCGCGGATGTGGCGGCCCACGGCCTACGACGAGGACGATTTCGCTGAGTTTCGCGAGGCGATCCGAGCCAGCCCGATCGATGCGGTGCTGATCCACGCCGTGTATCTGCTCAACTGCGCCTCGGAGGACAAGGAGATCCGCGACAAGTCCCGCACGTCGCTGATCCAGTCACTGCGGGTCGGCGCCGGGATCCGCGCCCACGGGGTGGTGCTGCACGCCGGCTCGGCCAAGACGGGAAACGTCAACCAAGCCATCAAGCGCGCCGGCCGGGTGATCAAGCAGGCGCTGGAGGAGACCGACCGCTGTCACCTGCACCTCGAGGACACCGCCGGTGCCGGGGGCACGCTGGGGCGCTCGTTTGAGGAGCTGTCGGAGCTGCTGGATGCCGCGGGCGGAGGCGCGCGGCTCGGTGTGTGTCTGGACTCGTGTCACCTGTTGGCCTCCGGCTACGAGGTCCGCGCACCGCCGGCGCTGGCTGACACGATCGATGAGTTCGAACGGGTCGTCGGGCTGAAGCGACTCGGATCGCTGCATCTGAACGACTCGCAGGCCAAGCTCGGCTCCAACCGAGACCGCCATGCGATCCTCGGCCACGGCGAGCTCGGGGAGCGGGGCTGCGCCGTGTTCGTGTCCGAGCCCCGGTTTCAATCGCTTCCCTGCGTGCTTGAGACGGGCACGGACGGCGGCGGCCCCAGCGCCGACGACGTCGCGCTGGCGTTCAAGCTACACAAGCGCGGCCGGGCCAATCGGGCCCGCGGCAGAAAGGCGCGGGCAAAACGGTGAGCACAGACACCGCCGACGCGCTGGTGGTCTTTGGCATCACCGGCGATCTGGCCCGGAAGATGACGTTTCGCTCGCTGTACCGGCTCCAGTGCCGCGGACTGCTCGACTGCCCGGTGATCGGCGTGGCGGTCGATGACTGGTCGATCGAGCGGCTGCGTGACCATGCCCGGGAATCGATCGAGTCGGCCGGCGAGCAGATCGATGCGACGCAGTTCGAGCGCTTCGCCGCCCATCTGCGCTACGTCAGCGGTGACTTCGACGACGCTGAGACGTACACGCGGCTGGCCGGCGAGCTGAGTGGCCTGAACAATCCCGCGTTCTACCTCGAGATCCCGCCTTCTCTGTTCGCCCGCGTCGTGGACGGCCTGGCCGCCGCCCAACTGGTGTCCGGCGGTCGCCGGGTCGTGGTCGAAAAGCCCTTCGGGCACGACCTAGCGTCGGCCCGGGAGCTGGCCGCCTCCCTGCACCGGCACCTGGACGAATCGCAGCTTTACCGGATCGACCACTTCCTGGGCAAGATGGGGCTGGAGGAGATCCTGTACCTCCGGTTCGCCAACACCATGCTCGAGCCGGTGTGGAACCGCAACTACCTGGCCTGCGTGCAGATCACGATGGCCGAGAGCGTAGGCGTCGAGGATCGCGGGCGCTTCTACGATCCGGTCGGCGCGCTCCGCGACGTGGTGGTCAACCACCTCATGCAGCTGCTCGCCACCGCCGCGATGGAGCCTCCGGCCGGCGGCGATCCGGACACGCTCAAGGACGCCAAGTTCGCCGTGTTCCGGGCCATGCCCGACGCGGATCCCGCGCACTACATCCGCGGCCAGTACCAGGGCTACCGGGACATCGACGGGGTGGCCGCCGACTCGAGCACTGAGACGTACGCGGCGCTCCGGCTCCAGATCGACAACTGGCGCTGGGCCGGCGTCCCGTTCTTCATCCGCGCCGGCAAGCGGCTGGCGGCCAGACAGACTGAGCTGCGGTTGCTGTTCAAGCACCCTCCGCGCGTGCACTTCGTCAGCGTCCGGCACCGGCGGCCTCAGCCGAATCAGATCGTGTTCAAGATCGATCCCGCCACCGGCATCCGGATGATCCTCGACGCCCAGCGCGCCGACCATCCGGGGCCCACCGAGATCACACTCGACATGGAGTTCGCGCAGGAGGGGGGCGAAGGGGCCACGCCCTATGAGGTCCTGCTCCACGCCGCGCTGGTCGGCGACAGCACCCACTTCACCCGCCAGGACAGCGTCGAGGCTACCTGGCGCATCGTCACGCCGTTGCTCGACGGCCCGCCGGCGGCGCAACCGTACGCCAAGGGCTCCTGGGGGCCGCCTCGGGCCGACGAGCTGGTGGCCCAGTTCGGCGGCTGGCACGGGCCCTGGCTCCCGCAGTAGCCGCGCCAGGCGCCTCAGGCGGGCGCCGCCAGCGCCTGCGGCGCAGTGCCGACGATCGCCTCGCCCAGCAGCGAGTCGAGCTCGGCGTGCAGCGAGGCGCTCCGCGCCACGCGGAATCCGGGACCCAGTCGCAGCCGGCGCGGACCGGAGGAAGTGCTCAGCTCGATCACGACGTCCGCGTCACCGGGAAAGCCGGCCAACAGCTCCTTGAGCTCGGTAAGCAACGTGGCCGGGAGCGCTCTCGCGTCCAGGCGCAACCGCAGAGCGTCCGGCTCCTTCACCGTGGCCAGCTCCCGCTCGGCAGCCGCCCGCAACTCGTCCGCGGTTGGCTCGAAACGATCGATCTGCTGAGCGACGATGCAGGTCTTGTCCCGGTCCCGGTGATCGACCCGACCGCGCACGATCACGATTGAGTCCGTGGCCAGCGCGGCCTCGTTCTCGGACAGCGCTTTGCCGAACACCAGCAGCTCGACCGAGGACTCCAGGTCGTCCAGCGTCGCGAACATCATCGGGTCGCCCTTTTTCGTGCGGATCCGCTTGGCCGCGACGATCATGCCGCCGACCGTCACCCAGTCGCCGTCCCGCCGCCCCTGGAGCTCACCCACCGAGCAGTCCACGCGAGCCCGCAGCGCGGCGCCGACCTCCTTCAGCGGGTGCGCCGAGATGAACAGGCCGATGGCCTCCTTCTCGGCCGCCAGCAGCGCCGCCCGATCGAACTCCACGGTCGGGATCGGAGCGTGGCTCGGCGTGGCGAACGCTGCCGCAGAGCCTCCCGTCGCTGCGGCGTCGCCACCGAGGTCGAAGATCGATCCCTGCCCGATCAGCGCGTCCTGCTGAGCCTTCTGACCCGCACCCTGAGCCTGCTCGAGGACGGCCAGCATGCCCTTGCGGGACGCCCCGGTCGACCCGAACGCGCCGCACTTGATCAGCGCCTCGATCGCCTTCTTGTTGACCGCCCGCCCGTCAACGCGGGCACAGAAGTCCCATAGATCCCTGAACGGACCTCCCTCGGCCCGCGCCCGCTTGATCGCCTCGACCGCCGCGAAGCCGACCCCCTTGACCGCGTCCAGACCGAAGCGGATGTTGCCGTTGACCACCACGAACTCGTGGTCGGACAAATTCACATCGGGAGGCAGGATCTCGATTCCCATCTGCTCCGCCTGCGCCACGAAGAACGGGACCTTGTCCTTGGTATCCATCACCGACGAGATCAGCGCCGCCATGTACTCGGCCGGATAGTTCGCCTTGAGCCAGGCCGTGCGGTAGGCGATCAGCGCGTAACAGGCGGAGTGCGACTTGTTGAACGAGTAGTCAGCCGACCGTTCATTGGTCGTCCACAGCTGCTCGATTACCGGCTCGGCCGTGCCCGAGGCCCGGCAGCCCTCGAAGAACTCGGGCTTGAGCTTGGCCATTGCCTCGCGGTTCTTCTTCCCGATCGCCTTACGCAGATCGTCGGCCTTGGCCCCGCTGAAGCCCGCGATCTCCTTGGCGATCTGCATCGCCTGCTCCTGGTAGACGATCACGCCGTTGGTCGGCTCTAGGATCGGGCGCAGCCGGTCATCGGCGTAGGTGACGGCTTCGGGGTTGTGCTTGCCGCGCGTATAGGTCGGGATGTTCTCCATCGGCCCCGGCCGATACAGCGCGTTGAGCGCGATCAGGTGCTCAAACTCGGAGGGCTTCACGCGTTTAAGCGTCTCGCGCATGCCCTCGGACTCGAACTGGAACACCCCCACCGAGTCGCCCCGGGCCATCATCTCGTACGTCTTGGCGTCGTCCAGCGGCAGTGTGGTCATGTCCGGCCGCTCGCCGGCGGAGCGCTCGATGATGTCGAGCGCGTCCTCGATCACGTCCAAGTTGCGCAGCCCCAGGAAGTCCATCTTCAACAGGCCGATCTGCTCGATCGGCTTCATCGTGAACTGGGTGACGGTGCGGAACACCTTCTCGCCGCCCTCGTCGGTGCCGGCGTCGGCGATCTGGAGCGGCACGATGTCGGTGAGGGGACGGTCGGCGATCACGACCGCGGCGGCATGGATCGAGGAGTTGCGCACGATTCCCTCGAGCCCCTGCGCCACCTCGACGATCTGCTTGGCCACCGGGTCGCGGTCGACCTCTGCGCGCAGCGGCTCGCCCGTCTTCAGGCAGTCCTCGAAGCTGGGCGGCCGCCCCATGATCGGGTCGGGGATGAGCTTGGCCAGCCGGTCACCGGCACCATAATCGTGGCCCAGGACGCGGGCGGCATCGCGCGTGGCGGCGCGCGGGAACATCTTGCCAAAGGTGACGATCTGGGCCACCGAGCCGCGGCCGTACTTGTCGGTCACGTAGCGAATCACCCGCTCGCGGCCGCGCACCGAGAAGTCGATGTCGATGTCCGGCATCGACACGCGCTCAGGGTTGAGAAAGCGCTCGAACAGCAGCTCGTAACCCATCGGATCGACGTCGGTGATCTGCAGGCAGTACGCCACGATCGAGCCGGCGGCGGACCCGCGGCCCGGCCCCACGGCGATCCCGGCGTCCTTGGCGTACTTGACGAAGTCCCAGACGATCAGGAAATAGCCGCTGAATCCCATACGCTCGATCACCTCGAGCTCGTACTGGGCGCGTTCGAGTGCCTCGGCCGGCGGTGGCTCGCCATAGCGCTGCCGCAGCCCCTCGTCCACCAGCGTCCGCAGATGGGCAGCCTCCGAAGCCCCATCGGGCGTCGGGTACCGCGGGATCAGCTGGCGCCCCAGCTCGAGCTCGACGTCGCAGCGCTCAGCGATCTCGAGCGTGCTGGCGAGCGCCTCGGGCCACTCCGCGAACGCCTGCGCCATCTCGTCGCTGGAGCGCAGATAGAACTCGTTGGTCTCGAAGCTGATCTTGGGCTGGCTGAGCGTCGACTTGGTCTGTACGCACAGCAGGGCCGCATGATGGTGGTAGTCCTCTCGACGGAGGTAGTGCACGTCGCCGGTGCCCACCAGCGGCCGGCCCACCTCGCGCGCGATCCGTACGATGCCCTCATTGGCGCGCTCCTGGTCGGCCAGGCCATTCTTCTGCACTTCGAAGTACACGTTGTCCGGGCCGAACGCCCCCAGCAGCTCGTCCGCGTGGGCCCGGGCCTGAGCCGGGCGCCCGTCCAGCAGGTGCTGGCAGAAACGCGACTGCAGGCAGCCGGTGAGCACGATCACGCCCTCCGCATGGGCGGCGATCTGCTCCATGTCGACCGACGGCTTGCCTCGCTGGTAGCCGTCGAGAAACCCGGTGGAGGACAGCTTGACCAGGTTCCGGTACCCCTCCGGCGTCGCCGCCACCAGAGTCAGGTGGAACCGGTCCAGGCGGCCAGGAGCGCGGCGCGAGTGATCATCGACGACATACACCTCGCACCCGAGGACCGGCTTGATTCCGTGCTTGCGGCAGGCGGTGAACAGCTCCACCGCGCCGTTCATCACCCCGTGGTCCGTGAGACCCAGTGCCGGCTGCCCGAACTCGGCTGCCCTGGCCGCGAGCCTCTCGATCTTGCACGCGCCGTCGAGCAGGGAATACTCGGAATGGACGTGCAGGTGGGCGCAGGACGAGCTCATCTCGGGGGATCTCCGAGCATAGGCAGAGCCGCGGACATTTGTGGCCCCCGCCGCGCCGGCGCGAGAGCCTTCAGCCGCTCTGTGCGCGCTCGAGCCACTCCTGCAGCAGCGCCAGTGGCTCCGGCTCGCCGCCGATCTCAACTCCCTCCGGCCGGCTGCCCGCCAGCACGCCTGGAAGCCTGGCCGGCGGGCACCTGACGGTCGTCGCCACCGGACCGATCGGGGTGTCGCTCACGAACGCCGCGTCGCTGCCGCGCACGTGCAGGAACGGTCCGGCGTCGTACGCGATCGTGAAGCGCTGACCGGTGCTCCAGCTGGGATCAATCATCGCGGCCGCCAGCGCCAGCACGGACCACGGATCCACATTCAGCTGGCCGAACTGCAGGGGCGTCCCGACGCGCTCGTCGAGCAGCGACAGCGACGCACTCGTGCCCCGGAGCCGGGCGAGCCGCCGGCGCAGGCGCCGGCGCACGGGGCCGGCGGCCACGAATCGCGCTGCCGATACCGCGTCGCGGTCGGATGCGGGCAGCAGCGCCGCCAGCACGCGAGCCGCCGCGTCGCGGTCACGCCGGGCAAGCGTCCGCAGCGCCTGCCCCAGCCACCGGACGTCCGGGCCGGCCGGCGGCTCCGGAGCGGCTTCAACGACGGGCTCCTCGGAAGCGGAGGCCTCGGGAGCGGATGGCTCGGGAGCGGAGGCCTCCGGAGGCGCCGCGTCCTCCGCCGCCTCGTCTGGCGGCGGCGGGGTGGTTTGGCGCAGGCGCGACAGCGCGGCCGCTAGGCGCTCCACCTCGACCGCGCCTCCCGATTCCGGCTCACGACGAGCCTGCGATCCCGAACGGATCAGCTCAATCTCGTCCCGCACCGCCTGTATCGCCTCGTACGCGTAGGCGACCCGCAGCTGGGCGCGCTCGCGACCGGCGGTCTCGCGCTCGACGGCGAGCCGGAGCTGATCGAGCTCCTGGCGCAACTCGTCAAGCGTCTGCCGCAGGGCCGGATCCGGGCCGGCGTCGTGGCGCTCCGCCTGGAGCAGCGCCAGCGCCCCGCGTAGCTTCGCCTCGGACTGGGTCCGTTCGATCAGCTCGCGACGCAGCGCCTCGACCCCCGGCGGCTCGGCGGTCCGCAGGGTGCGCGCGGTGAGCGCCTGGCGCTCACGCCGCAGCCGCTGCCAATCCGCTGACAGCGGTACCGGCGTGGGGCGAGCGCCGGAAGGCGCCGGAGCAGCGCCGGCGGCGAGGTCCAGCTCGCCGCGCAAGTCCCGCTCGATCGTGCCCGTCGGACGCTGCGCTGACAGCTCGGCCACGCGGAGCTCGGCCCGCTGCCGCGCGACGTGCGCCGCCTGGGCCACGTGCTCGGCCTCGTCAGCGGCGCGGCGCAACCGTTCGACCTCCTCCTCGAGCTCGGCGATCCGCAGCTCATGCTCTGCCTCGTCGACCAGGTCTTCGGATGGTTGGCGCTCCGCCAGCCGCTCCTCGAGCTCCTCGCGCATGGCCCTGTCTGCATGAGCGCGCTGCTCGGCGGACCGCAGCGCTTGCCGCCGCCGGTTCGCCAGCGCCGAGGCCTGTTCGAGGTCGTGCTCGAGCTCCTGGACCCGGGCCTGGAGCTGGCGGACGGTCGTCTCAGTCTCGGCCGCTCGGCGGGCGGCGCCCTCCGCGGCCAGCTCCGCCGCTCGGACCCTGCGCTGATCGAGCGTCTCCTCGTCAGCCGGGGGCGTGGACTCGGGATGCTCGACGGGCACCGGCAGCGGCACGACCACCGAGCCGAGCTGGAGCCACGCTCGGGTGCCCGCCACGGACGCGACCGACGCCGGCACCGCGAAGCTCATCTGCCAGGTTCCGGGAGCTGCTCCGGTGAGGCTGGGCGGCTCCGGCATCGCCGGGAATCGGTGGCGCGTCCCCTCGACCTCGATGACCAGCAGCGGTTGCCCACTCCAGGTCGGCCGCCGGCGACGCCAGCGGCCGCGCACCCGGACCGTGATCGTGTCGGTCCCCTGCGCCAGCCATTCGACCGCTTCGATACCCAGCGCGGAAGGCAGGCTGGGAGGCTCGTTCATGGCGCCGACGGTAAGCGCCGACGCGGACGGATCGCAGAGCCGGTCCGGAGGCTACTCGGTCCCGGACGGCGTGAGCCGGCCGCCGGCACGTTCGCTCATCTGCTCGCGCAGCGCGCGGGCCTGCGCCAGCAGCGTCTCGGCTTCGTCAACGTCGCTCCGGCCACTGCCCGAATGCTCGCGCGCCGCCGCCAACTGGCCTCCGAGACGGTCGAGCTCGGCCCGCAGCCCGGCCGCCTCGCTGAGAGCGGCATCGCGTGAGACCTCACTGGTGACGAGCTCCCCGCGCAGCCTGGCCAGCTCGGCATCCGTCCGCTCGCGCTCGGCGCGGGCCTCATCGACCTCGGCGCCCAGCTCCTCGACCCGCGCCGCCAGCACGACTGCCTTGGACTCGACCTCGATCCGCTGCGCGACCGCGTCGCGCAACTGTTCGAGCTCCTGTCGAAGCTCGCCGTGCGCCGCCTCCAGCCGGGCCTGGTTGGCGGCGCTGGCTTCGAGCGCGGCCCGGGCCTCGGTCAGCTGCCCGCGTACCTGTCCCTCACCAACCGCCCGGCGCTCGAGCTCGGCGCGCAGCGCGGCCACGGTCTGGTCCGTCTGGTCCGCCGGCTGTGCGGCGGCAGGGCTCCTGTCGGCCGCAGGTTCGGGCGCCTGCGCGGGCGGACGCTCCTCGGCGGGCTCCGGGCTCTGCTCCTCGCCTCCGAATGAGCCGGGTGGAATCGGGATCGTCACATCCCCCAGCTTAAGGGACGCGTTGCCCTCCAGGTGAGACCCGAGCCAGGTAGGCAACGCGAAGTTCCCCGACCACGTCCCCGGCCGCCCGAGCCGGGAGCGGCGGGGCTGGGGGATCGAGGGGAACCGATGCCTGCGACCGTTCGCTTCCACCACCAGCATCACGCCCTCCAGCGACGCCCGTGGCCGGCCCCGCCAGTGTCCCTCCAGGCGCACGACAATGCGGTCGCCTCCGAGCGGCGACGATTCGACCGACTCAACCTCGAGCGGATAATCAGCGTCTTTGGTTTCCAGCATCGCCCTGGGCTATACGTTAGCCGGAATGCGCAGCTTTGGCCAGGAATGTGTGCAAATGAGTCAGGCCGCGGACCGCGGCTACCCGCGGTCTGAATGTCGCACGCGCCACGCCATGCGGGATTGCAGCGACCACAGCTCGATGAAGCCGGGAGCCGCCGCCTGCGAGAACAGCCCGCCTGACTCCGCGAACGTCGCCAGCTGCGCGTCGTAGATGGCGTTCGGCGAGGCGCGGGTGACCACGCGGGCGGATCCTTTGTACAGCTTGATGCCCACCGTGCCCGATACCTGCCGGTTGGCGGCCTCCATGAAAGCGTCGAGATCGGTCCGCAGCGGCTCCCACCACAGGCCGGCGTAGACGAGATACGCCCATTTCCGGTCGAGCTCGGGCTTGAGCTGGTTCTGATGGATGGTGCCCACCAGCTTCTCGAGCTCCTGGTGGGCCAGTAACAGGATCGCCGCCGCGGGGACCTCGTAGATGTCCCGAACCTTGAGCCCGACGATCCGGTCCTCGATGTGATCGACGATCCCCACGCCGTGCCGGGCACCGACGGCCGCCGCTCGCTCCAGCAGCTCGACCAGCTCGAGCCGCTCGCCGTTCAAGCCCACCGGTACGCCGCGATCGAACTCGATCGTGACGATCTCGGGCTCCTCGGGCGCGTCCTCCGGCCGCGTCACGAGCCCGAACACGTCGTCCTCCGGCGCGTGGTCCAGCTCCTCGATCCAGCGGCCTTCGCTCGAGCGTCCCCAGAGGTTGTCGTCGATCGAGTACGGCGCCGTCTCCGTGCCGCCCTTGACCGGGATCCCGTGGGTGCGCGCGTAGGCCACCTCCTCCTCACGGCCCATGCGCCAGGACCGCACCGGCGCGATCACCCGGAGCTCCGGTGCCAGCGTGGCCACCGTGGCCTCGATTCGGACCTGGTCGTTTCCCTTACCGGTGCATCCATGCGCGATCGTGTCGCAGCCCGTGGCTCGTGCGTGCTCGACGGCCAGCTTGGCGATCAGCGGGCGTCCCAGCGCCGTGAACAGCGGATAGCCCAGCCCGTAGATCGCGTTGGCCTTGATCGCGGGGGCGATGTACTCGCGCGCGAACTCGTCGCGCGCGTCGACCACGTGGACCTCGACCGCCCCGAGCTGCCTGGCCTTACCCTCGATCAGGCCGTAGTCCTCGCCCGGCTGGCCGAGATTGACGGTCAGCGCCACGACCTCGGCCTGGTACTGCTCCTGGATCCACTTGAGCATCACGCTCGTATCCAGGCCGCCGCTGTAGAGCAGTAGCACCCGATGAACGTCGCCAGGATCGGCCTCGTAGCTCGCGGTGGTGTGGGCGTCGTCGCTCACGGGACCGGAAGGGTATTCGGAGCATGCGCAACCTCCGCCTCACGTCCCACCACAGCGCCTCGTAGGCCAGCGCCGCCCGCGAGTGGGGAGCGAACGCCGCCACCACATCCCGCTCGACGCCCATCCGCTCGACCTCGTCCGCGGCCGGCACCGCCGCGCCGAGCAACGTCACCGTGTGGCTCGCGCGCAGCTCCGCCATCACCTGGCGGTGCAGCGATTTGCGCACCTCGACCATCGAGAAGAAGGCCAGCACCTGCGGCCCGTCACGCACCAGTTGCTCCAGCGGCGCGAAGGTGCGCGAGGACAGCGTCGCCGGAATGATCGGCACCAGCAACGCGTCGGCGGCCTCGAACACGCTCTCCGACACGAGCGAGATGCTTGGCGGGCAGTCGAGGAACACGTACTCGTACTGATCGTGGAGCGGTTCCAGCACCCGGGCCAGGCGCGCGGTGGGCCGCTTGAAGCCGCCCAGCGCGAGATCCATGTGGCGGTAGGAGAAATCCGCCGGCAGCAGATCCAGGCCGGGATGATCGGTGCCCTTGATCAGGCGGCTGACGTCAGTGCGCAGGCGCACCAGCTTGCGGCTCCCGCCGCGCACCTTCGGGCGGATCCGGAACAGATAAGTTGAGGCGCCCTGTGGGTCCAGGTCCCATAACAGCGTGTGATAACCGTCCCGGGCCGACAGGTAGGCGAGGTTGACCGCGGCCGACGTCTTCCCCACGCCCCCTTTTATGTTGTAGGTGGCGAGCACGTGGCTCAACCGAATGTCTCCTTCACCTCGGCTCGCTGGGCCTTGGAGGCGAACGTCGCGAACCGGGCGGCGAACTCGCTGCGGGCCTCGCCGCCATCCTCGGCCAGCCGCTGCACCAGCACTCCCATCGCCATCAACGCGGCCGGCCCGTCGGGCAGGGCCGAGACCTCGTCGCGCACCGAGCGAATCGTGGCGATCTGGACCTCGCGATCCTGGTTGCGCCCGAGCACGTCCTGGAGCGCCTTCAGCGTCTTGATCATCGGCTTGACGGTCTCCTCGGGATACACCGATGCCGCGAACAGCTCGAGCAGATAGCGCAGCTCCTTGCCCTTTTTGCGCAGCTCGTGGTAGTCCGCGGCCGGACTCGACGCGTCGATCGCCCGACCCATCTTGACCATCCTGCGGTACACCTTGGCGATCCGTTCGCCGGCCACGTCGCCCACCGCACGCGCCGCATCCGGACGTCCGTCTGTCGGGCGGACCGAGATCCCGTTCAGGAACGTCTGCCAATCCGACAGCAGCACCGTCGCCCGCGGAGAGCGCAGCGCGCGCACCATCTCGCGGCGCTCAGTCAGGCGGCGATTGCGCAGGACACGCAGCAACGGCGCCAGCTCCGGCCGCATCGATTCGGGGACGAGCGTCAGGTAGCGATCGAATTCGAGCACGTACACGTCCAGGTCGCGCGCAGCGCCGGTGGCCCGCTGTAGCCAGCGAAAGTCGGTCCGGAAGCGGGCCAGCTCACGGTCGGGAAACGCGCGCTTGAACTCACGCAGGACCGACCGCGTGCGCCGCACCGCGACGCGAAAATCGTGCAGGAACTCGCTGTCGGTGTCGGCGATCGTGCCATCGAGATTGGCCTCGATCACCTCCAGCAGACGGCGCAGCACCCGGGCCGCGCAGTCATCGGCGCGCTGGTCGTAGGCCAGCGGCACGTCGATCTTCGCCGAGACACCACCCGGCGCCCGGCCGCAGGCACGCATGGCCTCGTCCACCAGCGGCTGATCAGCCGGCCTGAACCCGAGCTCATCGCTCCAGCCTGCGGGCCACCTCGGCCAGCTCCTCGTCGTAGCCACGCACCACCGTCAGTCGCAGCCGTGGACGCAGCGCGCGGTGGACGCTGCTCGAGGACACCAGCGCCGGCGCCTCGAGCGTCATCCGCACGACGGTCTTCTCCAGCCTGTCGAGCAGCCGCAGGGCGTGGGCCCGCGAGTGCACGTGCACCAGCGGCAGCAGGGCACGGACCCCGGAGATCCCGACCAGATCCTCGCGCAGTGGGCCCGGGTCGAGCTCGACCGCCAGCAGTGGGTGGGTGGGCGGTCCGGCCGGCATCCCGCGGAGCTCCTCGCCCGACGCTCGGTCCACCAGCACCAGCCGTCCGTCGTGGTGCACGCACGATCGCCCCGCCGCGTACAGCAGGCCGTCGAACGTGTCGTAAAACGTCTGATCGATGTCTCGCGTCTCCCGTTCGCTCACCTGGAGGTGGGCTCTGAGCGCGTCCCCCGCCTCCGCCAGCGTCATATCGTCGGGTGGCAGGAAGTCGACCATCAGCGCAGTCGGCGGAGGCGCTCGATCGCGTCGTCGATCTCGTCCTCGGTCGTGATCAGTGGGGGCTCGAGGCGCACCGTGCCCGGTCCGGTCGCGTTGACGATCAATCGTTGCTCCAGCAATGCCCGACGCGCCAGCGTGGGAGCATCGTAGCCGTCGATCAAATCGATCGCCAGCATCAGCCCCCGTCCGCGCACGTCCCGCACGTGGGGAACCGTGGTCAGGCCCCCGGCCAGCCGGTGACCGAGCCCGCGGACCCGGGCGAGCAGCTCCGGATCGGAGCAGATCTCCAGCGCCGCCAGGGCCGCGCTCGCCACCAGCGGACCGCCGGCGAACGTGGAGCCGTGGTCGCCGGGCGCCAGCACGTCGGCCAGGCGGGGTCCGGTCACTAGCGCGCCGATCGGCAGGCCGCCTCCGAGCGCCTTGGCGCTGGTCAGCGCATCGGGCACCACGCCGGTCTGCTCGTAGGCCCACAGCGTGCCAGTCCTCCCCATCCCGGTCTGGATCTCATCGAACACGAGCGCGGCGCCGGTGGCGTCGCAGGCCTGGCGCGCGGCAACCAGCAGCTCGTCGGCCAGGACGTTGATCCCGGTTTCGCCCTGGACCGGCTCCAGCAGCACGGCGGCTGTCGATTGGTCGACCGCCGCTGCCAGGGCAGTGGGATCCTTCTGAACCACTACGAAGCCGGGCACCAACGGCGCGAACGGGGCCTGCTTGGACTCCTGCGGCGTCGCCGACAGGGCACCGTAGGTGCGACCGTGAAACGCCCCCTCGAGCACCACGATGTTGCCTCCGGGCCGCGCCCGGCGAACCAGCTTGAGCGCGGCTTCATTGGCCTCCGCGCCGGAGTTGGTGAAGAACACCTTGCCCCCGAGCGAGCTGCGTGACAGACGCTCGGCCAGTCGCAGTGCGGGCTCGGTGTAGTACAGGTTGGTCGCATGGGTCAGCCGGCCGACCTGCCCCCGCACCGCCGCGACAACACGGGGGTGGCAATGGCCGACGTTCAGCACCGAGATCCCGGCCAGGAAGTCCAGGTACTCGTTGCCGTCCGCATCCCACAGCCGGCAGCCGGCTCCGCGGACAAACTCCACCGGGTTGCGCGCGTAGGTGGGGATCGCGTACTGGCGCTCGAGTTCCTGCAGCTCCGCGAGGCTCACCCCGCGGCTCCGATCTTGGTGCCCTGGCCGGCATCGGTGAACAGCTCCAGCAGCAGCGAATGCGGGACGCGGCCGTCGACGATGTGGGCGAACGACACGCCGGCGTGGATGGCATCCGCGCAGGCCGCGAGCTTGGGACGCATCCCGCCGGCGACCGTCGGCAGCAGCTCGGTGAGCTCGTCCACCGCCACCTCCGAGATCACGCTGGCTGGATCGGCGGGATCGCGCAACCAACCGGCGACGTCGGTCAGGAACATGATCTTGTACGCGCCCAGGGCCGCCGCCACGGCGCCCGCGGCCTCGTCCGCATTGATGTTGTACGAGTTGCCCTCCCGGTCCGCCCCCACGCTGGCGACCACCGGGATGTAGTTCTCGGCGATCCGTGCCAGCACGTCGACGTCGACCCGCTCGATCCGGCCCACGAAGCCAATGTCCTGTCCGCTGGGCGCGGCCTGGCGCGTGGCCCGGAACAACAGGCCGTCGTCCCCGCACAGTCCCACCGCCGGCTGACCATGGCGGTTGATCAGCAGCACGATGTCCTTGTTGACCTTGCCGACCAGCACCATCTTGGCGATCTCCACCGTCTCGGCGTCGGACACGCGCAACCCGTCGACGAACTCCACGGGCAGATCGAGTCGCTCCATGTAGCTCGTGATCTCGGGGCCGCCGCCGTGCACCACCACCGGGTTCATGCCTACGTACTTGAGTAGCACCACGTCCCGCGCGAACTCCTCCTTGAGCGCTTCGTCGGTCATCGCCGCGCCCCCGTACTTGATCACCACGGTCTTGCCGTGGAACTCCCGGATGTACGGCAGCGCCTCGAGCAGTGTGGCGATGTCTCTCATGTCGTGTAGTCCGCGTTGATGGTCACGTATTCGTGGCCCAGGTCGGAGAAGAACAGCTCGGTCTCGACGCCCTCACCGGGGAGCCCGATCTCATACTCGACCTCAGCGCGCTGGACCGCGGAGGAGAGCGCGTCGGCGTCGTGGGGGACCAGCGCGCCTCGGGAGCACACTGGCACGCCCTCGATCGCGATGTCGACCGCCAGCGGTGCCATCCCGGCTGCGGCCTTCCCCACCGCCTGAGCAATTCGGCCCCAGTTCGGGTCCCCGCCGTACAGCGCTGTCTTGACCAGCGAGGAATCCGCCACCGCCCGAGCCACGTTGCCCACGAGCGCCTGGTCGCCGCCACGGACGACCACGCGCCCGATGCGCCGGGCCCCCTCGCCGTCACGCACAACGTCGAGCGCCAGCTGGCGCAGCAGCGTGTCGAGCGACTCGCCGAAATGCAGCTCATCGGGCGTCTCCGGGTCGATCTGGACTCCGGACGCGCCGCTCGCCTGGAGGATCACGGTGTCGCTGGTCGAGAGCTGGCCATCCACGCTGATCCGCTCGAACGAGCGCCTTACCGTCACGCCCAGCAGCAAGTCACACGTCTCGGGCGACATCGCGGCATCGGTTTGCACGAACACCAGCAGGGTCGCGAAGCCGGGCGAGATCATGCCGGCGCCCTTGGCCTGAGCCGTCAGCCGGACCGTGCCTGCGGACAGCGTCACGTCCAGGCAGCCCCGCTTGGCATACGCATCGGTGGTGCGGATCGCCTCGGAGAAGTCGACCTCGCCGTCAGAGCGCAGCTCGGCGGCCGCCGCGGCGATCCCGCGCATCACCCGGTCGATCGGCAGCGGCACCCCGATCACCCCCGTGGAGGCGACCGCGACGGCAGCCTCCGTGCCGACCCCCGACGCGATCGTGGCAGCGCCCTGCATCTTGGCGGCATCGTCGAGACCCGGCCGGCCGGTAGCGGCGTTGGCGTTACCGGAGTTGACGACCACCGCACGGATGGCGTCGAGCCGGCAGCGCTCCATCGTCAGCAGCACCGGCGCGGCCAGCATGCCCGAGCGCGTGAACCGCGCGGCGCTGGTCGTGCCCGGTGCATCCGACACGACCATCCCCAGGTCAAGCACGTCGCCTGCCTTGATCCCGCACGCCACTCCGGCGGCGCGGAAGGCTCGCGGCAGGCCACCGTCCCGCTCGGTCACATATTCGGGCGGCGACACCCACCGCGAGCCGAACATCGTGCTCACGAGATGCCGTCCCGCTCGTCGAACCCGAACATCAGGTTGAGGTTCTGCACCGCCTGGGACGCCGCGCCCTTCCACAGGTTGTCGATCGCCGCGAACACGATCGCCCGGCCGGTGCGCCCGTCGTGGTGCACGGAGATGCGGCAGAAGTTCGTCTCCCGCACGTCTCTGACTCCCGGCGGCCGGTCGGCGAGCTCCACGAACGGCTCGTCCCGATAGGCGTGGGCGTACAGCTGCTCGAGCTCGAGCGCGTCCGCCCCGTCGGCCAGGGTCACGTAGCAGGAGACCAGCTCACCCTGGTCCAGCGGGACCAGATGCGGCGTGAACGTGACCGGCAGATCTGCCCCCAGCGCGGCCAGCTCCTGTTCGATCTCCGGCGTGTGACGGTGGCGGGGAACGCCGTAGGCGTTGACGTTCTCGTCCACCGTCACGAAATGAGTCTTGTCCGTCGCGGCCCGGCCGGCCCCGGACACGCCGGATTTGGCGTCGATCACGATGTCGTCGATCGCGCCCGCGCGCGCCAGTGGCGCCAGGGCCAGCAGCGTGGCGGTGGGATAGCAGCCAGGGTTCGCGACCAGGTTCGCCTCGCCGATCTCGTCGCGATAGCGCTCCGGCAGGCCGTACACCGCCTCCGCCAGCAGCTCCGGCGCAGCGTGCTGCTTGTACCAGTGCTCGTACACGTGCGGATCGCGCAGGCGAAAGTCGGCGCTCAGGTCGACCACCCTGACGCCGCGCCGGCGCAGCTCGGCCACCAGCGGCGCCGCGGCACCGTGCGGGTAGGCCACGATCGCGCCGTCGACCTCGGCGTGGCGGTCGAGATCGAGCTCCTCGAGCGTCAGCGGCACGCGGTGGTGGGGATACAGGTCCTCCAGCGAGCGGCCCACGTCGCTGCGAGCGGTGACCGCGGTCAGCTCGAAGTCGGGATGGCGATGTAGCAGCCGCGCGGCCAGCGCCCCGGTGAAGCCCGCGGCTCCGAGCACGGACACGCTAGGAGGCACGGACGCGACCTCCGAGCTCCTGGGCCAACGCCGCGGCGATCGCCTGGCGCCGGGTGGCGACCTCCTCGTCGGTCAGCGTTCGGTCCGCCGCGCGGTAGGCGAGCCGCACTGCCAACGACACCTTGCCGGCACCGATGCGTTCCGGGTCGCGATATACGTCGAACACGGACACGTCCTGCAGCCAGGAGCCGCCGTGGCGCCGGATCACCTCCAGCACCTGGGCGGCACTGACTTCGTCGCCGACGATCACCGCCAGGTCCTCCCGCACCTCCGGGAAGGTGGTGACGTCCTCGTACAGGGGCGTCACCACAGCGGGCTCGAGCGCCATATCGAGATCGAGTTCGAATGCCGCCACGGTCTCGCGGATGTCCCACTGGGCCGCGACCAGCGGGTGGATCTGACCGATCCAGCCGACGTCCCGCTCACCGGCCTCGATCGTCGCGGAGCGGCCCGGGTGCAGAAACGGCGGCGCCTCCGCGCGCACGCTCCACGGCACCCGGAGCGTGTCGAGCAGCCCCTGCAGCACGCCCTTGGCCGCGAACAAGTCGGCCTCGCGCGGCTCGGGGTCACGCCAGGTCGCGACGCGCACCGGACCGAGCAGCAGCGCCCCCACGTGATATGGCTCGAGGGCCAGCCCGGTGCGGGGGTCAGGGCGGTACACCGCGCCGGCCTCGAACAACCGCAAGGTGGTGGCGCCATGCGAGCGGTTGCGTCGAGCGACGTCCAGCAACGATCCCAGCAGCGTCGTACGCAACAACGACTGCTCGGCGGACATCGGGTTCTCGAGCGCCACCGCAGCCTGATCCGGGAGTCGCAGGCGCCGGGCGAGGTCCGGGGAGACGAAGCTCCAGCCGACGATCTCGTGCAGGCCCTGGGCGGCGAGTGCATCGCTGGCCCTCCGGCGCAATCGCTGGCGCTCGGTCAGCCGACCGGAGGCGCCGTGGCGGCTGGGCAGCGTCGCCGGCAGCCGCTCGAGCGCGTCCAGCCTGGCCACCTCTTCGATCACGTCCGCCTCGCGGGTCACGTCCGCGCGGCGGAAAGCGGGTGGTGAGACGTCCAACCCGTCGGCGGCGTCCTCGGTCCTGAACTCCAGCGCCTCCAGGATCTGCTGGCTGCGCTCACGGCTGACTGCCGTTCCCAGCAGGCTCTCGATCCGAGCATCCCGGAGCCGGATCGTCACCGGTTCGGGTCCCGGTCCTCCGACATCGATCGTCCCCGGCCACAGCCGGGCGCCACACAGCTCGATCATCAGCCGGCTGGACAGCGCCTGGGCGTCCATCGCCTGCTCGGGTTGGAGCTGCTTTTCGAACCGGGTGGACGCCTCGCTGCGCAGCCCCAGCCTGAGCGAAGTGCGATGGACGTTGGCGCCGTCCCAGTTGGCGGCCTCCATCAACACTCGACTGGTGTCCGGCGCGACCTCGGATCGCGCGCCGCCCATCACCCCGGCGATCGACGTGGGGCCGTCGGCATCCTCGATCAGCACCATGTCGGCGTCGAGCTCACGCAGCTGGCCGTCCAGCGTCTGCACGGTCTCGCCGGCGTTCGCCCGGCGGACTGTGAGGCTGGCTCCCGCGACCCGGTCGACGTCGAACGCGTGCAGCGGCTGGCCGGTGAGCAGCATCACGTAGTTGGTGATGTCGACGACGTTCGAGATCGGCCGCTGGCCGGCCGCCATCAGCCGCGCCTTGAGCCAGGCCGGACTCGGACCGATGGTGACGTCCTCGAACACCCGGGCGGTGAACCGAGGGCACAGGTCCGGGCACTGCACGGTGACCGTCGCCCCCTCCAACTGACCGCTGCTACCGGGGTCCTCGGCCCACGGGGGTGCGGCGAGGGCGGCCCCGGTCGCGGCATGGACCTCCCGGGCGACGCCGTAGATGGCGAGGCAGTCGGGCCGGTTCGGGGTCACCTCCAGCACCAGCACATCGGTGCAGATCGGCAGCACTTGCGCCAGCGGCGTCCCAGGCTTCAGCCCATCGCGGTCGAGCACCAGGATGCCCGCGTGTTCGGTGCCGATCGCGAGCTCGTCCTCGGCCAGGATCATCCCGTTGGACTCGATCCCACGCAGCTTCGCCTTGCCCAGCCTGGACCCATCGGGCATCACCGCTCCGGGCTTGGCCACCGCCACCGTCAGACCCGAGGCCACGTTGGGGGCTCCGCACACGATCGTGGTCGGCATGTCGGCGCCGATGTCCACGCGGCATACGGTCAGCCGGTCGGCATCCGGATGCGCCGCGGCGTCGAGCACCTTGCCGACCACGAAGTTCTCGGGCGCGCCGACGCCGTAGGGCTCGACCCGCTCGACCTCCGTCCCGGTCATCGCCAGTCGCTCGGCGAGCTGATGCGCGTCGAGCTCGGGGGCGCAGTATTCGCGCAGCCATTCGAGGGGGACTCGCATTACCCGAACTGCTCCAGAAAGCGCACGTCGTTGTCGTAGAACAGCCGCAGGTCGGGGATCCCGTGCTTGAGCAGGGCGATGCGCTCAACCCCCATCCCGAACGCAAAGCCCTGGATCTGCTCCGGGTCGTAGCCATGCTCGCGCACGGACTCGAACACGTTCGGGTCGACCATCCCGGCACCGAGGATCTCGATCCAGGCCGTCCCCTTGCACAGGGGGCAGCGCTCGCCGTCGGCGGTCACGCCGTCGGTGCAGTTGAAGCAAGACACGTCGACTTCGACGCTGGGCTCGGTGAAGGGGAAGAAGTGCGGACGCAGCCGCACCTGTCGCTCCTTGCCGAAGATCGCCCGGGCAAACGTCAGCAGCGTCCCCTGCAGGTCGGCCAGCGTGATGTCGGTATCGACCGCGAGTCCCTCGATCTGATGGAACTGCGGCGTATGGGTGGCGTCGGAGTCTGGCCGGTAGACCCGGCCGGGCATCACGATGTAGATCGGCGGCGGCTGACGCTCCATCGCCCGGATCTGCACCGGCGAGGTGTGCACCCGCAGCAGCGCCGCACCCGGGTCGAAGATGTCCGGCGCCGGCTTGACGTAGAACGTGTCCGTCATCAGTCGGGACGGGTGCGTGGGGGCGTGGTTGAGTGCGTCGAAGTTGTAGTACACCGTCTCCACCTCGGGACCCTCGACGACGTTGAATCCCAGCCCGATGAACACATCCTCGATCTCGCGCCGCGTGGCGGTGATCAGGTGCAGCCGGCCGATCGCGGGCAGCGGATCACCTGGCAGCGTCACGTCCACGCGGTCCTCGATCAGGCGCCGGTCGAGCTCTCCGGCGGCGAGCTCCTGCTGCCGGCGCTCGATCAGGCGCTCGAGCTCGACGCGGGCCTGGTTGGCCGCTTTGCCAGTCGCGGCTCGCTCCTCGGGCGGGAGACTGGCGATGTTTCGCAGCAAGTTCGGGAGCTCGGCCTTGCGCCCCAGATACCGGATCCGCACCTCCTCCAGAGCGGTGGTGTCACCGGCCGCCTCGATCGCCGAGCTCGCCTCCTGCAGTATCTGCTCGATCCGCTCGGTCATCGCTGGGCGGCCATCCTAGTTAGCTCGTAGAGGCCGATGGTCGCCGCCATGGCGGCGTTGAGCGACTGCGCGTGGATCGGGATGCGCACGGTCTCCTCGACGCCTTCCACAACCTGGTTCGGAAGCCCGTCGCGCTCAGAGCCGATCAGCAGCGTGACATCGCCGGCATCTCGGTTGCGGACTTCGGAACCCAATCGCCAGAGCTCGACCCCCGAGCCGGTCACCAGGGCGATTTTGGTGCCGGGCAGCTCGCCGATCGTCGGCGCGCGCGCCAGCGCCACCCCGAACACAGCGCCCATGCTGGCGCGCACCGCCTTGGGGCCGAACGGATCGGCGCTGCCCGGGCCGAGGGCCACGCACGCAGCGCCGAACGCCTCGGCGCTGCGCAGCACCGCGCCCACGTTGCCGGGATCGTGCACGCCGTGGAGGTAGACGCACAGCGGCCCAAACGGATGATCGGCCCAGCGCTCCTCATACACCGCCAGCGTGCGGGTGCCCGAGCCCAGACCGGACGCGGACGCCAGCGCCTTGGCCTCGACCTCGACCCCCGGCAGCCCGCTGCCGGCGGCACAGTAGCGCTCGATCGCCGGCCAACCCGCCGCGTCGGCGGCCGCCAGCAGATCCTCTCCCTCGGCGACGAAGCGTCCGGCGCGTTCACGCGCGCGGCGGCGCATCCGGAGCTTGCGGATCTCTCTGAGCTTCTGGTTGTGGGAGCTGGTGATGGTCACATGAACGAAAAAGGGCGCCCTCCGTGTGGAGCGGCGCCCGGGTGGCGGTGCTGGCGGGTCGGCTTCGCTCAGCCGGCCGCCAGCGCCTCACGGGCGCGGTCGGCAAAGCGTCGGAAAGTGTCGGCGTCGCGAACGGCGATGTCCGCTAGCACCTTGCGGTCGAGCTCCACGCCCGCCCGCTGCAGGCCATGCATGAACTGCGAGTAGGACAGCCCGTTCTGTCTCGCCGCCGCGTTGATCCGGGTGATCCACAACCGCCGGAAATCCCGCTTGCGGTTGCGCCGGTCCCGGTAGCGGTACTGGTCGGCCTTGAGCACGGCCTCCTTGGCGGTGCGGTAGTGCCGGCTGGCGTCGCCCCGATAGCCCTTGGCCAGCTCGAGGGTCGCGCGCCGCTTCTTGCGGGCGTGGGTGGAACGCTTGACCCGGGTCATGACTTCTTCGCCCCCAGCAGCGTCTTCACCCGTGGCTCGTCGTGCTTGGAGATCACTGCCGGCCGCGCGAATTGCCGCTTGCGCTTCGGCGACTTCTTCTCGAGGATGTGGCTCGAGAACGCGCGCCGGCCGCGGACCTTGCCGGTGGCGGTCAGCTTGAAGCGCTTCTTGGCGCCGGAGTGAGTCTTCATCTTGGGCATGGGCGCGGCCAAGTAAAGCAGACGGGTTGCGACCGGCGGCCGGGGTGGGTGAGACAGACTCTAGGCGGCGGCGTCGCTGGCGGCCGGCGTCTGCGGGCTCTCGCCGCGGGCGCGCTGGCCGTCGACCTCGGCGTGCCCATCCGGCGATGGCTTGTCTTTGGCCCCGTCGCCGGCCAGGACGTGCTTTGAGGGCGCCAGCATCATCGTCATGTTGCGCCCGTCCTGGACCGGGCTCTGCTCCACCACGGCGATCTCCGACAGCTCACCGGCGAGCCGGTCGAGCAGTGCCATCCCCCGCTCGGGATGGGTGACCTCTCGGCCGCGGAACATGATCGTGATCTTGACCCGATCCTTGCCGAGCAGGAAGCGCCGCACGTGACCCTTCTTGGTGTCGTAGTCGTTCTGGGCGATCTTCGGCCGGAACTTGATCTCGCGGACCGTGATCTGCTGCTGGTGCTTGCGGGCGGCCTTCTGCTTCTGGGCCTGCTCGTACTTGTACTTGGAGTAGTCGAGCACGCGGCACACGGGCGGACGGGCGTCGGGAGCCACCTCGACCAGATCGAGGTCGCGCTCCTGCGCGTAAACCAGAGCCTCGGAGGTCTTGATGACTCCGATCTGCTTCCCATCCTCGCCCACCAGCCGGACCTCGGGCACGCGAATCCGGTCGTTGATCCGAGTCTGGTCCCGCTCCGGCGGGCGCCGGTCGAACCTACGAGGGACCGGCACTAGTTTGGCGGCGAGACGTCAAGCGGCGCCGGGCCGTGTGTGGTGATGCAGTTGGATCAACGAACGCGAGTATAGCGGCGGCACTACTCCCTGGCACGAGTTTTGACCTCCATGTCGAGCCGCGCGATGAACGCATCCACGCCCACCGAGCCCTCATCTCCGCGCCGGTGCTCGCGCAGCGCCACCTCGTCAGCGCGCTCCTCGCGGTCTCCCACGACCAGCATGTACGGAATCTTGCGCAATTCCGCATCGCGGATCTTGCGCGCCACCGACTCGGTGCGGTCGTCGAGCTCTGCGCGCAGGCCCGCCGCCCGCATCCGATCCCGGACGCTCTCGGCGTGGCCGGCGTGGCGGTCGGCGATCGGCAGCACGATCGCCTGCACCGGCGTCAGCCACACGGGCAGTTCGCCGCCGAGGTGCTCGAGCAAGATCCCGATGAACCGCTCATAGGAGCCCATCAGCGCCCGGTGGATCATCACGGGGCAATGCTCGGCGTTGTCCGCGCCGGTGTAGATGAGACCAAACCGCTGAGGCATGTTGTAGTCGAGCTGGACGGTTCCGAGCTGCCACGAGCGGCCCAGCGAGTCCGTCATGTGCATATCGATCTTGGGTCCATAGAACGCGCCGTCACCCTGGTTGAGGTCGTACGGCAGACCGTGGCTCTCGAGCGCGCGCTGCAGCGCCGCTTCGCTCAGATCCCACAGCTCGTCGGACCCGATCCGCTCCTTGGGACGGGTGGACAGCTCCAGCCTGATGTCGAGACCGAAGATGTCGTAGGTGGCGAACGCAAAATCAATCGCTTGCGTGACCTCGTCCTGGATCTGGTCCTCGCGGCAGAAGATGTGACTGTCGTCTTGCGCGAAGTGGCGTACGCGCAGCAGTCCATGCAACGTTCCACTCGGCTCGCGGCGATGCAGCAAGCCGGGCTCGAAGTAACGTAGCGGCAGGTCGCGGTAGGAGTGACGCTGCAACGAGTAGAGCTTGCAGTGGCCCGGGCAGTTCATCGGCTTGATCGCCATCTCCCGGCCCTCGTACTCGGTCACGAACATGTTCCCGGCGTACTTGTCCCAGTGTCCCGAGGTCTCCCACAAGGAGCTGTCATACAGCTGCGGCGTCTTGACCTCCACGTAGCCGCGATCGCGGTTCATCTCGCGGCTGAGCGAGACCAGTGAGTTGAACACCTCGGTCCCGGCCGGCAGCCAGAACGCAGACCCGGGTGCCACCTCGGAGAAGGTGAACAGGCCCAGGTGGGGGCCCAGCTTGCGGTGGTCGTTGGCCCGGGCTCGCTCGAGCTGATCCAGGTACGCCCGCAGGTCCTTGTCGGAGAAGAACGCCGTCCCGTACACGCGCGTGAGCATCGGCTGGCTGGAATCCCCGCGCCAGTAGGCCCCGGCCACCGACTGGAGCTTGAACGCGCCCACCCGCTTGGTCGAGGGCGCGTGCGGCCCTCGGCACAGGTCGGTGAACGGGCCGTTGGTGTACAGCGACACGGTGTCGAGGCGCTCGTCGCGGACGAGGTCCTCGATCAACTTGACCTTGTAGTCCTGCCCCTCCCGGGCGAACCGCTCCAGCGCGTCGCCCGCCGAGACCTCCTCGCGTACGAACGGCTCGTCGGCACCGATGTGCTCACGCATCTTCGCCTCGATCCGCTCGAACTCGGCGTCGGACAGGGTCACGCCGTCGGGAAAGTCGAAGTCGTAGTAGAAGCCGTTCTCGATCGGCGGTCCGATCGACACCTTCACCCCGGGGTACAGCTCCGTGACCGCCTCGGCCAGCACGTGGGCGGCGTCGTGGCGGATCAGCGCCAACGCCTCCGGGCCGGAGCGGTCGGTCAAGATCTCGAGCTTCGGAGGCGCCGCGCCATTGGCCTCCGGAAGCGGGCGGGAGAGATCGCGCAGCTCGCCGTCGACTTTGACCGCCAGTGCCGCCCGCGCCAGCCCGGGACCGATCGCGGACGCCGCGTCCGCGCCCGTCGCACCGGCGGGCAGGCTGAGCAGGTTGCCGTCTGGAAGCTGGAACTCCATCCGGCGACTGATGCTAAGGGTCCGACGAGGAATAGGTGTGGGAATGAGGCGTCCGAGGAGCGAGCGGGGCGAGGACGCAGGGTCGAAGCTGTAGCAGCGCTACAGCGAGATCCGAGGACGAAGCATCCGCGACGCTCATCGGGCGCATCAGACCACAGTTATTCGTCGGAGGGCCCTAGGGTCCGGCGACAAAGAAGTGCGGAGGCCCGATGTGGACATGACGACTGCGGGCGCGGAGTGTGCGGACCGCAGCCGCGAGGACCTCAGCCTGACTGCGAGGACCTCAGCCTGACTGATAAGTGTGAACTATTCACACTTATCAGTCATCGTCCGTCGCTGCCGCGCCCGGGCGGCGCTACAGGCAGGGATCTAGTCCGCGATGCTCGACACGATTGTGGTCCTCGTTGCCGGCGCGGTCTCGCGCGCGCACCACGAAGAAGAAGGTGCCATGGGACGCGAGACCGGACGTCCGGAAAGTCGTGACGCCGGGCGCACGTCGTCCAGGTCGCCGTCGCATAGTCCTCCCCACCCCGGACCTTCGACATGTACACGTCGTACACGATCTCGCGCGCCGGGGTCACATTGTCGGTGGCCGGCGCCCATTTGAGCGTGAACGGCGTCCTCTGACCGGGGCGCTGCGCGCCAGGAGTGCACGCAAACGCGGACCTGAGGCCTCCGAACGTGGGCGGAGTCGTGTCGTGCGAGCCGGCGCTTCGTCGCACGACGAAGTGGAAGTGCCCCACGGTCCGGATCAGCACGACGAACGTCGGGCACAGCTTGAGCGGCGGGCAGACCGGAGACTGCAGCTCCTCGATCGTCCCGTGCAACGTGCCGACGCACCACCTACCGCCGAGCGTCTTCGGATTCAGGCTCACGCGCACGCGCGCGTGAGCCTTGGGCGGCGACGGCGTCCAAGACCCGGCGTCCACGCAGCCGTGCTCCGCGCTCGGCCCCACGACATTGACCACGTACTCCCGGCGCGAGGCGCCCACTCGGCCACTTGCGTCGGGAGCGGTGAAAGCGAGCTTGAAACGAGTCCCCGGATAGCCCCGCGCCGGTGTGATCCTGACGTTGGCTCCGGAGCCCTGCGCAGCACCCACGGGCGCAGCGGCGAGCGGCCCGGCCATCACTGCCAGCAGAGCCCAAGCTCTCCACCTCATTCCGGTCCAGTGTACCTCCGGGACGCGGCCCGAGCCGGAGCCACAGCACCGGAAGCTGCTCCACGGACACCCGCAGCGCCCTCGTGACCGGTGTGCGCTGCCACGGTACATTTACCGGCCCAGGGCGATTAGCTCAGCTGGGAGAGCGCCGTCTCGACAAGGCGGAGGTCGCTGGTTCGAGCCCAGCATCGCCCACTGACAAGCAGACGCGCGGAACCCCTGCTACGGCGGGGGTTTCGTCGTCTCGAGTCTGAGACGGATAGACCGACGGCTGCGAGGGGGGGGTGGGCGTGATACATCTGCGGCGTGCAGCTCTCTGGTGAGGTGGGATGGGTCGGTTTGGTGCGCCGTCCGGTTGCCGGCTGGTCGCCGTTGGTGGTGCTGCTGGCGGTGGGCGTGGGCGTGGTGGAGCTCGTGTTGCTGGCCGCGTGGCAGCGCAATGCCTATTGGGGGTTCTCGAATGGTGTGTATGCGCAGAGCGCCCGTGAGTTTGTTCAGGGTCTGGTTCCGTACCGAGATTTCGCGGCGGCGCAGCCCCCGCCCGTGTACCTGCTCGGCGCGGTGCTGCTGGCGGTCAGCAATTCGGCCGGGTCGCTCCACATCGGCCTCGGTCTCCTGGACCTGATCACGGCGGTGTTGGTGGCGGTCGGCGTATGGCGGCTGGATGGTCGGGTGTGGCTCGCGCTGGTGGCGGCAACAGCCGCGCCGCTAGTCCCGATCTCGCTCAACGGTCATGCGCAGCTCGTACCGGAAACGCTCGCTGCGCCATTGCTTCTCGGGGGTGCATTGGTGTGCGCACGCGAGGACCGGCAGAGCTTTGGTGCGGTGCTGCTGGGCCTGGCGGTGTGGTCGAAGCTGGCGTTCGCGGTCCCGGCTCTCGCGATCGCCGCTGTGTCTCCCGGCGGCTGGCGAACCACCGCGGTTCTCGCCTGCACGGCCGCGGCTCTGTTCGTGGGGTCGCTGGTGTTCGGCCTCGGGTTGGCGGCAAACGGTGCTCGCCCAGCTACAGGTAGGGACCGCCTCGGCTCACACCGTCGGAGGTCTCCTGGCCCAGGCCGCCTGGAACGAATTCCCGCTCATGTGCGGAGCCGCCGCCTGCATCGCCCTGGTCAAATCAGGCGCGGTGCAGGTGCTGGACTTCCCGCTGATCCGGACGCTCACCGCCGCCGCGCTCGGCGGACTGCTCCTGGCCTTCACGGTCATCAAGGTCGGCAGCTACATCAACGTGATCAGCGTCGCCGAGCCCCCGCTATTGATACTCGCGATCTGCGGCGCCGCATGGAGCTGGGGACACTGGCGGCTAGCGCCGCTGCTCACCACGCTGCTGGCGGCATTGCTGGCTGCGCAAATCATCTCGCTACTCGCCAACCCCGGCCACCCTACCCTGGCCGCTCGCCCCTTCGCCCGCTCCGGGTTGGCGTGGACTGCCAGCCCAGCAGCCGTAAACCACGCAGTCGCGACCGCTCGCCGATGCCCCGACACCGAGGCTTATTCCGGCAGCCCGTACATCGCTTTCCTCGCCTCTAGACGAATGCCCGGAGACCAACCCGATCTGTTCATCCTCCAACACGCACACGGAGACGCAGCATTCGCCCACCGCGCCGCCCGAGACCGGCCCACCTGCCGCTAGCCCCGCGGGCACCGCGTCTTTCATCGCGACCACTGCCCGCTCGGTTCCCGCCCTGGAGGACCTGGCTCGCTACCCGGCGGCGCCCAAGAACTCGCGCAGGGCGCGCTTGCCATCGCCCACGACGGGAGCGCCGTGCGCCAGCAACAGCACATCGAAGTCGAGATCCAGCAGCCGGCGGTAGGAGTCGCGCAGTGCTCGCTTCGTCTCCTCGGGATCGTCCATCAGCTGATCGGGGACGAACGCCAGCGCCCCACCCCCGGCTGGCCGGATCACGCCGTCCGCGCACGCCAGCGCGGCGTACGCCGGAAGATGCAGCGCGGTCTCGTCCGGACAGATCGCGTCCACCTCGTAGACGACGATTCCGCCGGGCAGCTCATCCCCAAACTCGAACCCCTCGGCCGGTCCCCGACCCTCGAGCTCATGCAGGCCATTGCCGATGCAGTGCACGGTGCAGCCGAACGCCTCCCGGAACCGCCACGCATGGCGATCGTGATGTCGATTCGTCAGCACCACATGGTCGGGGACGCCGTGCTCCTCGAACCATTCCAGTCCCTCCGCAGGAATCATGGCGTCGAGCAGTACCCCCTCCTCGGCCAGGTAATACGAGCTCACCTCGGTGTGGATGTGCTCGTGCCGAGCGCGCCAGTGCCACAGTCCTGGGGCGAGTTCCTCCACACCGTCTAGGCTATCCGCGCCAACCGCTCGCTACCACGCCCGCGCCACTTCATACCCAGACACGCGGCCAGCCCCAACACCACGTTCCAGTTGACCCGTCAACTACAATTTAGGTCATGAGTACCGTCGCATCGTCCCGCCTCGAAGGTACCGAGCTCGAGGCCTGGCGCAGCTTCCTGCAGAGCCACGCCTCGATCCTGCGCGCCCTCGACGCCGAGCTCGTCGCCCAACAGGGCATGACCACGCGCGACTATGAGGTGCTTCTCTACCTCGCGCAGGCCCCCGATCGCAAGCTGCCGATGTCCGCTCTGGCCGAGAGCACGATGCTCACCCGCTCCGGTATCACCCGCCTGGTGGACGGCCTGGTCGAGTGCGGCCTGATCGAACGCGTCTCCTGCCAGAGCGACGCACGCGTCTCCTACGCCCACATCACCGACAGCGGGTACGACAAGTTGCGCGAGGCCGGCTGCACCCACATCGCCAGCGTTCGCCGCCTGTTCGTCGAGCTCTTCACCCCTGAGGAGATCTCCCAGCTTGCCTCTCTGCTGAGCCGCCTCCCCGGCGCGCACAGCAGCGGTGAGTGCTCGGTGGAGTAAGCGGGGTCGGACGGGCCCGCGGGTCCTCGGCGGTTCTGCGGGCCGCCGACGCGATAGTGCGGTCGCTCACTCCGGTGCTGCGGTCGCTCACTCCGGTGCTGCGGTCACCCACTCCGCGTGCCTGCGGTCACCCTGGTCCTGCGATCGCTCACTCCGATCGTGCGATCGCCGGCGATGCATAACCCCGTCGAACTAAACCATCCCCAGCCGAACCCGACCCGCAACCATTACAACAGCACTTGCGCCCTCAACACTTGACTACACAAGCAATTACCGGTAGAATAATTGTCTCCTCAATAAACCCCCAATAGCGAATGCTCCAAGGAGACCGCCATGACAGCCACGACCATCTCCAGCTCCCAGATCCCCGCCGGCACCTACGCCATCGACCCGAGCCACTCCAGCGTCGGGTTCGGGGTGCGGCACATGGGGATCGCAACCGTGCGAGGCTCTTTCCGTCGCATCCAGGGCACGATCGACGCGACCGGCGACGCCCCCGTCCTCACGGGCACCGTCGAGGTCGCCAGCATCGACACCGGCGATGAGAACCGCGACGCGCACCTGAAGGCGCCGGACTTCTTCGACGTCGAGCAGCACCCCGAAATCAGCTTCCACACCACGGCGCTCCAGACCACGGACGATGGACGGATCCGGCTGGCCGGCGAAATCACGATCAAGGGCATCAGCAAGCCGATCGAGCTCAGCGGGACCGCCGCCGAAGGTGGCTCCGATCCGTGGGGCAACGAGCGGATCGGCTTCGAGGTCGAGGGCGTCATCGACCGCCGCGACTTCGAGCTCAAGTGGAACCAGACCCTCCCGAACGGCAACCTGCTGGTCGCCAACGAGGTCAAGTTGCTGGTCAGCGTCTCCGCCGTGAAGGGCGCGTAACCGATGCGCGTCCTCGCAATCTCGGGCAGCTTGCGCGCGGCGTCGTACAACACGGCGCTGCTGCGCGCCGCTGCCGAGCTGGCACCGGAGGGCGTCGAGGTCGAGTTGCTCGACGGTCTCCAGTCACTCCCTCCGTACAACGAGGACCACGACACCGATCAGCCGGCGCCCGAAGTCGCAGCGCTGCGCCAGCGCATCGCCGAGGCAGACGCCGTGCTGTTCGCTACCCCCGAGTTCAATGGGACCATGCCCGGGCAGTTGAAGCAGGTCGTCGACTGGGCCTCACGCCCGCACGGCCAGGGCGCCCTGTGGGGCAAACCGGTCGCGGTGATCGGTGCCAGTGTCACCGACTACGGCGCGATCTGGGCCCAGGATCATTTGCGACGGTCGCTCGGCATCGCCGGCGCACGGGTCCTCGACCTAGAGCTGCCGGTGAGCCAGGCGCAGGAGCGCTTCGATCAGGACGGCGTCCTGATCGACCTCGAGCTCCGTGACCGCCTATCCGAGATCGTGGACGAACTCGCGGAGCGGCGCCGGGCGCTGGCGGAGGCCGCGTAAGCTGATGTCGATGGCAACTCTCGGCGACCCGCAGAGCGTCTCGATCCACCCGGACACGGCGATCGGCACGGTCAGCCTGACGGTGTCCGACATGCAGCGCTCGCGCTCGTTCTACGAGCAGGCGCTCGGCCTGCGGCCGTTTGACCGCGACGACGGCACCACTGCATTTGGTCCCGACGCCCATCACCCTCTGGTGGAGCTACAGGCCAACGCTTCGGCCCCCGCGGCGCCGCGCCGCGCCACCGGGCTCTATCACCTGGCCGTGCTGCTGCCCACCCGTCTGGACCTGGCCCTCGCGCTCGCGAGACTCGTGCACGTCCGCTGGCAACTGGACGGCGCCTCCGATCATCTCGTGTCCGAGGCGCTCTACCTATCGGACCCGGACGGCAACGGCATCGAGCTGTACCGCGACCGCCCACGTGAGGAGTGGCCCCGCACCGGCGAACGGCTGGAGATGGCTACGCTGCCGCTCGATCTTCAGGACGTGATGAACGAGCTCGCCGCCGCGGACGGATTCCAGCCGCACCCTGCGCCCGGAACCACGATCGGCCACGTTCACCTGCAGGTAGCAGATCTGGCGGAGTCCGAGCGGTTCTACAGCGGCGTCCTCGGACTCGACGTGATGGTGCGCGGCTACCCCGGCGCACTGTTCGTGTCGGCCGGCGGCTATCACCATCACATCGGCCTCAACACCTGGAACAGCGCCGGCGCTTCACCGCCGCCCGCGGGCACACTCGGCCTGAGGTGTTTCGAGCTGAGGTTGCCCGACGCGGACGAGCTCGGCCGCGTGCTGGAGCGTGTCCGAGCGGCCGGAATCGAGACCAAATCGATGGCGGACGGCACCCTCGCCCGTGACCCCTCGGGCAACGGCGTGCTGCTCCGCGCGTCCGCATCCTGACGTCCGCGTTCCGCGCCGGGCGCTCGCTACGCTTGGCACCCCGGCGACGTGGCGGAGTGGCTACGCAGCGGCCTGCAAAGCCGTCTACACCGGTTCGATTCCGGTCGTCGCCTCTATGAAAGCCCTGCAAACACCGGGATTGCGCGCCAAGGCTGTGTATCGCGGAGCGTCTATCCAAGAGCTACCCGGAATGATGCCACCTTAGAGAACTGGCGGCGAGGCCGGCGAACGGAGGCCGCGTTCGCTGGGTCACGCGGCTCGCCGACTCCGAGCGCGCTGCCCGGTCGGTAGGGTCAGCGCCATGACCGAGAACCTGGATATCCCAACAGCGGGAAGCTCGAGCCCGACCCGTTGACGGCGTTAGCAAGCCCGCCAGATCACGTTCGCGATCCGGCGGATGACCTGCTGACGGGTTGCGAGGCGTCGCTCATACGTCACGAGGACGTGCCCGACTGCGGATGAAAGAGTTGATCAGGTACCGCCAGTGGGGGCAGGTTGGTCGCCACGTGCGCGTTCTGAGTTGATAGGCGGCTAGGCGATTCGCTTTGCGCGCCGGATCTACTGGGAACGGAGGGAAGGGTGCGCGCGAAGCTGGTGAGTCCAGCTCACGGCCTCGCCTGTTGTTGGGAGCCTCGCGTTTGATCCAGCGGTGGCGCCAGGGACGATTCGGCCTGGTTACCGGTGAAGCCACCGCGCGGTGCAGGCCGTGGGCGAGTGCACGACACGCCCGCCAACTGGGCCGCGTCGCCGGATGCTTTTAGACCCATCGGGCGATTGCCCTGGGCACGCAGTATTTTCGCCGCCGTTCGGCGATCCGCAGAACACCCAAAAGTGATGTTCGGCAGGAGGTTTTGAATCGTCGTCGACAGCACACGACGTCACTCCATCCGCGTACAGCCGAAACCTGGCGGCTTCGCCGGCTAGCCAGATCTCCATACGCTCTGACCAATCGCACTGCCCCCAAGGGCTCCCCACTAACTCGGGCTACGCCGCAGCGGTGCGGCGGCCCACGACGTTGTCGGTCGGGCCGTCGCTCTGCCACAGGCGGCTCAGCGTTGGGGGCGGCGCCGGGGTCCGGCGCGTAGTGCAGGTAGCGCTCGGTCGTCGTGATGTGCCGGTGGCCCATCATCCACTGGACCTCGTTGACCGTGCCGTGATCGCTGCTGGCCGGCAGTCCGTGATCTGGATTTGGCTGCCCGAGACCTTGGTCCTTGACGCGTCACCGATACGTCGTGGCTCACCGGAACAGGCGGCAAGCGCGCTGGGCGAGAACAGGTTTGTTTGGACGAGGCCGATATGTCGGATCGCTGGATCTGCCCGATGCTTCTCCAGTGCGTTTGCCGCTGGCGGGCGGTCCGGGTTCGGCGGGTCCGGATATAACTGCGGTGTGAGCATCGTCGATCTCATTCCAAGCGAGCGTCGTCGGAGGGCGGGTGTGGAGGACGCGACCCGCCGTGCGCTGCAGGGCTTTGTGTTGCCAATCTGGATCGGGGCGGGGATCGCGGACTGGTGGTGTCATCGGCGGACGGATATTGAGCACACCGCCGGGGCGACCGAGTCGGCGATTCATGCATCGATGATGTTGGAGGGCGGGCTGCCGGCGTTGCTCGGCCTATTCTGCGAGGTCAACGCCGGGGTGCTGAGATTGACGTATGCGACGTTGGCGGCTCATGAGCTGACGGCTGTCTGGGATGTCGCCTACGCGGATGGGCGACGGGAGGTGACGCCGACCGAGCAGCACATCCATGGGTTCCTTGAACGGGTGCCGCTGATGGCGGCCGTCTTGCTGACGGTCCTGCACTGGGACCAGGCACGAAGTGTGTTCGGCGTCGGCGGACGGCCAGATTGGCGGCTCACCCTCAAGCGCACACCGCTCAGTGTGCGCTACCGGGCGGCAGTCTTAGCCGCGGTTACCGCGCTTGTCGCTGTCCCCTATGGGGAGGAGCTGGTCCGCTGTTTGCGTGCCGACGGCTCTCACAGCTGAGTGAGGGCAGCGTTCGGCTTGCTCTCGTTATAACTCGGCATGGTTGAGCGCTGCTGTGGCGGACGGGCACCGGCGGCGCGTCAGCTGGACTTCTTGCCGCCATTGCGGCCAGCCGCCGCCTTCTGCGCCCGGTTGCCGCTGCTTTTGCTGCTCTGGCTGCTGTGGCTGCTTGTGCCGCCGCGCAGCCCTTCGTACTCCTTGTCGTTCTTCACGCTGAAACCGTGGTCTTTAGCCATGCTCGTTCTGCTTCCGGTCAGCCGGCGAGTCGTTTCGCCAGCTTCTGCTTACCCTGCTCGGCGCCCTTGCGGCTCTCCGCCTGCGCGCGCTTGAAGAACTCGGCGAGCTCGGAATCACCGTCGCGCTCGGCGTCCTGAACGTAGGTCTCCAGCCGCAGCGCATTGCTCAAGCACTGTTCGGTGAACCAGATCAGGTCGTAATCCTTGTCCTTTGTTCCCGCCACCTGCCCCGCCTCGGTGTGCGCTTCCATCTCTTCCCTCCTGGTCGACGTTGCTTGGCGCTGGATCTACCCGGTTTCCCACCCAAAATCGCACTGCTCAGTCGGCGACGACACGCAGCGAGCCGAGGGACTGATCGACCGCGCCCTCGAACGCTCCTGCGGCGATGATCTCCTCGAGGTAATCGAGGTTCGCCTGGCTGTACACCTCGCCCGACGCCACCGCGGGAATCCCGGTGGATACCGGGGTGATCAGCTCCGCGCTCACAAGCCGCACCGCACCCTTCGGCTAGACGGACTCGGCGCCGGCAAAGAACACGTCGCGTGGCAGTATCGCCTGCTCGGTTCGCAGTTCCCGTCTCCGCCGCAACGCCCGATTGAGACCCGGGGAGTTCCGGGACTTCGGCGGCGAGACGCGCGCGCAGCAACCTGGCACTGCGAACCGCGCCGTCGAGCAACTCGGTGCCCTCGCGGACTATTGGGTGGCTGTGTAGGTAGCGGAGCTGTCGCGGGGTTCGAGCACGAAGCTCTCGACAGCCACATCTGGGTCGATGTGGTTATCGCTGAGAAAAGCGATCACCTTGCGCCCGGTGATCTGCTCGACGCCGGCCACGAGATCCTTCCTCATGGTGTTCTGGTAGGCCTTGCGCATGTCGAGCACCAGCTGGGTGCGGCCGTCGGTGACCAGGCTACGTTCGCCCTTGGTAAGGGTGTCGCGCAGCACGACGCTGATGAGTTCCTGGTCCATCGATGTCCACGCTCTCGTGGGGCCGCGACCGGTGTAGACGCTCATCTGCTGAACGACGTGATTTGAGATGCGCGCCGCAACCGAGACGACATCGGGATGCGGGGCGGAGAGTTCGGACACTTTTGGCTCGGTTCTCGTCTCGTCTGGCTAGACCGAAGCAGGCACGAGACGTCGAAAGCCTCCGTTCAGTCCGCGTCTCCCAGAGGTCCGACTGGCCTGCACCGTCCGACGAGAACCCGCGTCTGTCCACCTTAGCGCAGCCGACAACAGTCGTGGGCGGCTGCGCCTGGCCTGGTAAACTTCATGTTGCGCTCGAGCCTCGGCCGAGGGGTTCGCGGAGCATCAGTAGTTGGGTCGGCGGCACCTGGACGAACCGGGTCGGCCGCAGTGCCATCGCATTCCTCAACTCAGCGGAGATGCGATGTCCTATAAGAACTGTCCTCGCTGCGGCCTGACGATTCGCCTTCAAGCAGCGGGCTTGGCGTTAGAGCACTGTCCGGGCTGTCTGGCTCGGCGCTACACGCCCGTGCCCATGCTGATCTCTGAGACCAGAGTGTGGCCCGCCACGGGCGCTGCCTCGACCGCTGACCACCATACGCGCGGTGGTGCAGCCGCATGAGCGCCCGGGCGTCCAACCGCCGCGGTTCGATGCGCAATGGCCAGCTACGGCCGGGGCAAGCTCCACTTCGGGCCGCCCAGCTGCGGCCCACACCGCCAGGAGAGTCGGATAAACGTGGCCTACATTGACCACAGGTCGCCCGCGGTTCCTGATCAGCTGCAGATCGCCGCCCGAGTGAACGGCACGACGACCACCCTCGTTGTCTCTGGCGAGTGGGATCTTGCCGAGGAGCCGGCCGCCCGCAAAGCCATCCAAACCGCGTTGGAGCGCCGGCCTGAATGCGTCGTGCTCGACCTCAGCCAGCTGAGCTTCATCGACTCGACCGGTATCCACGCGGTGATCGCGCTTCACACGCGCGCGGCGCGGCAGAACATTCATCTCGTGATCATCCCTGGACCCCGAGGCGTACAACGGCCGTTTGAGATCTGCGGGCTGACCGACCGGCTGCCGTTCCTGGGAGGCCAGCATGAGCAGTAGAACCGCCAGACCCCGCAGCGTCACTGCTCGCGTTGCGGGATCTGGCGGCTCTCCCTCCCCCCCAACAGCGACGCCGGCCGTCCGAGCATCCCGCGGCCGGCGTCGCTGACACTACGCACGTCGAGCTCTCTATTCAGCCGGCCCCACCCGGCAACCAGCCTGCGGCGCGCGATCGAAGCCGCCCGGGTGCTGTGCGATCGCTGCGTGGCCTGTGGAAAGCCGATCCGCCCCTGGGAAAAGCAGCTCCGCGTCCGCGGAGCTGTCCTGCATCACGCCTGCGACACCTCCCAGCCACCCCACCGCTGAGAGCATCCATGCCCGTTTCGCGCCCGCACGCCTCGGCTCCTGCCGCGGTCCGGCACGCGCTCTGGGAAGGCGTCCAAGTGTCGACGAAAACGGGTCAAGTCCACCACTGGAACTGTGGTTGTGCGCGAGCGCGGGGGGATCAGCTCACCGGACGCGGAGCGACCTGCCGATTCGGCGCTAATGCGACGTGATCGCCCAGCTCCGTCACCGCGCGGCGCTGTCACGGATGAGCACGGCCTATGCTGTGCCGATCGGCGATCTTGACGGCAGAACGTTTCTGGTGACCGGCGCTAACTCGGGGATCGGGCGAGAGACCGCGATCGAGCTTGCCGGCCGCGGGGCCAGGGTGTTTCTGGCCGGGCGATCCGAGCAGGCGACCCGAACGGTTATCGACGAGATCGCGGCTCAGACCGGTAACAGCTCACTTGAATTCCTCTCGCTCGATCTGGGCAATCTCGCGTCTGTACGCGCGTGCGCGGACGAATTCCTCAGGGCCGGAGAGCCGTTGCACGGGCTGATCAACAACGCGGGACTTGCCGGTCAACGCGGGATGACCGACAGCGGTTTCGAGCTGACCTTCGGCACCAACTACGTCGGGCCGTTCCTGCTGACCGCTCTGCTGCTCGATCGGCTGCGCGAGAGTGCGCCGGCGCGCATCGTCAACGTCTCGAGCATCGGGCATTACCGCGCGCCGGGAATCGACTATGACGCCGTCCGGCAGCCGACCAAGAGCCGCACGGGGCTCCCCGAATACTCGGTGTCGAAGTTGGGAAACGTGCTCCACGCTCAGGAGCTTGCGCGGCGGCTGGCAGCGGATCGGGTTACGACGTACTCGCTGCATCCCGGAGCGGTCGCCACGGACGTGTGGCGCCGAGTACCCTGGCCGCTGCGCCCGCTGATCAAGTTGAGGATGGATCCTCCGGCACAGGGTGCCAAGACGTCGTTGTACTGCGCGACCTCGCCCGAGGTCGCGGCCGAGAGTGGTCACTATTACGACGATTGTCGCCGCAAGGAGCCCAGCGCCGTCGCAACCCCGGGCCTAGCCGCGGAGCTCTGGGATCGCAGCACGGCCTGGGTGGCCGTCAGCGACGCCGGGAACCCCAGGCAAGCCTGAGCGATTCGAACACCGGCTTGGGATGATTGTCGACCTCGACAGCGCCGAAATGCGCTTCGTTTCCCCCGGCGCCGGCGTCGTCGCGGATGTCATACCAGTAGTAGCCACCGGCCCAGCGATAGCTGTGCCAGCGCCTCATCTCCAGACTGGCGAGAGTCGCCTGGGAGGACTCGGGCACGCAGACGTAGGTCGATGCCCTCACGCACGTCGGAGCCCCTGACTCGGTGATCCAGATTTGCTTGGCGGCATCACCGTGAGCGACCATCACCGATCGGGCCGACGCCGGAGTGGTGGCCAGCTGTGACCAAGCTGAGCACCGGTTGTAGGCGAGCATCTCGGGTGCGCTGGCACCGGAGAAGAAGTTGTACGCGTGCCACCCGACCGCGTCGAAGTACCCACGGCCCCCGTACGCGTACACCGCCGCGAGATAGTTGACCGCGTTCCACTCGGCCGCGTTATGGGCTCCCGATGCGCCTGTGCACGTGACATCGTCGTAGGCGCCCGGTCCTCCCATTCCGCCGAGGATCACCGTCATCGCAGGGTCGGCGGCTTTGATCGCGCGGTAGGCCGCCCTGACCATCGCCGTGTAGATCTCCGGGCTCGGCGTGGTTTGTCCCCAGGATCCAAACGTGTTCTCTTCGTTCCACAGCTCGATGCCAGCTGGCAGCTCCCTCGGAACCTGAGGATTCGCCCGCCAGAAGCTTCCACGCCGGCCATAGCGGCGGGCCAGCCGGCCTGCGAACGCGCCGTAATCAGCCGGATGCCGGGGCGGTAGCCACCACCAATCAGCACGCCCAGTCGACGCGCCCGAAGCCCACGCCGGGGTGGTGTCCGCCACCATGAGCACGTGCAGACGGTGCCGCGCGGCCTGCCTTACGATCGCGTCGGTCGAGAGCCAGTCGAACCTTCCCTGGCGCGCCTCCACCGCCGACCAGGAGAAGTCGTCTCGCAACGTGTTCGCCCCGCCCGCGGCGACCAGGCCCACGTACCGGCCCGGGTCTGGTTGAGCATCGACGTGAGCGCTGTATCCGTGCCACGCCACCGCCCGGCTCGTCGCCGACGAGGTACCGAGCAGGAGCAAGGCGAGGCCCAAGCAGCACAGCTGCCTCGGAAGCATCCCGACGTTGATTCTCATGACGGCCAGCCCATTCGAGCCGATGCAGAGCTCTACGAGGCCAAGGCGTCCCCAGCTGGCGCCCGCTGAGCGGTGAGCCCCACTGGCTCCCGCGCCGGGCTCTTGGGATCGATCAGGATCTTGGCGTGTGTTTCCGGATCCCCCAGGGCCTCGAACGCGTTGTCCACTCCCTCCAGTCCCACCGAACCGGTAACGAGCTTGGTGGGGTTGACCTTGCCCTCCGCCAGCATGTGCAGCGTGTCGCGGAACTCGAGCGGCGTGTAGCCGAGCACGAAGCGCAGATCGATCTCCTTGTTGATCGCCATCGCCGGGCGGATCTGGTCCGCTCCCATGCACACGCCCACTACCACCACGCGTGAGAACAGCGGGGCCGTGGCGATGATCTGGTCGATGATGCCCGGGACGCCGACGCACTCGAAGATCACCGGGCTCTTGGGCCTCGCGCCGAGCGCCTCGGCGGCTCGCCACACGTGGTGCCAGGGCAGCCGGACCCGGGTGAGGGTCTCCATCGTGTCCAACGCCAGCTCGAATGCGGCCGGCACCGTCTGCAGGTGACCGCGGTCACCGGCGGCGGCGTGCGGGGAGTCCTGCGCCGGATCGACCACGATGTCCGCGCCGCAGGCGGTGGCCAGCGCGCGCCGGCCCGGAGAGAAGTCGCTCGCCACCACGGTCCGGACCCCGCGGGCCTTGAGCATGCTGATGACCGCCAGGCCGATCGGTCCACATCCGACCACTATCGCCACCGTCCGCTTGCGGATCTCGCTGCGCCTGACCGCGTGCCAGCCGATCGCCATCGGCTCGACCAGCGCGCCCAGCTCAGGCGGAAGGCCGTTCGGTATCGGAAGCATCATCGATTCCTCGATCACGACCTGCTCGGCGTAGGCGCCTGGAGCCGCCACGGACAGCCCGGTGGCGTGCACCTGTCCGTCTCGCCGGACGATCGGCAGCGCCACCACGGGCGTGCCGGTCGGCGCGCGCCGGTGGCATCCCGGCCCGTACTCGGCGATCTCGCCACAGAACTCATGTCCGAACACGACCTGCTGATGCGAGCGCATGAAGCCGTCGTAGCCACTCTGCACCATCACATCGGCGAGCTCGTCGCAATGGTGGCGAGCGTGCAGATCCGACCCGCAGATCCCGCACCGCAGCACGTCGATCAGGACCTGACCCTTCCCCGGATCGGGCACGGGCAGCTCCACGACCTCCAGGCGGGCTTCTTGGCAGCCGACGGCCTTCATGCGGATCTGGGCAACGTACCGCAAATCGCAGCGCCCCCGGTCCTACCTGATTAAGACTGGCGCTCGGAGCGAAACCGTCGTAGTGTCGAGACTTCAGCGAGCAGAGGAGAAGAGGATGGCCATCGCCGAGAACCGCGTCCCCACCGCCGGCGACGACAGCGCCGCGATCGCCGAGCTGGGCGAGATCGTCGAGCGGCAACGCGCCGCGTTCCTGAAGGACCCGTTCCCGTCGTTAGAGGAACGCCAGCAGCTGCTCGGCGCGCTGGTCGGGATGCTGATGAGCCGCCGCATGGAGATCCAGCAGGCGATGAGCAGCGACTTCGGCGTTCACCCGACGTTGGCCGCCGACCTGATCGAGGTCCTCGGACCTGCCGGTCGCGCGATGTACGTCGCCGAGCAGCTGGGCAGCTGGATGGCGCCCGAGCCGCGCCACGCCGACCCGGCGCTGTTCGGATCCGGGCGGGCCTTCGTCCAGCCCCAGCCCAAGGGCGTGATCGGGAACATCGTTCCGTGGAACTTCCCCTTCGACCTATCTATTGGTCCGCTGGTCGAGATGCTCGCCGCCGGGAACCGGGTCGTGATCAAGCCCTCGGAGTACACGCCCGCCTGCGCTGAGCTGCTTCAGGCGATGATCCGCGCGACATTCGACCGCGATCGCGTCGATGTGGTCGTCGGCGGCCTCGAGCTTGCTCGGGCGTTCGCCCGGATCCGCTGGGACCACCTCCTGTACACCGGCAGCCCCGCCATCGGGCGCGAGATCGCCAAGGCCGCGGCCGAGCAGCTCGTGCCGGTCACGCTCGAGCTGGGAGGTAAGTGCCCCGCGATCCTCACCGAGGACAGCGTCGACGCCGAATCGATCAAACAGGTGCTCGGCACCAAGGCGGTGAAGAACGGCCAGATGTGCATCTCGGTCGACTACTGCCTGGTGCCGCGTGACCGGCTGGAGGACTTCGCCCAACTGGCGGCCGAGTACTCCCGTGAGTCGATGCCCGGCTACTGCCGATCCGACGGTTGCACCGGGATCATCTCCGGCCGCCACCTGGAGCGGATTCAGCGCCTGCTCGACGACGCGCGTGCGCGCGGCTGCGACGTGCGGCCGCTGGAAGACGTCGACGTCGACCCCGCCACCCGTCAGCTGCCGATGTCGCTCGTCCTCGATCCGCCCGATGATCTGGGGCTGATGCAGGAGGAGATCTTCGGCCCGATCCTGCCGATCAAGCCCTACGACGGCCTAGACGAGGCGATCGACCACGTCAACGCCGGCGAGCGGCCCCTGGGGTTGTACGTATTCGCCAAGGACGAGGCGGTCGCCGACGACGTGCTCCGTCGCACGACCTCGGGCGGGGCCTGCGTCAACTCCGCAGCGGTGCACGGGGCGCTGCCCTCGTTGCCGTTCGGCGGCGTCGGACAGAGTGGCTCGGGGCGCCACCACGGGGTCGAGGGCTTCCGGGAGTTCTCCAACCTCCGCGCGGTGTTCGTGCGCGGCGAAGGAGACTTGATCGAAGCGTTTGCGCCGCCCTACGGGCCGACAGCCGAGGCGGTGGTAGGCGCGGTGTTCGCGGGCGCAGGCTGATCCGCGGAGTAGTCGCTCGAGCGGCTCAGTCGTCGGTCCACGACGAGTAACCTAGACCGACCCGGAGAACGCCGGGATCGTCCGCGATGATTGGAGTCCGAGATGGCGACTAAGGCCACCGTGCAGCTGGACCGTGAGCGGATCCGGCGGTTGACCGAGCGCGAGCGGGCCACGCTCGACGAGCGCACCCCGGCGTCGGCCGCCATGTACGAGCGCGCCCGGGAGTCCCTGAGCGGGGGGGTCGCGTCGACCTACCAGCTGCGGGAGCCGTGGCCGATCTACCTGACGACCGGAGAGGGGCCGGTCGTGTTCGACGTCGACGGCAACGGCATGTGGGACTTTCACAACGGATTCGGGTCAATGGTCCAGGGCCACGCGCACCCGGCGATCGTCCGGGCCGTGAGCCAGCGCGTCGGCCTGGGCACCCACTTCGCGGCCACGACCGAGGACGGGGTGGTGGTTGCCGAGGAGCTGAAGCGGCGCTGGGGCCTCGAGCGATGGCGCTTCGTCAACTCCGGCTCCGAGGCGACGATGGACGCGATCCGAATCGCACGCGGTTACACCGGACGCGAGACGATCGTCAAGATCTTCGGCTCCTATCACGGCCACCACGATGCCGTGATGATTTCCATCGGGGTGCCCTACGACCGCATCGGCGATCGGGAGAACTACGCCTCGTTGCCCTACGGGGCGGGGATTCCCGGAGCGGTGGTGGAGCTGACGGTGGCGGTCCCGTTCAACGACGCCGGCGCCATGGAGCGACGGATCCAGCGACTCGAGTCCGAGGGCCGCAAGCCGGCCTGCGTGATCATGGAAGCAGCGATGATGAACCTCGGGGTCGTCCTCCCCGAGCCGGGCTACCTCGAGCAGGTCCGCGAGATCACGCGACGTAACGGAATCGTGCTGATCTTCGACGAGGTCAAGACCGGCTTGGCGATCGCAGCGGGCGGGGCGACCGAGCGGTTCGGCGTCAAGCCGGATTTGGTGACGCTGGCCAAGACGCTCGGTGGCGGGCTTCCGTCGGGCGCAATCGGGGGCAGCGAGGAGGTCATGCGCGTGGTCGAGGACGGGACCGTGTACCAGGTCGGCACCTATAACGGTAACCCGCTTTCGATGGCGGCCGCCCGAGCCAGCCTGCTCGAGGTGCTGACCCCAGACGCGTACCGGCACCTCGACGATCTGAACGAGCGGATCGTTTCGGGCTGCCAGGGAGTGGTGGACCGTCACGGACTCCCCGGCTACGCGATCGGGGTGGGAGCGAAGGGCTGCGTGACCTTCTCCCCCACGCCCGTGATCGACTACGAGACGTTCAAGGCCGATCAGGACGTCGAGCTGACCGAGCTCGCGTGGCTCTACAACATGAACCGGGGCATCTTCATGACACCCGGGCGCGAGGAGGAGTGGACGCTGTCGGTGACTCACACCGACGAAGCCGTCGACGCCTACGTGCAGGTATTCGACGAACTGGCACGCGAGCTGACCGCGTAATAGCCGCCCGGGTCCCGGTCGGAGCCAGGCCCCGGGGTGGTGCTCGACGAGCGCCGTCAGGTTGGGCCGCCGTCGCGGTCATCGAGGGGGCGGCCGGTCGAACACCCCGACCATCACCGCGATCGCGCCCTCGAACCCGACGCCGTAAGGGATCCCGCGGACATCCTCATGCGCCACCTCACGCCAGTTCCGACGTGAGCTACGGCGGAAGAACAGCACCTCGGTAAACGGGATCATCTCCTGATCCACGTACTGATCCAGGTGACGGTGGTAGCCACGTGGCACCGTCACCCACAGCCTTCCGCCCGGCGCCAGCATGTCCCTGAGATGCGCGAACGCGACCATCACCTTCCCCGGCTCCAGCTCGCCCTCGTCCCAACCCACGTGCTCCAGGGTCGAGACCGAGATGATCAGGTCATAGGGCGTCCCGGGCGAGAACTCGACCACGTCCTGATTGATCACGCCGGCCGCCCGCTCGTACTTGTCCAGGACATCGTGCTGGATTGGCGTGTAGTTGTGCAGGACGTTGCCCACCTCCAGGATCCGCTGGCCGGACCGCTGGTTCAGGACCTCGAGCGCGAGTGGCAGCTCGAGGCAGCGCTCATTGCGCCACGTGGTGTTGTAGCCGCGAAACAGGTAGCGGTACCGGCGGCCCCGGGCGTGGAAGGTCCGGTGCCACGGGAGCAGGCTCCAGGCCCGCGCCATCGCCGACTGCCACCCGCGCTTGGCATGAAACCGGACGTACGGACTGACCGATCGAGCCACGCCCCGGACCCCGCCCTCGCGAAGCCGTGTGACGAGCCTCGCCGGCAGCGGCTCCGCGGTCTGCAACCTAGGTTCCTGTGTCACGATCCGGGGCTCGACAGTGGACATCGGCCTCTACAACCCATATCTCGCTGCTCTCGGCGGGGGCGAAAAATACTTCCTGTCAATACTCGAGGAGGCGGCGAGGATCGAGCAGGCCAAGCTCACGCTGTTCTCTCCGTCAGAACCAGATGTTCGCAGCTGGGAGCGGCTGAACGTGTCCGTGGGGCGAGAAAGGTTCCAATGGGTTCAGGCGGACGACGCCCTGGTCACCGATCGGTCTAACGGGCTTGAGCTGCTCGTCACGATGACCAACGACGTGCCGGTGCTCAGCCATGCCCGCCGCGCCGTGGCCATGGTCCAGTTCCCGACGCGGCCCCGCGATACGCCGCTCGAGCGAGCCCGCGCCGCCCTGGCAGGGATCACCGGCCGCCGCCGCGCACCCGCCGCGCTCGCCTCCTACGACCTGTTTCTCTGCAACTCCGAGTTCACCCGCGAGCACATCCGGCGTCGACTCGGGGTCGAGGCGATGATCCTGGCCCCGCCGGTGGATCCGCCGTCGGCGGCTGGCCGGCAAAAGCAGCAGAACATCCTCGCGGTGGGGCGGTTTCACCGCGGCGAGCACGACAAGCACCAGGAGGTTCTGATCCAGGCGATCACCGAGCTGCGGTCCACGCTGGGCGACGGCGCCGGATGGACGCTTCATCTGGTGGGGGGAGCCGACCAGGCTCCTGCCACCCAGGCCTGGCTGCGTGAGCTCCGGGCCCTGGCCCAGGGAGCACCAGTGCAGTTTCACGTCAATGCCGGGGCCGGCGAGCTCGCCGAGCTGTACGGCACCAGTCCTCTGTTCTGGCATGCCGCCGGCTACGGCGAGGACCCGCGCCGTCATCCGGAACGCCTCGAGCACTTCGGCATCGCCACCGCCGAGGCGATGTTGAGCGGCGCGGTGCCGCTGGTGGTGCCACGTGGCGGTCAGGCGGAGATCGTCTCGGACGGGGTCAACGGTCGTCACTGGCAGACCGTGGCCGAGCTCGTCGAGCGCAGCAGGGAGCTGATCGACGATCCCGTGACCACAGGCCGGCTCCGCGCCCAAGCGCGCGAGGACGCCAAGCAATACGCCAAGGAGCGGTTCCTGGACGAGGTGCGTCGCCACGTACTGAAGGCGCCCGCCGGCGGCGGCGGCCCGTAGCTCGCGCCGACGGCCGATCTGCCTCTCGGCCCGGTTTCCAGGGCTATACTGACGCCGCTCGCGGCTGTAGCTCAGTTGGCTAGAGCGTCTGCTTGCCATGCAGAAGGTCGAGGGTTCGAGCCCCTTCAGCCGCTTGAAGGAAAGCCCCGCTCAGAGGCGGGGTTTTTGTTTGACCCGGCACCAGTCGTAGGAGTCTGATTCAGCCGGTTTGGAAGCATTTGGAAGCGCGGGCCAGTGCGCCCGGACGGTTTCCGCGCCAGTTGCCCTGTCGCCACACGTCCAACTGGCTCCGTCGGAACCAGCACTTACAGCCGGGGCCGTGCTGCTCGAACGGGACCTCGCGCGCCGCCGTCATCCGGTGCAAGGCGTGGATGCTGACGTCGAGGTACGCGGCAGCATCGCGAGTGTTCAGCCAGCCGTCCTCGGGCGGCCTCGTCGGTGCGAGCTTGTTCCCCAGGCGCGGGACGAGCCTTCGACCGGGAGATCACCCGCGAGGATCAGCTGGAGGAGCCGGTCCCAGCCGAGACCGGCGCCGCTCGTTGGGCGTCCGCGGCGGCCGGGGCGACGGCGACGGCGTTTTGGTCTTCCAGCGTGGGTGGTCCGTGATTGCTGCCGCCACTGGCCCCTTTAAAAGGGGCTGGCAGTTGGCAGCAGACAGCGACAGGGTCGGACGAAAATCTACGATCACTATTCCCGTGTGTGAGTGTCTGTCCGATCGGTGGCCCGAACGTTGTCGCGCCGCGGGCCGTTCGCGCGCGTGATATCACGCTTTCGCACGGCACGCTTTCGCACGGGACAATCCGAAGGGATCAGTACGCGATCGTGCCTATATATCGGAACGTGTCGACGTGACCTGGAGCCGCATTCGGCGCGGTACCGCTGAACGTGATTCGCCCGGTTGCTCCGGCATAGCGATCGGTACCGCCATTGATTTTGCCCTGCCCGGCGAATCTGAGACTACCGCTTTGCCCTATCGCGAGGGTGCCTTTGAACGTGAAGGAGATGCTCCCGTGATCGAAGAAGGCGGTGGCGTTCCCGGTGAAGCCAAACGTCGCTGGCGCGCCGGTTGGGCCGGTGAATTTCAGGTGGGTTACTTGTGCACCGGGGCCGCCCGGCGCGGACGCGACGGTCGCCGCGGCAGTGGCCGTACTCCCGGCCGATGGCACCGCACCAGTTCGGATGTCCACCTCCCGGATCGTCGCGTGCAGCGTGTGCCTCGTCGCTCGGCCGCCTGGCGGGTGGGCTGCATGGCCTGCTGCTTGGGCGAATGGCGCAAATAAGACGAGCAGCGGAACTGCGCCTGCGAGCCCCAGAACGGGAAGCACATGAGAGCTGACCGCGTTTATCCGAAGCCGACTACTTCTGTGCCTCGCGCCCGCGGCCGCTTGGCCGAGTCGTAGGCGCGAAAGGATCCTGGTCTTCATTGATTGCCTCTTTCCGGTTTATTGAGAGCAGGCAGTTCGCCAACTCGCAGCGCCTGCGCCTGCCAAACTGAGACGATCGGGGTCGCGCTGACTCAGGTCGGGGGACAGGTCTTTCAGCCGTCTACTAGCTATCAGGCCCTCGTGAAGATGTTTCTCAAGAGATACAGCCCATCGTCACGCGGCGCGTTTTTATCCGGGCCGCTTCACGATAGCGGGGGTGATGTTGTGTTGCGCGTCCAAGGTTGAAGCGCGACTTGATTAACGAACCAGCACGCTCCGACCGTAACCGGCTCTACTCAGACCAGCAGCGAAACAGGTATGAGAGAGGATTTGGACATGCAGGTCATCCGATACTCCGACAGGCCCGAGCTGTGGAAGGACACCGCAACGATCACGCGCGAGGTTTGGCCCGAGTACAACCTGCATAGCGAGGACCCCAACGGCTATTGGGGCCGGCTGCTGGAGGAGTTCCCCGAGTTCCAGGTCGTCTTGTACGACGCCGAGCAGCACGAGGTTATCGCCGAGGGACACACAATTCCGTGCGCTTGGGACGGCACCCCGGAAGGCCTCGGGAACGGGATCGATGCGATGCTCGCCGCCGCATTCGAAGCGCGCGAGACTCACCGCCGCCCCACGGCATTATGCGCGCTGGCAGCCGAAGTCAGACCGCGCTTCCAAGGCGGTGGTCTAGCCAACCGCATGCTCGACGTAATGTCCGACCTCGCCCGGAACGCAGTCTTGACACACCTGATCGCTCCGGTGCGCCCAAGCCTCAAGGACCGCTACCCGATCACTCCGATCGAACAATACGTGAGCTGGACGCGCGATAACGGAGAGCCATTCGACCCATGGATCCGGATCCACACCCGCCGCGGCGGACAGATCGTCAAGCCCATCCCCCACTCGATGCGGATGACCGGGACGGTCACCGACTGGGAAGAATGGACGGGGATGCGCTTCCCCGGCGACGGGCAGTACACCTTCCCCGCAGGACTCGCCCCAGTCGAGATCGACCACGAGCACAACCGCGGGTCTTACTGGGAACCCAACGTCTGGATCGTGCACGAACTCCGCGCGTGATCGGAAACGCCACTGCGAGAGGCGGTGGCCGGCGGCGGCGATCAGGTCCTGGATCGTGAGCGCGGCATCTGTGCCGCCCGTTTGCCGTACCGGCTCGAGTTCAACGAGAACACCACGCGGTCAAGAAGGCGGTCCGGCGCCCCCGGCGTTCGCGGTCGTGAAGGTCTGGTCTGAGCCGGAGGTCGTCCCCTGGCTGTTGCTCGCGTCGAGCCGGTAATGGAACGTGGTGCCCGGCGGCAAGTTCGAGAGCGTCGCGGAGACTGCCTGTGGCAGGCCGCTGCCCGCGGCTTGGAATTGCGCGTTGTCGAAGTAGAGATCGGCGGTGCCAGCGTTTTCGACCGTGACGTCGATCTGGGCTTGAGCGGCGTTTGCGGGTGCGGTGAGCGTGCCGGAAAGCGTCATAAGGCCGGTCGCCTTGGTCGCGACCGCTTGCACTTTGCTGATCGCTCCCCCGCTGCTGTCGCGCCACGTCACGTAGAGAACCGCCCGTTGCCCACTGCTCAGGCTGAGGATGTTGAGATCGGCGGAGACGTTGTACTGGGTCCCCGCGGTGATGCCCCTAATGTATGGGGCGACGTTGATCTCCGAGTAGCCGTTCGTGCCAATCGTCCCGGTCGTGAAGCGGCACGCGTAGTTGCCTGCGGAGGCCCAGCCGGTCTGTGCCGCGAAGGTGCTCGGGGTGACACCGCCCGCGGCCCACCCGCTCGTCGTCCCATCCTCGAAGCTGGGGTTCGGAACGAGATTGCCGGGCAGCGTCTGTGTCGCGGTCCGGCTTCCGTACGAGGTCGTGCTCCCGTACTCGAAATATGTCGTGGTCGTCAGACCCTGCGGGTCGACCGTACCGTTCAACGTCGCGGTTGTGGCACCCACTCCGGAGGCCGCGCCGGTCGTCACGAGCGGCGGTCCGCCAGTGGTCGTGAACGTTGCGTCTGCGCCCATGTTCGTGCCATTCGCGTTAGTCGCGATGACTCTGTAGTGATAGGTGGTGTTGGACGTCAGGCCTGAGATGGCAGTGTTGACGGGTAGCGTCGAAGATCCACTGCCGATGTTCTGATCGCCGGTCTGCGAGCCGTACGAAGAGGTCGGGCCATACTGGAAGTGAACGGTCGTAGTTGCACTGTTCGGATTAACCGACGCATTCAGCGTTGCCCCGCTCGAGGTTCGAAACGACGCGGCATTGGTGGTGGCTGCCGGGGAGGCGGGAGCGTGGTGAATTTTTGGTCGGCTCCGGTGTAAGTGCCCGACTCATTTGTAGCAACGATCCGATAGTGATATGTGCTGTTCCCTTGGAGACCCGAGATCGCGGCTGAGAATGGAAGCGAAGCGGTCCCGTTGCCGGCGTCCTGGTCGCTGGTCGAGGCTCCGTACGCGGTCGTTGTGCCGTAGTCAAAGTGCACGGTGGTGGCGAGGCCGGCCGGGTTGGCCGTCCCGCTGAGCGTGGCCGAGCTTCCCTGGACATTGGAGGCCGTGGTTGTCGTCGCCGAGCTAGGTGCTGGGGCGGTCGTGAACACCTTGTCGACGCCCTGGCTCGTCCCCGACGTGTTCGTCGCATCCACTCGGTAGTGATACGTGGTGTTGGGTGCGAGTCCCGGGATAGTGGCGCTCGTCGACTGCGGCGTAAGCGCGCCGCCGACGTCTTGATCACCGGTGTGGGAACCGTAGGAGCTCGTGGTTCCGTACTCGAAGTGCGCCGTGGTGTCGGCGCCATTCGGGTTCACCGTCGCGTTCAGAGCCGCGGTGGTCGATGTTGACGGCGCCGCCCCGGTGATCACCGTGGGCGGCTGAGCGGTAGACGACAACGTCCTCGTCGCCAGCGCCGCATCGTTGTTGGCGTCGTTGACCTGCAACGTCGCGGCGAACGGACCACTCGCATTGTAACTGTGCGACGCAGTCGATCCGGAACCAGTGGCGCCGTCGCCAAAGTTCCACAGGTAAGAGAGCGGTGGGGCAGGCGAGCTTGAAGCGGAGCCATCGAAGCTGACGGGTTGACCCACTTGGAAAGGATTCGGGGTGGACGTGAACGACGAGCTCACGCCGTTGTACGTGGCGCTCGGGTCGAACTGGAACTCGATGTTCGCCTCGAGGTTCGGGCTTCCCGACAGGTCGTAATACGCGAGCCAGAACCGGCCTTGGCTGTCCGGGTAGGTGTTGCCTTCCGGTATGGCGTACTTGGCCGTGTTCCCTGGTCTCTGGACCACGGCAGCCTGGTCAGACTCCAAGCGCTCCCGTTGCCGTTCGTCAGCACGTGGATGTACTGGTCGCCACACGCCGGCCGGCTCGACACCGGTGAACTGCGCCATCTGGCCGTTGTATTGCACCGAGTCATAAAACGGACCGTTGAGGTTGCTCATCACCGTCGTGATCTGGTTCGTGCTTCGGTCCCAGCGGTAGAACTGGCCGGGGACGTCCGGGCAATCGCAACCCCAATACACGGCGTCCGAATCGAACATCAGGGTCAGCGTGCGCGACACCGGGTAGGTCTGCTGGGCGACCCACGTGAAGGTCTGACCCCCGTCATCGGAGTAGCCGAAGCGATCGGCGCTAGGGGAGTTCTCGTTGTCGGTCTGCATCCAGATCTGCCCCGGGCTGGTAGGGGTCCAGCCTGCACGGCGTGGATCTCGCGCAGATCCGTGCCCTGCCACACCACCGGGAACGTTCGACCGTCGTCGGTCGACTTCCACAGGTCGACCGGAGGCCCAGCCTTGGTACTGACCGATATAGATCGCGTTGCCCAGCTGAGCCCACGACTCGCTGTCGTGCAGCATCGCCCCCGACGGGCAGATCCAAAACCGGCGTCGACGCAAACCAGGTACCCGTCGAATCCGTGGAGCGCAGGACGTGGCGAACCCCGTTGGCATCGCGCACCACGATCAGCACCGTCCCGGACGAGAGCGGCAGCACCTGCTCGACCTGAACGTAGCCGGCGGCCGTGTACGCCAGCTGGAGCGTGCGCATGTCGTCAGTCGACTTCCAGATGTGGTTGGAATAATCGGTCGCCCAAATGGTCCCGTCGGCAGCTCTCGCCGAAACGAAAAACGGACTCGGACAGTTGCCGAGACCCCATTGCGTCGAGATCACCCTCAATCCGGGAGCCACCACGGTTCCGGACGCGGGCGTTCCGGCCGGGTTCATAGCCGGATTGCATGTCGTCGCGGTGGCCGTCACGAACTTCTGCGTTGTGCTGCCGCCGCCGTCTGGGCCGACGCACACAAACGTTTGAGCGGGCTGCGAGTTCCCGCACACCTGATACTCGTACTGGACCCCTGAGCCAAGGCCGCTGATCGATTCGGACAAAGGCACATTGGAGACCGGGCCATTGACCGGGCCTCGAGGACCCGACGGCACGCTCGTCCAGCTACTGGCCCCAACCTGCCGGTAGCGTGCATACCAGGAGCATCGCTCGCCCGAGCCGCACGACCCCACGAAGTTCAGCCTGCGCCGAGTTGCTGGTCACCTTCGTCGGCTCGGTGGTGTGCCCTGAGCAGCCCGCGATCAGCAGCGCCGCAACGATCATCACGACGGTGACAGCGCGCCGGGGACCAAGAAAGTCCATTCGCGTCGGGGGACGCGGCGGTAGTTGGACGTACGTCTTCACCCGGCGGAACCGCTCCCCCCGTGTCTGACACCGGCGGCTCCATCCGCGCCCTAGCCGCCCGCTCCAGAGCGACGCTCTTACGCGCCTGATTCTAGACCGGTGTTATGTCAAGCGTCAACCTGCCGGGCTAACCGTAGGTGGCTAAAGACAACCATCAATCTGGTGCGTCGGGAGGTGCTGGATGCCGGCCGATGCATCTGAGGCTGGGCGTGCGGTCCCGCAGCCGTGTACCGGGGTCGAAGCTGATGGCCTCGCCCTCGGCAGCGCCCAGGCCGAACCAGATCGTGACCCTCCCTCTACGCGACCGGCTCGGCGACCGTCGGCTCCGAGCGCTCTTGCTGCTCGCTCGTTTGAGTGGCGGCAGGGCCGGCGGCAAGGCTGGCGACGGGTGCGGAATCACCGCTGATGGATTCCTTGAACCCACGCAGCCCGGAGCCCAGGGATCGTCCCATCTCCGGCAACCGCTTGGCGCCGAACACGAGCAGCAGCACTACAAGCACAAGGGCGAGGTGAATCGGGTTCTCGAGTCCTAACACGGGGGTACTCCAATCCGGTGGTGCGTTGGCTTTCCGCTGTCTACGGAGCCGGGCGCGATGCGGATCACTGAGCCGACGCTGATTAGCGGTCGCGACTCACTGGGGCGCGACCCACAGCGCGATGACTGCATACTGGAGCGCGGCGGCCACGATCACGAGGGCGTGGAACACCTCGTGATATCCGAACACGGCGGGACGAGGATCCGGCCGCTTGGACGCATAGACGACCGCGCCGAGCGTGTACAGCACGCCACCAGCTGCGACCAGCGCCGTCCCGGTGATACCGATGCCCGCCAGCAGCTGGGGTATGACCGCCACCGCGACCCAGCCGAGCCCCACGTAAAGGATCGCTTCAAGCCATGACGGCGAGCTGGTCCAAGCCAGACTGAGTCCGACTCCGGCCAGCGCGCCCGCCCACACGATCACCAGGATCTCGAGTGCGAGTGGCCCGTGAAGCACGACCATCGCAAATGGCGTGTACGTGCCCGCGATCAGCACAAAAATCATCGAATGATCCAGGCGCCGCATCCACATTCGCGCGCTCACCGAACGCCAGCGCACGCGGTGATACAGCGCGCTGGTGCCGAACAGCGCCGCAACGCTCAGCGCGTACAAACTGACGGCGAGGCGAGCCCGGGCGCTCCCGGCTACGACCACGAGCGCGAGGCTTAGCGGCAGCGAGGTGACAAATGCCCACTGGTGCAGGACGCCGCGCCAACGTGGCGTGCCGGAGATGAGCGGCTCGAGCATGGCTGAAAACCCTATCGACGCTCGCACGCGGCCTCGGCGGACCTCAGACAAGCGCCATATCAATTCTGAGGCTCAGTCCCCGAGCCGTCGGTCCGCCGTGACCTCAAAAAACTCGATCGAGCTGATGTCGCCCGTCGCCTCGGGAGGGCGGTCCATGGCCTTGAGCGCCGCGTCCCCGGTCCGCATGTCCGCTTCTGTCTCGAACAGGCCGATCACCAGGCTGCGGCCGCTGTCAACGTCGCTGAGCACCAGGATCCCGGACGACGGCACCCCCTCAGGCGGAGCCTCGGCCGAGTTGATCATCTGGCTGAACCGCTCGATCGCTGCCTGGTCCAGACCCTCCCAACGGGCTACTCGGGCATGCATGTCAGCTCTCTCCAAATCGCTCGTGTTTGGTAAACGCCTAACGCCACGGTACTGCGCGAGCACCCCACCGTCAACGATCTTCGCGCCCTCAGCCTAACCCCGCCTCGGCCAGCCGGTCCACCTGGTCAACGTTCGCCGAGGCGGGAAAGCAGATCACCTCATCGGCGCCTGCGGCCTCGAACGCCGCCAGGTATTGCTTCACCGTACTGACGTCCTTTGCCGCGCGGCCCACGATCCCCTCGGCGTAATCGCCCAGGAACGAGTAGTAGTGGCCGATTGAGTGGCGGACCATCTGCTCGGCGTCATCCCCCAGCGCGAAGTAGAACAGCGCCATCGTGCGGGGTCTGCCGTCGCGGCCGGCCGCCGCCCAGGCGGCATTCAGCTTTTCCAGCGCCCCGGCGAACACCTCCGGAGGGGCGCCGCCCATCGTCCAGCCGTCGGCGTAGCGAGCCGCGCGCTGGTAGGCGACGTCAGCCCCTCCACCAATCAATAATCCCGGACGCTGCCCTGACGAGGGCGCGGGGCCGACACCAGTATCTCCCTTCCACACCGAGGTCATGACCTCGAGCTGCCGCTCGAAGATCCGGCCGCGCTGGTGAAAGTCGATTCCGCCGACCTCGAAATCGTCGGCTCGGGCTCCGACGCCCACACCCAGCGTCAGTCGCCCATCGGACAGCGCGTCGATCGTGGCGGCCTGCTTGGCGAACAACGCCGTGTTCACCCGCAGGGGGGCGATGAGGATGTCGGTAACCAGACCGATGCGCTCAGTCACCGCCGCCGCCGCGGCGAGCGCGATCAACGGCTCGTAGCTCGGGTACACCAGCCGATCGACCGTTCCCAGACTTGAAAACCCGGCCTGCTCGGCACGGCGCGCCCACTCCACGATCCCGGCGCGGTCAACTCCGCGCACTGCGTTCGGAAGTCCGATGCCAATGTCCATACCCGCTCCTCTCAGCCTCGGCCGAGCTTCTGCTCCAGCTCGCGGCGCGCGGCGTCGGTCTTGGTTAGGTGGCCGAGACGCATCGCGTCGAGCACCTCTGAGCTCTTGGTGTACTGGATCTCGTCGTACTGCACGAGTTCGACGAGGTTGCCCCAGGGGTCGCGGACGCGTAGACCCCGGCCGGGCTCGGCCCTGATCCCTGCCCTGCGCAACGCGGCCCGAACCGCGTCTCGGTCGTCGACCACCAGCCCGAAATGGCGACCGTCGTCGGCCGGCTGGGTACGCGGGGCCCGCAGCGCCAGGAACTGGTCGCCAGCGTCGATGAACGCCATCCGATCGCTTGGCGGGCTGCGCAGCTCGTAGTCCAGGAAGCTGCCGTAGAAGCCGAGCGCTTGGGAGATGTCTCCCACTTCCAGGGCTACGTGATTGATGCCAACCAATCGGCCGCGTGGGAGCGGATCAGGCATCGCCGCGGGCACTCCGCACCGCTTGACCCGTCAGCCCGGGCCCGGTCGATTCGCGTCGGGCACCTCGGTCGCTTCGCTCGAGGGTCGGTCGGCCCTCAGATGCACTTCGCCGTCGCGCGTGAGTTCGTATTGCCACTCGTGATCGAACGCATCGTAGCCCGCCGGTCTGAGCATCCCCTCGCGGATCGCCGCGGACCAGACCTCGGCCACCGCCTCACGGGCGACGCCGAGCTCCCAGGCGACAAGTCCGAGACTGGCACCCTCCAGCTCCTTGACCGTGGCCAGCAGCAGGCCGCGGTCCACGCGGGCCTCGCCTGGGACGCTGCTCGCCGCGCTTCGACGTTTTCGTGCTGACCGAGGCCGCGGGGCGACGGCCGGATCCTCTCCGCGTGCCCGACCGCGGGCGCTGGCGGAATCGGCCACGGCGTAAGCGTTTCCGCCGCGGCGCTTGGCGTCGTACAGGGCGGAGTCCGCCGATCCGAACAGGCCGGCCGCGTCGGCTCCTGCCTTGACCGAAGCAACGCCGATGCTGAGGCTCGCCTCCACCCCCTCGGCCGCGGATCGCGCCCGCATCATCTCCAGCAGTGAATCGGCAATGGCAGTCGCCTCGGCTTCCCCGGCCGCGGGCAACAGCAGCGCAAACTCGTCGCCCCCCAGCCGCCCGACCACGTCACTGGCCCGCACTCGCGCGCGGAGCACCTCCGCCGTCAGGACGATTACCCGGTCGCCGGCGGCATGACCGTGGGCATCGTTGATCCCTTTCAACCCGTCGATATCGAGCACCAGCAGCGTTCCGCGCGCCCCGTAGCGCTTCGCCCGGGTCAGATGATGATCGAACTCGGCTGCGAATCGCCTGCGGTTGAACAGCTCGGTAAGCGGATCGGTATCAGCCAAGCGGCGCAGCTCATGCTCGCGCAGGAACCGATCGCCGGCATCCTCGAACATCACCACCGCCCGAACCAGCTGATCGACATCGACGCTCCTGGCGTTCAGCTCGGACCAGAGCGCCTGGCCGTCCGCCGCCACGAAACGCGTCTCGTAGCGCAGGCGATAAATCGCGCCCGCGAGCAGCAGCTCGAGCTCGGTCTCGACCCAGCCGCGGTCGTCCGGGTGAATCAGCGACGCCAGCGTTACACCTCGCAGCTCGTCCTCGCGACGATGCAGCAGCTCGCCTGCGGCCCGGTTCGCGAACAGCAGCCGACCGTCTCCGTCGAGCAGCAGGAAGCCGTACTGACCGGCGTCGATCGCTGATCCGAGCAGCGAAGCCCAGTCGGCGCCGGTCACTGCCGCGGTCGGCCTTGCCGAAACGGACGTGCCATTCCTGACGCGACCGACTTCAGCCCCCGGCGCCGCGTACGGCGCAATAGTGAATAGCGGCCACCCACGCCGGCGAAAAGTACAGGAATTCGGGGCGGGCACAGGATTTTGCCGCCCACCGGTCGCTCCTCGGGGCTCGTGCGCATGGCCACGTCGCCGGAGCTACGCCGCCGGCGCTCGATCGGGAACCGCAATCGCCGGCAGACGCTCGGCCAGCGGCCCGGGCGTACCGAGATGGTAGCCCTGCCCGTAGTCGACCCCGAGGGAGCGGAGCAGCTCGACCGTGGCGTCGTCGCCGACGAATTCGGCGACGGTCTGGGTGCCCAGCCCGCGGGCAATCTCCACCACGGCACGGACCACCAGTTGATCGCCTCGTGACGCTCCGTCAGGTCCCGCGTGACCTTCCCATAACCATGCAGATCGCCCCCCTCATCCCGCAACGCCGTGATCGCCACGTTGGCCCAGAATCTCGACCCGTCCGCCCGCACCCGCCAACCCGCCCGATGATCTCCTCTGCCCGGTACCCCTTGATCCGCTCCGCCCCCGCGTTCCAACTCGCCACCCGCCCGTCCACATCGAGCATCAAGATCGCATAGTCCACCACCTCGCCCACCAGCAGCGCCATCAGCTCATCGCTCTTGGCCGTCGACGACTTCCTGTTCGCGGCCCCCGGAGTTCCGCCTTCGGATGTGGATGTCACGCGACCTACCTCCTCAGGCTGAGGTAACGGGGCGGGCGAGCCAGATCACGTGCGACCCCCTTCAGGTCCACCCACCGCGGCTCGGCCCGCGAGCCGGGCTCTGCATCAAACGGCCCAATCACCTAATCATCGGCGACATGAGCTCTGGTCGTAACACCTGGACGAATGATCGACCCGTATCTGCACAACCTCACCCGCGGAGACCATGCAAGGTCGACTGTCTACAGGTCCAGCGTTCGACGCAGGAAGTCGTGCTGGACGGACAGTGCCGCATCGGCCACGCTCATCGGCAGCGAGATGAACCCGTGTGGCGCCTCGGGCCAGATGCGCAGCTCGGCCGGGTGGCCGGCGGCGCGCCAGCGTGCCTCCATGAACACAGAGTCGTCGAACAGCGGATCCGCCGTGCCGATGGTGAAGATCGCGGGCGGCATGTCGTCAAGGTCGGCGAACAGCGGCGAGATATCCGGGTCGCGACGTTGTTCGAGATCGTGGCGGGGGAGGAACTGGTCCCCGAACCAGGTGATGATCGGTCCCGACAGCACCAGGTTGCGCTCGCCCCACAACCGCTGGCTGGGCGTCATCGACAGATCGTAGGCCCCGTATTCGAGCACCGCCGCGGCAAACGCACCCCTGATCCCGTGCCGGTCACGGAGCCGCAGAAGCGTGACCACGGCCAGATGGGCACCGGCCGAATCGCCGCCGATCGCCACTGGGCCCGGGGCGCCGATCGTCGCCTGTCCCTGTTCTCCCAGCAGCCACAGCGCGGCCGCTTCGCAGTCGTCCGGCCCCGCCGGGTAGGGATGCTCCGGCGCGAGGCGATAGCCGACGCTGACCACCGTCAGACCGGTCTCGTTCGCGAGTCGGCTCAGCCGCGGATCCTGCATGTCGGCATCGCCCAACGTCCATCCGCCGCCGTGGAGGTGCAGAAAGGCGCCGGCCGACTCGGTCTCCGGCGCGATTATCCGCAACGGCACCGGACCGGCCGGCCCCGCGATCTCGATCCTGCGCGCCTGCGGCAGGAACACCGGCGCCGGATAGATGCCGCGGCCCTCACGCCGCGCCAGCCGGGTCTGCTCCGGCGGCAGCGTGTGTACCGAGGGCATCGTCGCCAGCAGCCGCTCCAGCTCGGCGTTGAACGCTCGCGTCTCGGCGAGCAGCTGTTCGGGGTCAGGGACACTCATGGGCGCCGCCCACCTCCAGCTCAGAACTCGAACACGACGACGATCACCAGCATCAACCCCAGAACCACGCCAGCCAGCGTCAGACCCAGCAGCACCCCGTCGCCTGAGTGCGCGTACCCACCGGTCTCCACCGCCCGCCGGACGGCGCGCTCCCGGACGAGTCCGTATGCGATCGCGACGATGCCCAGGATCGCGTAGCCAACGCCGAGGACCGCATACGGCCAGCGGACCTGGTGGGTGAGGCTTGGCACAACGCGTCCGACGCCGATGCCCGCCGCCAGAGAGGTGATACCGGTCCGCCACCAGGCCAGGTAGGTCCGCTCGTTGGCGAGATGGGTGCGCCGAGTGGCATCGCCTGCCTGACCGGCCCCTCCACCACCTGGCGGTGCGGTTTCCGACCGCGGTTCCATCGGGTCCCGACCGTGCCGCCTAGGTGGGCACGATCTCGCCGCCGAACGGCGCCACACCGGTCACGACGTGGCCGAGCGCGGGGGCGATGCGCAGCGCGGCGACGCCAAACGGAATCGTGATGATCAGGATGAAGCAGATCACGGCGGCCAGCGCATACGCCAACGCCATCCAGAACCAGACCAGAACCAGCCAGATGATGTTGAGGATCAGCCTCACCGGGCCTGTATACCACGCCGCTACCGTCAGGCCGAGCCAGCCGGATGCTGCTCCGCGAACCTGGCCTGAAACTGCCGGACCACCTCCGCCTCGGTCGCGGCGCCGTCGTCGTAGACCGGCGATATCGTCGCAGCGGTGTTGGACGTCGAGACCGGAGAGCTCTCCCGGTTCGCGATGACCGGCGAGGTGGCCGCGGCTGCTGGGTTCTGCGGCGGCTTGCCCGGTGCGGGTCGCGTATGAGGTTGGCCCGACCAGGTACGGGCTCGCGCGTGAGCTCGCGCGCCGCGAGGTGGAGTGCGTGGTCGCGGCACCGTCGAAGATTCCGCGAGGGTCAGGCGATCGGGTCAAGACCGATCGGCGTGACGCCGAGCATCTCGCCCGGTTGTTGTTGGCCGGGAAGCTGCACCCGGGGCGGGTGCCGGGACCCGAGGAGGCGCTGCGCGATCTGGTCCGCGCCCGAGAGCAGGTGCGGGTGGATCTGATGCGCTCCCGGCATCGGCTCTCGAAGCTGCTGTTTCGTCACGGGATCCGGTTCGATGACGGGCGGGCGTGGACGGACCGTCGCCGCGCGTGGCTGGCCCCCGTGACGCTGCCGTGGCCGGCGGCGCAGTCGACGCTGTTGGACTGCCAGGGAGCGATCGACGCGCTCTGTCACCGCCGTGACGCGTTGGAGCGCGAGATCCTCTCGCTGCTCGCGACCTCGCCATGGGCGGTGCAGATCGGGCGATTGCGTTGCTTGCGCGGGGTCGACACGCTGACCGCGGTCGGGCTGTGCGCGGAGATCGGCGACTTCGAGCGATTCGCGAAGGCCGAGCAGCTGATGATGTACGTCGGTCTGGTCCCGTCCGAGACCACGACCGGGCAACAGCGCCGGCTCGGGGCGATCACCAAGACCGGATCCGGGCACGCCCACGGCTGCTGGTCGAGGCCGCCTGCACTACCGCCCGCGCCCCAGGATCGGCACAGCCCTCGCCGCCCGCCAGTACGGCCAGCCACCCGAGGCGATCGCGATCGCGTGGTCAGCTCAACGGCGGCTACATCGCACCTGGACCCGCCTCGAGGCCCGCGCCAAACGCCGCACGATCACCGCGGTCGCCGCCGCCCGAGAGCTCGCCGGGTTCCGCTGGGCGATCACCCAAATCCAATAACCCCACCCCCAACAACGCCCGCAGCCCATCGCCTGGATGGGTGGCGGCCCGGCACGCGCGGGGAACCCGCGAAGCAACTATGAGCAACCAACCAACCACGGCTAGCACGCCTGATCCTAGACAGCGGCTCCCCACGACGAACATGGTCCTGCGGTCCCAACCCGCGAATATCAGCCTGACCCGCGTCGCGCCCAGCAAGCCGGACCGCCACCCACCCAGCCGACCACATCAGCCCCAATCCGGGCGCGAGAGCGAGAAATCAACACGCCCGGGTTGACCAACGACACTCCATATCAGCTACGGGGTGTTGGCGCGAGCGCTTTGAAAGCGGCATCGTCGTGACGTGGGGTGCCGATGGCGGCCTTGACGTGCGGGGCCTGAGTTCGTCTCTCTTGTTCCGCGGGATTCGACTTCGCCTCGTCCTTGCCCGGCTCCTCTTCGGCGCGAGCTGCTCGTGCCTTGTTTGCTCCCCTCGCGGCTCGTGCGATGCCGAGGAAAGGCGTGAGCGCGAAGTACAGGAGGTCTGGCAGCAGCTCGCAGAGACGTTCGGCTTCGCCGGCGGCGACGCGGTGGGTGATGACCGAGGCGATGCCGCCTACGATCACTCGCTCCGTTTGCGACGGTAGCTGCGTGCCGTAGCGTGTCTCGGTCCGCCCAGCCTCGAACAGTGGCATGAAGCTGTTCACGGCGTTGGTGTAGCGGGCAATCGCGCGCGGTCCGGCGGCGAGGACCTCAACCATCGCCATGCGCGCTAGGTCAGGCTCGTTGGAGAGCGTTTCGAGCAACGCCTCAAGGCCGAAGCGAACCCGTTCGGCCCACTGTTTCGGCTGACGGTAGGCTTCGAGGACGATCGCCATCAGCTGAGCTACCGCGGTGTCGTAGGCTTGGAGGAAGCAGTCCTCCTTGTCGGCGAACTGCTGGTAAAACGTCAGGCGGGAGACGCCGGCGCGTCGCAGCACAGCTTCGACCGATGTGCGACCGTATCCTTCATCGGCCACTGTGCGCATCATTGCGTCGAAGAGGCGTTCGCGTTGGTTGTGGACGACGAAGTGCCGTGGAAGCTGGTGCCGTCCGCGCGGCAGCTGTTGCGAGCGGCGTGCCGTCAAGGTGTCGTGACAGCTGGTTGGACAAGTCGCCTCCTGGTGCTGACGCCAGCCATTCCGGGCGACGGTACGGTCGCGCGCCTAGCGGCCGACGCAGCGCGAGAGTGACCTAGGTACGGAACGAGGCTGCAGTAGAGCAGATCGGGGAGAAGCAGCGGTAGCTGCTCCGCCCGGCCGGTGATGAGGTGATGGTACATCGTCGCGGCGATGCCTCCGACCACCGCCTCGGAGAGATGCGTGGGCAACCTCTCGGGGTGCCGCGCCTCGATCCGCCCGGCCTCGAAGAAGCCCATGAATCGGCGAACCGCCGTCTCGTATCGCTCGCGTGCGCGCGGGCCGGCGGCGAGGACCTCGACTATCGCCATGCGGGCGAGGTCCTCCTCATCGCCAGCGAAGCGAAGAAACGACGACAGTCCGCGCTGAACACGGTCGGGCCAGCGCCTTACACGCGAGTACTCGTTCGTAACGACGACCATCACACGCTCTACGACTGCGTCGTAGGCCTGCAGGAAGCAATCCTCCTTGTCGTTGAAGTGCTCGTAGAAGGTCTTGCTCGACACGCCAGAGCGCTCCAGGACATCCTGGACGGTGGTCTTGGCGTAGCCTTTGTCGCCGACCGTGCGAGCCATCGCCTCCAGCATGCGGATGCGCTGCTGCTGGCGCACCTGTTCGCGCGGGATCCCGTGGCGTCCGCGGTGGAGCTTAGACAGTGGCGGCCGGGGAGCTACGGGCATTGGGTGAGCCTAACGTCTCAGCACCGCGGCACAAGCTCGCGATGGTCGCGAAAGAGCCGTCTCAGCTGTCGACCGGCTGGGCTGCTTCGATCGCCGCGGGCTTGGCGCCGATGAACGGTGCGAGCGCTGCGTAGGTCGTGTCCGGCACCACGGCGGGAAGCTCCTGCGGTCCGCGACGCAGAACAACGTCGCGCATCAGCTCAAAGAGCCCGCCGGCAATGGCCTCAATCGCCACTGGCGGCACCGGCTTGACTCGGCGCGTCTGCTCGTTGGCCTGCTCGAGGCCGGCCTTGAAGAACCAGAGCGCCGCTTCGAGGCGTTTGATCGCCTCGGGCCCGGCTGGAAAAACCTCGAGAAAGCCGAGGCGCGCGATCACCGGATGTGCGGCGAGGAAGCCCGCGTGGGCGACCAGACCGCGGTGCACAGCGTCGGGCCAGGTCGGTGCGGCACGATATGCCTCGCCGGCGCAAACCACGGTCTGCTGAGCACCCGCGTCGTACGCGGCGAGGAACGCTTCCTCCTTGCTCGCGAAGAGCTTATTGAACGTCTGGGGCGAGCTCTGCGCGACGCGGGTGATCTCGGCCACCGACAGGGCGCCGTAGCCTTTAGCGGCGGCGATCTCGGTGACGGCCGCCAGGATCCGTTCACGAGGGCGGTGCCAGGCCAGTGGACGGGCCGAGTCATCAAGCCACAGCGGCAGAGCGGCGGGCTCGATCACCCGGTCGCGCGTCTGAGCAGGGCTTGGCTCGGGCGTACCAGCGCCCTTCCGGTCGGAGGCCCGCTCGGCAGCTGCGTCCAGGATCTCCGTCGCGACCTTGGATCGGTAAGAGACCATCCACTCCACCAGCGGATCTGCGAGGGTGAGCAGTTCGTCCGTCTCGGCGTCGCGCACCCGGTTGGCGATGATTTCGTGCACCCCGCCGACCAGGACTTTGACCATCGCAGGAGGGATCTGGGGGCCGCCAGGGGCCGCCTCCAGGGAGTGCTGCACCAGGCGCTCGAAGTCGGCGATCGCTTGGCTGCGCCGCTGAAGCGCGGCGCTGCCCGCGGTCAGCGCCTCGATCAAGACCACGTGCGCACCCATCGGATCGGCGATCACTCGCTCGAATACGGCCACCAGGCCGGCGCGCAGACGCTCGCGCCAGCCCGGAGCGGCTTGGTGAGCGGCTGCGGCTCCTCTGGTCCAGGTGCCGATAATGGTGTCGTAGGCGGCGATGAAGCAATCCTGCTTGTTGGCGTAGTACTCGTAGAAGGTGCGCCGCGAGACACCCGCACGAGCGATCACGTCCGCCACGGTGGCTGCCGCGTAGCCCCGGTCGACCACAATCTCGACCATCGCGGCCCGCAGCCGCGCGTTTTGGTCAGCGCGCACCAGCT
>CAWDMR010000009.1:0-186431 GCA_963803475.1 uncultured Solirubrobacterales bacterium
GGTCGGGGTCATGGACCAGGACAAAGCAAGTGGAAAGTGTGAGGTTCATGCCTCCAACACTAGGGCGGCGGCGCCGTCCGGGCTTCTTCGATCCTGCTCGGTTTGCCGGGGCGGGTGAGGTCCTTGGCGATGCAGCTGGGCACGCTCGCGAGCGCGCGGTGGTCACGGACCGGTAGGCGGTCGGCGTCTCGCCCACCAGCTGGGTGAAGCGGGCGCTGAACGAGCCGAGCGACGTGCACCCGACCTCCAGGCAGACCTCGGTGACCGACAACTGGCCGCCGCGCAGCAGCGCCTTTGCCCGCTCGATTCGCCGCGTCATCAGGTAGCCGTAGGGCGTCTCTCCGTAGGTCGCGCGAAACTGCCGGGAGAAGTGTGCGGTCGACATCAACGCAGCCCGGCCAAGCGCGGCGACGTCGAGCGGCGCGCGTACTCGCGGTCCATCAGATCGCGGGCGCGGCGCAGGTGCGCGAGGTTGGCGAGCTCCTCCGGCGTCACGACGGGAGCGTAGCTAATGTGACCCGCCGCGCTCGAAGTCCGGCACGGTGACTATACCCGCGCGGTGTCTCGCCGGTAGGCCGCCACGGCGAGCACCGCCAGCACCACCGTCCAGACGAGCACCACGGTCCACCCCAGCGCGCCCCAGGGCTGGCCGTGCAGCGCCACCCGGCCCGCCTGGACCAGCCAGTAGGAGGGCAGGAACTGGCCGACGTCGTGCAGGAAGCCGTGGGTGACCGGAAACCAGGTGCCGCTGATCAAGGCGAGGAGCGACGACCAGCCCGCCCGACCGGTCCGATCGCATCGACGGTCACGAGGTGCCCGAGCAGGATGCCGAGGGCCGCGAAGGGCATCAGCCCGACCAGGATCAGCCCGGTCATGGCCAGCCAGTCCCCGGCCGACAGGCTGACACCCAGGACGGCGCCGGCGGCGTAAAGGGCAGCGATGCTGAGGGCGGCGAGGGCGTAGGCCGTGATGACCTTCGCCCGGAAGTACGCCCGCGTGGGAAGGGGGCTGACGCGCAGCTGCCTGGTCCAGCCGACCTGGCGTTCGTCGGCGATCCGGCCGCCGGTGGAGATCATCGAGACCATCGTCCCGAACGAGACCAGCCCGGCCATGTAGTACAGCGGGAGCGAGATCCCCGTGCCCTCGAAGTTATGCACGTTGCGGTTGGGGCCCGCGATCACGAAGAACAGGATCAGCGGAAAGCCGAGGGAGAAGAGCAAGAAGCGCCGCTGGCGGAACGCCCGCAGCAGCTCGAAGCGCGTATAGAGCAGGCCGTTCATCGCCCGTCCTGTGGTTCGGCGTCGAACCGTGAGCTCCAGGAACGCATCCTCGAGTCCCGCCCCGGTGATCTCGATGTCGCGCGCCGCCGGGTAGCGCTCCAGCAGCGCGCGGATGGCCTGGTCGGAGTCCTGGCAGCTGAGCGTGACCGACTCGCCGTGGCGTTCGGCTGAGCGCACGCCCGGCAGGTCAGCGAGGTGATCTGCCGGACACATCGGGAAGAGTCGCCCGGATCGTCCGAGTCCCCACGCGCGACTTGATCTCCGTCGTGGGCCCGTCGGCCACGATTCGCCCGCGCGACATCAGCACCACCCGGTCGGCGTTGGCGTCGGCCTCTTCGAGGTAGTGGGTGGCGAACAAAATCGTCTTCCCCCGGTCCGCGAACTCCCGCATCGCGTTCCAGAACGTGCGCCGGCCCTCGACGTCCATCGCCACCGTCGGCTCGTCGAGCACCAGCAGGTCGGGGTCGCTGACCAGCGCCACCGCGAACCGGGCGCGCTGCGTCTGGCCACCCGACAGCTTCTGCGTGCGCTGGTCGGCGGCGGCGGTCAGGCCCGCGAGCTCGAGCACGGTGTCCACGTCCATCGGGTGCGGATACAGCGACGCCATCATCAACACGAGCTCGCGCGGGGACAGATCGCGAATCAAGTCGCCGGTCTGGAGCATCGCGCCGACCCGGCCCGTGTCGATTGCAGTGCGAGGCGAGCCTCCGAACAGGGACACGCGGCCGGCGTCCGGCTCGGTGAGGCCGAGCAGCATGTCGATCGTGGTCGACTTGCCCGCGCCGTTTGGTCCGAGCAACGCGACGGTCTCCCCGCGGCGAGATCGAGACGTCGATCTCGCGCACGGCGTGGACTGGTCCCGACGGACCGCTCCAGGATTTGACCAGACCGTCCAGCCTGATCCCCTCTCCCGCGGTGCGTTCAGCCGGAGGGGTTCTGTGTTGTTCGTCGGTAAGCACTCTCATCAACAGTAGTAGCTCAGTGCTAACGCGGAACATGGCCTCGGAGGCATCTAGGCCGGCATCCAAGCGCTCGGACATCCGTCCGTGGGAGCCCCGGCGAGCGCCGCCCACCAGGCACAATCCGGCCCATGTCCGGACGGACCCGAGACATCATCTGCCTGCTGGCCTGCGCGGTCCTGGGCGCGATCGTGTGGGGGATCCATCAGACGTCGCTGTCGCATGCCACGCAGCGCCCGCTCAAGATCGTGGTGATCGTCGCCGGCTTGATGGCGGTCGGCGCCTGGCGAACCTGGCGGATCCGGGGAGGGCAGCCGGGGTCCAAGCCGGAGGCTGACTGATAAGTGTGAATAGTTCACGCTTATCGGACACCCTCAATCATCCGGGAAGCTCCGGCGTACCGTCCAGGACTGGCAACCCGAGGGCCGAACGTCCGGGGCGCTCCGGCGCGCCAGCGCCCTAGCAACCCGATCGGCGGCGATCCTCAGCCGATGCCGCGGGCGATGCACAGTTGCTGCAGGCGCTCCATCGCCTCACTGGCCCGCTCCGGCAGCGTGTCCAGCGCGTCGGCGGCCAAGCGGAGATCATCGATCGTGACTTCCCGCGCCTCGAGCGCGAACCGTCCTAGCCACCGGACGGCGGCCCGTTCGTAGCGCTCCGGATCGCCACCGCGGAGGACCAGGCAGATGCGAAGCGCGTCGTCGAGCGCGATCCGCGGCAGCTCCCGCGCTGCCGCGGTGACCAGCGCCTCGCTGCCGGTGTCGAGTGCCCGCCGAAACCGGGTGTACGGATTGCCGTCACTCGTCATCGAACATATGTTCGTCGCGCCCAGGACGGATCGATGCTCGGGCGTCTGGAAGATGGTTGGGCTCGTCGGCAAGCTCAGGGCAGCCAGCCGGTGCAAGTCCGGTCCGGGGAGACGCCAGGGTCCCCGGTAGCTGGCTCCCGGCGTCGGTCGAGAGGCCGGCGTCGAAGCGGAGCGACGACATCCCATAGAGGGGATGGCAACTGGCCGGTCCGCAACGAGAGTGAAGCCTGCAGCGTCGTCAAGCAGCCGCTTCGGGCGGGATCAAGGGGGAGCCGAGCCGTTGACACAGGGCGAAGGCCAAGGAAGGCACCTGGGATCGTGGAGCGGGTGCCGAAGAACCCCCCGGCGTAGTGGGCGTGGAACGGTCAGAAGGTTGTCCTGGGAACTGGAGAGGCCCTCCTCGGCCCCGGGTCTGCGGCCCGGGAAGCAGGCCTGCCTATAACCAACGCACGGGAAGTGGCAGGCAGCCGAGAGGGAGTCGGAGGGGGTCGTAGTAGTGACGACGGCCGGGACAACACAACCCCGCCCGAGCGAAGGGCCCCTGCTTCACCGATGCACGAGGCGGAAGGGAAGCGAGCTGATGAGTGCCCAGCCGGCTAGATCCATCAGGCAGGCTGATGGCCTGGACCCCTCCCATGCCCTCCAACGCGTGCTGTACCGCAGTGCCAAGTCTGATCCCGCCCGTCGCTTCCATGCCCTGTACGGCCACGTCGCCCGCAGCGACATCTTGTGGCGGGCGTGGGGCGACGTCGCAGCCAACGAGGGCGCCCCCGGCGTCGACGGCGTGTCCAAAGCCTCGATCGCCGACGGGGACAGGGAGGCGGTGTCCGGCCTTCCTCGATGAGATCGCCGCAGCGCTTGCGGACGGACCTACCGGCCCGCCCCCCTGCGGCGGGTGTAGATCCCCAAGCCGGGACGGCCGGGAGACCGGCCGCTGGGCATACCCACCGTTCGTGACCGGGTGGTGATGGCGGCAGCCAAGATCGTCCTCGAGCCGGTCTTCGAGGCCGACTTCCTGCCATCGAGCTTCGGGTTCCGACCGAAGCGTTCGGCCCTGGGGGCCGTCGAGGCGTTCCGGGTCGAGGCCAACCGGGGGGCGGACTGGGTGCTCGACGCCGACGTGAGGGACTGCTTCGGCCAGATCGATCACGACGCCTTGATGGCCAGGTGGCCGAACGGGTGTCGGATCGATCGATGCTCAAGCTGATCCGGTCGTGGCTGCGGGCGGGGGTCTGTCGAGGGCGGGGTGTCCGACCCGGTGTCGGGAACCCCGCAGGGCTCGCCGATCTCCCCCCTGCTGGCCAATATCGCCCTGCACGTCTTGGACGTGGCGTGGCAGCGGCGGGCCGGGCCCTCGGTGTGCTTGTCCGCTACGCCGACGACTTCGTGGTCATCTGCCCGACCCGGCAAAGGGCCGAAGAGGCCCGGACCCGGGCGGTGGCGGTGCTGGCCGGTCTGGGGTTTCAGCTGCAACCCGGACAAGACCAGGATCGTCTGCCTCACCCGAGGCGCAGAGGGCTTCGACTTCTTGGGCTTCCACTCCACAAGGTGGAGTCCTGGCGTTGGCGGGGCCGCTGGTATCTGCAGCGCTGGCCGTCCACCCGGGCCATGGGCGTCATCCGGGACAAGGTCAGGGTGCAGACCGACCGAGCGGCGGCTCGTGGGCTGGTCGCTCGGAGACGGTGGTGGAACTCCTCAACCCCGTCCTGCGGGGGTGGGGCGATTACTTCCGGGACGGCAACTCCGCCCGCAAGTTCGCCGTCCTCGACGGCTACGTCCATGAGCGGCTGGCCATCTTGGCCAGCAACAAGTACCACCGCCGGCGCCGGTCGGCACTGGACCACCCGCTTCAACGGCGAGTGGCTCGCCGGGCTGGGGGTCTACCGGCTGACCGGGACGGTGCGCTAGGGATGCCGCATGCCTGACGGTGAACGGTGTCGGAGAGCCGTGTGCGGGAGAACCGCACGCACGGTTCGATGCGGCGGCGGGAGGCAGAAAACGACCAGTCGGCTCAGTCCGTGCAGTCGGATGACGCCTCCCGCCGACCCTACATAGCTGTCAAGCCATCCGAATGCGCCAGCGGACAGCCGCGAGAAGGTTGGCGGGGCGGGGCCCCCCGGCCCCCGCTCCCGCCTCCGTCCCGCCTCAGTGGCCGTCGATGGCGGGATCACGCGTATCGAGCGTGCTTCTCACACCATTTCTCGGCATCTAGGCGCCGAGCCCCGCGGCTGACCGCGGTTTGCCGACGTTTGTTTGAGCCCGCGAGCGGAGGTAGGCTGCTCTGCGCGGGTTTAACGAGAGAGGCGAATTCCAGATGGCGGTGAAGGCGGCGGACCTCGAGGCGGAGCTGATCGACACCGTCTGCGCGCGGATTCGCGAGCGGCTGCCCGACGACCAGATCGCCCCGTGCGAGGCGTTCGTGCGCCAGTACTACCACTGGGTCCCGGCCGAGGATCTCGCCGGGCGCAGCCCGCTGGACCTGTACGGCGCCGCGGTCGCGCACTGGAACCTGATCCAGCAGCGGGGTCCCGGCGAGGCCAAGGTGCACGTCTACAACCCCGAATTCGAGCACCACGGCTGGCAGTCGCCGCACACGGTCGTCGAGATCGTCACCGACGACATGCCGTTCATCGTCGACTCGGTGACGATGGAGCTGGTGCGCCAGGGCTACGGGATCGACCTCGTGATCCACCCGGTGATCAGGGTCCGCCGTGAGGAGTCCGGGGCGCTGGCACAGCTGCTCGAGCCGGGCGCGGCCCCGGGGGACGCCACCCGCGAGTCGATCCTGCACATCGAGGTGATGCGCGAGCCCGATCGCGCGCGGTGGCGACGCTCCGAGAGAGCGTCGAGCGGGTGCTGGGCGAGGTCCGGGTCGCGGTCCGGGACTGGCAGCCGATGCGCGAGCGCGCGCAGACTCTGGCCGAGGAGCTCGACGAGCACCCGCCGCCGATCGACCCCGACGAGCTCGAGGAGGTCAAGGCATTCCTGGCCTGGCTGGCGGACGACCACTTCACGTTCCTGGGCTACCGCGAGTACGACCTGGTCGAAGCGGAGGGCGAGCCAGGACTGCGGGCGATCCCGGACTCGGGCCTGGGGATCCTCCGCGGCGCTCCGGCCACGCCGTACACGAAGCTGGGGCCGAAGGCGGTGGAGCTGGCGCAGGCGGCGCATCCGCTGGTGCTGACCAAGGCGAACTCCCGGGCCACCGTCCACCGCCCCGCCTACCTCGACTACATCGGCGTCAAGCGGTTCGCGCCGGACGGCCAGGTGATCGGCGAGCGCCGCTTCCTCGGCCTGTACACGACCGCCGCCTACAAGGCGAACCTGCGAGACATCCCGCTGCTGCGCGGCAAGGTCGACGGGCGTCATGACCCGAGCCGGCTTCCCGCCGGACAGCCACGACGCCAAGGCGCTGCTCGAGATCCTCGAGTCCTATCCGCGCGACTCGCTGTTCCAGATCGAGGCCGACGAGCTGTTCGAGATGGCGATGGGGATCCTGGGGCTGGGCGAGCGCCAGCGGGTGCGCCTGTTCGTGCGGCGGGACCCGCTGGACCGCTTCGTCGCCTGCCTGGTCGTGCATTCCGCGCGACCGCTTCAACACCGAGAACCGCGAGCGGGTCGGCCGGATCCTGCTCGAGGAGTTCGGCGGCAGCGCACCTCGACTGGACCCTGCAGCTGTCGGAGTCGCTGCTCGCGCGCGTGCACTACATCGTCCACTGCCCCGATGGCGTGCCCGAGGACTACGACGTGGCGGAGATCGAGTCGCGGCTGGTGCAGGCGACGCGGGCATGGACCGACGATCTGCGCGAGGCGCTGGTCGAGGAGCACGGCGAGGAGCGCGGGCTGGCCTGTTCAGGCGCTACGAGCGGGCGTTCCCGCCCGGCTACCGCTCCGACTGGGTGGCGCGCTCGGCGGTGGCCGACATCGACCGGCTCGAGGAGCTGGAGGCGTCCGAGCGAGCCGATCATCAGCCTGTACCGCCCGCTCGAGGCCCAGGCGGGCGTGGTCCGCTGCAAGCTGTTCAGCTCCGGCGGCGTGTTGCTCTCCGACGTGCTGCCGACGTTCGAGCACATGGGCGCGCGGGTGGTCGACGAGCGGCCCTACGAGATCACCGCCCGACGGCGCGACCCGGTGTGGATCTACGACTTCGGGCTGCGAGTCGCCGCCGAGGACGTCGAGCGCGTGCGCGACATCTTCCAGGAGGCGTTCCTCGGCGTGTGGCGCGGCGAGCTCGAGGACGACGGCCTCGACGGGCTGGTGCTCGCGCGCCGGGCTGAGCGGCCGGCAGATCACGATCCTCCGGGCGATCGCCAAGTACCTGCGCCAGGCCGGGCATCGCGTTCTCGGACGCCTACATGGAGCGCACGCTGCTCGGCCCATCCCGACATCGCGACGCTGCTGGTGGAGCTGTTCGTCGCCCGGTTCGACCCCGACCAGCGGAGCTCCGAGCGCCGGAGGCGATCGCCGGGCAGATCGAGCAGGCGATCGACGCGGTCGAGAGCCTGGACGAGGACCGGATCCTGCGCAGCTTCCTGCGTGGTCAGCGGGCGATCCTGCGCACGAACTGCTTCCGCGGGATGCCGGCGGCGGCGGCCTGCGCTCGTCTCTGTCGTTCAAGCTCGACCCGAGCGGCTGCCGCTGCTGCCGCTGCCGCGGCCGCGGTTCGAGATCTTCGTGTACTCGCCGCGGGTCGAGGGCGTGCACCTGCGCGGCGGCAAGGTGGCTCGCGGCGGGCTGCGCTGGTCGGACCGGCGCGAGGACTTCCGCACCGAGATCCTCGGGCTGATGAAGGCGCAGATGGTCAAGAACGCGCTGATCGTGCCGGTCGGCTCCAAGGGCGGGTTCGTGGTCAAGCGCCCGCCCGCCGACGGCGGCCGCGAGGCGCTCCAGGCCGAGGCGGATCGAGTGCTACCGGATCTTCCTGCGCGGCCTGCTCGACCTGACCGACAACATCGTCGGCGGCGACGTGCGCCCCCCGAACGCGTGGTGCGCTACGACGAGGACGATCCCTACCTGGTCGTGGCCGCCGACAAGGGCACCGCGACGTTCTCGGACATCGCCAACCAGCGTCTCCGCCGAGTACGGCTTCTGGCTGGGCGACGCGTTCGCCTCCGGCGGCTCGCACGGCTACGACCACAAGGAGATGGGGATCACCGCCCGCGGCGCCTGGGAGTCGGTCAAGCGCCACTTCCGCGAGCTCGGGACGCGACATCCAGCAGACCGACTTCACCGTCGTCGGGATCGGCGACATGTCCGGCGACGTGTTCGGCAACGGGATGCTGCTCTCCCGGCACATCAAGCTGCTGGCGGCGTTCAACCACCTGCACGTGTTCCTCGACCCGGACCCCGATCCGGAGGCCAGCTTCGAGGAGCGCAGGCGCCTGTTCGAGCTGGCGCGCTCGGCCTGGAGCGACTACGACGGAGCGTTGATCTCGCCGGGCGGCGGCGTGTATCCGCGCACCGCCAAGTCGATCCCGCTCTCCGACGCAGGTGCGCGAGGCGCTGGCGATCGAGCGCCGACGAGCTGGCCCCGGCCGAGCTGATCCGCGGCGATCCTCCGCGCGCCGGTCGATCTGCTGTGGAACGGCGGCATCGGCACCTACGTGAAGGCCTCGGCCGAGACGCACGCCGACGCCGGCGACAAGACCAACGACGCGGTGCGGGTGGACGGGAGCGAGCTGCGCTGCCGGGTGGTGGGGGAGGGCGGGAACCTCGGCTTCACCCAGCGGGGACGGATCGAGTACGCGCTCGGGCGGGCGGCGCGGATCAACACCGACGCGATCGACAACGTCGCGGGGGTCAACTGCTCCGACCACGAGGTCAACATCAAGATCCTGCTCGACGCGCTGGTCGCGGCCGGCGACATGACCGAGAAGCAGCGCAACGAGCTGCTGGTGGAGATGACCGACGCGGTCGCCGAGCGGGTGCTGTACGGCAGCTACACCCAGACCCAGGCGATGAGCCTGGCGCTGGCGCAGGCCAGCCCCGATGGTCGACGTCCACGCCCGCCTGATCCGCCAACTCGAGCAGGTGGCCGGGCTGGACCGCGAGATCGAGTTCCTGCCCAGCGAGGACGCGATCGCCGAGCGCAAGGCCGCGCACGAGGGGCTGGTCGCCCCCGAGCTGGCGGTGGTGATGGCCTACTGCAAGATCCACCTGTACGCGCGCGCTGCTCGAGTCCGACCTGCCCGAGGACGAGTACCTGGCCCACGACCTCGAGCGCTACTTCCCGCCGCCGCTGCCCGAGCGCTACCGCGGGCCAGATGCGACGCCACCGCCTGCGCCGGGAGATCATCGCGACGGTGGTCGCCAACCAGCTCGTCGACCGCGCCGGCACCACGTTCGTGTTCCGGCTGCACGAGGAGACCGGCGCCTCGGCCTCGCATGCTCGCGCGCGGCTACGCCGTGGCCCGCGAGGTGTTCGACATGCGCCGGTTCTTGGTCGGCGGTCGAGGCGCTGGACAACCGGGTCGAGGCCGCGGACCGCAGCTGCGAGATGCTGATCGAGGGGCGGCGGCTGGTCGAGCGCGCCACCCGCTGGCTGGTGCGGGCCAATCCGCAGACGATCAACATCGCGGTGACGATCCAGCACTTCGAGCCCGGAGCACAGATGATGCTGGCGCGGCGCTGCCGGAGGTGCTCGACGGCGAGCGACCGGGAGATGTTCGATGCCCGGTCCGAGCGAGCTGCAGAGGCCGGCGTGCCCGCGACCGCTGGCCCGGCGGGTGGCGGGGATGCCGGCGCTGCTGTCGCACGTTCGACATCGTCGAGGTGGCGGAGGCGACCAGACGCGAGCCGGAAGCGGTGATGACGACGTACTTCCGGCTGGGATCCCGGCTGGAGCTCAACTGGCTGCGGGATCGGATCATCGAGCTGCCGCGGGCCAATCGCTGGCAGGCGCTGGCCCGGGCGGCGCTGCGCGACGATCTCTACAGCCTGCACCGCTCGCTGACCCAGGAGGTGCTCGAGACGGGCGGCGCGCGAACGGCGACCAGCGAGCGGCGATCGAGGCCTGGTCAGCACCGCAACGCCGCGGCGGTGGAGCGCTGCCTGAGGATGCTGGCCGACATCAAGGCCTCGCGCAGCTACGACACCACCACGCTGCCGGTGGCGCTGCGCGAGGTGCGCAACCTGATCCGAGGCGGCGGGCGGGAGGGCGGCACGCCCGGAGCCGAGACGTTCACGATGGCCGGATAGCCGAAGCCGGACGGCTGCGGACGAGTTCGGGGCACGCCGGGCTCACCGCGGGCGGGCGGTGGCCGCTGGAGGATGCTCGCTCGCCTTGAAGTTCGACCACGTATGCGACGGACGAACTCCATCGCGGCGCTCGGCGGCGGAGATATCGGAGTCCGACCAGGTCCCACGTCGATTCCCGCCGGACCGGAGCTAAGGCCGCCGCCCCCGACCGTTCCCGCAGCGCGCCACAGCGACCCCATCCGTACACGACCAGATCACGAACCAGGCCAGGAAGAACGCCAGCGGTCCGGTGACCGCGCGCGCTGCCAACCGTCAACGCACAGGCGGAAGCTATCGTCTGCTGAAGTCCGATGGCCTCGCCCGTCAAGACGAACCGTCACCGAGCTGCCCGAGTCGCGCGTGCGCGTCCAGGCGGAGGTGCCGGCCGACGAGGTCGAGCGCCGGGTGCAGCAGGCGGCCAGGGCGCTCGGGCCGTCAGATGCGGATCCCCGGGTTTCGCAAGGGCAAGGTTCCGCCGCCGGTGGTGATCCGCCGGCTCGGACGCGAGGCCGTGCTCGACGAGGCGGTGCGTGCGTCGCTGGGCAGCTGGTACGTGGACGCGATCGACGAAGCCGGGATCACTCCCGTGGGGGAGCCCGACCTCGACGTCGGGGACCTGCCGGGCCAGGGCGAGCCGCTGGCGTTCTCGATCGAGATCGGCGTGCGCCCGCGGGCGTAGCTGGGCGACTACAAGGGCCTCGAGGTCGGCCGCCGTGAGCCGCGTGGTGAGGACGAGGCGGTCGACGCGGAGCTCGAGCGCCTGCGGGACCGGTTTGCCACGCTCGAGACGGTGGAGCGGCCGGCGCAGAACGGCGACCACGTGCGTGATCGACTACGTCGGCCGGCTCGATGGAGAGCCGTTCGAGGGCGGAGAGGGCCGCGATCAGCTGCTCGAGCTCGGATCCGGACGGCTGATCCCGGGCTTCGAGGAGCAGCTGGTCGGCACCGGGGCCGGCGAGCAGCGCACGGTGCGAGGTCACCTTTCCGGAGGATTACCCCGGCGATCTGGGCGGTAGGGAGGCGACGTTCGAGGTGACCGTGGGCGAGGTCAAGGCCAAGCGACTGCCCGAGCTGGATGACGAGTTCGCCTCCGAGGCCTCCGAGTTCGACTCGCTCGAGGAGCTGCGCGAGGACATCCGCAGCGCGTCTGCGAGAGGTCGAGGAGCAGGCGATCGAGCGGGAGTTCCGTGAGGCCGTGGTGGACGCCGCCGCGGCCGAGGCGAAGATCGAGCTGCCCGAGCGCCTGGTGCACGCGCGCGCGCACGAGCTGCTGGAGCAGACGCTGTCCGCGCTGGCCCGGCAGGGCATCTCCAAGGAGGCCTACCTGCGGATCGCGGGCAAGGACGAGGAGACGCTGGCGCACGAGGCGGAGCCGGAGGCGGCCAAGGCGCTGCGACGCGAGGCCGTGCTGGCGGCGTCGTGGAGGCCGAGCGGATCGAGCCCACCGAGGAGCAGGTGCTCGAGGAGCTCGAGCCCGCTGCCCAGCGCGCCGGCAGCCGGCGCCGACGAGCTGCTGGAGCGCATGCGTAAGAACGGCCAGCTGGACCGGCTGCGCCAGGACGTCGCCGAGCAACTGGCGGTCGAGCTGTTGGTGTCCGGCGCGGAGGCCGATCAGCGTCGAGCAGGCCAAGGCGCGCCAGAAGCTGTGGACCCCGGGCAAGGACGAGCCCGAGGGCGGCGGCGGCCAGCTCTGGACCCCGGGCAGCGCTGCCCGTCGCGCCCGCAGGCCGCCGCCGGACCAGGCCGGCCTGGATCCGCGATTGCTACATTCGGCAGGAATCCGGGCGTGCAAGCAAAAGAAGCGAGGACCATGAGCCCACTGGTACCGATGGTCGTCGAGCAGACCTCCCGCGGGGAGCGCGCGTTCGACATCTACAGCCGCCTGTTGAACGAGCGGATCGTCTTCCTGGGGACTCCGGTCGACGACCAGATCGCAAACCTGATCGTCGCCCAGCTGCTGCATCTGGAGTCCGAAGATCCCGACAAGGACATCTCGGTGTACATCAATTCGCCCGGCGGTTCGGTGTATGCCGGCCTGGCGATCTACGACACGATGCAGTTCATAGGCCCGATGTGCAGACGATCTGCGTCGGAATCGCGATGTCGATGGGCGCGCTGCTGTTGTCGGGCGGCGCGAGCGGCAAACGCATGGCCCTGCCGAACGCCAAGATCCTAATCCATCAAGTTTCGTCCAGCTTTCAGGGACAAGCCACTGACATTGAGATCCACGCTAAAGAGATCATCGATGTTCGCCGACGCCTCGATGAGATCATCGCCAAGCACACGGGCAAGGATCTGGACAAGGTGCGGGCGGACACCGAGCGTGACTATTTCATGAGCTCTGAGGAGGCGAAGGACTACGGAATCATTGACCGCGTGATCTCGCAGCACTGAGGGGCTACTCTTAGGCAAGCGAGTTCGGGCGATTACGCGCCGTACTCCGGAGAGAGAGATTGCACTGATGGCACGTCCCACGGACTCCAACGAACAGCTTCTCTGTAGCTTCTGCGGCAAGTCCCAGCGCCAGGTCAAGAAGCTGATCGCTGGGCCGGGCGTCTACATCTGCGACGAGTGCATCGATCTCTGTAACGAGATCATCGACGAGGAGCTCACCGCCCCGCCGAGCTTCGACATCGAGAATCTCCCCAAGCCGCGGGAGATCTACGACGTCCTGAACGAGTACGTGGTGGGGCAGGAACAGGCCAAGCGCTCGCTGTCGGTGGCGGTCTATAACCACTACAAGCGCGTGCAGATGATGCAGTCCGATGAGAACGACATCGAGCTGCAGAAGTCGAACATCCTGCTGCTGGGTCCGACGGGATGCGGGAAGACGCTGCTGGCTCAGACGCTGGCGAAGATCCTCAACGTCCCGTTCGCCATCGCGGACGCCACCGCGCTCACCGAGGCGGGCTACGTCGGCGAGGACGTCGAGAACATCCTGCTGAAGCTGATCCAGGCCGCCGACTACGACGTCAAGAAGGCGGAGACCGGGATCATCTACATCGACGAGGTGGACAAGATCGCGCGCAAGGCCGACAACCCGTCGATCACGCGCGACGTTTCCGGCGAGGGCGTCCAGCAGGCGCTGCTGAAGATCCTCGAGGGCACCACCGCCAGCGTTCCGCCTCAGGGCGGGCGCAAGCATCCCCACCAGGAGTTTTTGTCGATCGACACCACCAACGTGCTGTTCATCTGCGGCGGTGCGTTCGCCAACCTCGACAAGGTGATCGAGCGGCGGATCGGCCATCAGGGCGTCGGTTTCGGGGCCGCCATCCAGTCCAAGGAGCAGCGCGACCTCGGAGAGATGTTCGAGCACTGCCTCCCCGAGGACCTGATCCAGTACGGGCTGATCCCGGAGTTCATCGGGCGACTCCCGGTGATGTCGGCGATCCACCAGCTCTCGCGGGACGAGCTGATGCAGATCCTGACCGAGCCGCGCAACGCCCTGGTCAAGCAGTTTCAGCGCTTCTTCCAGTTCGACGGGATCGAGCTCGTGTTCGCCGACGACGCGCTCACCTCGGTCGCGGACAGGGCGCTGGAGCGGGAGACCGGCGCCCGTGGTCTGCGGTCGATCATCGAGGAGGTATTGCTCGAGGTTCAGTTCGAGCTGCCCTCCCGCCGCGACGTCCGCAAGTGCGTGGTCACGAGTGAGACGATCGAGAAGTCGACGCCCCCGACGCTGGTCACCGTCGCCACGCCCGAGGAAGAGGGCGAGGCAGCCGCCTGAGCGAAGGGCCCCCGGTACCGGAGGCCCTCGCGAAGTGATCGCGCTGTCAGGGAGGCTCTGATCCTCCCCGGCAGGATGTCGATCACCTGCCGTTCGCCTGGCTCGGGATTGTGACGTCCTCATCCCTGCCCCTGAGGAGATTTGGTGACCAGGGTGTGGAGATGCCGTAAACCACGGGTTTGAGACAGCCTCCTGGAGTCCTAGACTCACGCCCCGATGTCAGACCTCGACCAGAAGACGCGTTACGACCCAGCCGCGGTCGAACCGCGGATCGTCGAGCGCTGGCTTGAGTCCGGCCTGTTCCATCCCGCACCCGAGGGCAGCGCCGAGGAGAACTACTCGATCGCGATCCCGCCACCGAACGTCACGGGCGTGCTCCACATGGGCCATGCGCTGAACAATTCGGTGCAGGACTGCCTGATCCGCTACCACCGGATGCGGGGCCGGCGAACCAAGTGGATCCTCGGCACCGACCACGCCGGGATCGCCACGCAGACCCAGGTCGAACGCGCGCTGCTCGAGGAGGGCGCCAGCCGCGAGGAGCTGGGCCGAAGCCGGTTCGTCGAGCGCGTGTGGGCCTGGCGCGAGCAGTACGGCGGCGCGATCATCGAGCAGCTCAAGCGCCTGGGCGCCTCATGCGACTACGAAGAGGAGCGGTTCACGCTGGATGACGAATACGTGCGGGCGGTGCTGCACGTGTTCGTGGCGCTGTACGACAAGGGCTACATCTACCGCGACCGCTACCTGGTCAACTGGGACCCGGGCACGCGTTCGGCGATCTCCGATCTCGAGGTCGAAGACCGCGAGGTCACCGACACGCTCTACTACATCGATTACCCGCTGGAATCGGGCTCGGGCGCGATCACGGTGGCCACCGTTCGCCCGGAGACGATGCTGGCCGACACCGCGATCGCCGTGCATCCGGACGATGAGCGCTACCAGCGGCTGATCGGGGAGACGGCGATCCTGCCGCTGGTCGGGCGGCGCCTGAGGATCATCGCCGACGAGTACGTCAAGCCGGAGTTCGGGACCGGCGCGCTGAAGATCACCCCCGGCCACGATCCCAACGACTTCGAGATCGGGCGCCGGCACGGGCTGGCCGAGATCACGGTGATCGGCGAGGACGGCCGGATCACGGCGGACGCACCCGAGCAGTTCGTGGGTCTGACGGTGGCCGAGGCCCAGGAGGCCGTCGTGACCGCGTTGCGCGCGGCCGGGCTGATCGCCCGCACCGAGGCCTACACCCACCTGGTCCCGTTCTCCCATCGCTCCGGGGAGCGGATCGAGCCGCTCATCTCGTTGCAGTGGTTCATGCGCATGGAGGAGCTCGCGGCTGCGGCGATCCAGGCGGTGCGCGACGGACGACTGCGAATCCATCCGAACTCCGAGCGGCTCCGGTATCTCCAGGTGGCTGGAGAACATCCGCCCGTGGTGCATCTCCCGCCAGCTGTGGTGGGGTCATCAGATCCCCGTTTGGTACAAGGGCACCGAGGTGCGCGCCGGGCGTCTCCGCCCCGGCCGAGGACGGCTGGGAGCGCGATCCGGACGTGCTCGACACGTGGTTCTCCAGCGCCCTGTGGCCGTTCGCGACGCTGGGTTGGCCGGACGACACGCCCGAGCTGCAAGCGTTCTATCCCACCGACGTGCTCTCGACGGCGCGCGACATCATCTTCCTGTGGGTGGCCCGGATGGTGATGATGGGGCTCGAGTTCACGGGCGAGGTGCCGTTCAGCGACGTGTACGTGCACTCGATCATCCTGGCGCCCGACGGCCGCCGCATGTCGAAGTCGCTGGGCACCGGCATCGACCCCATGGATCTGATCACTTCCCACGGGGCAGACGCCACCCGGTGGGGCCTGCTGGCGATGTCCTCCGGCCAGGATGTCCGCTTCAGCGTGGACAAGGTGACGCAGGGACAGCAGCTCGCAAACAAGTTGTGGAACGCCTCACGGCTGATCCTGCTGCGGATCGATGACTCGGTCCGGCCGGCGGTCAACCCGGCCCGGATCGAGGACCGCTGGATCCTGTCCCGGCTGGAGCGAGCCAAGGCCTCGGTCGAGTCCCGGATCGACGGCTTCGACTTCTCGCACGCCGCCCTGGAGCTGTACGACTTCGTGTATGGCGAGCTGTGCGACTGGTACCTGGAGCTGGTCAAGCCGCGGCTGTACGAGGGCGAGCCGGCCTGCACCCGGACGTTGCTGCACGTGCTGCTGCAGACGCTCGCGCTGGCGCACCCGATGATCCCGTTCGTGACCGAGGAGATCTACGGATACATACCGGGCAGCACCGGCCTGCTGGCGGCGGGGCTGCCGTCGGCGGATGGGTTCGCCCGCGATCCGCAGGCCGAGGAGGCGCTGGGGCGGGCGATCCAAGCCGTTCAGGCGCTCCGGGGGTGGCGGGATCACGCCGGCGTGCGCGCGGCCGCGCGCGTGCCGGCCCGGCTGGCGGCCCCCGGGTACGAGGAGACCGCCGAGCACGTTGGCCGGCTGGCGCGGATCGAGCTGTCTGCGGACGGAGGTCACCCGGTCGCCTCGGTGCCGGTGCCCGGCGGGGTCGTGGAGATCCTGGCCACGAATGAGTTCGACCCGGCCACGCTGGAGCGCAAGCAGGACGCCGAGCGCGGCCGGCTCGAGGCCGAGATCGAGCGCTCGCGAGCGCAAGCTGGCCAACCCGGGCTTCGTGGGCCAGGCCCCGCGCCGACGTGGTCCAGGCGGAGCGTGACAAGCTGACGCGCCTGCGGTCCGAGCTGGAGGCGCTGTGATGTCTTCGTTTTCGCTCGAGGATGCCGAGCGGTATCTGCTGTCGCTCGAGCTGTTCGGGATGCGGTTCGGTCTGGACCGGATGCGGAGACTGATGACCGCGCTGGGTCATCCGGAGCGCTCGTTCGAGTCGATCCACGTGGTGGGCACCAACGGAAAGTCCTCCACGGCGCGGATGATCGCGGCGATTCTGCGCCTGCACGGAGTCCGCGTAGGCGCGTACCTGTCCCCGCACCTGGTCTCGTTTGCCGAACGCATCCGGATCGGCGATCAGGATCTCGATCCGGTCTCATTCGCGGCCGCGGTGTCGCGGGCGGCGCGCGCCGCGGAGCTGGTCGACCGCTCGTTGCCCGAGGGTGACCGCGTCACGCAGTTCGAGGCGCTGACCGCCGCCGCATATTCCGAGCTCGCCCGGCGGGACGTGGCAGTGTCGGTGATCGAGGCGGGCCTGGGCGGCCGCTTCGACGCGACCAACGTGATCCCGTCCGGCGTGCAGGTGCTGACCAGCGTCGGGCTGGAGCACACGCGCTGGCTCGGCCCCACGATCACCGACATCGCCCGGGAGAAGCTCGATGTGGTGCAGCCCGGCGCGACGCTGGTTCTGGGGGCGGGCTTGCCCGCGGACGCGCTGGCGGTGGCTAACCAGGTCGCCCGCGAGCGCGGCGCGCGGATCGTCACGGCGGGCGTCGACCCGGGCGTGCGCCGTGGCGGCGCTGGGCACGTTTCAGCGACGCAACTTCGCCGTCGCGCTGGCGGCCGCAGACCGCCTAGCTGGGTCGGTGGATGCGGATGCGGTGGCGGCCGCGGCGGCCGACCGTGCAGGTGCCGGGGCGGCTTCAGGTGATCGACCGCGATCCGCTGACGCTGTTCGACGGGGCCCACAACCCGACGGGATGGCGGCGCTCGCCGAGTCCCTGCCGGAGCTGGTGGCCGGACACGACCGGCTGGTGGCCGCGGTCTCGATTCTCGACGACAAGGACGCTGCTGGCATGCTGGAGGCGCTGCTGCCGGCGTGCGACGCGGTCGTCTTCACCAGCAGTCAGAATCCTCGCGCCTTGCCGCCGCCGACGCTCCAATCCCTCGCCGGCCAGCTGTCCGGGCCGCGCTCCGAGGTGGTGCCGAGACCCGAGGTCGCGCTTGCGCGCGCGCGTGAGCTCGCGGGCGCGGAGGGCGTGGTGCTGGCCACCGGTTCGATCTATCTCGTCGGCCGATCTGCTGGCGCCGGCCGGTGGCCGCGCGCGCCTCGACGCTGTGAACGAGCGCGACGATCACCCGAGCTTCCTGACGATGATCGGGCTGGTGGCGCTGATCGTCGCCGTCGTCATCCTGGTGTTCTTCGGGATCGGCTACCTGTTCGGCAGGTTGTTCCTCTAGATCGGCGTGCTGACGGGCGCCTTGGCGCGATACGACCACTCCGACCATTACACTCGCCAATTTGATGCTCTCGCTGGCCGGCGTTTTCGGGATCAAGAACAGCACGATCAATCTCGTGGTGTCACTGCTGATCCTGTTCCTGGTGGTGATCTGGCTGGCGCTGGTGTACTGGACCTACGCGGACGCGCGCCGGCGGATCGCCGATCCGATGTTGGTCGGATGCGCCACCGCCGCGTCGCTGTTCCCGTTCGTGGGGACGATCGTCTACATGATCGTGCGGCCGCCGGAGTACCTCGAGGACGTGCGCGAGCGCGATCTGGAGATGCAGGCCGCCGAGGCGAGGCTGGCGGAGCTCGGCTACCACCTCTGCCCCCACTGCGACTACGAGGTGGAGAAGGACTTCCTGCGCTGCCCGAACTGCATGCGCAAGCTCAAGGATCCCTGTCGCCACGTGCGGCAAGCCGCTGGATCCGGCCTGGAAGATCTGCCCGTTCTGCGAGTCGGAGATCGGCACCTCCCACCGGCGCCGCGGCGTACCCGTCGCCGGCGGGAGACAGCCGAGCAGCCGGTGGCCGGGACCGCACCCGAAGCGGGCGGCGTAGCGTCGCGATTCCGTCTCAGCCGGGCGGACACCGACTCAGGAAGGAAGGCCAGTGGCCATAGAGCGAACGCTGATCCTCGTCAAGCCCGACGCCTTCGCGCGGAACCTCACCGGCGAGATCATCGCCCGCTTCGAGCGCAAGGGCCTGCGGCTGGCGGCGCTCAAGCACATGACGATGACGCACGAGCTAGCCGAGCGCCACTACGCCGAACACGAGGGCAAGCCGTTCTTCGCGGAGCTGGTCACGTTCATCACCTCGGGTCCGCTGGTGGCGATGGTGCTGGACGGAGAAGCGGCGGTCGATGCCGCGCGGCAGGTGATCGGCGCGACCAATCCGCTCAGGCGACCACGGGCTCGATTCGCGGCGACTACGCGGTGGCGGTGGGCCAGAACATGGTCCACGGCTCCGACTCGGCGCAGTCCGCGACCCGCGAGGTTGGGCTGTTCTTTCCCGAGCTCGGCTGAGCTTCGGCCGTGACGGCGCTGGTGCTCGCCTCGCGCTCGCCCCAGCGCCGCGCGATCCTTGAACAGCTGGGGATCGAGTTCTCGGTGGTCGTGCCCGATGCGCAGGAGCTCGAGCACGGACCACCCCATGAGGTCGCGGTCGAAAACGCCTACCGCAAGGCCGCCGCGGTCGCCGAGCACCACGGCTCGGCCGTGGTTCTCGGCGTTGACACCGTCGTCAGCCTGGGCACCGAGCTATATGGCAAGCCCACGAACGCCGACCAGGCTCGGGCCACGCTGCGCGCGCTCGCCGGCCGCTGTCACGCGGTGATCAGCGGACTGTGCCTGATCGACGCCGGTCGTGGCAGCCGGACCGCCGCGGCCAGCACGCTGGTCGAGTTTCGTGCACTCGACGAGTCGCTGCTGGGGTGGTACGTCGCCAGCAACGAGTGGCGCGAGCGCGCCGGCGGCTACGCGATCCAGGGTCGCGGCGCCGCGCTGGTGGCGGCGATCAAAGGCGACTTCTTCAACGTGGTCGGCCTGCCGGTGGCGACGCTGCTCGAGTTGGCCCCGAATCTGATTGGCTGAGCTTTACCCGCCGTTTAGCCAATTTCCAGCAGTTTTCTCCGTCCAGGGGAGGGCTCCGCGCGGTCTTGAGCCAGGTGGGTTCGGTACACTCAGGCTTGGACGGAGCGGGCAGCCTCGGCGCGGCCCCCCGCATCTCGCCGCCTCGTCCGCTGCTTTTCCCTGACGATTTCCTTCACCTGTGGGTTTCTTCACGTACCTGACCGGCTTCGGTGGCCGCGACATGGCGGTCGACCTGGGCACCGCCAACACGCTCGTATACGTCCGCGGCCGGGGGATCGTGCTGTCCGAGCCCAGCGTGGTCGCCGTGGACTCCCGCACGGGGGAGGTGCATGCCGTCGGGATCGAGGCCAAGCGCATGCTGGGACGCACGCCCGGGACGATCTCGGCGATCCGGCCGCTCAAGGATGGCGTGATCGCCGACTTCGAGGTCACCGAGGAGATGCTTCGGCACTTCATCCAGAAGGTGCACCAGAACCGGTGGGCTCATCCTCGCGTGGTGGTGTGTGTGCCGAGCGGGGTGACCGGCGTGGAGAAGCGGGCCGTCGAGGAGGCCTGTCTGTCGGCCGGGGCCCGCCAGGCCTACCTGATCGAGGAACCAATGGCCGCAGCCATCGGGGCCGGGCTGCCGGTCGGTGAGCCCACCGGCTCGATGGTCGTCGACGTCGGCGGCGGGACCAGCGAGGTGGCGGTGATCTCGCTGGGCGGAATCGTCGTGTCGCAGTCGATTCGGGTCGGTGGGGACGAGCTCGACGAGGCGATCATCAACTACGTCAAGCGCGAGTACAAGTTGCTGATCGGCCAGCAGACCGCCGAGGAGGTCAAGCTTGAGATCGGCTCGGCGTTTCCCATGAGCGAGGAGGTGCAGGCGGAGATCCGGGGGCGGGACATGGTCTCGGGCCTGCCCAAGACGGTGGTTCTGACCAGCGAGGAGATCCGGGGTGCGCTGGAGGAGCCGGTGTCGCAGATCATCGACGCGGTCAAGGAGACACTCGACCGCACCCCGCCCGAGCTCGCCTCGGACATCATGGATCGTGGCATCATGCTGGCGGGTGGCGGTTCGCTGCTTCAAGGCCTCGAAGAGCGACTGCGTCACGAGACGCAGATGCCCGCGCACCTGGCGGAATCGCCGTTGACGTGCGTCGCGGTGGGATCGGGACGTTCGTTGGAGGAATTCGAAGCGATCCACCGCTCAAGCAAGAATTCACGTAACCGTCGCCGTCGGTACTAGGCCCGATCTGGTATTGAGGCGATGAGCATCCAGTCTTTGGAGATAGCCATCTCGTGCATGACAAGCAAGTTCGGCGGCGGCGCGCAGTGCTCGCGCTGCTCGTCGGCGTTTCCCTGATTCTGCTCACGGCCTACTTCGGCGAGTCGCCGAGCAGCCCGCTGCACACGGTGCAGCGCGGGATCGTCGAGGTGCTCTCTCCGATCCAGGAGGGCGCCAGCAAGGTGCTCTCGCCCGTCCGCGACGTGGCGGGCTGGTTCTCGGACACGCTCAATGCCAAGTCGCAGCGCGACCAGCTCAAGAAGGAGAACCAGACCCTGCGCCGGGAGCTGGATGTGGCTCAGCAGAAGGCGATCAACGACGCTGTGTTGACGCGGGAGGTCGGACTGGACAACAGTCTCGGCATCTCGGCCTACAAACCGGTGGGCGCCCAGGTCATCTCCCGTGACCCGACGTTGTGGTATCTGTCGATCGAGGTCGACAAGGGGTCTGAGGACGGCGTGCACGTCGACGATCCCGTGGTCGGCGACGGGGCGCTGGTGGGGAAGATCACCACGGTGGCGCCGACGGTCTCGATCGTCACCCTGATCACCGACCACTCCTCGGCGGTCACCGCCCAGGTCCAGGACCAGTACGGCGACACCGGCGTGCTGGTGCCGGCCGTCGGCAACCCGAGCCAGCTCCTGCTTCAGTACCTACCGCGGCATGCGCCCATCCAGGTGGGTGAGCAGGTCGTGACGGCCGGGTTCAAGTCCGGCTCGCTGGACTCGCTGTTTCCGGCGGGGATCCCGATCGGCCAAGTATCCGGCGCCAACCAGGACACGCTGATCAACAGCGGCCAGATCCAGGTCACCCCGGCCGCCGATCTGCGCCACCTGCCGTCGGTCCAGATCCTGACGGCGCCGCACGCCGGTGCCGTACGCGCCCAGGTGCCGTGATCGTGTTGGACTCGCTGAAGCTTCCGGTGCGGCTGGTGGCGCTCGGATTCGTGACCGTGGTGCTGCAGCAGGCTGCCGTGTCGCAGATCTCGGTGTTCGGGGTGAGCGCGGACCTGACTCCACTGGTGGTGATGTCGGTCGGCCTGCTGTGTGGCTCGATGTACGGCGCCGTGGTCGGGTTTGGCATCGGCCTGTTCGTCGACATGGTGCTGGTGCAGACGCTCGGGGTCACCTCGCTGCTGTACATCGCGATCGGCTATTGGTCCGGACGCGTGCGCGAGCTGCGTGACCCGGCCCATGGCCTGGTGCCGCTGGCGATGGGGGCGGCCGCCACCGCGTTCGCCGGCGTCGGCATGGCTCTGATCCAGTTCCTGCTCGGCGTCGATGCTCCCGTGAGCCTGCTGCTGGCGCAGCAGATCTTCATCACGATTCTGGTCAATACGCTGATCGCGCTGCCCGTGTACGCGGTCGTGCGGCGGATCATCGTGCCGGCGCTGCCCCAGGATCCGCGCCGGCGGCGACGGCGCGCGTACACCACCGGCGGGCTCAGCCCGCTGCAGCGCCCGTCCGCGGGGCTCGGGACCGATCGCGCCTCGCGGGTCGCGATGATCCAGCTCCCCGAGGACCGCCGGCCGCCGTTGACGCCACAGCTCGCGCTGCGCGTGGCGATCCTGTCGGCAGCTTCGCGCTGGCCATGTTCGCGATCATCTTCTTCCGCCTGTGGTTCCTGCAGGTGCTGTCCGGCGACAAGTACGCTGAGCGCAGGCGAGCGTCAACCGCGTGCGAGACATCGGCGGTGCCCGGCGCCGCGCGGGCGAGATCGTGGACCGGGACGGCAACATCCTGGTCGACTCCAAGCCGGCGATCGCGGTGCAGATCTCGCCGCCCGACCTGCCGCATCGCGCTCGGCCAGCGACGCGCGAGCTGTATCGGCGGCTGGCGGGCGTGCTGGGGGTCAGCACGCGCGCGGACCCATTCCGGGTGCCGCGGCGACGGCGTCCGCGCCTGGCCGCCGATCCCGTGCGCCGTGGCGCAGCAGCAGGCGCTGCTGCCCTACGCCAACGTCACGCTCAAGACCGACGTCCCCAGCGATGTCCTGTACTACCTGTCGGAGCGCCAGAGCCCAGTTCCCCGGGGTGCAGATCGAGCAGGTGTGGCTGCGCCGCTATCCCGCTCCACGACTTGGCCGCCCAGCTGTTCGGCACGTCGGGCCCGATCACTCCGCCCAGGAGCTCAGGGAGCGTAGCTACCGCGGCGTCTCCGCGGCAGGCGATCGTCGGCCAGTCAGGCCTGGAGTGGTACTACGACCGTTACCTGCGAGGCGTCGACGGCGGCGAACCGCGTCCAGGTCGACGCGCTGGGGCGCTTCCGCGGCTATCTGTCGCAGCCAAGCCGAGTCTCCGGCCACACGCTCAAGTTGTCGCTCGACCTGGGCCTGCAGCGGCCGGGCAGCAGGCGCTGGCGCAGGCGATCGCCAGCAACCCGCCCGCGCCCGGCGGGTGCGTTCGTGGCGCTCAATCCGCAGAACGGCGAGGTTTACGCCATGGGCTCGTACCCCACGTTCGACCCCAACATCTTCACCAAGCCGGTGCCGGAGTCGGTCTACCAGCAGCTCAACAACGCATCCAGCAACTACCCGCTTGTTCAACCGCGCCATCCAGAGCGCCTACCCCACCGGCTCGACGTTCAAGGGCATCACCTCCACGGCCGCGCTGCAAAGCGGGGCCTGGTCCCTGGGAGACAGCTACGACGACACCGGCGTGTACTCCAACGGGCCCGGCGACGTGCGCCACAACGCCGGTCACGCCGCGTACGGCGTGGTCGATCTGACGCAGGCGATCAAGGTCTCCTCCGACGACTTCTTCTACAACCTGGGCCGGCTGACGAACAGCGACGTGCGCCGCGGGGCGGCGCGCTGCAGCAGTGGGCGCGGGCGTTCGGCATCGGCCGGGCCACCGGCATCGATCTCGGCGGCGAGAATCCGGGGATCCTGCCCAGCCCCGAGTGGCGGGCCAACCGAGACCGGCTGGAGGTGCGAGTGCGAGCGGGGCGCGGGGCCGTTCCGCGGGCACGGCCGCCACGTCAGCTGCGGGATCGCCGACGGCCGCCCCTGGTCGGTGGGCGACAACGAGAACCTCGCCGTCGGCCAGGGCGACCTCGAGGCCACGCCGCTGCAGCTCGCCGTTGCGTACTCGACGATCGAGAACGGCGGGAAGGTCGTACGGCCGCATGTCGGGCTCGAGGTGGATGCGCCGGACGGCACCCTGCTGCAGAAGATCGATCCACCGCCCGCGCGCCTCATTCCCATCGCTCCGCAGAACCTGGACGCGATTCGCACCGGCCTGCACGAGGCGGCCTCGGAGCCCGGCGGCACCTCGGCCGACGTGTTCGCCGGCTGGCCCCAGAGCCAGTACCCGGTGTACGGCAAGACCGGGACCGCGCAGCACTCCAACCAGGCGGACCAGTCGTGGTACGTGTGCTTCGTGCCCGACCCCAGCCGGCCGATCCTGGTGGTCGTGACCGTCGAGCAGGGCGGCTTCGGCGCACAGGCGGCGGCGCCGGCGGCCCGGCAGATCCTGTCGCAATGGTTCATGGGCCAGCGCGGCAAGTTCATCGCGGGAGCCTCGAGGACGCTATGAGCGTGACTCCGATCCGCGTGCCTGAAGAGGTGGCCGCCGCCGCCGGCGCGGCCGCTGACCCGGTTCGACCCGCTGCTGATGGTGGCGGCGCTCGGTCTGGTGGCCTGCTCGCTGGTGACGCTCAAGGGCGCCACCCGGACGGTGATCGCCGGCCACCCGCTGTACTACGTCGAGCGCCAGGCGATCTACGCCGGGGTCGGGCTGTTGGTGGCGCTGCTGCTGATGCGCGTGGACTACTCGAGACTGCGCGAGTACAAGTTCGCGATGTACGGGCTGATCATCGCGCTGAACATCGTCGTGTTCGGGATGCCCGCGATCCGCGGCTCGCACCGCTGGATTCCGCTGCCCTTCCTTCAGGTGCAGTCCTCGGAGTTCGGCAAGGCACTGCTGATCGCATCGCTGGCGGCATTCGCGGTCGATCGCTCGCGGCGCTTGCATGAACGGCGCACGACCGCGCGGATCATGCTGCTCGCCCTGGTGCCGGCGATGATCGTGATCCCGCAGCCGGACCTGGGCACCGGGCTGGTGTACGTGGCGATCGCGTTCATGATCCTGTTCTTCGCCGGGACCTCGTGGAAGCAGCTGACGGCGCTGGTGGCGATGTTCGTGGTCTCGGTCACACTGGTGCTGGCGGTCGCGCCCGCCCTGGGCGTGCACGTGCTGAAGCCGTATCAGGTGCAGCGTCTGACCGGGTTCCTGAACCCCTCGCACGACCCCCGCAACCAGACCTACAACATCACCGAATCGCTGATCGCGATCGGATCCGGTCAAAAGACGGGCCGCGGCGTCGCGCACGCGACCCAGACCAGCCTGCACTTCCTGCCGGAGAACCAGACGGACTTCATCTTTGCCGTGGTGGGCGAGACCTACGGATTCGTCGGCGCAGCGCTGGTGCTGTCGCTGTACGCGCTGCTGATCTGGCGGGCGCTGCGGATCCTCACCATGGCCAAGAACCTATACGGGACGCTGATCGTGGGCGGGATCCTGGCCATGATCATGTTCCAAGTGTTCGTTAACGTCGGGATGACGATCGGGATCATGCCGATCACCGGCGTGCCGTTACCACTGATGAGCTACGGAGGCTCGTCGGTGCTGGTGACGTTCATCGCCATCGGCCTGCTCCAGTCGATCCACGTTCAGGCGCGGATCGCCTCGGCGGGCAAGGGAAGGGCATTGATTTCGTGACCATTGTGTATTCGCCTGTGCTGTGCTGTGCGCGCACGGGCTCAACTCGATTGCCCGCGCTGCCCCGCCTGCGCCGGGCGTCATGACAACAAAGGACTGACAGACAATTGAAGAAGCAAGTACTGGTCAGCGTCGACCGCGGCGAGACCCGGGTGGCGCTGCTGGAGGCGGCGGGAACCGTCGCCGCCCGCACGCCCGCCAAGAGCTCCTCGCGCCGGCGGCGTAAGACCACCAATCCATCCGCCGGCTATCAGGTCGCGGAGCTGTACCTCGAGCGCCGCGGCGCCCGCTCGATCGTCGGCAACATCTACAAGGGGCGGGTCGACAACGTGCTCGCCGGGCTGGAGGCGTCGTTCATCGACATCGGCCTGGACAAGAACGGGTTCCTGCACGTCGACGAGATCGTTCTGCCCGGGGTCGAGGCGCCCCGGCGCGGCCGCGGCGGCGCCCGCGACGGCCGTCAGATCACCGACATGCTCAAACCCGGTCAGGAGATCGTCGTGCAGGTGGTCAAGGACCCGCTCAAGACGAAGGGCGCCCGGCTGTCGATGGACCTCACAATCGCCGGGCGCTACATGGTGCTGGCGCCGTTCGGCGAGGGCATCGGCGTCTCGCGCCGCCTCGACGAGAAGGAGCGCGAGCGCCTGCGCAAGGAGGCGGCGAAGCTCGACCTGGAGGGCGCCGGGGCGATCATCCGCACGGCCGCCCAAGGCGCCAAGCGCGCAGATCTTGAGCGCGAGCTGCTGTACCTGTTCAAGCTGAACGAGGTCCTGCAGAAGCGGGTCGAGGAGACCCCCGCACCGGCGCTCGTTTTCCAGGAAGCCGACCTCTCGGTCCGCGTCGTCCGCGACATCTTCTCCGACAAGTTCGAGCGGGCGATCGTCGACGATCCCAAACAGCACCACCGGCTGGTCTCGTTCTTCTCCCGGACCGCGCCGGAACTCGTCGATCAGGTCGAGCTGTGGGAGGAGGAGAAGCCCTTGTTCGAGGCGTTCGGTGTCGAGGACGTGCTGGCCTCGACGCTGTCGCGGCGGGTGGATCTGCCCAGCGGCGGCTATCTGATGATCGACTACGCCGAGGCGCTGACCGTGATCGACGTCAACTCGGGCTCGTTCATGGGTCGCGGCAGGGGCGCCCGGCTGGAGGACACGATCACTCGGACGAACCTCGAGGCCACCGAGGAGGTCGTGCGCCAGCTGCGGCTGCGGGACATCGGCGGAATCATCGTCATCGACTTCATCGACATGGCGCGGGCGCGCAATCGCGATGCTGTGCTTAAGACGCTGCGCAAGGCGCTCGACGAGGATCGGACCAAGACGTTCGTGGTCGAGATCTCGCCCCTGGGCCTGGTCGAGATGACGCGCCAGAACGTCACCGACGGAGTGCGGGAGATCATGACCCGGCCCTGCCCGACCTGCGGTGGGGAGGGCGTGATCAAGTCCGAGGAGACGATTGCGATCGAGTTCGAGCGCAAGATGCGAGATCTGGCCAAGGAGACCTCGGCCGAGGCGCTCCTGATTCAGATGAACCCGCGCGTCAGCGCCGAGTTCACCCACGACGACGCGCGCGCGCTGCACGCGATCGAGCAGGAGACCGGCAAGGTGTTCGTATTCGAGGGCTCCGAGGGGCTGCCGCTGGAGCACTTCGCGGTGCTGCTGGAGGGCGACCGCGAGGAGGTGCTGGAGCGCGCCGTGCCGTTCAGCGAGGGCGAGGAGGTCCACGTCGAGATCGTCGAGCCGCACATGTACACGCCCGGGGATGCGATCGCCAAAATCGACGGCTACATCATCTCCGTTAGCGGCGGCACGCCGTACGTCGGCGAGAAGCATCTGGTCAGGATCGAGGAGGTCGGTCGCACCTCGGCGCGCGCGGCCCTGGTCGACGTCGAGCCCGGGCCGTCGGGCGACGCCGTCGTCACCGCCGGGCGGGGGGGCGAAGACGGGGCCGGTGATGTCCTAGAATCAAAGCCTCGGCGCCGCGGCCGCAGAGGCGGACGGCGCCGTTCCGGCGCCAAGGCCGAGTCGGCATCCTCGGCGCAGAGCTCCTCGGACTGAGCATGTCCTACGCGATCGTGAAAACAGGTGGAAAGCAGTACCGCGTCGAGCAGGGTCAGACCCTGCTCGTCGAGCGGTTGCCCGAGGATGACGGCGCCCGGGTGGCGCTCCAGCCGCTTCTGTACGTGGACGGCGACACGCTGATCGACGGCGACGACATCTCCAAGGTCAAGGTCGAGGCGCGGGTGCTGGCCCACGAGCGAGGTCCGAAGCTGCGGGTGGTCAAGTTCAAGCCCAAGCGCGGCTACAAGCGTCGTACCGGCCACCGTCAGGAACTGACGCGGATCGAAATCACCCAGATCAAGCTGGCAGCCCGGCGATCGCGGGCTGCGGCCTCGTCCGGCGAGGCGCCGGCGGCCAAGTCCAAGCAGACGGCGAAGGAGACCGGCGATGGCGCATAAGAAGGGTCTTGGCTCATCCCGCAACGGCCGCGACTCGAAGGCCAAGCGGCTGGGCGTGAAGGTGTTCGCGGGGCAGGCGGTGACCGGCGGCGAGATCATCGTGCGCCAGCGGGGCACCCGGTTCTGGCCCGGCGACGGCGTCGGGATCGGCAAGGACGACACGCTCTATGCCCGCTCCGCCGGGACGGTGCAGTTCACCCGCGGCCGGCGCGGCCGGGTGATCTCTGTCGTACCGAGCGCCGAAGACTAGGCTGCCGCCGAGCTCAACTCCGTGGTGCACAGTGGGCAGCGGCGCGCCTTGACCGGGATCGCCGACGTGCACTCCGGGCACTCCTTCGTCTCGGGGTCCTCCTGGGCCCGGCGGGACATCAGGTGATTGACCGGGATCACGACGAAGAAGAACAGCGCGGCGGCGACGGTGACGAACGTGAAGATCGCGTTCAGGAAGTCCCCGTACAGGAAGTGGCTGCTGTTGATGGTGAACGACAGGCTCTCAAAGTTCGGCTTGCCAAAGATCAGCGCGATGATCGGCGTCAGCAGGTCGGCGACAAGCGCCTTAATGACCGCGGCGAACACTGTCCCGAGGACGACCGCCACCGCAAGATCGAGCACGTTTCCGCGGAACAGGAACTTTTTGAAATCGTTCAGCAAACTCATCTGACGAACACACCTCCGTTGCGGCGTGATGAGCTGACCGGGCAAGCCTATGGGAGGTGGCACGGCGGCGGCAAAACTGTAATGCTCCTACGGATGGAGCGTGGAGAGAGGGCCCGGCGAACGGGCAAGAACCTGGTCCTGGGTCTGGCCGGGGTGCTGTTCGTGCTGGCGCTTCTGTGCGGCCCGGCCGCGGCCCGAACACGACCTTCGTCGTCCGCGGCAGCGCCGAGCAGGTGGACGTCACCGGCGCGCCGCCCGGCTCGTCGCTGAGCCTGTACAGCCATCAGGGCCACTGGTGCAGACCGCCACGGTCGAGCTCGCTCGGCGGCGCGCTGTTCCGCAACGTGACGCCCGGCACCGGCTACACCGTGCATCAAGGCACCGGTGGCAGTCGCCGCCGTTCACGGTGCTCTCCGATCGGCCCGCGCCGCCCAGCACGAGCATCTACAACCAGACGCTGCCCGACTAGCGGCTACGGCTACCTCACCACGCGTGACGGGACGAAGCTGGCGATCGACGTGCGCACGCCGGGCGGCACGGGCCCTGCCCGACGCTGGTCGAGTACGCCGGCTACGGCTACGCCAACCCGGCCGGCGCCGAGAGCGGGATCAGCCCGATCGCCACGCTGCTCGGGTTCGCGGTGGTGGACGTCAACATGCGCGGCACGGGCTGCTCCGGCGGCGCGTTCGACTACTTCGAGCCGCTCCAGAGCCTCGACGGCTACGACGTGATCGAGACCGTCGCGCGCCAGCCCTGGGTGCTCGGCCACAAGGTCGGCATGGTCGGCATCTCCTACGGCGGCATCAGCCAGCTGTTCGTGGGCGCCACCGATCCGCCGCACCTGGCCGCGATCGCGCCGCTGTCGGTGATCGACAACACCGCCACGACGCTGTATCCCGGGCGGGATCCTCAACACCGGCTTCGCGCTCTCCTGGGCCGAGGACCGGGTCCACGACGCGCTGCCGGCCTCGGCCACCGGTGGCCAGCCCTGGGCCTACCAGCGGATCCAGCAGGGCGACACGATCTGCAAGGCCAACCAGGCGCTGCATCCCGAGGCGGTGGACCTGATCGCCAAGATCCGGGCCAACAAGTTCTACGTGCCCTCGGTGGCCGACCCGCTCGACGCCGATCACGTTCGTGCACAAGATCAAGGCGCCGGTGTTCATGGCCTGCCAGTTCACCGACGAGCAGACCGGCGGCCACTGCCCGGATCTCGCCGAGCACTTCACCGGCACCGCCAGAAGTGGTTCACGTTCACCAACGGCGTGCACACCGACTCGCTCGACCCGGCGACGTTCAACCGCTGGTACGACTTCCTGGAGCTGTTCGTGGCGCGGTCAGAAGCCCAGCTTCCGGCATCGATCAAAGCCCTGGCTCCGACGGTGTACAGCACGGTGCTCGGGATCAACGGCGTCAACCTGCCCGACGACCCGATCCAGGCCGAGCCGAGCTACGCGCGGCGCTGAGCGCGTTCGAGCACCTCGGCGGGTCCGGATCCTGTTCGACAACGGCGCCGGCAGCCTCACGCCGGGCAATCCGGTCCCGGCCTTCGAGCAGTCGTTCCCGCGCTTCCCGCTTCCGGGCACCCACGCGCGCTCGTGGTACCTGGCCGGCGGCGGGCGCGCTCAAGGCCACTCGGTCTGGAGGGGCTCGGCCGACGCGTTCACCTGGAACAAGTGCGCCCGGCCGGCCACCGACTTCACCGGCGACACCGGGGGCGGCGCGGAGGGCTGTGGACGCGCCACGCCGCCATACAACTGGACCCAGAACCCGGCCGGAACCGCGGTGTCCTACGTGACGCCGGCCGCTGCGCCACAACACCGTCGTGGTCGGCGGCGGGGCGGTGCAGGCCTGGATCAAGCGTCCGCCAGCGACGTCGACCTCCAGGCGACGATCACCGAGGTCCGTCCCGACGGCAAGGAGACGTTCGTGCAGAGCGGCTGGCTGCGGGCCTCCGAGCGCAAGCTGGATCCCTCCGAGCACGCCGCTCGCAGCCGGTGCCCACCTTCCGCCAGGCCGACGTCCGGCCGCTGCCGACCGGGCGGTTCGTGAAGGTCACGATCCCGCTGTACTACGAGGGCCACGTGTACCGCGCCGGATCCCGGATCCGGGTGACCATCTCGGCGCCCGGCGGCGATCAGCCGATCTGGGCGTTCGGCGAGACGGTTCCCTCCGCGCCCGCGACGGTGACGCTGGGGCACTCCCGCTGGATGCGGTCACGGCTGGTGCTGCCCGTGGTTCCGGGCATCAGCGTGCCGACCGGGCTGCCGCCCTGCCCCGGTCTGCGTGGCGAGCCGTGCCGGTCCTATCAGTCGCTGGCCAACCAGGCCGGCAGGCTTTAGAGCCGGCAGGGGTGTCAAACATCACCCCTTGCGCCTGCGGCGGTCTGTGATAATCGTCCGCTGACACCAGCACGGAAAGGGGAACATCTGTGGGGGTCATGCGTGGACGCTCGGTGTGCTCCGAGCCGAACAGAAAATCTGCCGCCAGACACAAAGCCGGTCGTAACAAGCGGGCGGACGTCGTGAGGCAGGCTCAGGGCCGCAACGGTCGGCGCGGCCATTTCAAGTCAGGAGGGATCCGGGGTCGCGAGCCTGTACGGCGCCCGCTGGGGTAGGGCGCCGATGTCAGTTCGCACCGATGACCTGCCGCCGGCCATCGAGCCGCTTCCTTCAACAGCGCCTCGGGTCACGCGGGTCGCCATCGCCGACGTCCGGCGGTTGATCGCCGATGCATTCGCGGCTCTGGTCGGTCGGATGGACGGGATGGCCGTCGCGGGCGTGATCGCGTGCGAAGCCGCAATCTGCACCCTCCCCAAACCCGAGCCTGACCTGCTGATCGCCGGTGTAGGGGCCGACTCGGCCGACGGGCTCGAGCTCGTGCGGATGATCCGCCGCCGCTCGCCCAACCTGGCGATCGTGATCGTGGCCGACCAGTTGGAGCCCAGCCTGGTGCGATTCGCGCTCGAGCAGGGCGTCAACGGGCTGCTGCCCAGCCACACCCCGGCGCGCGACATCGCCGCCTCCCTGGATCAGGTGCTCCGCGGGCACGCGGTACTGCCGGTCGGGTGGCAGCGCGCCCTGGCCCCGCAGGGCGACGGGCCACTCGAGTCCCTGAGCGAACGCCAACGGGAGGTGCTCGAGCTGGTCGCCGACGGCTGCTCCTACGAAGAGATCGCCCGCCGGCTGTACATCAGCCTGAACACGGTGAAGTTCCACGTGCGCACGATCTACTCGCGCCTGGGCGTCCACAACCGACTCGCCGCCGCCCGCGCGCTGTCGGGGGCGCGGTAGGGTCCGGCGCGGGCCGCGCCCTGGCGCTGCGGGCCCGGGGCTCTGGTGGGTCGGGCTGCCAAACCTTGGTTCGCACCCGAATCAATTCGCGGTGTTGTCGGCGGCCGGGCCGGAGTCGGCCTGGGAGTCGGCATCGCCAGCGCCCGCAGGCCCTCCCCACCCCCAGGGGTGGGATGCCCACCCACCCGGTTCCGCGTCGGTCGCCACCCTACCGGTCGGGGGCAAACCACCCGCGAGGCCGTTGTCCGGACTCGGGGCGAGCCCTACCTTGGCCCCAATACGTGTGCGCCGGGGAGCCAACGGCGGGCGCATTTAAAACCAAGTGTTTGGGGGTTTCATGAGCAGGAAGCACAAGCTCAAGGCTGGGCTTGCCTCGATCCTCGCCACGCTGGGCGGCGCAGCGGCCTTAGGCATGCTGTCCGTCGGTTCGGCGGGGGCGACCGCGACACCTCCGGATCCGCAGACGACCAACGTGCCGTATCTGGCGTGGGCCGGCGAGCAGATCCGGATGGTGAAGTGCTTCGAGGCACCATCGGTCGATGCCACCAGCGGCCCGAAGTTCAATTTCTCCGCGGTTCGCGCCGAATTTCTGGTGGAGGACTGGAGTGGCGATCCGAACTTCAAGCCGCAGATCGAGGATCCCACGGTGAAGTTGTTCTTCTCGCGTACTCGGGACCAGGTATGCGCCCAGGGCGATGCCATCGCGCTCGACCCCGGCATGGCCCGGATCGAGCTCGATGTCACCGACAGCGCGGGCGTACTGGGGCTGCCCAGTGGCGGCGGCCCGGCGGATCCGATGCTCAAGCACCAGTTCCTGGCTGGGTGGATGACGCTCAACGACCCGTCGCTCAAGGAGCTGGCGGCGAGTGATTTCGCCGAGCACGGCGAAGACCGCAGCTACGAACGCGCTCGGCGATCCTGCCGGCGACGGGCATTTCATCCCCGGCACCAAGCCCGGCATCCTGTCGGTGAAGGTCACCGGCTCGATCCCGATGAACGGCGCCTGGGCGTCGCTGGTCGGCAAGTCGAGCGTGACGCTGCCCGACGACTGGGCGACGCTGGCTAATGCGCTGGCGACTGACTCGAACCCCGCGGACGCCATCCGGCGGGTCGCGGTGGGACATCCACGACGACGAGACAGACATCGAGGGTCATGTCGTCGGCAGCGTCTGCGGTGGCGGCACACTGCCGAACACCGATGCGGTCGACAACTGCCTCGGCGGCGGTCCCGACGGCCCGTTCTCACGGGTGTTCGGCGATACGTCGTCGGCCGGCACCTCGGTCGGGCCGTTCGACCCGCTGCGTCCGGACGACACGCTGCTCAGCAACGGCACGCTCGATTCGGGCGATGCGCCGATGCCGGCGGCGCGGATCGACGTCAGCATCGCGCAGAACAGCGGTGGTGCGGGCGACATCAGCGGCGTCGGCTCGCTGGCACCGGCCAACAAGGCGGTGTCGTACTCGCGGGACTTCACCGGTAACCCGACCCAGCACAACCTGTACGCGCCGTTCTACAGCGCGTACATCCCGGCCACCATCGGCGCCCAGCGATGCGGCCTCCGGGATCGATGGTCCGGCCAAGGGGAACGACTTCCCCGGGTTCCTGAACATCGACCCGCAGTACCGGTTCTGGGATCTGGCCTACACGTTCGCGTCCAACGCGGGCGGGCCGACCAGCTGTCTGCGGTTCGGCAGACGACCCGCAGACCGACAGCCCGGCGACTAACCCCGGCGACTACTACCAGTTGCCGTAGGGCCCGTCGAGCGTGGCGGTGTACACGGATGAGCACGGTGAGGCCCAGGTGCAGTACGTGCCCGGCACCGGGTTCTACTTCAACAGCCTGATCCACAACGGTGCTGCAATCACCAACGCCAACGGCGGCTGCGACCTGCAGAACGTCAGGATGCTCGGGACGGCGGACATCTCCGCGGTCGCGCGCTACCCGTACAAGCCGGTCGACTTCCCGTCGATGACGTCGAACACGGTCCACAAGGACGTCAAGTCCCTGTGGAGCAAGACCCTGGCGACTGTACCCGAAGGGTGCCGGCGCGGCGAACAACAACGCCCGGATCGTCGTGGCGCACGCGCAGGACATCGACGGTACGGCCGTTCGCGCGCGAGACCGTGTGCTTCGTCGCCAGAACGGGGAGAGCGTCTGACCTGGTTCAACGGCACAGTCGACGGGCGTCAACCTGGGTGGCACGATGCTGACGCGCGATCCCAGGGCGGCAATCGCCTGTGCATCAAGACCGATCCCAACGGCAACGCCGCGATCGAGGTGTTCGAGAGCAACCCGGTCAATGGTCGACGTGATCGCCGACTTCGCCAACGAGGGCATCCTCCGCGATATGATCGTCGGACTTCGGGACAGCTCGATCGCCCATCCGCCGCCGCCACCGCCGGTGGTCCGTGCAGGACCCGCCACCCAACCCGAAGACGCCGTCAGCCCACCTGTGCCGGAAGCTGGACTCGGCGGCGGTGGTGGTGGATCCACGATCCACAAGTCGACTCTCCAAGGTCACCAAGGCGCACCTGTACCGGTCGCTGCACGGTCGTGGCTACGTCGCGGTCGAGGTGTCCTCGAAGAGCAAGAAGGTGAAGATCCACTGCGGGAGACCTCGGTCACCACGGTGGTTCACCACAGCCGTAATGGAAGGCACGTCACCAAGGTCTCGCACACCAAGACCATCACCAGACGGTTGCCGCGAACAAGCTCGTGAAGATCACGGTGTCTAGTTCGGTGGTATCGGTGAGGGTGAAGCTCAAGGGCTAGCTCGCATCGCGAGCACGCTAATGAGGAGGCCCGCTTCGGCGGGCCTCCTTCGGTTAACCGCCTAGTTCGACTGGGCCGTGGGCCGGACCAGCATCTCGTTGACGTCCACGTGCGCAGGTTGCGAGACCGCGAACATCACCGCCCGGGCCACGTCGTCCGGCTCCAGTGCGTTCGACACCGGGTTGTCGAAGAACGGCGTGTCGACCATCCCCGGCTCGATCAGCGTCACGCGCACACCGGTGTCGTTGAGCTCCTGGCGCAGCGACTCGCCCATCGCCGTCACCGCCCACTTGGTAGCCGAGTACAGCGAGCCAGGCAGGGCCCGGCGGCCCGCGACCGAGCCGGTCAGCACGAAATGCCCACGTGCCTGCTGGATAGCGGGCAGGGCCGCGCGGATCGTCAACGCGGCTCCATATACGTTGGTCAGCACCATCGAGCGCCAATGCTCGGGCGACTCGTTCAAAAAACCCCGCGCCGCGCCGAAGCCGGCATTGGCGAACGCGACGTCCAGCTGCCCGAAACGTTCCACCGCTACTTCCACGAGCGACTGCTGCTGGTCCCACTCGGTCACGTCGCAAGCGATCGCCAGGGCGCGCTGCTCGCCGCCCAGCTCCCGGGCCAGCTGCTCGAGCCGCTCGATCGACCGGGCCGCGAGCACCACGCGGTAGCCGGCCTGGGCCGCCTGGCGCGCGGTAGCCGCGCCGATTCCGCTCGACGCGCCCGTGATCAGGAACACCGGATCGGCCATAGCCTTAACAGCATGCAGGATCGCGCTCGCATTCACGTTCAGGCCGGACGCGGCGGTGACGGCTGCCTCAGCTTCCGGCGCGAGGCCCATGTCCCCAAGGGCGGGCCTGACGGCGGCGACGGCGGCCGCGGCGGCGACGTCGTGCTCGTATGCGACGACTCGCTACGCGACCTCGAGAGCTTCCGGCGCCGGGCCCACTTCAAGGCCGGGCGAGGGGGACACGGCCAGGGGTCGCTCCGCCACGGCGCCGACGGACACATGCTGGAGGTGCGGGTGCCCCCGGGGACCGAGGTGCTGGTCGAGGATGACGGGACCCGACATGACCTGGTGCGCCCCGGTCAGCGGGCGTTGGTGGCCCGGGGAGGACCGGGCGGGCGCGGCAACAAGCGCTTCGCCGGACCCACTCACCAGACCCCCAGGTTCTCCGAGCGAGGGCTGTCCGGGGCCGAGACGTGGCTCACGCTACGACTGAAGCTGCTCGCCGACGTGGGCCTGGTAGGGCTCCCCAACGCGGGCAAGTCCTCGCTGCTGGCGCGGCTGACGCGGGCTCACCCCAAGGTCGCCGACTACCCATTCACCACCCTCGAGCCGGTGCTGGGCACGCTGCAGACCGACGAGCGCCAGCTGGTGATCGCCGATATCCCGGGGCTGATCGAGGGTGCCAGCGCCGGTGCTGGGCTGGGCCATGAGTTCCTGGCTCACATCGAGCGGACCCGGCTGCTGGTCCACGTGCTGGACCTGAGTCCGGCGGACGGATCGGATCCAATCGCCAATCATGCGACGGTCGAGCGAGAGCTCGAGCTCCACGACCCGCACCTGGCGGCGCTGCCGCGGGATCCTGGCGCTGTCCAAGGCCGACCTGGTGGATGCGAGCACGGCTGAAGGCGCGCGGGAAGCCTGGCGCCGAAGGGTCGGGCCGGAGGTGCCGGTGGTGGTGACCTCGTCCGCGACGCGGCAGGGACTTGGCGAACTCGCGGCGGAGATCGACCGCCGCATCCCGCCGAGCCACCGAGACCATGCGGGAGAGGATCGGAGCACCAGCCCGGACGGCCGCGAGCCCGCTGGCCCGGCCCCCGACGAGCTGGCCGCGCATCGCGTGTTCCGCCCGGCCGCCGAGCGCGCCTACCGGGTCGAGCGCGTGGCGCCTGGGAGCTACCGGGTCATAGGCCGGGGCATCGAGCGGCTGGTGGCGCGCTACGACCCGGACAACGAGGAGGCGATGGCGCATCTCGAGCGCCGGCTGCGGGGGATCGGCGTGATCGACGCGCTGGAGGCGGAGGGATTCGAGGCCGGTGACGAGGTCGAGATCGCCGGGGTGGCGTTTGAACTCGATCCAGAGGTGTAGGATCGCCACCCGGCCCCAGAGCCAGAAATACAGAGAGGAGACTGGATGCGCCGTCGTACCGTTTCAGCCGGCCTGATGGTCGGGCTCATGACCGCGGCCGCGGTCCTAGCACCGAGCGCCGGTGCCCGGGTCCTTCGCGTCGGGTCGTACAGAGGGATTCCCGGCCAGTACAAGACGATCCAGGCCGCCGTCAACGCGGCCAAGCCCGATGATTGGGTTCTGGTCGGACCCGGCGACTACAAGACGCGGAACGGTCAGCACCCGAATGGTGCGGACCAGACGCCCGCAGGGATTCTGATGACGACGCACGATGTGTACCTGCGGGGGATGAATCGCAACACCGTGATCGTCGACGGCACCAAGCCTGGCTCGGCCGTCTGCAGCCGCAAGGCCTCCGCTCAGAACTGGGTCCGCAGGGCTCCAAGGGCCCGCTGGGCCTGAACGGGATCATGGTCTGGAAGGCCAACGACGTATGGGTCCAGAACCTGACCGTGTGCAACTTCCTGCACGGCTCCGGCGATACCGGCAACGAGGTGTGGTGGAACGGCGGTGACGGCAGCGGCAAGATCGGCGGCAAGGGCTATCTGGGCTCTTACCTGAACGCGACCAGCACGTTCTTCAACAACGAGAGCACGGCGGCGCAGTACGGGATCTTCTCGAGCAACTGGAGCGGCGGGCTGTGGGATCAGACCTACGCCAGCAACTTCAACGACTCCGGCTACTACATCGGCGCCTGCCAACAGCAGTGCAACCAGGTCGTCAAGCGCGCACACGGCGAGTACAGCGCGCTGGGCTACTCGGGCTCCAACTCCGGAGGCCTGCTGATCGTCAAGGACTCCGAGTTCGACAACAACGAGGACGGGTTCGACACCAACAGCCAGAACGGCGACAACCCGCCGCCGCAGGACGGCGCCTGTCCAGCTGGACGCAAGCCTCCGGTCAAAGGCGCGGTGGGCTGCTGGGTGTTCACGCACAACTATGTCCACGACAACAACAACCCCAACGTCCCCGCCGCCGGGTCGGCAGCCGCCGGTCCCGTGGGCACCGGCATGTCGGTGTCAGGCGGGCGCAACGACACGATCATCAACAACCGGTTCGTGAACAACCACGCCTGGGGCGTGATCATCGTCCCGTATCCCGACAGCGGGCCGCCGTGCACCGGGGGGACCACCACCAACCCGATCGCGAGCTGCCTGTTTGACGAGTGGGGCGACGCCATCATCAACAATCGCTTCGGGCACAACGGCGGCTACGGCCATCCCTCCAACGGCGATGTCGGCAAGATAAACCTGGAGGACGGCCATCCAAGCGACTGCTACCGCGGCAACACCGAGATCGGCGGCGGCAGCCTGAGCCCGGACTTGGTGGCTCTGGAGGCTGCCTTCCCCACCTGTGGCGCTCCCGTGCAGGCTGGGTCGAGCAACCCGAACTTCCTGGTCGAGGTGCTGTGCGACTCGCAGGTGTCGTTGGGTAGCGGGCCGCCCTCATGCCCGAGCGGGCAGTATCCGCGGCGCACCAAGGTAGTGATGCATCCGCTGCCCCAGGGGCTGCCCACGATGCCCAACCCGTGCAAGGGCGTTCCGGCGAACCCATGGTGCCCGTCGCGCCGGGGACGCCACCGCAGGTAGAACCGCGTAAAACAGGGCGCGGCCCCGCAGGCCGCGCCCTTTTATTCTCAGGCAATGAGTTGCCTGGTGGTCAAGCTCGGGTCCAGCCTCGTCGCCGATGAGCGCGGGGAAGTGCGCACCGAGGTACTGGCCGCGCTCTGCGACCAGCTGGCCGAGCTGCACCGCGCCGGGCGGTCCCTGATCGTCGTGACCAGTGGCGCGATCGCCCGGGGCATGGGGGTGATGGCGCTTCCGATCCGGCCGCGGGCCGTCGACGAGCTTCAGGCGGCCAGCGCGGTCGGGCAGGGCAAGCTGTACCAGGTCTACGACGAGCTGCTGCGTGCCCGCGGCGTGGGTACCGCCCAGGTGCTGCTGACGTTCTTCGACATGAGCGCACGCACGCACTACCTGAACGCGCGCCAGACGCTCCGTCGGCTGCTGGACTGGCGTCTGGTGCCGGTGATCAATGAGAACGACACCACCACCACCGACGAGATCTCGTTCGGCAACAACGACTTTCTGGCGGCACAGGTGGCGATCCTGCTCGGGGCCGAGCGGCTGCTGCTGCTGACCGATGCCGAAGGCGTGTTCACCACCGACCCGCGGAGCAGCCCCGCCGCGCGGCTGATTCGCGAGGTGCACGAGTTCGTCGAGCTCGACGGACTCGAAATCGGCCACGAGAGCTCGCCGCTGGGATCCGGCGGTATGCGCTCGAAGGTGGTCGCGGCGGAGATGGCCACGGCGGCGGGGATCCCGACCGTGATCGCCAGCGGGCTAGACCCCGCCGCGATCCTCACGGCCGCCTCCGGTGCGCCGGTCGGCACCAGTTTCGCGGCGCGCTCGGCGCGGTACTCCAGCTTCAAGCTGTGGCTGAAGTACGCCAAGCCTGTGCGCGGCCGGGTGCTGGTCGACGCCGGTGCGGCGCGGGCGCTGCGCGAGGGGGGGACCAGCCTGCTGCCGGTCGGCGTGGTCGACGTCGTGGGGAAATTTGAGGCCGGGGACGCGGTCGAGGTCGCGCACGACGGGCAGGAGGTGGGCCGGGGAATCTGCAACTACTCCGCCGACGAGCTACGCCGGATCCGGGGACTGAAGTCGGGCGACGTCCGCCAGCTGATCCCGCGCGCCAGCGAGGAGGCCGTGCACCGCGACTACTTCGTCCTGGCGTGAGGAGACCGTGCCCTAACCTTTAGCCCGATGGCGACCACGACCACCTCGGTAGCCGATATCTGCGCAGCGGCGAGGCGCGCCTCGCGCACGCTCGCCACGATCGGCTCCGACGTCAAGAATGCGGCGCTGGCGGCGATCGCTGACGCCCTGCTCGAGCGGGCCCCGGAGATTCTCGAGGCCAACGCGCGCGACCTCGAGGCCGGCCGCGACAGCGGTCTGTCGGCCGCGCTGCTCGACCGCCTGGCGCTCGACCAGGCGCGCGTGGCCGCGATCGCGGCTGGAGTCCGGACGATCGCCGCGCTGCCTGATCCCGTCGGAGAGGTGATCGACGGATTCCGGCTCCCGAATGGCCTGGATGTGCGCAAGGTGCGCGTCCCGCTTGGGGTGATCGCGGTGGTCTACGAGGCCCGGCCGAACGTCACGATCGATGCCTCGGCCCTGTGTCTGAAGTCGGGCAACGCGGTTGTGCTGCGGGGCTCGAGCTCGGCCGCGCACTCGGGTGCGGTGCTGGCCGGCGTGGCGGCTGATGCCGCCACGCGCGCCGGGCTGCCCGAGGGTGCGCTGTCGCTGGTGGCCGGCGGCGGACGCGAGGAGCTCGCTGAGCTCGCCACCCAGACCGGGGTGGTGGACCTGATCATCCCGCGCGGGGGGGAGGGTCTCAAGCACGCGCTCAAGGGCGTGGCCACGGTTCCGGTGATCTACGCGGCGTCCGGCAACTGTCACGTGTATGTCGATGCCGACGCAGACCTCGAGGCCGCCCAGGCGATCGTGCTCAACGCCAAGCTGCAGCGCCCGGGCGTGTGCAATGCCGCCGAGAAGCTGTTGGTGCACGCCGAGGTCGCCGAGCGCTTCCTGCCGGCGGCGCTGCAGGCGCTCAGCGTCGCGGGCGTGACGCTGCACGGAGACGAGCGCGCCCGGGCCGCGGCCGGGGAGGTGCCGATCGACGCCGCCACCGAGGAGGATTGGGACACCGAATACCTCGCTCTGGAGCTGGCCGTGGCGGTGGTCGACTCGACCGAGGATGCGATCGCGCACGTCAACGCGCACGGCAGCGGGCACTCCGAGGCGATCGTCACGGGCGACGTGGCCTCGGCGCGCGCGTTCCAGCTGGGCGTCGACGCGGCCTGTGTATACGTGAACGCCTCCACCCGGTTTACCGACGGGGGCGAATTCGGGATGGGCGCAGAGATCGGCAACTCCACCCAGAAGCTCCACGCTCGCGGACCGATCGGGCTCCGCGAGCTGTGCACGTTCAAGTACCTGATCGAGGGCGCTGGCCACATCCGTCCCTGACCGCTGACGCTCGTGCGCCTCGGAATCCTCGGCGGCACGTTCAATCCGCCCCATCTCGGCCACCTGGTGTGCGCGCAGGAGGCGTACGTCCACTTCCGGCTCGATCGGGTGATGCTGATTCCGGCCCGCGTCCCCCCGCACAAACCGGTGCCGGACGAACCGGGACCCGAGCACCGGCTCGAGCTGTGCCGGCTGGCCGCCCGAGGCGACCAGCGGATGGCGGTGTCGGGGGTCGAGGTCGGGCGCCGTGGCCCGTCGTATACGGTCGATACTCTTGAAGGACTGAACCACGGAGCGTCAGACACCGAGTTGTTCCTGATCCTGGGCGGTGACGTCGCGGCGGGTCTCCCTCGGTGGCATGAGCCGGAGCGGGTCGTGTCGCTGGCGTCGCTGGCGGTGGCCGAGCGACCGGGTACCGAACGCTCCGTGATCGAGCAGGCCCTGTCGGAGGTCAAGGGCGCGGACCGCGCGACGTTCTTCCCGATGCCGACGATCGACATCTCCTCGAGCGCGATCAGACAGCGAGCGCGCAGCGGCGCGCCGATCCGGTACCTGGTGCCGGACGCGGTCGCCGATTACATTCGTGATCACGGACTCTATGGGGGTATCGCCAACAGATGACGCCGGAACAGATCGCAGGCGCAGTCGCCGAGTACGCCGCTGATCGCAAAGCGCTGGACATCGTCCAGCTCGATCTGCGAGGGATCATCGGCTACACCGACTACTTCGTGATCTGCACCGGTCGCACCGACCGTCAGACCAAGGCGATTCACGACGCCATCCACGCCGGAATGAAATCGGAACACGGCCTGCTGCCGCGGCGAGTCGAGGGCGTGACTCAGGCCCACTGGATCCTGATGGACTACCTGGACGTCATCGTCCACGTGTTCACGCCGGAGACCCGCGACTACTACCGGCTGGAACAGCTGTGGGGCGAGGCGCCGCTGCTTGCAATGGGCGCGGGCGCCGGCTCGGGCTGAGCCAGCCTAACCCCTACAGCGCCGCCAGCAGCTTGGGCGCGACTTCCTTCTTGCGGCTCATCACGCCGGGCAGTTCAATCACGCTGTCCTGAGTCCGGGCGCCGAATACCCGCGCCACGGCGGCGGTGTCGCCCGCCACCAGCAGCTCGGTGCCCTTGGTCAGCACGTCGGTGACCATCAGCGCGTACAGCTGGAAGCCCTTGTCCGCCTGCGCGCGTCGCAGCGCGTCGAGCAGCTCGGGCTTGCGATCGAGCAGACCGGCGCCGACCACCTCGACCTGGGCGATGCAGATCACCTGCCCGCTCTGAACCTGGTAGCGCTTCGCGTCCCGCGCGATGATCTCGTCGGCGCTCAGGTTCGAGACGTCGGAGGTGGCCTCGAACATCTCGCGGCCGACCTGCGCCGCGTCGAGCGCCAGCACGCGCTCGAGGTACTCGATGACCGCATGGTCACGCTCGGTCGTGGTTGGGGAGTTGAGGATCACGGTGTCGGATAGGACCGCGCCCAGCAGCATGCCCGCCGTCGGCCGGCTCGGCTCCATCCCGTTCTGGCGGAAGCGCTCCACCACTAGCGTCGCAGTCGAGCCGACCGGATCGAACGTCGCTGTCACGGGCACGCGGGTCTCGATCGAGCCGATGTGGTGATGGTCGAGGATCTCAAGTATCTCCGCCTGCTCGACCCCAGCCACGCTCTGCCCCTGCTCGGCGTGATCGACCAGCACCACCCGGCGCCGGGACGGGGCCACCAGGTCCGCCCGGGTCAGCAGTCCCACCGGCCGGCGCTGCGGATCGACGGCCACGGCGGCCCCGTAGTGGATCTCCTTGATCTGCTCGGAGACGTCCGCGACCAGGTACTCGGTGGTGACCGTCAGCGGGTCGTCCTCCATGAACGCGCGACATGGCGCCGCCAGGGTGATCATGCGGCCAGACACGTAGCTGTCCAGCGGCGAGACGATCACCGCGGTCCCCCGCTCCTGGGCCAGGGCCAGAATTTCGGCGCTCGGACGTGAGTCGTTGGAGAGCACCAGCAACGCCGCGCCGAGGTCGATCGCCAGCCGCTGGGCATCCTCGCGGTTGCCCAACACGACCACGTCTCCGGTGGAGATCCCGCTCGGCGAGGCCGGGTCCATGGAGTGGACCCACACCCGGCCCTCCAGCAGGGCGTTGTCGCCGCTGACGAGCTGACCGTCCAGCGCGTCGACGATCGCCTGCACGCGGGTCGGGGCGTCCTCCAGGGTCGAGGTGTGGCGTGACTCGCGCACGTAGCGGCGAGCCAGCGAGCGCTCGGTGACCACTCCGACCAGGGCGCCGTCATCGTCGACGATCGGCACCAGCTCCAGGTCGGCCCGCGCCATCGCCATCCCGGCCATGCGGATCGACTCGTCCTGCCCGGCGATCGGGAAGGCGGTCTGCATCACGTCGCAGGCGCGGAGCATCACGTGCGGCAGGAATGTCGGCTCCTCGGCGCCGCTGCGTTCGAGCACCCACTCGGTCTGGGCGTTGCACTCGCCCAGACGGACCGGGGTGTAGTCGTTATGGGGGTCGATGCGAGACTTCAGCTCGGCATAGCCAATCGCACTCGCGATCGAGTCCGTGTCGGGATTCCGGTGGCCGGTGACGTAGACCGTTGACACGCCAGCGCGATTATCGCGGGTGCGCCAGGGCGCGGTCGATCCGTTGCAACGGGACCGCGTTTGGGGTAGGGTGGCTTTCGGCGGAGCGAGAGAGGATTGTCAAGTGTTGCGACGATTTGGGACCGTGGTGTTGGCGGTGGGCGCGATCGTCGGAATCAGTGCGTGTGCGGGGATGACGACGGGTGCGACAAACATCTCCGGGGGTTCGGCGAAGCTCCATGCGACCGCCGGCTGTGAGGCGGGTGAGACGTGCACCTGGTACTTCGAGTATTGGCAGGCGAACTAGCCGCGATACCTGAGCAGCAGAACGGCGGTGCAGGGTCCGGTGAACGGAGCGACCGGGAATCAGAACCTCTCGGCAATGGTCACCGGCCTGAGTCACGGCACGACGTACCGCTGGGTCTTCTGCGGCTCGCCCAATGGAGGCGCGAGCTACGCCTGCGTCGGCCCGCACGGCACGCCCGGCTCGCCGACCGCCGACCCTCCTCCTGACTACGCGACGTTTACCACCCGCCCGCAGCGGACGCTGGCGGAGCGCTGGAACGGCAAGGCTGGCACATCCAAGCCACGCGTCACCCGCCCGGCACGGTCTCGCTCTCGGCCGTGTCGTGCGTGTCGAGCAAGTCCTGCATGGCGGTCAACAGCGGGACCTCCGAGCACTGGAACGGGACGGCGTGGACAGTCGAGCCCTCGCAGGGAGGAGAGGCGGTGTCCTGCACCGCCGACAACGCGTGCACCGCTGTCGGAAGCGCAGGCACGCTGGCGGCCAGGTGGGACGGCACGAGCTGGACCAACCAGGCCGTTCCCACCCCGAGTGGGGCTACGGCCATCGCCCTGACGAGCGTCTCGTGCGCGTCCGCCAGCGCGTGCGTGGCAGTGGGAACCTACGACAGCAGCGCCGTCAACGTGGTGCGTTAGCGGAGGCGTGGGACGGCACGAGCTGGAAGATGCTGCCGACACCGCCGGCGCCCAGCGGCGAGTTCTACGTCGTGCTGACGGGGTCTCATGCACATCTCTGACTGCGTGCACCGCGGTCGGCGAGGCCTTCGGCGAGCTGGCCTCGGGCCAGACCTTGGCGGAGCGCTGGGACGGCACGTCCTGGGCGATCCAGCCCACCCCCGCAGGCGACGGAATCCAGAGCGATAATCGGCGCGTGTCGTGTACCTCGGACACCGCCTGTACCGCAGCTGGTGCGGTCCGCTGTCACAGAAAGCGGCGGCGCCGCGACGCTGGCGGAGAGCTGGGACGGCACGTCCTGGACGATCCAGCCCACCCCCAACCCAAGCGGCACGAACAACAGCGGCCTGTCGGGTGTGTCGTGCACATCGACGAGTGTATGCACCGCCGTCGGCTCTTACTCGAACCCATCAGACGAGTCAGACGCTTAACTCTGCGGCGGAGCGCTGGGATGGCACCAGCTGGACGATCCAGACGACGCCCGACAACGGCTTGGCGACAGCGTGTTCAATGGCGTCTCGTGCCCGACGGCATCGATGTGTACGGCTGTCGGGTACCGGTGAGCCGCTCGCAGAGGTAGGGCGATCGCGGATTCGGCCTGTCGCGGGCCGCGCAGAAACCTGGCGCGCGCTACCTTCCCGTCGTGAATTGGGGCGCGCCGGCCCGGCCTCCCCGACAAACACCGAGGAACGGAGACAGGAGATGCCGTCCGCGCCACAGATCCTTCCGACCCAGATCCCGCAGGGCACAGCTCCGGGCCTGAACTACCGGCTCGAGGGCGAGCTCGTGCCGGTGCTGCACATGGCGCTCGACGGCCAGGTGCCGGTGTACTTCGAGCACCACGTGCTGTTGTGGAAATACCCCAACCTCCAGATCGGGCTGCACCCGCTCAAGAAGGGTCTGAAGCGGCGGATGTTCGGGGGCATGCCGCTGCTGCTGCTGGAGGCTCAATCGGCGGGGGAGCTCGCGTTCAGCCGCGACGCGCCGGGGCACATCGCCGCGCTGCACCTCCAGCCCGGCGCCGGGATCGTGGTCCGCGAGCATCAGTTCCTGGCCGCGACCGCGAATGTTCAATACGACTACAGCCGGATCAAGGGCTTCGCCAACATGATGTACGGAGGCGGCTTCTGGGTGGACGAGTTCTTCGCCGCCGACCAGGAGGGCGTGGTCTGGGTCCACGGCTACGGCAACGTGTTCGAGAAGCAACTCGAGCCGGGGGAGACGATCGACATCGAGCCCGGGGGCTGGGTATTCCGCGATCATTCAGTGTCGATGTCCCAGGAGGTGTACGGGTTCAAGACCGGACTTCTCGGTGGAGGCGGCAACCTGGTGTTCAACCGCTTCACCGGCCCCGGGCGGGTCGGACTCCAGAGCGCCTACTTCCATCCGCCGGTGGCGGAGGGCAGCGGCGGCAACGCCCAGCGAGAAGGCGGTGGCGGCCTGATCGGCGGCATCGTCGGCGGCCTGCTCGACAACTGAGCTCAATGGCGTTCGGATCAGGACATCTCGCCGAGCACCCGCTTCCGCCCGGAATCGTGGGCTCGCTGGCACTGGGCGGTTACCAGCTGCTGGTCGACATCGCCGGCGTCGGCGCCGGCCGGCTCGGGTCACAGGCGTTCCTGCTGGTGGCCCCCGATCCCGATCCGGCGCTCCCGGACGCCGGCACGCAGATCTCACTGCACCAGCCGCGCCTGCGCGACGAAGCCGAGATGGCCGGGTTCACCCAACTCGCCGCCCAGCTCGGATACATGCGATTGTCCGGCTACCGTCTCGCGCTCGAGCGCTCTGGCCTGCGCAGCAAGGTGAACTTGGTCAACCCGGCCACCGGCGGCGTGGTGGTCACGATCCCGGACAAGCACCCCGGCCGGCTGTTCGGCGGCGGAGCAAGCGCCTCCAAGCTGGCCTCGACGATGCGGGCGCTGCCGCCTGCCGGACCGCCGCCGGACACCTCCGATCCAGAGCTGATGCGCCAGGTCCTGCTGGCGCTGGCCCTGCGCGACGAATCGCTCGGCGGCGTCGAGGCGGCGGAGCTCGCCGACCGGGCGCTGGAGCTCGCCGCCGGCAACCGCGGCCTCGATCCTCCCGCCGCGCTGGAGGCCGCCAAGAAGGCAGGGTAGGGCGTTTCAGGCGTCATACGGCCGGGCGAGGAAGTTGACGCGATCGCTCCGTTCGAACACGCCGACGAAGGCCGCCACTGAGTATGGTCCACCACCGTCGAAGTCGAAGATCGTGAGCCCGCCTTGGACGGTGAGCATCGGTGGACAGCCTCGGGCCGGGTTCCGTAATGGTCAGCCGAGCCCAGAGCGGCGTCCAGTGGTTCGGTCTTGACCTGGATCCGGCGGACGGTTTCGTTACCAGGGTACGGTCGCTCGCGAAACCCGCTCCAGCCCGGATTGCTCACCACATGCACGAACTGGGCTTCGCCCCGGCGGTCCGACAGAGCCCGCGCGCGCACGTCGACACCATGTGAGCTCTGCGGCGAGGTCGGGCAATGGCTCGTAGGCGAAGTGCCGGCCCCTCGGCGCCAACCTCGCGATGTCGCTGAGGAACGTGCCTTCGTGCGCTCCCACGCCGATGCAATTGGAGTCGGGGCCCAAAATGGCGCCGAGGATCGCGCGCAGATGGTCGGTGTCGGCTCGGTCGCGTCCGATCCAGGCAGGTTCGAAGGCGCGTTTGACCTGGCGCAACCGGGCCCAACCCCCAGGCGGAAGGCGAGGTCCTTCAGCCGCTCGCGGGTCGACGTGGAGCCGGCGATGGAGCTAGCCGGGCTCGAACCGGCGACCTCCTGAATGCCATTCAGGCGCTCTCCCAACTGAGCTATAGCCCCTTCGAGATCGAAGTCCGGTACAAGGGTAATACACCCACGTGGGACGGGGCGGGAAGAAGGCGGCGCGGTTTCGACCGGGGCGGGGCCTGGCCGCGTGGCGTGCGAAACCCGCCCCATTGCGCGGCGGCGGCCTAGTGGGGCGGGTTATGCCTCGCCTGCGAGGCATAAGTCGCCCGGGAGGTGGCGGAAATCGCATCCGGGCGGGTTATTCACGCCCCACGAGGGCTGCCCGCCCCCAGACGGGCTGCCCGCCGGCCAAACCGGCCCCCCCGGTCTCCACTCCGTCACCGCTCCGACCGCCGAACCGAGTCCGGACGAGCCAACCACGCGCTACCCCGGTGGAATGAACTCCGGCACGTCGAGCACCTCGCCGTCGGCTGCCGACTCGCGCTCGCGGCGATCGCGGACGGCCAGCTCGCGACGGTCCCCGGCCGGACGGGGCCCCAGGGCGCCTTCGATTCGGTCCACCTGGGCCAGCATGCGCGAGTGGATACTCTGCACGTCGCGCAACAGGCGCTCGGCATTGGCACGCAGGGAGTCGCCCATCTGACGCAGGTTGTCGACGATCTCGAGCCCCTCGGTGCGGACGTCGCTGGCCGCGGTGCGGGTGGCGCGCAGTAGCTCGCGAGCCCGCGCCTCGGCATCGGCAACCTCGCGCGCTGCCGTCTGCTTGGCCTCGGTGACCACGGAGTCGGCGTTCTCCTGCGCCCGCGCGACGATCGTCAATGCCTCGCTGGTGGCGTCGGACACGGCCTTCTCGGACTCGCCTTTGGCCGACTCCCGCACGCGGGTCGCCTCGTCGCTGGCCTCCTGCATGATCTCCGCCGCTTCCGCCTCGGCGGCGCGCACGCGGTTGTCGGCGGCGCGGTCGCCCTCGGCGATGCGCTCGCGGACTCGCTGCTCGGTCTGCTCGACCATCCGCTTGGCCGACTCCTCGGCGGCAGAGATGATCACGGCCACCTGGTCGGCGGCGGCCGCGGCGCTTCGGGTGCCGCGCCGGCCTGGCTGAGGGTCGTTTTCGGGCACGGGAGGATGGTAGAGCCGACACTGAGGCCGGACGCAAGAAACGCACCGCACAGCGCCTTGGCGGGGGCGCCGGCCGGCGGGCCGGGCAAACGCGGCGGAGTCGCGTGTGGGCGCCCCAAGTAACCTCCGGGCTGAGATGGCCGAGCGCCGCTATGACCCGCATGAGATCGAGCCCAAATGGCAGGAGATCTGGGCGCGCGAGCACACCTGGGAGGTGTCCAACGACCGCTTTGCGGATCCCGATCGACCCGACAGGCGGGAAAAGTCCTACATGCTCGAGATGCTGCCGTATCCGAGCGGCGAGCCGCACATAGGCCATCTGAAGAACTACGCGCTGGGTGACGCGTTGGCCCACTTCCATCGCCGAATCGGCCAGCGCGTCCTGCATCCGATGGGCTACGACGCGTTCGGCCTACCGGCCGAGAACTACGCGATCAAGACCGGGGTGCATCCCCGCCGCTCGACCGACGAGTCGATCGAGGCATTTCAGCAGGCGTTTCGCTCGTGGGGGATCTCGATCGACTGGTCGCGCGAGATTGCCACCCACGAGCCGAGCTATTACCGCTGGACCCAGTGGATCTTCCTCAAGCTGTTGGAGCGTGACCTCGCCTACCGAAAGGAGGCGGCGGTCAAGTGGTGCCCCAACGATCAGACCGTGCTGGCCAACGAGCAGGTGATCGACGGTCATTGCGAACGATGCGGGTGGCTGGTCGAACTGCGCCAGCTCGAGCAGTGGTTCTTCCGTATCACCGACTATGCCGACCGGCTGGTCGACGACCTGGACACGATTCAGTGGCCTGAGTACGTCAAGGCCATGCAGCGCAACTGGATAGGCCGCAGCGAGGGTGCCGAGGTCGTGTTCCGCTGCGAGGAGCTCGACATCGATTACCCCGTGTTCACCACTCGCCCGGACACTCTGTTTGGCGCGACGTACTTCGCCATGGCGCCCGAGCACCCGGACATCTTCCGCTTGGCGGCCGGAACCGAGTACGAGGCACAGGTGCACGAGTACGTCAATCGCGCCGTGACGGAATCGGCCGAGGAGCGTGGGGCGGCGGAGAAGCCGAAGACCGGAGTGCCGCTGGGCCGGACGGTGACGAACCCGGTGAACGGGGAGGAGCTGCCGATGTTCGTCGCCGACTACGTGCTGATGGAGTACGGGACCGGGGCGCTGATGGCGGTCCCGGCGCACGACGAGCGCGACTTTGCGTTCGCGCAGGCGTTCGATCTGCCGATCCGCCGGGTGATCGGCACCGAGGCGGACGAATTGCCGTACATCGGCGACGGTCCGATGGTCAACTCGGGCGAGTTCGACGGGATGAACAACCGCGAGGCGTACGAGGCGATCGTCGCGTGGCTGGATCGCGAGGGGCGAGGTCACCCGTCGGTCAGCTACCGGCTCCGGGACTGGTTGCTCTCACGGCAGCGCTACTGGGGTTGCCCGATCCCGGTCATCTACTGCGACCGGTGCGGAATGGTGCCGGTGCCCGAGGACCAGCTGCCCGTCGAGCTGCCCGACATCGAGGATTACCAGCCCAAGGGTCGGTCGCCGCTGGCGACGGCCGAGGACTGGGTGAACGTTTCGTGCCCGAGCTGTCAGGGGCCGGCCCGTCGCGAGACCGACACGATGGACACGTTTGTCGACTCCAGCTGGTACTTCCTGCGCTACTGCGACCCGCACAACGATCACGCCGCGTTCGACCGCCAGGTGCTGCGCGAGTGGATGCCGGTCGACCAGTACATCGGCGGCGTCGAGCACGCGATCCTGCACCTGATGTACGCGCGCTTCTTTGTCAAGGCGCTGGCGGACATGGAGCTGCTCGACGTTCAGGAGCCGTTCCAGGCGCTGTTCACCCAAGGGATGATCCTGGGACCGGACGGTCACAAGATGTCCAAGTCGCGCGGCAACGTGATCAGCCCGATGCCGATCGTCGAGCGCTACGGCGCGGACGCGGCGCGGTGCTACATCCTGTTCATCGGGCCGCCGGATCAGGATGCCGCCTGGTCAGAGGCTTCGCTCGAGGGGGTGCATCGGTTCCTGGCCCGGGTGTGGCGCCTGGGTGAGGAGTGCAGCGGGGTCGAACCGCCCGTGGCGCCGGAGCACCCCAGCGGCGACCCGCTGCTGGCCGAGCAGCCCCATGGTGCGGCGGGCGACGCGCTGACGCTGATCCGAAAGGCGCACTGGGCGATCAACAAGGTCACCAGCGGCATGACCGGCCGGTTCGCGTTCAACACCGCGCTGGCTGCCGTCATGGAGCTGGTCAAGGAGATCTACCGCTACGCGGATGCCGATCCGGCTGCTCGCCGGTTCGCCACCGCCACCGCCACGTCGCTGCTGTTCCCGTTTGCTCCGCATCTGGGTGCCGAGGTGTACGAGCAGCTCACCGGCCGTCGCGTATGGGAGGAGCCGTGGCCGGCGGCCGACCCGGGCATGCTGCAGGCCGAGACGTTCGAGCTCGTGTGCCAGGTCAACGGGAAGGTGCGTGATCGCGTGACCGCTCCCAGCGGCGCCCCCAACGACGAGCTGGAGCGCCTGGCGCTGGAGACCCGCGGTGTGCGCGCCCACGTCGACGGACATCAGATCGCCAAGGTGATCGTGGTTCCCGACAAACTGGTCAACGTCGTCGTCAGGTAGCGATGGCGCCGTATGTCGCGGTCGTCGGGTCGAGCGAGGCCACCGGCGAACAGTTAGATGCGGCCGTGAGGGTGGGCCAGGGCCTGGCGCAGGCCGGCGCGATCCTCGTCTGCGGCGGCCTCGGCGGGGTAATGGCCGCCGCCTGCCGCGGCGCCAGATCCGCCGGTGGGACCACGGTCGGGATCCTGCCCGGCTCTGATCGGCAGGCCGCCAACCAGTGGGTGCAGATCGCGATTCCCACGGGCCTGGGTGAGCTGCGCAACGGCCTCGTGGTACGCAGCGCGGACGTGGTGATAGCGATCGGCGGCTCCTACGGCACGCTGTCCGAGATCGCGCTGGCGCTCAGGACCGGAGTGGACGTCATCGGAGTGGGCACCTGGCAGATTGATGGGATCGAAGCGGCGGACTCGCCCCAGGCAGCCGTGGGCCGGGCGCTCGAGCTCGCTCACGGCTGACTCGGCGGGCCGCGACGGCCCGCAGGCTGGTGTCGCCGGGCACCCCTAGACTGGGCGGATGGCGGCGTTCAAGCCCGCATACCTGATCCACGGTGACGATCACGGCCGCATCGCCGAGCGGCGCAGCCGGCTGCGGGCGCTGGCGGAGCAGGGCAGCGGAGTTCAGGGATTCGAGGTGTTCGAGGGGGACGTCTCGACGCCGGAGTCGGTGGCGATCGCGCTGAGCGCGATGACGTTTGCGCTCGAGCGCCGATTCATCGTGGCCGACGGGGTCGAGCGCTGGAAGGACAAGGACATGGCACCGCTCGAGGTGGCCCTCGCGTCGATGCCGCCGGACACGACCGTGGCGTTCTTCGCCCGGGAGGACTCCCGTGCCAAGGCGCCCCCGAGGCTGCATGAGGCGGTTCGCCAGGCAGGTGGAGAAATCAGGCCCGAGGCCAGCGTGAAGCCGTGGGAGCTGCCCAAGTGGGTGATCGCCCGCGCCACCGAGCTGGGCCTCGAGCTCCAGCCCGATGCCGCCCGAGCTCTGATCGCGCACATCGGCGATCGTCAGCAGCGCTTGCTGCGCGAGCTCGAGAAGCTTGCGTTGTACGCCGGTGGCGCGGGTCAGATCTCCTCCGGCGATGTCGAGGAGCTGGCCGCCGCCTCAGCCGAGCGTCGAGCCTGGTCGCTGGCCGACGCGCTGGTGGCCGGCGAACTCCCGGCGGCGGTGCGCATGTATCTGGCGCTGCGAGCCCAGGGCGAGCGTGTGCCGAGCCTCCTGTACTGGATGTCGCAGCGGGTCCGGACCGCGCACGAGATCGCGATTGCGATCGATCAGGGCCGGCCCGAGGCGCAGGTCAAGCGGGGCCTGCGCATGCCCGCCCGCGCGGCGGACAGGCTGATCGCAGACGCACGCCGGCGCGGCGCCGAGGAGCTGCGCGGCTCCCTGGGCGAGATCGCCGATCTGGAGCTGGCCTCGCGTGGCGGGGGGCCTGGAGCCGCGGGTGAGGACACGGCGGCGCTGCTCGCGATCCGGCGAATCGCGGCGTAACGCCGGGCTGCGGGCCGGCCCGAGCACCTCCGCCATCTGGCTTCGGAAACCCTGTGCGGCGGAAACCTAGCCCTCGGCGGGACCGCGCCGGATGCGGGCCGCGCGGGACTTTTTCCGGGCTCCGGTGTTGCGATGGATCGCCCCTCGCTTGACGGCCTTGTCGATCGTCTGCACCAGCACCCGGTGCTCTGCGTCCGCGCCACTCACATCGCCGCCGGCGACGGCATCCTCCAGCCGGCGGAAGTACGTCTTGATCCGCGAGGTGTAACGGCGGTTCTCGAGCCGCTCGCGAGCGGCTCGCTCGATCCGCTTCTTCTGTGAGTGGATATTCGCCATTGCGCAGAGAAGCCGCGACAGTTCCGCCGCGGCGCGTCCGTACTATAGCGGCCGCGTGCAGGATGACACCATCGCCGTGAGCGCGACACCGTCCCGACGCCGGATCAGCGTGAACACGGCGATCTTCGCGATCGCCACGGGACTTTCCCGCATCGCCGGGCTCGCCCGGGAGATCGTCGCGGCCAGCTACTTCGGCACCAGCGGCCCGGCTTCGGCGTTCACGATCGCCTCGCAGATTCCGAACCTGATGTCGAATCTGTTCGCGCAGGCGGCGCTGTCGGCCGCCTTCGTACCGGTGTTCACCGATCTGCTCCAGCAGGGTCGCAAGCGGGAGGCGTTCCGGCTCGCCTCGACGCTGTTCTGGATCATCCTGATCGTGTTGGGCGGGCTGACGGCAGTGGGAATCCTGCTCGCGGGAACGATCATGCCGCTGTTCACCGGTAGCACGTTCGGTCCGGTGCTCGACAACCTGACCGCCGGCCTCTCCCAGGTGCTGTTCCCAGTGGTGCTCCTGCTGGGACTCACGGGGCTGCTGGTCGGCATCCTCCAGTCCTACGACGAGTTCACGATCCCGGCGCTGGCGCCGGCCGTCTGGAACCTGGTGATTCTGGTGCTGCTGGTGGCGCTGCACACGCAGTACCACGGGGGCAAGCGACTATATGCCTACGCCATCGCATGGCTGGTGGCCACGGTCGTTCAGCTGCTCATGGTTGCCTCGGCGCTCAGGCGGATCGACTTCCGCCTGCAGTTCTCGATCGACTGGCACGACCCGCGCGTACGCCAGGTGTTCACACTGATGCTGCCGGTCACGATCGGGCTGGGGATCGTCAATCTCGACCAGGTGCTCAACTCCGTGTTCGGCACCCTGGTCTCGACCGAGGCCCCCCGCGCGATTGACAACGCGTTCCGGATCTACATGCTGCCGCAGGGAGTGTTCAGCGTGGCCGTCGCCACCGTGCTGTTCCCCACGCTCAGCCGGCAGGCGGCGCGGCGCGATGTGGCCGGGATGCGCGCGGCGGTGGGCAACGGGATGCGCCAGATCAACCTGTTGCTGATCCCTGCCATGGGCCTGCTGATGGTGCTGGCCACCCCGATCACGCGGCTGGTGTTCCAGCGCGGGCACTTCGGTCTGTACTCCACGCACCTGGTGTCGATCGCGCTGTTCTGGTTCGCGGTCAGCCTCCCGTTCGCGGGGGTGAACCTGTTGCTCACGCGCACCTTCTTCGCGGTTCAGCGGCCCTGGATTCCGACCGGGCTGGCAGCGCTCAACATGATCGTCGACATCATCGTCAGCGTGGCGCTGTACAAGCCGCTGGGAATCGCGGGCCTGGTGATCGGGACCGCGGCCGCCAACGCGGTGATGACGTTCCTGCTGATCCGGCGGCTGAGGGAGGGCTTCAACGGTCGGCTCGAGGGTACACAGACGTTGATGATCACGATCCGGATCCTGGTGGCATCGGCGCTGGTGGCGGGAGTCTCGTGGGTGGTGTGGAAGGGGCTCGACGCGGCGCTCGGGAGATCCCTGCCGGCCCAGCTGCTGTCAGTCGGTCTGTCGATCGCGTTCGGGCTCGCGCTATATGCCAAGATCGTCCTCGCGATGCGGATCCCGGAGGCCCGGCAGATCGAGGCTCTGGTCCTCGGCCGGCTGCGTCGGAGGTAATCTCGTCCGATGACCGACTTGGCCGACCTCTACCGGCGTCACTTCGCCAATCCGCGGCGCGAACGCGCCTTCCTCAGCGCCGCCGGGTTCACCACCGCGTTTGCCACGGCCCGGGGGATCACGCACTCGATCCGTGCCGGCATCGGACCGTTCCACAACCTCAGCGAAGGCGGCCGGCACATCCATCACAGCACGTTCGGCATCTTCGGCCTGCTCGGCTGCGGGTACCTGTGGACCTACCAGTGGGCGCTCGGTGTCGAGCCCCGCCGCCGTTGGCCCTCCCGCGTCAGCGCGGCCGCCTACGGCGTGGCGGCGGCGTTGACACTGGATGAGTTTGCGCTGTGGCTGGACCTCCACGACGACTACTGGGACAAGCAGGGCCGCAAGTCGATCGACGCGGTGGTGCTGTTCGGGGGGTTGCTGACGATGGGGGTGGCCGGCCGCGGCGCGCTGCGGGAACTGGGCCTGCTGCCCCGGCTGCTGGGCTGAGAGCCGCGCGACAGCCTCAATACCCTTGTGGTCATCCTCTCGGTGTTACCGAACCCCATGTCGACGACCGCCCACATCCGCAACTTCTCGATCATCGCCCACATCGACCACGGCAAGTCGACGTTGGCGGACCGGATCCTCGAGCTGACCCACACCGTCGATCCGCGGTCGATGCGCGCCCAGGTGCTGGATTCGATGGACCTCGAGCGTGAGCGTGGCATCACGATCAAGGCCCAGGCGGTCCGCGTCTTCTACGAGGCGGCCGACGGTCACACCTATCAGCTGCATCTGATCGATACGCCGGGCCACGTCGACTTCACCTACGAGGTGTCGCGGTCGCTGGCCGCCTGCGAGGGGGCGCTGCTGGTGGTCGACGCATCGCAGGGCGTCGAGGCGCAGACTGTGGCCAACACGTACCTGGCGATCGAGTCCGGGCTCGAGCTGATTCCCTGCCTGAACAAGGTCGACCTGCCCGGAGCCGAGCCTGAGCGGGTGGCCGAGGAGGTGGCCGAGCTGCTGGGCGAGCCGGCCGACAGCGTGCGCCGGATCAGCGCCAAGACCGGCGACGGCGTCACCGCCGTGCTCGACGAGCTGATCGCCCGGGTACCACCGCCGAGCGGAGATCCGCACGGCACTCCGCGAGCGCTGATCTTCGACTCGGAGTTCGACCCGTACCGCGGCGTGATCGCCTACATCCGGGTGGTCGATGGCACCTTCACCAAGGGTGAGGCGATCAGGGCGATGCAGGCGGGCACGGAGGCCGACATCGACGATATTGGCTTCTTTACGCCGCAGATGACCTCCGCCGATGCGCTGCACGCGGGCGAGGTGGGGTTCCTGATCACCGGCATCAAGGACGTGACGCGGCTGCGCGTAGGCGACACGCTGACGTCGCGTTCGAACCCGGCCCGCGAGCCCCTGCCGGGATACCGCGAGGTCAAGCCGATGGTGTTCTGCGGCCTGTTCCCGATCGACTCCGACGACTACCCCGATCTGCGCGATGCGCTCGAGAAGCTGACGCTCAACGACGCTGCCCTGGCCTGGGAACCCGAGACCTCCGACGCGCTCGGGTTCGGCTTCCGCTGCGGCTTCCTGGGTCTGCTGCACATGGACATCGTGCGTGAGCGCCTGGAGCGCGAGTACGACCTCGAGCTGCTGGCGACGATGCCGAGCGTCGAGTACGAGGTCACGCTGACCGACGGCCTGGTGCTGCCTGTGCATTCGCCCAACGACATGCCCGATCCGGGTCGGGTGGCGGAGGTCCGTGAGCCCTACATCCGTGCCTCGATCCTGACCCCGAAGGAGTATGTCGGTCAGATCATGGAGCTCTGCCAGGAACGTCGCGGCGACCACGCCGGCATGCACTACCTGTCGTCCGAGCGCGTGCAGCTGACCTACGACCTGCCCCTGGCCGAGATCGTGCTCGACTTCTTCGACCAGCTCAAGTCCCGCACCCGCGGGTACGCGTCGCTGGACTACGAGGTGGTCGGGCTACGAGAGTCGGACCTGGTCAAGCTCGACATCCTGCTGGCTGGCGATCCGGTCGATGCGCTGTCGATGCTGGTGCATCGCTCCAAGGCCTACGAAGCCGGCCGGGCGCTGGCCGAGAAGCTGCGCCAGAAGATCCCCCGCCAGCAGTACGACGTGCCGATCCAGGCCGCCATCGGCTCGCGGATCGTTGCTCGCGAGACAATCAAGGCCTACCGTAAGGACGTCACCGCCAAGTGCTACGGAGGCGACATCACCCGCAAGCGCAAGCTGTTGGAGCAGCAGCGGAAGGGAAAGCAGCGGATGAAGCAGGTCGGGCGGATCGAGGTGCCGCAGGAGGCGTTCCTGGCCGTGCTGGAGCTGGGGGAGTAGGGCTGGGGCTCGGGTGCGTGTTGGCCTCGGGGCTTGGGGGGCCGCCCGCGTTTGGCGGTTCTGGGGCCGGTGCGGGGGTGTTCTGCTGCGGCGGCGGGGGGTGCGGGGGAGTGGCTTGCGGGGTGAGGGCGGCGCGGCGACGGGTGGCTTGGGAGTAGGGCGAGGTGAATAACGTGACGCGGACCGCCCCGCGGGCCGCGAGTGTCACCTTTGCCATGCCCCACATGGTCAACGTGACCGAGACCCTCCAGCGTGGAGACGCGTGGCACGTTGTTCAGGTCCGGGCGAGCCGAGGACGCGATCGGCGAGCCGAGGACGCGATCGGCGAGCCGAGGACGCGATCGGCGGGCCGAGGAGGCGACCGGCGAGCCGAGGACGCGATCGGCGGGCCGAGGACGCGACCGGCGAGCCCACGATCGCCCAGGGCACCGACCGTCCGGGGCCCGACCGCCCCCGCCCCGCTCAGGCGATCCGAAACGCCCCGCAGCAACCCCCGTCAAGCCGTTACAGCCAGAACCCGGACCGCACGTGGGCGCGGCTGCGGCCGCAGCGTCGGCTGTGGGCGCCGAAGAACCACCAGCCGAGCGCCAGCCACAGCGCCCACACGGCCAGGAAGCTGGTGACAACGAGCACCACCACCGCGATCAGCGCGATCGCCAGCGGGATCGCGAGCGCCAGCGCCACGGTGGGCTTGACCCATGGAGCGGCAGACGGCGGCCGGCGGCGGGTGACACGGTCGCTGGGCAGGTCCGCCACGAGCGCGTCGAGCTCCGCGTAGGTCCGAGCCGACAGGGCCGCCCCGAGGCGCTCGTCAAGCTCGTCGGGGAGGATGCGACCCTCGGTGGCAGCCTGACGCAGACGGTCGGCGATCCGCTCGCGGTCTGCGTCCGATGCTCTGAGGATTCCGCGGTGTGCCATTCGGTTATTCCCGATCGGTGCCCGGCCTCGATGGCCATTCGCCGAACGATGGCCGAAGGCTACCGCGACCCCGGTTGGCCTACAAGCTCCCCCGCTCCGTGGGTCTCGGGCCGGACGCAGTACATCCCCTCTGAGAAGCCCTCGCCCTCGATCCCCAGCGCCCAGTTGGTGCGGGAGTAGAGGTTCTCGAGCGAGATCGTCATCGTCAGCTCGACGATCTGGCGTGGGTCAAACCGGGCCCGCAGCCGCTCGAACAGCTCATCCGGCACATCCACCGGGGTGCGGGTGACGGCGTCGGCGTATTCCAGCACCAGCCGCTCGTCCGAACCGAAGCGGTCTGAATCTCGCCAGCGGCTGAGGTCGCGGAGGTCGGCCTCGGAGCAGCCCGAGCGCTGGGCCAGCCAGGAGCCGAAGTCCAGACACCATTCGCAGCCGATCACCTGGGAGACGCGCAGCATCGCCAGGTGCTTCAGCCGCTCATCCACGGAATGCGAAAACCGCTCGCCGGCCATGCCGACGGCGCCGAATCCGACCAGCAGCGGGCGGTGATGGGCCAGCACGCGGCTGGGTTCCAGCGGTCTTCCATACATGCGCCGCGCCACCGCGAAGAAGATCCGGCGTACTGGATCGAGCCCACGGGGCAGGGCTGGCTCAAGCCGCGCCATCAGACGCCAGCCTCGGTAGCGCGAGTCACGGTCAGGGCTGCGAAGGCGACCAACACCATCTCCAGCACGAAGCCCCCCAAGCTGGCGACGTTGTCCGCCGTCGAAAAGCTCGAGGTGGTGGTGAGGTGATAGATGAAATGAGGAATCGTGGCGGACAGGAACGCCGCCGCGGCCACCAGTACGAGACGGCGCTCGAACCAGATCGCCGCCGCCGCCAGCAGGACGGCAAACCCGAGCTCGGCGGCGGCAAAGTCACGCACCAGGTGCTGGTTGTATGGACCGAGCGCCGAGACCCAGTGGTGGCCGGCGCCGGGGTAGCTCCCGAAGAACGAGCGCGGATCCACCAGGCCCCAGACCGCGATCTCGGCCTGGGCGGCGGCAACCAGGGCCAGGCCGGCTCGCGCCGGCATTGAGCCCACGGCGGTCCGCGACGCCGAACTCGCGACGTTCATCGGGACACGCTCCCGATCATCTGGGCGGGTCGAACCTCAGCCGCGCCGGCGGCCGCGGCCGCCAACCGCCCGGCCTCGATCGCACTGGCCCAGGCGATCTCCGACAGGCAGCCTGGAGCGGCGACCATGTCGCCCGCGAGGAAGATGCCTCCACCGCGATCGATGGCCGGCCGATCCCGCCAGGATTTGCCTGGCGGATCCAGGGCGCCGGTGCGACCGTTCATCAGCTGTCGCCGGCGCCAGGTCTCACGCTCGCGCCAGCCCACGAAAGCCGCGTCCAGCAGGCGCTCGAGGCGGCTGGCGGCCGAATCAGAAGACTCGCCGGGCCGGATCGGCATCTGCGCCTGAATCAGCTCCTCGCCTTCGGGCGCCAGCGAGCTGTCGGCTGCCGTGTAGCGCTCCACCCAGCCGGTCTCCTGAAGATCGACGACCACGAACGGATCACCGCGGCGGTGGCGCAACGCCAGGTCCAGGCAGACCGCGTTACCGCTGGTCCAGCGCAGGGACTCGTCCGCCAGCAGGCGCCGGGCGTCGGCCAGCTCGGTGGCGATGATCACCGGCGGCTCGGGCACCTCCTGTACGCGCCGGAAGGTCGTGATCCGCACTCCGAGCGCGACGGCCTGGTGGCGCATACGCTCGACAATCGAGGTCCAGCCGCCGATCGGGTAGCGGGCGGCGGGCGGCGCGGACAGCAAACCGCGCACAAGCGGCTCCCACAGGAACGCGGCCGACAGCTGCCCCGGATCGTGGTGGTAGGTGAGGATGCCGGCGCTGCGCGCGAGCGCGTCGGCCGCGTCGGCACCGACGTGGCTCGTCGCCCAGGTCCGGAAGTCGAGCCCCACCGGCGCGGAGCGGCCGCGCAGCCGAAGCGCGGCGACGGCGGCTCCCACCGCCGGGACGCGCCTGATGTCGTCGCGCCAGCGAAACCGCACGCCGGACAGGGGAGGGCGAGCGTGTGGCGGCAGCAGGTCTCGTTCGCCGAGCCAGTGCCAGAAGGGGCTGTTCGACAGCAACGCGTGGGGGCCCAGGTTGGCCCGGTAGGGCCCGGCAGTGCTGCGGGCCCGGCCACCCAGCTCGTCGTGTGCCTCGAGCAGCTGCACCGGCGCGCCTTGCTCGGCGCAGGAGATCGCGGCGGTGAGCCCGGCGAGACCGCCTCCGACGATCGTGATCTCGTCCATCTGGACGCCTCCGTGGGTGGGTTCCGTGTAAGGGGGTTGGGCGACGCGGCGGGGTGCCGACGCCGTCCGAACAAGCTACGGGCTAACTGGCTCGGTGTTAAGGTCCAGTCATGTCCGCTGATCGAGGGCCAGTTGGCGGGCCCGGGCTGTTGCTGAGTCTCGACCGCGCCGCCGGCGGTCCATTGCACGAGCAGCTCCAGGTGGCGCTGCGCGAGCAGGTGCGCAGCGGGCGGCTGGCCCCCGGGGCGAAACTGCCGTCCTCGCGCGTGCTGGCGGCGGAGCTGGGCGTGTCGCGTGGCGTGGTGCTGGAGGCGTACGCGCAACTGACCGCCGAGGGCTACCTGAACAGCTCGCAGGGCGCTCCCACGCGTGTCGCCGCCACCGCCGGCGCGGAGCGGCCGCCGGTTCCTGCGCGCTCGCTGGAGCAGAGCCACAGCCTCAACCTCGATCCCGCCCTGCCTGACCTCACCGCCTTTCCCCGCGAGCGCTGGATGCGCTCGCTCCGGACGGCGCTGCGCGACGCTCCGTTCCACGCGTTGGGGCACGGCGATCCACGCGGCAGTGCCGAGCTGCGAAATGAGCTGATGGGATATCTGGGCCGGGCACGCGGAGCCGCCCCCGAGCCCGAGCACACACTGATCTGCACCGGTTTCACGCAGGGGTTCGCGATGCTCTGCCGAGCGTTGCGGGCGCGCGGAGTCGAGCGGATCGCACTGGAGGATCCAGGCTGGTCGCACCATCGCCTGGTCGCCGAGCGCGCCGGATTGGAGCCGGTCCCGGTCGCGGTCGACGAAGACGGGATCCACGTGAATGCGCTGGCCCGCTCCGAATGCGAGGTCGCGGTCCTCACGCCGGCTCACCAGTTCCCCACCGGAGTGGTCCTGAGCGCAGAACGCCGGGGCATGCTGCTGGAGTGGGCCGAGGACCGAGACGCGCTGATCGTCGAGGACGACTACGACTCCGAGCTTCGCTACGACCGCGTCCCGGTGGGCGCACTCCAGGGCCTGGCGCCGGAACGAGTGTGCCAGGTCGGTTCCTTCAGCCAGCGGCTCGCGCCCGGGCTGCGGCTGGGCTGGATCCTGTCCCCGTCCTGGTTGACCGGTGACTTGACCTACGAGCGGGGGGTAGCGGACCACGGCTGCCCCGCGCTCGAACAGCTCGCGCTGGCGGACTTCCTCGCGCGCGGCGAGCTTGACCGCCATCTCCGGCGGATGCGACTTCGCTACCGCCGGCGCCGACAGACACTGACCGGCGCCCTGCCCGGGCTGCGCGTCAGCGGGGTGGCCGGCGGTCTGTACGTGCTGGCGCTGCTCCCGGGGGGCGTCGATGAGCAGTCCGTGGTGGGCGGGGCGTCCGCGCGCGGGATGTCCGTGGAGGGGCTGGCCTGGCACGCGATCAAGGGCAGCCCGCCGTCCGGATTGGTGCTCGGCTTCGCCAACCTGTCTGAGCCCGCGCTCATCCGGGCCGGTCGGCTGCTGACCGAGGTGGTCGAGGCTAATATGCCTTGACAGACATATACCTTGATGGTTATATAGCGTGATGCCGCCGATTGCCGCACTCGAGCCAGCCCGGCAACCGGCAGCGAGACCCTTGTCCACCTGGTCGGCGCTCGCCGATCCTCATCGCCGAGCCATCATCGGGCTGCTGCGTGAACGACCTCGATCGGTCGGAGAGCTGGTAAAGCTCGTCGGGCTGACGCAGCCCGGGACGTCGAAGCACCTGCGCGTCCTGCGCGATGCGGGGCTGGTGAGCGCCGCCGCCGAAGCGCAGCGCCGCGTCTATGAGCTGAACGCCGGACCGCTGGCGGAGCTCGACGCCTGGCTCGAGCCCTACCGGAAGCTGTGGGAGCACCGCCTGGACGCGCTCGAGCGGCACCTGCATCGCAAATCGCGCCCCATCACACAGGAGGACTGACTCATGCACGCCAGCTATGCCACCGTCGAGCAACGACCCACACTGCAGTTCGAGCGCCGTCTGGCCCACCCGGTGCAGGCGGTGTGGGCGGCGCTGACGGAGCCCGCCGAGCTCGCCGAATGGTTCCCCTGCCAAGTCGAGGTCGACCTGCGCATCGGGGGCAGCATGACGTTCCGGTTCAGCCAATCGCCGCCGGCGGACCCGCCCTTGACGCTGGTGGGCGAGGTCACCGAGCTGGATCCGCCCCGAACGTTCTCGTTCCTGTGGGGAGAGGATCATCTCCACTTCAGGCTGGAGCCGGTGGACGACGGCGCCGGCTGTCTGCTGCATTTCACGGTCGAGCTCGATTCCCACAACAAGGCGGCCCGCGACGCGGCCGGCTGGCATGTGTGCCTGGACGCGCTCGAGCGAACGCTCGGGGGCGACGCCGTCGAGAGACCCTTCGACCCGCACGGATGGCGCCAGCGCTACGACGAGTATCAGGAGCGCGGCTTCCCGGCTGGGGCCGCGATCCCCGGCCAGGAGTAATCCGTCGACCGGGCCGAGGGCGGCGTCCGGGCAAACCCCGGTCCGCATGTGAAAATCCCGCGTCATGGACCTCGGGCTTCGCGATCGCGTGTGTGTCGTCACCGGGGCGTCGCGCGGGCTCGGCGCTGCCACCGCACGGGCCCTGGCGACCGAGCAGGCCAGCCTGCTGCTGGTCGGACGCAGCCAGGACACGCTGGCAGCCACCGCGGGAGCCTGCCGCGAGTCCGGCGCGCGAGCCGAGACACTCGCGCTCGACGTGACTGCGCTCGATGCAGGGTCGCAGCTGCTCGAGGCGTGCCTGGCGCGGCTGGGACGGATCGACGCGCTGGTCAATAATGCGGGCACGAGCGCGCTGAAGACGCTCGAGCAGCTGACCGAGGAGGACTGGCAGCTGCAATGGGACCTGCACGTGATGGCGCCGATGCGGCTGATGCGGGCCGCGGCCCCGGCGATGGCAGAACACGGCTGGGGGAGGATCGTCAACGTGTGCTCCTCCTCCGGTAAACGGCCTTCGCAGACAAACATGGCCTACTCGGTGACCAAGGCTGCGCAGTTGTCGCTGTCGCGCGCGTTCGCCGATCTCTACGCCGGCGAAGGTGTGCTGGTGAATGCGGTGGCGCCGGGGCCGGTCGGCTCCGAGATGTGGCTGGCGCCGGGTGGGCTGGCCGATCAGGCCGCCCGCGCGCAGGGTAAGACGCGGGAGGAGGTGCTGCGGTCGACCGCCGCCCGGGTGCCGACCGGGCGCATGGGCGCGGCGTCGGAAATCGCGGCGGTGATCGCGTTCCTGTGCTCCGAGGCCGCCGCCTACGTGGCCGGCGCCGCGTGGTCGGTCGACGGCGGGACGGTACAGATCATCATCTGAACCACGGTTCAAACCGGTTGCGCGCGAGCGTCTGGGGAGAGGTTCTGAAAGACTGCGGCCCGATGACGACCAAGACCGAGGCCATCGGCAAGAGCTATGAGCCCGTGACCTACGCGGTGGGGCGCGAGAAGATCCGCGAGTACGCGTTCGCCGTGGGGGAGACGAACCCTCTGCATCACGACCTCGAGGCTGCGCGCGCCACCGGGTACGCGGATCTGGTGGCGCCGCCCATGTTCGCGGTGGTGTACGCCGGCCGCTCGGTGGCACCGGCGATCTTCGACCCGGAGGTCGGTCTGAACTTCGCGATGATGGTCCACGGCGGCCAGCGGTTCGAGTGGGGGCCGGTGGTGGTGGCCGGCGACGAGATCACGACCACGGCCAGCGTCAAGGACATCTCCGAGCGCGGGGGCATGACGTTCTACGTGTTCGAATCGATCTCGCAGAACCAGCGGAACGAGACCGTCTGCACCGCCACCTGGACCAACATCGTCAGGGGAGCGTCGTGAAGCCCGGCGACACGATCGAGCTCAAAGTCACCCCCGACCCGTTCGTCACGGTCCGCTACGCCGGCGCTTCGGGCGACTTCAACCCGATCCACATCGACGACGCCGTCGCCCGGCAGGTGGGTCTGCCGGGGCGCATCCTGCATGGGCTGTGGACCATGGCGCAGGTCGCGCGGGCGCACACCGAAGCCGGCGGCGGACCGGACAAGCTGAAGCAGCTCGACGTCCAGTTCCGCGGCATGGGACAGCTCGGCGAGGAGATCGTCGTGCGAGGGACCGTGCGTGAGGTCAATGGCGATCGCGCCGTCATCGACTCGGAGGCCGAGCAGGCCGGCCAGCGGATCATCCGCAACGCGGTGGCCGAGGTCGAGGTCTAGCGCCGCCGGCGCTCGCCGGCCTGAGACCCCACAGCCTCGACCTACAATCAGACGGGTGCTGACCGAACGGCAAGAACTCGTGCTGCGCAAGGTGGTCGAGGGGTATCTGGCGGCCGGCTCCCCCTTGGGCTCGAAGGCGCTGGCCGCGGACTTCAGGTGGGGGGCCTCGACGATCCGCCAAGAGCTGGCGAACCTGGAAGAGCTGGGCCTGCTCGCTCATCCGCACACATCCGCGGGACGGGTACCGACCGAGGCCGGCTACCGCTACTTCGTCGACTGGCTGCTGCCGGCCCAGGACACGGGGCCGCGGCTGACGCTGTCGCTAATGCAACACGAGCTGGACGAGGCGATGCGGACGACGAGTGAGACCCTCTCGCAGGTCACCAATCTGCTGGCGATCGTGACCGCACCGCCGATCGAGACCTCCACGATCCGCCATATCGAGCTGCTGGTCCTGCAGCCGCAGGTGCTGATGGTCGTGGTGATCGTCTCGACCGGAGGGGTCACCAAGCGGCTGTTCACATTCCCGAGGCCGGTCGACCCGGGCCTGGCCGACTGGGCGGCCAGCTATTTCAACGAGCGTCTTGTGGGCTTCGGCCTCGGTGCGCGGATGCTCCATCAGAGGCTGCACGATCCGTCGCTGTCAAAGGGCGAGATGGACTTCATCGACGCACTGTCGCCGGTGTTCACCGAGCTCGAGGAGTCAGGCCACGACACGCTCTACGTGGAAGGCACGGCGCGGCTCCTGAGCACCGAGCAGGTGGTCGAGGTGTCGGAGCTGAACGCGCTGATGGAGATGCTCGAGCGCCGAGTGGCGCTGCTCGGCGTCCTGCGCTCGGCGCTGACCGAGCGGGATGTGCTGGTCCGGATCGGCACCGAAAACGATGCGCCGGCGCTGCGCTCGCTGGCGCTGGTCACCGCCAGCTATGGCCTGCCGCAGCGCAGCCTCGGCGCGGTGTCGGTGATCGGACCGCTGCGGATGGACTATGGCCGCGCGATTCGCTCGGTCCGTGAGGCGGCGCTGCAGCTGTCCAGCTATGTGGCCGAGGTGTACGACGAGCGATGAGCGCCACGCGCGACTACTACGAGGTTTTGGGCGTGTCTCGCGACGCCAGCGATGCCGAGATCAAGAAGTCGTTCCGCCGTCTGGCCCGCGAGCTCCACCCGGATGTGAACAGCCACGATCCCCGGGCGGAGGAGAAGTTCAAGGAGGCGGCCGAGGCCTACGAGGTCCTGTCCGACGCCGAGCGCCGCGCCACCTATGACCGGTACGGGCACGAGGGGCTCCGCAGCGGCGGGTACGCCCCGAACTTCGAGGGCTTCGGGTCGGTGGCGGACATCTTCGAGGCGTTCTTTGGAGGGAGCGCGTTCGGGAGCGCGTTCGGCGGGCGCCCCGGCGGTCCGATGCAGGGCGGCGACATCGCCGTCGGTGCCCAGATCGATCTGGCCGAGGCGGCGCACGGGCGCTCGGTGGAGGTCTCGTTCGAGGCCATCGGGCTGTGCGAGCACTGTCACGGCAACGGCGCTGAGCCGGGCACGCCGATCGAGACCTGCCCCCGCTGCGAGGGGACCGGCCAGCTCCGCGCCGTGTCGCGCACGCCGTTCGGACAGGTGGTGCGCGCGGCGACGTGCAACGTGTGCCAGGGCGAGGGCCGGGTGCCGCGCGAGCCCTGCCAGGTCTGTGACGGACGGGGACGGCGCGTGGAGCGCGCCCAGCTGGCGGTCGACGTCCCGGCCGGGATCGCCGACGGACAGCGGATCAGGATCGCCGGCCGGGGACACGCCGGCGAGCGCGGTGGCCCTCCGGGCGATCTGTACGTACTGATCCGGGTGGCCGAGGACTCGCGGTTCGTCCGTGACGGGGATGACCTGATCACAGCGGTCGACGTGGCCGCCCCGTTGGCGGCGCTCGGCACCAGCGTCGAGGTCCCGACCGTGGACGAGCCCGTGGAGCTGGAGATCCCCGCCGGGACGCAGCCGCACGAGACGCTGGTCGTGCGCGGCCGCGGCATGCCGGCGTTGCGCGGGCGGCGGCGCGGAGATCTGCGGGTGGTCGTCAACGTGGTCGTGCCCCGGCACCTGAAGCGCGAGCAGCGGGAGCTGCTGGAGGAACTCGCTGACAGCCTCACCGACCACAACCTCGACACCGAGGAGGGCGTATTCGGCAAGCTCAAGCGGGCGTTCGGCGGACACTAGGTGTGATTCCAAATGGGGAGGTGTAGCGCGTGGAATCAACCACCTGATCCGATCGGCCTTCGGTGCTGAGACTCGCTGTCCGCGTCCGGCGCCAGCACGCCGAGCTGGTGCTCGCCGAGCTGCTCGAGCTGGCGCCGAGCGGGGTCGAGGAGCTCGACGTGGGCGAGGACGTGATCGAGTACGCCGTGTACGGGGCGCCGGGTGAAATTCCGGCGCTGCCCGAGGTGCAAGCCGCCGCCGGCGGCGCGCTGGTCGAGGTTCGCACCACCGAGCTGGCGGACGACTGGGCGGAGCGCTGGCGCCAGTTTCACCGCCGGCTGACGCTGGAGGACCGGCTCACTGTCCGCCCGCCCTGGGATCCGCCCTCCTCCTCGGCCATCGACGTGGTGATCGATCCCGGGCGGGCGTTCGGAACCGGCGCTCACGCGACCACCCGCCTGTGCCTGGAGCTGATGCTGTCGGTGCCGCGGCCAGCGGGCTCGTTCCTGGACCTGGGCTGCGGCTCTGGGGTGCTGGCGATCACCGCCGCCAAGCTGGGGTGGACTCCCATCCTGGCGCTCGACAACGATCCCGCGAGCGTCGAGGCCACGCGGGCGAACGCCCGCGCCAACCGCGTCTCGCTCGAGGTGCGGCGCCACGACGTGCGCACCGATCCGGTACCGCCGGCAGACACGATCGCCGCGAACCTGCTGTCGGGACTGCTGATCGATTGGGCCCGGAATTTGGTCCCGGTCCCGACCCGGCTGATCCTCAGCGGCGTGCTGCGGGACGAGGCCAACCGGGTGGCCGCCGCGTTCACGCCCAGGGGCCTGACCGAGGCCGCCCGTCGCCACCGCGGCGAGTGGGCGGCGTTGCTGCTGAGCGCTCAGGGGCGCGGGTAGCCTTGGCGCCATGCCGCAACACGTCGTGATCGCGGGAGGCGGCTTCGGCGGGTATGCCACCGCCAAGGCGCTTCAGCGAATGGCCCCGGCTGATGTCCGGGTGACGCTGGTCAACGACGTCAACTTCATGCTGTACACGCCGCTGCTCCCGGGGGCTGCGGCCGGAGCGCTCGAACCGCGCCATGTGGTCATACCGCTGCGGGAGCGGCTGGGACGCACCGACCTGCGGCTCGGCTGGGTCAGCGGTGGCGATCCCTCCCGCAATCTGCTGCGCGTGGAGCTGATCGCCGGTACCACGGTCGACTTCGAATACGACCAGCTGGTGGTGGCGCTGGGCTCCGTGTCACGCACGTTTCCTATCCCGGGGCTGACCCAGCACGCGATCGGCTTCAAAACGATCGCGGAGGCGATTGCACTGCGCAACCGCGTGGTGCGGTTCCTGGAGGCGGCCGAGGAGATCGACGACGTCGAGCTGCGCCGGCAGTACCTGAACTTCATCTTCGTGGGCGGCGGCTACGCGGGCATCGAGGGTGTGGCCGAGCTGCACGACTTCGCCCGCGACGCGCTCGCCTACTACCCGCGCTGCCGCGAGACGGGGATGCGCTGGATCCTGGTCGAGGCAGCGTCCCGAATCATGCCCCAGATCCAGCCGCAGCTCGCAGAGTTCACCCAGAACGTGATGCGCAAGCGAGGGGTGGAGGTGGTGCTCGAGACGCAGCTGACCGAGGTGACCGACGGCCGCGTGTCGCTGTCGAGCGGAGAGACGATCCCCTGCCGGACCGTGGTCTGGACGGCGGGCGTCAAGGCCAACCCGGTGGCGGCTCGACTGGGGCTGCCGCTGGACCACGATCGCATCGCGTGCACCGAGGAGATGCGGGTGGTGGGGTTCGAGAACGTGTGGGCGCTGGGAGACATCGCCGCCATACCGGACCCGGCGCGTCCGGGGCTGCCGTGCCCCCCAACCGCGCAGCACGCCGCGCGCCAGGGCAAGCTGATGGCCAACAACGTCCTGGCCGCACTCGGTCATCGCCCGCGAGTCCGTCCTTTCACGTTCAAGACGCTGGGCGCGTTCGCCGACCTCGGCCGCCACAACGCCGTCGCGAATTTGATGGGCGCGCGCGTCAGGGGGTTCCCCGCCTGGGCCATCGCCCGCTTCTATCACTTGGCCTGGGTACCGGGAGTCCGCCCCAAGATCCGCCTGATCGTCGATTGGACGGTCGATTTCTGGTTTCGCCGCGACACCGCCGAGCTGGGACAGCTGGGACACCCGGCGATGCTCGACGAGCATGTGCCGCCACATGTCGCGCCCGATACCCCGCGGGTCGTGGCCGCGAGCGGCGCTCGTGATCCCGCGGATGGATAAGGCTGGGCTCGGGGATCTTGGCCACGCGGCCGATGACCCCCGCGCCGGTCTGGCGCATCCTGTACGCGACATTGCTGATCCCGGCAGCCCGAAGGAGGTGAACCTTTGCCCAACCCGCTCGCGATCGGCGTGACGCTCGGTGGCCGGCTACTCGATGTGGTCGTACCGCGGCCCAAGCCTCGGGCCGGATTTTGCGTGGGAGTTCTCTCTCCTCTCGCCACGCTCCGTCCCGAGGACACCGGGGTCTGTGACCGCGAAGGTGGACTGCGAGCGATCGCCGGTCGCGAGCGGCGGGGCGGCTGAGCCGGCCGGCAAAGGCTAAGGTCCATCAGCGGTGGCCACGTTCGCGGTCAAGTTCCTCGGCTGCAAGGTGTCGCAGGCGGACGCGATGCTGGCGCGGCGGGCGTTGCTCGCCGCCGGCCATCGCGAGGTGCCCGAGGCCGACGCCGAGTTGCACGTGATCAATACCTGCTGCATCACCAGCGAGGCCGAGGCCAAGTCCCGCCAGTCGGTGCGCCGCTCGCTGGGGGCCGCCCGCAGCGTGTACGTGGCCGGGTGCGCGGTCAATCTGGACGCGCGGCAGTTTGCCGACCTCGACGAGCGCGTACGTCCGTTCATGGGGACGGCCGATGACGTGGCCGCGGCGATGGCCGGGGGTCTCGGCGCCTGTGCCGACCTGGAGCATGATGTGCCCGCGCGGAGCAAGTTCGACGCGGGGTCGCGCACCCGGGGATTCGTCAAGGTCCAGGATGGCTGCGACTGCCACTGCGCCTACTGCATCATCCCCACGGTTCGGGGCTCGGCGCGTTCACGCCCGGCCAGCGCCGTGCTGGCCGAGGTCCGGCGCCGCGTGACCCAGGGCCAGCCTGAGATGGTGATGACCGGGATCAGTGTCGGGGACTACCGGGATCCGGAGCGGGGATTGGAGCTCGGGGAGCTCATGGTCGAGGTCGCCCGCGTGCCGGGTGTGGAGCGCGTGCGGCTGTCGAGCGTCGAGGTTATCCACGTCAAGCACTCGCTGGTCCAGGCGCTGGCGGCCGAGGCGAAGATGTGCCCTCATCTGCACATCCCGATGCAGTCCGGCGACGATCAGGTCCTCCGCGACATGGGCCGGCATTACAGCGCCGCGGAATACCTCGAGCATGTCCGGTCGCTGCGTAGCGCGGTCCCCGAGGTCAACATCACCACGGACGTGATCGTCGGTTTCCCCACCGAGTCCCCGGCGGCGTTCCAGCGCACGCTGGACATGGTCGATGCGGCGGGGATCACGCGGGTGCACACGTTCTCGTACTCACCTCGGCCGGGGACGATCGCCATGACGCTGGGGGATCGCGTCCCTCCGGCGGAGAAGAAGACCCGATCTCGGGAGCTGCGGGGGCGCTCGGAGACAACGTCTCGGCTGCACCGCAGCCGCAAGCTCGGCGCCACCGAGCGGGTGCTGGTCGACAAGGTCGCCGACAGTCAGTGCTCGGGCTACACGGCCGATTACACGCGCTGCTACCTGCCCGCCGGCGCGGCGCCCAGCGGGGCCGTGGCGGATGTGGTCTGCCAGGAGCTGCACGCGGACGGGATCAAGTGCCGTCCGGCCTGAGCCGCATCCGGTCCACACCCGCCCCCAGTTCCCGCCGCCCGGTGCCGCGATGTGCCTAATTCGAGACTGTCCGGAGCTATCCTGCACGGGGTGACCGTCCTCGATCAGGTGCGTTCCGACATGACCACGGCGATGAAAGCCGGTGAGAAACAGCGCGTGGGCGCGCTGCGCCTGGTGCTGTCCGAGCTACAGAAGGCCGCCAAGGACGGTGGCCAGCGACGAGCTCGCCGTGCTCCGTCGCGAGCGCAAGCGGCGGTTGGAGGCCGCCACTCAGTTCCGTGACGGCGGCCGTCCGGAGCTCGCCGAGCAGGAGGAGTCCGAGGCGAAGATCATCGAGACCTATCTGCCGTCCGAGCTCGACGACGCCGAGCTCGACGCCGTCGTCGCCGCCGCGATCGCCGAGACCGGTGCTGCCGGCGCCAAGGACATGGGTCAGGTGATGAAGGTCGTGATGGCCAAATCCGGTGGCCGGGCGGACGGCAAGCGCGCGTCTGCCCGCGTGCGCGAGGCTCTGGGCGCGTAGTGTCGCGGGCCAGCGTGGTGCGCAAGCAGATCGAGCTCGAAAACAGCGTCGCCGCGGAGCTCGCGGGCAGCAAGGACGCGATTCTGAAGACGCTCGAGGGACACGTCGACTGTGATGTGTTCCTGCGCGGGAACGTGCTCACGCTCGATGGCGACGCGGATGCCGTCGATGCCGCGGCGGCCGTGGTGCGCGAGCTCTCCGAGCTGATCGGACAGGGCCACGAGATCGCCCCCGGGACGATCGAGGCCGTGACGCGGGCGCTGGACGCCCACGAATCCCCGGCGCAGATCCTGGAGGACGTGGTGTGGCGCCACCGCACCACCAAGATCGCGCCCAAGACCGTGAACCAGAAGCGCTATGTGGATTCGATCCGGCGCAACACGATCACGTTCGGGATCGGGCCGGCCGGCACCGGTAAGACGTTCCTGGCCGTGGCGCTGGCCGCCGCGGCGCTCAGCCGGCGCGAGGTCAACCGCATCATCCTCACCCGTCCCGCGGTCGAGGCGGGAGAACGGCTGGGCTTTCTGCCCGGCGATCTGATGGCCAAGGTAGACCCGTACCTGCGGCCGCTGTTCGATGCGCTGCACGACATGCTGGAGTCCGAGCGCGTCTCCCAGCACCTGGAGCGAGGCGTGATCGAGGTGGCTCCGCTGGCGTTCATGCGCGGCCGTACGCTCAACGACAGCTTCATCATCCTCGACGAAGCCCAGAACACGAGCCCGGAGCAGATGAAGATGTTCCTCACTCGCCTTGGCTTCAACTCGAAGATGGTGGTCACCGGCGACATCACCCAGATCGATCTGCCCCGAGAGCACGATTCCGGTCTGGTGGTGGTGTCGGAGATCCTGTCAGAGGTGGAAGGGATCGAGTTCGTCCGCTTCGGCGAGGAGGACGTCGTGCGCCACAAGTTGGTGCGGCGGATCGTCGCCGCGTACGGCGAGCACGCCCAGCGCCTGGCCCCGGAGCTCCGGCCCCGCCCCGAGCGCGCGGCGAGCCCGGGGGCGTAGGCGGGCCGTCGGTGCCGTGATCGAGATCGATGTGATCGGGCTCGATGCGGTGGCCTCGGACGGGCCGACCGGGATCGAGGTGGAGGAGCTCTGCGCGCTGGCCATGGCGTCGGCGGACATCGCCGAGGGACACGTCGCCGTCGAGTTCGTCGACGAGGACCGGATCCGAGATCTCAACCGAGAGTTCCGCGGGATCGACGGGCCCACGGACGTCCTGTCGTTCGCGGTCGACGAGGCCGGGGCCGCGCCCGGACCCCGGGAGCTGGGCGACATCGTGATCTGCCCGGAGCACACCGAGGATCTGCGTGAGGCCATCCTGCACGGTGCCCTGCACCTCACAGGCATGGATCACGAGCGCGACGATGGCGAGATGCTCGCGCTGCAGGCCGAGCTGATGCGCTGGGTGCGATGAGCTCAGCGCGCGGTGCGGCCACACGGTCCGGGTTCATCGCGCTGGCCGGTCGACCCAACGTGGGCAAGTCGACGCTGGCCAACGCGATCATCGGCGCCAAGGTGGCGATCGTGTCCGACAAGCCTCAGACCACGCGGCGCGCGATCCGCGGCGTCGCCACCGGGGACGGCTGGCAGCTGGTGCTGGTCGACCTGCCCGGCGTCCAGCGTCCCCGGGACGTGCTGACCGAGCGGATGCAGCGCCGGGTGGAGAGCGAGCTGGCCGACGCCGACGGCTGCCTGTTCGTGCTCAACGCCGAGCAGGGCATCGGGCCGGGCGATCGATTCATCGCCGGTCTGCTGGCCGCGTCGCCCGTCCCGGTCGTGATTGCCGTGAACAAGGTGGACCGGGCCGATCGCGCGCATGCCGCCGCGGCGTTGCAGGCGGCCGCGGACCTCGGCGTGGCCGACGAGATCTTCCCGGTCTCCGCCCGCCGCGGCTCCGGGGTGCCGGCGCTGGTTGAGCACCTGGCGGCGCTGTTGCCCGACGGCCCGTACTACTTCGAACCGCAGCAGCGCTCGGACCAGCCCCAGCAGGTCCTGCTCGGCGAGCTGATCCGCGAGCAGGTGTTGGCCCGCACCCGCGAGGAGCTGCCCCACGCGGTGGAGGTCGAGATCGAGTCGATCGACGCACCGCGCCGGGGCGTGACCCGGATCGAGGCCGTGGTGCTGGCCGAGACCGAGTCGCAAAAGGGCATCCTGATCGGCGCCGGCGGGCGCATGATCAAGTCGATTGGAATGGCCGCGCGCCGGGCCATCGAGCGCGAGCTCGGCTCACGGGTACATCTCGACCTGTCGGTCCGCGTGCGGCGGCATTGGCGAGCCGACGAGCGGGTGTTGGACCGGCTGGGCATCGAGTAGGCCCCGGCCGCGGGTCAGCTCGACCACCAGCCGCCGAGCACGCGGCGCCAGTTGCCCCAGCTGATGGCAGCCAGCTCGTGTTCGGCGAAGCCGGCTTGAGCCAGGCACTGAAGCACCAGGGGCATACCCGTGGCGTCCCCCACCGCGGCCGGGATGGTGGCGCCGTCGAAGTCCGATCCCAGCGCGACGTGGTCCGCGCCGATTCTGTCGGCGACGTACCGTGCGTGGCGGGCGATCAGCTCCAGTGGCGTGTCGACGTCGTCGGCGAAGTCCGGGCGCAGGAATGGACATGCGAACACGATTCCGACCAGGCCGCCCGACGCTCCGATCTGATCGAGCTGCGCGTCGGTCAGGTTGCGGGACGCTTGGCACAGCGCGTGCGCGGCTGAGTGGCTGGCGATCAGCGGCCCGACGTCGAGCCGGGCCACGTCCCAGAAGCCCGCCTCGTTCAGATGGCTCAGGTCGATCATGATCCCGAGTTGCGCACAGCGGCGGATCAGCGCCGCGCCGGCGTCGGTGAGGCCCGTCCCAGTATCGGGCGAGGAGGGGAAGACGAACGGCACCCCGCTGGCGAACGCGTTGGCTCGGCTCCACACGGGCCCGAGCGAGCGCAGGCCGGCGGCATACCACAGGTCCAGCGCCTCCAGATCGGGGTCGATCGCCTCCGCTCCCTCGAGGTGGAGGACCGCCACCGGCGGTCCATCGTCCTCAGCGGCGGCATCGAGATCGCGCACGTCACGGGCGATCCGGATGTGGCCGTCGCGCTCCAGCGCCAGCAGCCGGCCGGCGGCTGCCCCGGCGTGGGCAGCGGCGTCCGGTTGCGACAGCGGCGACGCGTACTCGAACTCCACGACCCCATCGGTGCGCGCGACTGGGTTGTCGTGATCCTCGGCGGACGGGCTGAAGACGGCGAAGATGCCGCCGCGGATTCCACCCTGGCGCATCCGGGGCAGGTCGAGGTGGCCCGACGGCCGGCCGGCCACGATGCCGGCATGATCGTCACGCGTGATGGCATCGTTGTGACCGTCGAACACCGGGCGCACAGCGGCACCGTAGCGCGGGGTCCCGGCGACGGCATCCATGCGAACTTTCGCGATTCAGCGCCGGTGGCCTCAGGCGGTCAATTGCGAAAGTTCGGGCCCGTGGGGCGGCCGGGGCGCCCGCGGGCCCGCCGGGGCGCCCGTGGGCCCGCGGGAGCGCCCTCCGCGCCCGATGTCAGCCGCGGAAGAACGCGCCGTGAAAGCCGAACGGGATGCGCAGCGGCGCCTGCACCCGGGCCAGCTCCTCGAACGAGTCCGCGGCCAGGATCAGCAGGAACGATGACTCCGAACGCGCGTCGAGCACGACCGCCAGCAGCACGCCGTCATCCTCGCGCGCCTGGTCCGGGGCGGGCACGAATACCGGCTCCCCGGGGTAGCAGCCCGGCTCTGCCCAGGTCCGCGTGTCGCCGCTGTCCACGTCGGCTTTGACCAGCTGGTTGAGGAAGTCGCCGCCGTCGCGCGAACCCGTGCCATAGACGAAGCGGTACGGGCGTGCATTCCGGGAGCGGTAGTCGATGCGGGGCAGCTCCAGCGACTCGTCCGCCAGCTTCTCCGCGATCGCCTCACCGCCCCCCAGCGGAACCCGGTAGCGCCGGAGCTCGGCCTGCGGCGCCGGCGCCCCGGCCCGCAACCGGTCCAGGTACAGCGACTGGACGATCGACGGGTCGTCGTAGGCGCACAGATCGAGCACCAGCTGCTCGCCGTCCTCAAACGCGTTGACGTGGTGAAAGCAGAACAGCGCCGGGCCCTCCACACGGGCGCGGACGCTCCCGTCTGAGCGGTCGATCACGAGGAAGTTGGTCCCGCGATCCGGTTCCCATGCGTAGTTCTCGATGAACGGACGGCCGCTCAGCGCCAGCCGGGCCGGATTCACCACCAGCGGGAACTCCGCCAGCACGATGTAGCGTTCGGTGAGCGCGAAGCTGTGCATGTAGGCCGGGCGGCCGACCGGGATGGAGGCCAGCTCGCGAGTCTGGCCGTTGCCGGCCACCGAGACCACGCGGTAGCGGGTCCGCGGCCCGAACTGCACGGTGTAGTTGAGCATCGACCCGGTGGCTGGGTCGTGATGGGGATGGGCGGTGCTGAGCTGGCCCCGCAGCGCTTTCGAGAACCGGCTCACCCCCAGCGTCCGCAGCGTGTCCGGATCGAACCCCACCGGCAGCGGCGTCTCGGTCATCGCGATGTACTCGTCGCCCAGGCGTGCGATGTTGACCGCGGCGTTGTCGGTGGCGGCCGGCGAGAAGATCGACATGGCTCGCTGGAACAACGTCCGGCACGGGTCGGTGGCGAACTCGGCGTAGGTGATCCTCCCGGTCTCGGCGGCGGCGCGGTAGGCCCGGGTCTGGAGGAACCGGTTGGCGTAGGACACGCGGCCGTCCGCGAACGCGAACCGGTGCAGCATCGCCAGCCCGTCGAACCAGTGGCGATAGCGCTGCTCGCCGACCTCGAACTTGGCCGGGCCGGTTCTGATCAGGCTGCCCGCCAGCCAGCTCGGCAGGGCACCTCGGACGGGCAGGTCCTCGGCGGTGGTCTCCTGCTCCTGCGAGACGAACCCCACCCGGTAGTCGTGCGTCGGCTGACTCTTGGTCGCGGTCATGACGAGGTCCTCCAGTACAATAGATCAGATTGGACGGATCATTATAGACCGTCCAAGCTGGACTATGCAAGCGATCAAGCTGACACCGACGTCCTACATCGTGCTCGGGCTGCTCGAGCTGCTGGACGAGGCGACGCCGTACGAGCTCAAGAAGCTCGTGGCCGAGTCGGTGGGGAACTTCTGGTCGGTGCAGCACGCCCAGCTGTACACCGAGCCCGAGCGGCTGGCGCACGGCGGGCTGCTCCACGAACAGCGCGAGCGGGGCGGGCGCCACCGCCGGCGCTACCGGCTCACGCCCTCGGGCCGCGAGGCACTCGAGCGCTGGCGCCGTACCCCGTCGGAGGCGTTCACCGAGCTCCGCGACCCGGGCCTGTTGCAGCTGTTCTTCGGCGCTGACCCCGTCGGTCTGGCTCAGCGACAGTTGGCCCTGCACAACGAGCAGCTGCAGCGCTACGAGGCACTGCGCACCGAGCTGTCCGACGACACGCCTCCGGGACCCCAGTTGGCGCTGGACGCCGGGATTGGCCACGAGCGCGAGTGGATCCGGTTCTGGACCGAGCTGGCCACCAGCTGAGCGTCGCGGCGCGCTTTCTAGAATCGACGACCTGATGGACGACTCCGAGATCGCATTCGACGAGCGTGGCCTGGTGCCGTGCATCGTGCAGGACTGGCGCACCGGCGAGGTGCTGACGCTCGCCTATATGAACGCCGAGTCGCTGCGGCTCACACGTGAGACCGGCGAGGTGCATTTGTTCAGCCGCTCGCGCCAGGAGCTCTGGCACAAGGGCGCGACATCCGGACACACGCAGGCGGTGCGCCAGATCCGGTACGACTGCGACGCGGACGCGCTGCTGGCGCTGGTGGAGCCGAGCGGACCGGCCTGTCACACCGGCGAGCGGAGCTGCTTTTATCGCGGCCAGCTCGATCCGCAGGCGCCGCACGAAGCACTGCCCGCGCTGGAGCGGACGATCACGCAACGAGCCCGAGACCGCCCCGACGGCTCCTACACCGCCGCCCTGCTGGACGATCCCCCTCGGATCGGCGAGAAGGTCCAGGAGGAGGCCGAAGAGGTGGCCCGGGCAGGCTCCAGCGAGTCCGAGGAGCGGGTGGCCGAGGAAGCTGCCGATGTGCTCTACCACCTGACCGTGTTGCTGGCCAGCCGTGGGCTGTCGCTGGCGGACGTCGAGCGGGTCCTGGATGAACGCCGCCACGGCTGAACGCAGCTCGCCGAACGCCACCCCGTCGCTGGCGGAGGTGCGCGCGCTGGCCCGCGATCACAATCTGATCCCGCTGCGGGAGACGTTCATCGACGATTGCCAGACGCCCGTGTCAGCGTTCCTGAAGCTGCGCGAGCAGGGCCCGGCATTCCTGCTGGAGTCAGCCGACCAGGGCCGGGTGGGGCGTTACTCGTTCATCGGCTTTCGCCCGCGCAAGGTGCTGCGCTGGTCACCGGGCGACCCGGGTGACCCGTACGCGCTGGCGGCGTCGGAGCTGAGCCGCTTCCGAGCCGCCCCCATCGCGGATCTACCGCCGTTCGCGGGAGGGGCGGTGGGAATGTTCGCCTACGATCTGGTACGCACGGTCGAGCCGTTGGGAGCGCCGAACCCAGATCCGGTCGGACTCCCGGACCTGGCGCTGATGCTCAGCGACACGCTGGTGGTGTTCGACCACCTCAAACACACCGTGACGGTGCTGGCCAACGTGTATGCCGAGGATGACCTCGAGCCGTCCTACCAGCGTGCGCTGGAGACGATCGCCGAGGTGCGGTGGCGGCTCGCCGGTCCGGTCCCGCGGCCGGCGCGGCCGCCGGTGGCGGACCGCGCTGCGCCGCCGTTTGTGCCGAACATGTCGCAGGCCCAGTTCGAGGCGATCGTGGCTCGCATCATCGAGTACATCTACGCCGGTGACGCCTATCAGGTGGTGCCGTCGCAGCGGTGGTCCGCACCGGTGCCGGTGGAGGCGTTCTCCATTTATCGCGGGCTGCGGGCCGTAAATCCCAGCCCGTACATGTACTTCTTGGACTTCGGCGACTTTGAGGTGGCCGGCGCCAGTCCGGAGCCGCTGATCACCGTGTCCGGGCGCCAGGTCGCGACCCGTCCGATCGCCGGGACTCGGCCGCGCGGGTTGACCGCCGAGGACGACCGCCGGATGGCCGAGGAGCTGCTGGCCGATCCCAAGGAGCGTGCCGAGCACGTGATGCTGGTCGACCTGGGGCGCAACGACCTCGGGCGGGTGTGCGAGTACGGGAGCGTCCAGGTCGAGGATTTCATGGCCATCGAGAACTACAGCCACGTGATGCACATCGTCTCGAGCGTGACCGGCCGGCTGCGGCCGGAGGTCGGCGCGCTGGACGCGCTGCGTTCGGTGCTGCCCGCGGGAACGTTGTCGGGCGCGCCCAAGGTGCGGGCCATGCAGATCATCGACGAGCTCGAGCCGGTCAAGCGGGGTGGCTACGGCGGCGCGATCGGCTACGTGAGCTACACCGGCGACCTCGACACCTGCATCCACATCCGCACCGTCGTGGTCAAGGACAACGTCGCGCATGTCCAGGCGGGGGGCGGGACGGTGGCTGATGCCAAGCCCGAGCTCGAGTTCCACGAGGCCGAAGCCAAGGCCAAGGCGGTGCTGGCGGCCGTGCGGCTGGCCGTCGGGCAGTCAGACTGGCCGTAGCCGCTGGCGCCAGATACGCTGGCGCTGGGAGCGATGCCCAGCATCTTCATCTCGTATCGGCGCGAGGACACGGGCGGTGAGGCGAATCACCTCTCCGAGGCACTGAGCTCGCGGTTCGGGTCCTCCAAGGTGTTTATCGATATTGCTGCGATCGACCCAGGCGTCGACTTCGAGCGGCGAATTCAGCAGGCGCTGGACTCGTGCCAGCTGGCGCTGGTGCTGATCGGCCCCAGCTGGTTGACACTCAAGACCGACGCCGGAGAGAGGCGCATAGATGCGCCCGGGGACGTGGTCAGGAAGGAGGTGGAGGCGGCGCTGGAGCGGCCCGACGTCACCGTCATCCCCGTGCTGGTCGAGGGAGCCGAGATGCCGGCGGCCGCCCAGCTGCCGCCGTCGATCGCGGGGCTGGCGAAGTTCAACGCCTTCGACCTCACCAACAAGCGCTGGCAGTACGACCTGGAGCAGCTCACCCGGCTGGCTCAACGGTTCGACACCTGGTGGTGGCGACTGCTGTTCCGCACGCCCCGCCTGGTGCTGCGGGCGGCGCCGATCGCGACGCTGCTGATCGCGATCGGCGTCGCGATCGCCGTGGCCAGCGGCGGCGGCCCAGACCGGGCGGCTCGAATCGCCGCCTGCGAGCGCGGGCACGGGATGAGCGCCGCGAACGTGACGCGCGGGCCTCGACCGGGCGAGACCGAACTGACGCGCTCGCAGCTCGCCCCGGACTTCCCGGGCGCAGCGCTCGAGTTCGCGCAGACGACATACGCCTCGTGCGCTTGGCCGCCGCCGATCGGTGCCGACCCGGACGGTTACCGCGCGATCACGGTGACCACGACCAACGGTCCGGGAAAGGACGACGCCAGCGGCCGGGACTTCGAGGATGTGATCGAGTCGCCGTGCAAACAGCTCGAGCTGTACTACGAGGAGGAGTTCATGGGCGTGCAGACGCCGTGGCACCCGTTCCGGGCCGCGATGCGGGACATCTGGGCGCCGGCAAGCTCCGGGCCGCAGTACACCTTCACGCGTCTTACGACGATCGGCGGTGAGGGACAATCGGGGTTGCAGCTGCCGTTCTACCCGCCGGCGGGCTCAATTCTGGTCCTGCACAGCCAGCAGGTCCTGCAGAAGGCGTCGTGCGTGGCCTGATTATCTGTACTACGTGCGCGTACTCGTCCTCGACAACTACGACAGCTTCACCTACAACCTGGTCCAGTATCTGGGCGAGCTGGGCGCGGAGATCGAGGTCGTGCGCAACGATCACGCCACGATCGATGCGCTGCTCGTGCGCGGCTATGACCGCGTGATCGTGTCGCCCGGGCCGTGTACGCCGGACCAGGCCGGGATCTCGCTGGAAGCGGTCCGCCGGTTTCCCGAGGCGAAGGTTCCCACGCTGGGCGTATGCCTGGGTCATCAGGCGCTCGTGCAGGCCTGGGGCGGCACCGTTACTACGCACCAGCCCGTGCACGGCAAGACGACCAAGGTGGCGCACGACGGCCGGACGATCTTCCGGGGCCTGCACGAGCCGCTCGAGGTGGGCCGCTACCACTCGCTGGTGGCCGATCCGGCGCTTCCGGACACGCTCGAGCGCAGCGCGTCGGCGGATGAGATCGTGATGGCGGTCCGCCACCGCGAGCTGCCCGCCGAGGGCGTCCAGTTTCACCCGGAGTCGATCCTGACCGAACAGGGCCGACAGCTGCTGGGCAATTTCCTGAACCGGACCCGATGACCGGCACGTCGTCCGAGCTGCTGACCGGGGCGATCGAGGCGCTGGCCTCCGGCCAGGACCTGAGTCTGGACGATACCGCGGCGGTCCTGTCCGAGATCATGGCCGGGAATGCGTCGGAGATCCAGATCGCCGCATTCCTGATCGCGCTGCGCACGAAGGGGGAGACCGTCGACGAGCTGGCGGGGCTGGCCCGCACGATGCGCGAGCTCGCGGCCCGCGTCGAGGTGCAACGTGACGACCTGCTCGATACCGCCGGAACCGGAGGCGGTCGGCGCACGTTCAACGTGTCGACCACCGCGGCGCTGATCGCGGCGGGCGCCGGCTGCACGGTGGCCAAGCACGGCAACCGCTCGGCGACCGGGCTGTCGGGCTCCGCCGACGTGCTCGAGGCGCTCGGCGCCCGGATCGATCTCGAGCCGGCGGCGGTCGCGAGCTGCATCGAGGAGGTGGGCTTCGGGTTCATGTTCGCGCCCGCCCACCACCCGGCCACCCGGTTCGTGGTTCCGGTCCGCCGCGAGCTCGCGGTGCGGACGATCTTCAACTTCCTCGGGCCGCTGACCAACCCGGCCGGGGCCTCCCGGCAGCTGATCGGCGTATCCGACGGCGCGTACCTGGAGACGATGGCTGGTGCCCTGGCGCGGCTCGGCACCAAGCACGCACTGCTGGTCAGCGGCCAGGACGGCGTCGACGAGCTGAGCATCTCGGCTCCGACATCGGTGGTCGAGGTGGCCGGGTCGGAGCTGCGCAGCTACACGCTCGCCCCCGAGGACGTGGCGCTGGAGCGCGCGCCGGCCGAGGGCGTGCCCGGCGGAGATCCGCTCCAGAACGCCGACACCACGCTGCGCATCTTCGACGGCGAGTCTGGCCCGGCGCGGGATCTGGCGGTGCTGAACGCGGGCGCCGCGATCTATGCCGGCGGTGGCGCCGGCTCGCTGGAGCATGGGGTGCGGGTGGCCGAGGAGGCGATCGACAACGGCGCGGCCGCCGCCGCGCTCCGGCGGTTCGTGGAGCGGACCAGGCAGCTGTCGCCGTCGTGAACCGGCTCGAGCCGATCATCGCCGCGACGCGCGCGGAGCTCGAGCGCCGCCGGCAGACAACCCCGCTGCCCGAGCTCGAGCGGCTCGCGGCACAGCGGCGCGGCGGCGCGGCGTTGCGTGGGTTCCGAGCTGCGCTGGAGCGGCCGGGGCTGTCGCTGATCGCCGAGCACAAGCGGCGCTCGCCTTCGGCAGGCGTGATTCGCGAGGACGTCTCGCTGCCGGAGGTGGTCTGCTCATATGAGCGAGGCGGGGCGGCGGCCCTGTCGATCCTCACCGATGGCCCGAGCTTTGGCGGGTCGCTCGAGGACCTGCGCGACGCGCGTGACGCGTCCGGACTGCCGATCCTGCGCAAGGACTTCATCGTCGAGCGCTATCAGCTGTACGAGTCGCTGGTGGCGGGAGCCGACGCGGTCCTGCTGATCGTGGCCGCGCTCGGCGAGCGGCAGCTGCGAGACCTGCACCGGGAGGCGCGCGCGCTCGGGCTGGCGGCGCTCGTCGAGGTTCACGACGCGGCCGAGCTGGACGCTGGCGGTCGCGGCCGGGGCCGAGCTGATCGGGATCAACAACCGGGATCTGACCACGCTGGAGGTCGATACGGACCGCACGTTTGAGCTGCTGCCGCGGATACCGCGAGGAGCCGTGGTGATCGGGGAGTCCGGGCTGCACCGCCGCTCCGAGCTCGAGCGGCTGGCCAGTGCCGGTATCGACGGGGTTCTGATCGGCGAGGCGCTGATGCGCTCGAGTGACGTCGAAGCGGCGTGCCGGGAGCTGGTCGCCGGCCTTTAGAGGCCACGTCAGGCCGACCCTCCGAGGGCCTCGTACGATGTGGCGATGCAGGTCGAAGCTCCCAAGATCAAGTTTTGCGGCATCACCTCGGTGGCCGACGCCCAGCACGCGGCGGCGGCCGGTGCCTGGGCGATTGGGCTGAACTTCTGGCCCCAGTCGCGTCGGCGGTGTCCGATCGACGTGGCGGCGGAGATCGCCCGCCGCTGGCGGCGCCATGTCGAGGTCGCCGGCGTGTTCGTCAACGCCACGCTCGACGAGCTCCGGGGCACCGCCGAGGCGGTCGGGCTGACCATGATCCAGTTGCACGGAGACGAAGGCCCGGCGCTGTGCGCCGAGGCGGCACGGCGCACCGGCTGCAAGGTGATCAAGGCGGTGCGGGTCCACAGCCGCGCGGACATCCAGGCGCTGTCGGCGTTTCACACCGACTATCACCTGCTCGACAGCTACGTGCCGGGACAACGGGGCGGGACCGGAGAGAGCTTCGCCTGGGAGATCGCCCGGGCCCATCGAGGGCCGGTGCCGGTGATCCTGTCCGGAGGACTGACGCCATCCAACGTCGCCGACGCGATCGCCGCCGTGCGGCCGTACGCGGTCGACGTGGCCAGCGGAGTCGAGGCCGCGCCCGGTCGCAAGGATCCCAGGCGGCTGGAGGCGTTCGCCGCGGCCGTGGCGGCGACCGCGTCCGCGGAGCTGAGTTCAGCGGGATGACCGCGGTCGAGCATCGGTTTGGCCCCTACGGGGGCCAGTACGTGCCGGAGACGCTGATGCCAGCGCTGGCGGAGCTCGAGCAGGCCTGGATCGCCGCGCGCGACGATCCCGCTTTTCGCGATGAGCTCGGCGCTCTGCTGCGCGATTACGTCGGCCGCCCCACCCCGCTGTACCGGGCCCGGAGGCTGAGCCAGGCGGCCGGCCACGAGATCTACCTCAAGCGCGAGGATCTGAACCACACCGGCGCGCACAAGATCAACAATGCTTTGGGCCAGGCGCTGCTGGCCCGGCGGATGGGCAAGCGACGGATCATCGCCGAGACCGGAGCCGGCCAGCACGGGGTCGCGACCGCCACCGCCTGCGCGCTGCTGGACCTGGACTGCACGGTGTACATGGGGACCGAGGACATGCGCCGCCAGGAGCCCAATGTCCAGCGCATGGAGCTGCTGGGCGCCGTGGTCGAGCCGGTGGACGATGGTGCCCGGACCTTGAAGGAAGCCGTGTCGGCGGCGATCCGCGATTGGGTCACGAGCGTCGGCTCCACCCACTACATCATCGGCTCCTGCGTGGGCCCGGCGCCGTATCCGGCGCTGGTCCGTGACCTGCAGCGGGTGATTGGCGACGAGGCGCGCGAGCAGGTGCTGCGCGTGGCGGGTCGCCTGCCGCAGCGGGTGATCGCCTGCGTGGGTGGTGGCTCCAACTCGATCGGGATGTTCACGCCGTTTGTCGCCGACGAGGCTGTCGAGCTGGTCGGCGTCGAAGCGGCCGGGGAGGGGATCGAGACCGGCCGCCATGGCGCACCCCTGACCGTCGGGGGAGTGCCCGGGGTGCTGCACGGCGCGTACTCGGCGATCATGCAGGACGAGGACGGCCAGATCCTGGAAGCGCACTCGATCTCCGCCGGCCTCGATTACCCCGGCAGTGGTCCGGAACACGCCTGGCTGCGGGACAGCGGTCGCGCCCAATATGTGGCGGTGACCGACGCTCAGGCGCTCGAGGCGTTCGCTGTCACCGCCCGTCTGGAGGGCATCGTGCCGGCGCTCGAGAGTGCCCACGCGATCGCCTGGACGCTGGCCCACGGTCCCAGCCAGCTCGATCTTGTGTGCCTGTCCGGGCGAGGCGACAAGGATCTGGCCGAGGCGCTGGGGCTGATGCCCGGCCGGCATGGCTGAGTCCGCGATGGGCTCGATCACGGGGGTGGAGCGGATCGCCGAGGGCTTCCAGTCCGGTCGGGCCGATGGACGGCGGGCCGCATTGATGCCCTACCTGATGGGCGGCTATCCCAATCTGCCTACCTCGCGGGCCATCGGACTGGCCTGCGCGGATGCCGGAGCCGACGTACTCGAGCTTGGCGTGCCGTTCTCCGATCCTCTGGCCGATGGTCCCGTGATCCACGCCGCGGGGACGGCGGCGCTCAGGGCCGGCGCGACCGTTGCCGGCGTGCTCGATGTCTGCCGGACGCTCGCCGAGCGCGTGCCCGTGGTGGTGATGTGCTACGCGAATCCGATCCTGAGCCGGGGGCTGGAGCGGTTCGCCGATGCCCTCGTCGCCGCCGGCGCCAGCGGCCTGATCGTGCCCGATCTGCCGTTCGAGGAGACTCCGGCCGTGCTGGAGGCCTGCGACGCGCGCGGGCTGGCGCTGGTGCCGCTGGTGACGCCCACCACGCCGTCCGAGCGCCTTCAGCTGATCGGCACACGGGCGCGCGGCTTCCTGTACGCCGTGTCGGTGATCGGCACCACGGGCGAGCGGGACGGCCAGAACGGTGAGATCGCGCGCGTGATCTCGCGCGCGGCAGCCAGTACCAGCGTCCCGGTGGCCGTCGGGTTCGGGATCAGCACCCCGACGCAGGCCCTCCGCGCCGCGGACGCGGGCGCCGATGGCGTGATCGTCGGCAGCCGGCTGGTTCGCGCCGCCACCGAGGGGCGAGATCCGGCCGGCGCGGTGGGCGAGTTGGTGCAGGCGTTCGCGCAGGCGCTGAGTTAGGATCCGCTGCGATGGGTCTGATTCTCACCGGCACCGCCGGCCTCTGCCTGTGGATCGTCCTGTGGTCGCTCAATATCAGCGGCTTCGATGCCATCCTGATCGCAGTGTTGATGGTGCTGGTCGCGATCGGGGTCCGCAATCTGCTTCCGTTCCTGCCGGGCCGGCGGGACTAGATCCAGCCTGTCCGGCATGTCGCGTAAGACTCGCGTCCGCATCGGGGCGCTCGGAGTGTGTGCGGCGGCGTTCTGCTCGGCGGGTGTCTCCAGCTGTGGCGCCGGCAGCTCCAGCGTCACCGTCTCCGGGAGCACACTGTCGATCTACCTGAGCGCGCCCCGGGCGCCGAGTCCGGCGGCGCAGGACGTGCTCGACGCCGAGCAGCTCGCCTTCCAGCAGCTCGGCTCGGGCAAGACCGGGAAGTTCAACCTGAAGCTGGTCAAGGTGAGCGGCGCCGAGCTGTCCGACAATGCCCGCGCTGCGATCCAGAACACCGGCGCGGTGGCCTATCTCGGCGAGCTCGCGCCGGGCAGCTCGAGTGACTCGCTGGGAATCACAAATGCTCAGGACCTGCTCCAGGTCAGCCCCACCGACACAGCGCTCGAGCTCACCCAGTCGACTCCGGCGATTTCCAAAACCCCCGACCGCTACTACGAGTCACTGAGCACCTACGGCCGCACGTTTGCCCGCGTGGTGCCCTCGACTGAACAGGAGGCCAGGGCACAGGTGCAGGAGATGGTGAGCCTGCGCATCAAGCGGCTGTACGTCGCAAGCGACGGCAGCCAGTACGGACGGGCGATCGCGGCCGCTGTAAGCACGGCGGCACCGCCGCGGATCACGATCGCGAGCTCCGCCTCGGCAGCGGATGGGATGTTTTACGGCGGGTCGAATCAGGCGGCAGCCGCGCAGGCCTTTGCCGGCGCGCAATCGAGCACTCCGGCGCTGAAGCTGTTCGCCCCATCGGCGCTGGCCGACCTCACGTTTGCCGCCAGGCTGGGCGCGGCGACGCGAAACCTGTACATCTCCGTGCCCGGCTTCTTGCCCGGGCAGCTGACGGCCTCCGGGCGCACGTTCCGGTCGGATTTCCAGAAGACATACGGGCACGCCCCCTCGACCCAGGCGATCTTCGGCTACGCAGCTATGCAAGGCGTCCTGTACGCGCTCCAGCAATCCGGCGGCTCGGCCAACGATCGCGCATCTGTCGTCAAGAACTTCTTCGCGATCAGGAACTTCCCGTCCGTGGTCGGGTCCTACTCGATCAACAGCAACGGCGACACGAGTATCGCTCCGTTCGTGTTCTACAGGCTGAAGGCGGGAGCGCTCGTGCCGCTCCGGTGAGGCGCTTCGCAGCCTGTTTGCTGGGCTTCGCCGCGTTGGCCGCCGCTCTGGGGGGCTGCAGCGGCAAGAGCGTCGCAGGCGATCGGATCTCGGGATCGACACTGACGATCTACTCGAGCGTCCCATTGCACGGGGCTTCCAGCGTCAGCGGCCAGGCCGTCGTCGGCGGCGAGGCGCTGGCGCTGACTCAGATCGGCGACCAGATCGGCCGCTACCACATCGTGTTCAAGGCGCTGGACGACTCGATCCCGCAGCGCAACGAGTGGGACCCGGGCCAGACCACCGTGAACGCCAAGCTCGCGGTCGCCAATCGCACCACGATCGGCTACCTGGGCGATTTCAACTCCGGCGCCAGCGCGGTCGCGATCCCACTGCTCAACCGGGTCGGGATCCCCCAGATCAGCCCCACCAGCGGGGCCGTGGGTCTCACCTCGAGCGGTCCGGGCGCGTCGCCGGGCGAGCCGCAGAAGTACTACCCGACCAAGGTCCGCACATTCGCGCGGGTGATGCCCAGCGACGCGATCCAGGCGGCCGTGCAGGTCCGGCTCCAGCGGCGGGCGGGCTGCCAGAAGACGATCGTGGTCGACGACGGCGAGGTCGACGGCGAGGAGATGGCCACCAGCTTCCAGCTCGCCGCCCACAGCGCCGGACTCGATGTGATCGGGATCCAGGCGTTTGAGCCGGGCGCCGCGGACTATCGCCCGTTCGCGACCGGCATCGCCCAGACCGGGGCCGACTGCGTTTTGATCAGCGCGATCACCGAGTCGGGGGCTGCGGCCGTGACCCGGCAGCTGGCGGCGGCGATGCCCAGGGCCAGGCTGTTCGGAACCGACGGAGTGGCGGAAAGCACATACGCCGAGCCGGCCCTGGGGGGCATTCCGCTGTCGCTTGACTCGCGCGTGCTGCTGACTGGCCCCGCGCCCGGAAGCAGCAGCGTGCCGCCGACCTCGCGGGGGTTCTACGTCGCCTACGGCCGCAGCTACGGTGCGCCCGAACCGAGTGCCATATACGGCTACGAGGCGATGAGCCTGCTGCTCAGCGCGATCTCCCGTGCCAGTCACCGAGGCAGCGATCCCGTCAGTCGCTCGCAGGTACTCAAGGCAATCTTCGATACGCATGACCGGCGTAGCGTGCTGGGAACCTACGGGATCGGGCCGGGTGGGGACACGAACATGCGCCGGTACGGGGTCTACCGGGTCGTGAACGGCCGCCTCATGTTTTGGCAGGACGCCGCGGGATAGGCTGCATTTGGAGGCGATCTACAGGCGATTGAGGTTGCGTTAGGGCGTGCAGCCCGGCGCCTTGCCGGTGTCCGAGGGCGGCACTACTCTCCCCGCTACCGGGCAACCGAGAGCCCCGGATCGACACACAGAGGAGGAGCATGCGAATTCTCGGCAAGGCTATGTTTGGCTGCATGCTTGCGGGCGCGGTGTTGATTCTCGCCGCCTGCGGCAGCAGCAAGAGCAGCACCACCAGCACCGGCTCGAGCAGCAGCGGTGGCGCAAACACCATCAATATCTACTCGAGCCTGCCGTTGCAGGGCGCCGTCAATGTCCAGACCCTTCCGATGGTCAACGGCATCAAGCTGGCGCTCAGTCAGGCCGGCGGCAAGGCGGGCCAATTCAAGGTCAACTACATCTCGTTGGACGACTCGACCGCGACGTCCGCGGCGACCACCTGCGACATCAATCAGTCGGAGGCAAACGCCCGCAGGGCGGCGACCGATCCGAAGGTCGCTCTCTACATCGGCGAGTTCAACTCGGGGTGCAGCAAGGTCACGATCCCGATCCTGAACCAGGCGGGCGTCCCGCAGCTCAGCCCGGCGAACACCTACGTCGGGCTCACGACCAACGACCCGGGGAGCGCGCCCGGTGAGCCGCAGAAGTACTACCCGAGCGGCAAGCGGACCTACCTGCGTATCGTCCCACGCGACTCGATTCAGGCCGCGGCAGGCCTGATCGCGATGAAGGAGGCCGGATGTTCGCGGGTCGCGGTCGCGAACGACAAGACGGCGTACGGCGCCGGGCTCGCCACGCAGGTGCAGCTGCATGCAAAATCGCACGGGCTCACGGTGACCGGGAATACCGCGCTGGACCCGACGTCGCCGAACTTCCGCGCCTACGCGTCGTCGGTCAAGGGTCAGGGCGTCAACTGCGTCTACACCGGCTTCAACCCCACGGGCGAGGTTGAGCTGGTGAAGGACATCAACGCTCAGGTCCCGACCGCCAAGATCTTCGGCGGCGACGGCGTCTGCAGCTCGGCTGTGACCAACCCTTCCAAGGGTGGGTTCCCCAAGAGCATTGCGCCATTGTTCTTCTGCACCCAGCCGGCGCAGGACCTCTCGGCGTACCCGGGTGGCAAGGACTTCCTCACCGCCTACAAGGCGAAGTACGGGGGAGGCACACCGGAGCCGTACGCGATCTACGGCTATGAGGCGATGAAGCTGGGGCTCCACACGATCGCCGGCCTCGGCGCGCAAGGCAACAGCAAGTCGGCCATTTTGGCGGCCCTGTTCGCGACCAAGAACTACCACGGCGCGATCGGCACCTACGGCTTTGACGCCAACGGCGATACAACGCTGACGGCGTTCGGCCTGTACAAGGTCGGCTCGGACGGCAACACGGCGTTCGATAAGACAGTCGGCTAGGAGCACTATGTGGAGCGGGGCCGTTGCCGCGGCCCCGCTTCACAGATAGGCTGCCGCGGGGCCAATGGAAGCCGCCAGCACAGTCGCTCGTAAGACACGGTCGTCAGGCGGGGCCGCACTGATGGGCTCCCTGCGACGCGCCGGGCCGTGGCTGTTGATCGTGGCGCTGGCGCTGCTGCCGGTCATCTACGCGGTCCACGACCTCACCTCCGGATACCCGACCGGGTTCTCGCACGGGCACGCGGTCGTCGCCCACGACCTGACGTACTTCTTCACGAACATCGTCAACGGAGTCTCGAACGGGATGATCTGGGCGCTGGTGGCGATCGGATACACGCTCGTGTACGGGATCATCGAGCTGATCAACTTCGCCCACGGGGACGTGTTCATGATCGGCTCGCTCACAGGGGCCGGATTCTGGGCATCGATTGGGCTCGGTCTCACCACCGGCCCGCTGGGATTGCTCCTCGGCCTGCTGCTGACGCTGGTCGTCTCAATGCTGGTGTGCGGCAGCCTCAACGTGCTGATCGAACGGGTTGGATACCGGCCGCTTCGCAGCGCGCCAAAGCTGGCTCCGCTGATCACCGCGGTTGGGTTCTCGTTCATCCTCCAGAACGTGGGACTGTTGTGGCTCGGCGGCGCGCCGGCCGGGGTGTCTGACCTGATTCACCAGAACGACACCGTGGTTCAAATCTCCGGAGTGGTGATCCGGAGGGCCGACCTTCTCGCCGTTGGCGTGACCGTGCCGCTGGTGATCCTGCTGACCTGGTTCGTCGGCCGCACGCGGCCCGGAAGAGGGATGCGAGCGACCGCGCAGGATCCCGAGGCCGCGCGGCTGATGGGGATCAACGTGGATACGACGATCTCGCTCACTTTCCTGATCGGCGGGATGCTCGCCGGCGCGGCCGGCGTCGTGTACGCGCTGTACGAGACGACGATCTGGTACTTCCAGGGGTTCGAGGCCGGGCTGATCGCGTTCACGGCCGCGGTTATGGGAGGGATCGGCAACCTCCAGGGCGCTGTGCTCGGTGGGATCATCATCGGCATCATCCAGCAGATCTCCGACGCGCGGATTGGGCCTCAGTGGACGCCGGCGATCGTGTTCGGGTTCCTGATTCTGATCCTGGTTCTGCGCCCGCGCGGGCTGCTCGGCGAGGAGACGCGAGAGGCCGGATGAACGAGCTGCGTGCCCAGTTGCAGGAATGGCGCGATGCGCTGCGGCGCAGGCTGCCGCCGTGGGCGGGGCGGGCGGCGGGAGCGGTCGTGATCATCGCCGGGGCGCTGCTGCCGTTGTTCTTCTCCGACGCCAGCAACTTCGTGAACAAGGAGGTCGTGGTGCTGGCCTACGTGGTGTTCGCGCTTGGCCTGAACATCGTCGTGGGCTTCGCCGGATTGCTCGATCTTGGCTACGTCGCGTTCTTCGCGCTCGGCGCGTACACCCTCGGCTGGTTCGGCTCGGACTTCTTCTTCAAGGCGCACGTCCATGTGCTGGTGTCCAAGTACGCCGGCTCGCTCCCGGGGATCCACCTCAACTTCCTGCTGATCCTGGTCGGTGCCGCGCTGATCGCCGCCTCCGCAGGCGCGCTGATCGGCTTGCCGACATTGCGGCTTCGCGGCGACTACATCGCGATCGTGACGCTCGCGTTCGGCGAGATCATCCGGGTGTTCGCGATCAACGGGTCCTCCATCAAGATCGCCGGTATGCCGCTCACCGCCGGCGTACTCGGGATCAGCGGCATCGATGCTCCCTATGAGCCGGGGATCGGCATGTACAACGAGCTCAACGTAAAACCCTGGTATTGGACGATCTTCGCGCTCGTGCTGCTCACGCTGTTCGTGAACTTCCGGGTCCGCGACTCGCGGCTGGGCCGGGCGTGGATAGCGCTGCGCGAGGACGAAGTCGCTGCGGTCTCGATGGGGATCCCGCTCGTCCGGACCAAGCTCTACGCGTATTCGCTCGGGGCCGCGTTCGGTGGCATCTCCGGTGCGTTCCTGGGGGCCTACAGCACGCTGGTCGATCCCGACCAATTTCAGTTTGGCTTCTCGGTATTCGTTCTCGCGATGGTGATCGTCGGCGGGTTGGGCTCTATCTGGGGCGTCGCACTCGGGGCGCTGCTGCTCGCCAACATCAACTACTACCTGATCCCCGACGTGTTGAACAGCCTTCCAGGCGACCTCGGGTTCAACTTCAGCCTCACCGACCTGAACGTCGCCATCTTCGGTTTCCTGCTGGTGCTGGTGATGGTGCTGCGGCCGCAGGGACTGATCCCGGAGCGGCGGCGAAAGATGGAGCTGACGAGGGGGATCGGCGAGACCGAGCTTGCGGAGCCTGGGGCCAGCTGGTCAGGGGTCGAGCCGGGAGAGGTCGCGCGGTGAGCGCCGAGGCTGCTCCGGTGACCACCTACGCGGCGCCCACCGCCGCGATCCTCAATGCCGAGAGCGTTTCGAAGGAGTTTGGCGGACTGCGGGCGGTGAGCGACATCTCGATCGACATACCCATCCGGTCGATCGTCTCGATCATCGGACCCAACGGCGCTGGGAAGACGACGTTCTTCAACATGCTCACCGGGTTGTACAAAGCGACCAGCGGGCGGATCTCGTTCGAGGGCCGCGACATCACGCACACGCGACCGGACCTGATCACGAAGCTGGGGGTGGCCAGGACGTTTCAGAACATCCGCCTGTTCCGCGCGATGACCGCGCTCGAGAACGTCGTCGTCGGACGTCACGTGAGGATGCGTGCGGGCGTGTTCGGCTCGATCGTCCGCACTCCGTGGGTCCGGGCGGAGGAGCGAGAGGTGAGGGAGAAGGCGGCCGACACGCTGTCGTATGTGGGACTGAAGCCGCCCCTGTTCGGTCAGCTCGCGAGCAGCCTCAGCTACGGCGACCAGCGCAGGGTGGAGATCGCGCGGGCTCTCGCCTCAGACCCCAAGCTGCTGCTCCTCGACGAGCCGACCGCCGGGATGAACCCGAATGAGTCCGCGGCGCTGACGGAGTTCATGCGCAAGATGCGTGATGACCTCGAACTGACGATCCTGCTGATCGAGCACGACATGAAGGTCGTGATGAACGTCTCCGAGCGCATCACGGTGCTCGACCATGGTGAGAAGGTTGCAGAAGGACCGCCGGGCGAGGTCCGGCAGAACCCCAGGGTGATTGAGGCGTACCTCGGAGCGCAGCACTGATGGCGCTCCTCGAGGTCGATCACATCCATACCTTCTACGGCACGATCGAGACCCTCCACGGCATCTCGCTCACGGTAGATGCGGGGGAGATCGTCACGATGATCGGGTCCAACGGCGCCGGGAAGTCGACCACGTTGCGCTCGATCTCCGGCCTGACCCCACCCAAGGCGGGGAAGATCGTGTTTGCCGACGAGGACATCACGCGGGTTCCGGCCCACGAGATCGTCAGCCGTGGAATCGCGCTGTCGCCCGAGGGTCGCCACTGCTTTGCGCGCATGACCGTGCGCGAGAACTTGGATCTGGGTGCGTTTCGCCGCCGCGGGCACAGCATCGGCGAGGACCTCGAGCGCGTGTTCGAGCTGTTCCCGCGGCTCAAGGAGCGCGAGCGGCAGAAGGCGGGGACGATGTCCGGGGGCGAGCAGCAGATGCTCGCGATCGGACGCGCGCTGATGGCCCGGCCGAAGCTGCTGATGCTGGACGAGCCGTCGATGGGGATCGCGCCAATTCTGGTCCAGCGCATCTACGAGACGATCGCCGAGATCAACCGCTCCGGAGTGGCGATCCTGCTGGTGGAGCAGAACGCCAACTACGCGCTCGACATCTCCAAGCGCGGTTACGTGCTGGAGACGGGGCAGGTGGCGCTGGCCAACGACTCGGCGCAGCTGCGCGACGATCCCGGCCGTCCAGCGGGCCTACCTGGGCACATGATCCTAATCGCCACCATCGGCGCGGATGCGCTCTATCTCCTCTTCATCTGGCTGATCTCAGCGGTGGTCGCGTCCTGGCTGACGGGACGCAAGGGATACGGGGAGCGCCTCGGGCTGGCCTTCGGGCTGCTGCTCTCGGCCATCGGGCTCGTGTTGGCTCTGCTGCTGCCGGGACGACCCGGATCGGCCTGGAAGGTCGAGGGCGCGATTCCGCGCCGGCGCCGGGGTTAGCCCGCCGTTCCGGGCTCAAGTAGAGGCCCGCCGCCGCCGATATGGACTGTGAAAGCTCGGTTTCCGCTTGCCCAGGCGTGGATCGCCTGGTGGGCAAGGCTCGTGATGACAGCGCGCGCGTCTGCTACTCACATCCCCCTAACCGTCTGCGGCCTGGTGATCGGAATGCTGCTGATGGTGGTGGCGCCGGCGCGCGCCGCCGACTCGGTGCTGACGCCTTCGCCCACGTCCTGGGACTTCGGTAACGGCGACATCCATGGCAACCCGTCGTCGCCCCAGATGTTCACGTTCACCAACAACACTGCAAGCAACGTCAATGTCAGCAGCGTGGGCGTGGTGGGCACCGATGCCACCGAGTTCCCGTCGAGCTCCGACAACTGCAGCGGCGGGACTGTGAACCCGGGCAGCTCTTGCGGCATCCAGGTCGCGTTCGCGCCCACGAGCGTCGGCAGCGCCGCCGCCAGGCTGGAGCTCACAGACGACACCGGGACGCTCGACATCGCGCTGTCCGGCACCGGCATCACCGGCACGCTCAGTGCGACCCCCAACCCCGTCGTGTTCAACTCGCAGCCGTATTACCAGGACGGCGGCCAGAGCGTGGGTGTGACGATCCAGGACTCAGGCAACGCCGGAACCCAGGCCACCGCGGCCACCATCACCGGTCCCGATGCCTCGCAGTTCAACATCGCCTGGGGCTCGAACTGCGGGACGCAGCTGTACTTCGCGAACAATTCCTGCGGCATGGGCGTCGGTCTGAACCAGCTCAGCGGCCCGGGTACGTTCCACGCCGAGCTCGAGATCACCAGTGACAGTCAGAGCAGCCCGCTGATCATCCCGATCCAGGCCACCGCGCTCTCAGGCCCGGACCCGGTCGTCTCTCCTTCCGGGGGGGTCGATTTCGGCAACGTCGCCATCGGCCAGTCCGCCGCTCAGACCTTCAAGGTCACCAACGCGGGCGACTGGACGCTCCAGATCCAGGGGTCGTTCATCGTCAGCGGACAGGCCTACACGCTGACGGCCGATGGCTGCGACGGTCAGCAGCTTGCTCCCGGATCGTCCTGCCAGATGACCGCCGCCTTCCAGCCCACCGCGGCCGGTTATCGCGAGGGCACGCTGATCGTGATCACCAACTCGCAACGCAACGTCAGTCCGGTCGGCTTCTCCGGAACCGGCGTCGCCCCACTGCACGGAGCGGCCGTCATCACCGGTGCCGCGTCGGCCGGCAGCGCGCTGACGTGCCAGGCGGTCGGCTATCCGGCAGGCACCGGGCTGCAGTACCAGTGGCTGGTGAACGGCCGCCTGATGGCCGGGGGCAACACGCCCACGTTCGTGCCGCTCGATGCCAATGTGGGTCAGCGCATCTCGTGCCGGGTCAACAGCAGCAATCCGGTCTCGAGCCAGACCGTGAATTCGCCCGCGACCGCGCCGATCGCTCCGATGCTGCTGTCGAGAGTACCGGGCGCGTTCTCCGACCAGCAGACCTGCCGCCTGGTGCAGATGGCTCGGGCTCTGAACGTCGGCGGCCGCACCGTGTCCGCTCGCTACGGTCAACCGATGACCCCGTGGACACCGCTCACACTCAGCTCCACCGCGGCCGTGAGCGTGAGCATCGATTCTCAGCGGGTCGGCCAGGGGCGATCGGTGACCCTGACCCCCAGGGCGCTGGCCGGATTCGCGGACGGCGCCCACCGGCTGACCGCGACCGCCGGGCGGGCGAGCCAACCGGCATCGCTGCTGCTGGGGCCCTGCCAGCTGGCCGTGCGCCTGGCGGGAGGTCCCCATCGGGTCGTGTCGCTGTCGGCCTCGTCGCGGTACGGGCTCCATAAGCTGACCTTCCAGCTCCCCGCCGGCCTGCGCCTCAACGCGCGCAAGGAGCGCGACCTGGGGCAGGCGAGCTTCAACTCCGCGGGATACCCGACGAGTGTGTTCGACCTGATTGGCGCGAACACCGGCTGGAACGGGGTGCGCGTGAAGCTGACCCGCAACACGATCACCGTGACCGGGCTGCCGATCCAGACCGGGGTGGTCACGATCACGCTGCGCCGCGGCGTCGTCACGGGCCGGGCCGGGCGGCTCATCGCCACCGCCACCGAACGTGGCAGCCAGGCCACCCGCCGGGCTGGCAGCCCCGCGATCTGGTATCCCTGAGCCGCTACCGGCTCGGAAGCACTCGCCACTCCTCGGTCGAGGCGAACCCGACCTCGGCGCCGGCCTCCGCGGTGCCGCTCTCGCGGGCCTCGTCGGCCACCGCGGTGGCGACCGCGCCGACGACGTCGCGGTTGAACACCGACGGAATGATGTAGTCCTCCCGCAGCTCGTCGCCGGACACGATGTCGGCGATCGCGCGGGCCGCGGCGGTCTTCATGCTCTCGGTGATCCGGGTGGCGCGGACATCCAGCGCGCCGCGAAAGATCCCTGGGAAGCACAGCACGTTGTTGATCTGGTTGGGGTAGTCGGAGCGGCCCGTCGCCACCACTCGGGCGAACCTGCCCGCATCCTCGGGCGAGACCTCCGGATCGGGATTGGCCATCGCGAACACGATCGGGTCGACGTTCATTGCTGCCAGCGCGGTGGCCGGGATCACGCGGGCCCCGGACAGGCCGATGAACAGATCGGCCCCGTCGAGCGCGTCGGGCGGTCCGCCCGCGCGCAGCTCGCGGTTGGTGAGCGCTGCCAGCTCGCGCTTGACCCGGGGCATGGTCCCGTCGAGGTAGTCCTCCCGGTCGGTGTGGACCGCCCCGCGCGAGTCGCAGCAGATGATGTGGCGTGCGCCGGCCGCCAGCAGGATCCGGGTCACGGCCACGCCGGCGGCGCCGAGCCCGACGATCACGGTGCGGATCTCCTCGATCCGCTGGCCGGTGAGCGTCAGGGCGTTGAGGAGTGCCGCCAGCACGACAACGGCGGTGCCGTGCTGATCGTCGTGGAACACGGGAATGTCCAGCGCGTCCTTCAGGCGCTCCTCGATCTCGAAGCAGCGCGGGGCCGAGATGTCTTCGAGATTGATCCCGCCGAAGCCGGGGGCGATCGCCCGGACGATCGAGACGATCTCGTCGGGATCGCGAGTGTCGAGGCAGATGGGAAACGCATCGACGGCCGCGAACTCCTTGAACAGCATCGCCTTGCCCTCCATCACCGGCATCGCTGCGCGTGGCCCGATGTCGCCCAGCCCCAGCACGGCCGTTCCATCGGACACCACCGCCACCGTGTTGCGCTTGATCGTGTACTGAAACGCCTTGTCCGGATCGGCCCGGATCGCGGAGCAGACGCGGGCCACGCCCGGCGTGTAGGCCATCGACAAGTCCTCGCGGGTTTTCAGCGGGTTCTTGTTCTGCAGCTCGATCTTGCCGCCGATGTGGAGCATGAACGTCCGGTCGGTGGCGTCGAGCACCCGGGCGCCGGTGACGCCGTTGACCGCCTCGGTCAGCCGCGGCCAGTCGGCCTCGTCCGCGGTCGCCACGGTGATGTCTCGAATCGTGTGGTCGCCCTCGACCTGGACCAGGTCGACGGCACCGATGGTCCCGCCCGCGTCACCGATCGCGCTGGCCACCTTTCCGAGCATGCCCGGCCGATGATCAATCTCGACCCGGAGCGTAAGGCTGTACTGGGCGCTGGGTGACGTGGCCACTGCGCCAGATAGCCTGACATACGAGGTGGCACGATCGCTCAGTCCTGATCTCCTGAACCACACCCGATGCCCGACGAGCTGTTCCTGATCGACGGCAACAGCCTCGCCTATCGGGCGTTCTTCGCGCTGCCCGAGTCGATCGCAACGTCGACCGGGATGCCGACCAACGCGATCTTCGGCTTCGCCTCGATGCTGGTGAAGATCCTCACCGACTATGGTCCCAAGGCCACCGTCGTGGTGTGGGACGCGGGCGACACCGGCCGCAAGGAGCTCTACGCCGAGTACAAGGCCCAGCGCGCCAGCCGGCCCGACCTGCTCAAAGAGCAATGGCCGCACCTGGAGCCGCTGGTCGAGGCGTTCGGCTACCGCAACCTCGCCGTGCCGGGCTACGAGGCCGACGATGTGATCGCCTCGATCGTCGACACGGCGCGGAGCCAGAATCCTCCGATTCCGGTGATGGTGGTGACCGGCGACCGCGACGCCTATCAGCTGGTCGACAACGGGATCCGGATCATGACCACCAGCCGCGGCATCACGGACACCCGCGTGTATGACCGCGAAGGGGTGATCGATCGCTACGGCATCCCGCCCGAGCTCATCCCCGACTTCATCGGGCTCAAGGGGGACACCAGCGACAACATCCCCGGGGTGCCGGGCATCGGGGACAAGACCGCCGCCGAGCTGCTTCAGCGGTTCGGATCACTGGAGCAGGTGCTCGAGCACGTTGAAGACATCAGCGGCGCCAAGCGCAAGCAAAACCTCACTGAGCACGCCGAGGACGCGCGCGTGTCCAAGCAGCTCGCGACGGCCAAGCGAGATGTCCCGTTCGAGATCGACCTCGCGCAGTACGTGTCCACCGACCCGGATCGGTCGCAGCTGCGCGAGACCTTCCGGCAGTTCGAGCTGCGCGAGCCCCTCCGGCGGCTGGAGGAGGCGCTCGGCTCCGCCGACGCGGCGGCGCCGGCGCCGGCCGCCGAGCAGTCGCTGACCGCGCGCGTGCGCGAGGGCGAGCTCGGGGACGTGGGCAGGCTGGATCAGCAGGAGGTGGCGCTGGCGCTGAAGGCGCCCGAGACTCCCGAGGGCATGCTGTTCGCGTCGCAAGACGGCTGGCGGTTCGGCGTTTTCCAGGACGAAGGCGTGGTCCTGACCGGCACGTGCGGCCGCCCCGAGGAGCTGGTCGCGGCCGTGGGGAGCCGCCCGGTGATGGCGCATGACGCCAAGTCACTGGGCGACGTGCCCGCGCAGCTGGCACACGACACCGAGGTGGCGGCGTATCTGCTCGAGCCGGCCCGTCGCGGCTACCCGTTCCGCGAGCTGTGCGAAGAGCGGGGGCTGGGCGCCACCGTCGAGGATCCCACGGCCGCCGACGCGATTCTGGTTCATGGGCTCAGCGCCTGGCAGCGCGCGGAGATCAGCGACCGCGGTCTCACCGATCTGCTGATCGACGTCGAGCTGCCGCTGGTGCGGGTACTGCGCAATCTGGAGCTGGCCGGCCTCAAGCTCGATACGAATCGCCTCCGGGAGATATCGGCTCGGGTCAAGGCCGAGGCCGACGAGCTGGAGCGAGAGATCTTCGAGCTCAGCGGCGAGCAGTTCACCATCGGTTCACCCAAGCAGCTCGAGGAGATCCTGTTCGGAAAGCTCGGTCTGTCGCGCAAGCGGCGGGGCAAGACCGGCTACTCGACCGACGCCCGGGTACTTCAGGCGATCCGCGATGAGCATCCGGTGATCCCCAAGATCGAGCGCTGGCGAGAGCTCACGAAGCTGGCCCACACGTATCTGGATGCGTTGCCCGAGTACATCGGCACGGATGGGCGGCTCCACACAACCTTCAGCCAGACCACGGCCACGACCGGCCGGCTGTCCTCGAACAATCCCAACCTCCAGAACATCCCCATCAGGACTGAGCTGGGGCGGGAGATCCGCGCGTGCTTCGTGGCCGAGCCCGGTCATCTGCTCGTATCCGCCGACTACTCGCAGGTCGAGCTGCGGCTGCTGGCCCACATCGCCGGCGAGGATGTGCTCAAGGAAATCTTCCGCCGGGGCGAGGATGTGCACACCGCTACGGCTTGTCGTGTGTTTGGGGTAATGCCGGACCAGATCGATCCGGGCATGCGATCGAAGGCGAAGATGATCAACTACGGAATCGTCTATGGACTGTCGGCCTACGGGATGGCGGATCGACTCGACATCCCCCAGTCCGAGGCCGACGAGTTCATTCAGCGCTACCTGGCCGGCTTCCCGGCAGTGGGGCGGTTCATCGAGTCCACCATCGAGCAGGGGACCGAGCGCGGCTATGTCTCGACCCTGTTCGGGCGCCGCCGGCAGGTGCCGGAGCTGCGCGCCCGCCGCTGGGAGCTGCGCAAGCAGGGCGAGCGGTTTGCCGTCAACATGGTGATCCAGGGGACCGCCGCCGACATCATGAAGGTGGCGATGGTCCAGTGCGACCAGGCGCTCACGGAAGCGGGCCTGGAAACCCGCCTGGTGCTTCAAATTCACGACGAGCTGCTGTTCGAGGGACCGGCGGCTGAGGCCGAGACGGTCAAGCAGATCGCCTGCGAGCAGATGAGCGGAGCGTTCCAGATGGATCCGCCGCTGGCGGTCGACGCCGGCATCGGCTCGGATTGGTTGGCGGCGAAATGAGATTGGTGGTGGTGATCGCCTGCGGGCTTCTGCTGTGCGCCTCCGGCGCGCAGGCCAAGCGGTGGTTCGGCGGGGTGGTGCCGGACCTCCCCGGCGCCCGCAGCCCAACTCACGTTGAGGCTGGACCTCTAGCTCGCGACGCCAACCTGCCGTACGGCGGCGGCCCGGTACTTCACTTCAATCGCACCCACGCGATCTTCTGGCAGCCGGCTGGCTCGGGTCTGAGCTACAGCGCAGGCTACATGTCGCTGGTGGATCGGTTCCTGGCGGACGTCGCGGCCGACAGCCACAAGACCACGAATCCGTACGGGCTGAGCGGCCAGTACACGGACTCGAGCGGGCCGGCCGCCTACAGCTCGGCGTTCGCGGGCTCGGTGCTGGCCACCGATCCGCTGCCCCCGAGCGGCTGCTCGGAGCCGCCGCCGCCACCACTCGGGAGCGGTCCCGGTTGGTCGGTGTGCATGAACGATGACCAGCTCGGGACCGAGCTCGAGCATGTGGTCAGCGCGCACCGGCTGCCGCGGACGCAGCATGACATCTACCTTCTGGTCACCCCCAGCGGACTCGGGAGCTGCGAGTTCTCTGGCCCCGACGAGTGCGCCCTGGGCGGCGATGAGCCCGGGAGCTACTGTGGCTACCACTCATCGAGCTCCCACGGACTGCTCTACGCCGTGATCCCCTACAACGCGGTCGCGGGGCACTGCCAGTCCACGAATCCGCGACCGAATTCGGATCCCGCCGATCCGACGATCTCCACGATCAGCCACGAGCACAACGAGATCGTCACGGATCCTCTGGGTGACGCGTGGATCGACGAGGCGTTCGAGGAGGACGGCGACCTGTGCATCTCCAGCTTCGGGCCGGCCATTGGCGGCGCCGGGTCCGAGGCGTGGAACGAGGTGATCCATTCCCACCACTACTACCTCCAGGAGGAATGGAGCAACGCCAACGGCGCCTGCGAGCCCCGAGCCGAGTCCGACCGCCTGTCGATTTCGGTGCCCGCCGGCACTCATGCCGGGGCGAAGCTGTCGCTCGCCGCCCGCGGCCGCGCCCCGCAGGCCCGGATCATCTCCTTCAGCTGGTGGTTCGGAGACGGCAAGACCGGTCACGGCCGCCGTCCGGCGCACGTGTTCCAACGCTCGGGCAGCTTCCGCGTCGTGGTCCGGGGGACCGATAGCTGGGACAACTGGGTGTTCTCCGCTCGGACGCTGCGAATCGCCGGGCCGGCGGCCCGGGACCAGCACCGCCACAAGCACCAGCGACGCTCCGTCGCGGTTAGCTGAGCGCCAGCGCCACCTCGGGGCGGCCGCCGCGGGGCGCGCCGGAGGCGAAGTTGGGATGGGCGATGTTCAGGTAATGGCCGAACGACCAGTCGACGAAGCGCTTGCTCTGCATGGCGTGCAACGACTGCCCGAGCAGTCGCGGAGCCACCCGCGGGATCAGCCGCTGCACACGCAGCATCCAACGAAATGGCATCGCGTGGCCGGCCGAGAAAGCGTGGTAGCGCTGTAGCGCCCGCTCGCGCGTCTGCTCGCCCGACAGCACCGCGTGCAGCTCCCGGCCGCAGGCCACGCCGAAGTACAACGCCGTCCGGATCCCCTCCGCCGTGAGCGGCAGGCAGTGTCCGGCGGAGTCGCCGGCGAAGAACACGCCGTCCTCGGTGGCATCCCGGAGCGCGTGCGGAATCCAGTTGCCCTGGTAGCGGACCCGGTCCGCGTCCAGGTCCGATGCCAGGCGTTCGGTGGGCTCGCGCACGTGGAACCGCGGGTCGAACGAGCCGACCCCGATGCGCAGCTCCTCGCCGGCCGGGAAGCTCCAGCCGTAGCCCGCGGGCACGTAGCGCCGGTCGATCCACACCTCGAGCTCCTCGCCGGCGCCGTGGGGATGGACCTCCAGGCCGCGTGACAGGAGCGCGTCGGGAGGCTGCACGTTGGCGCCTGATCCGAGCACCCGGCGCCAGCCCAGCGCGTCCACGATCAGCGGTGCGCGCACGTCGCCGCGATCCGTGTGCACGGCGTTGCCGGTGCGGCCGTCGACTTTGGCCGTCTCGAACTCGAACGATCCCTGGCCGGCCAGCAACCCGCACAGGGTCCGGTAGTCGAACGTCGAGAACGTCCACGGCAAGTCGTAGCGCGCGGTGGCGCGGGGTGAGTGGATCACCAATTCGCCGAACGTCTGCTGCAGCGATTCCTGCAACCCCAGAGCGAACAGCCATGCAGTCGGGATCCCGCAGGCGGAGGTCTGCCGCTCGCCGATCTCGTAGCGGTCCAGCACCACCACGCGAGCGCCACTGCCGGCCAGCTCGCGGGCCACCGCCAGTCCGGCGAAGCTGGCACCGCAGATCAAGACATCGCAGTCGCGGTCCATCGGCTTCCGCTGTTCGCCTCGCTTGGTAGCGCGCACAGGCATTGGGTTTTGATGATACGGAGCGGCCGCAGATCGTTAGTGCGGCTATCCTCCGACAAACCCATGTCCTCAACCACAACTTTGATGCCAGCCGCCGATCAGTCGAAAGCCAAGGTCGTCGAAGGCTCGAACGGCCTCCTGCTCGAGATCGACGGCAAGATCGTCCCCAACTACGACGCCACCCTGCACCCGTTTCAGGAGGGGGACGTCGTCACCGGCCATGTCGTCCGGATCGACAACGACGAGGTGCTCGTCGACATCGGATACAAGTCCGAAGGGGTCATCCCCGCGAGCGAGCTTTCGATCCGCAAGTCCGTCGACCCCGGCGACGAGGTCAGCCTGGGTGAGGAGGTGGACGCCCTCGTCCTGACCAAGGAGGATCAGGACGGGCGCCTGATCCTGTCCAAGAAGCGTGCCCGGTTCGAGAAGGCCTGGCGCAAGATCGAAGCCGCGGCCGAGTCGGGTGAGCCCGTCGAGGGGACCGTGATCGAGGTCGTCAAGGGTGGGCTGATCATCGATCTCGGCGTCCGGGGCTTCCTCCCGGCGTCGCTGGTCGACATCCGGCGGGTGCCGAACCTCGATGAGTACATGGCACAGACGATCGAATGCAAGGTGATCGAGCTCAACCGCTCCCGCAACAACGTCGTGTTGTCACGCCGCGCGGTGCTCGAGGAGCAGCGCAAGGAGGATCGGGAGCGGATCCTGGATCGCCTGCAGCCGGGGCAGGTCGTGCAGGGCACGATCTCGAACATCGTCGACTTCGGCGCGTTCGTCGATCTCGACGGGATCGACGGCCTGATCCACATCTCCGAGCTGTCGTGGTCGCATGTGAATCACCCGAGTGAGATCCTCAGTATCGGCGACACGGTCAGCGTCAAGGTGCTCGACATCGACCGCGGCCGACAGCGAATCTCGCTCGGCCTCAAGCAGACCCAGGAGGACCCCTGGCAGCGCGTGGTTGACACGTACAACATCAGCGATGAGCTCGAGGGCACGGTCACCAAGGTGGTCACGTTCGGCGCGTTCGTCGAGATCCTCGACGGGGTCGAGGGCCTGGTGCACATCTCCGAGCTGGCCCAGCACCACGTCGAGAATCCGCGGGAGATCATTCAACCCGGCGATCCGGTGCGGGTCAAGATCCTGGAGATCGACTCCGAGCGCCGCCGTCTGTCGCTGTCGATCAAACGAGTCGAGGGCCAGGTGCTGCCGGTACGCCCGATCGTGCCCCCGGCCGATGGGACAGCCGATCTTGACGACGTGCCCGAGCTGGGGCTGTCCGAGGACGTGTTCGCCGCCGGGGAGGAGCCGCTGGCCGCGCCCGAGGCCGAGGCCGTCGAGACCGAGCCGGTCGAGGGCCAGGCTGACGCGGCCGAGCCCCAGAGCGAAGTGGCCGAGCCTGAGGCTGCGGCGGGGCGGACGGTGCTGAGGCTGCGGCGGGGGAGGGCTGAGGCTGCGGCGGGGCGGTGCTGAGGCTGCGGCGGGGGACGGTGCTGAGGCTGCGGCCGGGGAGGACATGCCGGCGGTCCCGGACGCGGAGCCGGCGGCCGAGTCCGAGCCGTCGCAGGACACGCCTGCCTGAGCGCATCCCGTTCGTCGGTCTGACGGGCGGCATCGGCGCCGGCAAATCGACTGCGCTCGAGGTGCTCGAGCGGCTGGGTGCCGCGGTGCTCTCGACCGACAGCGTCGTGCACGAGCTGTACGAGACCAAAGCGGTGCGGGACGAGGTGACCGCCCGGTTCGGTCAGCAGGTGGCGCCCGCGGGCGTCATCGACCGCTCGGCCGTGGCCCGGGCCGCGTTCGCTCAGCCCCAGGATCGCCACTGGCTGGAGCACCTACTGTGGCCGCTCGTGGGCGCTCGGATGCAGGCGTGGCGGGAGGAGCTGGAGCGGCGCTCACCGCCGCCGTCGGCCGCTGTGGTCGAGGTGCCACTGCTGTTCGAGGCCGACATGGAGGCCGCGTTTGACGCTACGCTCGCGATCGTCGCCGAGGAGGCGGTGCGAGCCGACCGCGCCGAAGCCCGGGGGCATCACGGGCTCGAGCAACGCTCGGCCCGTCAACTGTCTCAGCGGGAAAAAGCGCAGCGTGCGACATATGTGGTGGTCAACGATGGAACGGTGGAGCAGCTGGAGGCGAAGCTGTCGGCTGTTCTTGACAAGCTGAGGTTGTGAGTCCGTCCACCGCCACCGTCCCTCGCAGCCGAGATCCGGCTCGGCGCGCCGCCGCTCGCCGGCGCTCGGCCATCCGCCGGCGTCGTTCGCTGCTGGTGTTCGCGGCAGTGGCCTGTGCGCCGTGGGCATCGTGCTCGCGATGCCGCTCTTCCGCGAGGCGGTCAACGAGTTCACCCTGCCGCTGTCCGACGCCGACATCATCCGTCAGCAGGCGGCCGACAAGCACCTCGATCCGGCGCTGATCGCAGCGGTCATCTACGCCGAGACCAAGTTCGACCCGCGCCCGTCTTCGGCTGGGGCGCAGGGGCTGATGCAGATCCTGCCCCAGACGGCCGAGTTCCTCGCGCGCCGCTCGGGAGCGACCACCTTCACGGTCGCCGATCTGGCCACCCCGCAGGTCAACATCGCCTACGGGAGCTACTACCTGCGCTTTCTGCTCGACCACTTCCGCGACAACAAGGTGCTGGCGCTGGCCGCGTACAACGGCGGCGAGGCAAACGTCGACACTTGGCTGGCGGACGAGCGGGCACGCGGGCGCCGGCTGACGATCGCCAGGATCCCATTCCCGGAAACGCGCGCGTACGTCCTCAAGGTCCTCAAGGCGCAGCGCGACTACCGGCACGCGTATTCGACCGAGCTCGGCTACCGCTAGACATCTGGTCAGTACGCCCGTCGCGAGCGGCCGGCGCGCTCGACTTCGGCGATCGCGGCGGCGATCGCGGCGGCCTCGTCGTCTCGCAGCGACGCGATCGTGATCCGGATGCCGGGTGGCGTGACGAGCCGGAAGTTCTCGCCGGCCAAAACCAGCCAGCCGCGATCCAGCAACGCGCGCACGACCGCCGCCTCCTCACGGACGGGGATCCACACATTCAGGCCCGAGCGGCCGTGAGCCGGGATCCCGTGCCCGGCCAGCTCCGCGATCAGCGTGGCCCGACGGTGGGCATAGACCTCGCGCGCGTGCGCGGCGATGTCGGGGAACGCAGGGTCGCGCAGCAGCTCCGCCGCGAGCGCCTGCAGGATGTGGCTGACCCATCGCGGCCCCAGCGCCTGGCGCCCCTCGACCCGCGCGATTGTGGTCTCGTCGCCCGCCACGAACGCCAGCCTCAGGTCGGGATGAAGCAGCTTCGACACCGAGCGGATCACGGCCCACCGCGCCGAAGTGACGCTCGACAGACCGACGAATGCCGGCCCGGCCACAGCCCCGGCATGATCGTCCTGCACGATCAGCACATCGGGATGGCGGGCAAGCAGCGCCTGTAGCTCCGCCACCCGCTCTGCGTCGAACATCGAGCCGAACGGATTCTGCGCCCGGGGCACGGCCACCACCGCCTCCACGCCCTGGCGCAGCGCCGCTTCGAAAGCCTCCGGGAGAAGCCCCCGATCGTCGACCTCCACCCCGACCGGAACCAGTCCCAGCGCCAGCAGGATGTCCCGTATCGGCGGGTACGCCGGATCCTCGATCATGACCCTGTCGCCCGGTCGCAGATCCGCCTGTAGCACCCGTTCGATCCCGTCCAGCGCGCCGCCGACGATCGTCAGCGCAGTGGCCGGGACGCCGTCGGCGGTGAACCCCGCCGCCGCGAGCGCGAGCAGGTCCGGATCCGCCGACTCGAGCTGCAACTTGTCCAGGTCGATACGCGCCAGCGCCGGGCCGATCGCGGGCAGCAGCTCGGGATCGGCCAGCCCGATCGTCAGATCGCGTCGTCCCGGCACCCCCGGCACGAGTCGCGGAGGGGGCGGCGTGCGGAGCGCCGGCCGCGGTGCCACGTGCGTCCCGCGGCGCCCAGCCCCGATCACCAGCCCACGCTGACGCAGCGTCCGGTAGGCCGAGTTGACGGTCGCCGGACTGGTCCCAAGCGCACTGGCCAGGGCCCGCACGGTGGGCAGCGACTCACCGGTATCGAGCCGCCCCTCCCGGATCGCCGTCTCGGTGCTGGCCGCGATCTCCCGCGCGGTCGAGCCGGCGATGCCGTGGAGAGCGAGGGTTTGGGGGCGGGCGCCGGCGCTGGCGTGGGTTTGGGGGCGGGAGCCGGCGTGGGTTTGGGGGCCGGAGCCGGCGCTGGCGTGGGGGCGGGAGCCGGCGCTGGCGTGGGGGCGAGCCGGCGCTGGCGTGGGGGCCGGAGCCGGCGCTGCTGCGCCCGCTCCGCTGTGGCGCCATCTATCCGCGCCCGGTTCTCGGCGGCGTTTGATATTGTTCTAGATCAAGCATGAGTTCGTACTATAACAAAACTCGGCGGACGACGGTGCGGCGTCGGGCGGGCCGGGGCGTCTACGACCGGGCGGTGATCGACGCGATTCTCGATGAGGGCGTGGTCGGACACCTGGGGATCGTCTCCGACGGCCAGCCGTTCGTGATCCCGGTGCTCTACGCGCGGGACGGCGAGCACATCTACGTCCATGGCTCGCCGCTCAGCCGGCTGCTGGGCACCGTGGCCCAGGCCGTGCCGACCTGCCTTACGGTGACGCTGCTCGATGGGCTCGTGCTGGCCCGCGCCGCCTTCAAGCATTCGGTGAACTACCGCTCGGTGGTGGTGCTCGGCGAGGGGCGGGCGCTCCAGGACCGTGTCGCCAAACGCGCAGCGCTGCGGAAGATCGTCGAGCAGGTGGCCCGGGGACGCTCAGACGACGTGCGGGGCCCAAACCACGAGGAGCTGGACGCCACCGAGGTCATCGCGATCGCCGTGCGCGAGGTCTCGGCCAAGATCCGTACCGGGCCGCCGATCGACTCGGCCGCCGACTACGACATTCCGGCCTGGGCCGGAGAGCTGCCGCTGCGGATCGCCGCCGGCGAGCCCCGGCCGGACGATCGCTGCGGCGTCGCAGCGCCTGACTACATCCGCGCCTACTCACGTCAGCATGGATAACTCGGTCACGCTCCGCTTCGCCTTCCCCGATGACGATCAGGCCGTGCGCGCCCTGGCGGCACTGGACTGCGCGCCGTTACCCTCCCCGCCGGTACTGCTGGCCGAGGTGGGAGGTGCACCGCGGGCGGCGCTGTCGCTGGCCGACGGCCGCGCGATCGCCGACCCGTTCCACCACAGCGGATGGGTGATCACGCTGTTGCGCGCCCGCGCCGCCCAGCTCACTGGGACCGGCGTCGCTCGGCGGTCCGGCCGCATCCGTCGGATCGCCGCACGGATTGCGGCCCGGGCGGGCCTGCGGCTGGCGGGGCGTCGGGTCTGAGGCGCCCTCGCGGGCGCTCTGGCCAAGGCCGGCCTGCGGCGGGCCGGCTTGAGGCCTGCGCGATAAGGCGGCGTCGAGCGTTGTTGCGGCTCGGTCGGGTGGCGGTTGATGAGGTGGGGGGTACGTGCGCCTGTCCCGATTGGTTTTGCGGCCGCTGGGCATGCTCAACGTCGACTCGTCGGCTGGGACGCACGATTCGTCGACATTGAGCACGGCTATCGTGCTCAATGTCGACGGGTTGGGCACGGGGGAGGGGGTTAGGTACATCGAGCAGGTCCGTCGCCCCGCGGTCAGGCGGGCGGGCGTTTGCGGACCTGTTCCCCGGCCGAAACCCGCCGCCTGATAGCGGCCCCTGGAGTTCGACCATGTATGTGACGTTCGAACTCCATCTAGCCCCCGGCTGCGGGGGATTTTGGAGTTCGAACATGCTCCCGGGACCGGGCCTGAGCGGGCCCGCCCGCAGGACTGAGGCGTAGCGCCGGCCGCGCCTGCCCACGCGCGCGCTCGCCCCAGCCCACCGCGCCCACGGCCGCCGCGCGCCGCCTACCCGGCCACGCCACCGCCGCCGCCCAACACGTCCATCCCCAGCCCAAACCCCCGCCACCGCTCCGCCCGCCCGCCCACCCCGCCCGCCGCCACCCGCCGCCCCAGCCCCCCCGCCATCCCGTCCGCGCGGCCCGCTACGCTCAAAGGTCAGCTCTGATGCCCAAGTTCGAGTTAGATGCGGCCTATAGCCCCACCGCCGATCAGCCGGCGGCGATCGACGCGCTGGCCGAGGGCGTCCGCGCCGATGAGCAGTTTCTCACGCTGCTTGGCGCGACCGGCACGGGCAAGACGATGACGATGGCCGGGGTGGTCGAGCGGGTGCAGAAGCCGACGCTCGTGATCGCCCACAACAAGACCCTGGCGGCGCAGCTGTGCAACGAGTTCCGGACCTACTTCCCGCGCAACGCGGTCGAGTATTTCGTCTCCTACTACGACTACTACCAGCCCGAGGCCTACGTCCCCAGCAAGGACCTGTACATCGAGAAGGACTCGGCGATCAACCAAGAGATCGACCGTCTGCGGCACTCGGCGACGGCGGCGCTGTTCGCGCGGCGAGACGTGCTGATCGTGGCGAGCGTCTCGTGCATCTACGGCCTCGGATCGCCGCAGACATACGACGAGAACCTACAGACGCTCAGCAAGGGCGAGTTCATCGACCGGGATGCGCTGCTGCGCAAGCTGGTGTCGATTCAGTACACCCGCAACGACACGGCACTCGGCCGGGGCACGTTCCGCGTGCGCGGCGAGACGCTGGAGATCTTCCCGGCGTATGCCGAGACGGCCTACCGCATCGTCCTGTTCGGCGACGAGGTCGAGCATCTGCAGCACTTCGACCCGCTCACCGGGGAGGTGCTGGAGGACGACCTGGAGCACGTGGGGATCTGGCCCGCCTCGCACTACAACGTGCGCGAGGGGATGATCGACGACGCCGTGGCGGAGATCGGCCGGGAGCTGAATGCCCGCTGCGCGGAGCTGGAGGCCGAGGGCAAGCTGCTCGAGTCCCATCGCCTGCGGCAGCGCACGCAATACGACATGGAGATGCTGCGCGAGCTTGGCTTCTGCTCGGGAATCGAGAACTACTCGCGGATCCTCGACGGCCGGAACCCCGGCGACCGCCCGTACTGCCTGCTCGACTACTTCCCCGACGACTTCGTCTGCTTCATCGACGAATCCCACCAGACCGTGCCTCAGATCGGCGGCATGTCCGAGGGCGATCGGTCACGCAAGCAGACGCTGGTCGACTACGGGTTCAGGCTCCCGAGCGCGCTGGACAATCGCCCCCAGACCTTCCAGGAGTTCCTGTCCATCACCCCTCAGCTGGTGTTCGTGTCGGCAACGCCTGGCGAGTACGAGCGCGGCCACTCGAGCCGGATCGTGGAGCAGATCGTCCGTCCCACCGGCATCGTCGATCCGAAAGTCGAGGTGCGAGAGACCCGCAATCAGATCGACGATCTGATGAACGAGATCCGGGCGCGAGTGGATCGCGACGAGCGCACACTGGTGACGACGCTGACCAAGAAGATGGCCGAGGACCTGACGGACTACCTGCTCGAGATGGGCTTCCGGGTGCGCTATTTGCACTCCGAGGTCGACACGCTCGAGCGCATTCAGATCATCCGCGAGCTGCGGCTGGGCGAGTTCGACGTGCTCGTGGGCGTCAACCTCCTGCGCGAGGGACTGGATCTGCCAGAGGTGTCGCTGGTGGGCATCCTGGACGCGGACAAGGAGGGCTTCCTGCGCGGAGAGACCTCGCTGATCCAGACGATCGGCCGGGCCGCGCGCAACATCGAGGGCAAGGTGCTGATGTACGCCGACAAGGAGACCGCGGCGATGCGGGCGGCGATCGAGGAGACCGATCGCCGGCGAGCGATCCAGCGCGAGTACAACGAGCAGCACGGGATCACGCCGGAGACGATCGTCAAGGGAATCTCTGACATCGCGGAGTTCCTCCAGTCCGACTCCAAGGTCCCGCGATCGCGGCGGCGGCGGACCAGGGCGGCCGACGCGATGCCCCCGGCGGAGATCGAGAAGACGATCGTCGAGCTCGAGGAGGAGATGCTCGCCGCCGCTGAGGAGCTGCGCTTCGAGTACGCGGCCAAGCTCCGCGACGAGATCCGCGACCTAAAACGGGCGCTGGATCAGGCTATCGCCGAGGGAGGACTCGCCCCGCGGGCCTGAGGGCGAGGCCGAATCCGGCCAGTTGACGGGGCGATTAGGGGGCAGGCACCAATCCGCTGAGGTGCGCGGTACGCTGCGCGAGCTTGCCCCAGACCGTCTAACGGAGGTAGTTTGCGTGGCCCTCGACCGACAAAGCATCGAGAAGAAGGACTTCCCTATTGGGCGCCGGGGGTACGACCCTGAAGCCGTCGACGCGCATCTGGCCGGGCTCGCCGAGGAGGTCGACGAGTTAAAGCTATCCGCGCGCCGCCGGACCGAGACCCTGGCTTCAACGGCCAGCGAGCAGGTCCGGGCGATCGTCGAGGCGGCCGAGACCAGCGCCGCGGAGATCCAGCGTCAGGCCGAGGATGAGGCCCGGGAGATCCGAGCCGAGGCCAGCGGCGAGGCCCAGAGCACCCGGGAGCAGGCCACGTCCCAGGCCCGGGATTACGTCGGCAAGGTATCCGAGTCCACCTCGGTGATGTTGCAGCGGCTCGATGCCATGGAGAGCGAGCTGAGCGCGCTGATCGAATCGCTGCGCACGGGCTCCAACCGTCTGAACGCGGATCTGCAGCTGCTCGAAGGGAACCTCGGCGAGGTGCGGGAGTCGGTAGCGCCCCGGGGCCGGTTCGAGCCTGAGGAGCCGGGCAGCGGATTGGGCGGGCCGGAGATCCGCGCCGCAGCGGTGCCGCCCCGGTATCAGCCCACGGCGGCGGAGCCCGAGTTGAACGAGGCCGCCGAGACGGACATCCGGGTCACCCAGGCCGGTGCCTCAGCCGCCGAGCCGGAGCCGGTACAGCCGGCGGGCGGCGGCGGAACCGCCGCGGGGGGCGCGGGCGACGCCGAGGGCGCTCGCCTGATCGCCCTGAACATGGCGCTGAACGGCACCCCGCGTGAGGAAACCGACCGCTACCTAGCCGAGAACTTCCAGATCACGAACCGCGCGGCGCTACTCGACGAGGTGTACGCCAGCGTCGAGGGTTGAACCGGGAATGATGCGAGGGCTGGTTGTGCGGGGCGCATCGCGGTTGGGTCTGCTGGCCCTTGTCGCCGGGCTGTCGCTGCTGCCGAGCGCCCGGGCCGCGGCCGACCCGCTCGTCTGGAGCGCGCCCCAGTCGATCACCACCGGGCCGCTGAACGGCGTGAGCTGTCCCAGCTCCTCGCTGTGCGTAGCGGTGGCGAACGGGGATCAACCTTCAGCTCCACCGACGCCGGCGCGAGCTGGCAGTACGCAGCTGCTGACGGCGCGCATCGGCTGCTGGCCGTCTCCTGCGCGGGTCCGAGCTTCTGCGCCGCGACCGACAACGCCTCCCGCGCGCTCGTCACGACCGATCCGGGAGCAAGCAGTCATTGGCGCGCGGTGGAGATCGACCGGGGCCGGTGGCTGCCCGCGATCTCGTGCCCGACGCGGCGGCTGTGCGTGGCCGTCGACCGGCACGGGGCCGTCGTGGTCTCCACGCATCCGACTGGCGGTGCGGGGAGCTGGCACCGCACGCAGCTCGTTCACGGCAGCCTGGCGGCGATCTCGTGCGCATCCGAACGCGTGTGCGTGGCGGTGGCCCCGCCGAACCACGTGCTGGTGAGCACCCGCCCCACGCGTGGGCGCCATGCCTGGGAGAGCCTGCGCCTGTTCAGCCACTCGCTCGACTTCGGATCGGCTCTGCAGTCGGTCAGCTGCGCGAGCACGCGGCTCTGTATGGCGTCCGTGGCGTCACTGGGCGGTGACGTGGACGTCTGGGGCGCAAGCCGGCCGGCCGCTCGGAGGTCCTGGCGTCACGTCGCCGCGCTCGATTCGCTCTCGCACGATGGGGACATCGCCGGCTACGTCGGCTGTGGCTCCCAGCCGCTCTGCGTGGAGGCGGACGGCAGTGTTCAGTTCGGAGCCACCGACGCATTTGACTCCGGCGACCCGCCGCACTCGTGGCGGGCCGTCAGCTATCCCGCGACGGCGGGGTTCGAAGGCCATCCGACCAGCGTCTCCTGCGCGCCGCGCGGGCCGTGCGTGATCGTTTCGAGCGACGGCTACGAGCTCACGGGCGCTCGCTAGCACGGCCGGCAGCGAACGCCGCACGAAGCGGGAAAGCCGCCAGCGAGCTCTACGAGAACGTCTGTTCGGGCAACTAGACTAGGTTATGTGCTCCCCACGCTGATCGCGACGGCATTCGAGCGCCCCCGGACGGCGCCCGGCTGCGTCCTCGGACCTCGGTGTAGCGCCGCTACACCATCGGTCCTGCGTCCATGCCGGTCATCCGTCCGTGAGCACTCTCTGTGCGGTCACGATCAACGCGGGAATCACTAGTGCAGCAGCTGGTCGTCTCGGGTGCCCGGGAACACAACTTGAAGGACATCACGGTCGCGATTCCGCGCGACTCGCTGACCGTCATCACGGGCCTGTCGGGGTCGGGGAAGTCCTCGCTGGCCTTCGACACCATCTACGCCGAGGGCCAGCGCCGGTACGTCGAGTCGCTGTCGGCCTATGCACGGCAGTTCCTCGGGCAGATGGACAAACCCGACGTGGATTCGATCGACGGGCTGTCGCCGGCGATCTCGATCGACCAGAAGACCACCTCGCGCAATCCGCGCTCGACCGTCGGCACCGTCACCGAGATCTACGACTATCTGCGACTGCTGTGGGCCCGGATCGGACATCCGCACTGTCACATCTGCGGGCGGCCGATCAGCGGACAGTCGGCCGAGCAGATCATCGACCAGGTGATGGAGCTTCCGGAGAGCACGAGGTTCATGGTGCTGGCGCCGATCGTCCGCGGCCGCAAGGGCGAGTACGGCAAGCAGCTCCAAGAGCTCCGCGGCGAGGGCTTCAGCCGCGTCAAGGTTGACGGAGAGCTGCTGCGGCTCGACGAGGAGATCGTGCTCGACAAGAAGTACAAGCACGACATCGCGGTGGTAGTCGATCGCCTGGTGATGAAGGGGGAGCTGCGCAAGCGGCTGGCGGACTCGATCGAGACGGCCGTGGCCCTGGCCGACGGACTGGTGGAGATCGAGCTGGTCGATGTCGGCCCGCCCACCCAGGTGCAGACATACTCCGAACGGTTCGCGTGTCCGGTGCACGGGCCGAGCCTGGTCGAGCTCGAGCCGCGGATCTTCAGCTTCAACTCGCCCCATGGGGCCTGCCCCCGGTGTACCGGGCTCGGCTCGCAGATGGAGATCGACCCCGAGCTCGTGGTGCCCGATCCGTCCCTGTCGATCGGGGAGGGCGCGATCGCACCATGGACCGCCAGCGCGTCGGACTATTACGACCAGCTCGCCCAGGCCATCGCGGAGCGTTATCAGGTCGACCTGGAGACGCCGTGGGAGAAGCTGCCCGAGGTGTCCCGCGACTTCTTCCTGTACGGGACCAACGGCGATCGGGTGCAGGTGCAGTACCGCAACCGCTTCGGCCGGCGACGCTCGTACTCCACTCAGTTCGAGGGCATTGTCGGGAGCCTCGAGCGCCGCTATCGCGAGACCGATTCCGACTTCTCCCGCGAGAAGATCGAGGAGTACATGACGCTCCGGCCGTGCCCGGAGTGCAAGGGGGCGCGGCTGCGACCCGAGTCCCGCGCGGTGCTGGTCGGCGGATCGGCGATCCACGAGTTCACTGCTCTGTCAGCCAACCGCGCGCTGGAGTGGGTACAGCAGCTGAAGCTGACCGACCACGACCGGCGGATCGCCCGCCTGGTCCTGCGCGAGATCAACGAGCGCCTCCAGTTCCTGGAGAACGTCGGCGTCGGCTACCTGTCGCTGGAGCGGGCGTCGGCGACGCTGTCGGGCGGCGAGGCGCAGCGGATCCGGCTCGCCACGCAGATCGGCTCGTCGCTGGTCGGCGTCCTCTACATCCTCGATGAGCCGTCGATCGGACTGCACCAGCGCGACAACGAGAAGCTGATCGCCACGCTCGAGCGCCTGCGCGAGGTGGGGAACACCGTGCTGGTGGTTGAGCACGACGAGGGCACGATGCGGGCGGCGGATCATCTGGTGGACATGGGTCCCGGCGCCGGCGAGCACGGCGGGTACGTGGTGGCCGAGGGCACCGCCGCCGAGGTCGAGCTGGTGCCGGAGTCGCTGACGGGCCAGTTCCTTGCCGGAAGCAGGTCGATCGAGACTCCCAGGCGCCGGCGCAAGCCATCCGGCTACGTCGACATCGAGGGAGCCACGCAGCACAACCTCAAGAACATCGACGTGAAGATCCCGCTGGGGGTGTTCTGCTGCGTCACCGGCGTGTCCGGGTCCGGCAAGTCCACGCTGGTCAACGACGTGCTGTACAAGGCCGTGGCCAACCGACTGCATCGCACCCGCCAGCGCGCCGGCGTACACCGCCGGATCTCCGGGCTCGAGCAGCTGGACAAGATCATCTCGGTCGACCAGTCGCCGATCGGCCGTACGCCTCGCTCCAACCCGGCCACCTATATCGGGCTGTTCGACCAGATCCGGGACCTGTTCTCCCGCACCCAGGAGGCCCGAGCCCGGGGGTACAAGCCGGGCCGGTTCTCGTTCAACGTCAAGGGAGGCCGCTGCGAGGTGTGCCGCGGCGACGGCCAGATCAAGATCGAGATGCACTTCCTGCCGGACGTTTACGTTCCCTGCGAGCAGTGCCACGGCAAGCGCTACAACCGCGAGACGCTGGAGGTCCGGTTCAAGGGCAAGACGATCGCGGACGTGCTGGAGATGCCGATCGAGGAGGCGCGCGAGTTCTTCGCGCACATTCCCAAGATTCGGCGCCGGGTGGAGGCGCTGGGCGACGTGGGGCTGGGCTACATGCGTTTGGGCCAGCCCGCGACCACACTGTCCGGCGGCGAGGCGCAGCGCGTGAAGCTGGCCGCCGAGCTGTGCAAGGTGGCGACCGGTCGCACGATCTATATCTTCGACGAGCCCACCACCGGACTGCACTTCGCCGACATCCAGCGATTGCTCGAGGTGCTGGGGCGACTCGTCGAGGCGGGGAATTCCGTGGTCGTGATCGAGCACAACCTGGACGTGATCAAGGTCGCCGACCAGATCATCGACCTGGGGCCGGAGGGCGGGGACGACGGCGGCCGGATGATCGCGAAGGGCACGCCGGAGCAGGTGGCGCGGGTGCAGGACTCCTACACGGGACGATTTCTCGCCGGCGTGCTGCCGGCGCGGGCGGCCCGGTCCGCCAACGGCGGCCGGCGCGCCTCGGAGCACCGGCGAGCCACAGCCACGGCATCGTAGGCAGCGTGAATCCGGCCCAACTCAAGCTGTGGGCCCAGAAATGGCGCTGGTATCAGCACAACTCGCTGCCCTGGAACCGGGCCCGGATCCACTGGGAGTTCATGCGCCGGGAGGCATTCGTGCGCTGGCCGGTGCACGGCAACGTGCTCGAGTCGCTGCGCGAGGGACGGCTGGAGATCGGGCCCGGGGTGCTGTTCGAGCCGGGGGTGTGGATAACCGCTCCCGGAGCCGCGCGCGTGCGCATCGGCGCGGGCAGCTTTTTGAACCTGGGCGTGATGGTCGCCGCCGCCGATCAGGTCGAGATCGGAGCGCATTGCATGTTCGCCAACGGCTGTTTCGTGACCGACTCGAGTCACCGCTTCGACGATCCGATCCTCCCGGTGCCCTGGCAGGGCTTCACCTCCAAAGGCCCGACCCGGATCGGCGACAACGTCTGGTGCGGGGCCAACGTCGTGGTCACCACCGGCGTGAGCATCGGCGAGCGCAGCGTGATCGGCGCCAACTCCGTCGTGACCACCGACATACCCCCGCTCTCGATCGCGGTAGGCGCCCCAGCCAAAGTCCTCACCCCGATCGTTTACGGCGAGGTGTGAGACGTCGGCTCGGGGGAGAGAGACGAGCGGCGGAGAGAGACGAGCGGGGGAGGGAGATGAGCGGGCAAGGGAGAGGGGCGGGCAAGGGAGAGGGGCGGAGGAGGGAGCGGGGCGAAGTCCGGGGGCGGGAGCCACCCCGATAAGTGTGAATAGTTCACACTTATCGGACAGCCCTCGGGTCCGTAGCGCCCAGTCCGCTGCTCTACCCCGACGGGATGCCGTTGGCCGGGGGTGCGGGCTGGACGCCCTTGAACGGCGTGATGGGACTGCCTGCGGTCGGATCGGTGGTCAGCGGACCGCCAAACAGCACGATCTTGCCGCCTTTGATCTGCCCCATCTCCACGCCGCCGTAGCCCCCGTGAACGCTTTGCGAGTAGCGGAACGGCACGAGCCCGGGTCCCGTCCACTTGGCGCCGTCGGTCTGAATCGCGCTGATGATTCCCTGGCGGGTCAGGTTCTTGCCGGCGGCCTGCAACGCCTGTAGGAGGGTGTAGGCATTCGCCATTCCATACTCGACGTTGCCGTCGAACGGAGCGCCCTGGTCGTATTGGGCATGGATCTTCATGAACAGCTGGATCCACGGATTCGCCGTATCGGTGGGAGAGGGGAGGTAGTCATCGCTGATCGCCCCCTCGATCAGGCCGGTCCCCGATGCTTTGCCCTTCGAGATCGACTTCAGGAGCGCGCTGACGGTGGTCGGATCGATACCCACGTTCGAGACCACGAGCTGCGGCTTGTAGCCGAGCTTGAACTGGGTCAGCTGGCTGATCGCCGTGAAGATCGGTACGGTGAAGCTGACGAGAACCTTGGCGCCGGCGGCCTTAAGCGCAGTGACCTGGGGCGCCAGATTTATGTTTGTCGGCTGGTATGGCTGCTTGGAGGCGATGCTGGAGGCCGGTACCTCGTCCTCGATACCTTTCAGTCCGCCCTGGCCGAAGTCGTCGTCCTGGTACAGCACGCCCACCTTCTGACCGGCGAAGTGCTGCTTGATGTACTGCCCGAGGATCTTGCCCTCGATCGTGTAGTTGGGCTGCCATCCGAATGTGTACGGCTGCGCCGTGCCGTTGTCCCAGCACGGACATCCGGAAGCAACGAACAGGTCGGGCACCTTCGATGCGTTCAGGAAACCGACGACCTTCGTATGGGTCGGCGTGCCAAGCCCCTCGAAGATGCCGAACACGTTGTTCTGGAGCACCAACTGGTGCACGACGTTGACGGTGTTGGTGGGGTTGTAGGCGTCGTCCTTATAGATCAGATGGATCTTCCTTCCGAAGATCCCGCCATGTGCGTTGACGTAATTGAAGACCGCCTGCGAAGCAGGAGCGATCTCGCTGTAGCCGGGGGCGACTGGCCCGGTCAAGGGCTGATGCGAACCGAACGTGATGCTGGTGGCGGTCACTCCCGGCGCGCTGCTGCTCCCGCTACCGCTGCTGCTAGACGAGCCGCAGCCCGCGAGCGCGATCACGCCTGCGATGGTCGCTGTCAGTGCTGGGCCTCGGACGCTGGGGTATCGCATCTCTCCTCCTCGGGACATTTCGATACGTTATGCCGCAGTCGTCTCAAATCTTACGGGGGGCGTAATCAGCGTGCCAACGCGAGCGAGGAGAGGCAGGCCGCCTACCGCGTCACGGGAAGACGTGTTGCGGGCCGCGGAGTGGCAGTACCTCCAAGGCGAGCGGGTCGACCTCACCGCGGTCGCGGCCGGCCTCGGCCTCGGCCGCGCGACGATCTACCGCTGGTTCGGTTCGCGCGAAGCGCTGCTTGGCGCGGTCATCGCGTCAGAGCTCGAGCGGCTGGTCGCGCGCAAGCGAGCGATCGTCAGGCGCCGTGGCGCTTCGGGTCTGCTCGAGGTCTTCGATCAAATCAATCGAAGCCTCGCCCGTTCCTCGGCTCTGCGGCGGTTCCTCGAGCAGGAGCGACGGGCCGCGCTACGCCTGCTGACCTCCGATGCCGGCGTCGTGCATCCCCGTGCGGTTCGTTGCATCGAGCAGCTGATCCTGGCCGAGACTCGCTCAGGCGCCTACGAATCCCCTACGGAGCCTCACGCACTCGCCTACGCGATCGTGCGCCTGGCAGAAGCATTTCTCTACAGCGACGCCACCAGTGGGATCCGCGGCGATCACGAACATCTGCGAGCCGTGGAGGCGGCGCTGCTGGGCGTGCCGCAGCGCCATCGCAGGCGGGTCAGCACCCCTCCCCGGCTCCCTCGCGGTCAGGAAGCGGAGCGAGGTAGGCCGCCGCGGCTGCCCCGAAGCTGACGGGCCTTCAGCCACCTCACGCCAGCGCTGACAGCTCCCTGGATCCCGCTCGGCCACACGAGCATCGCACCGATCAGCACCAGTCCGTAGATCGCGAGCGGCAGGTTTGCCGAGACTCGGGTCGAGAGCGAGAACGAATGCCCAAGGTCGTTCGTCCAGTTCGGCAGCAGCACGAGCAATGCCGCGCCCCAGGCCGCGCCGGTCAGCGATCCGAGCCCGCCCAGCACGACGCCGGTCAGCAGCGAAAGCGACAGCTGCAGCGGAAACGCCCCCGGCTGCGCAAGCTGTAGAACCACAGTCAGGAGGCCGCCACCGAGCCCGGCGCAGCCGGCACTCACGATGAACGCCCCGGCCTTCAGGCGCCCGACGCGCAACCCACAAACGGACGCGGCGATCTCGTCATCGCGGACCGCCCGCAGCGAGCGGCCGACTCCGCTGCGGGTCAGGTTGTAAAGGGCGAACACCACGACCAGTGCCCCGGCGCAGGCGATCCAGGCTTCCCAGCGTTCGAGCGGGAAGTTTGCTCCCAGCGAGGACGGGGGCGTCGGTGGATTGATCGTCAGCCCGTTTTCGCCACCGAAGGTCGCCGGGAACCTGTCCGCCAGCGCGGGCAGACCGACCGCAAAGGCGAGCGTCGCCCCGGCCAGGTAGGGGCCACGGAGCCGGCTCGCGACCGCACCGACCGGGATCCCGACCAGCGCGGTCACGACCACAGATGCCACCAGCGCGGGCAGCAGCGAGAAGTGCTCGTTGCCGATCAGCAGCGCGACCGTGTACGCACCGACCGCCATCAGCGCCCCGTGTCCGAGTGAAATTTGACCGCTCAAACCGACCAGCACCGTCAACCCGGCCAGCGCGGCGAAGTAGTACGCCCCGGTCGCCAGCTGGAGGTCGTTGTAGGCGCCGAGCTCTTCACTGACCAGCGCCAGCACGATTGCGCCAACGATCACCAACGCGAGCGAGCGCAGCAGCGTGGTGCGGCGAAACACACCCGCAAGCGCGGTCACACGCGCCGCTCCCGCGCGGCGGCGAACAAGCCAGTGGGGCGGACGAGCAACACGATCACGAGGATCACCAAGGCCGCGAGTGGCACCAGCGAGGAGCTCTCATACCCCGAGACGTACGACAGCGCCAGCCCGAGGGCGAGGCCGCCGATCACCGCGCCTGGAGGGCTGTCCAACCCGCCGAGCACGGCCGCCACAAAGCCGCTGATCAGGATCGGGTCGAAGGTATTCGGGCCCAAGAACACCGATGGCGCGATCAATACACCGGCAAGCGCTCCCACAACCGCCGCCAGAGCCCAGCCGACCGTGAACATCCGCCCGACCCGCACACCGAGCAAGCGCGCGACCTCGGGTGCGAACGCCGCGGCTCGCATCTTCAACCCGAGTGCCGTCGCCCGGAACAGGACGGCGAGTCCCAACGCGACGGCGATCACGACCAGCACGGTGAACGTGTCGTTCGGCGCGAACAGCAGCCGTGTGCCGCCGACCTCATAGCCCGCGAAGCGAGAATGCCGCCGGGAACGATCGCGGCGTGTTGCCCCAGATCATCCCCGCGGCCGCCACCAGCAGCGTGTACAGCCCAAGTGTGACGATCACCGCGTTGAGCGGGGGGCCGCCCTCGACGGGGCGAATCAGGATGCGCTCGACCGCCGCTCCCAGTACCAGCCCGGCCGCGAGCGCCGCCGCGAACCCCAGCCAGTAGGACCCGGTCGAGTTGATGACCGCCGACGCGACAAAGGTCGTGATCATCAGCATCGCTCCCTGTGCGAAGTTGACGATCCGGGTAGAGCGCCAGATCAGCACGAGCGCGAGCGCAACGGCCGCGTACACCGCTCCGGTCGAGATGCCGTTGAGCGTCAGGTCGATGAACTTGGTCATGGCTCAGAACCCCAGGTACGCGTGCAAGAGCCGATCGTCTGCCGCCAGCTGCTCAGGCTCCTGATCTGCCACCACCTGCCCGAGGCTGAGGACGACTCCGCGATTGGCGATCGATAGCGCGCCGCGCGCGTTCTGCTCGACGATGAGCACGGCCAGGTTCAGAGAATCGGCGAGCCTGCGCACCATCGCCATGATCTGCGCGACCAGCACCGGCGCCAATCCCAGCGACGGCTCGTCGAGCAGCAATGCCCGCGGCCGGCCCACGAGCGCGCGCCCGATCGACAGCATCTGTCGCTCCCCGCCGGACAGCCGGGACGCGGGTTGGCTCCGCCGCTCGCGCAGGCGTGGGAAGACCTCGTAGATCTCCTCAGGGTTCGCCGCATGACGCCGGCGCCAGAGTCCCCCGAGCCGCAGGTTCTCCTCCACTGTCAGCTCCGCGATCACGCCGCGACCCTCGGGCACGTGCGCGAGGCCGCGTCGCACGATCTCCTCTACGGCGAGGGCGGTGATGTCCTCCCCGGCGAACACCACGCGGCCGCTGCTGGGCCGCACCAGCCCCGAGATCGAACGCAGGAGCGAGGTCTTTCCCGCGCCGTTGGCGCCAAGCACAGCGGTCACGGACCCTTCGCTCACGTGCAGCGAGACGTCGTCGACAGCACGGACCGGGCCGTAGTGCGTAGTCAGACCCTCAACCGCCAGCATCGCGCTCCGCACTGGCAGATTCTGGGACCCCGGTGGCCTCGGCTTCCCCGGCCTCCCGCCCCAGATACGCCTCGAGCACGCGAGGATCCTGCCGAACCTGCGGCGGGACCCCGGCGGCGATCACGCGACCGAAGTCGAGCACCACCACCCGTTCGCACACCGAGATCACGAAATCCATGTGGTGATCGACGAGCATCACCGCGACCGCTCCGCTCAGCGAGCTGATCAGCTTTGCGAGGTCAGAGAGCTCCTGGGAGTCCAGTCCTCCCGCCGGCTCGTCGAGCAGCAGCAACTGTGGCTCGGCCACCAGCGCCCGCGCTAACGCGACGCGTTTCTGCTGCGCGTAGGAGAGCGACCCTGGGAGCCGCTCCTCGATGTCCTCGCAGCCGACTCTGGCCAACGCCTGCCGGGATCGCCCCCGCAGGTCTCGCTCGTTGCGGTCCGAGCGCGGCAGGCCGAGCAGCGCGCTCGAAAATCGCGCGCGGCGAAAGCGCTCCGCGCCGACCATCACGTTCTCGATCACCGTGAGGTGCGCAAACAGACCGACGCCCTGGAGCGTGCGCGCAATCCCAAGCGAGGTGAGGCGGTCGGGACGGTGGTTATCGAGGCGCTGACCCAGCCATGACAGCGAGCCGCCGTCGGGTTTGACGAAGCCGCAGATGACGTTGAACAGTGTCGTCTTGCCAGCACCATTGGGCCCGATTACGCCGAGCACCTCCCCGGGAGTCACGTCCAGCGAGACGCCGTCGAGCGCGGTGATGCCACCGAACGAAACTGAAACCTCCCGAACCGATAGGCCATCGCGGTTCTGGACTTCCCTCGATTCCACACCGGCACGCTAACTCAGCCCCGATCGCCCTGCCAACTAGTACCGCAGGTTCGTGGCCTACGAGTTCTTGATGACGATCCCCTCCATAATGTTTGCCACCTTCTCGGTGGCGTCGATCGCCGCCTCGAGCCGCTCGTACAGGTCCTTCCAGCGAATCACGACCATCGGGTCGATACCGCCATCGAACAGCGCCGCCACGGCCGCACGCGAGATCCGGTCCCCCTCGTTCTCCAGACGGTTGATCTCGACGGTGTGGTCGGAAACGTCGCGGAATCCCCGCAGGCGCGGAATCGCCTCGGAGATTTGCTTCGAGGCGGCCTTGAGGACGTGGGCGAGTTTGATCGCCTGGTCCATCGGCGCCTCGATCTTGTACAGGCCGAGATAGTCGGCGACCTCCTCGGTGTAGTCGACGACGTCGTCCAGGGCGGAGGCCAGCGCCAGGATGTCCTCGCGGTCGATCGGCGTCACGAACGTGTGATTGAGCCGGCTGATGATGTCGTGCGTGATCCGATCGCCCTCGTGCTCGCACACCAGGATCTCCTGGGCCAGCTCCTTGGAATCGGGGTAGTTGCTGAGCAGCTGATCGAGCAGATCGGCCGCGGTCAGGATGTTGGATCCCGCCTCTTCGAACAGTTCGAAGTAGATGCGGTCACGCGGAGTGAACGCTCGCCCGAGGCGCGGCATGGCGAAGGATGCTATTCCTCCGCGCTCCGCGGGGACCGGGCGGCACATGCCCGTGTCCGGTTTCGCCGCCGGCCGCGGCGTTCTTGCGCCTATCGATCAGGCGACGTCGTGCTCCAGGGCGTTCCGCAGCTGGTCCAGCTCCTCGTCGTCGATCGAGTAGGTGTGCTGCGCAGCAGGAAACGCGCCTGCCCGGACCTCGGCCGCGTATTCCGCCACGCCGGCCACCATCTGTGCCTTGATCTCCGCGTAGCGCTTGGCAAATCGAGGCGCGTGGCCGTCATAGATACCGAGCAGGTCGTGGAATACGAGCACCTGACCATCGGTGGCGGGGCCCGCCCCGATCCCGATCACCGGCACCTCCAGCCTGTCGTTCACCAGCTTCGCCACGGCGGCTGGGATCGCCTCGAACACGATCGCGAAACAGCCTGCATCCTGGAGCGCGATCGCGTCGCGCGCCACCTGCAGGGCTCTGTCAGCGGTGCGTCCCTGGGCCCGATAGCCACCCAGGGCCGTGGCCGTCTGGGGAGTCAGGCCGACATGGCCCATCACGGGAATGCCCGCGTCGACGATCGCGCGGGCACGCTGCACGCTGGTGCCACCGCGCTCGAGCTTGACGGCCTCGCATCCGGCTTCCTTGATGAACCGCTGTGCGGTGCCGATGGCCTGCTCGTCCGAGGCCTCGTAGGAGCCGAACGGCAGATCGCCGACCAGCAGCGGTGTCCGCAGACCCCGGCGCACGGCCGAGGCCAGCATCAGCATCTCATCGGTCGACACGGGGACTGTGGAGGGATAGCCGAGCACGGTCATGGCGCCCGAGTCGCCGACCAGTACGACGTCCACGCCTGCCTCCTGGGCAACCTGTGCCGACGGGAAGTCGTACGCCGTGATCATCACGATCTGCTCCCCCAGCCGCTTCTTCTCGGCGAGCCGCGGAAGCGTCATCGGCAGCGGCTGATCTAGGTTCTCGGGGACGATGGTGCGCGGTGTTGCGGACATCTGAATCTTCTCCTTACGCGGCGGTTGGCGTCGCCAGCAGGGTCGCCACCTCGCGGTCGACGTTGATGATGTCGTTGTGCGCGTCCACATGGACGACGCGCGGGTTGTAGTTCTCGAGCTCGTCCGGGTCATAGCCGGCGTAGGAGATGACGATGATCGTGTCGCCGCGGTGTACCAGACGGGCCGCCGCGCCGTTGACCGTGATCTCCCGCGAGCCCGGGCGTCCCGCGATCGTGTACGTCTCGAAGCGAGCGCCATTGTCCACGTCGACGACGGCCACCTGCTCGAACTCGCGAATGTCGGCTGCCTCCAATAGCTCAGGGTCGATCGTGATCGAGCCGACGTAGTGAAGGTCGCAGTCGGTCACGGTCGCCCGGTGGATCTTCGACTTCAGCATCGTGCGCTGCATGTCAGGGTCTCCCGTTGTTGATGCGTCCCGCCGCATCGAGCCCAGGCTCAGGTGTGGTCGGGAGCAGCTGGATCATGTGGTTGTCGATCAATCGCGTGGTCCCCACGCGCGCCGCGACGAGCGCCATAACGTCGCCGTCGATACGCCCCACGGGGTCCAACGTGTCGGGGGATACGAGCTCCAGGTACTCGGGCTCGATGTCAGCTGACCTGAGCTCTGCGCGGCCGCTGTCCAGGGCCGCGACGGCGTCACGCTCACCCGCCCCGACGGCGTCTGCCACGGCGCGGAGCGCGCGCGGCAGCGCCGCGGCGCGGGCCCGGTCCTCCGCGGATAGGAGCTCGTTGCGGCTCGACATCGCCAGCCCATCTGCCTCGCGGACGGTCGGACACACTTCGATGCGAACCGGGAGGTTGAGATCCCGGACCAGGCGCTTGATCACGCTGACCTGCTGCGCGTCCTTCTGGCCGAAGTACGCCACGTCGGGACCGACCATGTTGAACAGCTTGGTCACGACGGTGGTGACGCCGTCGAAGTGAGCTCGACCGCGGTGAGCGCCCTCGAGCCTGTCGGTCAGCCCGCTCACCGAGACCGCGGTGGCGAATCCCTCCGGGTAGACCTCACGAGGCGAGGGCGCGAACAGATAGTCAACGCCGAGCTCGGCCGCAGCCTGGGCGTCGCGCGACTCGTCTCGCGGATAGGCGTCGAGGTCGGCGGCATCGTTGAACTGGGCGGGATTCACGAACAGCGACACCACGAGCTCGTCACACTCCTGACGCGCGCGGCGTATCAGCGACAGGTGGCCAGGGTGAAACGCGCCCATCGTGGGAACCAGTCCAATGCTGCGGCCGGCGGCGCGGTGGTCCCCCAGGGCGGCACTCAGGTCGCTCACGGTACGCACCGTCCTCATGCCAGCGAGGCCTGTCTGAATGCCAGCTCACGGGTGGCTTGCACCAGTGCGTCGAACAGGGGCAGCAGCTCAGGCAGCCGGTCAGCAATCGCGGCTCGCTGGCGGTCGACGGTGGGCAGATCGCCCCTGGCCACCGGGCCGGTGAGCGCGCGCTCGGCTCCCAGCGAGGCCCAGTTCTCCACCGTCGCCCGAACCAGCGGCACGAGTAGCTCCCGGTCCGCACCGGCGCTCAGGGCCAGCTGCTCGGCGGCGGCCTCGAGCGTGATCAGGAAGTTGGAGGCGATCGACGCCGCCGCGTGATAGGCGGCACGATGTTCGTCGGCGATCTCGACCGGGCGCAAACCGACCGCGCGGGCAAGCTCGGCCGCCATAGCCAACGCGCGCGGCGTGCTGCCGGCGATGGCCGCGCCGGCGCCGGCAAAGCGCGCGCCGTCCGCAGTCACGGTCATCAGCGGATGCAGCGAGAACGCCTGATGAGGAGCGAGGACGTCGAGTCCGGTGGCGCCTGAACAGTGGCCGACGAGTGGACCGGCCGAGATGTGCGCGGCGGCAGCGGCAATCTCGGCATCCGGCACACACAGCAACACCCCATCCACACCCTGGCCGCGCGCCTCGCGGCCGAGTGGTCCGTCGACCTCGTAGCCGGCCTCGCACAGCTTGGCGGCGAGGGCAGTGCCAAGGCGACCGCGGCCAACGATGGCCAAGCGCCTACAGGCAGGAGGATCCGAAGTGGAGTCCCGTTCCAGTTCCCGCATGTGAGATACCGGTCGGCGTGTGTTAAGGGGTTCGGTGTCGAGGTCCGTGCGAAGGTGACGGCCTCGTCACGAATCATACTCGGCCCGAGAGTCGCTGGAGGATGGTTCGTGTGCGATTGGTCACGCACGCCGCTCGGGCCGCCGCGCGCCCTTGACCGGCCTCTGCGCACGTTGCAGCAAATTCACCCGCCAGGCCGGCGAAACCGCCCGAACCACGGTCTACCATCAGGGCGGTGAGAAGCGCTGCCGAGCGCCGAGAGCTGCTGAAGGGCGTCTACGAGGAGGCGCGTGGCTGTGTCCGGTGTCCGCTCCACCAGACTCGCACCAGCGTGGTGTTCGGGGCGGGCAGCGCCGATGCGGACCTGATGTTCATCGGGGAGGCGCCCGGGGCCAACGAAGACCGGATGGGCCTGCCGTTCGTCGGTCAGGCCGGAAAGCTGCTCGACAAGCTGCTGGGCGAGATCGGGATGGAGCGCAAGCAGGTGTGGATCTGCAACGTGCTCAAGTGCCGTCCCCCCGACAATCGCGATCCGCATCCGAATGAGATCGAGTCGTGTCAGGGTTACCTGCGCAGCCAGGTGGATCTGATCGAGCCGGTGGTGATCTGCACCCTGGGCAACTTCTCCACCAAGCTGCTGCGTGGTGACACCATGGGAATCTCACGGTTGCACGGCCAGGAGGAGGTGCGGGTGATCGGACCCCGAGCCGTGCGGCTGTACCCGCTGTACCACCCGGCCGCCGCGCTGTACACGCCGTCGACGCTCGAGGCACTGCGGGCGGATTTTCAGCGCATTCCGGAGATCCTCGAGCAGGGGGCCCCGGAACAGCCGGTATTCGTCGACGAGCCACCGGATCTGCTCGAGGAGCTGCCGGAGATCGAGGCGCTGGAGAGCGAGCCCGAGGTGCCGCCGACGCTCGGCGAGCCGGAGCCGGCGGCCCAGCTCGGACTGTTCTAGGTCGGGTTGCTCCGGGCGCCGGTCATTCGCTGACGCGCTCGACCAGGAAGGCGATGCGGACGTGTGCTCGCCATTCGCTGAGGTTGTCGCCGCGCAATCCCACCGATACGACATCCACCGCCTTGATGTTGCGCAGGGTCGACTGCGCGTCGCTCAGAGCGGCCTTGACGGCGCCGTCGGAGCTGTTGGACGAGCTTCCGACGAGCTCGATGATCTTGATAACCGCCATCTCACCTCCAGTCGGTGGAGTTATGTGAGCCGACCCTATCCGGCGCGCACCGCGCAGTGGGACTACGACACCGGGGCGCCGTCCGAACCGGGCAGGGGCCAAAACCGCCCGGCGGGATCCAGGTTCCAAACCTACGCATAAACGTCAATTCGGGGTGAAATCACCCGGCCGGGACTAAATTTCCGAGTGGTGGAGGAAAAGGAGTTTCGCCCAGGCCACACGGGTGTGCAGGCGGGCAGCGGGACGCTCGCCATGCGGATGCTCGATCGCGATCGCGATCGGTTCGTGGGCCGGACGATCGAGCTCGGGTTCCTCGAGCGCTGCCTGGAGGACGACCCGCCGGCCAACGTCGTCCTGGTGCACGGGCCCGGTGGGATCGGCAAGAGCGCGCTGCTCCGGGAGCTGGCGCGCCGCGCGGAGTCGCGAGGACAGGAGACGTTCTTTGTCGAGGGCCGTGAGCTGCCGCCGATGCCGGATGCGCTCGAGGCGATCCTGGCGGGCGCGCGCGCCAGCGACCGCCCGCTCGTGTTGATCGACACCTATGAGCGGATGGCGCCGCTGGACGGATATCTGCGCCGCGGGCTGCTGCCCTCGCTTCCGGACCGAACCGTGGTGGTGATCGCCGGACGCGGGGCTCCGGACTCCGGTTGGTTCACCGGCGGCTGGGAGTCCGTGGCGACCGAGATCGAGCTCGAGGCCCTCCATCCGCTGGAGTCGCTGGATCTGCTGGCAAATCACGGGCTCGATGACGACCGGGCGGCAGCGGTGGTCGATTGGGCCGAAGGCTCGCCGCTGGCGCTGACGCTCGCCGCCGAGACGGCGGTGGCGGACCGCGCGTGGCAACCGGAGCTTGACGTCGCCAAGCCGGAGATCGTCCGGTCGCTGATCCGCCGGCTCGCGGAGGGCGAGCTCAGCGAGGTTCGGCTGTCCGCACTGGGGGTGGCCGCGATCGCGCGGGTCACCACGGTCGAGATGCTCCGGGCAGTACTGCCCGACAGCGATGCCGACACCGCCTACCAGGGGCTGCGAGCGCTGACCTTCACCGAGCCGCTGGGTGACGGGCTCACGCTGCACGAGTTGGTCCGCAAGGCTCTGCACGCCGACCTGCGCCGCCGCGACCAGGAGCGCGAGCGCGAGCTCCGCAAGCGGATCGTCGACTACCTGTACCAGCGAGCTTGCCAGGGTGACGGGCTGGTCTTGATCGACATGGCGCACCTGATCGAGAATGCGGCGATCAGGTGGGGATTCGGCTGGGAGGGCGGCGGCGACTACCGGATCGACGACCTGCGCGGCGGTGACGCGGATCGGGTCGCGGCGATGCTCGAATCCCGTCATTTCAATGAGTGGTGGCCGCTGACCCGCCGGTTCTTCGACGAGGCGCCCGAGCGCGTGGCGGTCGCCCGCGACCGCGACGATCAGATGTGCGGATACATGGTGTGCATGACGCCCGCCACCGCCCCGGAGTTCGCCCACCAGGACCCGCTGGTGGGCCCCTGGATCGCCCATGCCCGCACCGACTCACGGCTGGGAGAATCGGTGCTGTGGCACGACTCGGTGGACTTCACCGGGGACCGGCGCGGCCGCGTGCAGGCGATGCTGGGAATGGCGGGGATCCTGCGCTCAGGGATCACGAATCCCCGCTTTGCCTACATGCCGATCAACCCGGCCAATCCGCTGGCGCTGACGTTTGCGCGTGCGCTGGGAGCCGAGCATCTGGTCGAGCTGGACCTGGAGATAGGACCGCGGCGGATCGAATGTCATCGGGTCGACTACGGCCCCGGGGGCCTGGTGGCGGCGCAGCGTGCGGTCGTCTACGGGGAGCTCGGCCTGGCCTCGCCGACCGCGGCGGCAGGCGAGCCACGGCTGGAGTTCGAGGCCGTCCGCGAGGCGCTGCGTAACTTCCGGGTCCCGCACGAGCTGGCCCGAAGCCCGCTGGCCAGCGGGAGCTGCCGAGGACCGCATCGAATCGGTACGGGCCCTCCTGCGAGAGGCCGCCGACCGCGCCTTCGGCGACAACGAGAACGAGAAGCTGCTGCGCCGGGTTCTGATCCGCGGTTACCTCGAGCCCGCACCGAGCCACGAGCAGGCCGCGATCGACCTGTCGCTGAGCCGCGCCGCCTATTTCAGGCGGCTGCGGGCGGCCGCCGAGCGGGTCGCGGAGTATCTCGCCGAGCGCGGCTGAGCGCGGGCGCAGTCCGGGCCGGCGGGGCCTCAGGCCGTCTCGGGACCGAGTCCCGCGGGTTCGGCCTCCTCGACGGTGACGGGCGCCTCCGCGCCGCCGCGGCCCGCCTCGGTGCCCCGGTCGTGGCGCAGCAGCGCCATCGCGAACGCGAGCAGCGCCCCGACTGCCTGCACGGCCAGCACGATCGCGGCGAAGCCGGTCGGGTGGTTCGGGGCGTGCGCCAGGGCGATCGGCTCGGCCACCGCCACCAGCGCCAGCGGCACCAGGAACCAGGTCCGCTTCAACGCCAGCATGTACTGGATCGCGAGGTACGTGGCCGCCAGCACGGCGAAGGCGCTGCCGAGCACGATCAGCGAGCTCGAGGCGGTCGCCCGCTTGGACCCGAACGCGACGCTCAGCAGCAGATGAGGCACGGCGGCGAAGATCAGCAGACAGGGAAGCGCGCACACCGCGATGATCCCCAGCGCGGCGGCCAGGACGGGCCGGGTGCTCTCGCCTGCGGCGCGGCGCCGTGAGACCTCAGGCACGAGATAGAAACCCGCCCCAATCGCGACCCAGATCAGCACCTTGGCGGCCACCGCGGTGGCGGCATAGGAGCTGGCGGTGTCCTTCGTGAACTGGTGCTTGGCCGCGATCAGGTCGATGTTCTGAAGTACCGCAATCACGCTGAGCCCGGCGATCGGAGCCCACGCCCGCTTGACATGGGCCCACAGGCTGATGGTGACACGCCCCGGCTCGGAGCGGCGCGGGTGGGGCACGTGGCGCTGAAGCTGCGCCCAGCAGTACACCGACATCGCGATGTAGGACAGCAGCGAACCGAGGTAGGCGCCGGTCACGCCCAACCAGGTCGCTGCCAGAATCGCCCCGGTCACGAGCCGGACGGTCTGCTCCGCCACGAGGCTGATCCCGACCGACCGGTAATCCCCCACTCCCTGAAGCACGCCGCGCAACAGCGACAACTGTAGGTACAGGCATCCGGCCGGGATCCCCGCGGCCGCGGCCCAGCCGTACTTCTTCACCCCCACAGCGTGCGCGATCGGGGATTGGAGGGCGATCGAGACGGCAGTGAGCACCAAGGTCAGCACCAGCATCGACTTGCTCCACTGCCTGACGGTCGCCAGCAGGTCCTCGCCGACGCCCAGATGGCCGAGCACACCTTCCCGGGCTGTGGCCACCTGCATCGCCTGTCCGGCGACGGTCAGGATCAGCAGATAGCTGATCAGGGCGCCGAGCGAGCCGTAGTCGTCGAGCTCCCGCGCGAACACGAACGTCGAGCCGAGCGCGACGATGTTGTTCGCGATCATCGCCACCGCGAGCCCCGCGGCCTTGGCCGTGTCGGAGCCCCTCAGGCCGCCCACGGCCGCCCCGTAGCGTTGCCTCAGCGCTGCCATGCGACTGAGTGGCGAATCCTTCGCAGGAGCCGTCATCGCGCAATGACGGTAGCGAACACGGAGATCTGAGCGCTGAAAGCTTGACTACAGTGTCGCGGTGCGCCGCAGGCACACCAGCAGCGCGGCTGAGACCGAGGCACTGGGCGCCGCGCTGGCGGCGTCGCTTCAACCGGGCGATGTCGTGCTGGTCGAAGGCGAGCTGGGGGCGGGGAAGACCACGTTCATCCGGGGCGCCTGCCGAGCGCTCGGCGTCAGCGCCACGGTCACCAGTCCCACCTTCACCATCGGGCAGCGGTATCCGGCGCCGGTCCCGGTATCGCACCTCGATCTATACCGGATCGAGTCGCTGGCCGACGAGGACCCTGACCTGCTCGCCGATTACCTCGGCCCGGGTGCCATCACGTTCGTGGAATGGCCACAGCACGCCGGCCAGGGGATCGCCGAGCTGGAGACCGCGGCGGCGCGGGTGCGTATCGAGCACGCCGGCGGCGATCGGCGGACGGTGCGGATCGAATGAGAATCCTGGGATTCGACACCGCCACGCGGGCGACCACGGTGGCGCTGAGCGATGCCGCCACCGGGCTGGAGCTCGAGGCTCGGGACGATCCGGCGGCGGGAGCCCGCCCGGCGCACGCCACGCGGCTGCTGGAGCTAATGACCGAGCTGCTCGACACCTCCGGCGGCGGCTGGGAGGCGGTGGATCGGATCGCGGTCGGGATTGGTCCGGGGACGTTCACCGGGGTCCGGATCGGGATCGCGACCGCCCGGGCGCTGGCTCGTGCGCGGGGGATCCCGCTGGTCGGGGTATCCACGCTTCGCTCGCTGGCGCTCGGAGCGCAGACGCTCGAGCACGACGGTCCGGTGCTGGCCGTCCTCGACGCCCGACGTAAGGAGGTCTTTGCCGCGGCCTGGCGGAGTCCGGAGCAGATCGAGCGCGGCCAACCGGTTCTGGAGCCCGCCGCGCTGGCGCCGGAGCGGCTCGCGCAGGCGATTCGGACGCGCTGGCGCGCGCCACTGGCAATCGGGGACGGGGCGGTAGAATTCCGCTTGGTTCTCGAGCGTTCGGGAGCCTGGATCCCCGAGGGCGATTCAGGGCTTCACCGGGTCACCGCGATCAATCACTGCCGGCTCGCGAGCACCCTGCGGGTGCGCTCACCTGACGAGGTCGCGCCCGAATATCTGCGGATCCCGGATGCCGAGATCGCCCACCGCGCGAAACGCCACCAATGACCACCGACTCGCTCACGATTCGCCGGCTCGCCTACAGCGATCTCCCGCAGGTGACCTCGATCGAGCGGCGCGCGTTCCCGACTCCCTGGTCGCTGGCCATGTTCGTGCTCGAGCTGTCGAAGCCTTCGGGCGTGTGCCTGGCCGCAGTCGAGGCGGGTGAGCTGGTCGGGTTCCTGATCTGCTCCCGGTACGCGGACGTGTTTCACCTGATGAACATCGCCGTCGATCCGGCGGTGCGACGGCGCGGCTACGCGAGCGCCATGCTCGAGCAGATGCTCGAGCTCGCCGGGCGCGAACAGGCCTTCACGCTCGAAGTGCGCACCTCGAACACTCCCGCGATCGCGCTCTACGAGCGGTTCGGGTTCCGGTCAGCGGGCACCCGCCGGCGCTACTACCACGACACCGGCGAAGACGCGATGATCATGTGGCGCACCGAGCAGCAACCGTCGAGCACCGGTCGTCCCAGGTGATCCTGGCGCTGGAGACGAGCTGCGACGACACCTGCGCCGCGGTGATCACCGAGCCGGGCCGGATCCTGGCCAACGTGGTTTCGTCCCAGGGGATTCATGATCGCTACGGCGGCGTCGTCCCCGAGGTCGCCTCACGGCACCATCTGGACCTGGTCGGCGCCGTGGTGGATGAGGCGCTCCGCACGGCTGGAGCCTCGCTGAGCGAGATCGACCTGGTCGCCGTCACCCTCGGCCCGGGGTTGGTGGGCGCGTTGCTGGTGGGGCTGTCGACGGCCAAGGCGCTGGCCGCGGCACACCGGCTGCCGCTGGCCCCAGTCGACCATCTGCACGGGCACGTGGTGGCAAGCCTGCTCGAGCCGGAGCCGTTCGAGCCTCCCTTCCTGGCCCTGGTCGCGAGCGGGGGCCACACCCTGCTGGCCAGAGTGACGGACCCGGGCCCGCACTACGAAGTGCTCGGTCAGACCCTGGACGACGCCGCCGGGGAGGCGTTCGACAAAGGCGCCCGCCTGCTCGGGCTGGGCTACCCCGGCGGAGCGGCGCTCGAGCAGCTGGCCCGCGACGGCGATCCCGAGGCGTTCGATTTCCCCATCGGCGCCAAGCTGGCCGGGCTCGACTTCTCGTTCGCCGGCCTCAAGACCTCGCTGTTGTATCGGCTGCGCGAGCTGTCCGACGCTGAGGCCCACGAGCGCCGCGCCGATCTGGCTGCCTCCTACCAGCGCGCGATCGTGGAGTCGCTGGCGCTACGCGTCACCCGCGCCCTGGCCGCGACCGGCATGGAGCGGCTGGCCGTGGGCGGGGGGGTGGCCGCCAACGGGCCGCTCAGAGCCCGATTGGCGCAGCTGGGTGTCGAGTTCGACGTTCCCCCGCGCGAGCTGTGCACGGACAATGCCGCCATGATCGCCAGCGCCGGGCGCTACGTGGATCGGCTCCCGTACCCGGCGTACCTGTCGCTGGATGTCTATGCCACCGGCGAACGCGCGCTGGCCGCCTGATGCCAACCGTGGTGCTGTACGGACGTGAGGGGTGCTGCCTGTGCGACGACGCACGTGCGGCGCTGCTGCGGGCCGGCGCCGGAAAGCGGTTCGAGCTGGTTGAGCGCGACATCGAGGCTGACCCAGCGCTGCTGCGGCGTTACCTGGAGCGGATCCCCGTCGTTACGATCGACGGTGTGGAGGTGTTCGAGCTGTTCGTCGACGAGGAGAAGCTGGCGCGCCGGCTGGCTGATCCCTGGCCGTCGGTAGAGTGAAGATCGGATGAGCTACACGGTCGGCCGCGACGATCGATCTCTCGCTCAGCCGGGCGTCGAGAAACCGGGGGAGAAGCTTTCACTCGGGGTCGCCGCACGGCTGTCGCGTTATCTCCAGGTGCTCACGCAGGCGCGCAAGATGGGCAAGGAGACGATCTCCTCGCAGGAGCTTGCGGACTACACCCACGTCAACTCCACCCAGATCCGCCGCGACCTGTCCGGCTTCGGCAAGTTCGGCAAGCGCGGCGTCGGCTACAACGTGGAGTCGCTGGTGACCCAGATCCGCAAGATCCTGCGGACCTCGGGACAGCACAACATCGCCCTGTTCGGCGCCGGCCATCTGGGCACCGCGATCGCGACCTCCGACATCTTTGCCGACCATGGCTTCCGCGTGGTCGCCGTGTTCGATGCCGACCAGACCAAGGTGGAGACCCAGATCGGCGCGCTGAGCGTGCGATCGATGCTGGAGATGCGGTCCGTGATCGAGGAGGAGGACATCGTGGTGGCCGTGCTGGCGGTGCCCTCGGTGGCGGCGCAAGAGCTCGCCGACGAGCTGGTCGACGCCGGCGTGAAGATCATCTTCAACTATTCCGACGCGCTGCTTCAGGTGCCGCCCGAGGTGACCGTCCACACCTCCAGCCCGGCCGTCGACCTCCTCTACGCGCTGTACTTCTATCTGACCTGACCAGCTGTCCGGCGAAATGGACCTAGATCTGGAATCCGCCCGCGCGGTCTTCGAGGCCTCGACCGACTTCAGCGTCGGCCTGGAGGAGGAGTTCGCGCTGCTGGATCCGGAACACCTCGGGTTGGTGCAGCGCTTCGAGGAGCTGCGGGACGCCGCGGCGGCCGACCCGGTCCTCGCCGGCTCGATCGCCGGCGAGCTGATCTCCGCCGAGATCGAGATCCGCTCCGGCCGAGCCGACGACATGATGAGCGCGGCGGTCGCGCAGCGGGATCGTCGTCGGCGCCTGTTCACGCTGGCCGCGGATGCCGGCATCGCGCTGGGTGCCACTGCCACCCACCCCTGGGCGGATTACCGCGAGCAGCACATCATCGACACCGAGCACTACCGCCGGGTGGAGCAGGGCCTGAAGTACGTGGCCTGGCGCAACAACACGTTCTCGCTCCACGTCCACGTCGGCATCCGGGGGCCGGATCGGTCGGTGCTCGTGTGCGACCGGATGCGACCGGTGTTGCCACTGCTGCTCGCGATTTCGGCCAATTCCCCGTTTCTGGACGGCCGCGACTCGGGTCTGCACAGCGCTCGTTCCCAGATCTTCACCCGCAGCTTCCCACGCTGCGGGGTCCCGGACGCGTTCGGCAGCTGGGATGCGTTCGTCGCGTACGTAGAGTTTCTGGTGCGAACGCGGTCGATCGTCGAGTACACGCAGATGTGGTGGTCGGTCCGGCCGCATTTCGCCTTCGGGACCGTCGAGGTGCGCATCTGCGACGCGCAGGCCACGGCCCAGGAGTCTGAGGGGCTCGCGGCACTGATCGTCGCCTGCGTGGCGCAGGCCGCCAGAGACATCGACGCTGGTGTGCCATGCGTGGATTTGCCCGGCCGGCTGATCGAGGAGAACATGTGGCGGGCGATACGGCACGGGCTGGACGGCGAGCTGCTCGACCTCGAGCGGGGAGAGCCGTACCCGGGGGCCGAGACGCTCGATCAGCTGCTGGAATGGACCGCCCCGGTGCGCCATGAGCTGGCCATCGACGTGACGCTGCCCGAGCACAACGGCGCCCAGCGCCAGCGCCGGATGCTGGATTCCGGACAGTCGCTGACCGACATCTACGGCACGATGGTTTCGCGCACTCGTGAGACGTATGCTCCGATGCTCGGAAGCACCGCGGAGGTCACACGATGAGCACTGGCGCAGGCGATCCCAGCAGCCCCGGCGGCGGCCAGCCGTCCGAAGCGGAGCTGCGCGCGGCCTACGAGGCCGAGATCAAGAAGATCCGGGTCGAGCACGTGCTGCTGGAGCAGATCGTGACGCTGGTGAACCTGGGGATGCGCCGGACCGGACTGTCGCCGGGCACCGAGCCCGAGCGCGATCCGGACCAGGTCCGACTGGCGATCGAGGGAGTTCGCGCGCTCCTTCCACTGGTGGAGCAGATCTCCCCGGCACAGGCGGGTCCGATCCGAGATGCGCTGTCCCAACTGCAGCTGGCGTTCGTCAGGACCGGCGGCCAGGGGGAGGCGGCTGCCGCGCCGGACCCTGAGGCCGCCCCGGCGGCCGACCAGCCTCCGACCGCCGCCCCCGACCCGGCGCCGTCCGAGGCGTCCAAGCCCGGAGAGCCTGGTCCGGCGCAGCGCAGCGGGCGACTCTGGGTGCCAGGCCAGTAGGCCCGAGACGAGCGGACAGGCGGCCGCCGTCCTCGCTAGACTCACGCGCCTAACTTCTGGGCCTCCGCTCGCAGCGACGGGTGGCGGCCCTTTGTAGTTGTCTGGCTGCGCATGCGCGCGCGCCGCACCCGAACTAAGAGCTTCCCCGGAGGACCTTCTCTTGACTAGTTTCCTGACGCACCACGGCGTCCTGGTTGCGCTGGTGTGCGCGGCCGCAGCGGTGGCCTATGGCGTGCTGACGTCCCGCTCGCTGCTGGCACTGTCGCCGGGCAACGAGCGCATGCGCTCCATCTCCGCGGCTGTGCAGGAGGGCGCGCGCGCCTACCTCAACCGCCAGTACACGATCATCGCCGGCGTCGGCGTCGTCGTGTTCATCCTGCTGATCCCGTTGCAGAACATCCGGGTGGCGATCGGGTTCGTGATCGGCGGGATGCTGTCCGCCGCCGCGGGCTACATCGGGATGAACATGTCGGTGCGGGCCAACGCACGGGTGGCGGAGTCGGCTCGGGGCGGGGTCTCGCCGGCGCTGGCGGTGGCCTTCCGCGGCGGCGCGGTGACCGGGATGCTCGTGGTCGGACTGGCGCTGTTCGGAATCGCCGCGTACTACGGCATTCTCACCGCGATCGTGGGCGAGAGCGAGCGTCACGCGATCGATGCGCTCATCGGCCTCGGATTCGGTGGGTCGCTGATCTCGGTGTTCGCTCGTCTGGGCGGCGGCATCTTCACCAAGGCCGCCGACGTCGGCGCCGACCTGGTGGGCAAGATCGAAGCTGGGATCCCAGAGGACGACCCGCGCAACCCGGCCGTGATCGCGGACAACGTGGGCGACAACGTCGGCGACTGCGCCGGGATGGCGGCCGACCTGTTCGAGACCTACGCGGTCACGGCGGTGGCCGTGATGCTGCTCGGCGTGCTGCTGTTCCGCCAGCAGAGCGAGCTGGCGCTGTATCCGCTGGTGCTGGGTGCGATCTCGATCGTGGCGTCGATCATCGGCACGTTCGCGGTGCGCTCGAAGGCAGGGAAGGTGGAGCGAGCGCTCTACCAGGGCCTGATCGTGTCCGGCGGCCTCGCGGCCCTGGCCTTCATCCCGATCACCTACTGGATGATGCACAGCATCACGCCGATTGACCCGGCGCTGCACGCTCCGGCCTGGTGGAAGTTCTATCTGTGTGCGCTGATCGGGGTAGGCGTCACGGCGTGCCTGTTCGTGATCACCGACTACTTCACCTCGACCCGCTTCGCGCCGGTCAAGAGCACGGCGCGCGCGTCGCAGACCGGGCACGCGACCAACATCATCCAGGGATTGGCGAAGGGCTTTCAGTCGACCGCGCCACCGGCACTGGTGATCGCGCTGGGCATCCTCGGCGCCTGGAAGCTGGCCGGTGGCGGCAGCCAGGGGATCTACGGAATCGGCGTCGCGGTGATGGCGCAGCTGTCGCTCACGGGTCTGATCGTCGCCCTTGACGCGTTCGGCCCGATCACCGACAACGCCGGCGGGATCGCGGAGATGGCCGAGCTGCCCGAGGAGGTCCGCAACGTGACCGACCCGCTGGACGCGGTGGGGAACACCACCAAGGCCGTGACCAAGGGGTACGCCATCGGCTCCGCCGCATTGGCCGCGCTGGTGTTGTTCAACGCGTTTGAGCGCGAGCTCATCGACAAGGGGAAGCATCCCGATTTCGCCATCGGCAACCCCGCAGTTTTGATCGGTCTGCTGATCGGTGGATTGATGGTGTACCTGTTCGTCTCGCTGGCGATGGAGGCGGTGGGTCGCGCCGGCGGTGCGGTGGTCGAGGAGGTGCGCCGCCAGTTCCGGGAGAAGCCAGGGATCATGGAGGGCACCGAGCAGCCCGAGTACGGACCCGCCGTGGCACTCGTGACCCGCGCGGCCCAGCGCGAGATGATCCTGCCGTCGCTGATCCCGATCGTGATCACACTGGTGGTGGGGCTGATCTCGACCGAGGCGCTGGGCGGCCTGCTGATCGGTGTGATCGTGGTCGGACTGTTCGTCGCCATCTCGATGACCTCGGGCGGCGGCGCCTGGGACAACGCCAAGAAGCTGATCGAGGACGGAGCGTTCGGCGGCAAGGGCTCCGAGGCCCATGCGGCCGCGGTCACGGGCGACACCGTCGGAGACCCGTACAAGGACACGGCGGGACCGGCGATCAACCCCATGATCAAGGTGGCGAACATCGTCGCGCTGTTGATCATTCCGATCATTACGTAGGCAGATCGCCGCCGGCGGATGTGCGGCCCCCGCCCACGGGACGGGCGGGTTGACCTGAAGCGGTCTGTTGTCGAAGCTCACGCGAGTCCCGTGGGGCGGGGGCGGGCACCTCCGACGCTCTCTGGCGAGCGAAGTGGAACATGCAGCGCTTCGCGTTCTGGTGTCGGCGGCGACAGGCGGCTCGGTAGGCTCGGAGCATGTCGGTATCGGTCGCGGTGGGGCTGGGGCTGGCGTTGCTCACGGCGTTCACGTCGGTGGCGGGCTTCCTGTACAAGTTCCAGGGGGCGCGGACGGCGCCGCCGGTGCAGATGCGGCGGCCCGTGAGGAGCTCAATCGCCCTGCTGCGGGCGCCGCTGTACTTGCTCGGGATCGTGATCGCCACGGCGTCCTGGGGCCTGCACGTGGCCGCTCTGTCGCTGGCGCCGATCTCGCTCGTCCAATCGGTGATCGCCGGCGGGCTGGTGCTCCTGACCGTGGTGGCGGACCGGCTGTTCGGAATCGACGTGACGCGCCGTGAATGGATCGGTGTGGGGCTGACCGCCGCGGGCTTGGCGTTCCTGGCAGCGACGCTGGGCGGGGTGGCCCGGAGCGCCCACTCGCACTATGACCCGACGACGCTGGCGATCTACGCCGGAGCGGTGGGCGGGGTGGGGCTGACGCTCGCGCTGCGCTCTCGCCGCGCGAACGTGCTGGCGGTGGCCGCCGGCCTCCTATGGGCGGCGTCCGACACCTCGATCAAGGCACTGAGCTCGCACCTGTCGGCGCTCGGCTGGGGGGTGCTGATCCATCCGCTGGCGCCGGCGATTCTGGTTACGTCACTGCTGGGCCTGCTGGTTTCGGCCCGGAGTCTGCAGCTCGGGGAAGCGGTGCCTGTGATCGCACTCACCAGCGCGGCGGCCAACCTGACCACGATCGCGGCCGGGCCGATCGTGTTCGGCGAGGCATTGCCCAGCGGCGAGGTGGAGCTGGCCCTGCGATTGCTGGCGTTCGTGCTGGTGATCACCGCGGCTGCGCTCACCCCGGCGCCGCTCAGCCGCGTGGTGCGCGCGGGTGCACCGGAAAACCCAGCCGTTTAGAGTCCCGGCAATGTTCATCCTGATCGTGGGTTGCGGGCGGGTCGGATCGGCAGTGGCAAAGCGCGCACTTGACGCCGGGCACGAGGTGTCGGTCCTGGACCGCGATCCGCTGTCGCACGAGCGCCTGGACAAGGACCAGGCGACCACCTGGGAGGACGCCGGCGGAAGGTTCACCGTCGGCACCGCCCTGGAGATCGACGCCATGATCGAGGCGGGGATCGAGGACGCCGACGTGTTCCTGGCGGCGACCAGTGGCGACAATACGAACCTCGTGATCGCCCAGATCGCCCAGCGCCGCTTCAACGTCCCGCGGGTCGTGGTCCGGGTTGCGGATCCCGGTCGCGCCGCCTGGTACGCCGAGCAGGGGCTGATCACGATCTGTCCCACGCAGGCCGCGATCGACGAGGCCGAGCGCCTGGCGGTCGCGCACGAGGAGGTCCGTTAGATGATGGGACACGAACCATGTACGTGATCATCGCCGGGGCGGGCAAGGTGGGCTGGAACCTGGCGCGGGAGCTGATCGCCAAGGACCGTGAGGTCACGCTGATCGAGTCCGACCACGATCGCTACCGGGTCGTCGAGGAGGAGCTTGAGCACGCGGTCCAGTACGGCGATGCCACCGAGCTGTGGGTACTGGAACGAGCCGGGATCCAGCGCGCCGACCTGGTGATCGCTGTGACCGGTGACGACGAGGACAACATCCTGATCTGCCAGGTGGCCAAGGAGCGGTACGGTTGCCAGCGCATCGTGGCCCGGGTCAACAACCCGCGCAATCTCCAGCACTTCAAGCTCTTGGGGATCCAGCCGGCCGTTTCGGCCACGGACCTGATCCTGCGCCTGATCGAACATGAGGTGCCCGAGTACGGCCTGATCCAGCTGCTCGCGCTGGAGGAGGAGCACCTGGAGATCATCGAGCTCGAGGTGGGGGATGGGGCTCCCGCGGCCGGGCGTCAGGTCCAGGAGGTGGTGCTCCCCGATGGCTCGCTGATCATCTCGGTGCTGCGCGGCGGCGCGGGCTTCGTGCCCAAGGCCGACTCCGTGATCGAGGCCGGTGATCAAGTGCTGCTGATCCTCGACCCCGGCCTCGAGTCGCAGATCACCCCACAGTTCGCACCGAACGGAACCGGGGCCGCCGACGATGGCTGACCGCCAGGTCGCCTACGCCCTCATCGGCGGCGGGCTTGCGGCCGGAAACTGCGCCCGCTGGCTGCGCGAGGAAGGGGCGGATGGTTCGATTCTGCTGATCGGTCGCGAGAGCGATCTGCCGTACAACCGGCCGCCCTGCTCCAAGGGCTATCTGCGGGGGGAGGAACAACGTGAGGACACGCTGTTCCGGCCGCGCGAGTGGTACGCCGAGCAGAACATCGAGGTGCTAACCCGGACCTCGGTGCAGGCGCTCGATGTCCAGGCGCGCACGCTGAAGCTCTCGAGCGGAGAGCAGGTGGAGTTCGAGCGGGCCCTGCTCGCCACCGGTGCCGGCGTCCGCCGTCTCACCGTGCCGGGCTGCGATCTGGAGGGAATCCACTATTTGCGCACGCTGGGCAACAGCGACACGATCCGCGCCGATGCCGCCGGCAAGCGCGTGGTCCTGATCGGGGGCTCGTACATCGCCAGCGAGGTCTCGGCCTCGCTCACGGAGCTGGGAAGCACTTGCACGCTCGTCATGCAGGAACCGGTAGTGCTGAGCCGGGGATTCGGAGAACAGGCCGGTCGGTTCTTTCAGGACTGCCTCGAACAGCACGGTGTCACGGTGTTCGGCGACGACGAGCTCGACCGCTTCGAGGGCGCCGACGGCCGGGTGACGCGCGTCCTGACCAAGCGCGGACGCGAGCTGGAGGCAGATGTCGTGGTGATGGGCACGGGTGCGCTGCCCGACGTGACACTCGCGCGGGCGGCCGGCCTCGAGCTGGGGGACGGCGGCGGGGTGCGGATCGACTCACGTCTGGCGAGCTCCGTGCCGGGAATCTACGCCGCGGGCGACATCGCGGAGTACGAGAGTGTGGTGCACGGCGGGCGTCGCATCAGAATCGAGCATTGGGACGTGGCGTTCAACCAGGGCAAGACGGCGGCACTGAACATGCTCGATCGCGATCAGCCACATGACGTCGTGCCGTACTTCTTTTCCGACATCTCCGACTGGGCGTCGCTGGAGTACGTCGGGCCGGCATCGGACTGGGACCAGGAGGTAGTCCGCGGCTCGATCGACGACGGTGTATTCAGCGTCTGGTATCTGGACCAGGGCCGCGTGGCTGCAGCCCTGTCAGTGGGCCGCTCAGACGACCTGGACGTCGCCCGCGACTGGATCCCTGAGGCGAAGGATCTCAGCGCTCACACGGACGGGCTCGCCGACCTGGGGACCGATCTCAGCTCGCTCTGAGCCCCTCAGGGCTGGGGTGCCTTGTTGTAGGCAGCGAAGTTCTCGAGCGAACGGGGAGTGCGGGAAGCTGTACATGGAGGTGCCGGAGTACAACTACGACCAGTTCGCCAGCGGCCAAGGGTGCTTCTCATTGGCCCCGACCGAGGTCAGCGTGGTGCTGGTCGACAAGGACGACACGTACAGCCTGTCCACGGACCTGGAGGGCCGGCGGTGGGAGAACATCCCGGTCCGTGACGACGAGTATCTGACCGGAGCGCCGCCTGCCGTCAACGGCGCTCGTGGGGGCTCGTGATGGCGCTCTGGGACGAGCTGTTCAGCCCACGCACACTGGCCAGCGGAGCCTGGGTGTGGGACGACGATCGTTACGTGGTGGCGAGCTATGGCGATCAGTTGCAGGCGGCGCGTCACTCGGCGGCGGCCCTGCGGCAGCACGGCGTCGGCTCGGGGGAAGTGGTGGCTGCCATCCTCACCAACTCGCTGCCCGCCGTCTACGGCATGTTCGGCACGTGGTGCGCTGGAGCTACGATCGCCTCGCTGCCGATCATCGCGCGCGGCCAGGCGATCGACGACTACGTGGCGCAACTGCTGCGGCTGTGTGCCCGCGTCGGCTCGCGCTACCTGCTTATCGAGGAACGCTTCGCCAGCTTCATGCGCGAGCAGGGCTGGGACTCGGAGGTGGAGATCATCGCCTACGAAGCGCTGTGCGCCTGTCCCAACCGGGTCGACCTCGACCCCCCGGGCGAGGACGAGGTGGCGTTCATCCAGTTCTCCTCCGGCACAACGCGGGCCCCGCGCGGGGTGGAGCTCACCGCCCGCAGCATCGAATCGCAGCTGGGGCTGCTGGCCGGACACATGGACATCGGACCCGACGACATCGGTGCCATGTGGCTGCCGATGTCGCATGACATGGGCTTCTTCGGCGGAACCATCCTGGCGTGGTACACCGGCATGCGCGGGGTGATGTCGCCTCCGGAGCGGTTCCTGGCACAGCCGTGGAGCTGGTTCGAGGATTGCGCTCGGTCCGGGGCGACAGTGACCGTCGGCCCCTCGTCGGCGTATTCCGTGGCCTCCCGCACTCGCCGGGGCCGGCCACTTCCCGATCGCCTGTCGCTGCGGCTGTGCATGGTGGGCGGCGAGCTCGTGCTGGGCTCGCACCTGCGCTCGTGCGCCGACGCATTTGCGAACGACGGTCTCTCACTCAGCGCCTTCACCCCGGCGTACGGTCTGGCCGAGGCCACGCTCGCGGTGAGCATCGCCGATCTCGGCCGGGAGCCCCGGAGTATGTGGCTGAGCGCCGAGGGGCTGTACGACGGCGAGCTCATGCCTGCCGAGCCGGAGGCGCCGAACGCGCGCGAGCTGCTGTCCTGCGGCGCGCCGCTGCCCGGCTTTGCCGTGCGTCACGAGGGAATCATGGGCGAGCTCAAGATCTCCGGCCCGTCTGTGACCCGCGGGTATCACGGCGAAGCGACCGGACCCGACAATGGAATCCTGGCCACCGGTGACCTCGGGTTCCTGTCCGATGGCGAGCTCTACGTGGTCGGACGCCTCGACGATCGCCTGATCGTCGGCGGCCGGAACATCGATCTGACTGATCTGGAGCTCACGCTGGCTGACGACGCGCGCATCCGCAAGGGCAACTGCGCCATCGTTGATGTTCACCACGGAGACCGGCAGAAGATCGTCGTCGTGGCCGAGCTCAATGGCGCGGCCGCCCGCGACGAGCTGCTCAGAGATGTGCGTGAGGTGGCGGTCCGCCGTCAGGGCCTGCGGATCGATCGGCTGATCGCGCTCGAGCATGGACAGTTCCCCAAGACGCCGAGCGGCAAGCCGCAGCGCTATCGCTGCCGCCAGCTCGCCGCCACCGAGATCGAATAAGGAGACGCCATGCGCAACACCGTGTTGCTCTCGCTGATCGCCGCCGGCGCCATGCTGAGGACCTACGTCCGGTCCTTCGGTGCTTCAGGGCCGGCTTCCGGCGCGGTGGTGCAAACCAACAGCACCGCAACGGCGCGCACAGGCTGCGGGGCAAGGACTCGAACCTTGAATTCCAGGGCCAGAACCTGGCGAGTTGCCGATTACTCCACCCCGCAGCGGTGATCGGCTGCTCCGGCCAGCCGCAAGCAGGCGAGTATAGAAGAGCTCAGCGGACGCGCGTGATCTTCGGGAGCGGCCATCTCCCGGACAGCACCGACGCCTTCGGCTGATACAGGCGCAGGACCAGCTTGAATCCGCCCGCCGGTGCCGGCAGCCAGTTGGACCGGCCGCCGCGGGGCGGCGAATGCGACAGCTGGATGGTGAGCGAACCGTCGCGACTGCGGCGCAGCCCGGGCGTGCGATCGCCGATCGCGTAGCGATTGATCGGGTTCGGCACCAGGAACAGGTCGTTCCCGTACATGGTCAGCGACCAGAACGCACCGACCGGTGGCAGCTTTCCCGCGGCGAAATGGATCACGTACCGATGCGCCCCGGTCAGAGCTCTGCCCTGGGAGTCGACGAACGCGCTGGGGTATATCGCCTCGGCCGGAACGTTGGCGCCGAGCGCCATCTTCGCGATGTAGGCCCGCAGAAGGTAATTGGTGCCGTAATTGCCGGTCGCCTTGGGGGGAACGAGCCATTGGTTGTGCTGGCGCTGGGAGGTCCGCTCCAGGCGCTGGGCATAGGCGCCCAGCGCTCGCCGCCCGGCGGTCAGGCCGGCCAGCAGGCCCTGTCGAGTGGCGGCGTCCAGCGGCTCCATGGACGGCTTGCGCCCGGGAGCGATCCCCACGCTCGCGAAGCGCTGCAGCAGCGCATGGTCGGAGTGGGGCGGGGGTTCCTGCGCCAGCAGCGTGTCCAGTGCGTCGTAGAACGCCAGGCCGCTCGGCACCGGGGCGGGCTTGAGCTTGGAGCTGGCCAGGTACAGAGCCGGGAGCGGTGGCCCGCCGAAGCCGCTCAGCGGGGTCAGCGTGTAGGCGCGCTGGATGGAGTTGACCGCGGAGATGTCGCCCGGGCTCTTGACCAGCGTGCGTCCCAGCAGCCAGACCGTGGGCGTGGGCGCCTGAATGCGCCTGACCCCGGCCGGCAGCTTGCCGTGCCAACCCGGTCCGACAATGGCAAAGTTGCCGGCGCGCGTGCCGGTCGCCCGACGGCCGATGTAGGCGAACGAGTTGGTGTACGTATCGAGCAGCTGCATCGTGTAGTAGCGCCCATGCTCGTCGGGCACGTGCACCACCATCGGACCATTGGTCAGTGTGAGCCGCGCGACCGTGTACAGCGTGTCGACGTTCGGCAGCACCACGAGCCGCTCGGCCGGCGTGGCCAGCTGGGTGACGCTGATTAGCGTGTTGGCCGGGAAATTGACGATCACATGCTGCTCGGTCAACGGCGCCCAGCCGTAGATGAAGGCCTGCTCGGCGATCTCCTTGACCCGCTGGGCCCGGGAGGCGCCCCGGTGCGTCGGAGACGGCTTGGCGACGGCCACCGTCCCGCAGGCAGCCAGAGCCGCCACCAGCACCAATAACAAGCGGGAGCGTGTCTTCACCGCGGGTCGGCGAACTCCACCGGCTGTTTGGACATCCCGGCGGTGACGGCCGCCAGCTGGTTGGGGGAGCCGATCAGGCGCAGTTGGATCTCCGCTTCGAGCGCCAGGGTCTGCTCGGCGGGCGCGGTCCACGATTCGTCGAGCAGTCGTTTGGCTCCGCGAACGGCGTCGGGTGAGCGGGTGGCGATTTCGGCGGCCAGCTCGTGCGCGCTCGCCAGCGGGTCAGCCGAAACCCGCGTGACGACCCCCAGTTCGTCGGCTTCCTCGCCACTGAACAGACGGCCGGTGTAGGTCAGCTCCTTCGCCACATCGATCCCCACCAGCCGGGGTAGCGTGCGCGTGATCGACATGTCGGGGATCAGCCCCCATTTGATCTCCATCACCGACAGCCGCGCATCCGGCGTGGCGATCCGCAGATCGGCGGCGAGCGCGATCTGCAGGCCGCCCCCGAAGCAGTTGCCGTGGACCGCCGCGATCACCGGCACCGGAAGACGGATCCAGTCATAGGCGGCGCGCTGAAACCAGTTCGGCACCTGGCCGCTGATGCCCTGTCCGACACCGTCGACTCCCTGCTGAGCAGCCATCAGGCTCATCACGTCCAGCCCCGAACAGAAGCTCGGCCCGTCGCCGTGCAGCACGACCGCTCGCACGCCGGTCGTCTCGGCCAGCTGCTCGGCGGCGCCGACCAGCCCGTCGAACATCGGTACGTCAAGGGCGTTGTGCTTGTCCCCGCGCACCATCGTCACCACCGCGACGTGGTCGTCGATCTGGATCCGCACGCGCTCCGGGCTCATCTGCCCGAAAGCCTAGTGGACAGGCGCGACCGGATCCCCCACGCGGATCGGGCCCGGGCTGACCACCTCGCCGTAGATCCCGAACGGAAGCGGCTCGGTCGTATCGGCCTCGCGACGGTAGCTGCCGAGCACGTCCAGGGTGGGGAGGTCGATCACGCCCGTGTCAGGGTCGCGGCTGGTGATCAGGCAGCGCCCCACGTGCCCGTTCCAGCGGATCAAGGCATTGCCGACCCGGATCGAACGACCCACCCAGGCGTCCTCCTGATGCGCATCGAGGCCGTCGACCTCGATCAGCATCCGGAACCGGCGGGCGTCGATCTGGGGCTCGTGCGCCACCTCGGCCAGCCGGGCCAGCGACGCGCAGGAAATCAAGGACGCGGCTCCGCGGCGACCGCGATCGACTGATCCCTTCGCCTCCAGCAGCCGGACCGGCTGCCCGAGATGCTCGGACAGCGCATCGGCCAACGGGCCCCTGAGCTCCCGGCCCGCCACGGTGCGGGAGAAGAAGCGCGCCGCCACGCCGTCGCCGAGCTCGATCTCCGCTTCTGCCACCCGCTGATCCGGGAACCTGAGCCGCAGCGCGCGACCCGAGCACTCAGCGACCACCGTCTGCAGCTCCCCGACCTGCTTGGCGTTGATCATGCGGTCACGCCGGTCGATCACGAAGAAGCGCCGGTCGCCGCGTGCCCCGGTCGGCGTGATGTCGATCCGGTCGACCCGGTGCAGGCGCATGCCCTTGACCGGAGTGATCGATAGCGCTGTGACGGTGACCGGCACTACGCCACCGACTGCTCGGCCCAGTCACGGTACAGGCGCCAGTAGCGCCCGCGCGCGTCAAGCAGCTCGTCGTGCGTGCCCTGCTCCACCACGGTGCCGTGCTCCAGCACGATGATCCGGCCGGCGTTGCGGATCGTGGAGAGGCGGTGCGCGATGACGATTGCGGTGCGGCCCGCCACGAGGCGCCTGAGGCCCTGCTCGATCAGGCTCTCGGTGTGCACATCGACGTTGGAGGTCGCCTCGTCGAGCACCAGGATCCGGGGATCCGCGACCAAAGCGCGGGCGAACGCCAGCAGCTGGCGCTGGCCGGCGGACAGCTGCACGCCGCGCTCGCCGACCTGCGTGTCATAGCCGTGCTCCAGTGCGTCGATGAACCCGTCCGCTCCGACTGCGCGCGCGGCCGCGGCGATGTCCTGCGCCGAGGCGTCCGGCCGGCCGAACGAGATGTTCTCTCGCACCGTACCGCTGAACAAGAAGCCTTCCTGAGGCACGATGCCCAGCTGGGAGCGCAGCGACTGCGCGGTGATCGAACGCAAGTCGTGACCGTCGACTCGGATGCTGCCCTCGGTCGGGTCATAGAACCGAGCCACCAGCTTTGCGAACGTCGACTTGCCGGCACCGGTCGCCCCCACCAGCGCCACGGTCTGGCCGGCGGGAATCACGAGGTCGATGTCACGCAGTGCCCAGGCTCCCTCCTCGTCGGACCCGTAGCGGAAGGAGACCTGGTCGAATTGCAGCTCGCCCCGGATCCGCGGCAGCGAAGTCGCGTCCGGCGCGTCGCTGAGCTCCGGCCGCTCGTCGAGCAGCTCGAAGATCTTGTCCAGCGCGGCCATCCCCGACTGGTAGGTGATGTACAGCTGCGAGAGCTGCTGGATCGGATCGAAGAAGTTGTTGAGCGCCGCGACGAACGCGAACACCACCCCGGTCGAGGTGTGCCCGTTGATCGCCTCGAGCCCGCCGATCACGAGAATCTCGACCGTCACCAGTGCCGACAGCAGCTCCACCAGGGGGAAGTAGGCGGCGTTCAGATAGACGGTCTTGAGGTTGGCCACCCGGTTGTCCTCGTTGAGCTCGCCGAAGCGGTCGATGTGGCGTCGCTCCTGGCCGAACGCCCGGATCACGCGGATCCCCGACAGAGACTCCTGGAGGTAGCCGGTGATCCAGGCGATCTTCTCCCGCGTGATTCGGAAGGCGTCGGCCGAGGCGATCCGGAACGCCACCCCGCCGGCCAGCAACAGCGGCAGCGCGAGGAACGTGAGCAGCGCCAGGTGCGGGTCGAGGACAAACAGGATCACGATCACGCCCAGCAGCGTCAACCCGGACTGGAACAGGGTCGCCATCCCGTCCTCGACAAGCTGGTCGAGTGCCTCCACGTCGTTGGTGATGCGAGAGATGACCACGCCGGCCCGGTTGCGTGAGTAGAACCCGATCGACAGCTCCTGCAAATGACGGAACAGCTGCACGCGCAGGTCCTGCAGCGCGCGCTGTCCGACCCATCCGACGAGGTAGGTCTGGAGGTAGGTGGCGACGGCATACAGAATCGCGGACGCCAGGAACGCGACCACGATCACGTTGAGCGTACCCACGTCGTGTCGCATGATCCCGTCGTCGATCGCCAGCTTGGCCAGGGGTGCGGGCGCCAGCGCTGCAGCGGTCGCCACGACCACCGAAAGGAACATCGCCAGCACTCGCCACCGGTACGGCGCCAGGAGCTGCGCGAGACCGCGGAGCTTCCGGCCGCGGCCGCTCGTCGCGCGCAGGCGCCGGCGCAGCTCGCTGGTCGTGGTTTTAGGCGTCGCGCTCACAGGCCTGCCACCTCTGCCTCGAGCGGCTTGCGGGTCATGAACACCTGGTCGGGCATACCCTTCTCAACGATCTCGCGGTACAGGTCGGAGGTCTCGAGCAGCTGGTCGTGGCTGCCGCGGGCGGTCACCCGGGCCGCCTCGAGCACGACGATCTCGTCGGCCAGTGCGATCGTCGAGAGTCGGTGCGCGATCACGAACGTCGTACGTCCCGACAGCACGTCGCGAAGCGCGGCCTTGATCTCCTGCTCGGTCGACGCGTCGACCGACGAGGTGGCGTCATCCAGGATCAGGATCCGCGGATCAGCGAGGATCGCGCGGGCGATCGCGATTCGCTGGCGCTGGCCCCCGGACAGAGTCAGCCCCCGCTCGCCCACGACCGTGTCGTAGCCCTTGGGGAGCCGCTCGATGAAGCCGGCAGCCTGGGCCGCGCGGGCTGCCCGCTCGACATCCTCGCGAGTCCCGTCAGGACGTGCGTAGGCGATGTTGTCGTGCACGGTGGCCGAGAACAGGAACGGATCGTCGTTGACGACGGCGATCGCGCTGCGCAGGCTGACCAGATCGACGTCACGCACATCGGCGCCGTCGATCTCCACGGAGCCGGCGCTGACGTCATACAGCCGGGGCAGCAGTTGGACCAGCGCGCTCTTGCCCGAGCCCATCGCCCCGACCAGCGCGATCGTGCGGCCGCCTTCAAACTCGAGGTCGATGTCCTGCAGCGCGGGCTGCGGGGCTCCCGCAAACGTCAGCCCGACCCCGCGGAACGACACCGCACCCGGACCGTCTGGCAGCGCGGGTGCGTCCGGCGCCTCCGTGATCGCAGGCTCGCGGTCTAGCACCTGGAAGATCCTGGCGCCGGAGGCGGTCGCGCGCTGAGCCGCTCCGAGCATGTAGCCGAGCGTCCGCATCGGCGAGATCAGCATCAACAGGTAGGCGTAGAACGCGGTGAACTGGCCGACCGTGATCGAGCCGTCGATCACCTGCCGGCCGCCGACGAGCAGGATCGCCGCCAGCCCGAGGTTCGGGAGGAAGCTGATCATCGGGTTGTAGAAGGCCTGGATGCGTGTGGCCAGCATCTGCTGGTCGAACACTCGCTGCACCGAATGCCGGAAGCGGCCCAGCTGCCGATCCTCCTGGGCGAAGGCCTTGACCACGCGCACGCCCGACACGTTCTCCTCCGCCTCGGCGGTCAGTTCGGCGATCCGCTGCTGTGCCTCCTGCATGGCCGGGCGCGAGCGCTTGCCGTAGCTGAAGGCGATCAAGACCACGAACGGGACCGGAGCCAGCGCGAGCGCCGCCAGCGACGGCTGTAGCGCGAACATCGCGACGCCGGCCAGCACGATCGTCAGCAGCGATTGCGCGATGAAGATCAGCCCGTAGCCGAGGAAGAAGCGCACCGATTGCAGGTCGACGGTCGCGCGGGACATCAGCTGGCCCGTCTGCTGGCGGTCGAAGAACGACAGCTCGAGCTGCTGCAGACGGCCGTACAGCCGGTTGCGCAGGTCGAGCTCGACGCCGAGCGACACGCGGCCGGCTACCAGGCGCCGCTTCACGCTCAGACCGAGCCGGACCAATCCGGCGATGCCGATCGCGATCGCCCAGGTAGCGAGCGCCTGCTGGTGATGGCTGCTGATCGAATCGATCGCGCGTCCCGTCATGTAGGGGATCAGCACGGTCATCGCCATCGAGCCGAACGCCAGCCCGAACGACCACGCGACGCCGCCCCGGTAAGGCCGCAGAAATCCGAGCAGGCGCCTGAACGTCAGCATACTTCACAAAGTATAGTAACACCGTGCCGTCTGGTGTTTGGCGGCCTTGGTCGCACGCTGTGGGGAGGCGCCGGTTACCGGTTGCCGGTCCGCTGATCGGGGGCATATGATGGCGCTCCCGTTTTCCGACCAGGCGCCAGACGGAGAGGAGAGGAGCGACCGGCATATGGGTGTCGTTCTGAGGTTCGGATACGAGCCGGTGCGCGGTTTCATCGAGACCATCGGCGCCATGGTGCTGCTGCTCCGGCGCACGCTCGTGGCGGCGGTGCGTCCCCCCTACAACTATGGTCCCGAGCTGGTCGACCAGTTCCTGTTCGCGCTCCGGCTGGGCTGGTTCCCGATGATCCTCGCGTCGCTGGCGTTCACGTACGGGCCGGCCGGGATTGAGGTGGGCGACTTCTTGAACCTGCTGGGCGCGTTGGACCGGCTCGGTGGGCTGTTCGTGATCATCGTGATGCGTGAGTTCGCACCGCTGGTGTGCGCGATCGTGATGGCCGGGGTGGCGGGAACGGCGATGACCGCGGACCTCGGGGCCCGCAAGATCCGCGAGGAGCTCGACGCGTTGATGGTGCTGGGCGTCGACCCGATCAAGAGTCTGGTTGTCCCGCGGTTTCTGTCGCTGATGCTCCTGACGCCGCTGTTTTCCGTCTACGCGCTGCTGTTCGGGGTGCTGGGCGGGATCCTGGTGACGATCTCCAACGGCGCCCAGGTGGGACCGTTCTTCTCGACGTTCTTCGCGCAGGCGACGACCGCGGAGTTCGAGGCCATGCTGGTCAAGTCGTCGCTGTTCGGGGCTCTGATCGCGATCGTCTGCTGCTACAAGGGGCTGACCGCATCGGGCGGGGCTGAGGGTGTGGGGCGGGCGGTCAACCAAGCGGTGGTGATCGCATTTCTGGGCATCGGGGCGATCGACTACACGTTCACCCAAACGTTGCTGGCCACGCACCCGGCCCTGAACACGCCTCGATGACAGGGGCGCTCACATGAACGTGCTCGCGCGGCCGCTGGCGGCGCTGACCGCGTTTGGCGAGGCATCCCGGTTCTGCGCCAAGATCGCCTGGAAGGTGTTCAACCTGCGGGTGCTGAAGTTCATCGGCGAGACGCTGCGCCAGGCGGGAATCCTGATCACCGGTTCGGCGGTGATCGTGCTGGGGTTGGTGTTCATCCTCGGCCTGCAGTGCGGGATCGAGGGCGCCTACGCCGCCAGGACCGTGGGAGCGACCTCCTCAACCGGAGCGATCACGGCGCTGTGCGACCTGCGCGAGGTGATCCCGTACGCGTTCGGATACATGATGGCGGCGAAGGTCGGGACCGGATTCGTCGCGGAGATCGGCTCGATGAGGATCTCCGACGAGATCGATGCGCTCGAGGTGATGGGCTTCGACTCGATCCTGTACCTCGGCTCGACCCGGCTGCTGGGGACCTGGCTGGTGCTCCCATTTCTGTACATGGTCTCGGTGGCGGTCGGCTTCTTCTCGTCCTATCTGGCCACCGTGATCCAGCTCGGGCAGGTGTCCCAGGGGGGCTACCTACAGCTGTTCTGGCAGTTCCAGTCGCCGCAGGACTTCCTGTTCAGCGGCATCAAGTGCATGGCGATGGCCACCTTCATCGTGCTGGTGTGTATCTACTATGGCTATCACGTGAGCGGGGGCCCGGTGGGGGTGGGGAAAGCGACCGCCCAGTCGATGGTCGCCAACATCCTCGGCATCCACCTGATCGGCATGGTCGGCACGCAGCTGTTCTGGGGTGGGAACGCGCGCGCGCCGATCGGAGGGTGACGGCGATGGCGGGGCTGTCGGCCGCGTTGGACCCCGGTGAGGGGGACGCCCCGTGACCCGGGAGCAGGTGGCTCGCCTGGCGGCGATGGCGGCGGTGGCGATCGCGGCGGTGGCAGTCGTGATCGTGCTGCTCATCAGCGGCTCCAGCTACGTGGTTCACGCGGACTTCCTCGACGCCGGGCAGCTGGTCAAGGGCGATTTGGTAACCGTCGCCGGACACCAGGTCGGGTCCATCGGCTCAATCACCCTCACCCAGAACGGGTTGGCGGACGTCGAGCTCGACATCAGCGACCACAGCATCACTCCGATCCACTCCGCCTCGCTGGCGACGATCGGCCAGCTCAGCCTCACCGGCGTGGCCAATCGCTTCGTGGGACTCTCGCTCTCAGGCGGCGGATCTCCGATTCCGCAACGGCGGCCGGCTCCCACTCACGCAGACCCGGGGAATCGTCGACCTGGACACGTTCCTGGACGCGCTGACGCCTCGCGTGCGCGCGAGCATCCAGCAGCTGTTCAAGACCGGCGCCTACCTGGTGCACCAGCCGACCGCCTCGCAGTTCAATCAGATGCTCGAGTACTTCAACCCGGCCCTGAGCCAAACCGCCCAGTTCGGCGCGGAGGTGGTGGCGGACAAGTTCGCCCTGGAGCGGCTTCTGACCTCGAGTGCCCAGGTGGCCGGCGCTCTGGCGGATCGCAGCGGCGATCTCGGCGGAGCGGTGACCAGCACCGCCGCGGCGCTGCGCGAGGTAGCCAGCCAGCGTGCCGCGCTGGCCGATTCGATTGTCCGCGCGCCGGCCGTGCTGCAGCAGAGCACGGGCGTGCTGCGCGACATCAACTTCACCCTGGGGGTACTGAACCCGGTGCTCGTCGATCTGCAGCCGGTGGCGCCGCGGCTGGCGCGGCTGCTGACCGCGCTGGTGCCGACGGCGCGCAACGCGATCCCGACGCTGGCCGGCCTGCAGGCGCTCGTCCCCGGCGCCAAGGCCGCGCTGCTGGCGCTGCCGCCTGCCGAGCACCAGGCGACGCCCGCCTTGAACTCGCTGACGGCCGCGCTGAAGGGTCTGACACCAATTCTGGCGGGCTTCCGGCCGTACACGCCCGATGTCGTCGCAGGCTTCTTCAACGGCGTCGGCGGGTCCGCCGGTGGAGCCTATGACGCCAATGGGCACTACCTGAAGTCGCTGCTGGCCCTGCAGCCCACGGGGCCGACATCGCTCAGCGGGCTCCTGGGGGTCCTTGGCAGCACCACCAAGACGCTTCCTCCGTTCCACGGTGAGCGCAGCCGCCTGCTGGCTCCCTGCCCGGGCGGCGGCGGCCCGCCGGCCGCCGACGGCACCAACCCGTGGACCAACCCGGACCTGCTGCCGGGCACCGGAACCCTCTGCAACCCGGCGAACGATCAGAAGTGAGACGTCTGGCCCTGATCACGCTCACGGTCGCCGTCGCGGGCGCTGCCGCAGCGCTTGCGCTGGGGTCGAGCGCGCAGGGAAGCAGCAGCGCCAGGTTCGATGTGATCTTCGACGACGCCCGCGGACTGATCGGCGGACAGCTGGTGAAGATCGCGGGCGCGCAAGCCGGCACGATCCAGAACGTGGTCGTGACGCCGGACTTCAAGGCCCGGGTCGAGGCCACGGTCGACAGCCGGTTCATGCCGTTTCACCAGGACGCGACCTGCACCATCCGCCCCGAGGGCCTGATCGCCGAGAACTACGTCGACTGCGATCCGGGCAGCGCCAACAGTCCAGTGCTGCAGGGGTTCGGTCGGACATCCGCCGACCGTCCCGGTCAACCGGACCACCGAGCCGGTGAGCCTGCTCGATCTGTTCAACCTGTTCAACCTGCCCACGCGCGAGCGCTTTCAGGCAATCATCAACGAGCTGGGGATCGCCACCTCCGGCCGTGGCGACGATTTCAACGACGTCCTGCTCCGCGCGAATCCGACCCTGGCCGCCGCCCGGCAGGTGATCTCGATCCTGGCCCGGCAGACCAAGCAGCTCGACACGATCGTCAGCGCGACCAACACGATCGCCTCCGAGGGCGCCACGCACACCGCCGACTTGCAGCGCTTCCTGGAGCAGTCGGCGGCGCTGGGCACACTCACCGCGGCCCATAGCAGTCCGCTGTCCCAGGCGGTGGCCCGGCTGCCCGGTCTCCTGGCGGCGGCCCAGCCCGCGCTGGCGCAGCTCGACACGATCGCCGTCAACGGGACCCCGCTGTTGCAGCAGCTGCATGCGGCGGTGCCGGCGCTGGGCCAGGTCTCGGCCGACCTGGGCCCGTTCGTGTCGGCGGCCAAGCCGGCGCTGGCCGATCTCAACCAGACGCTGAAGCAGGGGATCCCCGCGATCCAGGCCGCCGCGCCGCTCGTCACCACCCTGACCGATTACACGCACCGGTCGCTCCCGGGGACGCTCCAGTTCGCACGGCTGGCCAAGAACCTCCAGCAGCACGGATTCGTCGAGAGCTTCCTGAGCATCACGTATTACATCGCGGCGTCGCTGGCCCGATTCGACTCGACCTCGCATCTGCTGTCGATTCTGCTGATCGCGCCGCACAAGGGGGCCTGTTTGAGCTATGTCACCAAGCCGGTGGCGGGGTGCAGCGCTCACTATGGGTCGGCGCCGGCTTATAAGCCGTCAGCACTCACCTCCCAGACACCCGCGGGCACCTTCGCCACTACCCGGGCACACCGACGCGCTTCCACCTGCTCGGGTGCGCCAACGCTCTGTGCGCGAGGTGTGCCGGGGCAGCGGCGAAGCTCTCCCGCCACGCGCAACGCCACGACCACCACCAACCCTGCAGCCCCGACCCCCAGTGGGGCTGCAGCTAATTCGCAGCAATCGCAGTCTGGGCAGACGTTGCAGAGCCTCGTCGACTACCTGCTCAAATGAGACAGCCGCGGTCAGCGTTCTCGGATGTGTTCAACAACCCGATCCTGATCGGGACGATCACCATCCTGATCGTGATCGTGGCGGTGTATCTGTCTTACATCGCCGAGAACGGGCTGCCGTTCGTTTCGACGTACAACATCAACGTCGACGTCGCCAATGCCGCGGAGCTGGTCAAGAACGCCGACGTGCGGATCGGGGGCGCGCGGGTGGGTCAGGTGCTGACGATCACGCCGGAGCCGGCCACCAAGCAGTGGCCGCACCCGTTCGCTCGGCTCGGCCTGGCGCTTCAGAGCAGCCTTGATCCGCTGCCTCGGGACACGCACTACCAGGTCCGGCTGGCTTCGGTGCTGGGCGGCAAGTACGTGGAGATCATCCCCGGCACGAGTACGGCTCCCGGACTGCCGGACGGAGGCACGTTCACGCTCTCGACCAATCCGGCCCGCAACCACAACATTCCGTTCGTCGATCTGGACACCGCGTTCGCCACGTTCGGGCCCAAGACCCAGCGCGGTCTTCGCAACGTGATCGCCGAGTTCGGTAACGCGGTCGCGGGTCGGGGTGCGCAGCTCAACGAGGCCACCGTGTCGCTGCGGGCACTGCTCGGTCCGCTGGAGTCCGTGCTGAACGTGCTGGCCGATCCGAACACCCGGTTCTCACAATTCGTCAGCGGGTTGGCCGCCACCACGGGTGCGCTGGCACCGGTGGCACCGACGCTGAGCTCGCTGCTGTCCGACACCGCGACCACCTTCCAGGCCCTCGACACGGCCGCGCTGGGGCAGACCATCGACCAGTTGCCCGGCACCGAATCGCTCGGCACCACGGTGTTCACGCAGGCGCTGCCGGTGCTGACTGAAACCGCCTCGATCGTCCAGAGCTTCAAGCCCGCAGCCGCGCTGCTGCCGCAGGCCGCGCAGCAGCTCGACAAGATCCTGGTCAGCGCGACCCCGGTGTTCAAGCAGGTGCCGCCGGTGGCGAACGAGCTCCAGAGCACGCTGGCGGCCGTGGATGCGCTGGCGCGCGATCCGGCCGCCACGCAGACGTTCGAGGTGCTGGGCTCGACCGATCTCGCCACGTTCGGCTCGTCCGCCTTCATTGGGCTGGGGGCGATTCTGGACACGGTGGCGCAGGCCCAGTTCGCCTGCAATGTCGCGCCGCTGTGGGCGCGCAACTTCGACTCGGCGCTGACCGAGGGCGATTCAACCGCGGCCTGGCTGCGGTTCGGACCCGTGCTCGATCTCGCCGGAGGCGAGATGTTCGCGGCCGACAAGCCGTCTCCGGATCTGCACCTCGATTTCTACCCCAAGGAGAACTCCAGCGAGTGCCAGGGCGCCAACGACGTGTACCGGGGCACCCAGCTGATCGGCGACCCGGGCCCCAGTTCCACGGTGGTGGACAACACGAGCCCGCCGCCCGGGGTGCTGGCGAAGGGCAGGAAGGCAGGGCTGGTGCCATGACCGCGGTGATCCGCAAGCCGCGCAAGTCGAAAGCTCGCCGACGCCGGCTGCATCCGCTCGTGATTGCGGCGCTGATGATCTTCGCGGTCGTGTTCGTGACCTTCTATGCGTTCAACCAGGGCCTTCCGTTCGTCCATAGGTACACGCTGTATGCGCTGGTCAACAACAGCGTCAACCTGCGTTCGGATTCGCCGGTGAGGATCGCGGGCATCGATGTCGGCAGCGTGCAGGGCGTGTCCCCGTACGGCACCTGCCAGTGCACCAAGGTGGCGTTCACGGTTGACAGCGATGGGTTGCCGATTCACCGGGACGCGACGATCAGGGTCCGGGATCGGTTGTTCCTGGAGGGCGGCTACTACCTCGAGCTCGAGCCCGGGACGCCGTCGGCGCCCACGCTCCACGACGGGGACACGATCCCCCTGTCACAGACCGCGACGCCGGTTCAGTTCTACCAAGTCCTGTCCACGTTCGACATCGCCGCGCGAGCCAGCCTCAAGAACCTGCTACAGACGCTGAACACGGGCTTCAGCCCACGGCCCGGGCAGCCGCTGTCGGACAGCGGCGCCGGCGGGCTCAAGGTCGCGGTTCCCGAGCTGACGCCAGTGTTCAAGGACACGGCCGTGATCACGCGAGCCCTGCGAGGCACGCGTCCCGGCGATCTGGACAAGTTCCTGAGCTCGGCCTCGCAGGTGTCGGGCACCCTGGCGGGTAGCTCTTCCCAGCTGGCCGACCTGGTCACCAGCCTGGACCGCACGTCGACGGCACTGGCCTCCAGCGACGGTGCGCTGGCGCAGACGGTGGTCGGTATCGACCATACGCTCCAGGTCGCGCCGCCCGCGTTGAGCGCGATCGATCACGCCCTGCCGGGCCTGGTCGACCTCGCCAGCGCACTCGATCCTTCGCTGAAGGTGGCGCCGCCGATCATCGACAGCTTGAACGGCGCGGTGCGGCAGCTCGGCGCCGTGGTCGCACCGCCCGAGCGCGCCGCGTTGCTGAGCTCGCTGAAGGCCACCTTCGAGCAGTTCCCCACGGTCCTGGACCAGCTCGCCACCCTGTTTCCGCTCACCAAACAGGTGACCGACTGCCTGCGCACGCACGTGCAGCCGATTCTCGAGGCCAAGGTGCCGGATGGGTCACTGTCGTCGGGCAACCCCGTGTGGCAGGACTTCGTTCATTTCCTGCCCGGCGTCGCAGGCGCTTCGGCGAGCTTCGACGGCAATGGGCCACTGGACGCGGACGCTGTCCGGGGCGGGCACCGACACGCTGACGGGACTCGGCGTCGTCCCGATCGTCGGTCAGCTGGTCGGGATCGCGCCGGCCGGGAACACCCCTCTGCTCGGCGCCAGGCCGGCCTGGGTCGGTGAGCTGGAGGCCTCGGACTTCCGCCCGGATGTGCCCTGCGCCACCCAGCGGGTGCCGAGCCTGGCCGCCCCGGCCGCCGCGCCTGATCTGCAGTCCGGAGCTCCGCGACCTCCGGCGCCGGGCACCGCCGGCCAGGCCCGGGCCGAGCTCGCGCGTGCCTCGACGGGAGCCGGCGGCCGATGAAGGGCAGAACCGCATTGCAGCTGCGCCGTTACGGGCGCTCCGCCCTGATCCTGCTCGCGCTGATGGTGATCGGGTCCGCCGCCGGGTTCTACATCCTGCTCCAGCAGCGGCTGCCCAATCCGTTCCAGACGTTCTACTCGGTCAACGCTCAGTTCACCTCGGCCGCCGCGGTGGTACCGGGCCTCGGCGAGCCGGTCAACGTCGCCGGCGTGCACGTGGGCGAGATCACCGGCACCTCGCTGTCGGGCGGCCGCGGCGTCCTCCACATGGAGATCGACCCGTCGAAGATGATGCGTCTGTACGGGAACGCCTCCGCGGCCCTGGTGGCGAACACGCCGCTGAAGGACATGCAGGTCAACATCGCGCCCGGCAACCCGTCGGCCGGGGTGCTGCCGCACGGCGCCACGATCCCGGTGTCGGCAGACGACCATCCCGGTCGACTCCGACGATCTGCTCGACTCGCTCGACGCGGACACGCGGACCTGGTTCACGAGCCTCGTGACCGAGCTCAACAACGGAACCTCCGGCCGGGGCAAGGACATTCGGGCGCTGCTCACCACACTGGGCCCGACTGCCATCCAGCTGCGGCAGATCGATGATCTGCTGGCCGCCCGCAGGCAGGCGCTGTCGGCGATCGTGCACAACCTCGGCGTGCTCACCAAGGCCACCGCCCAGAAGGACGCCCAGCTCCAGACCGCCGTCCGGCCGGGGGACACGACGATCCATGCCCTGGCCAGCCAGAACGTGGCCCTGTCCGAGGCCATTTCGCGTCTGCCCGGGACGCTGGCCACGACCAGCACCACGCTGACCGATCTGATTCCGTTCGCCAATGCGCTCGGGCCCACCGCCACCGCGCTGGTGCCGACCGCGCGTCAGTTGCCCAAGACGCTTCAGGACTCCCGGACGCTGTTCGAAAGCGCAGCGCTGCTGCCGCTGAACCAGATCCCCCCGTTCGTCAGATGCGGTGACGCCGCTGGCCCAGCAGCTGCCGACGCTGACCAGCGACCTGGCCAAGTCGACACCCGCGCTGACCGACTCATTCAAGGTGCTGACGTACGTCACCAACGAGCTGGCCTACAACCCGGGCGGACGGAACCCTGGATTCCTGTACTGGTTGGCCTGGTTTGCCCACAACGCCAACTCGTTCATCTCCAACTCGGACGCCAACGGGCCCGTGTGGCGGACGCTGCTGCTGTCCAACTGCGCCGCCATCAAGGCGTTCGACGTTCGGCCCGCTGCTCAAGACGGTGCTCGGATCGAGCTTCGGATGCTGATCGCGAGGCGAGCGCGCTAGATGGTCACCCAGGCCCCGAAGCGCTCCGCGGTGTTCGCCGCGATCGCGTTCACGCTGTCCTGCATCGGACTGATGATCTTCGTCTGGACCCAGTTCGGCGGCACGATCCCGTTCGCGCCCCAGGGCTACCGGCTGAGCGCGCTGTTCAAGGAGACCGGCCTGCTGGTGCCGAACGCCGACGTGCGCATCTCCGGCGTCAACGTCGGCAAGGTCGCCGCCGTGCAGGAGCGAGGGGTGAACTCGCTAGTGACGATGGACATCGACCATCAGTACGCGCCGATGCCGGTCGACACCCGAGCGATCCTGCGCCAGAAGACACTGCTCGGAGAGGCCTACGTGGAGCTCTCGACCGGCAACGGCGCGGGCCCGAAGTTCGCCGACGGCGGGCACGATCCCGACCACCCAGATCGAGAACACGCAGCAGCTCGACCAGGTGCTGGGAGCGTTCGACAAGCCCACCCAGGAGAACCTCCAGGCGTTGCTGAACGGCACCTACACCTCGCTGGCCGGCCGGGGCCAGGACCTCAATGACGCGTTCGGCAACTTCGATCCGACATTCACCGAGCTCGCGGCGATGGCCGGCGTGCTGAACCAGCAGCAGGCCAGCCTGCGCGGTGTGATCAGCAACTCAGCCACGGTGCTGACCACGCTTGGTGATCGCTCGGCCGACCTTCAGAGCCTGATCACCGCCGGGGAGCAGGTGTTCTCGACCACCGCGGCGCGCAACGCCGCCCTGACCGCGACCGTGAACTCGCTGCCGCCGTTCCTCAGCGAGCTGCGCACCACGCTGGGAACGCTGCAGACGGCAGATCGCCTGGCCAAGCCGACGCTCGACGCGCTGGCGCCGGTGGCGCCGCTGCTGACCCCGGCACTGTCGGAGCTGATCGCGCTGTCCGGGCCCGCGGTGCAGCTGCTGCACGAGGCGCCGTCACTGCTGACCGCGGCCAGCTCGCGCTGCCCGTCGATCACCCGGTTCACCGAAGCGCTTGCCGGCCGTCAATGCGCTGCTGCCCGCGGCCCAGGAGCTGGCCCGGTGATCAGCTTCATCGGCCTGTACAGCCGGGAGCTCGTCGCCGCGATGGCCAACCTGGCCGCCGATCTCCAGGCCACGGCGCCCGCGAACACCGCCAGCGGCATGGCCGGCTACGTGCGGGCGGTGATGCTTGAGCCAACAACGAGTCGGTGTACGGCCAGAGCGTGCGCGAGCCGACCAATCGCAACAACACCTACTTCGCCCCGGGCGAGCTGGCGAACGTCGGCCAGGGCGGGCTGTCGGTCGGCCAGTTGCGCCAACATCCACAATGTCTCGCAGGTGCGGGATCGTCTCCAAGAACGTCCCCTGCCGCGTCCAACCTCCGGTCAACTGGGGGCACGGCATCAAGTCCGGGTATTTCCCTCACCTGACGCGGGCGCCGCTCCCCAGAGAAATAGGGTTCCAGGTATGAACAGCGACAGCCATCGAGTCACTCGACGCCGATTCGTCACCGGAACCGTGGCCACCGGCGCCGCGGCGGCGCTGCCGGCGGCAGCGCACGCCGCCAGTCAGCCCCAGGCCGGCTCGGCCTCCGCTCGGCGCGATGTCGACGTGGTGGTCGTCGGCGCCGGCTTCGCCGGACTGACGGCCGCGCGACATCGTGCACCGGGCCGGTCGTTCGGTCGCGGTGCTCGAAGCCCGGGACCGGGTCGGCGGGCGCGTCTGGAACCACCACCTGGCCGGCGGGCACATCTCCGAGCGCGGCGGCACATTCGTCGGGCCGACGCAGGACCACGTGCTGGCGCTCGCTCGCGAGCTGGGCGTGAAGACGTTCCCCACCTACGACAAGGGCGACAACCTGTACCTGGCCGGCAAGGAGCGGCTGAGATACAGCGATACCGGCGTCACCGGCTCCGCGCCGCCCGATCCGGTGATCCTCCCCGACCTGGCCAAGGTCGTCCTGACCCTGGACAAGCTGTCGAGGTCGGTCCCGATGAACGCGCCCTGGGAGACGCCCGGAGCCCTCGGACCTGGACGGTCAGACCCTCGCCTCATACATCGCGACGCAGAGCGTCACTCCCCAGTTCGAGGCGCTGGTCCCGCTTGCCACCCGCCCGATCTTCGGTGCCGAGCCGCGGGAGCTGTCGCTGCTGTTCGTGCTGTTCTACATCGCGGCGTCGGGCGACGAGAAGCATCCGGGCACGTTCGAGCGCAACTTCGACACCCGCGGCGGCGCGCAGCAGTCGCGGTTCGTGGGCGGCTCGCAGACGATCGCGCTGCGGATCGCCCGCCAGCTCTCCTCGCGGGTCGTGCTCGCCTCGCCGGTGCGCCGGATCGTGCAGTCTCGGGGGAGCGTCACCGTCGAGTCCGATCGCATGGTGGTCCGTGCCAAGCGGGCGATCGTGGCGATTCCGCCGGCGCTGGCGGGCCGCATCGATTACGACCCGATCCTCCCGTTCGAGCGCGATCAGCTGACACAGCGCTACGGCCAGGGGACGCTGACCAAGGTCGCTGCGGTCTATCCCAAGCCGTTCTGGCGCGAGTCCGGGCTCAACGGCCAGGCGTTCACCACCGGCGGACCCGTGAGTGCCACGTTCGACGACTCGCCGCCGTCCGGCGGTCCCGGGATTTTGTTCGCGTTCGTGGGCGGAGACAACGCGCGTGCCTATGGGCGGATGTCGGCTGCGGCCCGGCGGGCCACGGTGCTGGATCAGTTCGCGACGTTCTTCGGTTCCCGGGCCCGCCATCCCACCGAGTTCTTCGAGACCATGTGGTCCAGCGAGCAGTGGACTCGGGGCTGTCCCGTGGGCATCCCGGCCACGGGGACGCTGGTGGCGTATGGCAGCCGCCTGCGGGAGCCCGTGGGACGGCTGCACTGGGCCGGCACCGAGACCTCGGGCTACTGGAACGGCTACATGGACGGGGCCGTTCGTTCCGGTGAACGCGCGGCAGCAGAGGTGCTCGCGGGACTGTAGGGTCCCGGCGAGCGCGTCCAAGGAGGACCATTGCCGAGCGTTCGCGAAGCCACATTCGAGCTGTTCCGGGCCCACGGGATGACGACGATGTTCGGCAACCCCGGCTCGACGGAGCTGCCGATGCTGGGCGGGTTTCCGGACGACTTCTCCTACGTGCTCGGGCTCCAAGAGCTGGTGGTCGTTGGCATGGCGGACGGTTACGCGCAGGCCAGTGGCCACCCGACGCACGTCAACCTCCACACCGCCCCCGGGGTCGGGAACGCGGTGGGCGGCATCTTCAACGCCCAGGCGAACAAGTCGCCGCTGTTGATCACGGCCGGTCAGCAGGTCCGCGCGCACGTGACGATGGAGGCGAACCTGACCAACCGCGATGCCACGCTCGGGCCCGCAGCCGTACGTGAAGTGGAGCCACGAGCCGGCCCGAGCCCAGGATGTTCCGGCCGCCATCGCCCGCGCCATCCACCACGCGACGCTCCCCCCCAAGGGCCCGGCGTTCGTCTCGATCCCGATGGACGACTGGCAGGTGGAGGCGGACGAGGACCGCTCGCGGCAGGCGGCCAAGCGCGTGGTCAATCCCCGGGCACTGCCCGACCCGGCGGCGATCGCACAGCTGGCTACGCTGCTCCAGGACGCCGCGCGCCCCGCGCTCGTGGCCGGCCCCGAGATCGACTCGAGCGGCGGGTGGGAGGACGCGGTGGCGCTGGCCGAGAAGCAGCGCCTGGCCGTGTGGGCCACGCCCGCACCGGGCGGCGGCCGGCTGGGCTTCCCCGAGAACCATCCCAACTTCGCCGGCATCCTGCCGCCGGCGATCGGAGCCCTGTCGGAGACGCTGAAGGAGTACGACGTCGTGCTGGTGGTCGGCTCCTCGGTGTTCCCTTACTACCCCTACATCCCGGGCCCGCTGCTGGCCGACTCCTCCCAGCTGGTGGCGATCACAAGCGATCCCTCGGAGGCGGCCCGCGCGCCCATGGGCGACGCGATCGTGGGCGATGTGGCACTGGCGCTGAAGAAGCTGGTCGAGCTGGTCGGCGACTCGGAGCGGGCGGCGGTCCCGGCCCGGCCCGATCCCGGTGAGCCGCCCCACGCGGACCCGCTCAGCGGATCCGAGGCGGCGGCGGCGCTGGCAGACGCCTGGCCGCAGGACGGCATCGCGGTCGTGGAGACGCCGTCATCGACGATCGCGCTGAGAAACCGCCTGCGGCTGTCCCGGCCGGGCAGTTACTACTTCGGGGCCAGCGGCGGCCTGGGATTTGGCATCTCCGCCGCGGTGGGGGTGCAACTCGCCCAGCCGGGACGACCGGTGGTCTGCGTGCTGGGCGAGGGCTCGGCGCAGTACGGGATCACCGCCCTGTGGAGCGCCGTCGCCTACAAGGTGCCGGTGACGTTCCTGGTGCTGCGCAACCAGGAGTACATGATCCTCAAGTGGTTCGCGGGATTCGAGCAGGTCGAACGGCGCTCCGGGCCTCGACCTGCCGGGTCTCGATGTGGCCGCCGTGGCCCGCGGCTACGGGATGACGGCGCGCGACGTGTCCGGCCGCGAGGAGCTGACCGAAGCGCTGCGTGAGGACATCGCAGTGTCGGACGGGCCTCGCCTGATCCAGGTCGGGGTGGCCTCCGGGATGTGGCTGGACTAGTCGCCGATCGCGCGCCGGACTGGGTCGCGGGCGGCACGCCCGAGCCGCTGCGTGGCCGGCTGACCGGCGCGCTGGGCGCCGATCGCGTACTGACGCGAGCGCTGGACTTGGTTCGCTACGCCTCCGACGCCAGTCCCTACCGGCTGATCCCCCAGGCGGTGGCGATGCCGCGCGACATCGCCGACGTGGTCAGGCTGTTCGCGTTCGCGCGGAGCAGCGGCACGCCGCTGGTATTCCGGGCCGGAGGGACCTCGCTGAATGGCCAGACGCAGACCGAGTCCGTGCTGGTGGACGCGCGCAGGCACTGGCGGCGGGTCCGCCTGCTGGAGGGTGGGACGGCGGCGCGGGTGCAGCCCGGGGTCGTCCTCGGTCACGTCAACCGGCTGCTGGCGCGACATGGCCGTAAGCTCGGTCCGGACCCAGCCAGCTCGGACATCGCCTGCGTCGGCGGCGTGATCGCCAACAACTCCGGCGGCATGCGCTGCGGCACCGTCGCCGACTCCTACCGCACCGTCCGGGCGCTGACATTCGTGCTGCCGTCGGGCGCGGTGATCGACACCGCCGACCCCGATGCCGAGCCGCAAGTTCGCCCACGCCGCCCCCGAGCTCGCCGCCGGCCTGGAGCAGATCCGGGACGAGCTCCGGGCCGACTCCGAGCTGGCCGCCCGCGTCGGGCGGAAGTTCGAGATCAAGAACACCACCGGCTATCGCCTATGCGCGTTCCTCGACGCCGACTCGCCGCTGGAGATCTTCCGGCGGCTGATCGTCGGCTCGGAGGGAACGCTGGCGTTCGTGGCCGAGGCCGAATTCGAGACTGTGCCGTTCGGGCGCCACGCCTCCGTGTCGCTGTCGTTCTTCCCCGACATCGACGCCGCCGCAGCGGCCGTCGGGCCGCTGGTCGATGCCGGCGCCACCGCGACCGAGCTGATGGTGGCGCCGACCCTGATCGCGGCCGCGTACAACATGCCGGGCACGCCCGAGCGCTGGCAAACGCTGCCGCCGACCGCGGCGGCGCTGCTGGTGGAGTTCCGAGCCGCGGAGGAGAGCGCACTGGACGCTTCGGAGCAGGCCGGGCTCGCGATCCTGGGCGACCGGGAGCTGGTCGACCCGCCCAGGTTCTCGCGTGATCCCGAGGAGATCGAGATGCTGTGGCACGTGCGCGAGGGGATGCATGGCCTGCTGGCCGCCATGCGGCCCCCCGGCGTGTCGCTGATCATCGAGGACGTGTGCGTGCCGCCGGCGCGGGTCGCCGAGGCCGCCAAGGACCTGCAGGCGCTGCTCACCGAGCATGGGTTCCTGCCCGGACTGGCCGGCCATGCGTCGGCGGGGAACCTTCACTTCCTGCTGACGCCGAACTTCGGCGAGCAGGCAGATCTCGACCGCTACGACAAGTTCATGCACGCGCTGGTCGAGCATGATCGTGTCCAAGTACGACGGCTCGTTGAAGGCCGAGCACGGCACCGGGGTCAACATGGCGCCCTGCGTCGAGCGGGAATGGGGGACCAAGGCGACCGAGTTGATGTGGCGGGTCAAGCAGCTCGCCGACCCCCACGGAATCCTGGGACCAGGGATCGTGCTGAACCGCGACCCCGACGCCCACCTCCGCCACCTGAAGTCGACGCCCGAGATCGAGGAAGTGGCGACCAAATGCATCGAGTGCGGGTTCTGCGAGCCGGTGTGTCCCTCGCGGCAACTCACCACCACGCCGCGCCAGCGCATCGCCCTACGCCGCGAGATGGCACGTCAGCCCACGGGCTCCCCGGTGTGGCTGGCGCTGAACCAGGAGTACGAGTACGACGGGGTCCAGACGTGCGCGGCCGACGGCTCCTGCATGCACGCCTGCCCGGTGGGGATCGACACCGGCAAGCTGATCAAGCAGCTGCGGCACGCCCACCACGGTCAGCGGTCCGAACTGGCCGGGCGCGCAGTGGCCGAGCGCTACCGGGCGATCGAACGCGCTGTCGCGGACCGGTCTGCGAGTCGCCGGACCGGCCGTCAGGGCGATCCGGCCGAGCGTTCCGCCCGCGGCCGGCGCGGAGCTGCCGTTCACCGCCCGTGAGGGCGCGGCCGCCGTCTACATGCCATCGTGCATCAACCGGATCTTCGGCAACGCCCGCGAGGTCCCGGCCCAGCCGGCCCTGCCTCAGGCGCTGGTCGCGATCTCGGCTCGCGCCGGGCTGCCGCTGTGGATCCCGGACGACGTCGCCGGCAACTGCTGCGGCACGCCCTGGATCTCTAAGGGATTCGAGCGCGGCCACGAGCTGATGGCCGAGCGCCTGCGGGCATCGCTCCGGCGCTGGAGCGATGACGGCCGCCTCCCGGTGGTGATCGACGCCAGCTCGTGCACCCACGGCGTCACTACCGAGGTGGGCGTCGAGGGGGTGGAGGTGCTCGACTCGATCGCCTGGGTGCACGATCGGCTGCTGGACCGCCTCGAGCTCCGCCGTCGGCTCGGCGCCATGGCCGTGCACCCGACCTGTGCCTCCGCCCATCTCGGCCTGTCGGCCAAGCTGATGGCGGTCGCCGGGCGGATGGCGGATGAGGTCGTGGTCCCGGCCGGTACCACCTGCTGCGGGATGGCCGGAGATCGCGGATGGCTGCATCCGGAGCTGCCCGCCTCGGCCCTGGAGGATGTCGCCCACGAGCTCGACGGGCGAAAGCTCGATGCCTGCGTGTCGAGCAACCGGACCTGCGAGGTGGCGCTCGGGCAGGTCACCGGCCGGCCGTACGAGTCGTTCGTGCTGACGCTGGAGCGGCTCACGCGGTGAAGCGGGCGGCCGGCGCCGGCGCATGAGGAGCCCACCCGCAGGGCTGTGCGATTCCTGCCGGCACCAGCGGATCATCGGCAACACGCGCGGCTCGGGGTTCTCGCTGTGCCTGCGCTCCCGCAGCGAGCCGGAGCGGTTTCCCGCGCTACCCGCGGCTGCCGGTGCTGGAGTGTCCGGGCTGGGAGCGGGCCGGGAGCCTGCTCGCGGCCGCTGAGCTACTGCGGCGACTGAGGTTGCAGCACGATCAGGTTGCTGCCGTCCTGCCCCTGCTCGGTGCGCTCCGAGAACAGCCCGTGCGCGGTGATCACGCTGACCAGCTCGGCCTCCGGTGCGCTGGCCATCTGCTGCACGGTCGGCGGCAGCGGCTCGGGCAGCGTCGCGCGCAGCGGGCGGTCGAGCCACGGCTGCAACTCCTTGCGGTCGAACGCCAGCGCGAGGTCGACGCTCCGGGTGTTGTTGGAGGACACCTGGCTGCCGGTGGGCGGCTTGCGGCTCAGATGGCTCGATTGCTCGGTCTGACCCGGCGGCAGGATCGCGACCACCGTGTGCACGCCGGAGATGTACTTGAACGTGTACAGCGCCAGCTCGAGCGCCTCGCGGCGCAGCAGCAGCAGCCGGTCGGACGACGGCGTGCCGACGCCGATCGAGCAGTCGTGACTGCCGAGTCCGCACAGGTTGTAGGCGATGGTGCTGTTGGCCGGCAGGGCCGCGACGCCGCCGGGGGCGTTCTGCGGTGGGGATCACGACCTCGAGCGGGTTGGACGGGTCGTTGAGGTTCATCGCGGTGACCACGGCCAGCTGGTAGGCCGGCGTGGCCCGGTAGTAGGGGGAGACGAAGTCGGCGATCTCCTGCGCTCCCTGCAGCCCGCCGTCCTGCGGCCTGCCAGGTCGACCACGAGTCGCCGGTGGTCGACTTGGTCGGGCCGAATGCGCTCAGCCCCAGCGCGGCCACCAGCGATGCGAGCCCCACCGCCACCAGCGCGACGATCGCCCACCGGAACTTGTGCGCGTGCGGCGATGGGTCGGCTTCGGCGTGTGCCCGCCGCGGCGCCAGCCGCGTGGTGGCACCCAGCGGCGACTCGGCCACGTGCTCCTCGTCGGCCCTGAGGCGGGGACCCCCGTCGCTCATACGGGCGGCCACGTGCTCTCCTGGAGCAGGTCGACGGCGGGGCGCGTGAGCTTGACGCTGTTGAGCAGGTCCACGACCTCGTCGCCGTGCATCTCCTTGCGCTGGATCAGGGTGTCGGCGATGCGCTCCACCTGATCCCGGTTGGCCGCGATCGTGGCGTAGGCGGTGACGTACGCCTGGCCGAGCAGCGTGGTGACGGCCCGGCGCTTGTCGCGGTCGGACAGGGTGCCGGCGATCGGGTCCTGTTCGTAGGGTCCGCCGCTGCCGGCCCGCCGCATGATCTGCACGCCGATCTCCTCGAAGCGCCGCAGCAGCTTCTCGCGCTCCGCGGCCTCGTCCTCGGTCGAGGCGAAGCGGCCGTCGAGGTCGATCGGGTTGGGGCCCATCGCGCAGTAGCCGACCATCCAGCCCGCCCGTGCAGTGGCGCTCATCACGTCGCCGCCCACGCCGGTCGAGTTCTCGCCGTAGAACACGTGCTCCGCCGCCATCGCTCCGAGCGTCCACACGAGCTTGGCGAACTCGTCGCTGCGCCACGAGGAGAACCGCTCCTGCGTCTCGATCGCCTGGTGATGCCCGAGCGACTCGCCGCGCTTGCGGATCGACAGCCGGGTGGACAGCACGTCCTTCATGTACAGGTGGCCGTTGACCGCGTGGCCGGCCTCGTGGATCGCCACCGCGCGGGTCTCATCGGGTACGTAGTCGATCGCCACCGCGGTCCCGGCCTCGACGGTGGTCATCGCCTCGACGATGTCCGGCCAGCCGAACACCTGCCGGCCGTCGGCGTGAGAGTAGGTCAGCGCCAGCGAGCACACCTGCTCGATCATCGCCGGCGCATACCCGTTGGTGATGCGCGCCAGCTCGTCGCGCCGCCGGTCGGTGTCGAGATCCGGCTCGTGGTCGACCTTGCCCAGGTACAGGTGGAAGATGTCCTTGCGGTCCTCGAGCGTCGGGCGTGCGGAACCACACGTGGCGGCCCATCCGTCCCGGACGGATCAGCGCCGGATCGAGGCGATCGATCGGCACGTTGGTGGCGCCGATGAAGAACACCTGCTCGGTGGCCGGCTTGGGCGGCGACAGCCGCATCGATACCTTGCCGACCTTGCGCGGGACGAAGTACATGGCGTCGAGGATCGTGTTCACCCGGTTGGTGAAGAAGCGGCGGAAGAACGGCGCCTCGCCGATGCCGTCCATCTGCACCAGCAGCTGGTTCAGCGCCTGACCTCCCATACCGCCCATCCCGCCCGGGAACATGTAGCGCTCCATCCACTCGGCAGGCTTGGCGAACAGCGGCGGGATGCGGGAGCCGAGCTTCTCGGCCCGCTCCGCGAACAGGCGCTCGCGCCAGGCGCGGGTCTCGAGGATCAGGTCGCCGGTGGGGGTCAGGGCGCCCCAGCGGCCGAAGAAGCAGTAGTCCTCGAAGCTGCTCGAGCCCACGCCCATGCCGCTGGCGCCGCCGGCGCCGAGGCTGGCGCGGCGCATCCCCACGGCGTCGATCTCGTCGATGAACACGATGCACTGGCCGCCCCACTTGCGGGCCAGGCGCTTGGCCTTGTGGATCAGCCAGCTCACCACGATCACGTCGATGCCGATGAACGTGGCCGCGAACCCGGAGCCGGGGATGGTCACGAACGGGCAGTTGAAGTTGGTGGCGATCGCCTTGGCCAGCATCGTCTTGCCGGTCCCGGGCGCGCCCAGGAACAGCAGACCGCGCTCGCGCTTGCCGCCGGCCTTCTCGAACTCCTCGCCCGACTGCCACAGCCGGACCACGCGCGAGACCTCCTCCTTGGGCTCGGCCTGGCCGCGAACGTCCTCCATCTGTACGCCCCACTTCGCGTCCCCCGGCTCATACCCGCGGACCTGTCGAGGTTCGCCACCAGCAGCGGGCCGAACAGGATGAACACGTTGGCGAAGAACAGGAACACCATGCTGATCGCGAAGCTCGGGAGCTGCGAGCCGATGCTCGTGAGGAAGTGGAAGAACGCCTGCACCCCGCCCCACCAGGAGTGGTGGCCGATGATCGCGACCAGCGCGCCGATCGCCCCGATCAGCACGACGAGGAAGAACACCTTGCGGTACAGCGAGCGCCAGAACCAGGTCCGGCGCCGCGCGACCACGTCCTCCTCGCTGGTGGCCTGATCGACGCCGTACATGCTCGGCCACGGCAGCAGGCGGCGGGCCACCACGTCGATGAAGCCCCGGAAGGCGATCACGCTGCCGGCGGTGGCGGCGAGCGCGCCCAGCACCGAGAATCCGAGCCGGTCGTAGAGCACGACGAAGAACATCGGGCTGGTGAACAGGGCCACGGCCGTGGCGGCGCGGCGCAGCCGCCGCCATTCCCCGGCCAGCACTGTGCTATCGATCCCCACGCGGCGAACGCCGCTGCTCTCCTCGGCATATGCCATTTGCCCACTTGAGGGTACATGGCGGGCGACCGTTGATGCGAAACTTGCGGCGTGCCGGTCAAGCTGTCCCGTCGCGTCGCGCGCTTCAACCGTGCGGTCAACAATCCCATCCAGCTGGGCTACGCCTGGCTGCTGCCGCCCTGGGTGGTGATCTGCCACCGCGGCCGGCGCTCGGGCCGCCGCTACCGCACGCCGGTAATGGCATCCGTATCGGGAGACAAACTCGCGGTCGTGATCCTGTACGGAGAGCAGTCCGACTGGGTGGAGAATCTGCTCGCGGGCGGCGGTCAGGTGGTCCGCGGCGGCCACACGCGGGAGCTGATCAGGCCGCGGGTGGTCGGTGTCGCCGATGCCGCCGGCGTCTCGCGGGCCGCCCGGGCGCTGGGTCGCGTGTCCGGCAAGCTGCTGGTGGCGGAGCTGAGCGACCCGCTGCCGGGGTTCGGTAGGGGGCCGGCGGCGGACGCGCGGCGGCGGTAGGGGCGGGCAACGTCCCGGAAACGCACTGGCAACGCGGGCGGGGGACGATCACTGCGGTTATCGGAATGCGGTTGCTCGTCCGCGGGCTGCTCCGGATCGAGCGCCGGAAGACAGGGGGGACATGACCCACAAGATCCACCGCGAGCTGCTGGTTCTCGATGGTGAGCGTTGCGAGTTCGAGCTCGCGCGCCCGTCCGCCAGCGCGTACGCGATGCTCGAGGAGCTGAGCTTCATGCGACGCGAGGCCCAGATCGAGGCCACCCAGGCCTACGAGGACTGGCACGAGTCGATGACCGGCGAGACCTGGGCCATCTACCGCGCCGCCCAGGACCGGGCCGACGCCGCGCAGGACGCGCTGGCCGACTGGGTGCGGCAGCTGGCCTGAGGGCCTAACGCTGGCTCAGCTCGGCGCTGTCGTCGACAGCCGGCAGGCCGTGGCGGCGGACGGAGTGCAGCGCCAAACCGGCCACGATCAGGCTGAGTCCGTAGCAGATAAAGCCGAGTCCCGCGATCAACGCGAGCGTGGCATATCCGATATGGGGGCTGGCGGCAATCGCGATCCCCGCGACCGCCAGAACCACCGCCACCACGATCCGCCATAACCGATTCTCGCGGCCGTCGACGGCCGCAATGAACCGCACGACGCCGGCCGCGATCAGCCAGATGCCCAGCACCAGCGCGACCGCCCGGACACCGCCGAGGGGGTGGCGAATCAGCAGCACCCCCGCGATCACGCTCAACACGCCCACGACGGCGAGCAGCCCGCGGTTCTGCGAACTCCCGATCAACGCGCCGGCCAGCTCGATGATTCCGTCGACGAGCACGAAGATCCCAAAGATCACCGCCAGTGTGGCCAGGCTGTGGCTGGGCTTGGCCAGAACCACGATGCCCGCGATTACGCTCAGCAGTCCCATCAGCACCGCGAGCCACCAACCCCAGGTCAGCTCGCGCAGCTCTGAAGATGTCACGCGCCCAGCGGACACAGACGACCTCAGGCCGGCCCGGTTCCGGCGCCGTGAACCAACCGTCGCGGCAGGCGTAGCGGCGACAGCTTCTCGACGGCGAGACCGGCGAGCAGTCGCGGTTCCATCTTGGCGATCAGTGCTGCCAGCTCCTCTCGCTCAGCCTGTGACAGATTGCGCCGGCGGCCGCGGCCGAGTCGCACCAGCTCGAACAGCCTGCGACGTTCTGGCTGGGTCAGCCGCATGAGGTGATCGCGGGCAAGCAGGGCAATCTCGGCGGCCGCCACCAACTTGACCACCGGCACCCGTCTCAGTCCCGGAACTCGACTCGTGACGTGGGCCAGCGACGGCGCGATCGACACTCGTGGGGGCATGCGGCCGAGTATAGGAACACCGCCACCTGGACCCGTCGCGTTTCCCCGACCGCACCCGTCGACCACGTTACTGTCGCGGGATATGGATGAGCGTCTGCTCGCGTTCGGGCGCCGAGCGGCGGTGGCCACTCTCCCCGCGAGGCTGAATGCCGCCCTGAGCGAGGCGGCCCAGGCGCTGGCAAGCGCGGGGGTCCGGTGCCTGTTGCTAAAGGGCCCCGCCGTGGCGGTTTGGCTGTATGACGGGGAGACGCGCTGGTACCGCGATATTGACCTGCTGGTCAGCAAGCCGCAGCTGGGCGCGGCGGAGGGAGTGCTCGGCGGCCTGGGCTTCGTCAGGTCGGAGGAGCCCGACGCCCTGTTGCTGGTCGACCGCCATCACTACGTGTGGGAGCGTGCCGACGGCGTCGTACTCGAGCTGCATTGGACGCTGGTGGGGACCGGCGCGTCAGCCGCGGCGGTGTGGAGGGTACTTGGCGAGCAGAGCGAGCGGATCAGGATCTGTGGGGTGGAGGTGGAGGTGCCTTCGCTGCCGGCTCGAACCATGCACCTGGCGCTGCACGCGGCACAGCATGGCGGGGTTGGGCAACCGCGGGAGGATCTGGAGCGCGGCATCGCGCGGTTGGCGTACGAATCGTGGGAGCAGGCACGCGACCTGGCCGTACGGCTGGATGCCATGTCTGCGTTCGCGGCTGGGGTCCGGTGCAGTCCGGCGGGGGATGCGTTGGCAAGTCGGCTGGAGCTGCCGGCAGCCTCGGTCTATTGGTCGCTGCGGGCCTCTGGCGCGCCGCCGACGGCGGGCCGGCTGTGGTATCTGCGTCACGCGAAGACGTGGCGGGATCGTTGGCGGCTGGTGGTGTGGTTCTGGCCACAGGCGAGCGCCGATGGCGCGTCGGCTACGGGGTCAGCGATCGTCGCTGAGCTGGCCCGGTCGGCGACAGCGGTCACCGCCAGGTATCTGCGCCAAACCGGACGGCGCTGGCGGCGGCGTCGCGGCGCCCGACGCCGAAGCTGAGCTGTCGGCGCAGCACCAACTTCGGCGACGACTACCCGGCGAGAGCAGCCAGGAGCGCTGGGGCGGTGGATTCGGCTTCGCCGCGCTCACCTTCCAGCGTGATGGCATCAGCGGCCGCCTGCCGGACCGCGTGCAGGCTCTGCTGGGGACGCTCGCGCGCGGGTACGGCGTTGGACAGCAGTGCCAAGGCTCCCGCGGTGGCGGGTCGCTGCTCCGGTCGCCAGGACGCTCCCGGACTGTAGGAGGTGATGGCGATCAGATTGACTGGCAGCGGCCGCGCGCCGACGCTGGCACCGAGCTCCTGAGCGGTTGTCTCGCGGGTGCCGCCCGAGTCGGCCAGGCGGATCGACAGCGGCTTGGGATAGGGATGAACCTGCCCGTCCTGGTCGAGGACCGCGAACTCGTCTGAGTAGTACGTCGCGCCGGCGCGCACCAGGGCGGCCACGAGCGTGGTCTTGCCGGAGAAGCTCGCGCCGGGCAGCAACAGCGCCCGCTCACCTGATGCGACCGCGCCGGCGTGCACGAACACCCAGTCACGGGCGTTGGCCGCCACCAGTGCGCGGATCTGCGCGTCCAGCACTCCGAGCGCGACCTCCATCTCCAGGCCGCCCGCAATCAGCTCGTCATCGAGCGTCACGTTGAATACGCCATCGCCTGGTTCACCGATGGTGAACCGGCCGAGCACCGTGTGTGGATCCGCTGGCGTGGCCGCCGGAGGCAGTACAGACTGCACCTGTGGCCATAGGCGCGTGTTGCTGACCGTGACCTCGATCGCCACTCCGTACGCCTCCACCACGACGCTCGGCCGGTCAGCCGTGATCCGACTCATCCGGCTCGCGATTATCCCGGCGGCCGGCAGCCTGTGGGGTTTCTGGTTGCCGATCGACGGCGGCTCGGGCATGATCCGTGGATGGACGTGACGCTGTCGGTGGGCCGGGTGCTGCTGGCGATGGTGTTCGCTCTCGCCGCCGCCGGCAAGCTGATCGACCTGCCGGGCACTCGCCGCGCGCTGGTGGATTTTGGCGCCGCTCGGAGACAGGCGGGCGTCGGGGCTGTGCTGCTTCCTGCCGCTGAGCTGGGGATCGCGATCGCGCTCCTGCCTCGCCCGAGCGCCCGGTGGGGCGCGGTTGCCGCGGCGGCGCTGCTGGCTACGTTCATCGTCGCGATCGCCAGGGTGCTGCGCCAAGGCCGAAGCCCCGACTGTCACTGCTTCGGGCAGATCCACTCCGCTCCAGCCACAACCCGCACCCTGGTCCGCAACCTGGCCTTGATCGCGATCGCGGCGTTCGTCGCCGCGGCCGGTCCGGGTAAAGCGATCGACTCACAGCTGAGCACGCTCGACGCGACCGCCTGGGCGCTGCTCGGCGCCTGCGTCCTCAGCGCGGCGCTCGCCGTTACCAACCTATGGCTGTGGCAGCAAAGAGGGCAACTCAAAGATCAGGTCCGGCGCGCCGGCGCTCGCCCCGCGCTGCCCGCGACAGTGCCCGTGGGCAGCCCGGCGCCCGAGTTCCAGCTGCACGACGAACGCGACCAGCCCGCGGGGCTGAATGACCTTCTGGCTCGTGGCCGCCCGCTGATTCTGGTGTTCACCAGCCCTCAGTGCGGACCGTGTCGGGCGATGCTGCCGGACTTGGCGAGATGGCAACGGGCCCTGGCTCATCAGCTCTCGATCATTCCCGTCAGCTGTGGCGAACTCACCGACAGTCGCGCCTTGGTGGCAGAGCACGGTCTCTCACCGGCCCTGATCGCCCCCAATCTGAACATCAGCGAGACCTACGGCGTGCCTGCCACCCCGGCCGCGGTCGTGGTCAACCCCGACGGTCGGGTCGCTTCCCAGCCCGCCACCGGCGCCCCGGCCGTCGAAGCGCTCATCCGGGTCACCGTTCACCGTCAACACACCGGCCAGCCGGCTACCAGCCCCGCTCCAACCCAGAAGGGCGAGGGTGTCGCGTGGGCCCCGGAGCGGTCAAGCCGGTGCTTGACCGGCCTGGCGGGCATCGGGCTTGTATTTGTGCGCTATTTCCGGGTTTTGTCGGGGCTGTTGGCTTGACTTGTGCCGCGGCCGCGGTTAAGCCCCTCGCACCGAGTACGGATTGTGCATGTTGTCGTCTCGCGTTTTACGCACGGTGGGTGCGCGCTTGGCAGTGTCGGCCCGCGGCCGGCGCGGTTTAGCCGGCGTGGTGGTGTTGGCGTTGCTGGCGGCAGGGTGTACCGGGCGGACAACCGGGGCGACGAACATCACCGAGCAGCCCGACGGCACATATCACGCACAGCTGAACGCGATCGGCTCGTGCGATAACGGCTCCTCCACTACGCCGTGCACGGCATTCATGCGCTACCGCCCGGTGGGGACCAGCACGTGGACAAACCTGCCGTCGTTCAACGTGCCGTCAAAGGTCAGCAACGTGCCGTTCTCGCAGACGGCGACAGGGCTGTTTCCGGAAAGATCCTATGAGTATCAGGTGTGCGGCAAGGAGTTCTCGCAGAGCTCGTTCTCGTGCGTTGGCCCGGATGGCAACGTCAGCCACCCCACCACCTCCAAGTTCGTCGCGGTCGAGCGCTCAACCGACTGGCGCCAGTTCCACTACGCCGCGAACCATGTCGGGCTCAATCCGTGGGAGATCACGATCAGTCCGATCAACGTCGCACAGCTCGCCATCACGTGGTTGGCCAACACGGGCGGAGCTGTCGAAACGTCGCCGGCGGTCGCGGGCGGGGTCGTCTATATCGGCTCATTCGACGGCAAGCTGTACGCGTTTCCGGCTTCCTGCGGGCTCAGCTTCGCGCATTGCAGCCCGCTTTGGACCGGCGCTACCGGCGGCGCAATCCAGTACTCCTCGCCGGCCGTCGCGGGCGGCGTGGTCTACATCGGCTCGACGGACCACAAGCTCTACGCATTCCCGGCGGGCGGTTGCGGCGCGGCGAGCTGCAGCCCGCTGTGGACCGGCACCACCGGTGGGATAGTCGTCTCGTCGCCCACGGTGGCTGGCAGCGTGGTGTACGTCGGCTCGGACGACGACAAGCTGTATGCGTTCGACGCTGCTGGTTGCGGCAGCGCGAGCTGCAGCCCGCTGTGGACCGCCACCACCGGCGGAGCGGTCGTTTCCTCGCCCGCAGTCGCCGAGGGCGTGGTGTACGTAGGCTCAAATGACGACAAGCTGTACGCGTTCAATGCCGCGGGATGCAACGGCGGGTCTTCCTGCAGCCCGATGTGGACGGCCATCGCAGGCAACCTGATCTCGTCCTCGCCGACCGTGGCCGGGGGCGTGGTGTATGTGGGCTCGGCCGACGACAAGCTGTACGCGTTCAACGCGGGAGGATGCGGCATCGCTTTCGTCTGCAGCCCGCTGTGGACCGGCGCTACCGGCGGCGAAATCATCAGGTCGACGCCGGCGGTGGCGGACGGCACGGTCTACGTCGCCTCAGAAGACACCCGGCTGTACGCGTTCTCGGCAGGCGGCTGCGGCGCGACCACCTGCAGCCCGCTGTGGAGCGGTTTTACAGGCAACGGCAGCGGCATCACCTCGTCGCCGGTGGTTGCCAACGGGGTGGCCTACATCGGCACGAGCGGCGGCGTGGAGGGGTTCTCAGCGGGCGGTTGCAGCTCGACGAACTGCAGCGCCCTGTTCGAACCCCCCAGCACCGGCGCAGTCGATGGCGCGCCAGCGGTCGTAGGTGGCACGGTCTACGTCGGCGCAGACGACGACAGGCTGTACGTGTACAACCTCCCCTAACGGCTAGCTTCCCGCCTCGCCTGACCCCACTAGCCGTGGGAGACTCAGCATCCCTCGACGAAGGAGTCATGTCTGAGATGAGTGAGCTCGGGAGTTCTGAACCTCAGGGCGCGCAGAGCGGTGCGGGTGCTCGAGCAGCGAAGGTGCCCCTGACCGCTCGCCTCCTCTTGCGTGAGTCGCTGACTGCACGCCGGGCGGCCGCGATCATTCGCTGGGTTTACGTTGCTGATCACGATTGCCGGTGGGATTTTGGCGCGGACCGTTGACCGGCAGGAGTACCCGACGATCGGCAAGGGGCTGTGGTTCGCACTTCAGACGGTCACGACCGTTGGGTATGGCGATGTCACGCCCAAGCATGCCGACGGGAGATTCATCGCGGCGGTGATGATGCTCACCGGGATCGCGTTTCTTGCTGTTATCACGGCTGCGGTCACGGCGTCGCTGATCGAGAGCAGCCGGCGGCGCTTTGCTGAGACTGAGGGGGAGTTGGCGAGGCGACTGGAGGAGGTCACGCAACGGCTGGTGAGGATCGAAGCTGCGATCGACCGCCCGAGCCGATCGGAATGATCTGGCGGCGTCAGCAGCGAGATCAAGCGTGACCTCACTGGACCCGGGCGAGCCGCAGCTTTCGACGGGCCGGATCAGGCGAGTGTTCTCCGGCTCGCGCGAGCTTGTGCGAATCGTCTATCGCGACCCTGAGCACGTAGCGGAGCGACTCACCCTGTACGCGTGCGATCGGCTCGGAGACAACTCGAGCGAATGGGCACAGAGGGTCCGGGAGGCGCGTCCGGAGACGCCCCGCGCGCACCTGGCCGAGGAGTTGCGCACGCAGACAGCGCAGATCGCGCGAATCGACGGCGCAATTTCCGGCACGCCGTTCTTCTTGGCGCTGGTCCCCGGCTATCTCGCGTACTTGTGGCAGGAGATGCGGATGACCCTGCACACCGCCGCGCTGTATGACCGCGACCCCAGTCAGTTACAGACCGCGGCCGAGATGCTCGCGCTTCGCGGCGTGCATCCAAATGTTGACGCGGCGCAAAAGGCGCTCATCGCGGTACGGGACACGCGGATCCCCGATCGCCCCACTGAGCGCCGATCGCTGCGGACTTGGGTTCAGAGCGTCTATCTGCTGCTGGTGTTCGGCGGCTTCCTGTCTCCCTCGGCCGCGAAGCCGGAGACGGGCGCCAAGGCCCGCGTCAGGGCGGTGCTCAGCACTCTGGTGGCAGGCGCAATTTGGGTGACGACCTGGGTGCTGCCGGTCACGTTCATGATCGTCATGGCCTGGACCTGCGAGACGCATGCGCGCCAGCTGGGTCGGCGAGCACTCGTGTTCTACGACGGTGAGGAGGCGAGTATCGCTGCCGCCCTCGCGCTCGCTGACCAGCGCCGCGACCGTGGCCACGACCGGCGTGCAATCGTCCGGGCGGCTGCGCTATTTCTGTCCCTGGCCATCCCGATCGCATTCATCGGCCTGGTCATTCACTACCGCAACACGGTCGGCATCAACTGGCTGGTGGTGCCCGGTTCTCTCGTCGCGCTCTCGCTCGTGATCGCGACTGTGGTGGTTTCCAACCGCCGCTGATGGACTTCAATCTCGATTGAATTCGGCGTAGTCTCTAGCGCGCAGCCGGCGAGACACACGGAGTTCAGGCTTGCGATTCATCCTCAACATCATCTGGTTCGTACTGGCGGGCTTGTGGCTCGCGCTCCTGTACGCGCTCGCCGGGATAATCGCGTTCATCCTGATCATCACGATCCCGTTCGGCTTCGCCGCATTCAGGATCGCCGCCTTCGCCCTGTGGCCGTTCGGACGCAGGATCGTTCGCCGATCAGATGCTGGAGCAGGCTCGACCCTCGGCAATATCGTGTGGATAATCCTGTTCGGCTGGGAACTGGCGCTCGCACATTTGATCACGGGCATCGCGCTATGCATCACGATCATCGGCATCCCGCTCGGCCTGGCGAACTTCAAGCTGATACCGGTCTCGCTGACTCCCCTGGGACGGGAGATCGTCTCGACGACTGATCGGGAATTCGCTAACACGCGCGTCTGCCAAAGGGTCTACGGCTAGCTGACCGGCCTGCTGGGTGGTCACGGATCCAGACCTGGCTGGGCGCCCAGGGCAGCCGATAGTGGCGCCTCGCATCGAGAGCGGACAGCCGGGGGCAACGGGTGTGTCGATGCCGCCGGCATGGAGTCCTGGCCTAGATCGCTGGTTCTCCGGAGAGGACTTGGGACGGCCTGAACCCCTTCACGATCAGGTAGATCGCAAACGAGGCCTCGAAGATGAACACCGGAAGCGCGAAGATGCCTGCTGTGGAGCTGGTTATGCCCCAGGTACCGAACACAACGGCGATCTTCGAAGCGAAGATCAGCGGGCCGCCGACCAGGCCGCACAGCGCGAGGCGCGGTGGCATCAGGCCGGTGCTGTACATCAGATAGCCCAGCAGGATGTCGTTTACGCCGACACAGAATCCAGGTCCCATCAGGAACGTCCAATTGTGGATCGCGACGAGCGCTCGACCGGTGATCTCAAGCGATCCGCCGAGGGCGCCGATGGACGCCGCCAAATCGCTGACGCAGCGTCAGGACCGCTAGGAGGCTGATGATGCCAACGCCGATCATCGCCGATTCGACGATCCGCGACGCGACGTAGCCGAGCGCCAGTCGCTCGCTCTGCCGTCGGAGGATCGGGAACATCACGACCGCCACGCCGATGCCCGAGATCATCAAGAACACCTCGAGAACAGCCGCCAACTCGATGCGCGTATCGTGCCCTGCCCCAAGGATGTAGTTGTGATCGTGCAGGACCGGGTGGTACAGAAGCAGCGCCGGGATCGATGTGATGAACGTGATTGCCATGAACCACCCGGCCCAAGACGCGGCCCTTCTCTCGCTAGGCGTTGGAAGCGCCGCGTCGGCGGCGCGTTCGCCCCGATCCTGATCGGCCATTGTCCTGCCTCCCCGTTCCTCCTCTGCCAGCCGCGCGCACGAGGGAGGAACGAACACATCGGACGGCGGCGTATGCCACGGGTGTGGCTTGGATTGACACCCTATCCCGCTGCTTCGATCGTTTGCAGGAGGTTTACCAACCAGCTGGCCGAGTCACTTCTATGGCGCCATTCCGCCTAGGACGAGACGGAGGAGCCAGCCCGACCGCCAGGCCGGTGATGGCCGCCGGGCTTCTGCGTGTAGCCTCTTGCGACACTCTGGCCCGGCGATTTTGTGCCGTAGGTTATGCGGTGATCTGATGACTGTTGGTGAGGCTGCCGATCCGGTGGACCGCGAGTTGATGCGAGCCGTTGCTCAGGTTCAGCGCTGGCATGACTTCAAGGCGCACCTCAGCGCGTACTTGCTGATCAACGCTGTCCTGATCGTGATCTGGGTGGCCACGGGCGGAGGAACCTTTTGGCCGGGTGTGTCGCTTGCAGCCTGGGGGCTCGGGCTCTCCTCGCAGCATTTCCTGAACGCGTTCTCGCCGATTTCGGCCGATGCAGTACGGCGCGAGATCCACCGCCGATCGGGTGGGTCAGAACACTGACCCAGCTCCCGATTCCGCGCGTCGCGGTCGCTTCCGGGAGCTAGCCTCACGCGTCGGACCCAACCGGTCTCGGGTCGCGGGATCTCGTATGGGCTGTTTCAAGCACGAAAGGGGCAAGAAGCGATGTCCACCACCATCTCGGCAGCGAGCGACGCTGCCAAGCCAAAGCGCGCGTTTCGCCGTCGAACTCGGTCGCGCGCGGTAACGCCTATCAGCTCGGGGGACTGATCAGCGGCTCCGCTCTGCTCGCGATCGCCGCGTCAATTGATCGCGGCGCGTTTGCGACAGTGTTGACGTTGGTGGGCTTATGGGTCGTCTACCTCAACTGCCACGCAATCGCCCATTACGTGGTCGGGCGCCTGGTTGGACTGCGCTTCCGCGGATACGGCGTAGCTGGCACCGCTCATCCAGAGGTCTATCCGCCGGGCATCCGCCAGCTGATGGAGGCCGCTCCGTTCTACGTGACGCTGTCGACCAAGGCGAGCCGCGAGCGAGTCGGCCCACGAGCGAAGGCGCTCTACTACGCGGCCGGTGAAACCTCGACAGCGATCTGCACCGTCGCGTACGCGGCGATCGCAGCGGCGGCGAACGTTCCAGGCGGCTCGATCCTGTTGATTGTGATGATCGTCTTCAACGTGATCTCAACCATCGTCACCACCAGAAACCCAACCGGGGACTACGGCAAGGCGCTCCAGGCCCTTCGCTCCTGACTAACCCCACAGACGACGCGTCACGGCCTTTTGTCTGATCTATACGCGGGGGTCGCTCGCATGAGGCGCCGACGCGGCCCTGCTCATGCGCTGTGCCAACTCGAGCGCCGTCGGCGTAGCTCGCTAGTTTTCCCGACATGCAGTGCCTCAGCACCCCGACGGCTGCGCTCGATCGTGTTCGCGCTGGCGGCGGCAGCCGTGCTGGCCGGCGCAATTGTGCTCCTCGCCTCAAGGGGCGCGGCGCAGGGCCGCGGCGACAGTGTCGCCGGGCGAGCCGTGCTGGCCGCAGCTCCCGCGCAGGCGCAGAATGCATCGCTGCCAGGACCAGCGATGGCGCTGACGGTAAAGCCGCAGGCCTACGGCAGGGCGATCCCCGCGGGCTTCCTCGGCCTCTCTCTCGAGTTCAACGCGATCGAGCCGTACGCGGGCCAGGACCCGAAGGCGATCGATCCGGTGTTCGAGCAGCTGATCCGTAACCTCACTCCTGCTCAGACGCCGGTGATCCGGATCGGCGGGGACACGACCGACTGGACCTGGTGGCCAGTTCCGCACATGGCCAAGCCGGGTGGGGTCAGGGTTATCGTGGGCAGGCGTTGGGCGGCCGTGGTCTCGGCGCTGACCAAGGCACTGGATGCGAGGCTGATCCTCGGGATCAATCTCGAGGCCAACAGCCGCAGGCTGGCGACATTCGAAGCGCGGCACTTCCTGCATTGGATCGGACGCAAGTCGATCAGCGCCTTTGAGCTCGGCAACGAGCCGGAGCTGTATCCGAGCTTCGCCTGGTATGTCTTGAACGGGCACAAGTTCACCGGCCGGCCGCACAGCTGGACATTCACCGATTTCCTCGGCGACGTTGCGAGGATCCGCGCGGCGCTGCCGCCGGTGCCGCTCGCGGGACCGGCAGTCGGCGGGCCAGGATGGATGCCCGACCTGGCCAGTTCGTGACAGCCGAGCGTGGGCTGGGCGTGCTCACGATCCACCTCTACCCGCTGCAGCTGTGCTACAGGTCACCCGTCTCACCGACGTACCCGACGGACGCGCACCTGCTGGCGCCATTGGCCTCGCGCGGGCTGGCCAACAGCGCTCGACCTGCCGTCACCCTCGCCCACGCGCATGGTCTTCTGGTCCGAGTCGACGAGATGAACAGCCTCTCGTGTGGCGTCGAGGACCGTGTCGCTCCGTCGTTCGCATCTGCGTTGTGGTCCGTCGACGTGCTGTTCGAGATGGCTCGCGCCGGCCTCGACGGCGTCAACATCCACAGCTACCCGGGCGCTTCATCGGAGCTGTTCACATTCCGCAGGGTGCGCGGGGCCTGGCACGCGTTCGTCAGGCCCGACTACTTCGGGCTCCTGATGTTCGCGCAGGCCGCGCCCCCAGGGTCGAGGCTGTTGGAGGTCTCGGGAAACACTGGGCGAGTCAAGGTGTGGGCGACGCGGGCGCCTGACGGACGGATTCGCGTTGTCCTCATCAACGAGTACACGGCCGGCTCACGCACGATCGCGCTGCGTGTGCCCGGCGCGTCCGGGACCGCAACGCTCGAGCGCCTGCAGGCGCCGAGTCTCCACGCGCACAGCCGCGTGACACTCGGCGGCCAGGGTTTCGGATCCAACACCACAACCGGACAGCTGGCCGGAAAGGCGCGCCTCATCTCGATCAACCCGCGTGGCGGCAGCTATCCGGTCGAGGTGCCGGCGGCGAGCGCTGCGATGCTGACGTTCGCCACTTCCTACCCCCTTTAAATTCACGGGATAGTCGATAAGGGCCGGGAAAACCGAACACCTGGTCCGCTCGCCTCCAAGAAACCAACCGCCCTTCGAATTGACGTGCAAGAAAGAATCGTCTGGCCTGGCAGCCTGCTGCGGTCTGCTCCCCCGCGGAACTACACCGGAAGTTCCGTGCGCCCTATCTCCTACCCCTACAAATTCACGGGTAAGTGGTAGTGCGCGCGAAACCGGCGCTGCCGTAACGCCGGCTTCCCGCCCTAAGACGTCGGATCTGGCCTGGCGCTGGCGCGATCCTGAGAAACAGGTTCCGGGCATCCCGTTGAGGGTGGTGAACTGCCCTGGGTTCTATGGAGATCGGGGTTGTTGGTTTCGTGGTTTCAATCTCGTGTTCTAGTGCCTGGCCCTCAAACTATGTTGGGGATAGGCCAGCCGGGACGTTCTTTCCTTCGTCCGACTCGTGGTCCTCGCGGACGGCGGCACGGATCGTGATCGCTGCTCGATCTCGGCGGGATAGGTAGCCGGGCGCGGTGTGCAAGCGGGCGTGGTTGAACCAGCCGATGTACTCGACGACCGCGAGCTTGAGTTGCGCGGGTGCGCGATATCCGGTCGCTGATCAGCTCAGTCTTGAAGCTGTCGACGAAGCTGTCGGCGAGCGCGTTGATGTTACGCGTCGCTGACGGTGGCGATCGACGCGAGCACCTGGTGAGCGTCGCGCAGCTGCGTGTAGTCCAAGCTCGGGTACTGCGAGCCGGCATCGGAGTGATGAACCAGCGCGAGATCGGCGCCCGGCTCGCGGGTCCCTAATGCCATCCGCAAAGCGTCGAGCACCAGGTCGGTGCGCATCTGTGAGGCGAGCTGCCAGCCGACCACGCGCCGCGAGTACGCGGGGTCGAGCACGAAGCTGAAGGACACCGTCGCCGCCTCCGAGCAGAGCGCCCTCGGGTTGTCTTGACACTGCAGTTCGTGCGTGAGATGTTCAGCACATAGGCGTATGCCGTTTAGGCCGGGAACTCGGAGGCTCGGATAGTGAGACGGAATTCGTGCGGCGGGCGGTTCGTGCGAGCTGCCCTGTTTGCGACGTCCATCGGACTGGTTGCCTTGCTGCTGTCGGTGGGCCACAGCTCGTCGCGAGCTGGTCGGCTGGCAACCCCAGGTCAGCCCGACCGGCGTGACCCATACCCCACCGGTGCCGACCAGCTTGAGTAACGGTCAGCTGTTCTGTCAGAGACCCTCGGCGCAATACCACTGCTACCTGGCCACGCAGATCCGCAATGCATATCAGATCGAGCCGCTGCTGGATCGCGGCGCGAACGGGGCGGGGACCACGATTGCGATCATCGACGCGTACCAGAATCCGACGATGGCGGGCGATCTAGCGCACTTCGACTCGCTCAACGGCCTGGACGCGCCGCCGCGGTTTCGCACGTTCGCGCCGTATGGCCTGACACCGTTTGATCCGAATGACCCGAATCAGGTCGGGTGGTCCGCGGAGATCGCGCTGGACGTCGAGTGGGCGCACGCGATCGCGCCCGAGGCGAAGATTGACCTATACCTCGCCCTTAGTAGCACCGATGCCGACACGGCACGCGTCGAGGAGTACGTGATTGCCCATCACACCGCGGACGTGATCTCGATGAGCTACAGCGATGCCGAGCAGTGCGAGCCCACGAACGTGCGAGCGAAGGAGCACGCGGCGTTTGCGGCCGGCACTGAGGACGGCATCACGTTGGTCGCTGGCGCCGGGGACTGGGGGGCGGCGCAATACTCGTGTGACGGGAATTCGTTCATCAAGGCGGTGGGGGTGCCCGCGAGCGATCCGCTCGTCACCGGTGTCGGGGGCACCACGCTGCACGCCGACCTCAAGACGGGGTCATAGAAGACGAGGTCGTCTGGAATGAGGGAACGGCGAACGGCGCCGGCGGCGGCGGGTTCAGTTCCCTGTACCAGCGGCCCGACTACCAGGCCGGGATCAAAGCTCCAGGCTCGATGCGCGGCGTGCCCGATGTGTCCTACAACGCGAGCGAGTACTGGGGCGTCTACGTCGCCTGGGGCTCGTCGGGGCAGGGGTTTGAGGACTGGACATCGGCGGAACGAGTTGCGGCACGCCGCAGTGGGCCGGGCTCGTGGCGATCGCCGACCAGGGCGCCGGCCAAGGACTCGGAACATCAACCCCACCCTGTACCGCATCAACGACGCCAACCGGTTCCACGACATAACCGTCGGGAACAACAGCTTCGACAGCATCTCCGGTTATAGGGCCATCGACGGCTGGGACCCCGCAAGCGGCCTCGGATCGCCGATAGCGGACAAGGTCGTGCCCTTGCTAGCGCGGGCCGCGTCAAACACCGCGGAACCGCGCCTCGGAGCCCCGCAGTCGCGGCACCTGGCGCGCCGTCAACTGGCAGCAGCAGCACCAGGCCGCTCCAGTGACCCGCCAACGAAAGACTGGGTGCCCTGCCCCGTGAGTAATCCCCCTGAGCACGGACGCGGACCACTGCTTCGCTCGCCCGACCTCGCCGAGATCACGATCGAGGCACCTGATCGATCCACATAAACCGTTACGCAATTGGGCACGCTAAACGACGCGCCGTTGATCCAGGTCGTCTGACCCAGAGGCCGCCAGCGCATGTAAGCCGTGCAGCTCTGGCTACAAGAGCCGATCGCATTCAGCTGCGCGGAGACGGACCCGTTTGACTGCTTGGCGATGTTCGTCGCACCGTGGGTGCGGCCCGTGCAACCCGCGAGCAGCAGAACGGACCCGAACGAGCCCAGATCGACCGCCCAGCCACGACGACCAGCGCCACGAGCCCAAAGGAAGCTCAAAGCAAGCCCCCAGCTGGAAGCACTACCTCCTGCCACTCCGAAACTTCAGCCCCGCATGCGAGAACCGCGGCGACGACCAGTTTGGGTTTGCGGTGCCTTCCGCCTAAGCCGCCCGTCCTAGGCAGCACAATGCGCTGGCCAAGCCAATAAGACCGGCTCACGGCAGTCAAGAGCAGCTCATAGTCCGGGCGATCGCTACGGCACGCTGCGGAGCATCGAGGAAGCAGGCGGAGTCGCTCACCTCGGCGCCTCCGCCACCGCGACTGCGCTGCTCTAGCCGCCGAACCTGCGGAGGACTGCGCCCCCGGGCCGCCGCGGGCCGGCGCCCGGCTCGTCAGACCGTGCCGAGGCGGTCCATCGCCTCAGCGGCTGGCCCTGCCCTCTGGCGGCATCGCCCGGGACCGGGCGTCGCCCGCCACGACCGCGGAAGCCTGCTGCGCCGCCCGTGGTGCTTGGTCGGACCACCGCGCCTCGTCGCTACCGGTGGTGTAGATCGCCTCGTGGAACAGGCCGTTGCTGGGCGGCCGGGCGACGGCGAAGAACGGCTTGGGTTGGGAGCGGACGAACGAGGTGGAGATGTAGTCGCCCACCATCACCCCCTGGGAGGTGGCGGCCAGCCAGCTGAGGCTCATGGGGCCGGCCAGCTTGACGGAATCGCTCCAATGCGTCCCTCCATCCGGGGAGCGGATGAAGCCCACGTCGAGCTGACAGGTGGCCGCGGTGCAGGCCGCCACCGGGTAGTAGTAATACGCCAGGGCCAGGCGTGCTCGCTTGCCCCACGTCTGCGGATCCACCGCCAGTCCGGGAATGAAGTGATCGGCTCCGCTGTCGACGGGGTCGATCGGCACGCGGCTGGGCGGAGACCAGCTGATCCCGTCGTCCGACGTGCTGAGGACGATGTCGTTGCCCGTGCAACCGGGGCGGAACCGGCAGTCCTCCCACACGACGTAGACCCTGCCCGCCGCGTCGATCGCAGCCGACGGCAGCGGGGCCGATCGCAGGTTACCCGCTTCCAGCTTCCACAGGACCGGGCGCTACGGTGACCGCGGCACTCCAACTCGCCCCGCCGTCGATGGAACGGAATGAGTAGATGCTGCGGAAGACCAGGTCGGCGAACGGGACGATCACCGTGCCGTTGGGCTGGACCACCGGCTGTCCTCCGAGCCCGCGAGCACCCGCGGCGGCATCCAGCGGGGGCCCCCAGGTCCGACCGCCGTCGGTCGATGTGCTCATCTTCATCAGGTTGCCGTTGGCGTCGTCGAACTCGGCGTAGCAGTGGCCGAAGAAAGGGCTCCGAGCGCGTGTTGTCACACACGATCCAGTCCTTATCCCAATCCTCGCCGCTGACAACGCCGGCCACGACCACTGGGGTGCTCCAGTCCAGGCCGTTGCGGGAGCGGTTCACCAGGACCGCCACGCCGCGCGGCGTGGCATCAAGCGCCACCGAGGCGATCAGCCATACATGGTGCGCGGCGTCGTAGGCGACGCTCGGATCGGTCACCGCCGCGTACGGTCCACCGACGAACGTCGTCGTCCCGGGAAGAAACCCTCGCCTCCAGCCGCCCCAGCGTGTCGAGGTCGCCCAGCCGATGTCGGAGGCCCCGCCGTTGAAGAAGCGGCCTGATTGGAACGCGCTCACGACGCGGTCGCCGTAGGCGAACGAGTCGGGCTCGACCTGCGTGCGATGCTGGCTGGTGGAGTTGGTGAACGGGTCCGCGCTCAGCTGAAGCAGGCCGGCGTCGCCATCGGCCCGCGAGGCGCCGGTGAAGCCGGCGAAACCCAGCACCGCCAATGCACCGATCAACGCTCTCATCCGCAGCGCGCCGCCGAGTCGCCGTGTCCCGCTCGTGCCCGAACCGATCATCCTCGCCCCTCTCTTTCGCGCGAGTCCGTCCGCATGACTCGCGCGATCTCAGCGCGCGCAACAGCTCGACCGAGCCTAACCCGAGATGGATACAGAAGTCAACAAGCGGCACTGGACCGGCGGGATTGGAGTC
>CAWDMR010000010.1:0-47157 GCA_963803475.1 uncultured Solirubrobacterales bacterium
AGCGGCGCAGCCACCGCCGAACGGGATCAATGCGTATGGCTGCGGCGGCCCTTCGAGGAACCGCTCGGGGCGGAAGCGATCGGGATCGCGGTACGCGTCGGAGTAGTGCGCGAGCACGATCGAGGGCATCACCAGCGTCCCGGCGGGGAGGCGATGACCGGCGACCTCGGCGGGCGTGGTGAGCTTGCGCGAGACGCCGTCGATCACGGGTCGCACGCGCAGCGTCTCGTTGATGACCGCGCCCAGGTATGCGTCGCCGTCGCCTGCGGCGAGTTCGTCTTGCAGGCGGCGAGCACGTCCGGGTGACGAACCAGCCGCTCGAAGCACCACGCCAGCGCCGTCGTGGTGGTCTCGTGTCCGGCGAGCAGCAGCGTGATGATCTGATCGCGCAGCGCTTCGTCGCCGAGGGTCTCGCCGTGCTCGTCGCGCGCGTGTATCAGCATCGCGAGGATGTCGTTGCGTCCTCGGGGTCCGCGCGGTGCTCGGCGATCTCCTCGATACAAGAATCGGTCGACCTCAGCGCCGGCGCGCATCGTGCGGTGGCGTTGGCCGATCCTGCTGTCGATCAGCCTCGGGCTCATCCAGGCAGCGGCCGTCGCCAGCACGCTGAAGTCCAGCAATTGTGGCAGCAGCGCCCGCAGGCGCTCCAGGCGGCGCTGATCCTTGACCCCGATCACGGCCCGCAGAATCACCTCGAGCGTGATCGCCCGCAGCCTGGGGCGGATCGCGAACGCTTCGCCGACCGGCCAGCGGTCGACCTCGGCGCCGGTGATCTGCTCGACCCGCTCGGCGTAGGCGCGCACCGCCTCGCCGTGGAAGGCCGGCAGCATCAGCCGGCGCTGGCGCAAGTGCTCGTCGCCGTCGAGCAGCAGCAGCGAGTGCTCGCCGAGCTGGCGCAGGAACGGGGCGGTGGCCGCGTTCGCTTCCCCCGCTAAAAACAGCTCGCGCTCGCTGGTGAACACCGCCTTGATGTCCACGGGATCGGCGAGCGCAACGAGCTTGCCGATGTCCCGGGAAGCGGACCGCGAAGATCGGCCCGTACCGCCGACGGCAATGTTTGACGAAGCCGATCGGCGCAAGCCCCCACCAGATGCCTGGATCAGCCCCGGCCAGCGCGGGCCAGCCGGAAGTGCCGTCGCGAGGGTTCGGGAGCCTCCGTCCTGCTTTGCCATCCGAATCGCCTCCCTCAGAGGTTTTCGACTATCTGTACGCTCGTACAATATGGTCAAGCGTCTAGATTGTCAACTAAACTGGCCAGGTGGCCCAGGTCAGTCATCGCCAGCGGTTGCTTGAGGGGGCGATCGAATGCCTGAAGAGCGAGGGCTACGCCCGCACGACCGCCCGTGACATCGCCAGGGCGGCCGACGCCAATCTCGCCTCGATCGGCTACCACTTCGGCTCCAAGGAGGCGCTGCTCAACGAGGCGCTGATGCGCAGCTTTGAGATCTGGACGGAGGAGCTCGTGCGCCGCACGTTTGCCGAGGGGCTGATCTCTCGCAGTTCGAGCGCCTGGTCAGCTCCTGGAAGGTGATGCTCGCCTCCTTCGAGGACTGCAGGCCGCTGCTCGTGGCCTTCGTCGAGTCGATGGCGCAGGCCCAGCACTCCGACGAGCTCCGCGCGCAGCTCGCTCACCACCTTCAGCACATCCGCGAAACCGTCGCGGTCACCGTGCGCGCGGTCCTCGGGCCTAGCGCCGAGCGACGAGGCGCCGACCCGGAGGCGATCGCCTCGCTCCTGATCGCGATCTGCGACGGCCTCACCCTCCAATGGCTGCTTGACCCGGACGGACACCTCGCGGCGAGCAACTCGCCACCTCGCTCGGGGCCGCGTTTGCCGAGGCGCTCGAGGCACCCAGCCGCCGGTCCTACACGACGCCAGCTGATCGCCCGCTCAGCCGACAGGTGCCAATTGGAGGCGCTGTCGAATGGAACGACCAGCGAGTGCGACAGGGCCCCCGGCGGCAAGGCTCTCGTAACCGCATGACGGCGCAGCAGTCCCAGGCGCAGGTGTGACGCGGTGGGGAAACAGGAGTCTCATTCGAGCCAATCGTACGGCGGAATTAGCTCGATCAGGACGAGCAGCGAGGAACGACACCCGACTGCCACCGGCACATACTTCGCCTGATGAAGGAAGGGTCTTCGGAACGATGTCGTGCCCTCGTCCGGTCCACAAGGAAGCGGAGGTCACTCTGATCCACGGCGAGCACCACACTGCCGTCGAGCGTCGCGGTGCCTACCATTCGAACATGGACTCCGACGACTCAGGCTCGCTCCGCAGTGCCCTGGCGCCAGCGTCGCTGAGAGCGGCGCTTGTCCCGAGCCGGCCCGTGTTCGGGAATCCGTGGGATTCCCCCGAGGACATGTTCGCTTGCTACGTAGCGGTCAGCGTGATCAATCCGCTCTTGCTCTGGGCCGGCGGCGCGCTAATGGGAAAGATCTTCAGCTTCAACTCGCACTGGCCGCTGGGCGTGTACATGCTTGCCTCGCTCGTCGGTGCGGCCGGGTTCATGACAATCGTTGGCCGCGAACGTACGCGGCTGTCGGTCGACGTGTTGGCGATCAGCGCATGGCTGCTGCTCGGCTTCGTGGTCGCACCCATCATCGGCCTGGCACCGTCCCACACAGTGGCGATCATCTGCTACGCGGTACTACTCGCGCTGATCTTTGCCTACGTGATCACGGTCGGGCGCTGGCAGACGGCATTCCTGCGCACGCTGACGTGGCCCCTAACCTGGAGCGCGCTGGCCCTGCTGTTTGCCTGGAGCGCGCACTCGCTGGTCCTCTACCCCAATACCTGATCGCCGCGCGCAGCCGTCGAGCTGCACAGTCCACGCTCTGGCGTGGTGCGAGATGCCCGGCCATGTAAACGCGCCCCAGGCTCGCAATGCCCGGAAGGCTCATCCCAGGCTGCTCCGGCGAGGGCGGTGAGAGTCGTCAGCTCTGCGTGACCCGCGGCGCGTAGCGGTGATGGAGCATCAGCACGTTGCTTTCCGGGTCGGCGAAGATGGCGATGTGGCAGACACGGCTGTCGATGGTCTCGCCGTGGAAATAACCCCCTCGAGCAGCGTCGCGGGAGTCGTCAACGTGCAAGGCGATCGCGTTGTTGTTGGGGTGGTGCTCGAACCCCATCGATTCTGGGTTGTATAGGCTCAGGGTCAGGTTTTCCGGCCTCGAACTCGGCGTAGTCGCGCTCCGGCAGGTGGACCGAGCGCGGCAGCCCCAGAGTCTCGCCGTAGAACGCGGCCAGAGCGGGCATCTCCGGGTGGGCACGCTGACGAAGTCGACGCCCCCGACGAACTCTGAGCTGGTGGTCATGGAGCTCCTCTCGCGTCGGTTGGAGCGTCAATCATTCTCTTCCGCGATCTCGAGTGCCACCCGGGCGTGCTCGTGCCGGTCAGCAACGGCCAGCGCCGTGGCACATCGAGTACGCCTGGTGCGACCCAGAAAGCATCACACGGGGAGACGGGGCGCCCGTCGGGATCACACGCGAGCAGAAACGTCCCTGCAACCGATCAATCAAGGATGGTATGTAACCGTCAAGCTCGCGTGAGCAAAGCTGCGATTTTTCAGCTGGTGCTTGACGTAGATGAATCGCGACACGTAAGCGCAGAAGCGATGCGTCGGCACCGTCGACCTCGCTTTGTAATGAAAGACCTCGCTGAACGATTTGTGCTCGATAAACTCGCCGCCCTGCGCGTGTGCATAGGGGCGCTGGCTCTTGTTCTCTTCGGTGTCCAGCGATGTAGCGCAAGGCGGTCCGGCTGGAGTTTGCTCGATCATCTCGGTGCGCAACGCGAGGTGCACGGTTGACACGTGACCGCTGATGGTCAGGTTGAACTTCTGTCCCGACTTTATGGAGGTTGGGCCGTGAATCCCGACCGACACGCTGGGGCCGCTTGCTAGCGCGACCGCAGTCGCTGCCGGCACGGCGATCGCCACCCCGGCGGCGAGCCGCACAATCATCGACCTTGCGACGTTGTTCATAGATCAACGCTAGAGGACGCAGGAAGCATGGTCAATTCGCCCGCGGCTCCCCTCGCGGCGGCTCGTTGCACCGAACGAGATGACTGCCCCGGACGACTTGCGAGCGCGCTCGAAGGAGCGGCCCCCGAGGCTGTCGCAATCTCACGACCCGCGCCGGTGGCTGCTCCGCCTGGCGAAGCAGCGTTCTGCTCCCCAGCGCGATTGTCGCCTGGTCGCGACGTTCACGATCATCAGGTGAACCTCACTGGTGCAGCGGGTTCAGCTCTTCGCGCAGCCTCAGCAGTGTCGGTTGCGGCTCATCTGAATCGATCAGCACGGCCGTCCCGGGCCAGGCGTGGCGCAGGTAGCTCTCGTACGCCTCGAACGAGCTCAGATCGGGCTCGTAGATCCACGAACCGGTGTTCCAGTAGCGAATTGACCCGCCGGGGGTGCTCACTCCATCGAGCGGCTGGTGGGTGTGTGCGAAGACCATCTTGTTCGTCTCCGTGGCCCAGCCTAGGTTCGCGACGACCGCCTCGAAGGCATTGACCGCTCGGCTCGCCGGATCGCTCGGACGGATCATTCGAGCGACCGTGTGGTTGGCCACCTCGCTTCCGCCCGGTGCGCCTGTCCGCGCCCGCCGCTGCGCCTCCTTCGAGCGCGCACCGTCGTAGCTCGCCTCGATCGACGAGGGCGCGCCGCGCCCGCGTCTGGGAACAGCGTACGCGCCGGCTCTTGACGCCAGCCAGCCCCCGGCCTGCTCGAGGGCTCGCACCGGCGCGCTGCCGACCCGCAGCCCGTGGGCGACACGCTGGAACGCTTCGAACGCGCGGCGCTGGGCGTGGGTGCCGTTCGGCAGCTGCGCTACTAGGTACAGGGGGGCGGTCAGCATCGTGATCGTCGCTTCGTAGTCGTCGACCGTCGGCCGGTGCTCCTTACCGCCCACAGCGATCCACCACAGCACGTGCGCGAGGAGCTTGCCGGGCGCCGCGCCGGTGCGGCGGGCGTGGAAGTCGAGGTAGTGGCCGTGCGTGCAGAGGACGCCCGCGAACGTGTAGGTCGGGTGTCGGATGTCGATCTCGACGCCGTCCAGCCGACGCTCGAGGAACCGGCGAAAGAAGTCGATGCGCCGCACCTCGCCCTGCAGGTCCCCCGCCGGCAGCCCAGTCGCGAGCTCGAGCTCGAGCAGCGTCTGCCCCTCGCGCCGGACCAGATGATGGTCGTGGTTGCCGGCCAGAAAAACGAATCGCTTTCCCTGAAGCTTTTCGCGGAACAGCTCGAGCAGGCCGTCGGCGGCCGCGAACGCATCCTGCAGCGACGCAAACAAAAAATCGAACATGTCGCCCAGGAAGATCACCTCGTCCACGTCGAGGTATGGCTCCAGCAGCGCCAGGGTTTCCGGCTCGCTGAGGATGTCCTCCCCCGTCCAGGCACCGAAATGGGTGTCCGAGATGACCAGTGCGCGCACGCTTCAGCCGATCTCGTCAAGCCGTGTGACCGCCCCGCGCGCGGGCAGCTCGCCGAGCACGATCCGCAACGGACGTGACCACGCCAGCTGCTCGTCGCGATACGTGGCGGTCACCAAGCCCGGGACCGGCTCTGCCTGGCGCCCGACCAGCCGAAACGCGCTGAGAGTCGCCTCATCAGCCCAACGGACGTCCTCGAGCATCTCAGTCTCAGCGTGCACTCGCCCAACATCTGCACGCGCTGATCATCCTCCCGGGCCGCACCAGTTGCAACCCGGGCCGGGGAACTGCGGATTACGGCGCGTCGACTGCGGCCACCACCGCCGAAGCTTGTGAATCCTCACCCGAACGCGCTCAACCCCCAGTAGGACAGGGGCGGGTGTTCGGCGCGTGAGGGTGAGACCTCCTACCGCGGCGAATCCTGCCCGTAGGAATTATGAGGGGCTGGCAAGTCGCCTGGAGCCGCAGCGACGAATGGCGTCGGGCTTCTAACTTGCCTATACCGACGGTTCCATACGAGCATCCGGAAACGCCGTGCGGAACATGGCAAAGAACGCCTTGACGCCCTCCTTGGTGGGCTCGAGCCTCGGGAATACCTCATGGTCGGCCCCTTTCGATATAGCTGCGCCCACCGCGGCGACGATCCTATGCCGAGATGCGTGCCAACATCAAGGGGCGTCCGCGGCGAACTCATCCATCCGAGCTGGCTGCGAGACCTGCGGCTACACTCGGGTTCTCATGTCGGGCGGCATGCTCGGCGAATTAGTGCCCGCGTTCGTAGTTGTTGCTCTCGCACCTCCCGCGCTTCGCAGCACACGATCCCCTAGGAGGGAAGCATGGCAACTGGAACCGTGAAGTGGTTCAACGACGACAAGGGCTACGGGTTCATCACGCCCGATGAGGCCGGCAAGGACCTGTTCGTCCATCACTCCGCGATCGCGGGGAGCGGCTTCCGGTCGCTGCCCGAGGGCGCGAAGGTCTCGTATGAGACCGAGCAAGGCCCGAAGGGTCCGTCCGCGGCGAACGTCCAGCTGGTTTAGCTCCCGACCATCACGATGCGGGTGTTGCCGGATGCCGGCAACACCCGTCATTCATCGAGACACGTGCCCGCCGGGCCCCGCGGTCGGGCCGCGACAGCGCCGTGAGATTCCACAGGAAGGACGTACAGGCATGGCCTCAGGCGGCAAAAAGAAGACGACGTTTGCGAAGCTCGCCCGTGAGCAGAAGCTGCGTGAGCGCCGGCGCGACAAGCAGGCCAAGAAGGACGCGCGCAAACGAACGACCGAGCTGGATCCGGAACCGGGCAGGAACAGCATGTCGGGCGGTGGCGATCAGTAACACGCCCCCAAGCATGTTCGCTGCGCCGCTCAATCGATTCCAAAGGATCAGCTGGTCGATTCAGGGCCCGCAGGTCGAAGCAGGACCACATGCTCAGGATTGACGGCCAGGTCGTCTCGAGTGTCGGCCTCGATGAGCCACGCTAGCTGCATGATCGAACCGCGAGCGGCGTCGAGGATGGTCCGTTCGACGTCCTTGGCATCTCCTTCGACGCGGTGGCGGTCTCCGGTCACGAGGGTGATCTCCGTCATGCGGGTTGCGGACTGCGCCCTATCCTCGCTCGAGCTCATCGGGTTCAGCTATGCGGGTCGGTGCGTAGTCCCGGTGTCGATGGCATCGAAACCCGAGACCGGATACACGGGATCGCCTCCGGTGCGGAGCCTATCGTGTCGCCGGGGCGGCTGAAGACCCGTTTGTTGTAAGGATCTGCGGCTGCTACGGTGAAGTCGCGGGCGGTGTCATCGCTCGTGAGGTTCTCCTCGCCGACGCAGCGAATCTCTCTACCACGTGTGACCGCGCCGGCAAGGAAGGAGACCGATGTCCGTGCACGGCCCTCGGACGCCGAAAACGACGCGCGAGCGAGCGGAGGAGAAGCACGAGGAGAAGCTCGAGCTGATACGCGAGCAGATCAAGAACGGTTCGCTGGTGATTCGCCAGATGACCGACGAGGAGCGCCGCCGCTATCCACCGCGTCCGGTCCAGGCCAAGCGGCCGCGTCGGTGGTGAGCTGTGCGCGAGCGTGAGCGGCTGATCGCGCGGATCCGCCAGGTCCGCCGTGCGTCCAAGACGGCTGACGAAGCGGCAAAGGCCGCTGCCCCTGTGCCCCGGCCGGATCAGCTGCATGCGCTCGAGGAACGCGTCACCCAACTGGAAGCGCTCGTGCAGGGGCTACAGGACTCGGTGCACCGCGAATCCTCTCGACACGCCAAGCGGATCACCGAGCTAGAGGCTCGTATTCAGCCGAGAGCGCTCGGCAAGGCGTTGAGCGACAACGCTCGCGCGCGCGGACTGTAGTGGCACGTGACGGCGTTTTTCATCCCCGGCGTCAACAGCGATCAGCGCAGCATTGAGGGCGTTTATCGCAAGCTGCGCAGAGAGATCGAGCTCGAGCTGGGGCGACCGCCGCGAGCTCAGCGGATCTTCAGGTTGTGGTCACGCCGGGGCAGCGCGGATTGCGTCACCGAGGTCGGGCGACCCGACCCATTGCGCGGCGGCATTGTGATCGCGATCTTCGATATGGGCCCGAACCGTCCGTTTGTCGTCTGCCGTCAGAACCAGCCCGGCAACCGCGACGGTGTTCGCGAGATCCTGGGGTGCAGTTCGTATTCGGTGCTGGAGTTCGACGCGTGAGCTGGGGGCAGTCGAGCGAGTCGTCGTTTCTGAGGCCACCTGCTACGTTGGAGTAAGCGGTCGGCGCCGTCGGCCGCGAGGCAGCTTGCTTGGGTCCCGCGTGTTAGCGGTTCGGGTCAGCCACGGCCTCCCGAATCGTTCGCGGACCCGAAGGGGCCGCTAAGGAGCAGTACATGCCTAATCAGTCGTTCTCTGATCTCGGCGTCTCGCACGCCGTCGTCAGCTCTCTCTCCGCGGCAGGAGTTACGGCCCCGTTTGCGATCCAGCGTGCCGTCATCGGTGACGCGCTCGCGGGACGGGACGTGATAGCGAAGTCGCCCACCGGCTCGGGCAAGACGCTCGCGTTCGGAATCCCGCTGGTCGAGCGGATCTCGGCTGATGATCGCCGTCCAGCAGCGCTCGTCCTCGCGCCAACCCGCGAGCTCGCAGGCCAGATCGTGGATGAGATCGGTGGGATCGCTCACGCACGTGCGTTGCGCGTCACCGCGGTCTACGGCGGCGTCGGCCTGCCAAAGCAGTCCAAGGACGCCGCTTGCTCGCACGTGCTGGTCGCGACGCCCGGACGGCTCGAGGATCTACTCGCACGCGGGGCGTTCAGGCTTGAGAACATCAGGGTGCTGATCCTTGACGAGGCCGACCGGATGCTCGACATGGGCTTTCGCCCGACGATCGACCGGATCGTCGCCGCGTGCCCGCCGAAGCGTCAGACGTTGTTCTTCTCCGCCACCCTGGACGGAGAGGCCGGACGCATCGCCAACCGCTACGCAAGCGATCCGGCGAGGCACCAGGACGGCCCGGCAGCACGGCGCGCGCGCGCCGAGATCGAGCACAGATTCGTGCAAATCGTGCACGAGCACCGCGTCGAGGCGCTCGTCCGCGAGCTCGGTCACGATGGTGACCTGACCCTGGTGTTCGTTCGCACCAAGCGCGGCGCCGACCGATTGGTCAAGCGGCTCGCAGCGCACGGGGTCACGGCGGTAGCGATGCACGGCAACAGGTCGCAGCGCCAGCGCGAGCAGGCCCTCGCCCGGTTCGAGTCCGGCGCCATAGACACCCTGGTCGCAACCGATGTCGCAGCGCGTGGGATCGACGTGGAGCGGGTCTCGCACGTGATCAACTTCGATCCGCCCGCCGACAGCGAGACCTATGTGCACCGCATCGGTCGGACCGGGCGCGCCGGCCGCACAGGCATCGGGATCACCCTCCTCTCACCCGACCAGCGCCACGACGTTACGAAGCTGGCCGGCCAACTCGGACTCGACCATGACCTCTCAAGCGCGGCCGGCCGGCGATCGCGGCGTCGGCGGCCAAGCCGGCAACCCACTCCGACTCGGAGTTGATCTGCGGCCTTATCGGTCCCGCACACTGCAGCGGTTCAGCGTGCGCGTGCTCGGCACAGCGATCATCAGCGTCGTGTCGCTGGGGGTGCTGCTGTGGGTGGCGTCGCCGGGACAAGTGATCACGTCGATCGGTGACATGAATCCGGTCTGGCTGCTCGCGGCCGTCACGCTCGAGCTCGGGTCATGCCTGAGCTACGTGGTCGTCTTCCGGGGCTTCTTCCCGGAGCCGCCACGCAGGGTCAGTCGCCAGGTGGCGTGGATCGCGATGGGCGCCAGCGCCGTCCTACCCGGCGGAAACCTCTCCTCCCCCGCGACCATCGGCTGGCTGCTACGCCATCATGGCATCGGCGCGCGTCGCCTCATCGAGCGTTGCGGCGCTCTGCTGTCATTCCTCATCCTGTTCGGATTCGTCGTCAACGGACTCGCCGGAGTGTTCCTGCTGGCCAGGATCGGCCACGGCCCACACGATCTCGGGCATTCGGGGATCCCGATCCTCGTCTCCATATTCGTCATCGGTTCGGCCGTGGCGGCCAGGCTGATCGGTCGCCGCTACCGAGGACGCTTCGCAGCGACCGCTGGTTCGATCTCCGCATCGCTCGAAGGTGCGTGGCAGTCGCTGTCAAATCCTCATTGGCGGCTGCTCGGCGCAGCGGGCTTCACCTGGCTGGACATCGCGGCGCTATGGGCCGCGTGCCGCGCCACCGGCCATCATGTCGGCGCGCTGGCGCTCGCGGTGGCGTACTTCATCGGCTACGTGGCAACACTGATCCCAATGCCCGCCGGTCTCGCGGTCCTCGACTCAGGACTCGCCGGCGCGCTTGTCCTGTACGGGTTCTCGCCGGCCGCCTCTGTAAGTGCCGTGCTCGTCTACCACGCGATCTCCGTCTGGGTTCCCGGGCTCGGCGGCCTCGTGGCGTGGCTGCCAACCCGAGCCCGACCATAAACGGACGCCGAACCCCGGCCAAGCCATGTGTCCGGGCGGCCGTGGTGCCGGCAGTCAGGCGCTGCGGGTGGGTGGCCGACCCCGCCTAGGAAGTGGTCTGGCCTGATTGGGCATTCGACCGGCGTCATCCAGGGCTCGTCGCAACAGCATCTCGATGTGGGCGTTGAGGCTGCGGAACTCGTCGGAGGCCCACCGGGCCATGGCATCGTGAACCGCTGGATCCAACCGCAGCGGCACCTGCTTGCGGTCGCGACTCACGTATAGAGCGTTCCGGTGTTGACGACCGGAGACGCCGGTTGGTCGCCGCAGAGAACGACTAGAAGGTTGCTCACCATCGCCGCCTTGCGCTCCTCGTCGAGTTCGACGATCCCGTGCTCATCTAGCCGGGAGAGAGCGAGGTCGACCATCCCCACGGCGCCCTCGACGATCCGCGCGCGGGCTGCGACGACCGCGTCGGCCTGCTGGCGGCGCAGCATCACCTGTGCGATCTCCGACGCGTAGGCCAAATGGCTGATGCGGACCTCCACGATCTCCAGTGGTCGCGACGTGACGCAACGCCGACTCGGCCTGCACGCGCACGAAGTTGTCGTAGTCGTCGACGGCGAACACTGCCCGCAAGGTGTCGGCCATGCCATACGACGATCGCGGCGTTGACCTTCAGATGGTTGGTCGCGAAATTTCTCACCCGGATGCTCAGGCTCCGCCGGTCGGCCATCGGAACGATCCACCACAGGCCGGTGCGTCGGATGATGCCGACGTAGCTGCCGAAGAACCGGACGACCTTGGACTGGCCCGGCTGCACGATCACCAGGGAGGACGAGATCACGACGGCGACCACGATCGGCGCGACGATCCACACGGACCCGGACGGCAAGACGGCACCGGCGATGCAGGCGGTGGCGACGGGGATGCCGAGCCAGCCGCTGATGGCCCAGGCTGGACGCTCATTGATCTCGACGCGGGTCCCCGAGTGCCCGACGGGTCGCTTCGGGCCGGCGATATGGCTGAACGGCTTGACTCATGATGCCTCCACCGGGAATCGTGTTCCATGAAAAGTGATTTCTATTAGATATCACTTTTCTCGGAGCCGCGCAGCCGGCGAGGGCACAGGGCGACCGGTCAGACCCGCACCCGCCGTGAGTGCAGCGCCGCGAAGATCGGTCGGCACGCCTCGGCGACCGCGGCGTCGTGGTCGGAGAGGGTCGTGTTTCGCGGGCGCCAGGGCTGAAACCCGGTGGAGGACCAGACGGCGGCGTACCAGTGCGGGGCCCACACTCCGTCGGACGCGCGCGGGCCCGGGCGCCAGGACAGCATCCGGCCGGTGAACGGGATGCCCAGCCAGTCACACAGCCAGCGCAGATGCGCCTCGGGCGCGCGCAGAAACTCGCTCGCGTCGAGGATCGGCACCTCGACGTCGTGCGTGTCCCAGAGTTCCAGCAGCCACTCCTGCTGGGGCAGCCCGATGTCGTCCGGCTCGCAGGTCTCCCGGGCGCGCACGTATGAGGCCACGACCTCGACCGGGTCGCGAATGAGCATCACATTGCGGAAGCGCAGCGTCCAGCGCAGATCCATGTCGCGCGAAACATGGTGCGACATGTGCTTGGCGTAGTGGACCCGGCGGCCACGCGGCAGCGGAGCGGAGAGCTCGGCGACGACCTCGTTGAGGTCTGTGGGCTGGGAAGCGATGACCACTTCGCGCGCCGGGTGCTCGATGCCGGTGCGCGCGAGGTAGGCCGCGTACAGCGGCTCGTCGGCGACGACCGTGTCGGGGCGGTTCTCGAACGCGCGCATCATCGCCGTGGAGATGTTCCGTGGGCCGGACCACATCGCCACGCGCACGACGTCGCTCATGGCGCGACGCGTGCCGCTACGTCGGCGTCGACGAGTTGGCGGTACAGCGCCTGAAGGCGCTCGACCATCGGCCCGCGGCGGCCGTCGCCGATCGTGCGGCCGTCGACGGACCGGACGGGCACGAGGCCGGCGAAGGTGCCGGTGACGAACGCCTCGCGGGCGGAGTAGACGTCGGTCAGGCTGAAGGTCGTCTCGCGCGCCGGAATGCCGTTGGCGCGACAGATCGCCAGCACGTTCGCACGCGTGATGCCCGGGAGGCAGTAGCGCCCGTCGGAGGTCAACACCTCCGACTCGTCGTCGGTGCCGACGACCAGGAAGAAGTGGGTCGAGTTGCACGTCGCCACGAACCCATGCGGGTCGAGCATCAGCGCCTCGTCCGCGCCGGCTGTATACGCCTGGATGCAGGCGGTGATGTCGCCCAGCTTGGAGTGCGCGTTGAGCTTGGGGTCGAGCGTGTCAGGCGCGGCGCGACGCACGTGTGTGGTGAACAGCGTTATGCCGTCGGTCACCGTCTCCGCCAGCGGCTCCTTGTGCTCGGCGATGATGACAACGGTCGCAGGCCCGATCGTCATGCGCGGATCCTGGTACGGCGTGCGTTTGGGGCCACGGGTGACCATCAGGCGCGCGTGCACGCCGTCGCTCATGCCGTTGGCCCGCAGCGTCGAATAGATCGCCTCGGTGAGCTCGCCGCGGCTGTGGCCGACATCGAGCATGATCGCGTTCGCCCCCTCGAACAGGCGGTCGAGATGACGCTCCAGGAAAGCGGGATGGCCTGCCCGCACGCGCAGACCCTCCCACACGCCGTCACCGAGTACGAACCCCGCGTCGAACACCGACACGACCGCCCGCTCGCGCGGCACGAGCTCGCCGTTGACCCAGATGAGGATCCGCTCGTTGCGCGCGTCGTGCTCGAAGTCGTGCGTGCCGTGGACCATATACCGGCTATTGCTGAGGCGGCGGCAGGGGAGTCTGTGTCTCGACCGCGAAGACTCGCCACCGTCCGGGGATCCCCTTGAGCTCGTGCTCTCCACGGTCAGTCAGCGGCTGCTCGGAGCCGACTATGAGGTCGCGGACGGTGCTGCTGACCAGTACCTCGCTCGCTGCGGCGAGGCTGCTGATGCGCGCGCCGATGTGGACCGCAAGGCCGCCGATGTCGTCATCGGCGCGCAGCTCGCATTCGCCAGTGTGTAGGCCGGCGCGAATGTCCAGGTTGAGGTCCCGGAGGCCGTCTCGGATGGCGATCGCGCAGCTGATCGCGCGGCTTGGGCCATCGAACGTGGCGAGAATGCCGTCACCGAGCGATTTGACAAACCGCCCGCGGTGCAGTTCGACCTGCTCCCGGGCGAGGGCGTCATGCCGCTCCAGCAGCGCGTGCCAGCCGCTATCGCCCAACTCGGCGGCGCGCTGGGTAGAACCGACAACGTCAGTGAACAACACGGTGGCCAGCACGCGGTCGCTGACAACCGGTCGTCGTACGCCGGTCAAGAACTCCGCGATCTCATCGGCAGCGTTGCCGCCCGGCCGGATCTCGACGTACCGTGCGTCCGGGACCTGGGCCGCGGTGTAGCGCGCGTGGCGCTCATCGACAAACTTGTCATTCGCTCGGTGCAGAACCAACGTGGGACACTGCACGCTGCCAAGCGCATCACGCACATCGAGCTCGCCGACCATCGCCAGTGATGCAGCGGCCGCATCCGGCGTCATCGACAAACGCCGGTGTCGGGCCAGGAGACGTCGGCGCTGCTCGTCCTGACCAGCGAACGCGCCCCACGGCTGCTCTGGAGAGCTGCTGCCCCAGTGCTCAACGACCGCCCGAACCATCACCGCGCGCGCCTCCACAGTCTGGGCCCATGCGTAGCTCGGCCCGCGGACCGTCCGCGGGGTCGGCGCGATCAGCGCCAGCGCACGAACGAGATCCGGATGCGAGGCGGCAAACAGCACCGCCAGCGCGCAGCCCTCGGCAATCGAGACCAACACCGGCTGCTCACAGGCGGCGGCGTCGAGCACCGCACGGACATCATCGATCTGATCCTCAAGCGGCGTTGCCCCAGCCACCCCGCCGGACATCCCCGCCCCACGGCGGTCGAACTGGATCACCCGCGCGAACGAGGCGAGCCGCCCGAGAAACCGCGCCTGTGGCGGCAGCTCCCAATCGAGCTCGATGTTCGAGAACCATCTCGGCACAATCATGATGTCCGGTGGCCCCTCGCCGACCACCTGGTAGGCGATCTGCAAATCACCGCTGCGCGCATACCGCGTGACAACCTCCATCACGCACGCATCGTATGCCCCGCGCGACCGACCGAGCGATGCTGGCTACCAGCGCTGCCGGCGCACAGTCACAGTTTGGGCGTTCACGCCTTCTCGAGCACCAGCCGGTAGTGGTCCATCAGTTCTCGTTCGAAGCAGACGCTGTTGGAGCTGACGCCTGAGGTGTAGGCGAACCGAAAGTCGGAGCTCATAAGCCAACGGGGCAGTAGCCGCAGCTTGAGCAATGCCATTCGTGGATTCCACGACTCGGTGCGCATGTCCCATTGACGGATGGTCTCGATGTAATCGAGACGGCCGCTTACGCTGGACACGAGCCGGAAGTGCGGCGCCGCGCAACGGATGATCTGGTCCTGACCAAAGGGGAGGAAGGAGCCCGGAAAAGCTGCGCTCATCATGGCGAGATACCAGGCGTCGGAGTCGCGCGGGGCATGACGATCGATCTGGTCAACCGGAATCATGTTGCGTCCGAACACCATGGTCTGTAGGTAGAACCTGCCCTGGTTGGGCAGGATGCTGGCGACCCGCTCGAAGAATCCGCGGTAGAGGTCCTCCTGGCGCCCCGCGCGATAATCGTCAGGAGAACAGAAGTGCTCGAAGGCCCCGAGGCTCGCCACAGCGTCAAATTCACCGAAGGTGTCGTGGGTCACCTGCCGCGCGTCGTGAAGATGGACGTCGAGGCCATGGCGGCGGCAGGCCGCGGCCTGGGCCGAGGACAACGTGACACCGACCCCGGCGGCACCCATGTTCCGGATGTAGTTCAGTAGCCCGCCCCAGCCACAGCCGAGGTCAAGAATGCGTCGCCCCGGTTCGATTCCGATTTGCTCGGCGACGTACTCGTGCTTGCGCCGCTGAGCCTGTTCGAGGGTCAGCGTGAAGTCACCGTCGTATTTGGCTCCGCTGAAATCCGCCAGTTCCCCGAGGCTGAGCCGGATGACACGGTCGGGCAACGAATAACTGAAATCGATGTCCTTGCGCTCGGCCATGACTCCGAATCGGAATGCTATTTGAGTAGCTCGCGAATCAGGAGGTCTCCCAGCCAGCGCTCGTACTGGTCGGTGGTCCATCCGCATTCGCCGACAAGCGCTCTGTAGGTGCGGGTGTTTGCGATTGCCCAGATGATGTCGGCGGCTTCCTTCTCCGAGAGCCCCGCGCGGAGCGCTCCCTTGCGGCCGAGGACGCGCGCCATCCGGCGCTCGTCTTCGTATCGTGCTTTGCGCTGTTGCTCGTACAGCGCGGCGATTTCGGCGTCGGAGGTGGCGGCGCCTGCGAGGACATCGTTGATCGCAGCGCTGCGAATGCCGATGAGAGTGGCGATCTGGGCGAACCGGGCAAGCTGCCGGCGCGGGTCGGTCTCGCGTTCCATCCTCTGCCAGTCATCCCGGTCTGGCAGCGAGGTCGCGTGCTCGTCTCCGGCGACGCGGACCTGGATCAGTTCCGTGAGGATCGCGCGCTTGGTGCCGAACACGGCATACAGCGTCTGGACGGCCACGTCGGCGCGATCAGCGATCGCGCTCATCGTGGTGGCCGCGTACCCATCGCCGATGAACAGGCGCTCGGCTGCGTGGAGTATCCGGCGTCGGGTGTCGCGCGCTTTCCGTTCTCGCCGGCCGGGCGGGGCCTTGACGGCGGCGTCCATGGGTCGGTAGAGTATCACTCTATTGTTAGAGGATGACTCTATCTCCGCCGTGAGCGGGCAATTCGGGCCAGAGCCGGCGATTCGTGGACATCTCTAGCTGGATAGCCCGCTGGGGTGGCTGGACACCGAGCAAGCCGGCGCTGCGGTTCGACGGGCGCGAGCTGAGCTACGCCGAGCTCGAGCACCACGTGGGATTGGCCGCGGGCTGGCTATCTCAGCGCGGCGTCGCGCTGGGAGACCGCGTCGCGTATCTGGGGCCGAATCGCCCCGAGCTGCTTGAGCTCCTGTTCGCGTGCGCCCGGCTGGGCGCGATCTTCGTCCCGCTCAACAACAGGATGCCGCCCGCCGAGCTACGCGTGTTCGTGACGGCCACCCGGCCCCAGGTGCTGATCGCCGAACACAGCTGTCGACTGGCCGCGCTCGACAGCATCGAAAACCTCGGGAGCGAGCGAGTGACAACGTTCAATGTGAGAGAAGGGCTGGCCCGCCTCACCGAGAACGCCGCGCGCGTAGGGACCGACCCGGCCAGCGACGAGGCGACGGCCGTTCTGATCCTGTTCACGTCCGGCACCACCGGCCGCCCCAAGGGTGCGACGTTCACGCACCGGAACATCGCGTTCAATGCCCTCAACGTGATCACCGCGTTCGGCGTGACGGCCGCCGACGAGATCCTCACGGCGGTCCCGATGTTTCATGCCGGCGGCCTCGGGATACTCACCGTGCCGGGGCTGTGCGCCGGCGCGACGATCACTATCCACCGCGGCTTCGAGGCGGGCAGCTTCCTCCAAGAAATACCGCGGCAGGGGATCACTCTGCTCGCGAGCGTTCCGGCGATGACCTCAGCGCTCGTCGCCAACTCCGCGTGGGATGCCGCCGATCTGAGCAGCCTGCGCGTTGTGGTGACCGGTTCGACGATGGTCCCCGGCAGCGCAATCGAACCCTGGCACCGCAGACATATCCCGGTCGTCCAGGGCTACGGCGGGACAGAGGTCGGGCCGGTTGCCACCACGATGCCGCCAGGCAGCCCACCGGAGACAGCTTTTACCGCTGGCAAACCAGTGCTCTGCACCGACATCCGCATCGTGGATGAATCAGGCGTCGATGCCCCCGTGGGGGACGCGGGTGAAGTGCGTGTCCGCGGACCCGCAGTGATGGAAGGCTATTGGGAAAACGAGCTGGCGACGGGCCAGGCGTTCAGCGACGGCTGGTTCCGCACCGGCGACGTCGGCGCGCTCGACGAGGACGGGTTCCTGCACATCGTCGGCCGACTCAACGACATCATCATCGTCGGTGCCTCCAACGTCTATCCCAATGACCTGGAAGCCGTCCTCGACAGCTGCGCCGAGATCCGCGAGGCCGCGGTGGTCAGCAGGCCCGACCCGGAACTGGGCGAAGTGCCGGTCGCGTGCGTCGTGCCCACCCTCGGCCGCTCGCTCACCGCCGAGCAGGTCATTGGGCTCTTCGACAACCGGCTTGCCAGCTACAAGCACCCGCGGGACGTGATCTTCCTCGAGGCGCTGCCGCGCAACTGGCACGGCAAGATCGACCGACGCCGCCTACAAGACATCGTCAAATCGCCGCGGCGCAACGACCCCGGCGTACCTCGGGAAGACGTTGCCGCGACCGGCGAGCCGCCCGTCGACCTCTAGGAGCCTTGCCACCCCGCGGCGTAGCATGGCCGCGACCCGCACTCGTTGACGAGCCGCCCGTGCGGCTCGAGCCAGTCGGCGATCGTCGTTCGTACGCGCGCCTCGGAGTCGATGACGAGATCGTGGGGGTCGACGCCGATCGAGGGCGGGCGGTCGGCCGCCGGGGGCGTCGGCGTCCCGCACACGCCCGAGTCATTAGGCGGGCAGGATCCGGCCGGACGGAGTGGGCCGATGTCCCAGATCTCGAGCGCCGCCGGCCCGGAGTAGGGCAGCCGGCCGATCCGCGGGATGCCGAAGTACGGGACGCGGTCAGAGTGGCGCCCGGGATCGACGGCCGGCACGCGCAGGTGCGACCCGATCGTGCGAGCCTCCACCTCAGTCTGGACGTTCGCGACCTGATGATCTCCGAACGAGAGCAGCTGGAGCACGCTGTGCGCCGGGGTGTCGGGCAGCGGGTTGGTGGTCATGTGTTGCGCGTACCCGTCCGGATCGCCCCGGTCCCACAGGATCTGGATCACCGAGATGAGGAGTTGGCGGTCCAGGGGGTCGGGATAGGCCGGGTAAAAGACCGCGGCGTAGTCATTCCAGTCGACGCTGCGGGTCAGCAGGACGGAGTAGTTCATGGCGCCGACGTAGAGCGCCGAACGGGTGAGGTCAGGCTCGACGGCAGTCAGCCCGCCACCGGCGATTCCGCCTTGCGAGTTGCCGTAGTAATACAGGTGCGAGCGATCGATGAGCGAGCGCCCGGCAGTCTCGAAGGCGGCGGCGGCGCTGAGACCCTGCGGATGGATGAGCGCGCGCCCGATGAACATGAAGTCCAAGTAGCCCTGCTGGAGGCGGTCGGGCAGCGCCGGGAATTTCGACAGGTCGAGCAGGGCTGGGATCGCCTCGGGCACGATGTCCTCCCCGGCCATCCCGATCCAGTCCGCACCGCAGACGATCATGTCGTGCTCGTTGGCCATCTGCTCCACGTTGGTGGCCTCGACCTCGCTCTCGTCGCCGAACAGGCCGTGGCCGTACAGCGTGGGACGAGCCGGACGCGCCGGGGTGGCTGACCAGGGGATGTCGCACTCAAACCGCGCGTCGTAGACGTTGCCGGGGATGCGCTCGGGCAGGCCCCGGCGCGTCCAGGGCAAACTTGGAACCGGAGGGACAGCCAGGCCGGTCGAGGTAACAGGGGACAACCACGTGACCGAAGACCCGCCGGGCGAGGTACGGCTCCTGGGCGGGAGAGTAGGTCACGACCTTGTCGATGGCGTAGGTCGGTGACCTGCCTTCGACCCTCTGGTCCTTCAGGTTGTGGTCTCCGAGCGCGGCGAAGGCGCGGTTGCGAATGGAGAGCATGCGTCCAGCCAGGGAGTCGGAGGTGGCAACGGTGAAGTCCCAGGCGAGGTCGAGGCTCGCGCGCTTTATGCCGGCCCTGGCGAGCGTGCGGAAGAGTCGATCCATGTGGGGGCGCCGGCGCTCGAAAGCCGGTGAGCCGCGGATCCCATCACGGTAGCGGCGAAACGCCGGCGAGGGACTCACGGCCGCCCCGTCGGCGGTCTTCAGGTGGCGAAACGCGACGATGTACCGATGCCCCTCGGTCCAATCCACCGCTGGGTGGATGAGCACGGCGGCCTCGGACGGCTGATCGGTCAGCGTGTCGAGCTCAACCCAGATGAGCTGGCGCCGTCCGGTCTGGGCATCGATGACGACGACCGGCGCGTTCGGCGAGTAGGCAGCGGGAAGATTCGTCTGGGGCACGACGCCGGTGCGGCTGAGCGCTCCAGGCGTGTCGAACCCGGGGATCTGCACGACGATCGTCTGCCCAGGCGAGAACCCATCGGAGGCGTTATACGGGCCGGCGTCGACGTGCACCCCATGAACGTTCGCCGGCATCTCACTCGTGGTGAGCGCGAGGCGGCGACCGGTGGGCGTCGAACCATCGGCCCTCGTGAAGTAGTCGTTGGGCCAGGGGAGCAGACAGCGCACCGGGTCGATCGGGTCACACTTGGACCGGGTCGAGACGGCAGCGGAGGCCAGAACGGGCGTCGTCAAGGGCACGAGCAGGCCCACTGCCACTGAAATGATCGTCCGCGACGAGTACCGCACCCATCGAGCCTAACCTGTCAGCCGACTCGACGTCGCCAATCCGGCCGGTCTAATGGAACTCCGCTGCGTGGCTAGACGCTGTGCTCGCCTATCACGGCAGGTAGCCGCTGCCGCCGCCATCCACGGTTCCCGGACCGACGGCGACGTTCGGAATGACGATCCCGGGATCGCCCGGGTCGCCTCCGTCACTCCCTGCCACCGCGCCGCCCGCGCTCCCATCAGCTGAGCCAATGTCGGTGGCGTAGTCCACCGAGAAGGAGGACCCGTCGGCGGACAGCCCTGAAGGCTCGGCACCGCCACCGGACCCAGCCGTTCCGATGTCAGTCGAGCCGGAGCTGCCGCTCAGTGTCACCGGCTGGGTCGACCAGCTCGAGTCTGAGATCGTGCCGGTGTGGCCGTTTGCGGTGGCCGTCGCGTTGCTGAAGTTCACAGTTCCAAAGTTGGCGAGCGGAACCGGCTGGCAGCCTGAGGAGTCACATGATGACGGCGCCTCGGCGATCCACTCGGCACTCGAGACATCCGGAGTGTCCATTTGAAGCGACTTGGTAACTGACGCGCCGCTGGTCTGATTCACCAGAGACACCGTGACGTTCGTCCCGCTGACCGAGACCCGACCGGCAAGTCGATCCCCCGGTGAGACCTGCAGATCGAGTCGCACCGGAGCGGCCGGCACGAGCTCATACCACGCGAAGTGATCATCGCTCCCGGAGGCGCTGCAGTCGGTCCCGGTCCCGACCTGCTCCAGTGCACCGGATTGCTGCCCGGCGCCCCCCAGTCCAACCCAGAACGAGGCGTTGTCCTGGTTGCTACCGCAGTCGACCGAGGGCTCGACCCAGCTGCCGGACACACTCGAGAACTGGTCGCTGCCGCCGTCGGCGTCGCCGCCGGCGACGTACCCGGACCAATTTGCGCTGTCTGCCGATTGCGGAGTCGCGGCGAACGCGCCCGCCGGCGAGGCCGTCGCGGCCAGGCACAGGCCGGCGATTCCGAGCAATAAGAGAGCGCGTCGGGCGAGCATCGGTGTGGAGCATGTGCGACGTCCTGAAGAGGCCTCGAGGAACTGCCGAAGAGCCGGCTAGGAGATCCCGAAGAGCTTGAGTGATCGGTGAAGGAGCGCCTGGGCTCACGCCCCGCGCGCCAGCCTCACCGAGCCCAGTCACCAGGGCACCGATGCACTGGTCGAGTGCAGTAGGCCGGGTCCGATGTCGGCCTCGCTGTGGACGTGCTTGGGTGGCGTGTAAAAGGTCGCGTACGGTCGCAGGCGGAGCACGACTCGCTTCTCGACCCGGGCGCCCTCCGCGATCATCGGACTTACGTCTTCGGAGATGGACCGGCCGGCCATGACGCCGGCGATGCGCATACACACATCGACGACGGAGTCGAAATCGGTATCGATCTCCGCGTCGGGGCTGAACCAGCGTTGCGCGATCGCGGTCGGGCCGATCGCGGACAGCACCACGCGGTCGAGCGGGTTCGCTCGGAGGACGCAGAGCTCCTCGACCGGCTCAGCCGGTGAGCGACCCGCCACTTGACTACTTCAGCATCGAAGACCTGCTGGAGATCGCCGAGAGCATCATCGATGGCGTCGTGGTGCGTGACCGAGGCCTGCTGGCGTCTGCCGCGGGGAGGCCCGGAAGCAGCGCATTCGGCGAGGACGCGTACAAGACCTTCGCGGAGAAGGCGGCGGCGCTGATGCACTCGCTGGCTCGCAACCATGCGCTCACCGATGGCAACAAGCGACTCGCTTGGGCAGCCACGCGCGTGTTCTGCCTGGTGAACGAACGCGATCTCAGCGTTCACCGTCGATGAGGCCGAGGCGCTCGTCGTGGCCGTCGCACGTGGGTGTCTCGAGGTCCCCGAGATCGCCGGCTCGCTTGAGATGCATCTCGGCGGTCCGGCGGCGGAATAGGATGGCGTTGGCGAGGCCAACGAGCGCGGCTCAGCGGCCCCAGGAGGAATGCGCATTGGCGCCCAGGCGGAAGCTCAGGCGGTGCACGCCAGACAAAAGCGGGTCGAAGGCGATTCGGCTGCTCCGCAGCGCGCGCCCGTCGAGCCTGGCGGCCTGAATGTAGGGCCGGGCGCCTGAGGCGCCCGGCGCGTCGATCTCGAGCCGACCGCGGTCGAGCGTGATGACGGCCCGGCTGAACGATGGCGTGTTGAGCGCGAGCACGTCCGTGCCGGGAACCGCTGGATAGAGACCCAGCGCGGCGAACAGCCACCACGACGACATCGTGCCGCCGTCGTCGTTGCCGGGCATGCCGCCCGGGGTGGGGGAATAAAGCGTTAGCAGCGCTTGGCGCACGACGGCGCTGGCCCGGGCTGGTGCGCCCAGCCAGTCGTACAACCACGGGGTGCCAAGCGTCGGTTCATTGCCCAGGTAGGCGTAGGGAGCGTTGGGCCCGGCATTCATACGAGAGAAGAACTTGTCGAGCCGCCGGCGCGCGATGGCCCGGCCGCCCATCAGCCCGAACAGCCGGTTCGGGGCCTGCGGGACGAACCACGTGTACTGGGCGGCATTGCCCTCGACGAATCCGGTGTCCCCCGCGGGATCGAACGGGGTGAGCCACGAGCCCGCCCGCAGGCGCGGGCGCACGTAGCCGACGCTGGGGTCGTACAGACGCTTCCAGTTCTGCCCCCGGCGAGCGAAGCGAGCGGAAGTGGAGGCGTCGCCCAGTCGCCGGGCGAGTGCGGACACGGCGCTGTCGGCGACAGCGTCCTCAAGCGTGGTGGCGGCCGCGCCCCAGGCCTGGTCGCGGCTCCCGAACGTGTGCCCCACGGAATCGGTGTTGTCCTCCTCGGGGATATAGCCGAGCCGCAGATAGTCGGCGAGCCCCTCGCGCTGGGTGTAGTCGCCGTTGGCCGTCAGGCACGGACGCGTGGCCCCGGCGACCATCCGGGACAGCGCGGCCCGAGCGTCGAACCCGCGCGCGCCGAAGGCGTAGATCGAGGCGAGCATCTGATCGCTCGGATCCCCCGTCATCACATTGGTCTGCTGATCGGCGTACGGCCAGCGGGGCAGGCAGCCGCTCTGGTCGGCGTCGCGCAGCAGCGACGTGGCCAGGTCCGCGGCCCGCCGCGGCTCGAGCATAGTCAGCAGCGGCACCTGCGTGCGGTAGACGTCCCACCCGGAGATGTCGGCGTACTGCACGGCGCCCCCCGCTCGGTGTAGCCGGCCGTCCATGCCGCGATAGCTGCCGTCGGCGTCGTTCAGCGTGCTGGGTTCGATCATCGCGTGATACAGGGCGGTGTAGAACAGCGCCCTCTGTCGCCCGGTGCCGCCCGTGACGTCGATCTTGTCGAGCTCGCGGCGCCAGGTCTCGCCAGCGCGGCGGCTGAGCTGGTCGAACGCTCGCCCCACGGACTCGCTGCGGAGGTTCCGCCCGGCTGCGGCCACCGAGGTGTACGAGATCCCCACGCGCACGATGACCGTGCGGTCTCGCCGGGTATCGAAGCTTGCGTACGCCCCGGCCTGCACGCCGGTGCTCGGATTGCCCGGTAGGACAGCGGGGCCGCCGGGCACACCCTTGATCGCGGACGCGTGGGGGTTGAACGCCGCCACGTTCCGGCTGCCCCGTGTCAGCCGCTGTCCCTCCCAGGTGCCGCTGGCGGCAAACGGACGGCTGAAGCGAGCCACGAAGTACACGCGGTATTTGATCGGCTGAAAGCAGAAGTTCCCACTCTGCACGCTGCCGCTGATCTCGCGGGCTGCCGGATGGATGCGGAGTTGCGCGGCGTAGTCGGCGAGCGAGCTGCCACCCGCGTTGACCAACACGCTCTCGCTTCGGCCACGGGGGAAGGTGAACCGCGCGTCCCCGGTCCGCGTGGTGGCAGTCAGCCCGACGTCGATCGCCCGGCCGCTGTCCGGATCCAGCGTAACGTCGTAGGTGCCGGGCGAGGCCGACTCGTGGCGGTGGTCGAAGCCGTTTAGGTAGCGGGAGTCGACGTCGGCCGAGCCGGCGATCGCCGGCGACTCCGAGACGGCGCCGGGGGTGGGCAAGATGGGCACGTCGCCGAATCCGGCACAGCCCGCCCCGCTGAAGTGCGTCAGCGAGAACCCGCGGATCACGTGATCGCGATACGAGTAGCCACCCGCGAAGTTGTCCGCGCCTGGGGCGGTGTCAGGGCTGAACTGCACCATCCCGAACGGCAGCACGGCGCCGGGAAATGTTGCTCCGGCGCCACCGCCGGTGCCGAAGTCCGGCGCGCCACTGCTGGTGCCCATGAACGGGTCCACCCAGCGCACGGCGTCGTTGGCCGATGCGGCGGCGGCGGGCACCAGCACGCCCACAACCAGGATCAGCGGGAGCAGGGATCGGGTCGGTCGACGCATACCGGGTGAACCTACAGACAGTCGTCCGCGGTGCGAAGATCAAGCGTGAGTGAACGAGAGGAGCAGGCATGATAGTTGTGGTCGGCCGGGTGCAGAGCGATGCCGACAAGCGCGAAGCGCTGATCCGGATCGGGCAACAGGTGGCGCGGGCGTCGCGGGAGGAGGCTGGCTGCATCGCGTACCAGCTCTATGAGGACACCGAAGTGCCCAACCGGTTCGTGTTCATCGAGGAGTGGGAGAGCGACGAGGCCCTCCGCCGGCATTTCGCCACCCCCCACATAGCCGAGTTCATGCGCGCGATTCCCGAGGCCATCGTCTCGGCCCCCGATGTCAGGTTCCACACGATCGAGAGCTCGCTCGACCTGGCCGACGTCAGCTCCAGGTAGGGGTCACACGGGCGCGGGACCGGAGAGCGCCGCCAATACGCCGCGGCCGGCCGGATCCTGTGCCGTGCTGGGCGCCACCGCGACATGGGCGGCGCCGGCAACGTGGTAGGCCCGAATCCGCGCCGCGACCTCGGCCGGGCTGCCGAGCGCCCCAATCTGCGCCAGCAACTCGCACGGGATCGCCTGCACCAGCCGGCTGCGCGGGGTCCCGGCTCGGGCGCGGCCGACCAGGGTTTCGAAGCCGAGCTGGGCGAACATCTCACCGTAGCCAGGCACACCGAGGTAAATCGCGAGCTGACCGGCGAGCTGCGCCAGCGCCGGCTCACCTGGGTCGACAGCCGCCGGTACCCAGACCGCCAGTCGGGGAGCCGGGCGGCCGGCGGCGGCCGCATGCTCGCCCAGGCGCTCCCGCACCACCGCCACATGGTCCGGCGTGACAAGGTTCAGAACCACCTCGTCGGCGCAGGCCGCCGCGACCTTCGTCATCACCGGTCCGAACGCGGCCACCACGATCGACGCCGAGGGCGCGGGCCGGCGCAGCCTGAAGCCGTGAGCGCGGACATGCTCCCCGTCGAAGTTGGCGCGGTCGCCGCTCAGCAGCGCGCGGACTGCGAGCACCGTCTCGTGCATCCTCGGTGCGAGATGCGTCCAGGACCGATCGTGCCAGCCGCTAACGATCGCCGGACTCGACGCTCCCAGCGCGACGTCGACCGGACGGCCGGTCAGTGTCGCCACCGACGAGACACCCAGCGCGATTGCCACCGGACTGCGAACACCGATCGCCAGCGGACCAACCGTCAACCGGACGCGTTGTGTGTCGCGACCGATGGCGGTGGCCAGCGCGAAGGCATCGAACGCCGCCATCTCTCCGACCCACACCGCCTCGATCCCGGCGCGCTCGGCGGCACAAGCAATCTCGACCGCCTCCTCATCCGGCCGGTCGAGCCAGAACGGGATCGTGACGCCGACGTCGCTGGTGGAGACGCGAGGTTCAGGCGGATGGCTCATCGACGCCCTGGCGGGAGGCGGCGGCGGTGGCCACATCTCGCGGGTAGGTGTGGCGCGCCCGCAACAGGAATATGCCGGCGGCGGCCAGCGTGCCGAGCATCAGCAGAAAGCAGATCTCGAGACCCCTCGCCCCACCCGGTGAGATCACGCCCGGGTGCGTGCCCACGGGCGCCTGCTCGGGCGCAATGCCGGCGATCAGGTCGGCGAGGCCGCCGAACAGCAGAGGCGCGAGTGCCTGCGCCAGCGACCTGAGCACGGTACGCGTGCTCTCCGCCCGGCCCCACAGGCCGGCGGGCATGATGTCGAGTCTGGCAGCGTCCAGGGGCGGGTTGGCGGCGGACAGGAGGGCGGCGCCGGCCACGTCGAACCACACCGCGGGGGTCAGGTGGCTGCCGACGACGCCGGGAATCAGCAATCCGGCCGCGCCCAGATAGCAGAGCGCCGGGACCCACACCCGGACGTCCAGATGACCACGGCGCAGCAGCTCATCGGTAACTCTGCCGCTCACCAGAGTGCCGACCATGGCGCCGCCGACCAGCAGCGCCAGCACGAGTTCCGCCGTGGCCTGGCTGGCGTGGTAGTGCCCCCGCACGAACAGCAGCGCGAACGTCGACAGGCCGGCGAAGTAGAAGTAGCCCAGCGACGAGCTGATGATCATCAGCACGTTGGTCGGAATCGACAGGATGTAGCGCACCGCATCCACCAATCCGAGCGTGCGCGGATCCTTCCTCAGCACCAGGCGCGGATCGGGCTCCACTCCGCGCTGGCGCACCGCCTCTTGGGCCAGTTCGTCCGCGTCCGAGCCGGGCTCCTCCTCGGTGTCCTCGGGCGCCGGCGGCGGCCGGGTGGCCGACGCGGCGACAGCCTCCTGCAGGTTTTCGACCCCAGGCTCGAGCCGGCTCTGGCCGCCGCGCAACGGCTCGGGGACGGTTCGATACAGCTCCCGTGCCAGGAAGAAGCCGGGGATGGCGAGCAGAACGAACGCCGCCCGCCAGCCCAACAGGCTGGCCACGCTGCCGCAGATGATGAAGCCCGCGGCGGTGCCCGCGATCTCGCCGCCGAGGATGTAGGCGTACACCCGGCCGCGCTCCCGGGCCGGGAAATAATCACCGGTCAACGAGGCGATGGCGGGCCCGGCGCTGGCCGTCACAGCGCCGAGAAACAGACGGGAGAGCAACAGGCTCGAGTAGTCAGCCGCGAACGCGCTCACCAGCGAGGCGATGCTCCACAGGACGATGCTGATCGCCAGTACCGGGACCCGCTTGATCCGGTCGACCAGCAGACCCACCGGGATCGTGAACACCGCGCCGACCAGCAGCGCGACGGAGCTGAGCAGCCCGATCTTGGTGTTACCGATGTGGAGCGCGCGCTCGAGTTGCGGCGCCACCGCCCCGACGGTCGCCGTGTCGGCCCCGTTGAGCGCCAGCACGGCCCCGAACAGGGTTACCACCCGGGCGCGGGCCGGCCCCCCCACGCGCTTGACCACCTCACCGCGCACCCGCCGCGCGGTCCACCTGGTACTGCGCAGCGCAGCCTGGCCTCCCCGTGCGACGGCGTCGCGCGCCGCCATCTCAGCGGCTCCCGGGCGGTCGTCCGACGCCAGGCCGGCGAGCGGGCATCGTGCACGGATCGACTTCCACCCCAGGAAGTCTTCCCGAACGCGTGATGGAATCAGACGATGAGGTCGTGATCCCGGCGCTGGGCGCGCTCAAACGCGGTCACCAGCGGACCCCAGCAGGCGGCGTCATGCCGGCACCGTGGACCAGGCACCACAGGGCTGGGGTCCGCGCCATTGCCCCTAGGATGGAGATCAGCTCGCCTTGGCGTATCCCTGCAGCCCGCCGAAGTCGAGCAGCGAACAGGTCTCGTCGCCGACGATCCAGGCGTCGTGGCCCGGCGGCATGTGGAACACATCGCCGGGTCCCACCTCGACCTCCGAGCCGTCGTCCATGACCACCTTCATTCGTCCCTTGAGCACGTACCCGATGTGCTCGACCTGACAGCTGCCCGTGCCCGAGAACGGCTTGACGTGATCGGACCACCGCCAGCCCGGCTCAAAGGTTCCGTAGCCGACCATGTGACCCGACAGCTCGACGAGCTCGACCTTGCCCTTGCCGTCCTTGAACGGCCGGACCTCATCCGGAGACTCGAATCGCTTCGCCTGCAGAGTTGCCATTACTCCCTCCTGACTGTGATCGGGCGCCGGTCGCGCCGACCTGATCGATTTACGCGACCGAGCCGTAGGCCACCGGTCGCTCGGTGTCTTTGCTCCACTCGTTGAAGGAGCCGTCGTAGATCCCGTCCGCGTGCACTCCGATGTGCTCCAGCGCCAGCAGGGCAACGGTCGCCGACACGCCGCTGCCGCAGGTGGCAATCAGCTCGCGCGGTGGGCGATCCGGATCGATGCCGGCGTCACGCACGAGCCGAGCGATCGCGTCCGGCGTGGCCCACAGCCCAGTCGCCCCGTCGACCAGCTCCTGATAGGGCAGGCTCCGCGACCCCGGGATATGCCCGGTGTTGGTGACGCCCGGCTCGCCCAGGAACAGGTGACGCGGTCGGGCGTCGACCAGCGTCGCGCCACGATCCACCGCCGCCTGCACGTCGGCCAGGCTTCGTCGCAACTTCGGCCGGCGGCGGACGTGGAATTCGCGTGGTGCCGGACTGGCTGGCTCCCTGCTGATCCTGCGCTGCTCCTCTTGCCACGTGTTCCAGCCGCCGTCGAGCACCCGCGACTCGGCGCCGTAATACCGGAACGCCCACGCCACCCGCGCGGCGAAGATCCCGTAGTAGTCGTCGTAGGTGACCACGAGGTCGCCGTCGCCGATCCCGAGTTCGCCGGCCCGCATCGCAAAGCGCGCCTCCGGCGCGATCTGCACCGGCACGGGGTCATCCGCGTCGATGAAGTCGTGCTCCCAGTCGACGAACACGGCGCCAGGAATGTGCCCGGCGGCGTACTCGATGTGCTTGGCGTGGGGTAGCGCGGAGCTGGGGTGGCGACCGCGAACGTCGAGGATCTTAATCCGGGGAGCGCCGAGATGATGCTCGAGCCACTCGCTGCTCACCAGCGGCCCTTCCGGAATCTGGGATGGGAGCGATGTCGCCATGGTTCTCCTGTCTGGCGCGCAGCGGCCACGCCGGGGCGCGACGCCTTACGCCTCCTCGGCCATGGCGATCAGATCCTCACGGGTGACCTTGCCGACCAGCTCCGGGTGATCGCTGCGCATGTGACCCTCGATCGCCGTCGCCGCCTCTTCGACCGTGTCGCCACGCCCGAGGAATCCGCACTGGCACCGGATGACTTTCGCCATGACCTTCTCCTTTACTGAGGCTCGCGACACTAGGGCCGCTGGTTTGCGCCGTTCTGCGATTCTCCTTGTCTGAACCTTGGCCGACAACTCCCCGACGCGAATCCAGCTGTGCGGGCGGCTCGCGGTCGAGCTCGCCGGCCGTGACCTGACGCCCAAATTCCCGAGCGGCCACGCACGAGTGCTGTTCAGTTACCTGACCGTGAATCGGGCGCGGTCGGTGCAGCGGGACGAGCTGATCGAGGCGCTTTGGCCCTGGCGCTCGCCGGCCGGCGCCGACGCATCGCTGAGCGCGCTGCTGTCTCGGCTGCGCACCGTGCTCGGTGGCGATGTTCTGTGTGGGCGGAGCGAGGTGCGACTGGAGCTGCCCTCAGACGCTTGGGTCGATCTCGAGGCGGCCGAGGAGGCGATTCACCGTGCCGAGGCAGCGGTGGCTCAGCGCAATTGGGGTCGAGGGTGGGGGCCGGCACTGATCGCTCTGTTCACGGCTCGGCGTGGCTTTTTGCCGGGAGCCGACCTGCCGTGGGCCGAAGAGCATCGTCGCCGACTCGACGAGATCCGCGTGGCCGCGCTGGAGTGCTACGCGGCGGTGGCTCTGGGCGTCGGCGGGAGCGAGCTGGCACCCGGCGAGCGGGTGGCCCGAGAGCTGGTCGCGGTTGCGCCCTTCCGGGAGCGGGGTCACGGATTGCTGATGGAGATCCTGGTCGCGCGCGGCAATGGCGCCGAGGCGCTGCGGGTGTACGAGGCACTGCGCGAGCGGCTGCGCGACGAGCTCGGCGCCGCGCCCGCCCCCGAGCTCCGCGAGCTCCAGCAGCGGCTGCTGCGCCGATAGGCGGCCGGGGTGGGCTCCGGCTGGCCCGAGGCGGCGGGGTGCCGGCGGCCCGAGGCGGCGATTTCCCCCTACACCCAGCCCCGGCGCCGGAAGAAGATCAGCAGCCCAACGCACGTCACGACCATGCTGCCGAGGCCGAGTACCCAGAACGCCCACGTGCCGGTGAGCACGTGGGTGACCAGAAAGCTGAAGTTCTGGCCGAAGAAGCCGGTGATGAATCCGAGCGGCAGGAAGATCGTCGCGATCACGGTGAGCTGCTTCATCACATCGTTCTGGCGATTGCTGACGGTCGACAGGTAGAGATCGGTCGCCCCGGACAACAGGTCGCGATACGAGTCGATCAGGTCGCTGATGCGGATCAGGTGGTCATAGACATCGCGGAAGTAGTCACGCTCATCGAGCTGGAGGCCGGGCAGCTCCGCGAGCTGGTCTATCGAGCGGGCGAACAGGTCTCGCTGAGGCGTGATCACTTTGCGCATGGCCACCAGTTGGCGCTTGAGCGAGAACAGGCGCTGGAGCTGCTCGTCGGTCGGGTCCTGGAGCACCGCTGCCTCCAGCTCGTCGATCTCGTCATCCATGTCGGACAGCAGCGGGAAGAAGCTGTCGGTGAGGGCGTCGAGCACGCGGTAGATCAAGAACTGCTCGGAGTGCAGCACGCGGCCGTCAAGCTGCTCGCGCTGCTCGTTCAGCGCAGGGAGCGGATCGGGGTGCACGCTCACGAGGTACTGGCCGGAGATGTACATGTGGACCTCGGTCAGCAGCTCGGGATTCTCCGGCTGGTTCCGCCACGCACCGTAGAACACCAGCAGCACGTGATCGCCGTAGTTGTCGAGCTTCGGCCGCTGTCCGAAGTTCTCGCTGTCCTCCAGCGCCAGCGGGTGGAAGCCGAACAGCTCGCCCAGCTGTGCCAGCTCCGTGTGACCCGGCGCCGTGAGGTCGAGCCAGAAGAATTGATCGCGCTTGAGGTGGTCCCGGATCTGAGCCTCGTCAATCTGGGTGAAGCAGGGCACGACAAAATGGAAATCCTCGTCCGCGTCCTGCTGCGTCGCTGCGCGAGCCTTACCGACCGCCATCTTCGTCTCCTTGGTCGCTGGCGGAACGGTTTACCGCAACCGGCGGCGGATGAGCCCGGTCGATGCGTTCCATGCCATGGTAGAGTCGGTCGCGTCAAGCAACTCACATGATTCAAGGAGCCCGCGCGATGCCGATGCTCGATGCCTACGTCCCCGAAGACGCCCTGTCCGCGGAGGCGGAGAACAAGCTGCTCTCGCAACTGACGGACATCCTGCTGCGAAACGAGGGGGCGGACCCGGCCGATCCGACCGTACGCTCAATCGCGTGGGTGTTCCTGCACCGGCCGACCGTGGTGTACGTGGCTGGCGAGCCGGCCGCGGAGCCCCGGTACCGGATCGTCGCCACGGTCCCGGAAGGACAATTCGACGAGCAACGGCGCGAATCGATGGTCAAGGAGGTGACCGAGGCCGTGCTGGACGCCGAGGGCGGCGCTCATCCCCGGGACCCGACGCGCGTGTGGGTGTTCCCCACCGAGCTGCCGGACGGCACCTGGGGCGCGGCCGGCCGGATCAACACGCTGGCCGACATCGCCGGCTTCGCGATGGGAGATCCGGTCAAGGGGAGGCAGTACGCCGAGCGCCGGCTGGCGGCGCGGCGCGAGGAGCCGGCGGCCGTGTAGGAGGCGCCCGGCTGCGGCGGCCGGCGCCCGTGTAGGAGCTGGCGCTCGGCTGCGGCCGGCGCCCGTGCAGGAGCGAGGGCTGCCCCTGCCGGCGCGCCGGGCGGTTTGGCGGTCGAGCGCCTAGGGAGCGGGCGGTTGACCTGCTCGATGTACCGAAGCTGCACTCGGCGGCCGACCCGTCGACCTTGGGCATGGTTGTCATGCTCGATGTCGACAACTCGCGCGTGCAGGACAGGGAATCGACATTGAGCACGACCGGGGGCCGCTCCGGCCGGCCCGGTCAGCCAGGCGCGGCCCACAATCTCGTCAGCTCTCCCTCGCGACCCAGCACCGGATCGCTGCCGGGCAGCGGGACGGCGCGAATGTTGGCCAACACCTCATCGTGCTCGGCGCGGTCGCCGCGCCGAAGGTCCCAGCCCATCCCGTCCGGATAGGCGCCGATTACCAACAGGTCAGGGCTCGAGCCGGCGTTGCAGTGACCCGTGCCCGCCGGCAGCACAAGCACGTCGCCGGAGGCTGCGTCGAAGCGGCATCCGCTCGGACCGCCCAGGATGACCGACACAGAGCCGCCGACGATGCCCAACACCTCGTGCGCGGTGGAGTGGAAATGATGGAAGGAATAGATCCCGTCCTGCCACGCGCCCAACCAGCCGTTGGAGGCGAACAGCTCCCGGCACCGATGCGCGTCCGCGGCGGCGGGGACGTCGCGGTAGACGAGCACGGGCAGCGGTGAGTTGGGGATCGCACCATCGTCGGCGAAGGTGAAGCTCAGCGGCTCGGGCACCTGGGCAATCGTTTCAGATGGTCTTTTTGGGGGTGGCCTGGCGGTTCCAGCCACGACCCGGGCGACGGACGCCGGGGACAGCCGCGGCGCGCGTGGGCCACGACGCGGGCCCGGGACCTGCTTAACGTGCCACGCCGTATCGGCGTCGGGCCCAGTGGCACTTTGACCATGCCCTGCATGACAAACGTGCCGCACGTCGTTGGCGGCGTCGGGGAGTGGCACATTGTTCAGGTCAAACCGCCGCCGCAGGCCGATACCCCAACCGACCCCGACCACGCCAGGTCGAACCGCCGCCGCACGCCGACCCCGCCCCACGCCGACCCCGAACGCCGACCCCAAGCGCCGACCCCAAAACCCCCAACCGCCCCAACCCGGAGGCCCGGCAACCGCGGACGCGCCCCAACTCCCCCCAAACCGCCGTGGCGAACACAGCGGCGGCGTACCATTTAGGCCATGACCGCACTAGGCGTTTCGCTGCTGATCATCGGGGCGATCGTGGTGGTGGTCGAGGCTCACATCCCCTCGATGGGAATGCTCGGGGGGCCGGGCGTGGTCGCGCTGGGAGCCGGCGCGATCCTGGCCGTGGCCGGTCTGGGCGGCGGCGTGCTGCTGGGCATCCTGGCCGCGCTGGCGGTGGTCGCCGTCGGCGCCGGGGTGCTGGCGATGTCGCTGCGCAAGGGCATCGCGGTACGGGGACGCCGCGTGAGCGGCGGGCGGGAAGGCCTGATCGGGCACATCGGCGTGGTGCACAGCTGGAGTGAGCCCGGCGGCAAGGTGCTCGTCGACGGCGCTCTGTGGCGGGCGCGACATTCCTGGGAGGATGACGCTCCCGACCAGCTGCATGAGGGCGATCCGGTGGTGGTTGAGCGGCTGACCGGTCTGACCCTGGGCGTGCGACGGGCCGAGGACTGGGAGACGGCGCCATGATCACCGCGATCATCGTGGTGGTGGTGGTGATCGCGGTGGTCGGCTTGGCGCTGGCCGGAGCGTCGGTGCGCGTGCTGCGAGAGTACGAGCGCGGCGTGGTGTTCCGGCTGGGACGGCTGATGGATCAGCGAGGCCCGGGGCTGGTCATGTTGATGCCAACGATCGACCGGATGGTTCGGATCAGCCTGCGGACCGTCACGCTGACGGTGCCGCCGCAGGAGATCATCACCCGCGACAACATCCCCGCCCGGGTCACGGCCGTGGCGTACTACCGCGTCGTCAGCCCCAATCACGCGGTCACGCAGGTGGAGAACTACCACAACGCGACGATGCAGATCTCGCAGACAACCCTGCGGTCGGTGCTGGGCGGGGTCGATCTGGACTCGCTGCTGTCCGAACGCGAGCGGCTGAACGAAGGGCTCCAGCACGTGATCGACGCGCAGACCGAGCCCTGGGGCATCAAGGTGACGACGGTCGAGATCAAGGACGTCGAGATTCCGGAGCGGATGCAGCACGCGATTGCCCGGCAGGCGGAAGCCGAGCGCGAGCGCCGGGCGAAGATCATCAACGCCGAAGGCGAGTTTCAGGCGGCGGCGAAGCTGGCCCAGGCCGCCGATGTGATCGGAGAGAACCCCGTGACGCTGCAGCTGCGCTACCTGCAGACCCTGCGCGAGATCGGCGCCACCCAGAACTCGACGGTCGTGTTCCCGATGCCGATCGATCTGATCAAGCCGGTGCTGGAGGCAGTCGCGAACCACCAGACGGGCGCGAGTTCCGAGGACCAGAAGCCCGAGCAGCTGAGCCTGGAGCCCGGACCGCCCGATCCGCTGGCGACGCCGGAGCGGAACTCCACGCCCAGCCGTTCCACGGACTGAGGGTCGCGATCAGTCGCGGTCGCAGACCGCTGCCCCGCGCGTGCGGCGAGTCTCCGCTCTATCGTGCGCCGTCTCATGGACGCGTTGCAGGTCGACGTCGCCGTCGTGATTCCCAACTGGAACGGAGCCCAGTGGCTGCCGCAATGCCTGGACGCGCTTGCGCGCCAGACTCGTCCCCCGAGCGAGATCGTGGTGGTCGACAACGGCTCGACCGACGGGTCGCTGGAGCTGCTGAGGCAGTCCACGGCCGACGTCAAGGTGGTCGAGCTGGGCCGCAACACGGGCTTTGCGTTTGCGGCGAATCGCGGCATCGAGGCTTGCTCCGCAGCTGCCGTGGCGTTGGTCAATACCGACGTGGTGCTGGGGCCGGAGTGGATCGAGCGGATGTCGGCGGCGTTGACCGCCGACCCCGCCGCGGTCGCCGTGGCCTGCAAGATGCTTCAGCTCGGCGACGAGCAGCGCGTGTACGACACCGGCGACTTCCTGCGGCGTGACGGTGCGTGCGAGCAGCGCGGGCGCTTCCTGCCGGACGACGGCAGCTATGACGAACCCGGGCAGGCGTTCGCGGCGTGCGCTGGAGCCGCCCTGTACCGGCGTGAGACGGTGCTCGCGGTCGGCGGCTTCGACGAGCGTCTGGTGATCTACCTCGAGGACGTGGACCTGGGACTGCGTCTGCGGCTGCTGGGCTGGCGGTGCGCTTACGAGCCGGTGGTGGCGCTTCACGCCGGAGGGGGGTCGGCCCACCGGCTCCGCCCACCGGTGGAGTACTGGGTCGAGCGCAACACGCTGCTGATCGTCGCCAAGGCGTTCCCGCTGCGGTGGTTGCCGTTCGTCGCCTACCGCCAGCTCGGCTGGGCGTGGCACGCGCTGCGCGAAGGGCGATTGCGGGGACATCTGGGCGGCGCGGTCGCGGCGGTGCCGTTGCTCGGCACGATGCTGCGCGAGCGTCGCGCGCTGAGACGGGCGGCCCGCGTGCCGATCGAGGTGGCCGTGCCGGCTCGGCCGATCAGAGGCGCCCGGCGATGAGCGACCCCGATCAGAGGCGCTCGGCGATGAGCGACCACCCCGATCAGAGGCGCCCGGCGATGAGCGACCGGCTTCCGTTCCCGCGTGCTCAGCTGCGACATCGGACGCTGCGCGGCGTGGCGGTGACCGCCGGCTTCCTGGTGCTGATCGACGGGCTGGTGGTGGCCCAGGGCCTGATCGTCACGCGGCTGCTGGGACCGCGGGCGATCGGCCTGTACGGCGTGGTCTCGATCACGGTGATCTCGCTGATCACGCTCAAGCGCGTGGGCATCGACGAGGCGTTCGTGCAGCAGCAGGAGGCCGAACAGGAGCGGGAGTTCCAATACGCGTTCACGCTCGAGTTCGTCCTGTCGGTGGTGATGGCCCTGATCATCCTCGCCGGAGCGCCGCTGGTGGCGCTGATCTACCGTGACGACCGCCTGACCGCGCTGATGGCCAGCCTGTGCTACCTGCCGCTGGCGTTCGCGCTGCAGGCGCCGTTGTGGGTGTTCTTGCGGCAGATGGACTACGGGCGCCAGCGCGGGCTCCAGGCACTCCAGCCGCTGATCTCGTTCATGGTCACGATTCCGCTGGCGGCTGCCACGAACCTCGGGGTGTGGAGCCTGGTGGTGGGCCAGATCGCCGGCTACATCGTCGCGGTCGCCGCCGCGATCGCCGTGTCTCCGTATCGGCTCAGATTCCGCTACGACCGGCAGGTCACGGCTCGGTACGTGCGCTTCTCCGCCCCGATCCTGCTGACCGTGGTGGCGGGGATGATCGTGGTTCAGGGCCAGGTCCTGGCGATCAAGCTCCACTCCGGCCTGGCGGCGGCGGGCTACATCACCCTGGCGGTGACGCTGACGCGCTATATCGATCGAGCCGACACGATCGTGATTGGGACGATCTACCCGGCCATCTGCGTAATTCAGAACCAGCGCCGGGCGCTGGAGGAGATGTACCTGAAGTCAAACCGGGCCACGCTCATCTGGGTGCTGCCCTATGCCGCCGGCATCGTCCTGTTCGCGCCCGACCTGGTCCATTTCGCGCTGGGTCCAAAGTGGTACCCCTCGATCATTCTGCTCCAGGGTCTGGCGATCGTGGGGGCGATCACGCAGCTCGGCTTCAATTGGTTCGCGTTCTACCGCGCGCACGGCAATCCACGGCCGCAGGCGATCGAGGTGAGCGCCGGCACCGCGGCGTTTCTGGTGTTCGGCATCGGCGGCTTGCTGCTCGACGGGTTCCACGGATTCGTGCTGGGACGGATCATCGCGGCGCTGGTGGCGCTGGCCGTCCGCGGCGTGCTGATCCGCCGGATGCTGCCTGGCGTCCGGTATCGACTCCTGTTGGCGCCGACGTTGCCGCCGCTGGTCCTAGCCACGGCGGCGGCGTTGGCGCTCAGGCTGGCGCTGTGGGGCGGTCACCGTTCGTTCTGGCAGGCGCTCACAGAGGCCGTGCTGTTCCTCGGGATCTACGGAGTGCTGGCGATGCGGCGCGAGCGCAACCTGGTCGCGGAGCTGTTCACGGCGCTGCGCCGCCGGCCCGGCGAGATGGCATTCGGCGGCGAGCCCTGACGGCCGATCACTCGCGCCGGCGCAACGCCGATCCCTCGAGGGTCCGCCACAGCGCTCCGATCAGCAGCCCCACCGCCGCCACGCCCACCCAGTGGGCGCGGATGTGATCGTAGGCATAGGTGGCGTAACTGCCGCCGCTCTCGTCCCCGGGATGCAGCAGGTAAAGGATCGGCACCACGATCACCAGCAGCCCTCCGGCCAGCAGGATCAGCCAGCGCGCGCCGATGCCCCGCCACAGCGCGAACGCGGTGAGCGGGAACGCGACCAGACCGGACCGGATCCCGAAGATGAACCCGAACGGGATCGCTGCCAGCAGCGCTGCCAGCAGCGCGCGTTGCGGCGCCCAAGGCGCGGGCCGGTCGCCCACTTCCAGCCAGGCGGACGCGGCGGCACGCACTCGCTCGTGCCGCCGCCAGCCCAGCCCGATCAGCAACAGGCAGATGATCGCGACCACAGCCGACACGATGTAACCCCCAAGCGCCAGGCGGTTGGGAGCGAACTTGAAGCTGACATCCCGGCATCCGGGACCGACGCGCCAGGCATTGGCATAGCCATCCAGTGGGACGGGCGTGCCCAGTGAGTGGCCGTCGCACGATGCCTGCCAGCCACGGTTGTAGCCCTCGCCCAGCACCAGCCACGACGGACGACTGACCAGGACGCGGACGTGCTGGTATGCGCCACGGCCGGCCGTTCCCGGGGAGATCACGCGACCACTTACGTGCGCCGCCTGGGCCAGTGGGCGCGGCGCCGGTGACACCAGGCTCAGATTGTCCACCAGCAGCGGTCCGAGGTCGACAACCAGATGCTGTGTGCCGGCCGCGAGCGGGACGGGGGCACCGCAGGAGCTCGCCCGCAGTGGCGTGCCGGCATCGAACGCCGCAATCGTGCCGGACACCCGCAAGGCCATGGTCCGGCCGCCGAGCTGAAGGCGCACGCTGCCGCAGGGCGCTGACAACGCACCGGCGGGCTGGCTGGCGATGTGGGGCAGACCGTCGATCCCACGGATTTCGGCGATCCCCACCGCGCGGCGGTCCGCCGGGCTGGCTCCGGGCGTGAGCGAGGCGGCCAGAACATCAATGCGGAAGGCCCGGGCGTGCACGACGTGCGGGAGCGTCACGGTGCCGCTGGGTCCAACCGCCAGCGGGCCCGTCGCTCCACCGGGCCACTGCACCCGCACCCGAGTCGGCCGGCGTACCGGTCCAGCTGGCGCGAGCAGCTGAAGGGTCCGAGCGGTCTCGAGCCGCGGAGAGCGCCACTGAATCCATGCCGGCACGCCTGGGTCCCAGTCGCCGATCCAGGCGGTATGCGGATCGCCGTCCAGCGCCCGCGAGGCTCGGACTCCGGGCAGGCCGTCGAAGCGACTCGACGAAGTCGCCCGCGCCGGGCCGCGGTAGCCGGCCAGCCGGTCGAGCGCGTCATCGGGAGCCTGCGGCGCGGCCGTGGTCCAGGCAGTGGCCTGAAAGCGGCGGCTCACCGGCAGCGCGAACAGCCGGTCGATCGTCTGCTCGGCGTCTCCCGGCCTGTGCACGTCGAAGGCCGAGTACGGAGGGTGCGCCGGATCGCGCCCGAACGGCTGATCCCCGGTAGTTCGCTGGAACAGATACTCGAGGTCGACCGGGTCGAGATTCTGGCCTTGGAGCGCCGTGGCTGAGTCCAGCGGCAGGCGGAGCGCCTCGTGCGCCTGGATACCGGGAATCCTGAGCTCGCGGATCCCGCCGCCGCTGGCGGCATGCCCAGGAGCGGGCGGGGTGACGTCGGTGAGGGCCACTTGGAGGCTCGACACGCCGTGCAGCCCCAGCGGCAGGCGGTTCCACCCGGGGCCGACGGCGAACGAGCGCCCCGCGATCTGCACGCGGCGGACGCTGCCGCCGGCGTCGTTGTAGGGCAGCAGGTCCACGTAGGGCACGTCGATCGGCGCCACGAAGTCGACCTGGAGCACGCGCTGGCTGGGCGCGAGCGTGGGATCCGCCAGCCAGGCGGTTTGGGGAGACCCATCGATGGCGGCAAACGGGGCGTGCTCGGGGAATTGCGGGCGCTGGGGGGAGTACGGCGCCTCCACCGAGCGGACGCCGCTGTAGGCCGCGACCGTCTCGAAGTCTGGGCCGCGGCCGAACGGGTCGAGGATCATCCCGTCGGCGCTGACCGTCTGCCCGGGAGTGAGCACAGGCCCGGTGTTCTGCTCCAGCGAGGCGGCGACGAACGCCTGCCTGCGATTGGAGTCGCTGATCACGAGCCGGCCGCCTCCGGCCAGCTGCTGCCGCAGCCCAGACGCCGTCAGATCACCGGAGTACTCGAGCGGACCACCGGCGGGCAGCGAGCCGAAGCCGGCCAGGCCGGCGAGCGCTGCGGCCGAGCCGTCGACCACCACCGGGGCCGTCTGGGGCTCCACCCGGACCAGCGGACGGGCACTGGGCAGGTCGTAGCGGCGGATCTCGGGAAGTCTCCAGGCCGGGCCCAGCCTCCCGTCCGGCTGGAACGTCCCCACCGGCCCGTAGGCACGGGCGGGGTGGGCAAAGCCCGGCTGGGCGGCGAGTTCCGCCGCGATGTCGGCGGGTGGCGGGGCGTCGCTGCGGGCGAGGTCGTCGTCGGTGGGGGTGATCACCGAGCGCACGCCGATCAGCGACAGCAGCGGGCCCAGCTGACCGGGCAGCAGGCGTTGCTGATGGACGAGGCCGTCGATCGTCCACAGCAGGTCCGTGGCGCGCAGATTTGCGTACGGCACCTCCGTGCGCTCCGCTACGGGCCGGCGACTGAGCGCCGGCAGGATCGGATCGACAGTCCCGCCCCAGGTGTAGAACGAGAACAGGTCACCGGGCAGGACCATGGCCCGGGAGCTGACCGGCAGCTCGCGGTCGAGCTGAGCGGCGGCCTGGTGCCAGGCGGTGGGGACCCGCTTGAACGACACCTGGGCGTCCTGCGCCCGACCGGTCACCATCGGCCAGGCCGCCAGCGCCAGGACCGCAGCCACCAGCGCCGCACCGAGCGCCCGCCAGGCGTTGACATGGCGCACGCCGCCCAATCGCCGCCACCCAGCCTGGGCGGCGACGCCGGCCAGACAGGCGAGCGCGATGGCGACCAGTGGCGCGGCCTTGTAGGAGGCGCGCAGGAAGCGCACCGACGCGACGTGGTTGTAGACGAAGTACAAGCCGTGGCGCAGCGGTGTTCCGTCCGGGAAGCCGGCGCCCATCACCAGCAGACCGACCAGCGCCATCAACAGGAAGAACGGTCCGTAGCGCCAGCGGCGCGTCCACAGGAAGCCGGCCAGGGCCAGCCCCGGAATCAGCAGCGTGCCGACCACGACCGGCGCCGAGAACAGCAGGAGGCGACTGTCGTCGAAGAACGGGATGGCGCGCCCGGCGAAGCCGATGCCGACGTAGGAGAGCCAGAAGCTCATCAAGCGCAGGCTCTCGGTGATGCTGGTCGTGCTCCACACGGTTCCGGGCTGCTCGGTGAACTTGAGGAAGTCGATCCCGTAGGAGTTCTGGACGTAGACCGGGACGAGCCACCACAGGGAGACGAGCACGGTGAGTGGCAGTGTGCGCAGCAGGAATCCGCCCGCTGCCGCCACGTGATGCCCGGGTCGAAGACGACCTCGTAGAGCAACAACAGCACCGGACCAAGCAGCATCCATGCCGTCACCGCGGCATTGACGCCGGGGCCCGAGGCCGTCACGAACAACGCGAACGCGGCCGGCCAGCGCCACCGTCGCGGCTCGCGCACGCCTCGGTGCACGGCCAACAGCAGCCATGGCAGCGCCGCATAGGCCAGCAGCGTGACGGTCGTGCGATTGACATAGGTGACCACGAACGGGTTGAGTACCGTGACCGCACCGGCGACGAGATGAGCGGCCCCGGGGGCGCCGCGAGGAGAGCATCGAGCAGCGCCACCACGCCCAGAGCCGCGATCGCGAGCAGACTGCCGAGCCACAGCCGCTGCACCACCCAGTCCCCCAGCCCAACGGCGTGGCCCACAGCGAAGAACGGCCCCATCGGGAACAGGTAGCCGGTCTGCTGCCCGGACTGCACGTCGCCGAGCTGACCCGTCGAGGTCCACATCGAGGCGACATCGGCCAGGTAGCGGCCCGGCGCGACATGCAGGTTGATCTTGGTGTCAGATGTGACGAGGCCGGGGCGCTGCGCGAACGCGAGCGCAAACGCCCCGGCGGCGAGGACCAAGGGGACACCAAGATCCCGGCGCCGTTCATGCCCGGTGCGGATCAGCGGCGACCTAGGCTGGGCTCGCAGCCGCGCGAGTGCCGGCTCACTCTTCGCTGGGGGGCGGGGCCGGGACCCCAGGCGGACCCGGAGCCTCAGCCGGTCCTGGGGCTGGGGGCCCGGCCCGAGCCTGGGGGCTCCGCTCCGGGGGTGCCGGAAGGCTCAGCCGCGGGCGCCGGGGTCTGCGCGGGCGCGGCGCTGCGGCACTGGCGAACTGGGCGGCGCGGATGGCTCGCCTCCCGGGCCTGGGGTCTGCCCGGCGGGCGTCTGAGGCGCTTCGGTGCGCCACTTCATCCCGTCCTCTCGCGCGGTGATGAATGCGCCGACAGTGATGGCGATGATCGCCAGCAGACCCAGATAGCCCCCGACCGCGACCTCGCTGTAGGTGTTACCGCCAGGTCGGGACGAAAACAGCTTGATGATGATCTCGATCAGCACCAACACCGACAGAAGCGTCGCGGCGGCAGCCAGGGGGAAGTTGATCCTCTGTTGCGTGGCAGTCACCGCGGGGAGTGCCAGTGCCACGATGATCAGCACGACCAGCAGCAAGGAGGTGTTGCTGTAGGCCTCCCAGGCGTTGCCGGTGAGGGGGAGGGAATCGGTGCCCGCCAGCAGCAAGAACTTCGTCATTCCCGCCCTTCAAGTTGTACCAGGGCAGGAACATGAAGATGAACAGGGCGATCGCGCCGGCGCCGGCGATCATCTCGCCGCGCCGGATCCGGTTGTAATCAAAGGACATGGCTAATTCGTACGGCCTCTTCTGTCGATCGCCTAGGGGCCAGGTGATGCAGTCGCGATACTAACGATAGGCCCCGGTCGTTGCTCCGCCGGACCCATCGGCCGTCCCATCGGCGGTTGGCGCTGGCACCGTTATCAGGTCCGGCGATCTGTCGCGGACGCCAGCCGATCGGCCGCGACTTAGCTGGCGCTGGGGCTGATCATCAGCAGCGTGACACTGCTGGCGTTGATTGCCGCGGCTGTGCTGGGCGCCGGACGACATCGGTAGGCGATTGAGACCGGACGATTCATCCGACCGCCCGTTGTGAAGAGAGACCAACTGGACCGCGCTGCCGGAGTGGTGATCGCGTTGGCTCACCAAAGGCGGGTATCCTGGCCGAACTTGGGCGAAACCGGGTACACCCCTCAGGCGGTGCGCGAGCGCGTGGCTCTCGCTGTGCGCACGCGCGGACCGTGGCCGGTGATCGGAGACTTTGCGCGTTGGGGGACGGGCCTGCTCGCCGGCCTGCCTTGGGCGTTACGTGGCTCGCACGGAGAGTTCACGTTCGGAGGCACGCGTTACCGCTACCGATACCACCCTTACAAGTGGTCGTGGCTCACGGAGCGCGCTGTGGAGGTGCCGGTCGTTCAGGCGATCGTCGACCGGTACGCCGGAACCGGATTCCGGAAATCCGCAACGTCCTGTCCCATTATGGATCCCAGGATCACATACCGTGGACAAGTACGAATCCGGGCCCGGGGTCTTCAAGCGTGACGCGCTCGATCTCAACGACCTCGAACAGCTCGATCTTGTTGCCGTGATCTCGACGATCGAGCATGTGGGGTGGACGAGGAGCCGCGGGACCCCAAGAAGGCCGTGGACGCACTTCGTCGCCTGCCAGATCGGCTTGCCCCGGGTGGCCGACTGGTACTGACGGTTCCGATCGGATACCACCCGGGTCTGGATGCGGCGTTGCAGAGCGGGACGCCTCAATTCACGCACGTGACCGCTTTGCGCCGCGTAGGTCAGACGCGCTGGCAAGAGACCCGGCCGGAGGAGGTGTGGGGCATTCCGTACGACTTCCTGCTGTACTCCGCACGCGCGATATTCATCGGGTCGATTAACAACCCGATCAACGCAGCGTTTGATCTCGCGGCACCGGGGGACGCCACTGCGCAGCACTACTAGGCTGGACTAACCCGGAGTTGTGGCGACACTCGGGTAGATCGACGGATAGAGCTTTGTAGGTGCGGACGGCCCCACCAGCTGGTGGGGCCGTCCGTGCGTCTGCTCAGGCTCCCTGCTGTTCCTGCCAGAACGAAGGGAGAGCAGTCGTCGTGACAGAGCATGACGTGTTGGTCGGCTATCGCCTGCGGTTGTTCACGCTCGCCGATGAGCTTCAGAACGTGAGCAAGGCATGCGCGCTGATGGGGGTGCATCGCTCGACCTACTACCGGTGGAAGCGGCAGGTCGACCGCTGGGGCCTTGAGGCGCTGAACGTGCGCGAGCGCCGGCGGCCGCGGATGCCGAACGAGATCGGCCCGCACCTCGAGCAGCGGATCGTCGCGTTCTCGCTCGCCCATCCCGGGTTCGGGCCGCGGCGGATCAGCGCCGAGCTCGCCCGGGAGAAGTGGGGCGGCCTGAGGATCTCAGAGCACGGCGTCTGGCGGGTCCTCTGCCGCGTCGGGCTAAACACGCGGGGCAAGCGCCTGGCGCTGATCGCAAGGCACCGCGACCCCTACGAGCGCGCGCCCTCGCCGCCACCCCCCGAGCGGCACATCGACGCCTCAGAGCCCGGGGAGATCGTGCAGATGGACTGCTTCTTCATCGGCCGGCTGTCCGGCAGCAAGGGATCGGTGTGGCAATACACCGCGATCGACGTCGCCTCCGGCTACACCTGGGCCGAGCTTCACTCCACCGAGCGCAACCCCCGCTCCCGCCACTGCCAGACGCTGCTTCACCGCCTCGCTCACGAGCTCGCGCTCGCCGGCTGGAAGCTAAAGACAGTCGCCATACAACGGCTCGGAGTTCGTCGCTACCGACTTCGGCAAGGCTGTCGAGGCGGACGGCGCCCGCCAGCGGCGGATCAAAGCCGGCCGACCGACCTCGAACGGCTGCGTCGAGCGAGTCCAGCTCACGATCCTCGAGGAATACTGGCGACCCAGCTTCGCGCGCTCCCTCGTCCCCCAAGCTCACAGCCCTACGCCGCGACCTCGACGAATACCTCACCTACTACAACACCGACCGCGCGCACACCGGCCGACACAACCAAGGACGCATCCCCTCAGACATCGTCTACGATGCCCGCAAGATGAGAGCAGCCCGATGACCTGTCGCAACTACTCCGGATTAGCGCAAACTAGGAGGGGGCGCCTCTGGTCAGCTCGCCATGTTCTTTCTCAGGTTCGAGGTCGGGAGCGGCGATGTCTGGGAGGGATCCGGCGGCGGCGGGCGGCGAGCGCTGCGCTGGGCCCCAGCATCCTAAGGTTCGCCAAGGAAGCAGCAAGATGCGCCCACGCCGACCCAGTGGGCCCATATCAGCGACACGCTGTAGTGAAGTCGTATCCACGGTAGCTGGGCACGTTGCTCATCAGATAGATGATCGGCACGACGATCCCGAGCAGCCCTGCGGCAGTCGCCACCAGCGGGCGCGGACCATAGCCGCGCCAGAATGAAGGCCAGAGAGAGGGAAGATCAGGCGCCGGCGCGCAAAGAAAACATGAACCTCAACGAAATCGAGACCAGCAGGAGATGCCGATTGCCGACATAGCGGCATTCGCCGCCGCGGCGGCTCTCAGATCGAACGGCGGACACAAGTGCCACTTGAGGCTCCCGCCGGCGTATCGGCCCGAAACGCGGAAGCAAACAAGGATGAGGCAAATCACGGCTGAGACCAAGTGACCCAGACGAGCCGAGCGCTGCGGGCCGAACGTGAAGGCGGCAAAGCGACAGTCAGCCGGGCCAGCCAACCGTTCCCGTATCCGTCGATCGGTCGCGTGGCGCCGAGCGAGCGTCCGTTGCAAGTGGCCTGCCAACCTTGATCGAAACTCTCTCCCAGCACCAACCAGGACGGCACCTTCAGCGCGACGCGCACGCCACTCACGGAGCTGTTGCCTATGTGCCCGGGATCGAGGATCGCGCCACCAGGCGCCGAGGGCGACCGGCGCGGGGGCCGCTGAATACAGCCGCAGGAGATCGACGCTGAATAGACCCGGTAGCGAGCGGATGACTTGAATCCCGGCGGCCATCGGCGTCGGGGCGCCGCAGGAGCTTGCCCGCAACGGTTGGCCCGCATCCAACTCGGCGATCGTGCCTGCGGCCGCCAAACGCACCACGGGCCCCATCTGTATCTGTACCGCGCCGCACACGGACCTCAGGGGTCCACTCCGTGGCACGGCCGCCGGCCGGAGCCCGGGGACGAGCGGCGGCCCGATCCCGACGGCGTTCACCAGCCGCTCGCGCGGCGTGGCATTCGCGGGATATTGGGCCGCGAGAACCGTCAGGCGAAATGTGCGCGCGCGCACAGGGTGGGGGAAAACCACCACATCGTCTGGCCTGACTGGAAGAGCGGACGTCGTGCCGCCAGGCCAGCTCAATTGAATCTCGGTGGGTCGCGCGACCGGCAACGTGGGAGGAGACAGAGTCGAGCCGGGAAAAGCTAAGGGCCGCCGGTGTCGTCCATGAGATCCCACAGGATCCGGCGCGTCCCCAGGCACCCAATCGCTGATCCAGGCGGTGTTAGTCCGGCCATCGGAATTTCGCTCGACGCGCGGTACCGGGGCTGGTCTTCGAATCGACTCGAGGAGTCGAACCTGTCGGCCCTGGACATGCCCGCCAGACAAATGTTCGAGAACCAAGTCGGGGGCGGAGACGGCCGGATTGATCCATGCGCTCAGTGAGTACGAGCGCGCCGCCGGCGTGAATGTCGCCCGTTCGATGTACTGCTCCGCATCGCCGCGCCCCTGAAGGGTTTCCAGCACCGGCGAGGTCCGGTAACGATTGCGCAGAAACGGATTGTCACCGGTGGTCCGCTCAAACACATAAGTGAGGCTCGAGTGAGTCAGGTTCCGGCCGGCGAGCGCGCGTGCGACCACCACGGGTGTCCGCAGGAGCTGTCGGACGTGGAATCCGGGAATTCGGATCTCGCGAAAGCCGCCAGGACCGGGTCCAGTCTTGGGCTGCTCCACGTGATCGATGCGCACGCGGATGCTGGATACGCCATGGAGATTGACCGGAATCCTGGCCCAACCCAGTCCGACGTGGCGCTGGACACCGTCGACATCGACTTCGGTGACGATCCCGTGCGGACCACTCAGCGGGTAGACATCCACATAAGGCACGTTCGTAGGCTTGCTGAACCCAATCTCGATGTACCGGTTCGAGGGCGGGATGTACCGGTCGGCGACCCAAGCGGTCGAAAGATCGCCGTCGAACGCCGCGATGGGGGCGCTCTCTGGGAATGCGAGCGTGCCTCCAAGGCTCGGCGACCGCAGATAGCTAGCGCCCTGCAGCACCGCCACCGTCCCCCGTCGGTGCCCTTCTGGGGATAGGGATCGACGAATGCGAGATTCGGGTCGGCGACATCATCCGCGCCGATCTGTGTTTCCCACGTCCTGCTGGGTGAACTCCGGAAGGAATGAACGGCGTCGGTTGGAGTCGGTTACTACCACGCTGGCGCCGGCGGCCGCCTGGGATCGCAAGTTGGCGGTGGACAGGTCGCCGGCATAGAAGATCGGATTGGTGTCGGGTAGCTGTCCGAAGGCCCCCAGGTCCACCAGCCCTGCGGCACCGCCATCGATGATCGTCGCTGGCCCGCTTGGGTCGACATGGACGATTCCTCGGCCCGCGGGAATGTCGTACCGCCGAACCTCGGGCAGCTGCTGGGCCGGTGCGATGTCTCCGATGGCAGCGGGGAAGCTGCGCACCGGACCATAGCTGCGCGAAGCACAGGCTACCCAGGCCCTGGGTGGCCAGGGCACTGGCAGCGGCAGCCGGGGTGACGGATCGCTCCGCTGCGCGATGCGTCGTCGTCCGAGCCGGTCACCACCGCCCGCACGCCCATCGGCGCAGCAGCGGAATCAGCTCGCCCGGCACCATACGACGTTGCTGCACGAGCAAGTCCACGGTGGTCATCGAGATCCACCGCATGCAGGTCGGAATAGGGCGTCTCGTAGCGCACCGCCACCGGTCGGTTGGTAAGGCGCGGGAGGATTGCATCAGTGATGCCGCCCCAGGTGTAGAAGGCGAATATTTGTCCGGGTAGCACCATTGCGCGGGCGTTCGGAGGCAACTGGGTGTTCAAATCGCGGCCTGTCTGCGTCCAGGCGCTGGGGATCTGCTTCCACTGGACCTGCGGGTCAATCGCCTTGCCTCGGATGAGCGGGAGAGAGGCCAAAACGATCAGCGCGGCCAGAGCTGCAGGAGCTGCCACCAACAGAGACCTGCGAGCCCAGATCGGGGCCCGGTCAGAATTCCGTGCGAATGCGCGCAAGCGGTGCCAGGCCTGCTTCGCTCCTAGGCCCAGGAGAATCGCCAGACCGCATGCCACCAGCGGAGCCGCCTTCTGGGTCGTGCGCATGAAACGCACGATGAACAGGTGGCGGTACGCC
>CAWDMR010000011.1:0-190043 GCA_963803475.1 uncultured Solirubrobacterales bacterium
CCCAGCCCGTGCAGCGTGGCCAGCGCTCGCTCGCGCCAGGTGTAGCCGCCGGCGTGCTCCAGGCGCGCCTGCGCCTCCGCGTAACGGTTCAGCGTCCGCTCGTCGTGGGCGCCGCCGGCCATGGACTGCTCAAGCTCGGCGAGCTGCTGCTCGATCGCGACCAGCTCGCGCGCCCGGACAGCACGTACTCGCGCAGCGAAAGCTTGCGCTCGCGGGGCGGTCGCTGGTCGTGCAGCGCCAGCTTCGTGCCCTTGGCCAGCACGAGCTCGCCGAAATCGACCGACACCTGTCCGGCCAGCATTCGTAGCAGCGTCGTCTTGCCGGCCCCGTTTCGCCCCGACAGCGTCATCCGGTCACGGCGCTCCAGCTTGAACGAGATGCCGCGCAGCAGCGGCTCTCCGGCGATGTCCTTGCCCAGGTCCGATGCGATCACGACGGCCACGGGCTCATGGTAGGCCTGGGTAGGATGCGCGGATGCGCAGACAGCCCAGCTGGCCCCCGGAGCCGCCGATCGAGATGCCGCCGGCCCGGACCGTCAACGTCCCGGGGCGGGGCGAGTTCTTCCTGCGAGACACCGGCGGCCACGGCGACCCGGTGATGCTGTTGCACGGCTGGATCTCAACCGCCGATTTGAACTGGTGGCCGATGTACGAGGAGCTGGTGGCCGCGGGCTACCGCGTACTGGCGATCGATCATCGCGGCCACGGACGCGGCCTGCGGCCCCTGGTCCCGTTCCGGCTGGCCGACTGCGCCGGCGACGCCGCTGCCGTGCTCCGGCAGCTCGAGCTGGCACCGGCCCTCGTGGTGGGCTACTCAATGGGCGGCGCCATCGCCCAGCTGGTGGGGCGGGAGCATCCGGACGTCGTGCGCGGGCTGGTGCTGAGCGGCACCGCGCAGCACTGGCAGGACCCGCAGGTCGAGCGCGAGTTCAGGGCCCTCGGGCTGGTCGGATTGATGCTGTCGATCGCGCCGCGCACGATCTACCGCGCCGGTCTGCGCCGCTCCGGGGTCGAGCAGAGCCCGCAGACCGCCTGGCTCCAGTCCGAGCTGATGCGCCATGCGCCCCGCGACCTGGTCGAGGCCGGCCGGGAGCTCGGCCGCTTCGACTCGCGGCCCTGGCTCGGGTCGGTTAGAGCTCCGGTGGCCGTGCTGGTGACCACTCGCGACGAGCTCGTGCCACCCCGCAAGCAGTGGGCGCTGGCCGAGGCCGCACGAGCCCAGACGTTCGAGTCGCCGATCACCCACATGGACGTCGGCCGGCCCGGCAACGGCTACGCCCAGGTGTTGGTCGAGGCGCTGGCCGCGCTGGGCGCCCGCGAGGGCGTCACGGCGGCGTAGAGAACCACGAGGGGCTGTCGGCCACCGCACGGCCAGCCCGGATTCGAACCCACCCACCCCCAAACCGGATTCGAACCCACGCCCCAAGAGCGGATTCGAACCTGCTCAACGTGACGCGGCTCCACATCGGTAACCGCGAGCGTCACGTTTGTCATGCCTGGCATGGACAAGGTGCCACGCGATGGTTTGGCGCGAAGGCGCGTCACCTTGTTCAGGGCCACGAGACGCCCGCTTCCCGCGCTGCCGTTCCCGCCGCGCCTGAGCGTCGCCTCCCCGCCCGCGCCACAGCGCCCGCCCCGCCCCTCCATCGCCGCCCCCGCGCGCACCCCCAAATCGCCCACAAATCAGCCCCCGCCTCCTATCCGGCACCTCGCCGGTCCGCTAGGCTTGCGGCGGAATGCGCCGCGCTCGGATCATGACCGCGCTCACTGTTGTGGCGGTCACGCTGCTCGTGTTCGCGCCCGCTGCGCTGGCCCGGGAGAACGGCGGTCAGGGCTGGTATGGCGAGACCAACGACAAGGTGATCACGAACGCGATGTTCATCACGATCATCTTCTTCCCGACGCTGATCCTGGTCCTGTCGCTGATTCAGTGGCGGCTGGACAAGCGCAAGCACACCAAGATGGACGCCGCCAAGCGTCGCGCCGCCAACGCCGACTGGCGCGGCGGCTGGTAACGCACCGGGCGCGATGACGTACTTCGTCACCGGCGCGACCGGATTCATCGGACGTCACCTCGTCGAGCGCCTGCTCCAGCGTGACGGCGACATTTACGTCCTGGTGCGCGAGGGATCGGCCGACAAGCTCCAGGCGCTGATCGACGGCAAGTGGCCGGCGTCCGCGGCGGACCGGGTCAAGCCGGTCACCGGGGACCTGGCCAAGCCGCGGCTCGGCGTGCCCGACGACACGGTGGCCGAGCTGACCGGAAACGTCGATCACTTCTTCCATCTGGCCGCGATCTACGACATGACCGCCGACGAGGAGGCCAACCGGACCGCCAACGTCGAGGGCACCCGCCACGCGGTCGAGCTGGGCAACGCGCTCGGGGTCGGCTGCTTTCACCACGCCTCGTCGGTCGCCGCCGCCGGGCGCTACCAGGGCCTGTTTCGCGAGGACATGTTCGACGAGGGCCAGAAGCTCGATCACCCGTACTTCCGGGCCAAGTTCGACTCCGAGAAGATCGCCCGGACGCAGGCCACCGTCCCCTGGCGCGTGTACCGGCCCTCGATCGTCGTCGGCCATTCCGAGACCGGCGAGATGGACAAGATTGACGGGCCTTACTACTTCTTCACCGCAATCAAGCTGGCCCGTCACTACCTGCCCGGCTGGTTCCCGCTGATCGGTCCCGAATTCGGCTACACGAACATCGTCCCGGTCGACTTCGTGGCCGCCGCCATGGTCCACATCGCCCACCAGCCCGACCTCGACGGCCAGGCGTTCCATCTGATGAGCCCCAAGGGCCAGCGCTCGGGAGACGTCCTGAACGTGTTCGCGCGTGCGGCGCACGCGCCCCAGCTGTCGATGCGGATCGACAACCGGTTGCTGCAGGCGCTCCCGAAGGGAACGTTGGGGATGCTGATGCAGCTCCCCGCCGCCCGCGGAGTGCGCCGGGCGATCCTGGCCGACTTCGGCATCCCCGAGGAGGTGCTCGGCTACATCGCGCTCACCCCCCAGTTCGACACCCGCGATACGGAGCGAGCGCTCGAGGGCAGCGGCATCGCGGTCCCACCGCTGGACAGCTACGCCGCCAAGCTGTGGGACTACTGGGAGCGCCACCTCGATCCCGACCTGTTCAAGGACCGCAGCTTCGAGGGCGCCGTGAACGGCAAGACGGTGCTGATCACCGGCGCCTCCAGCGGGATCGGCAAGGCGGCGGCGTTCAAGATCGCCGAGGCCGGCGGGATTCCTCTGCTGGTGGCGCGCAGCGCCGACAAGCTCGAGGAGACCAAGCAGCAGATCGAGGACATGGGCGGCACCGCGTACAGCTACTCCGCCGACGTCTCGGATCCGGACTCGGTCGACGACCTGGTCGACCGGGTGCTGGGCGATCACGCCGCCGTGGACGTGCTGGTCAACAACGCCGGCCGCTCGATCCGCCGCTCGATCGCGCTGTCCTACGACCGTTTCCACGATTTCGAGCGCACGATCAAGCTCAATTACCTGGGCACGATCAAGCTGATCATGGGTCTGCTGCCGCACATGCGCGAGCGCAGGTCGGGGCTGATCGTGAACGTGTCGTCAATCGGCGTGCAGACCAACCCGCCGCGGTTCTCGGCCTATGTCGCCTCCAAGGCGGCGCTCGACGCCTGGACTCGGGTGGTCGGCTCCGAGACGATCGGCGACAACGTGCACTTCACCACCATCCACATGCCGCTGGTACGGACACCGATGATCGCGCCCACCAAGATCTACGACAGCTTCCCGACGATCTCGCCGGACGAGGCCGCGGACCTGATCTGCGAGGCGATCCGGGCCAAACCCAAGCAGATCAACACACGCTTGGGCACGTTCGGCGAGGTGGCGTACGCGCTGTTCCCCAAGGCCGTCGACCAGATCCTGTCCACCGCCTACAAGGTGTTCCCCGACTCGGCTGCGGCCAAGGGACAGCGGGACCCCCAGGAGCACGCCTCGACCGAGCAGGTCGCGCTGGCGCACTTGATGCGCGGCGTGCACTGGTAAGTACCCGCGCCAGGACACGTCCGGCCGCGGCCCGAAGTGCGGCTCGTCACACAGCCGCAGCCGGCCGCGCCGTAACATCCTCCTAGGGTGGCCGTCGAGTCCACACCGATCGCGCTCCAAGAACCGGCGCCGCCGGCGCGCAGCACCACGGCCCGGACGCACGCCACACTCGCGGCCCGCATGATGCGCCAGTTCGCGATCGCGCTGCCGGTGATCAATCTCCTCAGCGCCACGGCGACGTATATCTTCATCGAATTCGTCGTCCCGCTCCCGGGCGGAGCCGAACCGGCGGCCGCACGCTCCTCGGCGCTGGCCGGCTCGGTGGGAGTGACCGTATTGGCGTGGTTCGCGTGCGACCGCTGGGGCCGCAGGCTGTGCAGGCCGGTGCACGGCTGGCTCACGCGCGGCGGGGAGCCGACCGGCCCCCAGCGCACCCGCGCGATCCAGCTCCCGTTGCTCCAGGCGGCACAGGTGCTCGTCATCTGGACCGTCGCCGGGCTGGCATACGGTGCCTTCGACGTGGCAGTTGGCGGCGCGGCCATCACCGGCGTGCTCGTGACCGGGATGATCGTGATCGGCGGACTGGTGGCGTCGGCGCTCAGTTATCTGGCGGTGGAACTGATCATGCGCCCCACGATCGCACTCGCGCTCGAGTCCGATCCCCCGACGCGACCACTTGTACCCGGCATCGCGACGCGCATCTACCTCGCCTGGGAGTTTGGCACCGCGGTCGCGATCTGGGGCGCAATCGTGGTCGCGATCGCATACCTGTCGGGCGCGCACATGTCGCCCCGGCGAATGGCCGCCACGGTCATCTTCCTCGGCGCCGTGGCGCTGACGGTCGGCCTGGTCACGCTGCTGGCCGTGGCCAAGTCGGTATCGCTGCCCGTGCGGCGGATGCGCACGGCGATTGCCCGCGTCGAAGCGGGAGACACCAACGTGGCAGTCCGAGTCGACGACGGCGGCGAGATCGGGCTGCTCCAGGCCGGCTTCAACCGCATGGTCGCGGGGCTCCGCGAGCGCGACCGGGTCCGCGACCTGTTTGGCCGCCATGTCGGCGAGGAGGTTGCGCGCTCAGCGCTCGGCAGCGAGCCCGAGCTCGGCGGCGAGCTGCGCGAGGCCGCGGTCCTGTTCGTCGACGTCGTCGGATCGACCGCGTTTGCCGCCAACCGCGATCCGCGCGAAGTCGTCGAGACGCTGAACCGCTTCTTTTCCATCGTCGTCGAGGTGGTCACGCTTCACGGCGGCTGGGTTAACAAGTTCGAGGGCGATGCCGCGCTGTGCGCGTTCGGCGCTCCCGGTGAGCACCCAGACCCGGCCACCGCAGCGCTGGCGGCGGCGCGAGCGTTGCGCCGCAGACTGCATCTCGAGCTGGATGGCCTCGACGCGGCGCTGGGGGTGTCCGCAGGCACGGTCGTGGCCGGGAACATCGGTGCCGCCCAGCGCTACGAATACACGGTCGTCGGCGACCCGGTCAACGAGGCGGCTCGCCTCACCGAGCTGGCCAAGTCCAAGCCCTCCCGGCTGCTCGCCTCGGAGGAGATCCTCGGTCGCGCCAGCGACCGCGAGGCCGCCCGCTGGGAGGTCGGCGAGCCGGTCACCCTGCGGGGCCGGCCGCAGCCGACTCGGATCGCGGCGCCAGCCTAGTCGACCCGGTGCACGAACAGCGACTCGCGCCGCTGGCCGCGTAGTCCCAGCGCCTCGATCGCCTGCTTGACGCCCGGGAAGTCCGGGTGCTCGTAGTCGTCGAACACGACCACGGCGCCGGGCCGAAGCACAGGCCTCCAGGCCGTCATCTCCCGGATTGTCTGCTCGCGATCGTGGGAGCTGTCGATGTAGAGCAGATCCACCGGCCGCGAGCCGGCCGGGCCGGCTTCGCCCGACCGGGCCACGAATGTGACCCGCCCCAAGGTGCCGCGATCGACCAGCCCCAGGTACCGGTCCCGCTCCGGATGCTCGAACGGGTCGTAGGTGATGACCTGCCGCCGCCGGTCGGCGAGCGCCAGCGACAGGCTGGTCCAGGCCGTCGCGGTCCCCAGCTCCACCACCCGGCGGCGATCCCGGGCCAGCTCCAGCAGCGCCGCCAGCTTGCCCGGCCGCGTGACGGAGTCCAAGCTGAACCGGTCGCCAGTGCGCAGCGCCACCCGGCGCGCGCGCCACTGGAACCGGGCCACCGGCATCGGCAGCACTCGCAGCGCAGCCGCGTACCGCAGCTCGGCGACCCACCGGCGCGCTTCCGCCGTCACCCGCTCGAACCCGACGGCAAGTCCCACTTCAGATCCGGAACACCGGCAGCAGGCGCTGCTCGTGCTCGCTCTCGATCCGCGCGATCACCTCGATGTGCTGCTCCAGACCCGAGCCCCGAAGCTTGGTCGCCAGCAGCTCATCCACCTGGAAGATTCCCGCGCTGTTGGACATTGCGACCTCCACCCGCACGGCCCGGTCCCGTCCGGGCGAGATCTTCACCTCCTCGATCGCGTAGGCCGACAGCGAGTGGATGTTCTGGTGACCGGCTTCAAACGGCACCCGGGAGCGCCCTCGCGCCATGTCGAGGGCATCGGCGACGCGCACGATCCCGGCCTCGAGTGTGAACGGCGCCCCCTTGCGGCGGTGCCCGATGATCGCGTGGAGGGACTCCGCCACGATGATCGAGCGCTCGGGCTCCTCGTAAGCGGTCGCCAGCAGCGATCCCAGCTTGTCGGCGGTCAAGAACAGGCTGTAGCGCTCGTGGTCGTCGCGATGGATCGACATCCCCACGCAGTGGAACAGGCAGCCGGCGGCGATCACGACCTCGGCGTCGCGCTCCGACAGACCGTAGTCCGCCACCACCCCGGGGGCGACGCCACGCCGGAACAGCAGCCGCGCCAGTCGCAGTCCGATGTTCAGCACGATCTGGATGTGCACCCAGCTGTGGTCGCTCATCCCCAGTCGCCGCGTGGCGTTGACCGCGGACACGTGCCACCAGGCCTTGACCTGCTCGTCGTTGTTGACCGCGTCGAGCAGCTTCTCGAGCCGGCGATTGCCGCGCGTGGGCGCGCGGACCCGGACACCCGCGAGCGCCTCGCGCGGCGGCAGCGGCGGGTCCGGTGGCGCACTCATGGACGCACGTCCAGCAGTACGCCTTCGCGCACGCCGCCCCGGCCGATCTGCAGCGCGGCTCCGAACCGCTCCGACGCCGCCTGGAGGATCAGCAGCCCGGCCGGCAGCAGCCGTACTCGCTCGAGATCGAGGCCGACCTGGCGGGCCACCTCGGCCGCCCGCCCGGACGCCAGCAGCCCCAGCGCTCGGGCGAACGCGTCCGCGTCGAGCACCGGCCCCGCCAGGCGCCGGAGCGAGGTCGCGCTCCCCCCGACCGCGACCGCTTCGACCGGCCGCGGGACCTCGATTCCCCGCAGCACTCGCTCCACCTCGGCACGGGCATGCGCCAGCTGATCGGCCGAGGGCGGGTCGGAGTGCAGGCATCGGTCAGCCAGGTCGCCCGAGCCGACGCCGAATGAGGTCGACCAGCTGACGGAGTCCGGCGCTGTACCCACCACGAGCTCCGAGGACCCGCCGCCGACGTCGACCACGCCGAGCTCCCCGGCGGGCACGTGCCCGAGGGTGCGAGCGACGCCGAGAAATGCGAGGCGGGCCTCCGTGTCGCCGCTCAGGATCTCGACCTCCAATCCGCAGGCGTTGCGGATCGCCTCGGTCAGCGTCTTGCCGTTCGGAGCGGCCCGGATCGCCGCGGTGGCCACGCCTCGCACATCACGGGCGCCGAGCTGGGTGGCCAGCCGCAGCTGCTCGACGACGACCTGCACCACTTCGGTGATCTTCTGCCTGGAGATGGCTCCACTTCGCTCGAGACCCTGCCCGATGCGGGTGAAGGCGCGGGTCTGGTGCACCTCGATCAGCTCATCGCCGTTGCACTCCGCCACGAGCAGCCGCGTCGTGTTCGAACCGATGTCGATGCAGGCGCGGCGCACGGCGGGAGGAAAACTACCGCCTGGCCGCAGCGGCCGGAGATCCCGGCTCGAGCCCTCTCGCACCCCGCCGCGAAGTGTCAACCTTCGCTCCGCTGGCATCATCCTCTGAGTGCCAGCTGTCACGATCGAGGTTCACGGCCTGCGCAAGAGCTACGGCGAGTTCGAGGCCGTGCGCGGGATCGACTTCGAGGTCCGCAGCGGCGAGGTGTTCGGGTTGCTTGGCCCCAACGGCGCCGGCAAGACGACCACCGTCGAGATCCTCGAGGGCTACCGGCCCCGGTCCGCCGGGGACGTGAGCGTGTTGGGCATGGACCCGGGTGCGCGATCCCGTGAGCTGCGATCGCGGGTGGGCATCGTCCTGCAGAGCACGGGCCTGTACCGCCACATCAAGGTCCGCGAGGCGGTGGCGCACTTTGCCGCCATGTACCCCCATCCCCGGTCGGTGGACGAGGTCATCTCGCTTACCGGCCTGGACGGCAAGCAGGACGCGCTGGCGCGCACCCTGTCCGGCGGGCAGATGCGCCGGCTCGACCTGGCGCTGGCGCTGGTCGGCGATCCCGAGCTGATCTTTCTCGACGAGCCGACCACCGGGTTTGACCCGGCGGCCCGGCGCAACGCCTGGGACACGATCCGCTCGCTCAAGGAGCTGGGGAAGACGGTGCTGCTGACCACGCACTATCTAGACGAGGCGCAGGCGCTGGCCGACCGCGTGGCGATCATCAAGGACGGGCGGATTGTCGTCGAGGGCGCCCCCCGCGAGCTCGGGACCAGCGCCGCGGGGCCCGCGCTATCGGGTCGCGTACCGCAACGGCGACGACGGCTACGTCGAGCACGAAACCGAGGATCCGACCACGCTCCTGCACCGGCTCACCGGCGAGGCGCTCGCGCGCGGCGAGCGGCTCGAGGGCCTGACGGTGTCCCGGCCCACGCTTGAGGACGTGTACCTGGAGCTGACCGCAGGGCCTGGGGAGGATGCACCGGCCGATGCCTGACGTGGCGACCCTCGCCTGGCGGCAGTACCGCCTGGAGCGCAGGCTGTTCTGGCGCAACCCCAGCGCCGCGTTCTTCAACTTCCTGCTCCCGCTGCTGTTCCTGGCTTTCTTCGGCGCGATCCTGCACGGGAACCAGCACGACCTGAACGTGATCGTGCCCGGGATCGCCGGCATGAGCGTGATGTCGACGACCTTCACCGCGCTCGCGTTCAACATGACCTTCCTGCGCGAGCAGGGCGTGCTCAAGCGGATCCACGGCACGCCCATGCCCGGCATCTCCTATCTGCTGGGAATCGCCGGCAATGCCGTCACCAACACGGCGCTTCAGATCGGCATCATCACCGTCGCCGGCCGAGTGTTCTTCGGCACTGGGTGGCCGAAGGACTGGATCGAGCTGGTGGTGTTCGTGGCCGCGGGGGTGGTCTGCTTCGCGTCGCTGGGCGTCGCCTACTCCCACGTGATCCCCAATTTCGACTCCGCTCCGGCCTACGTCAACGCCGTGTTCCTACCTGTGATCTTCGTGTCCGGCGTGTTCTACGATGCGTCTCGGGCGCCCGCTTTCATCAGGGGCATTGCCGAGGCGCTGCCCCTGATTCACCTGATCAACGGACTGTCGGCGGCGATGATCAAGCCGAACTCGGGGCTGAGCGAGAACCTCAGCTCGCTGGGCGTGATCGCCGCCTGGGGGGTGCTGGGGGTGGTGCTGGCGGTGCGCGGCTTCAGCTGGGAGCAGCGGCGGAGCTGACCTCGGGCCGCCATGCCGCCGGCGGCGCGCCCTGGATCACGATCGGCTCATCGGCGAGGGGCGAGCTCTGCCACTCGTTCCGCAGCCAGGAGTACACGACCACGTCGTGCACGTCGGCACCGTGCCGGTGCCAGCGGCGCAGCACGCCTTCGCGCTGGAACCCGATCCCCACCAGTGCCGCCTGGGACCGGGGATTGTCGAGGTCGGCATAGGCGCCCAGCCGCTCCAGCCCCAGCCCGCGGAACGCCAGGTGCGCGATCAGCGCCTTGGATCGCTGGTTCACACCGGTGCCCCATTGCTCGCGGCCGAGCCAGGTGCCCACCACGGCGCGACGGTCGCGATGGCTGAGCTCCGTGAGCCCGGTGACACCCACCGGGCCGAGCCGCGGATCGACGACCAGGAAGTCCAGGCGCTCCCCCCGCTCGCGCTCAGCGGCCAGGCCCGTGATGTAGGCCTCCGGCTCCTCGATCGAGCGGTAGGGTCCCCAGGAGAAGAAGCGCGTCACCTCGGGATCGGAGCCCAGTGCCAGCAGCACGGCGGCGTCAGCCGGGGTGGCGTAGCGAAGCCGCAGCGACGGACCGATTACCTCCATCAGCTCGATCCTATTGACGCTCGCCCTGCTCTACGACATCCACGGCAACCTGCCGGCGCTGCAGGCCGTGCTCCGGGATGCCCGCTCCCAGGGCGCCGACGAGTTCCTCCTGGGCGGCGACTATGCCCTGTTCGGCGCGTGGCCGGCCGAGACCCTCAGCGCTCTGCACGAGCTCCAGCCCTCCACCTGGATCCGCGGCAACGTCGACCGTTGGACCGCGTTCCCCGACGATCTCCCGGACGACGAGACCCTGCGGCGTGCGGTGGCGGACTGCCGCAACGCGATCGGTGCCCAGGCGGCTGCCGAGCTGGGCGCGCTCTCCGAGCAGAGCGTGCTCGATGGCACTCGCTATTGCCATGCCTCGCCGGCGTCGGACATGCAGTCGTTCATGCCTTCGGCGACCGACGCGGAAGACGAACTGCTGGCCGGAGCCACCGAGCGCCGCATCGTGTTCGGGCACACGCACCTGCAGTTCCACCGCACGCGTGACGACGGACTCGAGCTGCTGAACCCTGGCAGCGTGGGCCTGCCGCTGGACGGCGATCACCGCGCGGCCTACGCCGTCGTGGACGACGGCGGCAGCGTCGAGCTTCGGCGCGTCGCCTACGACCACATGGCCAGCGCCGACGCGGTCGCCGGCCGCTTCGGAGACGTGGAGTGGGCGCTGCGCAGCGAACGGCGCCTGCGCACTGCCGGTCCGTGAGCCGGACCGGCATCCGGTAGGCTCGCGCCGCCCATGCGGAAGCTGGCCGACGACGTCTACCTGCTGGACGGCTTTCCCCCGTTTGCGATCAACGTGTATCTGCTTGGAGACGTGCTGGTCGACGCCGGATCGCGCCACGCCGCCAAGCGGATCCTGCGCCAGCTGACCGGCCGGACCCTCAGCGCCCATGCGCTGACGCATGCGCATCCGGATCATCAGGGGGCCAGCCACGCAGTCTGCGAGCGCCTGCGACTCCCGCTGTGGTGCGGCGAGCGGGACGCCGACGCCATGGAGGATGGCCGAATCGCGGAGCGCCAGCCCCGGCATCCGATCAACAAGCTGCTCGACTGGGCCTTCACCGGACCATCGCATCCAGTCGACCGGCGCCTACGAGAGGCAGACGTCGTGGCCGGCTTCGAGGTGCTCGACGTCCCGGGCCATTCAGCCGGTCATGTGGCGTTCTGGCGCGACTCCGACCGCACGTTGATCTGCGGTGACGTGTTCACCAACGTCGACACCATGACCGGAATCCCGGGCCTGCACGAGCCCAAGCCGTTCTTCAGCCCCGATCCGGCCCGTAACCGTGAGTCGATGCGCCGGCTGGCCGCGCTCGAGCCGGCGCTCGTCTGCTTCGGGCACGGACGCCCGCTGCGCGACCCGGCCAAGCTGACAGCGTTCGTGGGCAAGCTGGCCCGCGACTAACGGCTGTCATCCTCTGTGGTGATGTCCGCCCGCGCGCGGTCCTGGTACCGCAGCCACACCTTCACCCACGACGCATTCCCCCTCGAGCGCCTTGCGGCGCAGCGAACCGCCAGCGTCTCGATCTGCCTGCCCGCCCGCAACGAGGCCCGCACGATCGGCGCAATCCTTGGGCAACTGCTGCCGCTGCGCGAGCTCGGAGTGGTGGACGAGATCGTGGTCGTCGACCACTCCACTGACGGCACCGCCGACATCGCCGCCTCCCACGGCGTGGCAGTGCACGACCAGGAACGGCTGATGCCGAAGCTGGGGCCGGTGCTGGGCAAGGGCGACGCCATGTGGCGGGCGCTGCCACTGCTGTCCGGCGATGTGGTCTGCTTTCTGGACGCCGACTCCGAGCACTTCGGGGCCCACTTCGCCTCTGGCTTGCTCGGGCCGCTGCTGTGTGAGCCGAGGATCTCATTCGTCAAGGGCTTTTACCGGCGGCCCTTCCGAGTCGGCCAGGTGACGCTCCCGGACGGCGGCGGCCGGGTCACCGAGCTCACCGCCCGGCCGCTGCTGAACCTGTTCTATCCCGACCTGGCGGCCGTCGAGCAGCCCCTGGCGGGAGAGATCGCCGCCCGCCGTGACCTGCTCCAGCGGCTCCCGTTCGTGACCGGCTACGGCGTCGACATCGCGCTGCTGCTGGACGCTTACGCTGAGGTGGGCCTCGACGGACTGGCGCAAGTCGACCTCGACGTCCGCCAGAACGCCCACCAGCCGCTGCGGGAGCTGGGGCCGATGGCATACGCCGTTCTCCAAGCGGTCGCCGCCCGCCTGGAGCGAGACGGCCGTCTGCGCGGCGCGTTGCCGCAGACGTTCCTCGCGCTCGGAGAAGAGGGGCCGGTGCCGGTCGGCAGCCGACCCGTCGAGCGTCCCCCGCTGCGCCGCGGGCGCGCAGCGGCCTAGGTGGTTGATTCCGCGGCCGCGTGGGGGCCGGGGGATTCGGGGTGGGGGCGGGTCAAGGACGCAGGGCGAAGCCAATACCTGGAGGTGTTGGCGAGTCCGAGGACGTAGCCGGATGACGCCGGCGCGGCCCGATCAGCGAGGCTGGATGCCGAGCGGGCCGCACAGCCGGCGCGGCGTCGGGCTTGATGGGGATTTGTGTTCACCATGAACCAAAATCTCCATCCCGGCGGCCGGGGCGCCGATCATCCGGATTCATCCGGCACGCGGGGTCGTGGAATCAACCGCCTAGCTGCCGAACGCCTGGCGCGCTTCCTTGAGCCCCGCCCCGGCCCGCCGCGCGTAGTCGTAGGTGCCCTGATCGCGCAGCTCGGTCGCGGCCTCGACCAGGGCCCCCAGCGCGTTGAACGCAAACGCGCCACCCACCGAGATCCGGCTCACGCCGAGCTCCGCCAGCTCCGACACCGACGGCGCACCGGGACGGGCCAACACGTTCACCGGTCGCCGCAGCGACTCCACCACCCGGCGGATGTCCCCGGCGCTGCTCAATCCGGGGGCATAGAGCACATCCGCGCCGGCGGCCTCGTAGGCGCGCAGGCGGGTGATCGTGTCGTCGAGGTCCGGCCGGCCGTGCAGGTAGTTCTCCGCCCGGGCCGTCAGCACCAGGTGCACGGACCCGCGGTGGGCCGCCTCCACGGCCGCGGCCACCCGCTCGGTGGCCGCCTCGAGCGCGTAGATCGGATCTTCGCGATCACCGGTGAAGTCCTCCACCGAGCCGCCCGCCAGACCGGCCCCGATCGCCAGACCGATCGTCTCGGCCACGCCCTCGGGCTCGTGCGCGTATCCGTTCTCGAGATCGGCCGACACCGGCAGCTCGGTGGCGGCCACGATCGCCGCCGAGTGCGCCATCGCCTCCGCGCGAGACACCGAGCCGTCGAGCCGTCCGAGCGTGGCCGCGTGACCGCTGCTGGTGGTGGCCAGCGCCTCGAAACCGAGCCCAGCCAGCAACCGGGCCGAGCCGGCGTCCCAGGCGTTGGCCAGTAGCAACGGCTGCCCCGGTCGGTGCAACTTAAGGAAGCCGCGCGCCTTGTCTGCCTGATCGCTCACCTACGGCGACCTTACTCCTCGCCCGGCCCGCCGGGCAGCGACCCGGGATCACGATGCACGGCCACGCCGGCGACCACGCAGGCCACGCCGAGCGCGTCGGTCGCGGATGGCACCTGCGCCAGCACCACCAGCCCCACCACCGTGGCCGTGGCCGGCAGCAGTGCCACCATCAGCGCATAGCTCGCCCGGGGCAGGCGTGCCATGGCCAGCTGGTCGGTCACGTAAGGGATCACCGACGAGCAGATGCCGACGCCGATGCCCGCCAGCAGCGCGGTGGGATCCGGCAGCGCCTGGGCCGCCGGCTGGCCGCCGAGCGGGGTCACGATCACGGCCGCCAGGATCATGGCCGCCGCCAGGCTGTCGATGCCCGGCACCCCGCGACTGCGGGCCATCCGGTGTGCCAGCACGATGTAGGCGGCGAACAGCAGCGCGTTGGCGAACGCGAAGGCGAAGCCAAGCGGCTCGGCCACCAGTCGGATGCGGGTGAGCAGGAACACGCCGGCCACGGCGGCGATCAGCGCCGCCGCATTACGTCGGGTGCGAGCCCCGATCGCCGCCAGCGCGATCACGGGTAGAAACTCGATCGCAGCGACCGTCCCCAGCGGCAGCCGGGCGATTGCCTCGTAGAAACAGCAGTTCATGCTCGCCAGCACCACGGCCCAGCCGATCAGAGCCCGTCGCCCGCTGCGTTGGTACTGCCAGGGCCGCCAGGGGCGTCGCCAGACCGCGAAGATCACCGCTGCCGAGGTGATTCGCAGCCACGCCACGGCAAGCACCGGTACGCGCGTGAACAGCAGCACGGCGAACGATGGTCCGAGGTAGTGGAACAGCGCGCTGATCACGAAATAGACGTGCGGCGGCGGTTGTGCCAGCGCGAGGCGCGGACGAGCGATGTCCAGCAAGGTCCCGAAATCATGGCCGATCCGATCGCCACCGCACAGATCTATTCGCAGGTATAATGCGGCTGATGCCTACGAATCAAAGGGCGAACGGCGTTCTTGACGGCATTAACTGTCAGCTTCTGCACGAATTGCAGGAAGACGCCCGGCTCAGCGTGGCCGAGCTCGCCCGCCGCGTGGGACTATCGGCACCGGCCGTGGCCGAGCGGCTCGAGCGGCTCGAGCGCGAGGGCGTGATCCGCGGCTACCGGGCCGAGCTCGACCCCGTGTCGCTCGGCTACCACCTGACCGCGATCATCCGCGTGCGGCCTGCGCCGCGCCAGCTGCACAAGGTCGGGGAGCTCGCCCGCCGCACCCCGGAGGTGGTCGAGTGCCATCGCATCACCGGCGAAGACTGCTACCTGCTGCGGGCCCACGTCCGCTCCGTAAGTCATCTCGAGGAGGTCATCGACCTGATCGCAACGTTCGGTCAGACCACGACCTCGATCGTGCAGTCATCGCCGGTCCCGCCACGCGGGATCCACGTCGCCCGCGAGTAGCTTCGCGCCGATTGACCTCAGGGGCGGTGCGCCAGCACCTGGTAGATCGAGGCCCAGCCCGTCTCGAACCCCTGACGCGCGGCACGGAGATACAGGCGCCACACTCGCGCCCGCTCGATCCCGGCGATTCGCACGGCCTCGTCGTAGCGACGGTCGAACCGCTCGATCCAGTGACCGAGGGTCTGCGCGTAATCGGCCGCCAGGCCCTCCACGTGCGTGGTCGCGAAGCCCGCCCGCTCGAGCGCGAGCTCGACCCGCGACAGCGGCAGCGGCACTCCATCGGGGAACACGAACCGCTCGGAGAACGCGCCCTCGTCGCGCGCCTCGAGGTCCTTGAGCTTGGCGATGCCGTGATTGAGCAGCCTACCTCCAGGGACCAGCAACGCCGCCAGCCTGCCGGCGTAGGTGTCGATCCGCTCCTCCCCCACGTGCTCCACCATGCCGATGCTGGAGATCGCGTCGAACGGCGCTTCGACCAGCTCGCGGTAATCGGCCACCCGGAACTCGACCCGATCCTCGACCCCGGCCTGCCGTGCTCGCTCCTGTGCCAGCTCCACCTGAGGCTGGGACAGCGTCACGCCCAGCACCCTGACCCCGTGCAGCGATGCGGCGTGGATCGCGAAGCTGCCCCACCCACAGCCGACGTCGAGCACCCGCTCGCCCGCCCGCAGCCCGAGCTTGGTGCACACCAGCTCCAGCTTGGCGTGCTGGGCCTCCTCCAGCGTGCGGGCGCCGCGGGAGAACAGAGCACAGCTGTAGGTCATGGAATCGTCGAGGAACAGCGCGAAGAACTCGTTGCCGGCGTCATAGTGGTGGCGCACCGCGCGCCGGTCGCGGGCAATCGTGTGGCGCTCACCGCGCAGCCGCAGCTCGACCGCCGGCGCGCGCGGTGGCGGCGTGAGGCCGCAGGCCCGGAGCATCGCCAGTCCGAGCCGCGCCCGGCCGCGGAGCGTCAACGAAGGCGCTTCGAATGCGTCCACCACGCGCAGGGCGGCGTCGAGGTCGTCGACCTCCAGTGACCCGTCCACATAGGCGCGGCCGATTCCGAGCTCGCCCGGGGCGCGCAGCACGTGCGCCAGCGCTCGCGGGGACCGGAAGCTGAACGTGGGCGCGCCGGGCTCGGTCGCGTGCACGCCGTTGCCATCCCAGAAGCGAAGCGTGAACGGGCGCTGCGGCAGCGCCGCCTGAAGTTCGTCGCGTAGCGCGTGGGTACTGCCGATCAAGCTATGCCCGCGATGCGAGCGCCACCCGCTCGGCCCGGGTCGGATCGACGCGGACCACGTCCCAGGCCAAGCCGGTCAGCTCCAATAGGCGTATCACGGCGGCCGAGGGATCGAGCTGCCAGCGGCGCAGCCCGTGCCGGTAGGAGCACGGGAACGCGTGGTGGTTGTTGTGCCATGCCTCGCCCCAGGTCGGAATTGCCAGCCAAGCCAGGTTGCGCGACTCATCATGGGTGTCGTAGGCCTGCTTGCCGAAGAAGTGACACAGCGAGTTGATGCTGAACGTCGCGTGATGCATCAGGAAGATGCGGGCCGCCCCACCCCACAGTAGTGCGGTCAGACCGCCGAGTACCGAACCGGTCAGCGCCACCCCCAGCCCGAACGCGACCGCCAGGCCGGCGATCACCCACACGACGAAGGTCGCGTCGACGAACCGGATCAGCGGGTCGGCCAGCAGATCCTTGGCATAGCGCCGTTCGTCGGCGACCTCCATTTCGGAGAACACCCAGCCGATGTGCGCGTGCAGCAGCCCCCGGAACGCCGCCCGCCAGCCGTGGCCGTGGCCGTGCGGGCTGTGCGGATCGCCGTCGACATCGGAGAACTGATGGTGTCGGCGGTGCGTCGCCACCCAGTCAATCACCGGCCCCTCCGCCGCGGCAGAGCCCAGCGCGGCGAACGCAGCCCGCAGCAGTCGCGAGCACTTGAAGCTGCCGTGCGTCAGCAGCCGGTGAAAGCCGACCGTGATCCCGGTCCCGATCACCATGTAGCACAGCATCAGCACGAGGATGTCCTGCCACTGGAACAGGTTGCCGGTCCAGCCGAACCACATCCCCACTGCGACCATGATCGGCGGCGCGGCCGTGACGACAGCGCTCGCAGTTCGATCCAGCCCCGGCGACTCGACCGCTCGTACGCTCGGTACGCGTCCCGCTGTGGCCATCATGGCTCCTGTTCGTAGGGTGGCGGGCCCCCCGTGTCCCGACGAGCCGCTGAGTTGTGGCGATCCTACAGCGCGCGGGCCTCGAGCGCATTGGTCCCGGGCGCCGGCTGAGAACTCGCTTGCCGGACGCTCGCGCGTGACAGCCGCCGCAGCGACGGCGGCAGCCCTCCGCCGGTGGCAAACCACGAGCCCGCCAAGATCAGCAGCAGCCCCGCGATGGCGCCGGCACCCGGCTGCTCACCGAGCAAGGTCACCCCGAGGGCGACGGCCACCACTGGGTTGACGTAGGTGATCACCGTCGCGCGGCTGGTCCCGGCCTCGTGGATCAGCAGCGTATAGATCACGAACGCCGCCGCGGTGCAGACCAGCCCCAGCACCACCACGGCGCTGATCGCGCCCACAGACGGCACGCGCGGCGGAGCATCCAGGAGCGCGAACGGCGCCAGCAGCACCGACGCCACGGCCAGGCTCGCGCCCATCGTGGCCCGTGAGTCGAGACCCGCCATCCGGTGCTTGATCAGCATTGGGCCGATGGCGTAACCGACCGCTGCCACCAGAATCGCTGCCGTGCCCAGCAACGCCTGTCTGCGTCCGGCCACATCGATGCCCACGAGCGCGATCACGCCCCCGAAGCCGACCAGCAGGCCCAGTGCCCGGGCCGGCGTGGGGCGCTCGGAATGGTCGAAGCGCAGTGCCAGCAGGGCCCCGATCAGCGGCACCGAAGCGATGATGATCGCCGCCAGGGACGAGGCCACGCGCTGCTCCCCGAACGCGATCAGCGGAAACGGAATCGAGACCTCGGCCACCGCGTACGCCACCAGCCACCGCCATCTGCCCCGCACCTGGCCCAGTGTGCCGGCTCGCCAAGCCAGCCCCAGCAGCACCACGGACGCCAGTGCCACCCGCCCCCAGGCCAGCACCGGCGGAGTGACCCCGCCATCCACCGCGATCTTGATGAACAGGTACGGGATGCCCCAGATCAGTGACGTGGCAGCGAAGGCAAGCCAGGCGCGACGGCTCATGCTCTGAGTCTGACACGTGCCTTCACCTGGGCCCAGCGGCGTGCGGATCGCGCTGCCAGGTAGCGTTTCGCTCCGTGTCCTCGGGTCAGGTCAGCGCCGTGGTGTTCGACCTCGACGGCGTCCTGATCGACTCCGAGCCGGCCTGGGACGCCGCCCGGAGGGCGGTGGTGGCCGAGGCCGGAGGCAGCTGGGAGCCGCAGGCCACGCGGGAGATGATGGGTATGAGCGCGTCCGAGTGGTCACGCTATCTGCACGACGAGCTCGCGGTCCCGCTGGCGCCGTCGGAGATCAACCAACGGGTGGTCGATCGTCTGCTCGCCGCCTATCGTCGCGAGCTGCCGCTGCTCGATGGCGCAGTGACCGCGGTCCGGGTCCTGGCGGCGCGCTGGCCGCTCGGGCTCGCGTCGGCGTCCGACCGTCCCGTGATCGATGCCGTGCTGGCCGCGGCCGGGCTGACGGAGTCCTTTGCGGTGACGGTATCTGCCGACGAGGTGGCTCGGGGCAAGCCCGCGCCGGACGTCTACCTGGCAGCCGTACACGAGCTCGAGGTCGAGCCCGGGCGCACCGTGGCAATCGAGGACTCGAGCAACGGCCTGCGAGCCGCGGCCGCGGCCGGCATGCGGGTGATCGCCGTCCCCAACCATCGCTTTCCGCCCGCGCCCGACGCGCTGGCACTCGCCGACCTGGTCCTCGACTCGCTGCAGGAGCTACAGGCGATCACAGTCGAGCGAATGGACCCCCGTCCGTAGCCCTCGCCGACGCGGGCTATGTTGGTGCTGTGTGCCAGCTCACGACCGGAGGACGACGACCATGGCCCAGGATGACGGTTTCAAACCACTTCAGGACGGCACCCGGATCCCGGTGCTCGGACTCGGCGTGTGGCAGGTGCCGAACGGTCCGGAGTGCGAGAACGCCGTGCGCTGGGCCCTCGAGCTCGGCTACCGGCATATCGACACGGCGCAGGCATATGGCAACGAGGAGAGCGTCGGCCGTGCCCTGCGTGACAGCGGTGTCCCCCGTGAGCAGGTCTACCTGACAACCAAGTTCTTCCCCCGCCACGGCGACCCGGCCGCCGAGGCCGAGAACAGCCTTCGGCGGCTCGGCGTCGACCAGGTGGATCTGTACATCATCCACTGGCCCCAGGGCGGTCCCACCTGGGCCTGGCCGGGGATGGAGCGGGCCCGCAAGCGCGGCCACGCCCGCTCGATCGGGGTCTCGAACTTCAGCGTCGGCGAGCTCGACGAGGTGATCGAAGCGGCCAGCACCCCGCCGGCCGTCAACCAGGTCCAGTTCAGTCCCTTCGAGTACCGGCGCGGCCTGCTCGGCGCCGCCACCGATCGTGGTGTCGCGCTCGAGGCCTACAGCCCGCTCGGGACGGGCCGACACCTGGGCGAGCCCGCGGTGGCGGACATCGCTGGGCAGGTCGGCCGCACCCCGGCCCAGGTCCTGATCCGCTGGTGTCTTCAGCGCGGCACCGTCGTGATCCCGAAGTCGACGCATCGCGAGCGCATCGAGGAGAACGCCGGCGTGTTCGACTTCAGGCTGTCCGAGGAGCAGCTCGCCGCGCTCGACGCCCTCGACCGCACCGGCGGCACCGAGGAGGCGCGCGAGCGGAAGTGGTGGTAGGGGCCCCAGACGCCCTGCGCTCGCAACGCCCAAACGCCCTGCGCTCGCAACGCCCAAACGCCCTGCGCTCGCAACGCCCAGACGCCCTACGGTCCCATCCCGCCGCATTTTGGTTCGGTTAGGTGGAAGGATCCGTCCGGTCGCGGCGTCCACAGATGAGGTAAAAAACGCACGGTCAACTACAGGGAGCAGCGACGTGAAACGCCTCGGTAGTGCAGGAATACTGATGTTGGTTGTGCTCGCCGGCTGCGGCTCGAGCAAGTCGAGCAGCAGTACCACGTCCACTGCCGCGCCGGCGTCGACCTCGACCGCCGCAACCTCTACCCCAGCGGCAGCGGCAGCGTCGGGCTCGCTGACGCTGGCTGCGGATCCCAGCGGCCAGCTGAAATACACCAAGAAGGCGCTGGCGGCCAAGGCCGGCAAGGTGTCGATTGCCTTCACCAACAGCTCGCCGGTCGCCCACAACCTCACGATCGCCTCTAGCAGCGGCGCGGTGGTCGGCGCCACGCCCACGTTCCAGGGCGGCACCAAGGCGCTGTCGGTGACCCTCAAGCCGGGTGTCTACACGTTCTACTGCACGGTGCCAGGACACCGCGCCGCCGGGATGCAGGGGACGCTGGTCGTCAAGTAATCCCTGCAACTTCGCAGCCGGAGAGATGACTGAAGGCCAACTCGGCTGGTAGCTGTCCTAGCCACCGACTCCGCGGAGGAGCCGCTCACACCAGGCTACGGCCGCAGTCCTCGATCGAGTCCTCGACCGGCCGGGTCGTCCAGCCCAGGGTCTCGCGTGCCTTTTGGCTCGAGAGCCACGTCCGCTTGCCCAGGTCACCCACGACCGAGCGCAGGCCGCCGTCGAACAGGGCGATACCCCGGATCAGCAGGTCCGGCGCCACCCGCGTGGGGACTTTGCTCGCGGCCGCGCCGAGCCGCTCCCGGAGGACGGCCGCCACCTCGGCGACCCACAGGAACCGGTCCGTGGCGATGAACCGCTGGCCCCCGGCTGCGGGGGTGGTCAGCGCCCGGATGTGCAGATCGGCCACGTCGCGCACGTCCACGAAGGCGAACCCCAGTCTCGGCATCGCCGGCATGCCGTCGAGCAACCGCTGGATCGACTCGAGCGAGTAGGAGTGATCGTGGCTCAGCGCTGGGCCGATGATCGCCCCCGGGTTGATGGTGGCCAGGCGGTCCTCTGCGCCGACCGCTCGCACGTGCTCCCAGGCGGCCTGCTCGGCCAGCGTCTTGGAGCGCACGTAGGGCGTGCGGGCGGTGTCGTTGCCGTCCGTCCAGTCGGCCTCGGTGTACGGTTCGGCCTCGGTGGACGGGCGCGAGCCCCGGATCGCCGCCACCGACGAGGTCATCGCCACCCGCTCCACGCCCGCGTCCAGCGCCGCTCGCAGCACCCGCAACGCGCCGTCCCGCGCCGGAACGATCAGCTCATCGGGGTTCTTCGGCTGGACCGGCGGGAACGGAGACGCCACGTGCAGCACGTACCGACAGCCGGTCACCGCCTCCGGCCACCCGGCGTCGTGATTGAGGTCTGCCGCCAGCACCGTCAGCCGCGTGCCGGGATCGGCTCCGGCGGCAGCCGTGGCGTCGCGCACGGCCGGCTCGCGGGCCAGGTCTCGCACCGTCGTGCGCACGTCGTACCCGCGTTCCAGCAACGAAGCAATGCACCATCCGCCCAGGAACCCGGTTCCTCCGGTCACCAGCACCGTTCCGCCCGGCTCGGCCATTGTCCGCACCCTAGCCGAAACGCTGTGGGCCGTGTTCACTGTGTAGGGTCGGACTCTCGGCCGACGGGGACTGCGTGAACGACGAGCATCAAACAGACGATGGGCACGATGGCGTCAGGCGTCGCGAGCTGATCGCAGGCGGTGTGGGCGGCGCGATCGGCGCCGCGCTCAGCGGCACGACGGGGGCTGCGGCCGCGCCCGGGTCACCTCGAGTGGCGCGGGGGCCTGTCTACGACGTCGCCGTGGTCGGCGCCGGCCTCGCCGGGTTGACCGCGGCCACCGCCGTCCGCGCAGCCGGCCGCTCGGTGATCGTGCTCGAGGCACGCGACCGCGTCGGCGGACGCAACTTCGATCAACCAATCGCCCCGGGCAAGGTGGCGGAGCTGGGCGGGCAGTGGGCCGGCCCGGGTCAGGATCGCGTCCTGAAGCTCGCCAAGCATCTCGGAGTGGCGACCTTCGACACGTACTCTCAGGGCAACAGCGTCTATTACCGCGACGGCACCGTCCACACCTACACCGGCGACGTGCCGCCGGCGAGCCCCGCGGCGCTGACCGAGCTCGTGGACACGATCGTCGAACTCAACCGGATGGCCGCGTCAGCCCCGGCCGACCACCCCTGGACCGCGGCCGGCGCAGCGTCCTGGGATCAACAGACGATCGCCACTTGGATGACCGAGCACATGCAAACCGCCGAGGCCCGCGATCTGGGTGCGCTCGCCGTCCGCGGCGTGTACGGCGACGAGTCCAGCCAGATCTCGCTGCTCGACCTGTTGCAGGCGATCTCAGGCGTGGGTGGCGACTTCAACACCCTGATCGGATCGGCACAGAGCATTCGGTTCGTCGGCGGCCCGCAGCAGCTGTCCGAGAAGCTGGCGCGCAGGCTCGGGCATCGCGTCCATCTCCGGGTGCCGATCCGAGCCGTCGAGCAAGGCCGCCAGGTAACGCTGCACGCGGACACGGAGAGCATCACGGCGCGGCGCGCGATCTTGACCCCGCCCAAGACGCTGATCGGGAGGCTCGCGTTCTCCCCCGCGCTGCCGCCCGGGCACGACCAGCTTCTCCAGCGCGCGCCGATGGGCTCCGTGGTCAAGGTCAACGCCGTCTACCGCACGCCGTTCTGGCGGGCCGACGGCCTCAACGGCGCGGCTACCTCGGACACCGGGCCGATCCGGATCACCTACGACAACTCGCCGCCCGACGGCCACCCCGGGATTCTGGTCGGGTTCATGGAGGGCAACGACAGCCGCGCCTTCTACGGCCGCCCGCCCGCGGCGCGGCGCCACGCGGCGCTGGAGAGCTTCGCCCGGTACTTCGGTCCCCGCTCCCGGCGTCCGATCGCGTACTACGACCTGGCCTGGGCCGAGCAGCCGTTCACCCGCGGGGCCTATGGAAGCTTCAATCCACCGGGCGTCCTCACCTCATTGCATGACCCGATCTCCATCGCTGTGGGCCGGATTCATTTCGCCGGCGCCGACACCTCGGCGCTGTGGCCGGGGTATATGGACGGCGCGATCCGGTCCGGAGAGGCGGCAGCGCGAGACGTCTTGGCCGAGCTGTAGCGGACGCTCCCGGGCGCCACAGCCAATCACGGGTTCACTCGCCGCTCCGGATCACGACTCCGGGCGACCGCTGGTCTGGTCGGGATCCAGCTCCTGGCGCAGCCGCTCGGCGGCCCGGCGCAACAGCCGGGACACCCGCATTTGCGAGCAGCCCAGTACCTTGGCGATCTCCGCCTGACTCAGATCGTCCTGGAGGCGTAGCACAAGCGCCTGTCGCTCGCCGTAGGGCAGCCGGGCGATGCCGTCGGCCAGCGCCGAGCTGGTCTCGACCAACGAGTAGCCGCTGTCGGTACGGCCGGTGTGGTCGTGCAGCGTCGCGGGCTCGGAGTCGTCGCCTCCGGGCCCGGTCAGGGGTGCGTCCATCGAGGCGGCGAAATGCGCTTCGGCCGCCTCCAACGCCTGCAGCACCGCCTCGGTGTCGAGCTCGAGATAGGCGGCCAGCTCCAGCACCGTTGGACTGCGATGCTGCAGGTCGGTCAGCTGCTCGACCGCGTTCTGCACGCGCAGCGCCAGCTCCTGGGCGCCCCGCGGGACGTGGGCCGACCATCCGGTGTCGCGGAAGTGGCGGCGCAGCTCGCCCAGGATCGTGGGCGTGGCATACGACGAGAACGGGCGGCCGAGCCTGGGATCGAAGCGGTCCACGGCCTTGACCAGGCCAAGGCTGGCGATCTGCACCAGATCGTCGAGCGGTTCGTTGACGTTGCGATATCGGGCCGCGAGGCTACGGGCCAGGGGCAAATTGCGGCGGATCAGCTCCTCGCGGGCCGACGGGGAGACAGATCGCAGCTCCCACAGTTCGTCGGGCGAGAGCCGGCGCAGGGATTCATCGTCAGAGGACGGAAGCTTAGGCAAAATAGAATCAGTCCGACCTAGGACTTCATAGCAGGTAATGCTTAGTCTTGACGCAAGCCCCCACACCACACTGGCCCAACTCGGTACGCTCGCGGCCATGAGCAACGCGGATGTTGGGGGGCTGCTGCGAAGCCACGATCTGCGCGTCACACCGCAACGCCGGGCGATTCTGCAGGCGTTTCGTGGCACCCAGGACGAGCACCTGTCGGCCGAAGAGGTCATGTCGCGCGCCAACGCGGCCGTGCCGGGCATCAGCCGCGGAACCGTCTATGCCACGCTGGCCGAGTTGGCGGAGCTGGGCCTGCTGGCCTCGGTCGGCAATCCAGAGCCGGTCCGTTACGAGACCAATCTCGAGCCCCACGACCATTTTCGCTGCCGCCTGTGCCTGCGTCTGTTCGACATCGACCTCGCGGGAGTGCAGCTGGCCCAGCGCACGCTGCCCGGCTACACGATCGAGTCCGTATCGGTCCAGGCCGAGGGGATATGCGACGAGTGCCATGCGTATGAGCGTGGACTGATGGACGGCGCCGCCCGCATCCTGCGTGCTCCGACGCTGTCCGCCACGGCTCTCGATGCACTGTCCTGCCGCTGTCTGGGAAGCCCGGTCGGCGAGCTGGCGCTGGCGGCCTCGTCCGAAGGGATCGTCCGGCTAGCGTTCGACGACCATGCCGACTTCACCGCGCTCAAGCAGCGGGCCCGCAGCCGCCGCGGATCAACTTCCGGGCGAACCCGGAACAAGGAGCTCGGCGCGGTCCTGGGCAGCTACTTCGACGGCGATCACGCGCCCCTGGCTGGGGTGGTCGACTGGCGGCTGTCGAGCGACGCGCAGGCCGACGCCCTGCGCTTGGTGCAACAGATCCCTTACGGGGAGGCACGCTCGTACAACCTGCTGGCCGGTGAGCTCAGCGCCTACGACTGCGGCTACCTGATGGGCACCAACCCGCTCGCGGTCATGATCCCCTGTCATCGCGTCAGCCGCGGCAGCCAGCGGCTCGAGTCCTATGTCGGCGGGGCCGATCGGCTGCGCATCCTGCACGAGCTCGAGGCCGGCTAGCGGCCTGGAGTCTGCGCCGCCTCCAGCGGCTCTCCGGCGCTCGGGGTTACGATGCAGGGATGGCGGTCGTGTGCGTTCGAGGCCCGCTGCGCAAGCTCACCGAAGGCCATGCGGAGCATGAGCTGGAGGCGGCGACCGTGGCCGACCTGCTCCGAGCCCTAGAGGTCAGGCACCCGCAGACCCGCGGATGGATCCTCGATGAGCGTGGCCGCATACGCCGCCATATCAACGTGTTCGTCAACGGCGAGCGCGGCGACGAGACGACTGCGGTCGCGTCCCCCGATCGCGTCGAGGTGCTGCCCGCGATAACAGGAGGCTGATTTGACCGAGCTGCTGATCGGAACGAAGAAGGGCCTGTTCCTGCTCGAGGGCGAACCATCTGACGGATTTGAGATCCGCACACGCGCCTTTGCCGGGGAGCCGATCGACTTCGCCACTCGGGATTTGCGTAGCGGCCGGCTGCTAGCCACCATGACCTCCCCGTTCTACGGACCCAAGATCTTCTTCACTGACGGCGATCCGGACGCGGACTGGGAGCAGGCGGAGGGCGTCGCGCTGCCCGAAGCCGGCGCTGAGGCGCTCGAGCGCATCTGGGTCATCGCTCGCGGCGAGGCCGAGAACACGCTGTATGCCGGCGGCGATCCCGGGGTGCTGTTCGAGAGCCATGACGGGGGCAAGAGTTGGGAGATAAACGCCGGGCTGTGGGACCAGCCCTCACGCCCGCAGTGGCAGCCCGGCGGGGGCGGGCTCTGCCTGCACTCGATCTGCACCTGGCCGGGAGATCCAGACAAGCTCGCTGTGGCCGTCTCGGCCGCCGGCATGTGGCTGACCGAGGACGGCGGTCGTACCTGGCGGCGGGGCAATGGGGGCTTGAGCCCGCGGTACCTACCCGAGGAGACGCTCAAGGACGAGAACGCGGGCCGGTGCGTGCATCACGTCGAGCGCGCGCCCAGGCAACCCGAGCGCATGTTCATGCAATTCCACGGCGGCGTGTATCGCTCCGACGACGCGGGCGCGAACTGGGTCGACATCGGCGGCCGCGGGCTCCGGTCCGACTTCGGCTTTCCTCTGATAGTCGATCCAGCTGATCCTGACAGCGCCTACGTGATCCCGCTTGTGGCGGACATGGACCGAGTCACCCCCGACGGCCGCGTCCGCGTGTACGAGACGCGGGACGGAGGCTCGACCTGGGCCGCCCGGGGCGACGGTCTGCCCGCGGAGCACGCCTACCTCACGGTTCTCCGTCAGGCGTTCAGCCGCGCCGGCGAGGGCGATGGGCTCGAGCTCTACTTCGGCGCCACCTCCGGCGATGTGTTTGGCTCGGGCGACGCCGGGGCCAGCTGGCGGACGGTGGCCAGCCGGCTTCCGCCCGTGTTCTCCGTGGTCGCGGTTTAAGACACGGTCGTTCCAGCCACCACCTCGGCGAAGGGACGGCCGCCGACCTCCAGCTCGCCCACCTTCAGCTTTCCGATCTCGATCTCCTCCGCTCTGAGCTTGCGAATCACGGCGTCGGCGATCGCCAGTCGTCCGATGGCCAGAGCACCGACAGCCGACGCGGCGATCGCCACCGGGGCCATGGCGGACGGCCCCAGCAGCCGTGGCCCCACGGCCATCGCGCCGGTGACGCTGGCCCCCGTGGCCTTCACTCCAGGGTTGTGACGGCGAATTGAGATCCTGCGATGCATCACGGCAGCTCCTGACTTTCTTCGGGACGATTTCTCTGCCCTACAGATTCCCGCACATCCGGCACGCCCGCTGCGCCACCTGGCTCGCGGCTCAGACCAACAGCTGTCGCAGCGCGAGCTGGGCGACCTCGCGGCGGGGGCGCGGGCCGTGGTCCGCCGCGATGAAGTGGCTGCCGACGAACAATGACATGGCGAGCAGGCAGCGAGCTTCGACGTCGTCGGGGTTCGGACAGAACGCGCCGAACAGAGACCGCATGTAGTCCATCCGCCGGTTGTCGACGCGCCTGAGCCGTCGCGCCACGGCCCGGTCACGGCGAGCCCAGTCCCTCACCGCCAGCTCGACCTTGAGCAGCTCGCCGATGGAGGACGCCAGTCCGAACAGCCGCCGCAACTTGTCCCGCGCCCCGCCCCCTTCTCCTTCGACCCGCTCGATGACCTGATCGACCAGCAGTCGCTCCCATCTGTCGAGCATCTCGTCGAGCAGCGCCCCGCGGTCTTCGAAATGCCAATAGAAACCTCCCTTGGTCACTCCGAGCGCTTGGGCCAGCGGCTCGATCCGCACCGCGTCCGGACCACCGGACGCGAGCGCGCCGAGCCCGGCCTCGATCCAGCGGGTTCGCGGTGTGCGGGTCGGAGCGGCCATCTGGTTTCGCAGCCGGGGCGCACAGCGCCATTGACCTCCCCGGCATCCATACAGTATCGTATCTATACGGCAACGTATGGATGGAGCAGAACATGCGGCTCCCGAACACGGCGTACACGTCCCACCCCTGGCGGATACACGAGCTCACTCCCGACTTCCGGCTCGAGGACGTATGGGAGCTGCCTGGTTCCGGCCGTCCGGAGGACTTCCCGCAGCTGGTCGGCCTGATCACCTCCCTCGACCCGTCGAGAGGTTCCCGCGCGGCCCGGATGCTGTGGGACCTGCGTTGGAAGCTGGGTGAGCTGCTCGGCTGGGATCGACCCGGCTCGGGCGTCGGGGTGCGCGTGGCCACGCTCCGCGACCGGCTACCGCCGGACCTGCGGGACGCCCCGCCCGGACCGAGCTTTGGCGCCGTGCCGTTCACGCCGCTGTACCTGACCTCCGATGAGTTCGCCGCCGAGATCGCCAACCAGACCATGCATGGGGTGCTGCACCTCGGCTGGGTCCCGGACGAAACGGGTAACTGCCATGCCCAGCTGGCGGTGCTGGTCAAGCCGAACGGCTGGCTCGGCAGCGCCTACATGGCCGCCATCCGGCCGTTCAGGCACCTGATCGTCTACCCGGCGATGATGAAGCAGGGTGAGCGGGCCTGGCGAACCGTGCGCGCCGCCGGCGCTTAATTGGTCACGATAGCGGCATGGTCCCGGCTACGCCCCGCCCGCCCGGTACCGCAGGCCGTCGAGCGCAATCGTCAGGAGGTGCTCGACCTGCTCCGTTTCGGCCCCGGGGATCTTGGCGATCCCGCCGACGATCTGGATGATGTCCCACAGGTCCGTGTCATCGCGGACGACATGGGCCTGTTGAGCGCGCTCCAGCAAGGGCTGGCCCGCGCTCACCAGCGCCGCGCGACACGTCTTGAACAGGGGCGCGTCGCGGTCGAGATACTCGAGAAGCTCGTGCGCCAGAGCCTGCTTGGTCACCAGGTAGCCGACCAGTCGGTGCACCCAGGCTGAGAACGCGTCCCACGGTCCGAGGCCATCGAACTCCACCGCGGAACGGCACAGACTCTCGACCTCGTCGACGTAGACCGCCTCGAGCAGCGCTTGGCGATTGGGGAAGTTGCGGTACAGGGTCCCGATCCCCACCCCGGTCCGCCGGGCAATCTCCTCCAGCGAGGTGGCGTCGCCGCGCTCGGCGAATGCCGCCCGAGCGGCCGCCACGATGTTGTCGTAATTGCGCCGGGCGTCCGCGCGTTTCGGCCGGCGAGGAAGGGCGCTTTCCAGCGTTTCGGCGGTGCTCATTGCAGTTCGAACAGAATTTCGCTTGACAAACCGGAGGGGGCCTCCGCTATAGTTTCTTATCCGGAGGCTACCTCCACTTACTACCGGAGGCAGCCTCCAGTTTAGCACCGGTTCCCCCAATCCAGGACTTCGTATGAGCGTTATTTCTCCTCCGTTCCCCTCCAGCGACCGTCGGCGCTGGCTCACACTCGCGGTCGTCTGCTTGGCCCAGCTGATGATCGTGCTCGACACGACGATCGTGAACGTGGCGCTCCCGGCCATCCAGCGTGAGCTGCACTTCAGCCAAGGAACGCTGACCTGGGTCGTCAATGCGTTCCTCGTCACGTTCGCGAGCCTCCTGCTCCTGGCCGGCCGGCTCGGCGACCTGTTCGGGCGCAGGCGCGTGTTTCTCGCCGGCGTGATCGTGTTCACCGCCGCCTCGGCGCTGTGTGGGCTCGCACCCGACCAAGGCGCGTTGGTCGGCGCACGCTTCATCCAGGGCGTCGGCGCCGCCATGCAGGCGTCGGTGATCCTCGCGATCATCACCACCGAGTTCCCGCAACCGCGCGAGCGGGCGCGCGCGATGAGCGCGTACGTGTTCGTCGCCGTCGCCGGCGGTTCGCTCGGACTGCTGGCGGGCGGGGCCCTCACCCAGGCCCTCAGCTGGCACTGGATCTTCTTCGTCAACCTCCCGATCGGCGTGCTCACGGTCGCCCTCGGCCGCGCGCTGATCCCCGCCGACGAGCCCCGCCGTGCCCGCGGCCGCGTCGACTGGCTCGGATCGCTGCTGGTCACGACTTCCCTGATGAGCCTCGTGTACGCCATCGTGCAGGCGAGCGGACACGGCTGGGGCTCGAGCCAGGTGCTCGGCTTCGGGGGTCTGGCAGTCGCGCTGATGCTCGCCTTCGCGGCGCTCGAGACCCACATCGACAATCCGATTCTGCCGCCGCGGATTCTGCACGTGCGGGGCCTGGTCAGCTCGAGCGTGGTGCGCGGATTTCTTGTCACGGGCATGTACTCGACCTTCTTCCTCGGCACGCTCTACTTGGAGCACGTGCTCCATTACGGAGCGCTCGACACCGGCCTCGCATTCCTGCCCTGGACCCTGACCGTCGCCGTGCTGTCGCTCGGCATCACCGCCCGGCTGGTCGAGCGGTTTGGCGCCATGCGTGTGCTGATCGCAGGCATGCTCACGGTGATCGCCGGTCTCAGCCTGCTCACCACCGTCGATGCCCGCACCAGCTTCTTCCCGACCGTCTTCGTCGCGTACTTCACCATCGGCCTGGGGATCGGCAGCGCCTTCATGCCGCTGCTCACGCTCGCGATGGCCAACGTCCCGGCGCAGGACGCTGGGCTCGGCTCCGGGATCGTCAACGTGTCCCAGCAGGTCGCCGGGGCGCTGGGCCTGGCGGTTCTGAGCACGATCGCCACCAGCCGCACGCGCGCGCTCGAGGTGGCACACCACTCGCTCGTCGGATCGCTGCTCACGGGCTACCACCTGGCGTTCACGATTGGCGCAGCCAGCGTGGCCGCCGGAATCCTCGCCGCACTTACGCTGCTGCGGCCGCGCCCCCTACGAGAGCCCGAGCTCGGGCTCGAGCCCGCCCCTCGAGACCGCGACGACCTGGTGGCCGAGCTCGAGCGGCAAGCCGCGTGACCCTCGCCCCAAAGGAGCCTCATGTCCCCTTCCACAACTAACGCCGCTGTTCATGTCCGCCGCGAGCAGCTGGTGGCCGCAGCCGTCGTGTCGGCCTATCTCCACGAGATCACCCCGCGACACCGCGGGCCCGAGCCCGCCGCTGCTGGTCGCCGCCGCACGCGTGATCTCGAGGTCCGCCGTCGCCGGTCCCCCAGGCCACGGCGTATGACACCGGCGGCGGCCGGTAGTTCGTGGCGTAAGCTTCTGTCTGAACCCAGAGGAGTAACGCCATGAGCTACACGCCTGACCCGGGCGCTACCCGGGTACCTCGATACCAGACCAGCGGTGCGACACCGGTCATCGGTGATCGTGCGCGGGCGGTCTTCGGCCAGGTCATGGGCCTCGTCGCGCTGACTCTCGGCTGCCTCGCGCTGGGCGCCTACGTCGGCCGCGATCTCAGCGGCAGCACGGGGATCTTCTTCTTCATCGGCGCGTTCGCCTGCATCTTCGGACTCAACATTGCCTCCAACCGGGGCCACGAGCAGCTCGCGACGACGTTACTCTTCGGCCTCGGTCTGCTGCTCGGCCTGGCGGTCGCCCCGGTTCTCAACGCCTACGCCAAGGCGGAGCCATCGGCCCTGTGGCAGGCAGCGGGAGCCACGGGGGCATTCGTCGCCGGCCTCGGCACCATCGGCTACGCGATCCGGCGCGACCTCTCTTCCTGGGCGCGCGCCCTGTTCTGGGCGCTGCTGGGGTTGATCGTGTTCGGGATCATCGCGATCTTCGTCTCGATTCCACACGCCAACGTGATCTACGCCATCGCCGGACTGGTGATCTTCGGCGGGTTCACGATCTTCGACTTCAACCGGCTCCGCCGCACCGGTATCCAGTACGCGGTGCCGATCGCGGCGAGCATCTTCCTGGACATCTTCAACGTGTTCCTGTTCATGCTCCAGCTGTTCGGCGGCGGGCGGCGTTAGGACGGCTTCTGCCGCGACGTTCCCGGGGGAGTCTCGCCCGCACCAGCGACGCCATCCGGTGCAGGCGTACCGCTGCGAAAACGGTCAGTGGAGATCGATCCTCCGCCATCCGAACCTGGTCAGCCCGGAGGACGAGGTTCGAGAGAGTGCGCTTCTGACGGAGGAGCGCCAGCGTCGCGATCCCCGCCGAGGTCGCCGTCCGCGCCATCTACCCACGGTCAGCGCTCGCGAACGTGTCCCGCGGCCATCCGCCCGATTTCGAAGGCCGCGGTTCCGGTCGTCACCACCGGATCCTCCGCGGCGAAAACGCGCAGCGCCTGCTCGTCGTCCGTCTCGACAACCGCGAGGCCATACGAATCCTCGTCGGTGAGGATCGGCCCGAACACGACCATCTCGCCCCGCTCGAGGTACGGGCGCCAGTGGGCCGCGTGGCGGTTCATAATCTCCCGCTCCGGATCGGTCAGTGTCTGGGCGAAGTTAGGGCGCGGAGCAATGAGGCGCAGGACGAAGGTGGGCATGTGGGCGGACTCTACGCCCATGCGCGCCAGATCGCCCCTCCATCAGTCCTCATGGCTTCGGGCTCGGCAGGCGTAGGGCTCGACGCAGTAGCCATCTCGGTCAGCGACCTGGACGCGCGCCTTCGTTACGGCGGAGGGCGCTTCCAAAGGTGCGAGAGTCGCTGCTGGATCCCATCTTCCGCGACGGGGACGCGGAGGAGATCTCGTCCGGGCGCAGGACATGCACTCGCGACAGCTGAAGGCGGCGCGCGCCGCTCGCTCGCTCGCTCGCACGCTCCGAGCGCGAGCGGCGCTTCCTCGAGCGACGGATCGCCGAGCTGTAATGGGTGAAGTACTGTCCGATCCGGCGTATCAGGCATGGCACCCACGACCCAGTACGCGCGAAGTGGTGACGCGAGCATCGCCTACCAAGTTGTGGGCGAGGGCGAGACCGACCTGCTGTTTGTCCTTGCGTGGATATCGCACGTGGAGCATGCATGGGAGGCGCCCGCGCTCCGTCGATTCTTTGAGCGCCTCGGCGCGTTCACGCGCCTGATCCTCTTCGACCGGCGCGGTTCCGGACTGTCCGATAGCAGCGAGCCTTATACGCTCGGGCAGGACGCGCGGGATGCGCTCGCGGTGCTCGACGCCGCCGACAGCGACCACGCCGCGGTGCTCACGTATGGATTGGGAGGTCCCGTTGGAGCGCTCCTCGCTGCCGACCATCCGGAGCGCATCGACGCGCTGATCATGTACGCCTCGATCGCGAGCTCCTCCTGGGCCCCGGATTACGACTGGGCCATGACCCGCGAGCAGCGGAGCGAGATCGCCGAGCGTGCCCTTGCCATTCGGGGCGGGCCCAACAGCCCTGTGTTGGCGAGACATGCACCGTCGATGGCCGACGATCCGGCGCTGAACGCATGGTTCTCCCGGCTCGAGCGGTTGGCCGCGAGTCCCGGCCGCGCGCGCGCCAGATGGAAGGCCTCCGCTGATCTCGACGCACGCGATGCGCTGCCCCGCATCCGCGTGCCGACGCTGATCATGCACCGGCCTCGGGAGCTCGTGTGGGACATACGCCACTCGCGCTATCTGGCCGAGCATATTCCGGGCGCACGCTACGTCGAGCTCGACGGGGTGGACTCACTTTTCTTTGTCGGTGACAGCGAGACGATCATCGGCGAAATCGAGGAGTTCCTCACGGGGACGCGCGGCAGCGGTGAGCTCGCCCGAGCGCTGCTCACGCTGATGTTCACCGACATCGTCGGCGCCACAGCGCGCGCATCCGAGCTCGGCGATGGACGCTGGCGGGACACCCTTGCTGAGCACGACGATGCGGTGCGTAAAGAGCTTTCCCGCTTCGGCGGCCGCGAGGTGAAGACGGTCGGTGACGGCTTCCTTGCAGTCTTCGCTGGGCCGCCATCGCACGCGTTGCGTTGTGCCCGTGCCGTCACCAACGTCGCGCGTGAGCTCGGCCTCGAGGTCCGCGTAGGCATTCACACGGGCGAATGTGAACTGATTGGCGAGGATGTCGGCGGCATGGCGGTCCACATCGCATCGCGCGTGAGCGCGCTCGCGGGGCCGGGTGAGGTGCTCGTCTCCGACATGGTGCGAGGGACCGTTGTGGGTGGCCCCTTCCTCTTCGAAGATCGTGGCTCTCATGAGCTCAAGGGCGTCCCGGGCCAATGGCCGCTGTTCGTGCTGGGCGGCCTCAGGTAGCTCGAGCTCGCCGTACTTGAGCTCACGCCACGCGAGGTACTGGGCTCGCCGGGGCGACCCGGCGGCCGCCCGGCACTTGGGCTTGAGCGACTGCGGTGAGGCGGCCTTGCCCTTGGCTTACTACTCTGGGCCTATGAGCGGTCAGAGACTGCCCGAGGGTGTCGTGCATGAGCTGCCTGCGGACCTGCGCAAGGCGCTGATCGCCAACGCTGCGGCACTCGATGCCTGGAAGGACATCACGCCCTTAGCCCGCAACGAGTTCATCTGCTGGGTCGAGGATGCCAAGCAGGAGACGACCCGAGAGCGCCGCATTCGGCGGACGCAGGAGGAGCTCGAGGACGGCCAGCGCCGGCCCTGCTGCTGGCCGGGGTGCAAGCACCGCGAGCGCACCGGCAGGTGACGGCCGGCGTAGGCCAACCATCGCCTCTCCCAGCTCGCCAGGGAGTCCAACAAAGTCCTCTAGCTGGCTACGAAGCCGGCGATCGCCCGTTCGATCGTGGGGCGCTGCGTCGCCCAGTCGCTTGGTGGCGCGGCCCCGAGCACGACCGTGCTCGCGCGCGGGCGCGCGATCAGGCACGCGAGCTCGCGGTACCGGCTCAGCGACGTGCGGTAGTCGTCAGTCACGCATGAGGCGCGCGCCGCGCCGACCCGCAGCGCGGTCAACCCGGCGAGGGTGCGCACGTCGCGGTCGCCCTCGGCGACGTTGTGGCGCACGCGGAAGCGCGTCCAGTTCGCGATCGTCTCGGCACCCGAGCGTGGCGTGGCGTTCAAATAGCCCACGATCCTGCCGCCAGCACCGAGTTCGGCGAATGAGACGCTGCCGCGGTCGCCATTCAGCGCTCGCCACCCGGGCGGGCGCGGAAGCGCGCCGCCGGCAACGACCCCTATCGCCGGCCAGCCTGGTGGCGCGGGCCCCCTTGCGAGCCACGCGAACGAGCCGCCACTCGACGCGGTCGGCTTGTGGGTCGCGGTGTCGGGGGTCGGCGTCCCGGTCCCGCAGCCGGCCGCGGCGATCGCGAGCAGCCCGATCAGGCTGAGCGGTCCGGTACGTCGCATCTGCAATCTCCTGGTCGGGGTCGTTACGCGGTTTGTGCGCCTGGCAGTCAGGACAGCCGGGCCGAGCCGATCCTTCCCGGTTCGGTGCGGAAGATCTGGGCACACGCGGCCGTCCTTGATGGCCAATGGCGGTCCAACAGGGATCGTCGACACCACCAAGGAGCCTGACATGCACCTCAGCATTGGAACCACGAAGGTCGCTCTGCTTGGCCTTGGCGCCACCGGCGCGATCGCGATCGCCGGCTGCGGTGGCGGCAACGGCCGCACGTACGGGGCCGCCAGCCATCGCCCGCCGCCAGCCGTCCACAGCACGCCAGCGGCTACCCCACCGCCCGGCGCGACGAAGCGGCACCGGTCCTCAAGCGCGGCGAAGCGGCACCGGGCCGCGGGCGCGCCGGCGAGCCAGCCGGCCCCGAGCCCGCCGGTGAATCACCCGGCCCCGAGCCCGCCGGTGAATCACCCGGCCCCGAGCCCGCCGGTGAGCCACCCCGCTCCGAGCCCGCCGGTGAATCACCCGTCCTCAGGCCCGCCGAAGACGCCCCCGCCCCCAAGCCCGCCGGTGAGCGACATTCCGCAGCACAATGGTGGCGACGGGGACAGCGACAACAACGGCGGCCCCAGCGACGGCGACGGCAACGTTTAATCACGGGCAAGGCCACCAAGCCCGCGACCAACCCCAACGACGCAGCACCCCGGCGGCCGCCGCTTTGCCGGTCGCCGGGCTCGTCCTCGCGCTCATGCTCAGTGCCGCCTCCGCAGAAGCGGCGCTGGACGCGGTAGTGCATGTGCGTGACGCCGTTCTCCCCCTGAAGGACCCGTTCGCTAGCTGCCTCCCGTCGGGTTGACTCCGATGACTCGGGCGGCGCTTGGAGCAGTCCTAGGAGCTCGCGCCCGTCGCCGGCTCGTAGATCAGGATTGCCACGCCGTCGCCGACGACTCTCGAGTCGACGAGGCGAAGCGTCTTCTTGTCGCTCGTCTCGCCGAAGAGCCGCTTGCCGGTGCCGAGCGCGACGGGGAACACCATCAGGTGGAGCTCATCCACGAGGTCGTGCTCGAGCAAGGTCTGTGCGAGCTGCGCGCTGCCGTGGACGACGATGTCTCCCTCGTGCTCCTCCCGCAGGCGGCGGGCGGCCTGGATCGGGTCGCCCTCGAGCACAGTCGTGTTCGTCCACCTGGCGGCGTTCGCGTTGGTTCCGACCACGTATTTGGGCATGCTGTTGAACTTATCGGCGAACTCTCCTTCGCGCTCGGGCCATGCGTCGGCGAAGCCGTCATAGGTGGCCCGGCCCAGGAGCAGCGCCTCGGAGCCGAGCGCCTCGTCGAGCTTGAACTTGTCGCCCTCATCCCCACGTGAAAACTCGAATGACCAGCCGCCGTACTTGAAGTCCTCGGCTCCGCCGGGGTCCTCCATCACGCCGTCTAGCGAGACAAATTCGGTAACGACGATCCTTCCCATGGGCATCCTCGCTCTCCGCCGGATATAATCAACCTGTTGGTTGTTCAACCTATCAGATGAATACAGATTCCGTCGACCGGCTCACCCCAACCTTCGCGGCGCTCGCGGACCCGACCCGTCGTGAGATCCTCGCGCGGCTCGCGGAAGGCGACGCGACCGTCAGCGAATTGGCCCAGCGGTTTCCGATCACGGTCCAGGCGGTATCCAAGCATCTCAGAGTCCTGGAGCGCGCGGGCCTGATCACACGCGGGCGCTCGGCTCAACTGCGCCCGTCGCGATTGCGCGCCGAGCCGTTGAAGGACGCCGCCGACTGGCTCGGTTCCTACCAGCAGTTCTGGCAGGCAGGCTTCGATCGGCTCGACGAGCGCGTTCGAGCCCAGGAGAATGCACGTCGCGATGGCTGAACCTTCGGCCGCTGGAGCGAGCGAGTACGGGATCAGGATCACGCGCGCCTTCGACGCGCCCCGCGAACGCGTGTGGAGGGAATGGACCGAGCCCGAGAGCTTCGCCGACTGGTATGGCGGGCCGGAATGCGACGTCCCACTCTCCAGCGTGTCGATGGACGTCCGGCCCGGAGGCGAATGGCGGCTGACGATGTTCGCACCTCCGAACCGACGCCGGATCGACTGGAGAGGCGAGTACCGCGAGGTCGAGCCGCCCGAGCGACTGGTGTTCACTGTCACAGACCAGCCAGGCGACGATGCCTTCGAGCTCGTCACGGTCGTGCTCAAAGACCTCGGCGATGACCGCACCGAGATGCTGTTCGAACAGCGCGGGTCGATGTCCCCCGAGGAATACGAGCGCGCAACCCACGGCTGGGGGACGTTCTTCAACCGGATGCAAGAGCATCTCGCCGCCGGCTGAACACCTCGGACTACCAGACCCTCCCAACCAGAAGACAAACGGCTCGGCAACGCAAAGCGAGTGTTGCAGTCATGCTGTTGGCGACGAACGGCCTGGCGCGGCGGGCGACCGAGAATTCACGCGTCGCGGCGCATGATCGTGACGGCGGCAATGATGATCGCTACCGCCGCGTAGCCGCAGAACACGGCGAAACCTGTCCACACCGCCAGGTGGTGGGAGTTGTCGAAGGAATGACTGGCCACGGTCGTGCCGGCGTTCAGTGGCAGATAGGGAGACACGGAGTCGTTGACGCTGGAGGGGAGGATCGCACTGATGCCGGGCAGCACGAACAGCAGCCCGACGAACGCCGCGATCCCACCCGCCGTGTTGCGCAGAGTCGTTCCCAGCCCCAGGCACAGCGCACTCAGCACGGTGAGGAACAGCGCCGCGCCGATCACCGTTCGCAGCGCCCCAGGTGAGGAGAGCGAGTGCTGGACGTGGTGTTGGGTCACGATCGCCTGGACGACGAGGAACGAGATCAGCGACGCGATCAGCATCAGCACAAGGGTGACCAGAGCGAACACGATCAGCTTGGCCCACACCACCGGCAGCCGGCGCGGAACCGCCAACAGGCTGGAGCGGATCATTCCGGTCGTGTACTCGCCCGTGATCACGAGCACGCCGAGCACGCCGATCGCCAGCTGCGCCAGGTGCCATCCGCCCACTCCGGTGTTGATCGCGTCGTAAGTCAGCCGCTCGTGCGCGCGCAAATGGCTCCAGCGCGACATCTGCACAGCCGCGATCAACGGGCCCAGCCCAGCCATCGCAAGGAACGCCGCGAGCAACGACCAGCGCGTGGAGCGCAGCGTCCACAGCTTGGTCCACTCTGAGCGCAGCACGCGGGGCAGCGTCACCCTCCCCACGCCGGTGTCAGCGGGCCGGGTCTGCCCCCGGACGACGGGTGTGACGGCACTCACGCGATCACCTCCGCGCTCTCTTCCTGCGGCTGGTCAACGAGCGCGTGGTAGTCGACGGCGTCTCCCGTGAGCCGCATGAACGCATCCTCCAGAGAAGCCGTCTTGGGGATCAACTCATGAAGCACGATGCCCTCGCGGGCCGCCACCGTCCCGACCTCGGCGCTGGTCAGGCCATGAACCTCAAGCAGCCCGAGCTCAGGGCTACGCACGGTGACCTTTTCGGCCGACAGCGCCTCCCGCAGCTGCTCGGCCTGGGGCGTTCGCACCATCACCGCCCCACCCTCCGAAGCCTTGGCCAGGATCTCGCTCACGCTGGCATCCGCAATCAAACGACCCCGGCCGATCACGATCAGGTGCTCGGCGGTCTGTGAGATCTCCGCCATCAGATGCGAGGAGAGGAACACTGTCCTTCCCTCGGCGGCCAGGCGCTTGAGGAGGTTGCGGATCCACAGGATCCCCTCCGGATCAAGGCCATTGGCCGGCTCGTCCAAGATCAACGTGGCCGGGTCGCCGAGCAGGGCGGCGGCGATCCCCAGCCGCTGTCCCATTCCCAACGAGAACCCACCGGCCCGCTTCCGGGCGACGTCGGAAAGCCCGACCAGCTCGATCATTTCGTGCACTCGCCGGCGGCCGATCCCGTGCGTCTGGGCCATCGCCAGCAGATGGTGGTAAGCCGACCGGCCCGTGTGAATCGCCCGAGCCTCGAGCATCGCGCCGACCTCGTGCAGCGGCGCGGAAAACTCCCTGTAAGCGTGACCATTCACCCGAGCCGACCCCGCCGTTGGCCTATCCAGCCCCAGGATCAGGCGCATAGTGGTCGACTTCCCCGCCCCATTCGGCCCCAGGAAACCGGTGACGATCCCAGGTTTGATCACAAAGCTCAGGTCACCGACGGCGACCGTCTCGCCATAGCGCTTGGTGACGTGCTCGACCTCGATCACCGCGCGATTGTGGCAGGGCCAACCTAAAGTTTTGATGAGCGACGCTCCCGCCGCTCACCCATCGGCTACGGCGTCGGCAGGGTGCTTGCCGGTCGCGACTCAGGCAACGAGCTCGTTTAGCGCCAGCAGGTTGCCTTCGGTGTCGATCAACCAGGCCGACTTGACAGGTCCAGAGTCGGTGATCTCACCTCGACGCGCGCCGGCTTGGCCCGCAAAGCTCGACTCAGGAAGAGGTTGGAAGCGCGCTCCGCGTGCCTTGAGCGCTTCCACAAGCCCATCGATGCCCTCGACGATAAAGCTGACCACCGGATACGCCGGAGGATCTCGATCAGCGATCTCGGTCAACACGACGCTCGTATTGGCGCCGGCCGTGAACATCATCGGGTCGTCTTGCGGCCCGGACACAAGCTCCAGCCCAAGCACATCGCGATAGAAGGCGCGGGCTCGGTCGCCGTCGCGGGCAGGCAAGATCGGGTTTACTGGGAAGCGGCCTAGCACTGGTTTATTAGTCTCGCAGACGCAACTGGGCTCTCCCGCCTGCCGATCGTCATAGCTAACTGTGCCCTTGGCGTGCTCCGCGGGCGTTTGGAGGACGCTGGCGGCGGCGCCTGCGCTTGACTGCTCTTGATGGATGCATCGGTCCCGTCTGCAACCAGGCACTGCGCGCAGTGTCTGGCGGTGGTCGCGAACATCGACGGGCCGGTGCATAAGTACGTGCCGGCCGCGCCGGGGTGCTGGCGGATCTTCGGGGAGGTTCAAGCCGACGAGCTGCACCGCTTCGGTTACCCACCGGCCCACCGGCCGGTCGTCGATGCCTACATGGCTCAGCATCCCGGCGACGGCAGCGACCGCCGCGATCGACAATCAGTCTTCGCCCACCTCGCGGGGCTCTGCGCGCTCCTCGAGTTTGACCTGGCAGCCGACCGCGCCACGCGGGTCCTTCGGCGCATCGTCAACCGTCGTGACGACTTCCCGATCCTGCGCCGTGATCGAGGTCCTGGCGAGCTGACCGTCCTGCACATGGTCGGCGCGCGCGACCTGGCCGACTACGAGGAGCGCGCCCAGGAGTGGGCACGAGCGGTGTGGCAATCCTGGGCGACCCACCATTCCACAATCGTGGCCGCTGTCGAGCCGCTCGCCGCGGAGTGAAACCCGCCCGCATATGCCGATCCCAGCCGCGACGGGGGCCCGACTTCGCGGAGCCTGCTCCGCGAGGTGCTCGACAACGTCCGTTCGCCGATGTGCGGCGACGAGGGAGCGAGCGTGGGAGGATTTACGTCAAAAGACGCTCCAGCCTCCTGTTTGGAAACTGCAGCGCCTGACTGACGTGAGTGGAGACGGACGCAAAGAATTCGAACCGCGGCCACGATCCCGGTGGAGGCGGTGATCTTGGACGCGTCGTGGACCGTGTTTAACCATCGGTGTAATCCAGGATCCATCTTCTGTTCGTGCGATTTCCCGTTGGACCGGAGATCATCCGGTCCACCCGAGCGGGAGGCGGCGTTGGCAGCGCGGGTGCGCCCCGAGCTCGGTGTCGGGCTCCTCAGATTCGTCCGATTGGGAGCCAGCGCCCCACGGCTCGCTGGGCACTCTCAATAGCGTCGGTTATCACGTCGTTAGTTCCGGACCGCGTCACGTCGTTCGACGTCACGCTGGCGGCCGGCTGTCGCATCCGCAACGGAAGCGGGCGCAGCATGCGCGCAACTGGCGAGTGGGAAGAGGCTCGTCGGGCCAGTGCGCAGACGTGCTTCTGCGTCGACTCGGGTATGGCACCGCCGGGGCGAGACCACGATGTCTCGTGAAGCACTCCGTCAGCGGGCAGTTCGCGGGCGGGTGTTGCGGGACGATGCTGGGCCTAGAGTTCTCGCTGCGTAGCCTGCGCCCGTTGCGGTTCGCCATATGGGACGCCAGCGCCCGGCATCTCGGGGTCTGCGCTGCGAGGGCCGGGCCGCGACCACGGGCGAGCAGCGATGAGTCGGCCCGCTTCTCGGGTCTAACCCGGTGGCTGGGGCGGCGCAGAGGGCGCTGTCCCACGAAATCGAGGAGAGACGATGCATTCGACGGTTCACTCGTTCCCCACACGCGACGGCGTCAGGCTCGGGGTCGAGCACTTCGGCGATGCGGCAGCGCCGCTCGTGCTGCTCGCGGGCAGCACAACCATGCTCTCCTGGCCCGACGCGCTCTGCGAGGCGCTCGCTCGCGGCGGCCGTCATGTCGTGCGCTATGACCTGCGCGACGCGGGCGCGTCGACGACCGTCGACCCTGAGGCGCCGGCGTACACGCTGCGCGACCTCGCCGCAGACGCCGCCGCCCTCGCCCGCGGACTCGACGACCGGCCGGCACACCTGGCGGGCATCGGCGTCGGCGGGTTCGTCGCCCAGGTCGCCGCGCTCGATCACCCGGACGCGTTCTCGGCACTCACCCTCGCCGGGACGCGGCCCGTTGGGTCGGGCCCCGTCGACGATGACCTGCCCGACCACGACCCGGCGTTGATCAACGCACGGTCTTCGTTCCCGATCCCTGACTGGTCCGACCGCGGCTGCCGTGGCGGAGTTCGCCGCCGCCCGCGCGGAGATCTTGGGGGACGACCCCGCCGCCGCCCGCGCGACCGCCGAGCGCATCTTCGACCGCACGCCGGGCACGGAGCCTGCGGTCCAGATGGCCAACCAGCTGGGCATGGTCTTCTCCAAGCTCAACTGCAAGCCGCGCTGGCGCGAGCGCCTGCCCGAGCTCGCGATACCGACGCTCGTGGTGCACGGTCGCCGCGACCGGTTCTTCCCGGTCGGCAACGGCGAGGCGCTCGCGCGCGAGATCCCGGGCGCGCGGCTGCTCGTGCTCGAACAGGCCGCGACCGCGATCCCCGACGCGGCCGCCGATCAGGTCGCCGCGGCGATGCTCGCGCTGTAGGAGGTCGTTGAGCACGTATCGGCGCGCTGAAGCCCGGCCGGACAGCAAAGCGACCCACAGGGGACGCGCCGCAGACCCAAAGCCCACCGGTACGGGACGCAGCCGCGTGTCGTCCTCGCGGCGACTCCTTGTTCGCTCCGGCTGACCCCAGCGAGTCTCACCGACAAGACGCGTTCGGATGTCCGCCCGATCGTCCCGCAGCACGACCCCCTTACTGCACGCCTGCTTCCCTTCCAGCGCGAGGTTCTGACGACCGGCGTGAGCTTCCCTCCTCCGCGCGGATACGCGGGCGCTCGTCTGTGGGCGAGCTGGACCTGGGCTCAGGGCTGCGGGAGGCGGTCCGCGCCGATCCAGAGCGTCCACGGCTCGACGTTCTCGATTCGCAGGATGCTGTCCCTCCACGGATCATTGGCGAAGACGGCGCGCGCCTCGTCCTCGCTGTCGGCTCGCACGACGAGCACGGCATGCTGGCCGTCGATGTCGCCTACCGGGCCGCCAAGCGCGATCGTGCCATCCTCGTTTAGCCGGTCGATGAACGCGGCGTGCTGGTTCCAGCCGGACTGCTCGCGGCGACCGCACCGGGGGTCCCAGTCCGGCCCGCATGCTTGCCTGACGAGAAAGTAGGCGGCCACCTCATCAAGGTACTGCCGACGGGGCGTTCTCGACCCCCGAGCACGTGACCTTCCGCTGGTACACCCACCGCCAATTCGACCCGACGCGTGAACGCATCCCGAGCCGTCAAACACAGGGCTGAATCACCGTCCTGCTCAGCGTGCGGAAAGGGCGCCTGCTTCGCCTGTGTGAGCGTTAGCCCGCGAGGTGGCTGACGAGGTGACGGCGTGGGACGATTTTCAGAACTCTGGACCCGGTCTGGCTCGACGTCGTCGCGAGACTCTCCGAAATCGTCCGGACCGGCACTGTTGGACTGGGCGCGCGCTTTGCCTGGCCGAACCAGAAGTGTCGCGGCAAGGCGGGACAGTGTGAGATTGTGTGAGATTGCTATCCGAGCATGAGTAGGTGGCCGACGACGGTCCGGCGGTCGGCGTCGTGCTTGCCCTTCCTCAAGCTCGACAGTGACGGTTGTTTTTTCCGCATTGCCATGGAGAGCGCAGTGGGGCACCGGTCAGAGGCTGTCGCAATGTCAGTCGAGCACAAGCCCGCCGCTCGCTTGCAACGCCGGTGGGCATACATGAAGGAGAATCTTGTACGTGAGCGCTTCTCCTACCGGGCCCCAGGATGAGGCTGTTGGCGCCTGGATCTTCGTTTCGCATTCCAACAAGGACCTGGCCCAGGTAAGGATCGTCCGCGACGCCCTCGAGGCTCGAGGCCATCATCCACTTCTCTTTTTCCTGAAGTGTCTTGGTGATGACGTCGAGATCGACGATCTTGTTCGCAGGGAGATCGAAGCTCGGACCTGGTTCGTGCTTTGCGACAGCGAAAACGCGCGAACCTCGCGATGGGTGCAATCGGAGGTCGATTTCATCAAGAGTCTCGTGGGGAAGGTGTACGAGGTCGTCGACCTGGATGGGGGCCTTGATGGTCAGCTCGAGCGGATTGATCGATTGTCCAGACGGGCTACCGTGTTTCTCTCATACTCGCCACCAGATGAGGCGGTGGCCGATCAACTTCGGGACGCGCTCCGGCAGCGGGACTATGCGGTATGGGACCCGAAGACGGGTCTCGAGCCCGGCTCTGACTGGCAGCAGGGAATCCGCGCCGCGGTCGAGAACGCGATGGCCAACGGGCTGTTTGTGATCCTGTTGAGTCCGGAGGCGCTGGAATCGCAATCGATCGTGATGGAGCTCAACTACGCCCTCGACATTGAGGCAGCTCGAAACCCCGGCCGCAGGTGGAGAATTGTGCCGGTACTTATCCGGGGGGCCTCTGTCCAGGACCTCCCGGAAACCATCCAGGATCGACAGCCGCTTGTGTTGGAGTCCGACCACTTCGAAGCCGGGGTCGAGGAGCTCGTGAGGGTGCTGAAGCTGATCGACGCGTAGGCTCACGGCGGCGCATCAACGCCGACGGAGCGACGCTACGTGCGGCGATGAATTCAGCTACCGAGGCGGCTGCGCGCCCTGATTCCTGTAGTCGGGGCCGGTCTCGTCGCGAGTCGAACACCAATGACGACATCCCTCATGGAGGCGTGCACGAGCGCGCGTTCGACCGCAAGCCCACTTGCGCTTTCGTGTGATTGCAGCGTTCTCGTGATGCCGACAGACGCCGTGGTGGCATCGGCGACATAAAGCAAGCGGTGATTTTATGGAGACGGTGGGAATCGAACCCACGTCCGCAGTCGCGCAAAAGGTGGCATCTACGAGCGTAGCCGGCGCTCTGATCTCGCTCTCCGCTCGCCTCGCCGGCGGGGTTGTGGAGAGCCAGCTCCGCAAGCTGTCCCCGGATCGGCCGGAGCGGACCTCACCGGGCAAGCCTGCTGATTGATCCCGGTTCCTCGCCGCAGGCGAGCAAAGGGCCGAGACGAACCTAGGTCAGCTGCCTACGCGGCAGCGGCACCGAGGTCGAAATTGTGCGTGTCCGCACTTATGGTTTCCCGGGTGTTTTACGAGGCCTCCCGGGACCTCGACTCGCAACCACCCCCACGAACCGACCACGTCGAAGCCTGTCGTCCCCGGGGGTTATGTACTGGCTTCAGTATAGGGCGGGGCCACGCCCGAGACACCATTTCGAAGAGGATCCGAAGACTGCCGGGCGGCCGCGATCTTCGGTGCCACAATCTGAATCAGCATGGAACCAAATTGGCTCTCACCTCCCCCAGCGCGGCTGACGCCCCGATCGGCGCCTGCGCCGACCATGCCGAGCGCGCCTGAGCGCGACCAGGAGCCGCTCGGGCCACCGTTTGCGGAGCAGCGCCAGTCGTGGTTCAAGCGCACGCTGGGACCGGTGATCGCGGCGGTGGTAGCGCTGGCGGCGAAGCTCAAGGCGATCCTGCTGCTGCTCCCGAAGCTCAAGCTGTTCACCACCGCTGGAACGATGTTCGTCTCGGTCGCGGCCTATGCCTGGATCTGGGGGGTCCCGTTTGCGGCCGGATTCGTGGCGCTGTTGTTCGTGCACGAGATGGGTCACGTGATCGCCCTGCGCCGGGAGGGCATCAAAGCCAGCGCGCCGATGTTCGTGCCATTCCTGGGTGCCGTGATCAGCGCCCGCTCGCTAGGCGACAACGCGGTGGCCGAGGCCCGGGTCGGCCTGGCCGGACCGATCCTGGGCAGCATCGGTTCGGCCGCGTGCATTCTCGTGTGGCACGCCACCGGCAATGACATCTGGCGGGCGCTGGCGTTCACCGGCTTCTTCCTGAACCTGTTCAACCTGATCCCGCTCGTGCCGTTCGACGGAGGCCGCGCGATGGCGGCGATGGCACCCTGGATGTGGGCGCTCGGGCTGGCGGCTATGGTGGCGCTGTCGTTCCTGTTCCACAACGTCCTGATCCTCGCGTTCGCCGCCATCGGTGGCTACGCCAGCTACAACCGCTGGCAGCAGCGCAAGCACGGCGGCGCCGAGCAGCAGGCCTACTACCGGGTCAAGCCCGCCGACCGCCTGCTGGTGGCGGCCGTGTACCTCAGTCTCATCGGGCTGCTGGTCGTCGGCATGCACGCGACCCAGCTGCCGCGCACGTTCTCCTGACCGGGCTCAGCGGTACGTGGGTGGCTGGTCCATGACCTCGGTGCGCTCGTCGGGCCGCTTACGCGGCCGCCAGAACGTGTAGACCAGCGCCAGCACCAGCCCAACCAGGCCGATCACGAACAGCACCGTGCCGGCCGTGTTGATGTCGATCCAGCTGACGTGCGCCGTCACGGCCCATTTCAGGATCGCCCCCACCGCGATCAGGCACAGTGCTCCACCGATGGTCATTAGCGCTGGTTACCTTACTCCAACAGGCCGCGGTCTCGTTCATCACCGGCGAGCGTCGCGCAGTTCCCGCTGCACTTCGCGTGCGACCTCGCGCGTGCGGATCGTCTCGCGCTTGTCGTGCACATCCTTGCCTCGCGCCAGCGCGATCTCGACCTTCGCCCGCCCGTCGCTGAAGTAGATCCGCGTCGGCACCAGCGTCAGCCCGCGCTCACGCGTCTTGCCGATCAGCCGCTCGATCTCCGAGCGGTGCAGCAGCAGCTTCCGGGGCCGCTCCGGCTCGTGGTTCTCACGCGACGCGGGCCCGTACGGGGGGATGTAGGTGCCGATCAGCCACACCTCGCCGTCGCGGACCGTGGCATACGAGTCCTTGAGCTGGGCTTTGCCCTCCCGCAGCGCCTTGACCTCCGTGCCCGTCAGCACGATTCCGCACTCGATCCGCTCCAGCAGGTTGAAGCGGAACGAGGCCTGACGATTGGTCGCCACGTCCCCCGGGTGCGCCTTGCGCTTGCGTCCCTTGGCCATCGATCAATCCTCCCACGCCGGGACCAGATCCACCCGGCCGCGAGGCGAATCGATCAGATCCACCCGCACCCGCACCGGGTCGCCGAGCCTGAGGGCGCCCCCGCTACGGGTGCCCACAAGGATCGTCCCCTCCTGGTTGAGCTCCCACCAGTCTCCCCGCATGCGCCGCACGGCCAGCATCCCCTCATAGGCCAACCCCGGACCAAAGGCCACGAACGCCCCGGCGCCGATCACGCCGGTCACCTCGCCCTCGAATACCGGATCGCGATCGGTCCCGGCGTCCGCCAGCATTCGCTCGAGCATGAAGCAGCGCGCGATGTCGTCCGCGTCGCGTTCGATCGTCATCGCTTCTCGCTCTCGCGCCGAGCACCACGGCCCGGCGCTGGCCACCCAGCCTGCCTCCGGGGCGGGCTCGTCGCCCGTCACCGCCGACAGCAGCGCCCGGTGGCAGATCAGGTCCGGATAGCGGCGGATCGGCGAGGTGAAGTGGCAATAGCGCGGCGACTGCAGGCCCGCGTGCCCGAGGTTGCGCGGGTCGTAATACGCCTGTTTCAGCGTGCGCAGCACGAGGCTCGTGAGCGCGATCCGTCCCCGCCCCGTTCGCGCCACCCAATCGGATACCAGCCGGGACGCCTGCCCAACCAGGTCGGCGGCCTGCTGCGGCGTCATGTGACCGCGCGGGAGCGGCGGCGTCGGCACCCCGAGCGAGGCCAGCTGCTCGATCAGTCGCTCGACCGCGGGCGCGTCGGGCCGCTCGTGCACTCGGTACAGCGTCGGGATCCGGCGCGAGTCGAGCAGCGTCGCCACCTGCTCGTTGGCGGCGATCATCAGCTGCTCGATCAGCCGGTGAGACTCGGTCTGCAGCTCGGGCTCGGCGGCCAGCACGTTGCCGTGCCGGTCGAACGTGAACGCCGGCTCCGGCGACTCCAGCACCAGCGCCCCCCGGGCTGCGCGCCGAGCACCCAGCGCCGCCGCGGCGGAGCGGGCCGCGGCCAGAGCCGGGCCCCACGGCTCGGGGGCCGACTCGGTGCCGGCGAAGATCCGGTCGACCTGGTCGTAATCGAGCCGCGCATCGGACCGGATCACCGAGCGGTAGAACGACGGCTTGCGGACGTCCTGGCCCACGATCGACATCTCCACCGTGACCGCGGGCCGGTCCTGCCCGGAAACCAGCGAGCAGGCGTTGTTCGACAACCCTGCGGGGAGCATCGGCTCGACCGCTCCCGGCACGTACACGCTGGTGGCCCGCCGGTATGCCTCGCGATCGACCAGCGACCGCGGCCGCACGTAGGAGGAGACGTCGGCGATGTGGACCCACACCCGCCACGTCCCGTCATCCGCCTGCGTGGCCGAGATCGCATCGTCGAAGTCGCGCGCCGTGGCCGGGTCGATCGTGAACGTCGGCAGCGCGCGCAGGTCGCGCCGTCCGCTGGGATCGAACGCCGTGGCGCGTGCTTCGTGTTCCACGGCCGGGTCGAACGAGCGCCGCAGTCCCCGGTCCACCATCAACGCCTCGATCACGTCCCGCGCCACATCCGGGCGCCCCAGGCGCCGCACGACCACCGCCCGGCCGCGGGGCCGGCCGCCGTCGCGGGCGGGCGCGGCCCGCACCACGACCAGGTCGCCGACCGCGACGTTGCGGTCCCGGTTCACGGCGAGCCTGGGACCCGGACCGAAGAACGGCTCGGCGACGAGAAACTTGCCGCGCCGCTGCACGATCGCGACGCGAGCGCCGGTCGGCGCACCCAGGGCTGAGCTGCTCACCTGACGGATGCCGCGACTGCGCGCTCGGCCACTCCGAGCGCCTCGTCCTGCGTGGTGTGCGGATTGTCGAGCGCCGGCACATCAGGCGCGATCCCCGCGCCCTCGCGCACGCCCCCGCCGCCTAGGTTGTGCCCGCTGGGAGTGAAGTACTCCCCGACCGTGATGTCGAGCGCGCCGCCATTGGACAACGCCTGGATCTCCTGGAACACGCCCTTGCCGTACGTGTGCTGGCCGACGACCTCGGCCCGCCCGCGGTCCTTCAACGCCCCTGTGACGATCTCGGCCGCCGACGCGGTCCCCCGGTCCACCAGCACCACCATCGGAATCTTGGTCGAGATCGCGCCGCCCTTGGCCGTGTACACCTGGCGAGGCTGGCTGCGGCCGTCCGTCGAGACGATCGTGCCGTCCGGGATGAAGATGCTGGCCACGTTGACGGCCTCGTCCAGCAGTCCCCCGCCGTTGTCGCGCAGGTCGAGGATCAGCGCCCGGCGCCCCCTGATGCAGCACCTTCTCCACCTGGACCCGTAGGGCGGCGCCCGACCCGTCGGTGAAGCTGGTCAGCCGCAGATCGCCGATCTTGATGCCACGGTAATTGACGATTCCGCCGCTCGTCACGAGCACATTCGCGCGTCGTATCGTGATCACGCGGGTCCTGCGGCCGCTGATCACCCTCAGCGTCACGCTGGTCCCCTGCTCGCCGGTGATCAGGCTAGTCGCGTCGTTTCCCCGGCCGGCCAGTGAGCGGTTGCCCACGCCCACGATCAGGTCCCCGGCGCGCAAGCCCGCGCGCGCGGCCGGCGTCCCGGGGAACACGGCCACCACCCGCAGGCCCCTGGGCACCGCGAACACGTCGATGCCCACGCCGGCCACGTGCGGGTTGGACTGATTCTGGAAATGGCGGTAGTCGGTGGGACTTAGATAGTGCGAGTAGGGATCGTTAAGGCTCGCGACGGCCGCCGCCAGGCCCTTGTTGACGAGATCGTTCCGGTTGACCGGACGGTAGTAGTCGCGCGAGATGACGTCGAGTGCCTCATGCACCAGCCGGCCGTCGTTGTTGTCGATCAGCGTGCCTCTGAGAAACGACGGAACCCAGCTGGGATGGCCGCCGATCCACACGCCGAGGACGAGTACGACCAGACCCGCGGCCGCAGCAGCGGCGATCCCGGGCCAACGTGAGGGGCGGCGGCGCATATGAGATCGGAGAGTAGCCGGGCCGCGATCGCGACCCGGCCAGTCCACGCTTGAGCGGGCGCGCGGCGGGCCGGGCGCGCGAGGCGTCGGAAACGTGAAATTCGTCCCTGCCCAGGAGGCGAGTTGCGCGTTTCCGGCCCGGGGGCGCCGGAAACGTGAACGTCGCCGCGGCCGACGGGGGCATTGCCACGTTTCCGCGGCCCACCGCCGGGGGCGCCGGAGCACGGTGTCCGAGCGTCGGCCGCGCCACCACCCCTCGCCGGCCCGTACCTGAACAACGTGACGCGCACGTCCTCCCACGACCCGGCGCGTCACCTTGACCATGCGGTGCATGCTCATCGTGCCACTCGCCCTCCGCAACGCCAACCGCGGCACGTTATGCAGGTCCGCAACTGGGCGCCCGCAACTCCGCAACCGGCCGCCCTCAACTCCGCAAGCCCCCGGCGCCCGCCTCAGAGCGCCCCGCCGGCGCCCGACTCAGAGCGCCGCAGCCCCCAAAACCGCCCCCAATCCCCCTAGACCCGCAGGAACCGGCGCAGCGACATTCCCGACCCGACCGCCGACACCAGCACGCCGGCGGACAGCAGCACCGCCACCAGGGCAGTGAACGCGATCGTCCGGGGTGCCGCGATCAGGGTCCAGTTGTTGGCCAGCGGGTCGAGCAGGGCCACCTTGGTGATGCCCAGCACGCCGATCGCCAACAGGGCGCCGGCGGCGCCCACGATCACGCCCTCGATCACGAACGGCCAGCGGATGAACCAGTCGGTCGCCCCCACCAGCTTCATCACCTCGACCTCACGCCGGCGGGCGTAGAGCGACAGGCGGATCGTGTTGGCGATCAGCAGGATCGAGGCCAGCGTCAGCAGCACGGTCAGGACCGCGGCGGTGATCGTCACCAGGTTGGTGACCTCGAGAATCTTCTTGGTGTCGTTCTTCTTGTTCGACACGCTGGCGATCGCCGGATCCAGCGTCCCGGGGACGCCGCTGGGCCCGTCCGGCGTCAGCGCGGCGCGTACGCCCAGCACGTTGCCGGGGTTGTCCGGGATCACGTGGAAGGTGTCGGGCAGCGGGTTGGAGGCCAGCAGCGCGTACGCCGCCGGATCGGCCTTCGACTGCTGCTGGTAGGCCACCTGCTTGGAGACGAACTGCACTGCCTTGACGTGCGGCACGGCGCGCAGCTCCTTCTGCACCCGAGCGTCGTCGGCCGCGCTTGCCGAGGTCTTCATGTACACGTCCACCAGCACCCGTCCGCGGACGCTGTTGGCGGCGCCCTTGGTCGCCTGGACGATCGGGATGAACACGCCCAGCACGAGCATCGTCACCAGTACGGTGGCCAGCGCCGCGAACGAGGGCGCGCCGTTGCGGCGCATCGCCCGCATCGACTCGCGCAGGAAGAACCCGAGCCTCACGGGCTAGTGACCCCGCACAGCGTTCCTGGGAGATCCACGATCTAAATCCCGTCCGGTCGCAGGTTGGGGGCGCGCATCCGCTGCGCGAACTCGCGGGTGGTCTCGTCGCGGGCGTACAGACCGGTGGCCTCGTCGCGCACGATCCGCCCGGCCGACAGCTCGAGCACCCGGCGGCGCATCTTGTCCACCATCGCCTGGTCGTGGGTGGCGACGAGCACGGTCGTACCCGCGCGATTGATCCGGTACAGCAGCCGCATGATGTCGATGCTGGTCTCCGGGTCGAGGTTGCCGGTGGGCTCGTCGGCCAGCAGCAGCGGCGGATGATTGACGAACGCCCGCGCGATTGACACGCGCTGCTGCTCGCCGCCCGAGAGCTGGTCGGGGTAATTGTGAAGCTTGGTCGACAGGCCGGTGAGCCGCAGGATGTCCGGCACCTTGGCCCGGATGTCGCGGCGGGTGCCGCCCGTCACCTGCAGCGCGTAGGCGACGTTGTCGTACACGGTGCGGCTCGGCAGCAGCTTGAAGTCTTGGAACACCACGCCCAGGTTGCGGCGATAGAACGGAATCCGGTTGCGCCGGATGTCGGACAGGTCGTGGCCGGCCACCCGGATCGTGCCCTCGGTGGGGTCGAGCTCCTTGATCAGCAGCCTCATCACCGTCGACTTGCCCGATCCGGTCGAGCCGACCAGGAACACAAATTCCTCTCGATTGATCGAGAACGTAGCCTGATCGAGGCCCACGTCGCCGGCGCCGTAGTGCTTGGACACGCCGCGAAATTCAATTACCGTGGGGGCGCCCGGAGCCTGTCCCGAGGGCCGCTGAAGCCGTGCCGCTGCAGTCTCGGCCGAGCGCCGCCGGTTGAGCTGCTGTGAAGAGGATTTGTTAGCCATGGAGTGGCCGCAGCGTACCGGGATGGCCTGATCGATGCCCGCAGGTCTGAATTCTTGCAACGCGATTTGCAGGACTTTTCTAAAGGGATCCTTAAGGGGCGGCTGGCGCCGCCCGGTTTGAGGATGGCCGCCGGAGGCCCGGGCTCCGGCCGGCGGGTGGACCGCTACCGTTGTCAGCGGATGTCCTCGATCACCCAGACGGTGCTCCCGACCGGGCTGCCGGTGTACAAGATCGCGGTCGACGGGACCCGGGCGTTGACGCTGCTGGTGGCGTTCGACGCCGGGGCCCGGACCGAGCTGCCCGAGGAAAACGGGATGGCGCACTTCCTCGAGCATCTGGTGTTCAAGGGCGGAGAGAAGTACCCCGACTACCGGGCGGTGAACGAAGCGGCAGAGCGCATCGGGGCAGTGCTCAACGCGTACACCAGCCACGACTTGGTGGCGTTTCACATCACCGCTCGCGCCGGTAGCGCGCCGGCGGCGGCCGATCTGCTCAGCGACTTCGTGGGTCGCCCCCGCATCGACCCGGAGGAGCTCGACCGCGAGCGCGGCGTGGTGGTGCAGGAGATCGCGCGGGCGAACGATCAGCCGGCCACGGTGGCCGAGCATCTGATCGACGAGGCGGCATTCGGCGACCATCCGCTGGGACGGCCGGTGCTGGGCACCACCGAGCACATCCGCGACGCGTTCACGCGCGAGGGCATCATCGCGTTCCGCCGCCGCCGCTGGTCCCCCACCCGCGGCGCGGCGTTCGCGGTCGGCAATCTCGAGGCGTTCGACGAGCGGCAGGAGGGGCTGTTCGCGCGGTTCCAGCCCGCACCCGAGCCGACCGGCTACGAGCCCGTGCCCGAGTTCCAGCCCCGTGTGCTGGTCCGGCAGCGCGACTCAAACCAATCCCATCTGCGCATGTCCTACCGGCCCGGGATCGACGTCTCAGATCCCGGTCAGCGGGCCGCGCTGGTGATTTATTCCACGCTGCTCGGCGGATCGATGGGATCGCGCCTGTTCGACGAGATCCGCGAGCAGCGGGGGCTGGCATACTCGGTGCACTCCGTCGCCCACGCGTACGCCGACGTCCCGGTGCTCCAGATTTCCGCCGGACTTGACTCGAGCAACGCGCTGGAGGCCTATTCGCGCATGCGCGAGATCGTCACCGAGCTCCGCGAGCAGGGACCGACCGAACCCGAGATCGAGCGCGCCCGTGCCTATGCCGCTGGGGCTCGGGCGATCGCGTTCGAGAATGCCGGCGCCGTGGCCCGCCACGCCGCGCAACAGGCGATCGTGCACGCCGAGGACGTCGACCCGGACCGGACGATCGCCCTGCTCGACCAGGTCTCCGCCGCCGACGTGCGCCAGGTCGCCGGCGACGTCGCGGATCGGCTGGCAGTCGCGTGCGTCGGGCCGCACACCGAAGCAGAGTTCGGCTGAGGTGCTGTCCGTCGCCGTGATGCGCCATCCTTGATCCCCGTGACGAAGGGGGTCACCTGCAGACTCATCATCGGCGCGGTCGCAGCCCTGGTCCTGGCCGCCTGCGGCTCGGGCGGCAGTCCCGCGACCCAGAGCCCGGACGTGGCCACCGGCGCGCCGATCGTCGATCGGGACGCCGTCCTGCACCGGATTCCCTCCTCCCCCACGCTGAACCGGCTCAGGGCTTCGCTGCGGGCCGCGCTGCGGCGGTCCGGGCGCGATTCGGGTGCCGCCGTCTATGACCTCACACAGCAGGGATCGCTGTTTGCGCAGGACGCTGGGGTGGGACGCCCGCCGGCGTCGGTGGAGAAGCTGTACACGACCGTCGCGCTGCTGAGCAAGCTGGGCCCGGCGGCTCGTCTGCGCACGTCCGTGTTCGGCACCGGGCATCTGGGTTCCGGCACCTGGCACGGAAACCTGTACCTGCGCGGAGGCGGCGATCCCACGCTCGGCGACGGCACGTTCAACAAGGTCTGGGAGTACGGCTCCGGACCGACGCTGGCTCAACTGGCTGTCCAGCTCCGCAAAGCTGGAATCCAGCGCGTCAGCGGTCAGCTGTTCGCCGATGAGTCGCTCTACGACACCCGCCGGGGCGGTCCCCAGACCCACTTCGGACCCGACATTCCCGACTTCGGCGGTCAGCTCACCGCGCTCCCGTTCGACCACGGCGCCTCGGCGACGGGCTTTACCCCTGCGACGTTCGCCGCCCGACAGCTGGCCGCGACCCTTGGCGCGCAGCACGTGACCGTAACCGCGGCCAAGGTCACGGCGCGGACGCCCCGGCACGCCCGCCGGCTCGCCAGCGTCCCCTCGCCACCGCTATCCACCCTGGTGAAGCTGATGAACGTGCCCTCGGATGACCTGTTCGCCGAGCTGCTGACCAAGCAGCTCGGGGCGCGGTTCGCCCACTCCGGCACGATCGCCTCTGGGGCACATGTGATTTCGGACGCAATCGCCGACTATGGACTGCACCCGCGGATCGTCGACGGCTCGGGGCTCTCCCACGACGATCGGTCCTCGCCGCGCGAGGTGGTGGAGCTGCTCCAACGCCTGTGGCACACGTCGGTGGGTCGGGTGCTGGCGCGTTCGCTGCCGGACGTGGGCATCAACGGCACCGTGCGCCGGATCGGGGTAGGCACCACCGCCCAGGGACGCTGCATCGCCAAGACCGGCACGCTCGACTATGTCACCAATCTGGCGGGCTACTGCTCCAGCCGCGGGCACCAGATGGTGGCGTTTGCGCTGTTCATCGACGGTCCTGACAATTCCAGCGCGCTGGTCTTGCTGAGCCAGATGGTGGCGGCGATCGCGCGGTACTGACGCATCCGCAGACCTTGCGTTCGTCCGCTCCCACGCGCGACAATCGAGCCCGTGGAGCCGGACCCGGGTCTCAACCGGCGGGAGCTGCAGGGCTATCTGATTCGCGTCGGCGACCGCTGGCCGATCGAGGCTGCGTTGCTCGGCGGGGCACGGGTCGCGGATGAGCGGGGAGCGCCGCCGCAGCGCGAGCGCGGACCCGAGTTCGTGGTGATCCTGGTTTCCTCGGCGTTTCACGAGATGCCGTGGCTCGAGCGCGTCTACCAGGCCGGCTCGCTGTGGGACGGGCTGGAGATGGGCGCTCCGGCCGATGTGCACTGCTACACCCCCGCCGAGTTCGAGCGCAAGCGGGGCGCGCTGCGTGTGGTCCGGGAGACTGTTGAACAGGGACTCGACCTGCTCGCGCTGGCAGCCGTCTGAGCCCCGCCGCTAGCTGATCGCGACCATTCGCTCGATAGGGATCCGGGCCCGCTCGGCGATCGCCGGCGGCACCTTGACCTCGTGTACGCCCTCCTGCAGGGCATGGTGGAGCTTGGGCAGCGTGATCATCTTCATGAACCGGCAGTGCGCCGCCTCGTTGGCCGCGATGAACTCGGTGTCCGGCGCCGCCGCCCGCAGCGGGTGCAGCATGCCGGTCTCGGTGGCGACGATCGCCGTGCCGCCCTGGGCATCCCGCGCGAACCGGAGCATGCCGCCGGTTGACAGCATGTGAACCCCCCGAGGGTCGACGTCACCGGCCGCGACATACTCCATTACGCTGGTGGAGCAGCCGCACTCGGGATGGATCAAAAACTCGGCGCCGGGGTGCGCAGCACGCACCTGGCTGATGTCATCGGGGCGGATTCCGGCGTGGACGTGACACTCCCCGTCCCACACATGCATCGGCCGTCCCAGCGTCTTCTCCACGTAGGCCCCGAGGAACATGTCGGGTCCGAACAGGATCTCGGTGTCCTCCCCGTGCTCGCGGTAGATGTGCTCGACGACTCCAACCGCGTTGGCCGACGTGCAGCAGTAGTCCGTCTCCGCCTTGACCTCGGCGGTGGTGTTCACGTACATCACCACCACGGCGCCCGGATGGCGCGCCTTCCATTCGCGCAGCTGCTCGGCCGTGATCGAATCCGCCAGCGAGCAGCCGGCGTCGAGGTCGGGGATCAGGACCCGCTTGTCGGGACACAGAATCGAGGCCGTCTCGGCCATGAAGTGCACGCCGCAGAACACGATCGTGTCGGCCTCGGCGTCGGCGGCCCGCTGCGAGAGCCCCAGCGAGTCGCCCACATAGTGGGCCACGTCCTGGATCTCAGGCAGCTGGTAGTTGTGCGCCAGGATCACCGCCCCGCGGTCGGCGGCCAGCGCGCCCACCTCCTGCTGGAGCGCGGGAATGTTCTCCAGCAGCAACGGTGCGTCGTTTGTGCCGAGCATCGGCAGGTTCATGGCAGGGGCTGAACGATCAGTGACAGGTCGAGCGCCGGAGCGCTGTGGGTCAGTGCACCCACTGAGATGAATTGTAGGCCGGTGCTGGCCACATCCCGCAGCGTCTCCAGCGTCAGCCCGCCGCTGGCCTCCAGCTCGGCCCGCCCGGCGACGTGATCGACGGCCTCGCGCAGCTGCGCCACCGTCATGTTGTCGAGCAGGATCCGCGGCGCCCCGGCGGCCAGCGCCTCGTCGATGTCCGCGAGCGTGCGGCACTCGACCTCGAGCGGCAGCCCGGGCGCGCGCTCCCGGGCCAGGCGAACGGCCGCGCCGACGCCACCCGCGATCGCGGCATGGTTCTCCTTGATCAGCACCGCGTCGTACAGCCCAGCCCGGTGGTTGGTGCCCCCGCCGGCGCGCACCGCGGCCTTCTCGAGCCCCCGCAGGCCGGGCGTGGTTTTGCGCGTGTCCAGGATCCGGACGCCGGTCCCGTCCACCGCGCGCACGCAGCGAGCGGTGAGCGTGGCCACGCCCGACAGCCGTTGCAGAAAGTTCAGCGCGGTACGCTCGGCGGTGAGGATCGCGCGGGCCGAGCCTTCGATGCGCAGCACCGGACCGCCCTCGCGCCACTCGGCCTCGGCCGCCAGGCGATCGAGCTCGATGTCCGGCTCCAGCGTCCGGAACGCCGCCTCGGCTGCCTCCAGGCCGTACAGCACCCCGGGTGCCTTCTGGGTGATGACCGCCTGGGCCCGGGCGCCCGCGGGCACGGTCGCCTCGGTCGTGACATCCCCGTCCCCGACGTCCTCGGCCAGGGCGCGCGCGACGATCTCGGTGATGATCTGTGCGGACATGGCCGCGAGCATACGAGGGTCCACCGCAGCTAGTACGGTTCCGCCCCCAACATCAATCCTGTGGGGGTTTTATGCGAAGAAGTACAGGAGCTTTGGCGGTCGCGGGGGCGTGCGGCGCAATGGTCGCCCTACCGTCAGCCGCAAGCGCCCTTACCAAGACGGTCTATGCCGGTGTGCCTAACTCGGCCAAAGGCGCCGCCGTCAAAGTGCTCGGCAAGCCGTTCCTGAGGAAGTACAGCCCGGAGCTTGACGCGTTCTTGCTCAGCAGGGCCACGATCCATGTTGGCGACACCGTTTCGTTCGTCAATACCGGCTTCCACACGATCGACCTGCCGGGCCCGAGCGGCGCCGACCTGCCGTTTGTCACCACCGGCCCGCAGGTCCAGGGCGTCAAGGACCAAGCTGGAAAGCTGTTCTGGTTCAACGGCAAGGTGCCGAGCATCGGTCTCAATCCGGCGCTGTTCGCACCGATCGGGTCCAACACCTACGACGGCTCGGCTCGTGTCGCGAGCGGATTGCCGACTGGGAGTGGTCCGCCCAAGCCGTTCAACGTGACATTCACTAAGGCGGGCACGTACAAGTACTTCTGCGACATTCATCCCGGCATGGTCGGCACGATCGTGGTCAAGCCGGCCGGCCAGTCGATCCCATCGGCGGCCAAGGACGCAGCCGCGCTGAAGAGCCAAATCAACGCCGATCTCAAGGCTCTGAAGCGGGCCTCGACGCCCAAGCTCGCCAAGCATCAGGTGAGCGTCGGCGGCTCGGACGGCGGTGGCGCCGAGCTGCTCGCGATGATTCCGTCGCAGCTGAGGGTGAAGTCGGGCACCGTGGTCACGTTCTCGGTGCCCAAGGGCTCGCGTGAGGCCCACACGGCCACGTTCGGGCCGACCGGCTTCCTGAAGACCCTGGGCAATGCATTCCTCATGCAGCCTGGACCAACTCAGGAGGGCGCCTACCCGAGCAGCCCGACCCAGCCGATTCCGTTGGCCCCCAAGTCTCACGGCAACGGATTCGCGAATACCGGGCTGATCGACCGCGATCCGGGTACCAAGGCGATCCCCGTGTCGGGGCGGATCAAGTTCACGAAACCGGGCGTGTACCACTTCATCTGCCTGATCCACACGAACATGCGCGGGACGATCATCGTCACGAAGTAGTCACCAGTGGGCCTAGCGGCCCGCGGTGCTGACCGCACGTCCGGGCGCCGCCACGGCGTCCGGGCGTGCCACCAGCACCCGCACAGTCGCGAACGTGGAATCGGCTGCGCCGTGCAGCCTGGCACCTGCCGCCGTCAGCTCTCGCAGGTACGCCACCACCTCGGCGGTGACCCGCTCCCCGGGGAGCAGCGCCGGCACGCCCGGCGGATACCCCGCGATCGACTCGCACGAGATCCGGCCGACCGCCTGATCCACGGCCACCGCCTCGCTGTCGCCCAGGAATGCCTCCCGGGGCGGGATCTCCGTGCCCTGCTCCAGCGATGCCGGTGGCCGAGCCAGAACCGGCGCCTCGCCCGGACGCGTCATGCGTCTCACTGTCTCGGCGAAGTCGTGAGCCAGGCGTTCCAGTGGCTCCACCGGCTGCCCCAGTCCCAGCACGAGCACCAGCGTCGCGTGCGTGGCGAGCTCGATGAAGATGTCGTAGGAGGAGCGCAGAGCCGCGGCCAGCTCGTAGCCGGTGCAGCCCGTGCCCCGGACGTCGACCACGATCCGCAGCGGGTCCCAGCCGGCGATCCCGGGACGCCCGACGAACGCCTCACCCACCACCGAGCACCCGGGCACGGCGTCGATCGCAGCCCGGGCCAGGGCCGCGGTCTCGATCGTCCGCTCCAACAGCGCCTCGCCGTGAATCGCCAGCTGGCGGCGCGCGGCGTCGAGGGACAGGATCAATAGCGAGCTCGGGGACGTCGAGCGCACCAACCGGACCGCGCGCCCGATCGCGCCGGCGTCCACCCGTCCGGTCCGCGCCACCAGCAGCATCGCCGACTGCGTCAGGCTGCCCACGATCTTGTGTGTCGAGGCGACCATCGCGTCGGCGCCGAGTTGCAGCGGTGAGGCGGGCAGCGACGGATGAAAGCCGAAGTGCGCACCCCAGGCGTTGTCGACCACGAGCGGGACGCCGGCCCGCTGCGCCACCTCCGCACAGCCCTCGACGTCGGCCGCCATCCCGTAGTAGGTGGGCGAGACGATGAATGCCGCCCCGGCATCGGGAGCCAGCCGCAGCGCGCGCTCGAGCGCCGCCGGGGTCACCCCGTGGGCCATGCCGAGCTCCGGGTCGTACTCGGGCGCCACGAACGTCGCCCGCCCGCCGCTCAGCACCAGACCGTCGATCAGGCTGGCGTGCGAATTGCGCTGCAGCACGACGCGCTGCCCGGGGCCCGCCAGCGCCAGGCACAGGGCGTGGTTGCCCTGCGATGCGCCGTTGGTGAGAAACCAGGTGCACTGGGCACCGTAGGCGTCGGCGGCCAGCTGTTCGGCCCGCTCGTAGGGGGTCGGCGAGGGGCCGACGTCGATCCCCTCGATGTCCTGGGGGACGTCGAGCTGTAGCGCCCGCACCCCGAGCGCGGTCTGCAGCGCCGGATCAGCCCCCGGGCCGCCCTTGTGCCCGGGGACGTGGAACCGGGTCGAGCCCCGGAAGCCGTACGCGATCACCGCCTCCAGGTAGGGCGTGGTGGGCTGCGCGGGGGGCTCGCGGCTGGCCCTGCCATCCGGAGCGCTCACTTCGCCGCCCGTTGCAGGTACGCGTGGATGAAGCCGTCGAGATCGCCGTCCAGCACGCGGTTGGTGTCGCCCATCTCGAACTCGGTGCGGTGGTCCTTCACCATCGTGTAGGGGTGGAGCACGTAGGAGCGGATCTGCGATCCGAAGTTCACGTCCTGGGCCTCCCCCTTCTCGCGGGCGATCTCCTCGCGGCGCTTTCGCTCCTCGAGCTCCAGCAGCTTTGAGCGCAGCATCGTCATCGCCTCGGCCTTGTTTGAGGATTGCGAGCGCTCGTTCTGGCACTGCACCACGATCCCGGTGGGCTTGTGCGTGATCCGCACCGCGGAGTCGGTCTTGTTCACGTGCTGCCCGCCGGCGCCGCTGGCCCGGTAGGTGTCGACCTGGAGGTCGTCCTCGTCGATCGCGACGTCAGCCGCCTCGGGCACCACCGGTGACACCTCGACTCCGGCAAAGCTCGTCTGACGGCGATGCGCGGCGTCGAACGGAGACAGGCGCACCAGCCGGTGGACGCCCTTTTCACTGGCGTACAGCCCGTAGGCGTTCTCGCCCCGGACCAGGAAGGTGGCGGACTTGATCCCAGCCTCCTCCCCCGGCGAGACCTCGAGCACCTCAGCCTGAAACCCGCGCTTCTCCGCCCAGCGCATCTCCATCCGCAGCACCATCTCGGCCCAGTCCTGGGCATCGGTGCCGCCGGCACCGGCGTTGACCGTGACCAGCGCATCACCCGCGTCGTAGGGGCCGGCGAACATGCGCTCCTCCTCGAGCGCATCCAACCGCGACTGCACCGCTGCCACCTGCTGCTCCATTTCCCGCGCGATCTCCGGGTCCTCCTCGGCCAGCTCGGCCAGCGGCCCCAGGTCCTCCACGTCCTGCTCCAGCTCGCGGAAATTGGACAGTTTGCGGCTGGTGCGAGCGTGCTCGGCGCTGAGCGCGGCCGCCCGCTCCTGCTGGTCCCAGAACCCCGGCGCCCCCATCTCGCGCTCGAGCGCGTCCGCGCGCTCGCTCAGAGCAACCGGGTCAAAGATAGTCCGCGAGCAGCTGCAGCTGCTCCCGGATTGCCGCGAGGCGCTGGGAGAGCGGCTCTGAGGAGGCGGTGGTCATCGGCGCTCAGCGTAGCAACGGGGTCGCCGGCGCTAGGCGCCGTGGCATTTCTTGTACTTCTTGCCCGATCCGCACCAGCACGGGTCGTTGCGCCCGAGCTGCTCGGTCTCGTCCACGCGACGTTGCTCCACCGGCTGAGGTAGCAGGCCGCCCTCCTCGGCGTAGCCCTCGGCCCCGCCAGCCGCCGCCGCCATCGCCAGCGCGCTCGGTTGCGCCGCCCCCCCGCCCGAGTAGGTGACGTTGCGATTGCCGGTCGAAGAGCTCGAGCGGGTACTCGGCCGGTGCGGCGCCGGCTCCGGCGCTCCGCCGTTGGCGCCCTCTACCTGCACCTCGACGTGGAAGATCATTCGGGCAAAGTCGCCCCAGATGCTGTTCATCAGATCCCGGAACAGCTCGAACGCCTCGTTCTTGTAGGCCACCAGCGGCTCGATCTGCGCAAATCCCCGCAGATGGATGCCCTCGCGCAGGTAGTCCATGTCGTACAGGTGCTCGCGCCAGCGCTGGTCGATGATCTGGAGCAACAGGAATCGCTCCAGGGCCCGCATCAGCTCCTCGCCCAGCTCCTGCTCACGGCGGTCGTACTGCGCCAGGGCTTCCTCCTGCAGCTGGGTGGTCAGCTCCTCGCGGTCGACGCTGCGCGGGTCGATCGCCGCGATCGCTGGGCTCGGAGTGAAGATCTCCTCCACCCGCCGCAGCAGCCCGTCGACATCCCAGTCCTCGACGAAGTCGCCGGCGGTGTAATCGTCAACCAGCCGCTGGATCAGGCTGACGACCTCCTCGCGGGCGGCGTCGCGCATGTCGCGGCCGTCCAGCACCTCGTCGCGGTAGGTGTAGATCACCTCGCGCTGCTGGTTGAGGACATCGTCATATTCGAGCGTGTGCTTACGCATCAGGAAGTGCTGTTCCTCCACCTTCTTCTGCGCCTTCTCGATCTGCTTGGACAGCATGCCCGCCTCGATCGGCTCCTCGTTGCCCTCGTCATCGGTGGTGCCCAGCCGATCCAAGATCTTGTAGATCCGTTCTCCCGCAAACAGGCGCACCAGGTCGTCCTGGGCGGACAGGAAGAAGCGTGACTCTCCCGGGTCGCCCTGGCGGCCCGACCGGCCTCGGAGCTGATTGTCAATCCGCCGCGACTCGTGGCGCTCGGTGCCCAGGATGAACAATCCGCCGGCCTCCAGCACCGTCTCGCGGCTCGCCTCCACCCGGCGCTCGATCTCCGGCAGCACCTTGGCGTAATGCTCATCGAAGTCGGGGTCGCCAGCCTGCAGGCCGAGCTTGGCCACCTCGAGCCGCGCCAGGTGTTCGGGATTGCCCCCGAGCTTGATATCGACGCCGCGGCCGGCCATGTTGGTCGCGATCGTGACCGCGCCCGGCGCGCCCGCCTCGGCGATCGTCTCACCCTCGCGCTCGGCGTGCTCCGGCTTGGCGTTCAGCACGGTGTGCTTGATGCCCTTGCGCGTCAGCTGCTCGGACAGCAGCTCGGACACCTCCACCGAGATCGTGCCCACCAGCACCGGCTGGCCGTTCTGGTGGCGCTCCTCGATCTCGTTGACCACCGCCGCCCACTTGCCGTCCTTGGTCTTGTAGACCTGGTCGTTACGGTCGCCGCGGATCATCGGCATGTTGGTGGGGACCTGCACCACGGGCAGCTCGTAGATCTTCATGAACTCGGTGGCTTCGGTCAGCGCGGTTCCGGTCATACCGGCCAGCTTGTCGTACATGCGGAAGTAGTTCTGCAGCGTGATCGTGGCCAGCGTCTGGTTCTCGTCCTGGACGCGGACGCCCTCCTTCGCCTCCACCGCCTGGTGCAGGCCCTCCGACCAGCGCCGGCCTTCGAGGATGCGGCCGGTGAACTCGTCGATGATCTTGACCTCGCCGTCGATCACGGCGTAGTCCACGTCCTTCTTGTAGAGCGACTCGGCCTTCAGCGCCTGGATCAGGTGGTTGACCATGTGCCCGTTCTCAGCGCGATACAGGTGGTCGATGCCCAGGAACCGCTCGGCCTTGGCCACGCCGCGCTCGGTCACCGCCACGGTCTTGTGCTTCTCGTCGAACTCGTAGTCGAAGTCCGCCACGAAGTCCTTCTTCATGCGCGGATCCATGCCCTCGGGCGTCTTGCCCGGGTGCAGCTGCGGGGCGAGCCGCGCGAACTTGGCATACAGGTCGGCCGCCTGCTCTGGGGCCCCGGAGATGATCAGCGGCGTGCGTGCCTCGTCGATCAGGATGTTGTCCACCTCGTCCACGATCGCAAACGTGTGGTAGGGGGACTTGCCCTCCTCGGGCTTCGGCCGGCCGCCGTGCTGGACCTTCTCCTCCAGCGACGTCGCCATGTTGTCGCGCAGGTAGTCGAACCCGAACTCGGAGTTGGTGCCGTAGGTGACGTCGGCGGCATAGGCGTCGCGCTTCTCCTCGTAGGGCTGCATGTTCTGCAGCACGCCGACGCTCACGCCCAACGCATCGTAGATCGGCTTCATCCACAGCGCGTCGCGCCGGGCCAGGTAGTCGTTGACCGTGACCAGGTGCACTCCGCGGCCGCCCAGCGAGTTCAGCACCACCGGCAGTGTCGCGGTCAGCGTCTTGCCCTCGCCGGTCTTCATCTCGGCGATCGCGCCGTCGTGTAGCACCATGCCGCCGATCAGCTGCACGTCGAAGTGGCGCATGCCCATCGAGCGCTTACCCGCCTCGCGCACGAGCGCGAAACATTCGTGCATCAGCTCGTCGAGAGTCTCGCCGGCCCGGGCGCGCTCACGCAGGCCGTCCATCGCCTCTCTCAGCTCGGCGTCGGTGGAGTGCTCGAGCTCTTCCTCGTAGGCATTGATCCGGCCGACGCGCTGTTCGTACGCCTTGAACTTCTTCGCCTCGCCCATGCGAAGCGCGCGGTCCAGGAAGGACATGGGGTTAGCGTAGCAGTGGTTCTAACGGCGTTTATAAGGGCTTTCGGCGCTATACGGGTGCCCGTCCGCAGCGGGCTCCAGAGCCCGCTGCGGCACTCACGGGAGCCAATTCCGCGGGACTCAAGGCACCCGATTTCGGCGCACTCAAGGCACCCGATTTCCGCGGACTTGCGGCGCCGATTCCAGGCAATCTTATGTAACGAGAATTACGGGGCCCGTCAAGTTCGGTAATTCTTGCTTGGTTTTCGGCGATATGGGTAAGTCTGGTGGCTCAGCTGTCCGTCCGGTCGGGATTACATCTGGCACCTGAAGCCACACACCGCCGTAGCGCTGCCACGAGCAGACTCCCCACGTGGACGGGGTTGTGCGCCGTCTTGTGCTCCTTCGCCCTGTTCCTCGGGGCAGGCGGTGCGCAGGCCGCCGGGGTTTCGTCGCTGACGTCCGCAGTCGGTACGGCGGCGACCGCTGTGACCGGCACATCTCCGCACAGCAGCTCGCCCGCGCCCACGGAAAGCGCGCCCACGACCACTCACACCTCCACCGCAGCGAGCTCGTCCACGACCCCGGTGGTCACCAAGCCGAGCGCGCCGGTGACTACCACCCCGGTCGCTCAGACGGTCGCTCCGGTGAGCCAGACGCTGACCACGGCCACCGCCCCCGTCACCAAGCCGAGCGCACCGGCCACCACGGGCGTCACCACGCCGAGCGCACCGGCCACCACGGTGGTCCCCAAGCCAAGCGCGCCGACGAGCACAGGCGTCACCAAGCCAAGCGCACCGGCCACCACGGTGGTCCCCAAGCCAAGCGCGCCGGCGAGCACGGGCGTCACCAAGCCAAGCGCACCGGCGAGCACCCTCACCTCCACCACGACGAGCGCCCAGACGGTCGCTCCGGTGACCCAGACGCTGACCACGGCCACCACCCCCATCACCAAGCCGAGCCGCACCGGCCACCACGGGCGTCACCAAGCCAAGCGCGCCGACGAGCACGGGCGTCACCAAGCCGAGCGCACCGGCCACCACGGGCGTCACCACGCCGAGCGCGCCGACGACCACCACCCCGGTCGCTCAGACGATCGCCCCGATCACACAGACGCTGACCACGGCCACCACCCCCATCACCAAGCCGAGCGCACCGGCCACCACGGGCGTCACCAAGCCAAGCGCGCCGACGAGCACGGGCGTCACCAAGCCGAGCGCACCGGCCACCACGGTGGTCCCCAAGCCGAGCGCGCCGGCGAGCACGGGCGCCACCAAGCCGAGCGCACCGGCGAGCACCCTCACCTCCACGGCCACGAGCGCCCAGCGACGGTCGCTCCGGTCGACCAAGCCGACCGCCACCAACAAGCCACCCCCACCCCCACCACCACAAGCGCACCGGCGATCACCACCCCCATCGCCCAGACGATCGCCCCGGTCACCCAGACGATCACCACGACCACCGCCCCCGTCACCAAGCCGACCGCGCCGGCGACCCGGTCGTCACCAAGCCGAGCGCCCCGGCGACCATCACCCCGGTCACGCAGACCGTCGCCCCAACCACCACCAAGCTGACCAGCACCCCGGCCCCCGTCACCCAGACCGATCGCCCCGATCGCCAAGACCATCGCCCCGATCACGCAGACGATCACCACGACCGCCGCTCCCGTCACCAAGCCGACCGCGCCGGCGATCCCGGTCGACAACCCGGACGCGCCCCGGCGACCATCACCCCGGTCACGCAAACCGTCGCCCCAACCACCACGACAAGCGCACCGGCGATCACCACCACCGTCGCCAGACCATCGCCCCGATCGCCAAGACCGTCGCCCCGATCACCCAGACGCATCGACCAGCGACCGTCGCTCCCGTCACCAAGCCGACCGCACCGGCCACCACGGTCGACAACCCGAGCGCCCCAGCGACCATCACCCCGGTCACGCAGACCATCGCCCCAATCACCACCACAAGCTGACCGGCGACCACCGCCCCCGTCGCCAAGACCATCGCCCCGGTCACGCAGACCTCACCGATCGCCAAGACCGTCGCCCCCATCGCCAGACCATCGCCCCGATCACCCAGACCGTCGCCCCGATCGCCACCACGCTGACCAGCACCCTCACCCCGATCGCCCAGACCACCGCACCGATCGCCAAGACCATCGCCCAGACCGTCACCCCGATCGCCACCACGCTGACCAACACCGCTCACCCCGATCGCCCAGACCGTCACCCCGATCGCCACCACGCTGACCAACACCCTCACCCCGATCGCCCAGACCGTCGCCCCGATCGCCACCACGCTGACCAACACCCTCACCCCGATCACGCAGACCGTCACCCCGATCGCCACCACGCTGACCAACACCCTCACCCCGATCGCCCAGACCGTCGCCCCGATCGCCACCACGCTGACCAACACCCTCACCCCGATCACCCAGACCATCACCACCGCCACCGCCCCTGTCACGCAGGGCGCCGTGAAGCTGCTGATGCCCGTGAGGGCTGCGAGCTCGATTCCGTCGCTGGCGCTGGTTTCGACACCTACCACCGCGACATCCCCGGTAGCAAGCCCGATCCGGCCAGGTGGCGCGCTCACCAAGCCTTCCCAGTCTGAGGCCGTGACCGCGATCCCAACTCAAGCTGCGGGCGTCACGGGTACTCCAGGACTCGTTCCATGGACGACACCGCCCGCGCTGCAGACGCCCAGTCCGCTCACGTCGGTCGCGAATCGGCCAGCGGCGCTCCAGGTGGGCGCCAGGTTGCCCAACAGTGCCGCGGTGCGGTCGGGACTCACCCACACCCTCCCGTGGCCAATTCAGCCCGGGGCCATCGCCAGCGCAGCCTGCAGCCCGACCCCAGGTCTCGGGCAGCTGGGCGCAGGACACCGCGCTCGGACGCGGGCCAGTCGGCGGGCTCGCAGTCGCAGGCCGAGTCGGGTCAGAATCAGGGGCTTAAACTCGCCCAACGTGGACTCGATTCGTCCGCCGGCGGCGGTTCCGGGATGTTCTTCTTCGGCGTCGCGGCGCTGAGTCCATCTTTCAGGCGGTTCTCACCGCCTCAAGGCTGCCGGTTGCGCCCGTTGCGGGAGCTGGGCGCGCCGGCACCTTTCGTCCTGTTGCTTGATCGCCCGGGCTAGCCCGAGGCCGCCCACTCCCAGTCGCCGCACGCCAGGCCTCTGAGCCTGCGTGCCCACCTTCAAGCAAGCAACAGGAGAAATTCATGTCACGCTCTCGACGGGCGTGGATAGGTCGCAGCCAACTGCTCGGCTCGGCCTCGTCCATGACGCGCCTAGTCAGGGTGGTGGCGGCGAGTGTGCTCCTTCTCGGCCTTGCGCCAACTGCGGCGCTGGCCGGATCAGTGAGTAGCTCCTCCGCCGAGCTCCCAACCGCCCAGGTCAAACACAAGCAAGCCCAGGTTCATCGCGCCGGGACGCCGGCAGCGCATGCCCCCGCGCTCGTGCTGCAGCTCGGCACGGGGTACGACCGAAACGGCTCACGACCGGTGCGCGCCCTCCAGCGCACCCTGCACCGAGCCGGAGACGCGCCCGGACCGATCGACGGGCGTTATGGCCCGCTGACCGAACGCGCCGTCCGCCGCTTCCAAGCCGCCCACCACCTACAAATCGACGGCATCGCCGGCCCACAGACGCTCGCGGTGCTCCACTCACAGGCACTCGTGCTGCAGCTCGGCACGGGGTACGACCGAAACGGCTCACGACCGGTGCGCGCCCTCCAGCGCACCCTGCACCGAGCCGGAGACGCGCCCGGACCGATCGACGGGCGTTATGGCCCGCTGACCGAACGCGCCGTCCGCCGCTTCCAAGCCGCCCACCACCTACAAATCGACGGCATCGCCGGCCCACAGACGCTCGCGGCCGTGCGTATGCACGCGCATTCGCCTCACCAGACGATTAGGAGGTCGCATGCAGTGCGCTCGGCCCACCAAGCCACTCGCAGCCCACGTGTGTCCCGTCCGCGCTCACGCCCGCGTCGGGCCCAACATCTACCGCAGCAGGTCCCATCGCTCAGCGTCCAGACGGCAGGTCGTTCGACCCGATCACCGTCCGGCGCCCTGCTCGGACTCTTGACGGCGCTCGTGCTGACGCTGGCGTTGGCGACCATGACGAGGATTGCGAGCCGCCGCCGGCATCACAAGCGGTACCGAGCCATTCGCGCGCCGAAAGGCAGTGCGCCAGGTAGGAAATCGCACCGGGCCGAACGGCCGTCTGGTCCGCTGCCGAGCAACAACCCCGCCCGCAGCAATGCGCGTCCCAGCGGCGCGCCTCGCAATGGCGCGCCTCACGACGCCAAGCCTCGCAACGGTGATGCCCACAACGGTGCTGACAAGGCAGCCGCGGCAGATGCGACCCACCCGGCTCTGCCGGAGCGCGGCGACGCCGAGGGCGAGTTCAAGACCGCCGTGCAGCTCCAGCAGCAGGGTGACCTCACCGAGGCCCGGACAGCGTACCGACGAGCGGAGCAGCTCGGCCACGCCACCGCAGCCTCCAACCTCGGCGTGCTGCTCGAGCACGACGGGAACCGGGCTGGTGCCGAGGCCGCCTACCGGCGAGCCAGCGACCGCCACGACCCGAACGGGGCGTTCAGACTCGCCGTGCTGCTCCGACGGCGCGGGGAGCTGACCAAAGCCAGGTCGGCCTACGAACGAGCCGATGAGCTCGGCCACCCCACCGCGGCCTCCCACCTCGGCGCGCTCCTAGAGCGCGACGGAGACCTGGCCGGTGCCGAGACCGCCTACCGCCGAGCCAGCGCCCGCCGCGATCCAAACGGCGCGTTCAGGCTCGCGGTGCTGCTCCAACGGCGCGGGGACCTGAACAAGGCCAGGGCGGCCTACGAACGAGTCAACCAGCTCGACCACGGCGAGGTGGCGAGGCAAGCGCGCGCCGCATTACGGCGAATGGTGAATTGGTGAGGGCTGGGGCTGTTGCACCAGAGGGGCTTGGCGCCGGGTTCTTGCCCAGGGCCCGGCGCCTACAACCCTCTTGGCCGCGGCGGCACTCCCAGCGCCCTCGGGTGGATTGGTGAGGGCTGGGGCCACGAGGCAGGGTTGATCCAGAGGGGCCCGGCGCCGGGTTTTGGGGGCCCGGCGCCGGGGATTTAAGGGGCCAGCACCGGGTTTTGGGGGCCCGGCGCTGTCGACCCCTCACGGTCGCGGAGGCACTCCCAGCGCCCTCAGATGATCTCGGAACCCGACCCCGAAGGGCGTCGGGGTCCCGGCGTAGCTGGTGATCAGCGACGGGCCACCCGAGCAGGTCCATCCACCGGGCGAGGTGGCGTCCCAGGCCCAACCCAGATAGCCGACCCCGTGGGCGTCGGCGAAGCTCATCATCTGGTCGACGTACGCGTGGGCGCAATCTGTCTCGCCCAGCTCACCGAACACCACCGGCACGCGCCGATGGGTGCTGAGGATCGCCGCCTGGCAGGTGGTGGAACATGGGCTGAGACCGCCGTAGGTGTGATCAGAGGCCAGCAGCTGATGGCGGGGGTCACGGGGCTCGTGGGCCAGCCAGCCGCTGAGGTCGAGGGCCCAGTCAATCCCCCCGAGCAGCAGCGGCTGCCGCGCGCCGGCGGAGCGAACCGCACCCACCAGCTGCTGCATCCCAGCCGCGCGGTAGGCGGGCTGCGGACCGTAGTCGTGGTTGGCCGGGATCTCGCAGCCGTTGCGCCAGCACCCCCAGCCGATCGAGTGAGGTTCGTTGTACAGGTCGAAGATCAGCGCGTGGTCGGCCTTGAACGTGCGCGCCACCGAGTGCCAGAAGGCGGGGGCATGATCGGCGTCCGGCATCCGGTCGATGTGCTTGGCCGGCTGGGCGCCGGGAGCGGCCACCTGGAGATCCAGCGCCACGTACAGCCCGGCCCCGTTCAGCGCCCGAACGTACTGCGCCACGATCCGGCGGTACGGCGCTCCGCCCCGCCCTCGCGGCGTGTTCACCCCTAGCCAGCAGTCCTCGTTGAGCGGCACGCGGACCGCGTTGACGTCCCAGCTCTTGATCGCCGCGATCATGCCCTGATCGTCGATCCGGTTGGGATGCGGGCTGTCGAAGAACCCCCAGCCCTGGATGCAGGCGTACTCCAGCCCTGAGCGGTTCACCCCGCGCAGCTGCACCACATGCCCGCGGCCCGGCCCGTCGACGAGCCGGTTGCCGGATACGCGCAGGTTGGGGGCCGGGGTGTGGCGTGGGGCGCCGAGGGCCATCGGCGACGTCCACCCGAGCGCGCCCCACCCCGCGAGCGTCGTGGCGCTGAGCGCGACCGTCAGCGCCGGTCGCAGCAGGCGAACGCCCCCGATCATCGGTTCACGCTCAGGCGGCCGGGGACACGTCCCCCGGCCGCGGCGGTGTCGCCGAGCCATCACCCGGGAGCCCCGCGGCGCTCGCCGCCCGAGATTCACGGCGCTTGCGGCGCTTGTCCCGATGACGCTTGACCTGTACCGCCAGCTCGTCGGCGCACAGGTTGATCGAATGGACCAGATCCGGCGAGGCATCGCGTGCCCTCAGTGTGACCCCCTTCAGATGCAGGGTGGCCTCGGCCACCTGCGAATCGGCAATCGCAGGATTGCGTTCCTCGAACACCTCGACCTCGAGTTCGGCCAGCTCCGATACCTGCCGCGCGACCTTGCGAAATCGCTTCGCGACGTGCTCCCGCAAGTCTTCGGAAACGGGGAGATTGCGGCCCTTGACCTCGATGCGCATCGGCCGACCTCCTTGCTGGAAGGATGGATATGCGTTACGAGCGGAGACTAGTCGCCCGCTGGACGTTTGTCGATTGGGACAATCTGCTGCCTGTGAGTCCGCAGATAACCTGGTCCTTCGAGCCGGGCGTGCTCCTGGTCGTGCTCGCGCTGGCGATGGCGTACCTCAAAGGCTGGCGCCGAGCGCGGCTCCCGGGCGAGCCGCATCCGCCGGGGCCCGGCCGCGCACTGGCGTTCGGGGCGGGATTGGTGGCGATTCTCGCCGCGCTCGTCTCACCCATCGACCGGCTCGGACAGCAGCTGATGGTGATGCACATGCTCCAGCACATCCTGCTACTCGACATCGCGCCGATCCTCTTGATCGTGGGTCTGACCAAGGGACTGCTCCGTCCCGCCACGCGGCGACTGAACACGATCGAGCGGCGCGCCGGGTTCCTGGCCCACCCGGTGTTCGCCGTCGTCGCCTATGGCGGCCTGATGTGGCTGTGGCACATCCCGGCGATGTACGACGCCGCCCTGCGCCAGCCCAATATCCATGCGCTGGAGCACGTCTGCTTCGCCGCCGCCGGTGCGCTGTACTGGTGGCACATCCTGTCCCCGATCCGTGGCCGCATGCGGCTCGGCGGGATGGGGCCGATCGGCTACATGGTCAGCACCAAGCTGATCGTCGGTGTGCTGGGGATTGTGCTGGCGTTCGCCCCCAACTCGTTCTACCCCTTCTACGAGCACCACCCCCATTACTGGGGCCTGAGCCCGCGCGAGGATCAGAACATGGCCGGCCTGCTGATGGCACTCGAGCAGTCGATCGTGATGGGCATCGCGCTCGTATGGCTGTTCGTGCAGATGCTTACCGAGTCCGAGCGCGAGGCCCAGCGCCAGGAGCGCTTCGAGACCGCCTGAAGGCCTCCGAGCCGCCTCGTCCGCGATCCAGCGTCGCGCCCCCGGAGAGGCGCGACGCCGAACGCGAACTGCGTCTAGCGGCTCAGCATTTCGACGAGCCGGTGATCGTCTGAGTCGACGTGGTGTGACCGTCCGTCGCGGTGAACGACACCTTCCACGGACGCTTGCCGTGCAGACAGCCAACCGAGACGTTGTTGCCCACGGTCTTGCCCTTCACCTTGGTGGTGATCTTGGCCCAACGCAGGGTCTCCTTGATCAGCGAACCGTAGAAGTTCGGCTGGTTCGCCACCTTCGTCGACACATCCGGCGGCAGCGGCACATTGGTGACCTCGTACTTGCCCTGCTGGGTGACCGTGCCGGGGTACGGCGGCGTGACGCCGGTCGTCAACCCTGCGCACTGGGTCGCCGAATGCGTGGTGAAGAAGAACCACAGCTTGCCGGGCCCGGCATTGAACACGTCGATGTTCGGGTTACACGCAGTCCGGCTGCTCTTCAGCAGCGTCGGATTGCCGAGCTCCGCGTTCACCAGCCCGGTCGCCGCCTTCGACTTCTTGGGGCAGAACGAGTCGGACTTCATCGCCTCCATCTTCGCCGCGCTGCATGTGGGGAAGTACTTGGCGTTGTTCTTCAGGCCGTAGATGCTGGTCTTGATGTCGAGCAGCACGGCCGCCGCCTTCGAACTGTCGAGGTTCGCGGCCTTATAGGTCTGCACGAAGCTGACCGGCACCGGCTTCTTGTTGCTCCCCACGCCCTTGCTGAACGTGATCGAGCCGGCGTAGCTGTTCAGCCCGGCGGCGAACGCGGTCGCGGCGCCTACCAGCAGGCACAGCGCCGTGATGATCAATACTTTCCGCCTCAAATGACTCCTCCTTCGGACCGGACGGTGGTTGGTCTACGTAGCAACGCCGACCAATGCTCATCTTTGCGAGACAGTTTTACCCATTCTGCGCACATCGCGCGCGCCTTTTTTTGACCGGCTGGCATGGGTCAACCGGGGCGCAGATGAGACCGCGGGCCGGCGCCGCCCGGTGAGGGCAGCGCCGACGGCAGATCCAGCGTCGCGCCCCCGAAGAGGCGCGACGCCGAACGCGAACTGCTTCTAGCGGCTCAGCACTTCCTGGAGCCGGTGACCGTCTTGGTCGCCTTGGTGTGACCGTCCGTGGCCGTGAACGTCACCGTCCACGGGCGCTTGCCGTTCAAGCAGCCGATCGACGGTTGTTGACGTCTTGCCTCACCTTGGCGATGAGCTTGCAACGCAGGGTCTCACGGATCAGCGAACCGTAGAAGTTCGGCTGATTCGCCACCTTCGGTGGAGACATCCGGCGGCAGCGGCACATTGGTCACCTGGTACTTGCCCTGCTGCTTGATCGTGCCGGGGTACGGCGGCGTCGCGCCGGTGGTCAGCCCGGCGCACTGCGTCGCGCGAGTGCGTGGTGAAGAAGAACCACAGCTTGTTGTGGCCGCGCGTTGAACACGTCCAGGTTCGGGTTGCACTTCATCCTGGTGCTCAGCGTCAGCGAGGGATTGCCCAGCAGCGAGTGCACCAGGCCAGTGGCAACTTGGACTTCTTCGGGCAGAACGAGTCGGACTTCATCGTCACCATCTTGCGGCGCTGCAGGTCGGCAGGTACTTGGCGTTCGACTCAGGCCATAGATCCGGGTCTTGATGTCGAGCAGCACGGCGGCCGCCTTGCTAGCTGTCGAGTTGTTCGCCGCCTGAGCGTCTCTCGAAGCCTAGCGGCGACCGGCTTCTTCTTGCTCCCCACGCCCTTGCTCGAAGGTGAGCGTCGAGCCCGCGTAGCTGTTGAGTCCGGCCGCAAACGCCGCCGTGGCGCCCAGCAGAAGGCACAGAACGCCGTGATGATCATGATTTTCCGTCTCAAGTGACTCCTCCTTGGTGGGACGTTTGGTTTGTCTGCGAAGCAGCGCCGGCCGTGCTCATGGCAGTGGTTTGAGTTGCGGGAAAGCTTGAAGCTGACCCGTTGTCGCCTTACCGAGCGAGCCCTGAGCCTTGCAGGGGGGTCCGCCCGGGGTGGTCGTGTAGTACACGCTCTCCAGGAATCGCAAGAGGTTAGCCGGAATCGCCGGGCTGATGGTTGGCTGCGGGTTAGCCGTGCACAGATTGCCCCCGAACACCGACAGCCCCTGCAGAGCTTGTCGTAGCCGCCCGGCGCCATGTACGGGTTGCCGCGGTTGCTCTCCAGCCGCCGTTGGTAGCTGGTCAGCACCTCGGGGTTGACCGGGTTGGAGATCCGCAGGTAGTGCAGCAGCTCCGTCTGGTTGATCGGTTCTGTGCCTGGCCCTGGGTGGTGGCGGTGCTGTTGGCGAAGAACGCCGCGATCTCGCGCCGATAGGAGTTGATGTAGTCGAAGATCGGCACGAAGTTGCCCAGGTACGGCTTCAGCCGCGCCAGCCAGGGGACGCTGGCGTCCAGGAAGCGCTCGAACGCCGGCACGCCCGTGCTTGGAGGCCTGCGTCAGCGGCCCGACGTTGACCAGCAGGCTGCGCAGCTCCGGGGCGAGGTGACCGTCTGCTCCAGCGCCGGGCTAGAGCTGCACCGCCGCCGGGCGCAGCTCGTCGATCAGCGGCGTGGCCTCGGCCGCGAACCGCTGCACGCGGTCGACGGTCAGCCGCGTGGCGACGGTGAACGCCGGGAACGCGCTGGACGGCGGCGGCCAGCGCCGTGTCCCGCGCGGCGGTGGAGGCGAACACGCGCGTTGGAGTTGCGCACGAAGCCCTGCAGCTGCGCCGGGCGAGCGCGCCAGCGCCCGAACACCTGGCCGCCGTCGCGCAGCAGCGTGCTGGTGGCGGCGTCGTCGCGGCGCAGCACGCTCAGCACCGACTCGACGTTGGTGGCGAACGGGTAGAGCTCGGCGAACGCGGCGTTGAAGTCCTGCCCGCGGTTGGTCAAGGCGATCCCGTCCTGCTGCATCCAGGTGGAGAACGCGCGGCGGGTGGTCGGGTCGAACGTCGACAGGATCTGGTCCAGCGGGACGGTCGGTGCGATCTGCGCCGGCGGCAGCGTGGCGCCGTCGGGCAGCTTGGGCCGTCTGGGTGCCGGGCGAGAGCTCGACGTAGGTCTCTCCCAGCAGCGACTTCTGCTCGCAGGATCGCGCGCGTGTCGGCGGGCCGCGGGGCGTAGCTGGCTGTCGATCTCCATCACCGCGTGGGTCAGCCCGGTGCGGCGGTCGAGCGACACGGAGATCACCTTGCCCACGCTCACCCCCGAGATCCGCACGTCGGACTCCTGGGCCAGCTGCACCGCCTGGTTGAACTCCGCCTTGAGCCGGTATCCCTGCGGCGCGAACGGAATCGAGCCGCCGAAGGAGATCCACAGGAACAGCAGCAGCCCGATGCACGAGGCCGCGAACGCGACCATCGTCAGGATCCGCACCGGTGCTGGGGGCCTGCTTGTTCATGGCGCCACTCGCCGTCGGGCAGAACTGCCCGCCGATCTTGCTCCAGTCAGGGGCGTTCAGCAGCGCCAGCAGCGGCTTGAGCGGCGGGTTGGCGTTGGCCAGGCCGACCTCGAACAGCTGCAGCTCGGTCGCAGGTGCCCATGAACAGCGCCGCGCACCATCGAACCGTGGGCGTCCTGCAGGCTCGTCAGCGAGTTCGCGATGTGGCTCAGCCACGAGCCCCAGAACAGGTAGCCCTGCTCGGATCCCCGCGGCTGGTAGGCGAGCTGTTGAACAGCGCGTTCAGCACGCCGATCGAGCGGGCCAGCGCCGGCGTCGCCCGCCGCAGCTTGGCCGAGGCCGGGGTCGAGGATCTTGCGCCAGCGGCTGCACCGCGACCGAGAACGGCCGCAGCTGGTTCTGGATCACCGGCGTGGTGTCGCGGAACAGCGGCCGGGCGGCCGCCAGCGCCGGGCCGAACGCGTGCGCGAACGGCACCAGGCCGCGCAGCGCGGGCGTGCTCTGGTTGGCGAACGCCTGCACCTTGCCCAGCGTCTGCGTGGTCTGCTGGAGCGTGTCCGGGCAGCAGCGACAGCGCCTGCTCGAGGTTGGCGTCCTGTGAGGAGATCGCCTGGAAGTTCGTGTTCGAGGAGTTGATCAGCGAGGTCAGCGTGCCGTCGACGGAGCCCAGCGCCCGGGTGACCTCCTGCAGGTTGTGGATCGAGCGGCGGATGTTCGCGTTGCGCTGCACCAGCAGCCGGGTGAACGTGCCCGTGTCTCGGTTCAGCGGCGCGAAGCGCTTGAACGTCCCGCCGCAGGTTCGCGACCGCGGCGGCGCTGGGCGCGGCGCCGCTGGCGCCCGGTGTCGTGGAACAGCTGCGCCCCACCGGCCAGCAGCAGCAGCAGGTAGTTGCGCGTGTCGGCGTCCAGCGTGGAGAGGATCTCCTCGACGTTGACGTCGGGACTGGTGCTGGCCACCGGCAGCATCCCGCCGGTCGGGTACCGCGCCGGCGCTGGGGTGCCCGGATCGAGCTCCAGGTACATGTCCTTCAGCGGCGTGCGGGGGCGCAGCAGCACGGTCGCATTGCGGTAGATCGGCCGGTACTTCGTGTAGATGTTCATCGTCACCACCGCCCGGCCGTCCTTGAGGCTGACGCCGCCCACCTGACCCACCTGCACACCGGCGACGTCGACCGACTGTCCCTGGCCGGCGGTCACCGCGGCGCCGGTCGAGAACTCCGCCGCACCGTGTAGTAGCTCGTGCCCAGCGTGAAGGAGGGCTGGTGCTCGAGGATGTAGATCACGACCGCCATGGCCGCGACGACCAGCGCGATGATCGCGATGAAGTCCTGCCGATGGACGAGGATCGCGCGCTTCACGGGCCCGACCCCGGTGGCCACGCGGTTGAGCGCCGGCGCGGCGTTGCGTGAAGCAGGCCACGTCCCGCGTCAGCGGCGGCGGAGCTGCCGGCGAACGCCGGCCGGGTGCCGATCGTGGGCACCAGCGCGTTCCCGTACGCCGGGCCCGCCGCCGCCCCGGCGGCGGGTCGTCTGGACCCGGTCGCCGCCGCCTCCGGCGTTGGCGCGGATGTAGCGGCCGTTGCCGTCGAAGTTCTGCGCCGCGCCGGCCAGCCCGACGGCGCTCTGGAACAGCTCCTGGTAGACCTGCAGGCCGGTGCCGATCGGCGGGTCGGAGATGACCTCGTTGCCGGTCGGGACGATGTTGTGCTCAAAGCAGCGCGCCAGCAGGTCTGCCTGTCGAGACGAGCGTGCGCGTGGCGCCGATCGTGGCGCCGGTGTTCTGCACCGCCGGGGTCAGGTAGTGCACGAGCCCGCCGAGCTCCTGCCGGCGACATCAGCAGCGTCGACTGGGCCAGCCACGGCAGCCCGGCGCCGATCGTGGGGTCGAGCTGGCTCGAGTCCCGGGGTCAGCGCCCGCGCGAACTCCTTGGTGGGACCGAAGGACGCGTCCAGCGCCGTGTCCGAGCTCTGCGTACGGCTGCAGGAACGGCGGCAGCAGCGAGATCGTCTGGCTGAGCTGCTGCTGGCGCGCGGCCAGTGCCGCCATCGTCGCGTTGAACGTGTGCACGAAGCTCGACAGCTGGTTGCCGCTGGCAGCCAGGGCCTTGAACACCTCCTCGTTGCCCGCGACCACGTTCGTGAGGTCGTGCGGCTGGATCCCGAGCAGCGCCTGGTTGACGATCGCCGAGGCCCGGAAGGCGTCGGCCGAGTAATTCAGCGACAGGTTGAGCGCCTGGCCCCCGGTCAGCCCGCGGACGCTCGGGTCCTGTGAGGCGTCCTGCGCCGGCGGTGGGCTGGCCATCGAGCGCCGCGCCGATGCCCGCGCAGCAGCGTCTGCAGGTTCTGGCGCGTGTCCGAGTTCAGCGACGACAGCACGCGGTCGAGCTGGACCGGGCCCGGCGTGTTGAGCCGCGGGCAGCGTCGCGCCCGAGTGCAGGATCGGGGCCTCCGGGGTCCCCGGCTGCAGGTCGACGTAGAAGTTGCCCTCGAGGAAGATCCGGGGGCGGATCTTCGCCGTGGCGTCGGAGTGGATCGGGAGACCGTTGTTGTTGATGCTCCATCGTCATCACCGCCGCCTGCGAGGAGGCTCGCCATCCGTTTCACGCCGGTCACCTCGCCGACGTCGACGCCCGCGATCCGCACCGGCGAGGGGATGTGCAGCTCGGTCTCGGCTGGTGAAGACGGCCTTGAGCCGGAACGGCGCCGGTTGGAACGGCAGCGAGCCGCCGAACACGAAGTAGACAGGCGATCGCCACCACGATCGTGCCGATCACACCGGCCATCAGGTTCGACACGCGGGGCTTGTGGCGCCTCATCCGCTCGGCCTCGTGGTCTTCTCGGTGTGGGCCGAGAGCTTCACCGGTGGGTTGCCGATCACCGCGCCCGGCGGGTATGGCTCGTTGCCGGCCGCGCACTCGTGCGGCTGTCCCGGCGAGGCGGTGTACGGGATACGGGTTGACGTGCAGCGGCCCGTTCTCGTCGTGTCCGGTGGCGGTGTCCGGCTGACCGGTAGGGCTTCTGCGAGGGACCGCCTCGCCGCCGGGCACGTCGTCGATCACGACGACGTTGAACCGCAGCGCGGTGCCGTCGCCGAACGGCTGCTGCAGAGCAGGCTGGCGGTGTTGCGCAGGAACAGCGACACGTAGTTGCAGGTGGTCTGCGCCGGGGTCAGGAACGCCAGCGGCGAGCGCAGGCTGCTGAGCGGTCAGCGTCAGGCGGTCGAGGCCGCCGTTGACCGCCGGGGTCTGCCCGTAGTGCTCCAGGCGCCGCGACAGGCTCAGCAGCCGCGCGTCCAGCTCCTCGTGCCGGGGAGGTTGCGGGCGCCGGCGGCGAACGCGTCGGCGAGCACCGGCGCGCTCTGCGGCAGCGTGGCGAAGCCGGGCCGCAGCTCGGCGAACAGGCCGCCGTGTCGCTCAGGAACGACTGCTCGCTCGGGCTGTCGGCGATCACCGTCTGAACGTCGGCGGCGTCTGCGAGATCCAGTCCTGCAGGTACGGGACGGCGACGGTGCGCAGCGCGCGGAAGGTCGTGTCGAGGTTGGTGTACAGGTCGGCCTGCGGCTGGGCCACCGGGGCCAGCGCGCCCGAGAACGCCTCCAGCCCGCGGAAGAAGCCGCCCAGGTCCGTGTGCGGCGAGGACAGGTTCTGCGCCACCGGCCCGAGGTCGCGCACCAGCGGCACGAACGCGCCGATCGCGTCGTTGATGTCGCTGCCGCGGCCGGCGAGCGCGTCGCTGAAGCCGATCGTGGATGTCTGCGCACCCCCGCGCGCGTCGGCGGGTCGAACATCGAGAGCACCTGGTCGAGGTCGACCTCGGCGCTGGCTGTGGCTGAGCGGCACGGTGGCGCCGTTGGGGTAAGTCTGCTGGCGAGCTTCCCGGGGTGATCTCGAGGTACTTCAGCCCGATCGCGCCCTTCAGCCGGACGTCGAACGTGAGTCGACCGGCAGCGGCTGCACGTTCTTGTTCAGCGCCAGCTTCATCAGCGCGATCGGCTGCCGGCTGGCGTCGCGCGCCGGCGTCGATCGTGGTGACGGCGCCGACCAGCGCGCCGCCCATGTGGACCTCGGCTCCGTGCGTGAGCTCACTCGCGTCGCGGATCTGGACGTTCAGGTGGTACTTGGGCACGAACGGCAGGCCGTTGTTGGCCTGGTAGGCGAGCGTCACCGCCACGATCGTGACCAGCACCGTCAGCGCGCCGATCAGGATCGGATTCGAGAGCATCCCGGGTCGCGTCGGCGTCCGGCGCGTCTCATCGGCCGGCTCCCGATCAGATACCCCAGCAGGCCGTGCAGGTTGCTGGCCGTGCGCGGTGCTTGCTCGACGCCTGCGCCGCGGCCGCCTGGCGGGCGATGCGGCTCCAGCCTGGAGCGGCCGCGGACCCGTACGGCGGACGCGTCGGCCGCCGCGCCGCTGCCGCCGGCGAAGTTGGCCGAGCAGCCCGGCCGGCGGCTGCTTGAGTAGGCCGCGCACCCGCCCGACCTGCGGCTCGCTGCGGGCGAAGTGCCCGAGGCTGTCGAAAGCGTTCGTGGCGCCGACGCCGTAGTACAGCAGCGACATCAGGTACTCGATCGCGCCCGTCTTGTCGAGGCTGGCGGTCAGCCGATCCAGCGACTGCGCCGCCGGCTTGGCCTGCGTGCCCAGGCTGTTCAGGCGCTGGGCCAGCGGGATCGTCGCGAGCAGCGCCGGCTGGGACTGCTGGGACTCGTTGCCGAGCTCGATCAGCGCCGGGTCGCGCCGCCTCCGCGAACGGCTTCAGATTCTCGAACTGTCGCGACACGGCCGAGGCACTCTGGGCCAGCGAGGCCATCAGCGGCGTGCCCTGGTCGGCGAGCTTGCCGAGGTCGGCCACCAGCGGGCGCAGCTGGCGCAGGAACGACGGGAACAGCTGGAACGAGCGGGAGATGTCGGCGGCCCGCGCTGCGCTCGCCACCGAGGTGGTGTTCGCCTGTACCACGAAGTCGGCGAGCTGCTGCTTGGCCCGCGCGAGCGGCGACGAGCACGGTGTCGGACTCCTTGGCCAGGCGTGCCAGCACGCGGTTCTGCGTGGGCCAGGATCTGGAGCACCTTGTCCGTCTGCCCCAGCGCCGGGTTGGCCCGGTGGATCACGGCATTCAGATCCGAGCCGCGCGCGGCCAGGCCCGGTCCCGAGCTCGTCGAGGATCAACGCGAACCGATCGCGGATTGGCTGCTGCGAGATGTCCTGGACGATGTCGGAGTCGATCGGCGAGCTGGTGTTGCGTGACCGGCAGCAGGTAGGTCCCGGCGCCAGGGCCGCTGGTGATCTTCTGCAGTCGCGGGCGCCGAGGAAGATGCCCGGCTGACAGTCGACGTACTTCTCGCCGATCAGCGACTGCGGCCGGATCGCGCAATGCGCGTTGGCATAGAAGGGCGTGAAGCCGGCGTTGTCGATCTCGATCGTGACCGCCGCCTTGTTCTCGGGCGAGCCGGCCGGGCAGGGAGCCTTGTTGGCGGTGCACACGTCGAGCGACTTGATCGAGCCGACCGGCGCGCCCGCGATCCGCACGTCCTCGCCGGGAACCGCGAACGCCGCGTCGTCGAAGATCGCGCGAACCTGATACGGCGCGCCGCTGCCGCGCGAGGAGCTGCTCGCGATCGCGATGCCGGCGATCGCGGCGACGAACGCCAGTCACGATGCTCGCCAGGCGCCTCATGGTCCCGGCGGGGTGGTGGATTTGTCGCAGCCCGGGCACCGCCTGCGGCGATGAGCCATCCGGCGAGGGCTGGACCGCCGCGCCCGGGCAGCGCGTCCGCACCACCTGCAGGCCGTCGTAGCGCTGGGACGGCAGCCGCGTGCACGAGCTGGTTGGCCGCGCCGACCCCGAACGCGCCGAACCACGGCTGCGTGCGCGCGTAGTGGCCGTTGGCGTCGTAGTAGGCGCCGTCTGTCCGAGGTTGGTCAGCGCCGCGACGACGTCCGGCGTGTACTCGCGGAAGTAGTCGACCTGCGCCTGAGAGTCGTTGAACTCCTTGATCAGCGCGCGGGAACGCCGCCTCGGCCAACCGCGCCAGCGACGGGGTGGCCTGCAGCAGCGAGATCAGGTCTCCCCCGCCCGAGGGGTTGCGGATCAGCGCGCTCAGGTTGCCGACCGTGGGAATCGACAGGTCCGTCAGGCGGCCGCAATGCGGCCGCGAACTGGGCCAGCCGGCGCGAGGCGGGGATCGACTTGGCTGACCAACGGATCGAGCGTGTCGAGCGTGGATCGCAGCCCGGCAAACGTCGCGGTCGAGTGGTTGAGCGCCGGGCGCCAGCAGCGACAGCGCCTGCTCCAGCGCTTGGCTCTGGCTTGCGATCGCTCCAGTGGTGGCGTTGCCGTGTTCGAAACCAGCTGGGTCAGCTCCTGGGCGCGCGAGCCGAGCGCCTGCAGCGCCTGCGCGCCCTGCACGAGCAGGGCATCGAAGGTCGGCTCGTTGCGCGTCAGCTCGGCGGTCACGTTGCTGGTGCTGGTCAGCGCCGGGGCTAGGTAATCGGAGCGTCTGGTTGCCTTCAGGTGCCCGCCCCTCGATGCTGGCCGCCTCGCCGCGGATGAACCCGCGCAGCCCGGCGCGCGTCGGCGGGTCGAGCGTGTCGAACAGCTGGTCGAGGCTCACCGCGGAGTAGGTGTCGAGTCGAAGCGATGAGGCCGTCGTCCGGGATCGTCCCGCTGCCGGAGCCGGGCTCCAGCACCACGTACTTGTTGGCGATGCCCGACAGCGAGTTCTCGTACACCCGCGCCACCGTGCCCTCGGGCATCCGTCCGGCACTGGAGTTGAGCGCCATCGTGACCTGCGCCTGCCCGTCCGGGGTCAGATCGATCGACTGCACGGAGCCCACCTGGGCGGCGCCGATCAGCACTACGTTGCCCGTGACCAGACCCACCGGCGTTCTGGAAGTTCGCCCTCAGCGTGTAGGTCGAGCCGCCGCTAAACACGATCAGGAATACGAGCACCAGCGCACCGACCAGCGCGCCGGCTGCCGCCAGCCTGGCGATCACGCTGGTGCCCCCTACGCGGCGCTCAGCGGTCGTCCTCTGGGGTCGCACTCAGCCTCTCTCCTCCTCGGGCATACAAAGCGTTCTCTTGCTGCGGTTTGACTCCGACCCTCTCCGGATTGCCGACTACGACCCGCCGCGTCATCCTGCCAGAGTTATGCGGCCACTGCCAAGAATGAACCGTCACTACCAAACCCTCATCAAACCTCTTCAGGGCGGTCAACACGATCAGCGTCGTGACTGGCGGGCCAGCAGGGCCGCACCCAGCGCGCCGCCGAGGTCTCCGAGCGACGCCACCAGCACATCCGGAGGATGCTCGTCGTTGAATAGATGTGGGTGCATGGCGTGGGCGATCCGGTCCGCGAATGGCTGACCGAACCGCACTCCGAGCCCGCCCCCGATCACCACAGCGCCCACGTCGATCAGATTGATGGCCGATGCCACCCCGGCCCCGAGGGCGTCGATCGCCTCGTCGATGATCTCTGCCGCGAGCTTGTCGCCCGCCTCCAGTGCGTGCGCCCAGACACCGCTGGTCAGCCGCGCGCGCCCGCGTTCCTTCATCAGCTTGAACAGATCGGTCTTGCGCCCCTTGTCGTGGCGGCGGCGCGCGCGCGCTTCCATCGAAGCCCGTCCGGCGTACGCCTCCATGCACCCGCGCCTCCCGCAGGTGCACTGTGCGCCGCCCAACTTCACCACCATGTGCCCGATCTCGGCGGCGCCGCCCCGGCCGGTCCACGGCTTTCCGTTCAGGATCAGCCCGCCCCCGACCCCGGTGCCCCAGAACACGCCCAACAGCGATTTGTACGGCTTGCCCGCGCCGAACCTGAACTCCGCGTCGGTTGCCACCTGAACGTCGTTGCCGACGAACACCGGCGTTTTCAACGCCTCCGACACGGTCGGACCCAGCGGGAAGCTCCCGTCCCAGTCCGGAAGATTGCGGGCGGTGGACACCTCCCCGGTGTCGCTGTCCACCACACCCGGCGAGCCGATCCCCACGCCTCGCAGTTGTGAGGTCTCGAGCCCGGCGTCGGTCGTGGCTTCGCGGATCGCCGCCGCCATCTGCCTGGCTACCCCTTGTGGCCCGCCGTCGGTGGGCGTCGGATGCCGGGCCGACCCGAGGACGTTATTACGGGAATCGACCACGACGGCTTCGATTTTCGTCCCGCCCAGGTCGATTCCTCCGCGTGCGGCGCTGGATGTCGCTGCCATGCCGAGATGCTTTCAGAAACCGGCGCGGTTGGCGCGGATTCCTGCCTACCGCCGCGGTACGTCAGCCCCAGGACTCACGGTACTGCGCCTGCTCCGGCGTGGGCTCGTCGATCTCGACGCCGAGCGCCGCGAGCTTCAGGCGGCCGACCTCGCGGTCGATCGCGGGCGGCACCGCGTGGACCCCCGGAACCCGTCCTCCCTCATTCCGGACCAGCTCCTCCACGCACAGCGCCTGAAGCGCGAACGACACGTCCATCACCGCCGCCGGATGTCCCTCGGCGGCGGCCAGGTTGACCACGCGACCCCGGGCCAGAAGGTTCAGCCGGCGCCCGTCTGGGAGCTGGTACTGATCCACCAGCGGGCGCACCTGGCGCACCTCGCTCCTGGTCACCTGGCGCAGTTCCTCCAGGTCGAGCTCGACGTCGAAGTGACCCGCGTTGGCCAGCAGCGCTCCGTCCTTCATCCGTTCGAAGTGCTCGCCGCGCAGCACCCGGCGGGATCCGGTCACGGTCACAAAGATGTCCCCGCGCTCCGCCGCCTCCAGCGCGGGCATCACCTGGTAGCCGGCCATGCGTGCCTCGAGCGCGCGCAGCGGATCGACCTCGCACACGATCACCGCCGCGCCCGCGCCCCGGGCGCGCTCGGCGATGCCCATCCCCGTCCAGCCGTAGCCGACGATCACCATCGTCTGTCCCGCCAGCAGCACGTGGCTGGCCCGCACGATGCCGTCGAGCGCCGACTGGCCGGTGCCGTGGCGATCGTTGAGCGCCCGCTCCGTGCGCGCCTCGTTGACTGCCAGGACCGGACACGAGAGTGTGCCCTGCTCCTCCAGCCGCCTCAGCCGGACCAAACCCGTGGTCGTCTCCTCGGTTCCGCCGATCAGGCCCTCGAGCACGTCGCCGCCGCGCTCGTGCGCCGTGACCAGCAGGTCGGCACCATCGTCGATCGTGAGCTGCGGCGAGCCGGCCAGCAGAGCACCTACGTGAGTGGCGTACGTGTCGAGGTCCTCACCGCGCCGGGCGCGTACCTCGACTCCGTGCTCCGACACCAAACCCGCCGCGACGTCGTCCTGGGCGGACAGCGGGTTGGCCGAGCACAGTGCCGCCTCGGCCCCGCCTGCGATCAACGTCAGGATCAGGTTCGCCGTCTCGGCCGTCACGTGCAGGCAGGCCGCGATCCGCGTTCCGGCCAGCGGTCGCTGCGCTGCGAAGCGATCGCGAATCTGCCCCAGCACGGGCATCTGCTGCGCTGCCCAGGCAATCCGCGCGGCCCCGTCGGCGGCCAGGCTGAGATCGGCGACCTCGTGAGGCGGCAGCGAAGCACGCGCCATCGCTCTCTGCCGCCTGCCGGGTCGCGCCGTGCCCGCCGCTAGTAGCGGTAGTGGTCCGGCTTGTAACGGTCCCTCGAGCGGCACGCCGAGGTAGGCGGCCTGCTGCGGCGTCATCTCGGTGAGCTTCGCGCCCAGGGCGCTCAGATGCAGCCGCGCCACCTTCTCATCCAGGTGCTTGGGCAGCGTGTACACGCGCTTCTCGTAGATGTCGTTGTGGCCGAACAGCTCGATCTGCGCGATCACCTGGTTGGTGAACGAGTTGGACATCACGAAGCTCGGATGTCCGGTGGCGTTGCCCAGGTTCAGCAGCCGGCCCTCGGACAGCACGATGATCGTGTGACCGTCGGCGAACACCCACTCGTCCACCTGCGGCTTGACGTTGATCCGCTCGACGCCCTCGACCTTGGCCAGCCCGGCCATGTCGATCTCGTTGTCGAAGTGACCGATGTTGCCGACGATTGCCTGGTGCTTCATCCGTGACATGTGATCGGCGGTGATCACGTCCCGGTTGCCGGTGGCGGTTATGAAGATGTCGGCCGTGCCGATGACGTCCTCGAGCGTCGAGACCTGGTAGCCGTCCATCGCCGCTTGCAGTGCGCAGATCGGATCGATCTCGGTGACCACCACCCGTGCGCCCTGCCCGCGCAGCGACTCAGCGCAGCCCTTGCCGACGTCGCCGTAGCCGCAGATCACCGCCATCTTCCCGCCGATCAGCACGTCGGTGGCCCGATTGATGCCATCGATCAGCGAGTGCCGGCAGCCGTACTTGTTGTCGAACTTGGACTTGGTCACGGAGTCGTTGACGTTGATCGCCGGGAACAGCAGCTGGCCCTGTTCGGCGAACTGGTACAGGCGATGCACGCCGGTGGTCGTCTCCTCCGTGACACCCTTGATGTCCTGAGCGATCTTGGTCCACTTCTGCGGGTCGCTCTGCAGCGAGCGCTCGAGCAGCTCCAGCACGATCCGGAACTCCTCCGAGTCCGCGCTCGCGGGATCAGGCACCGCGCCAGCGCGCTCGAACTCCACGCCCTGGTGGACCAGCAGCGTCGCGTCGCCGCCGTCGTCCAGGATCATGTTCGGCCCAGCGCCGTCGGGCCAGCTCAGAGCCGACTCGGTGCACCACCAATATTCCTCGAGCGTCTCGCCCTTCCAGGCGTACACCGGCACGCCATCGGGATCCTCGGGCGTCCCGCCCGGCCCGACCACCACCGCCGCGGCCGCGTGATCCTGGGTGGAGAAGATGTTGCAACTGGCCCATCGCACCTCCGCCCCGAGCGACACCAGCGTCTCGATCAGCACCGCGGTCTGGATCGTCATGTGCAGCGACCCGGTCACCCGGGCGCCCTTCAACGGCTGCCGCTCGGCGTACTCCCGCCGCGTCGCCATCAGGCCGGGCATCTCGTGCTCGGCGAGCTGAATCTCCTTCCGGCCGAAGCTGGCCAGCTCCAGATCGGCGACCTTGTAGTCGGTCCCAGCGGCAATCGTGCTCATTCCATCTCCACGGTGGTAGTGGTCAAGTTCACGGACCCGATTCTCAGGCGATCGCGAGCAGCTTCTGGTGCTTGTCCTGCTCGAAGCGCAGCCAATCCTCGGTGCCCACCTCTTCCGGACGACGGGCCTGCGCCTCCAGCCAGCCCTGCACCGCCCCTGACAGCTCCCCATCCCGCCGCAGCCGCGACGCAAACGCGACATCGGAGAGCTGGATGTCAAAGCCGGCCAGCAACTCCTTGAGCGTGCGCAGCCGCTGCAGCTGAGCCGGGCCGTACAGCCGGTAACCCGAACTCGACCGCGCCGGCGTCACCAGCCCGGTGCGCTCGACATACCGCAGCATCCGCGCCGACCAGCCGGTGGTCTCGGCAGCCTCATGAATCGTCAGCCCATCCATTCCGCGGCAAACGTTACCACGGATGTGTCAAGGTTTGAAAGGGCGGTGGCGGGAGGGCGGGCAGCGGGGGGCGCACGGTCTGGGGCTGCCGGCGCCGGTGTTCCGCCTCGGGGGGCGCGCGCGGCGCGGCCCGGCGCCTCGGCTGCCACATAAATCGGGGCCCCGAACCTGAGGGTGTCCGATAAGTGTGAACTATTCATGCTTATCGGTCACCCTCCCGCAGCGCGCCGGCGATCGCCCACCGACACGCGAACGCCGCCTCGCCCGCCGACCCGCGAGCGCCGCCGAGCCGCCGTCGCTCCACAACGCCCGCTCGGCCCAGGCCGCCCCCCCGGTCGCCCAGCCCTGAGGCCCGCCGCCCTCCGTCGCCCCCCAGAACCCGCCTTTCCCAAATTGCGCAGGTTCTTTGCCCATACCGGTTTCCGGCGGGTCGAACACTCGTTTAGTTGCCAACCAAGCTTCGAAAAATCGGGCATAGCATGGGGAGACCGTCCACCCCCCGAAGGAGCCGGCGCTGGCCAAGGGGACCGGCACCGGAAAACGTCCATTGATCACACGCAGGCAGGGGATCTGCGCGATCGCCGTGGCGATCGCCGGCAGCTGTGCAGGCTTGGGAGTCACCGCCGCGTCCGGGCACGCCGGAGGCGATGAAGGCCTCCTGCGCGCTGCACCCAACGATCACGGCGGCGCGCTGCTGCAGGCGCACGCCGACCACACGCATATCGGCGACGGCGGCCCTTGGTCCGCCGACGGCGGTGGCCCCCCAACCGACTTCGCCGGCGGTGGCCCCGAATCCCACTTCGCCGAGGGTGGCCCCGAGTCCCACTTTGCCGGCGGTGGGCCCCCGGCCTCGCACTTCACGGGCGAAGGCGGCTCGCAGTCCGCGAGCGGCGGATCGCGCCATTGCGGCCACGGCGGCCCTCCCCAGAGCAGGCCCCCGTCCGCCGGAGAACTGAGTGGCAACCCGGGGCACGACCACGGCGGCTCGAGTTACGTCCCGCCCGCCGCCAGCCTCGGGGAGGGCCAGCACGTTGGCCTCGGCAGCGTCGGCCATGGCGATCACGGCTTCGGAAGCCTCAGCGGAGCCCACGTCGGCACCGGCTCCAGCGACGTCGGTCATCTCGGTCTGGGCATCGGTCACCAGAACCAGGGCTCGAGCCAGCCGGTGGTAACGCCCACTCCGACCCCCAACCGCACGCCGGCTCCGAGTCCTACTCCGGTCGTGACGCCCACCCCGGTCGTCACGATCACGATCCCCACGGTCACCCCCACTCCGACGATCACTCCGCTTACCCCTACTCCCACGATCCCCACGCTTACCCCAACTCTCACGATCACGCCGACCCCGAGTCCCAGCCCGACCCAGACGACAACCCCGACCCAGAGCACGCACACCACGACCCCGACCCCCACGACGTTCGTCTCCTCGCCTGCGTTGACGATCGGACAGCCAGGCGCGCGTTTCACGTCCTCGCCCCGACTGCCGTCGCTGGCCTCGGCGCTGGGCTTGGGAACCACGTCCAGCGGCGGGGGGGCGCTCTCGGGAACGTTCACGGCGCCCGCGCCGAGTGCCACGCCGGCCACCAGTCCGAACCCGGTCGTCAAGCCCAGCAGCCGGTCCGCTACCACGACGGGCCCGGGAGCCAAGCGCAAGTCCGCGCAGCTGCCGGCGGTGATCGAGCGGTTCGTCGGCCGCGTTCCGGAGCTGGTGTGGCTCGCGCTCGGCGTCTCGCTGATGCTGGCGGGGTTCGGGGGCGGAGCGGTCGTGTATGCCGGTCACCGCATGCGGACCCAGGCATTCCGGTACGCGGCCGTGAGCGCTGCCGCGCTGACCGATTCGCTCACCGGCCTGCTGAACCGCAGAGGCTTCATCGACGAGGTTGAGCGCGAGCTGGCGCGGGCACGGCGCTATCAGCGCCAGTTCGTGCTCGCTTACATCGACGTGCGCGGCCTGAAGTCGGTCAACGACACCGAGGGCCATCTGGCCGGCGACGAGCTGCTCCGGCAGGCCGCCAGGTTGCTCAAGGACTCCGCCCGGGCGGACGACGTCGTCGGGCGCATCGGTGGCGACGAGATGGGCCTGCTACTGGTCGAGCAGGGAGTCGAAGGCGCGTCTGTCGTGACCAGCCGGATCGCCGCACAGGTGCCGGGTCGGCGCGCCGCCCTGGGACTGCGCGCACCCTGGGATCTGACGATCGGCACCGCCACCTACCCCGCGGATGGGGAGAGCGTAAACGAGCTGCTGGGCGTCGCCGACCGCCGCCTGTACGAGCAGCGCGGGATCGCTCTCGACTGAGCCCGCATACCCGGCTCACAACTGAGCCCGCATACCCGTGCTCTCAGCTGAGCCCGCCCACCCAGCCCCACCCGAACACCTGAGCTCGGGCGCGACGCGCTAGCCCGTCGCCAGCGTTCGCTTGAGCCGCTCGATCGACTCGACCGGCGAGGGATCGACCCCGCGCAGCACCGACAGGTACAACGACACCAGATCCCCGAGCACCAGCAGCGATACGAGGCGCTCGGTGCGCGTCTCGCCGATGCTCTCCACCCGGAAGGTGGCGGCGGCGTGACCGGCGATCTGACCACGCGTGAGCTCGATGCGCTGCCGGATCCGGGGGTGAAGATCTGAGTCGTCCAGGAACACGGCGCTGAACCGCCCGAGTTCCGCCGCCCCCTCCCAACCCGCGATCTCGTTGTGGTCGAGCTCGGGCAGTTCGTGCGAGAAGCCGGGCACCTTGGCGTTCTCGTTCAGTTGTGTCTTCCACCGGTACGCGATCGGCGCGGTCAGCCCGGCTCCCGCCACCTGCGGGATTGTGCCGTGCAGGCCGCGGGCGAGCTGCTTGGGGAGGCAGTCCGAACCGGCGTCCGGGCCCCACTGCTCTATCAGCCGCACGGCGTGGGCGGCGGCGACATCGATCTCCGAGTGCAATCGCTCCCCGCCCCCGCACACGCCCGCCACCTCGAGTGCGATCACCAGCAGGTAGGCCACCGCCGAGCGGGGCTGGTAGCCACCCGGAATCGGGATCACCGGCACGCCATCCGCGCGGGCGGCTGCGGCCAGCTTGCCCCCGGTGGTGGCGACGATCCGACGCGCGCCCAGTGCGCCGGCGGCCTCGTACACGGCCAGCGTCTCCTCGGTGTTGCCCGAGTAGCTGCTGCACAGGACGGTCGTGTCCGGAGTGGTCCAGGCGGGCAGCGCGTAGCCGCGGACGATCATCATCGGCCGTGACGCCCGGTCGCCGAGCGCGGCGCGGGCCAGCGCCCCGCCGATCGCAGACCCGCCCATCCCGGCGACGATCAGACCACCGGGCGCGTCGTGTGGCTCGAGATTCGCGGACTCCACGCGCCACATCGCGTCGCGCAGCTGCTCCGGCGCCCCGAGGATGTCGCTGAGCAGCGCGGACTTGTCGACCGAAGCGATCGCCTCTCGATCCAGATCTGCTGTGATGCTCAAAACTTGATCGCCCCCTCGGGAAGCTCGACGCCCGGGAAGATACGCGCGCCGGCCGCCAGCACGTTGTCCGGTCCGATCTTGGCACCTTCACCGATCACGACCCCGCCGTGGACGTGGCAGCCGTCGCCGATCGTGACGCGCGGTCCCACAATCGAGGAGCTGACCGTGACCCGGGCGCCGATCGTGGCTCCAGCGAGCACCACGGAGTTCTCGATGTGTGCCGCCTCGCCGACGTTGACGCCCGGTCCCAGCACGGCCCTCCCCCCCACGATCGCTTGCGCGGCGACGCTGGATTCGGGACCGGCCACCGCCGGCGCGACCAGGCGCCCGACGATCTGGGCCCCGTCCCGCAGCGCCAGCCCGGCATCGCTGATCCGCCGCCCGGCGTCGGTCGCGACCGTGCCCTCGAGGATGTCGTAGGTGCCCTGCAGGTAACGGTCCGGGGTTCCGATGTCCAGCCAGTACCCGCTCGAGGGGCATCCGAACAACCCGCGCCCGACCAGAGCCGGGAACACATCCCGCTCGATCGAGATGTTCGCCCCGGCCGGCGCCATCCCGTCCAGGATCTCACGCTCGAGGATGTACGCGCCGGCGTTGATCAGGTTTGTATCGATCTGCTCGGGCCCGGGTTTCTCCACGAACTCCCCGACCGAATTGTCGTCGTCCAAGCGGACCAGGCCATAGGCCGACGGGTCCTCCACGCCCACCAGAGCCAGCGTGGCCCGGGCGCCGGTCCGGGTGTGCTGATCCAGCTGGGCGCTCAGATCCATGTCGCTGAGCACATCGCCGTTGAGCATCATGAAGCGGTCGTCCAGCAGCTCCTCGGCAAATTTCAGGGCCCCGCCGGTGCCGAGCGGCCGCGGCTCTTCCAGGTAGCGCAGGCGCATCCCCAGCTTCTCGCCGTCCCCGAGCACCCGTCGCACGCCGTCGGCCAGGAAGCCGCAGGACAGAATCACGTCGTTGACCCCGTGCCTGGCCAGCCACTCGAGCATGTAGGAGATGAGTGGCCGGTCCACCAGCGGCACTACCGGTTTCGGGATCGTCAACGTCAGCGGGCGCAGGCGGGTTCCCTCCCCGCCCGCGAGGATCAGCGCCTGCATTACCGACCGATGCCCTCGTAGGCGAATCCGGCCGCGGTTACGGTCCGGGGATCGAGGTAGTTGCGGCCGTCGATCACGGTTCTGCCCGTCATCCGGTGCGTGGCCGCCGCCCAGTCGAGTGATCTGAACTCGGGCCACTCGGTGACGAGCACGCAGGCGTCCGCACCTTCCAGCGCGTCGAGCGCGGAGTCCGCGAACTCGACCCCCACCAGCAGCTTCCGCGCTTCAGGCTCGGCGACCGGGTCATATGCGCGCACCTTGGCCCCGTCAGCCTGAAGGCGGGCCGCCAGCACGAGTGACGACGCCTCGCGCATGTCGTCGGTATCCGGTTTGAAGGCCAGGCCCAGCAGCGTTACAGTCTTCCCCACCAGCGACCCCAGGTGCTTCTGCAGCTTCCCGATCACCCGTCGCTTCTGCAGCTCGTTGACTTCGATCACCGATGTCAGCAGCTGAAAGTGGTAGCCGGAGTTGCCCGCGAGCTGCTTGAGTGCCGCCACGTCCTTCGGGAAACAGCTCCCGCCAAACCCGATACCCGGCTTGAGGAAATGCGTGCCGATGCGGTGGTCCAGGCCCATCCCTCGGGCCACCTCGAGTACATCGGCGCCGGTCTCCTCGCAGACATTGGCAATCTCGTTGATGAACGAGATCTTGGTCGCCAGGAATGCGTTGGCGGCGAGCTTGATCATTTCCGCGCTGGCGATGTCGGTCCTCACCAGCGGGACGTCCAGCGGCGCGTACAACTCGACTACGGCGTCGCCCGCCCAATCTCCCTCGTCACCCACGACGACCCGATCGGGCTCCAGGAAGTCCTCCAGTGCCGAGCCCTCCTTGAGGAACTCGGGGCAGGACACGTAGGCGAATCCGGCCTTGCCCTGCTGTTCGAACAGCCGCCTGATCGACGTTCCGGTACCGACCGGGACCGTCGACTTCATCACCAGGGCATGGCTGTCGGAGGCCGGCATTGCGTTCACCACGGCATCGACCGACGACAGGTCGGCGTCGCCGGAGTAGGTGGGCGGAGTGCCGACCGCCACGAACAGCAGCCGCGCGTGCTCGAGGGCTGGCGCCAGCTCGGTGGAGAAGTGCAGCCGCTCCCGGTTCCGGGCGACCGCCTCGCCCAGGCCGGGCTCGTAGATCGGGACCTGGCCGGCCTTGAGGCCGGCGATTTTGTCCACATCCACGTCGACGCACCACACGTCGCTGCCCAGCTCGGCGAACCCGGCAGCGGTCACCAGGCCTACGTATCCGGTGCCAATCACGGCGATCGGCTCGCGTTCCGAGCTCATAGACCGCGGGAGGGTACACAAGGGCCAGCAGGATGCTGGCCCGTGGAAACCGCCGGGGTCTGCGGGCGCCCAGCCGACCTCAGGCCCGGGTCAGCGATCCAGCGATCCCGAGCATCTGCGAGTTGCTCAGGTCCGAGGTGAGCGTGTTTGAGATCCAGTAGACGGCCCGCGGCGTCCGCCAGGCCACCAGCGTCAGCCTCGGCCCGTCGAAGTAGAGCAGCAGCTGCTTGCCGTCCACCACGCGAGTCTGGTGTGTGCCGCTCAGGATTGGCGGGTTCAGCCAGGTCGTGCCCTGTACGCCGTAGTACCGCCCGAGTCCCGGATCGAGCGCCAGCGTCAGCCGGTAGGAGCTGTGCCGGCCACCGCTCGGGTCGCGGATCGGATAGGCGCGCGGGTACGAGTTCGCGACTGGCCCGATCGTGCAGGTCGCGTTGGTGCAGTACCGGGATCCCGCCGCGATCACGCGCGGGTAGTAGATCGGGATCGGGGACTGGCCCAGGGCGGCCGCCTGGCTCTTGCCGTCCAGCGCGTCGCCCGTCAGGTCGGGCGCGCCGGAGGGCCCGGACGGGCGTTTGGCGCCCGGCTTGGCCGGCGCCGCCGCATGCCCCCCACCCCGCGTCGGTGTCATGAACCGGCGGAAGGCGGCGTGCTCCGCGGGTGGCACGGCGGTCACGTAGCACGCCTGGACCGGGGCGAAGTGGAGGCCGACCGGCGCTCCGCCGCCGCAGGGCAGCAGGATCGCCGGGAACTTGATCTGGTTGATCGTGTGGCCGGCCGAAAACGCCACCAGGTTGAACAGGTTGATCAGCCCGTCGACCGTGTGCAGGTCGTGGTCGGTCTGCGCGTGCTGCCCGAAGATCTTCAGCAGCCTGTCGCGGTTGGCGATCAGCTGCGAGGGGCCGTACTGGGCCTTGGCCCAGCGGATGAAATCCTGCTGGCGAGCATTGCGGACGATGTCGTTGTCGGTGTGGCGAAAGCGCACGAAGGACAGGGCGTCCGTGCCGCACAGCCGCTGGTAGCCGGGCTGCAGGTCGATGCTCGAGTAGTCCGTGTAGGCGGTGTTGTTGTAGTAGCGATGGTCCACATCGGTGTAGACGCAACCGATCGCATTCACCAGCGCCTCGAAGCCGCCGAAGTTGACGTCCACGATGTGGTTGACCTGAAGCCCGGGAAATACCTGCCGCTTCAGCACTTTGACCAGCAGGTTCGGGCCTCCCACCGAGTAGGCGGCGTTGAGCTTGGCCGTGTACGTGCCGCCGCCGCCCGGCAATTGCACCTTCAGATCTCGCGGGACCGACAGCACGTTGATCGTCGACGAGTTGGGATCGAGGCGCACCAACATCATCGTGTCCGTGTTGGCGGACCGGAACGGCTCGCCGGCGCGGTGATCGGAGCCGATCACGAGGATCGTCTGGGGGTTACCGGGATCGGCGATGGTGACGTTGGCGTGCTGGATCGCGGGCGATCCGCCGATGTCGGTCGCGAGCTGCTTGAACTGCAGCAGCCCCGCGACGGCCGTCGCCGCAGCCGTGAACGCGACCACGATCACGCCCCCGAGGAGCGCTCGCCACAGCATCCCGCCCCGAGATTCGGGGATCAGGTTCACGACCGGCCGCCCTCGATCGCTCGGAGCTCTCCCGGCCCACGATCGGCCTGCTCCAGCCACATCGGCAGCGCGCGCACGAAGTCGCCCAGCGCGCGGCGGTAACGCGCCAGCGAGGACAGCGACACCCATTCCTCAGGCCCGTGGTGGCCGGCTCCGGCAGGGCCGAACTCGACCGCGGGAATCCCGGCCTCGATGAATGCCGCCGCATCCGACGCTCCGTCCCGGCCTACGCTCATCGCCTCCTGATCGGTGGTGGTTCTCGCCACAGCCTCCCGGAGAGCGCGGACGTATGGATTTGTGCGCGACACCGTCACCGGAGGGTGGATGAAGGTGCGAGCCACCTCGATTCCCGTAATCGCGCGCACCTGCGAAAGGATCTCGCCCGGATCCTGACCCGGGAGGTAGCGAACGTCGACCGCCATCGTGCAGGCGTCCGGCACCTTGTTAAGGGCATCTCCCCCCTGGATTCGGCCGAGGTTGATCGAGGGACGATCGAACATCTCCGACGATTCACGGCTGAACGGCAGTGACTCGATCGCCCGGAACACGTCGATCGCCTTGAGGATCGCGTTGTCGCCCAGCCACGGAGTCGAGCTGTGCGCGGCCCGGCCCTCCACCTCGATCCGCATCACGAGGACACCCTTGGCCTCGACGCCGATGTGCATGTCGGTCGGCTCCCCCGTGATCGCGAACTGCCCGCCGAGCCCACGCTTGACCACCGCGTCCGTAGCACGCTCGTCGAGCTCCTCGGACTCCTCGTCGGGCACGCAGATCAGCCGCACCCGCACCCGCTCCTGGTGTTCGACGTCCTTCAGCGCGCACATCATCGCCGCCAGCCCGCCCTTCATGTCGTAGGAGCCACGCCCGATCAGGCGGTCGCCCTCGACGCGCGGTTCGAACTGATCCGGATGGCCGGGAACGACGTCCAGATGGCCGTGGAGGACGACGGTGGGGACCTCTTCCCCAGGCGGGCCGACCTCGGCCACCAGCACGGGTAGGCCGTTGTGCTCGTGGTCGCGCACTTCGATGTCGCGGGATTCGAGCCAGCCCTTGACGAATCCTGCCGCCTGGGCGAGCAGCTCGGGGCGCGAGGTCTCGTACCCGATCAGCCGCTCAGCCAGAACCCGTTCGTCCAACATCCCCGAGAGGATAGGGCCGCGAAAACGCGGCAGCCGTCGCAGTCATGCTGGAGGCACGTGACTTTCGCCGCGGGCCACCTCGCGCGAAGCGCGGGTGCCACCGGCGGAAGTTACGTGCCGCCCGCGATCTTCAGGAACTGCTCCCAGCGGCGCTTGTCGCGCTCGGCCACGCGCCGGCGCTCGGTGTCCTCGCCGGCGTTCTCGAGCTCGCGCTCGGCCTCCTGTACCCGATCGCGCAGGTTTGCCACGTCGAGCTCGTCGGGCGGATGTGCCTCCTCCACCAGCAGCAGCGCGTGCTCTCCCGTGATCTGCATGTAGCCCTCACCCTGGGCGAACCGGACCACCTCGGACTCGGACTTGTACAGGCGCAGCTCGGTGGGGTCGAGCATTGCCAGGATCGGCTGGTGGTGGGCAAGCACGCCGATCGAGCCCACCGTGGTGCGGGTCGAGACCATCTCGACCTCGTCGTTGAACACTTCGCCCTCCGGGGTCAGCACCTCGACGCGGAACTTCTCGTGCGCCATCTCAGTGCGGTCCGTCCTCGGCGCTCTCCTCCCGCTGGGCGGTCTCCGAGTCCGAGAGCTCGGCGGAGCTCTGCGAAGACTCGCCAGAGCTCTGCGCGGACTCGCCAGGGCTCTGCGAAGACTCGCCGGAGGTCACGGGCTCACCGCCGGAGCTCTCCCCGGCATCGGAGCCCGACTCCGATTCGGGCTCGCCCTGCACCTCCCTGACCACTTCGTCGATCGTGCCCTTCATGAAGAATGCGCGCTCGGGCAGATCGTCGTGCTTGCCCTCGAGGATCTCCTTGAAGCCGCGAATCGTCTCGGCGATCGGGACGTAGACGCCCGGAGTGCCGGTGAACTGCTCGGCGACGTGGAACGGCTGCGACAGGAAGCGCTCCAGGCGCCGCGCTCGGTTCACCGTCACGCGGTCCTCGTCGGATAGCTCGTCGATGCCCAGAATCGCGATGATGTCCTGCAGCTCCTTGTAGCGCTGCAGCACCTCCTTGACCTCGTTGGCCACCGTAAAGTGCTCGTCACCCAGGACCTCGCGCTTGAGGATGGTCGAGGTGGAATCGAGCGGATCGACGGCGGGATAGATGCCCTTCTCCGCGATCGATCGCGACAGCGTGGTGGTGGCGTTGAGATGGGCGAACACCGAGGCCGGCGCCGGATCTGTGAGGTCGTCGGCGGGAACGTAGATCGCCTGGATCGACGTGACCGAGCCCTTGCTGGTCGAGGTGATCCGCTCCTGCAGCTGGCCCATCTCGGACTCGAGCGTGGGCTGGTAGCCGACCTGAGACGGCATGCGTCCCAGGAGCGCCGAGACCTCGGAGCCGGCCTGGACGAACCGGAAGATGTTGTCGATGAACAGCAGCACGTCCTGGCCCTCCTGATCGCGGAAGTACTCCGCCATCGTCAGTCCGGAGAGGGCGACGCGCATGCGCGCGCCGGGCGGCTCGTTCATCTGGCCGAACACGAGCATCGTCTTCTCCAGGACGCCGGACTCCTTCATCTCCAGCCACAGGTCATTGCCCTCGCGCGAGCGCTCGCCGACCCCGCAGAACGCAGACAGCCCTTCGTGCTCCTCCGCGAGGTTACGAATCAGCTCCTGGATGATCACGGTCTTGCCCACCCCGGCGCCGCCGAACAGGCCGACCTTGCCGCCCTTGGCGTAGGGCGCGAGCAGGTCGATCACCTTGATCCCGGTCTCGAACATCTCGGTCTGCGGCGTCTGCGCCTCGACGTTCGGCGAGTCGCGGTGGATCGGCCAACGCTCGACGTCGTCTGCCAATGGGTCGCCGAGATCGATCGGCTCGCCCAGGAGGTTGAAGATCCGGCCCAGCGTGGTGGGTCCGACCGGGACCGTGATCGGCGCGCCGGTATCGATCACCTCGGTGCCGCGGGCGAGACCGTCGGTCGTGTCCATGGCCACGGCCCGAACCCGATCGTCGCCCAGGTGCTGCTGCACCTCGCACACCAGCCACGGATCTTCGTGCGCGGAGATGTCGACGTCCTCCTCAGCCCGCGCGGCCTCCGGGCGGCGAACCCGGATCGCGTGATTGATCTCCGGCAGCTTCTCCGGAAATACGGCCTCGATCACGACGCCCTGGATCTCCTCGATCCGGCCAATGTTTTCGGTGCGCCGCCCTGCCGTCTCCGAAGCTTCTGTTGTCGTAGCCATCTGCTCTCCAGTCTAGGTGGTATCGACTCGCTCTAGCCCGCGAGCCCTTCGGCTCCGGCAACCACTTCCATGATCTCCTGCGTGATCTCGGCCTGGCGCGCCCGGTTCATCTCCAATGTCAGGTCCTCGATCAGCTCACCCGCATTCTCTGACGCGTTGCGCATCGCGGTCATCCGCGCGCCGTGCTCAGACGCGGTCGACTCGAGTAGCGCCCGGAAGATCGACACCTCGACGTAGTCGGGCACCAGGCGCTGGAGGATCTCCTCGGGATCCGGCTCGTACTCCACCAGTGCGCGCTTCTCGGTCCTGCCCTCCGCATCGGACTCCGAGTCCTCGCCGTCCTCTGACTCCTCCAGGACGGTGGCCTGCTGCAGCGGCAGCAGCGTCTCACGCCGGACCTGCTGCGAGATCGGCGAGATGTAACCGTTGTAGAAGACCTCAACCTGGTCCACGTCCCCATCGACATAGGCGGCCATCAGGCGCTCAGCGATGGAGCGCGCGTCCGCGTAGGCCGGGCGATCGGTGAACCCCGTGAAGCTGCCGGCCAGCTCCAGGCCGCGGAATTCCAGCGACGAGGCGGGGCGGCGCCCGGAGGCGAAGTACACCGCCTCACGGCCCTCCGCGCCGTGCTGGCGGCCGGCCGCCACCCCGGCTCGGACGATGTTGGAGTTGAACGCTCCCGCCAGACCGCGATCGCCGGCCACGAGCAGGATCCCCACGTGGCTAACCTGATCGTGTTCGGACAGGATCGGCAGGCGCGGCACCTGACCGGCTGCCTCGGCCGCCTCGCGCGTCATCCGGCGGATCGCGCCGGCGTACGGCCGCAGCGCCTCAATCCGCTGTTCGGCCCGGCGCAGCCGTGCGGCCGCGACCATCTCCATCGCGCGCGTGATCTTCTGGATGTTCTTGACCGCGCCGATGCGGTTGCGCACGTCACGCTGGGACGTAGCCATGGCTGTGGCGAGGGCCGGAGGCGTTACGCCGCCTCGGCCGAATCCTCCTCCAGCGGGTGACCTTCCTCGTCCAGGTCGAAGCCGAAGTCCTCTGCGTACTGCTCCACCGCCTTGTCCACCGCGGACTGGGTCTCGTCGCTCCAATCCCCGCCGGCGATCTTCGTCAGCAACTCCGGCTCGTTGCCGCGCACTGACTCCGTGAGCCCGTGCAGGAAGCGGCCGACCTTGTCGACATTGATGCGATCCAGGTAGCCGTTGGTGGCCGCATAGATCTGCACCACCTGGTCCTCGGCCGACATCGGGTGGCGCTCGGCTTGATTGAGCGTGCTCACCAGCCGCTCGCCACGGGCCAGGGTGCGCTGCGTCTCCGGATCCAGCTCCGAGCCGAACTGGGCGAATGCCTCCAGCTCGCGGTACTGGGAGAGCTCGAGCTTGAGCCGGCCGGCCACCTTTCGCATCGGCGTGGTCTGCGCGTTTCCGCCCACCCGGGAAACCGAGATCCCCACATTGATCGCGGGACGCACGCCTGAGTAGAACAGCTTCGGCTCCAGGAAGATCTGGCCGTCGGTGATCGAGATCACGTTGGTGGGGATGTAGGCCGACACGTCCCCCGCCTGGGTCTCGATCACGGGCAGCGCCGTCAGCGAGCCGCCGCCCAGCTCGTCCGACAGCTTCACGGCGCGCTCCAGCAGCCGTGAGTGCAAGTAGAAGACGTCGCCGGGATAGGCCTCGCGGCCGGGCGGGCGGCGCAGCAGCAGCGACATCTGCCGGTAGGCGTAGGCGTGCTTGGTCAGATCGTCGTAGATGGCCAGCGCTGCGCGACCGTCGTAGAGGAAGTACTCGCCCATCGCACAGCCCGCATAGGGCGCCAGGAACTTGATCGGGGCGGCCTCGTCGGCGGCGGCCATGACGATGATCGTGTTGCCAAGCGCGCCGCCGTCCTCGAGCGTCTTGGCCAGCGCCACCACGGTCGACTTGCGCTGGCCGATGGCCACATACACGCAGATCAGGTCGCGGTCCCGGTTGTTGATGATCGTGTCGATCCCGATCGCGGTCTTGCCGGTCTGGCGGTCGCCGATGATCAGCTCGCGCTGACCGCGGCCGATCGGGATCATCGAGTCGATCGCCTTCAGGCCGGTGAGCATCGGCTCCTTGACCGGCTGACGCTGGACCACACCAGGCGCCTTGTGCTCCGCCGGGCGGGTCTGGGACGTGTCGATCTCGCCCTTGCCGTCAAGCGGGTTGCCGAGCGGGTCGACAATCCGCCCCAGCAGCCCGTCGCCCACCGGTATCTCCAGCAGGCGCTTGGTCCGCCTCACCGTGTCGCCCTCGACGATCTTCTCCCACGCGCCGAACAGGACGGCGCCGACGTTGTCCGACTCCAGGTTCAGGGCCAGGCCGGTGACGTCATGCGGGAACTCGAGCATCTCAAACGACATGCAGTTCTCCAGGCCGTGGATGCGGCAGATGCCATCGGCCACCGACAGCACGGTCCCGACCTCGGTCAGATCGGCACCGGAGGTGTCCAGGCCTTCGATCCGAGTCTTGAGGATTGAGGTGATCTCGTCGGGATTGATCTGCATCAGCTCTGACTCCTTGACAGGCGCGGCTTGCCTGGCGGCTACGCCTGCGCGACTTGCTTACGAAGTTGTTCCAGACGGTTGCGGATTGATGCGTCCAGGATGAAGTTGCCGACCCTGAGGACGATCCCGCCCAGGATGTCCGGATCGACGGCACTAGACAGCTCCACGTTACGACCGGTCTGCTCGCCGATGCGCTTGCCGATGTCGTCGACGATCGACGGGTCGAGGTCGATGGCGCTCGTGACCGCCACGGGTAGCAGCCGGTTCTCCTCGTCCCAATAGCTCTCGAACCGCTCTCGGATGCGGAAGATGACTGGCATCCGGTGCCGCTCGACCAACGCCTCGAGGAAGTTCATGAACAGCTCGTTGGCGCCGCTGACCGCCCGCTCCAGACCCTCCTTCTTCTCCTGGCTGGAGAAGTAGGGCGAGAAGAAGAACACCGCCAGCTCGCGGTTCTCGTTCATTGCAGTCGCGAACTGATCAAGCTGCTGGCGCACCTCGTCGACCACGTCGTGCTCCTTGGCCGCCTCGAACAGCGCGCGAGCGTAGACCTGTGCGATCTCCTCCACCTAGTGCTCCTCCCCTCCGGGACTGAGCGCGGCGAAGTCGAGCTCGCCGAGCGCTTCCTCCACCAGGCGGCGCTGGTCCTCCTCGGTGAGCGTTTTGCGCGTCACCTTCTCGGTCGCCATGACCGTCAGGTCGGCGACCTCGCGCCGAATTTCCTGGATCGCGCGCCGGGTCTCGGACTCGATATCGCGCCGGGTCTGCTCCATCAGCTGCTCGCGCCGGGCGACCGCCTCGCCCTGGGCGTCGCGCTCGTGCACCTCCGCCGCCTTGCGGGCCCGATCGATGATCTCATCCGCCTGGCCCCGTGCCTCCTTGAGCCGCTCTCGGTACTCGGCGAGCAGCTGATCGGCCTCCTGGCGCGTGCGATCGGCGGCGTCGATCGATTCCTCGATCGCATGCTGGCGGCGCTCGAGCGCTTCGGAGATGCGCGGGAACGCCAGCTTCCAGAGCACGTACATCGAGATCCCGAACAGCAGCAGCGTCCAGATCATCAGCCCGACATTCGGCGAGATCAGGAACGAGCCGCTCGAGGCTGTATGGAGCACGGGAGGCATCTACTTGAGCACGTAGGAGATCAGGCCGGCCACCAGGCCGTAGAAGAAGCACGCCTCGGTGAGCGCGAAACCGAGCCATTGGATCGAGGTGATCTCGTCTCGCATCTCCGGCTGGCGGGTGACGGCCTCGATCACCTTGCCGAAGATGATTCCGATTCCCACGCCCGCGCCGACGGCCCCGAGACCGCCGCCGATCCCGATTCCCAGCCCGGCCCCGACACCGGACGAGGCGGCGAAGTGGAGGATTGGTGTAAACACTTTGAGCTCAGCTCCTTGTGATTAGTGATGAGTGACCGAGCCACCCAGGTAGATGGCCGTGAGGGTCGCGAAGATGAAAGCCTGCAGCGTCGCCACCAGACCCAGCTCGAACAGATACACCGCCACTCCCACCGGCAGCGTGAACCAGCCCAGGAATTGCAGACCGAGGATCACGGCCAGGCCGCCCGACATGAACAGGATGATCATGTGCCCGGCCAGGATGTTGGCGAACAGTCGGATCGTCAGCGACACGAGCCGCATGAACGTGGAGATGATCTCGAGCGGTCCGATCATCAGCAGCATCGGTCCGTGGACGCCGGCGGGGATCAGGCTCTTGACGTATCCGATCGGGCCCTGCGTCCGGATCCCCTGGATGTTGAACGCGAGGAACACCACGATCGCCAGCACCAGCGGCACCGACACGTTGGCCGTGGCCGCGTAGAGCGCGAATGCCGGGATGTGGAGGCCGAACACGTTGAACTTCTCCTCCGTGTTGGTCGGCAGCGGCAGATACCCGATCAGGTTGCAGAACCAGATGAACAGAAACAGGGCCCCGATGAACGGAAACCACCTGGCGGCCATCGAGTCCGGCATGTTTCCCCGGGTGATGTTGTCCCGCATCAGCGAGAAGATCACCTCCACCGCCGTCTGCACCCGGTTGGGCCGGTCCTGCATCCGCCGCGAGATGTAGAGCATCGTGCCAACGGTGAGGATCGCCGCCAGGAACAGGTACAGCACGGCCCGGTTGATGCTGAACACCCCCAGGGACACCCAGTTGATCAGCTTGAATTCGTTCTGGATCTGGAACTCGTTGTTCTTGTGCTGGGTGATGCCGAAGATCAGGGCCAGCAGCACGATCCCGAGCACGTAGAACCCGAACACCCACAGGAAGATCTTCCGTCCCCGGCTCATCGCTTCCTCGGGCGGCTGGCGGCTGAGATGCCCAGCTGGACTGTGAATGCGAACACGATCACGATCAGCGCCGTGAGTCCATCGTCCTGGCCGGCACCACGGCGGACCAGGATTACGGTCAGCGCCAGCAAAAACAGGCGCCCGAGCATGTAGGACATCCGCAGGCTGATCTGGGTGCGAGCGTCGTGGCTGGCGCTGGCGGCCCGGTCGACCGCCTCACCCACGGCACGCAGGAGAATCCAGACGCCGGCGCCGATCGCGTATCCCGCCGCGGGCACCCCGATCAACAACAGGATGGGCGCCGCCACCACCAGCAGCACCACGTCGAAGTACCGGAGCGCCGTCATCGGCGGCTCAGAGATCGTGGAAGCGCTTAGCGACAACGCGGATCCCCAGGAAGAACCCCACGCAGAAGCCCGCCAGCATCAGCGGAATCAGCGCACCGACGAGCGCCCCGATCCCGGCCCCGACCGCCGCACACAGCGCGTTGACCGACAGCAGCAGCACCCCGGCTCCGGCGACGTCGCGACCGGTGGCTGGGGGACGACTGCTCGGCATGGTGTCGGTGACGGCTTTTCAAGGTCAGTAGGGGGTCGGAGGGGCGCGTAGGCTACCGGCAGGGCGACGCAGGCGTCTCCTGGAAATCACGGCCAACACGCGTCACCGACCTCCCTTCCGGAAGGTCGGGACCAGTCAGGAACGTTAGCGTGAAGTTAGCGCGTGCGGCGTGACGTAGGACACTGCTCAGCGCACGCGCGCCGTCCCTGGCTTCCACAGCTGACCCTCGGCCCACAGCGCCGCGATGCCCGCCCGCGGTAGCCCGAACGCCCCCTCGTACACGAGGTAGCGCGGCTCCCAGCGGGGGAAGAACTTGGCGTTGAACCGGTACAGGCTCTCGATCTGGAAGAACGGGTTGCCCAGGGTCACCAGCTTGCCCAGCAGCCGTTCCGAGCGCTTCTCCGGGCTGTGCATCCACTTGGCGAAGGCGGCGAAGTTGAGCGACATCTCGCGCAGCCCGCGCTCGCGGAGCAGCTCGACCGCCTTGACCACGAGGAACTCGGTGAGGCCGTTGGGCGTGTCCGGGTCCCGGCGCATGAACGACAGCGACACGGTCGAGCGGCCGGAGCACGGAACGTAGTGCAGGACACCCCGGATCGCTCCTTCGGCGTCGCGCGCCAGCACCACCAAGGTGCCATCGCTCGCCTGAGTCCGGATCGAGTCCATCGCCATCGAGAATCCGCGCTCGGGCGCCCCGTCGCGGCCGCGTTCGAGCACGCGCTCGATCGCGCCGATGGTGGCCTCGTCGAGCGCGTCCAGCTCGTGCAGCTCCGCAGTGAACCCGGCCTTGGCCAGGCGATGCACCGACTGGCGCACCTTGCGGATGGCGCGCCCCTCCAGCGAGAAGCGCTCGAGCTCGAGGATCGCCTCGTCGCCCAGGTAGATCGTCCGCAGACCGAGGTCCTCATACAGCGGGCACATGCGCTCGCTCGCGCCCACAGCCCCCAGCCGTAGCCCCCGGGTTTCGGTGAACGCGCGCAACTGAGCCAGCAGCGCCGGGAACGCCTCTGGCGGCCCCACCGGATCGCCGGACAGCAACAGCACGCCGTTCTCGATTCGGTAGCCGACGAACGCGCAACCGTCCTGGCCGAAAAAATAGTGCTTGTCCCCCCGTAGCTTGAAGAACGCGAGCGTGTCACTGCCGTGGGCGCGGACCAGCTCGGCGGCCGCGTTGCGAGCGCCCGGACTAGGAGGCGTCCTGGGCGCGGTCAGCGGCCGGAAGATCACGTAGGCGATCGCCAGCAGCGTGCTGATCTCGATCACGTGCACCCCGAGCGGGATCCAGGCGAACGGATGATGAAATCTGATCGGTCCGCTCTGCCAGCGCAGCAGGCCGCCGGTCTCCCGCACGATCGTGGCGGGCGCCGGATGGCCCTGCGACGCCCACGTGGTCAGCGCGGCCACGACCACGCCGGTGAGCCCCAGCAGTGGAACCCGCCACACCGCCGAGCGCAGCGACACCGGCTCGTGGCGCACGTGGAATGCGCTCGCACCGCAGGCCAGAACCGCGGCGGCGGTCCACGTGATCGCCGTCTCCTCGAAGTCGAGGCCCTTAAGCAGGTCGAACAGGCCCAGCGCCAGCATCAGCGCAATGGCCACCTGCCAGGCGCGCCGGCGGCGCTTGAGCAGGTAGGGGGACACCAGCAGCAGCGCGGCGCCGGCAGGCAACGCCAGCGCATGGAACAGCCGCATGGCCTCGACCGGCTCGACGTCGAGCAGCAGATGGCCTCGCCAGCGAATGTTCGGCGTCAGCGCCGAGCCGATGTTGATCAGCCCCACGATCCCCGCCCCCAGCGCGGCGATGCGCGGCAGCCAGCGCGAGTTGGGTGCGGTGGACGGGGTCACGGGTTCTGAGCGGGCGGGCTAAATGTCGCGGCGGCGCGAGACGATTACATCCCTGTGGCACGCCACGGAACCTCGCCCCGGATTACAGTACAGCGCCTTCGCGGGTTGGTTACGCGCCTGAGCGCCGTATTCCTGCTGGTCGCCGTCGTCGCCGGCTCGCCTCCGGCCCGCGGGCGCGCCTTCTCGCCCCCACGGGGAGAGATATTCGCCGGCGTTGCGGGCCAGCCGGTCTCGGCCTACCAGCAGGCCGTGGGCAAGCATCCGCCCGTGTATGAGGTGTTCACGGCCTGGGGCGAGTACCTGCCGGGCATCTTCCAGGACGCGGAGCGGGCCCGCGCGAGGCTGATGATCAGCCTCACGACCGCCTCCGGCTTACGAGAAATGGTTACGCCCGGCGCCATCGCGCGCGGCCAGGGTGATGCCTGGCTGGTCGCCCTGGGCCGGGCGGCGTACGACAGCGGCCTGGTCACCTACGTCCGGCTGATGCCCGAGATGGACGGCTACTGGAACCCCTACAGCGCATTCGGTCCGGGCGGCCCACGCGACCGGGACCACTCCGCCGCCGCGTTCAAGCGCGCCTGGCAGCGGGTGACGCTAATCCTGCGCGGCGGCTCGGCGACCGCGATCGATGCGCGATTGCGGAAGCTCGGGATGCCGCCGCTGCGCACCACGCACGACCTCCCCCGCCCGCGGGTGGCGATGTTGTGGGTTCCGCAGGTCGCGGGCGCGCCCGATCTCCCGGGCAACCAGCCACGCGACTACTGGCCGGGCCGGCAGTGGGTGGACTGGGTCGGCACCGACTTCTACAGCAAGTTCCCGAACTTCACCGGCTTGACCGGGCTGTACGACGCCTATCCGAGACAACCGTTCCTGTTCGGCGAATACGCCCTGTGGGGATCCGACGACGCGAGCTGGGTCCGACAGCTGTTCGGCTGGATCCGATCCCACCCGCGTGCCCGGATGCTGATCTACAACCAAGGCCTCGAGCCGGGCGGGCCGTTTCGGCTGTCGCGTTACCCCGGTGCAGCCCGCGCGCTCCGCTCGGAGCTCACGGGGCCGCGGTTTCCCGCCTACGCGCCGGAGTGGGCCGGCGTTGCCTCCCGGTAGCTCGACTCCGCCGAGCTCTTTGCGGCCGCCGCCTGCCGCGGCAGCACCAGCGACAGCGCCAGCGCCAGCAACGGCAGCACGGCGATCGTCACGAACACCGAGCGCAGGCCGTGAGCGTCGGCGAGCAGGCCCAGCAGCGGCGCGCCGACTCCGCCCAGCCCGATCGACAACCCAATGGTGACGCCGGCGGCGAGCCCCAACCGTCCGGGGAGGTACTCCTGTCCCATCACGATCGTGACCGCAAACGTCGCGATCGTGGCGGCACCGGCCAGCGAGGCGAACACGATCCCCAGCGCCGGGCCCGACAGCAGGAAGGCGGTGATCAGCGGCGGCAGCAGCAGCATTGAGCCGACCAGCACCGCGCGGCGCCCGAACCGGTCGGCCAGCGGGCCGCCGGTCAGAGTCCCGGCTGCGCCTCCCAGCAGCATCGCAGCCAGCGCGGTGTTGCCGAGCGCCTTGCTGGTATGCAGCACATTGATGTAGTACAGCGGCAGAAAGGTAACCAGTCCGAAGTACACGAACGAGCGCAGCGCGATCACTCCGCCCAGCAGCGCGAACGGACCCCACTGCTCGCGCTGATCCGCTGCGTGGCTCCGGCTCGCGACCGGGTCGGACCGGAACGCCTTCAGGCGCGGCAGCTCGTGCACCAGCACGGCCGCCATCAGCCAGGTGGGAATCAGCACGAACGCGGTGCCGTGCAGACCGAACGCCAGCACCAGCGGCGTCACCAGCACGGGTCCGAGCGCAAAGCCGATGTTCCCGCCGACGCTGAACAGGCTCATGCCGCTCGCCCGCCGGGCGCCGGACACGTAGTTGGCAAACCGCGAGCCCTCCGGGTGGAAGGCGGCCACGCCGATGCCGCTCAGCACGATCGCGGCGAACGTGAGCGCGTAGCTGGGGGCAAACCCGGCCAGACATATGCCCAGCCCGCCCAGCGCCGGACCCAGCGGCATCAGCCAGGGCAGCGAGATGCGATCTGACACATGGCCGAACAGCGGCTGGATCACACTGCTCGAGATCGTCGCCGCCAGCACCAGCGCAGAGGCGGCGGCGTAGTTCAGGTGGTGCTGGGAGATCAGGAACGGCAGCAGTGCCGGCACCGACCCCTGCGAGACGTCGGTGAACAGGTGCCCGGCCGACAGCGCGGCCATCGCGCGGCGATCGACGCCGTTCATTCGGACAGCTCTCTCAGACGCCTGTGCACCAGCCGCCGGCGATCGACGAGCTCGGTCTCCAGCCGCTCGAGCTCGCGGCGGCGGCCGCGCACCAGCTCGAGCTGGGTGGCGATGTGGCCCAGCGCCTTGTCCAGGATCCGGCGCCGCGCGTCCGGATCGTGCGTCTGGTGGTACTCGCTGCGGAGCTCGGAGCGGGCCGTCTCGGCCTCCAGCAGCTCCGACAGCTGCTCCAGCGACAGTCCGAGCAGATCGCGCAGGCGAACTATCTCACCCAGGCGGTCGACGTCCGTCTTGGTGTAAAAGCGATGCTTGCCCTGCACGCGGTCGCCCGCGCCGGGCAGCAGCCCGATCTCCTCGTAGTAGCGGATCGTCCGGGGCGTGGTGCCGGTCAGCTCGGCGACCTCGCCGATCCGCAGGGGGCGCTCGGCGATGGTGCTCACGGGAGCGCCGCCTCCGGGCGCACGGCCGGCTCCGCGGCGTGCTTGGGGCGCGCCGCGGCCACGAACGCGCCGAGGACCGAAACGGTGGACAGGCACCACAGGGCGGTGTGCATGTTCGCGATGAACGGCGTCAGCTGCGAGTTGGAAATGTGGTTGGCCAACCCGGAGAAGACGCTGAACAGAACGTGTTTCGGCACCGAGGAGGTGACCACGGCCAGCACGAAGGCAATCGAGATGATCGCGCCGGTGTTCTGCACCAGCACCCGGGCGCCGGCGGCGATGCCGCGCCGGCGAGGCGCCACCGTCCCCATCATCGCGGCCGTGTTGGGCGAATTGAACATGCCGCTGCCGAGGCCGACCAGGAACAGATAGGTGCCGCTGGCCCAGTAGCTGCTGTCGCGCTCCAGCGTGGTCATCAGCGCCAACCCCGCGGCGCCTACCAGCATTCCCATCACCGCCATGCCGCGCGACCCGCGGCGGTCGGCCCAGATGCCGGCCAGCGGAGAGGCGATCAGCATCCCCAGCGCCAGCGGCGCCAGCTTCAGGCCGGCCAAGATCGGCGAGTTGCCCTGCACGCCCTGGAAGTAGAAGACGAACAGGAACATCAGCGCGAACCGAGCCAGACCGTTGATGAATGCGGCCGCCGCCGCGGCCGAGAACAGCCGGTTGGAGAAGATGCTCAGGTCGAGCATCGGGGCGCGATGATGGCGTTCGATCACCACGAAGCTCGGCAGCAGCACCGCGGCTGCGGCGAGGCCACCGATCACGACTGGCGAGTCCCACCCGCTGATGCCGCCCTTGGTGATGCCGAGGACCAGGCCGGTGAGGCCGACCAGGAATGTGACTGTGCCGGCGAAGTCGAACGCCGTGTCTTCGCTGCGACCGGTGAGCTCGCGCAGCACCAGGCCGGCCCACAGGCTGCCGACCAGGGCAAACGGCACGTTGAACCAGAACACCCAGTGCCAGGAGATCACCACCAACGCGCCGCCCAGGACCGGCCCGATCACGAGCCCGACCGCCGCCACCATCGTGTTCGTGCCCATCGCCAGCCCCAGCTGCTCGCGCGGGAAGGCGTCGGTCACGATCGCGGCGGCGTTCGCGAACAGGAACGAGCCGCCGATGCCCTGCAGGATCCGCCACAGGATCAGCTGCGTGCCGCTGCCGGCAAAGCCGGCGCCCAGCGACGCGGCTGCGAACACGACGAACCCGCCGATGTACGCCTTCTTGCGGCCGAATTGGTCCGACAGCCGGCCGGCGCTCAGCACCAGCACGGTCGAGGCGATCATGTACACCAGGATCACCCACACGAGCTCGAGCAGACTCGTGTGCAGACTGCGCTCGAGGTCGGGCAACGCGATGATCAGCGTGCCCGAGTTGATCGTCGCCAGCAGCATGCCCAGGCTGGTGCAGGACAGGGCCCACCATTTGTAGGAGTCGTGCTCGGCGTGAACCCCGATCCGACGGATGGGCCGTGGCCGGGCGGCTTCGAGCGTTGGCGGGATGATTTCCTCCTGGGCGGAATCTGATTCTTACGTAAACGTAAGATAGCACACAGTGCTGTGAGTGTGGTTCAGGACTCGAACGAAGCCACCGTGGCCAGGATCACGAACGTCGCCACCAGGGCGGCGCCCTCGAAGCGGGTGGCCTCGCCGTCGCCGGTCACCTGCCAGACGCTGATCGCCGTGCCGAACAACGCCCCGATGTAGACCGGCGCCAGCGCGAACGTGAGCGTGGTGGCGGTCAGCAGCGACACCAGGATCAGCACCGGGTACAGGAACGCCGCGATCTGCGCCACCGAGTTCTTGACCACGGAGATCGCCAGCTCCGACTGGCCCTTGTGCGCCAAGACGATGCCGGCCACGTTCTCCACGGCGTTCCCCGCGATCGCCACGATCACCAGCCCGGCAAACGCGCTGGAGATGTGCAGCGTGTGGATGGTCGGCCCCAGCGCGTGCACGAACCAGTCGGACACGAACGCCGAGGCGGTCCCCGCGATCCCCAGCAGCGCCACACTCACGGCCGTCGGTATCGCTTGTCTCCCCTCCCGCGGCTCGGGCGCTTGGTCGGTACGCAGGTAGCCGACCAGCCAGGTTCCGTAGACGACCAGGATCGCGACCGCACCCACGATCGAGATCGTCTTGGCGTGGTGACTGGCGGGGTCGTGCGAGGAGTTCGCCAGCCCGATCAGCACGATGATGAACGTCGACATCAACAGCAGCGTGGCCGTGTCGTTGGGCAGCCGCGGGCTGAAGCGCATCACCCCGTCCCGAGCCCGCCGGGCGCCGGCGATGATCACCAGCCCGAGCACGAGCAGCGCATTGACCAGAATCGAGCCCAGAATTGCTGTCTCGGCCACCACGCGCTCCCCGGCGTTCAGCGCGAAGATCACGACGAAGAACTCGGGCAGGTTGCCGAGCGTCGACTGGAGCACGCCGGTCACCGCCGGGCCGAACCGCTCGCCGACATGCTCGGTGGAGAACGACACCACCCACGCCAGCCCGGCCAGCGAGACCGTCGCCAGGGCGAACGCGAGCACCTCGGACACGCCGTGCGCGTAGCGCGCCACACCGGCCGCCACAGTCACGAGCACGATCCCGCCCAGCCCGGCCCGCTGGATCCGGGTCAGGCCGCCCAGGTCAGCGCCCCGTCATCACGGTGTCGTCGTCCGAGTACGGCGGCGCACAGCAGCACAGCAGCACCAGCGGCTCGGGCCCGGGATTCCACACCTTGTGGATCGTCCCGGGCGTGATCACCACGCAATCGCCGCTGCGCACCTCGGACTCCTGCTCGCCCAGGCGCATCCGCCCGGCACCCGAGACGAAGTAGTACAGCTCCTCGGTCCGCGGGTGGTAGTGCTCCGCGGTCTCTCCACCCGGAGGGCACGGTCGCCTCGGCCAGGCTCTGATGGCGAGCGTCGGTCCAAGCCGGCCCGGCCAGCTCCCGGATGCTCGAGCCGTCGAGCGTGATGAACGCCTGCAGCTGCTCCAGATTGGCCTTGCGCATCGGCGCCACTATCTCACGCGGTCGAACTCGCCCGTCTCCAGGTCCCGGCGCACCCGTTCGTCGATCTCGTGCTCGCTGGTGTCCGGATCCTTCGCCGTCATCTCGCGGGCCGTGCGGTGCTTGAACTTGAGGATCTCGAGCACGTACACCAGGTACACGCTCGCCGCCACCACCACCACGGCGATCGCCGCCATCAGCACGGCCCATCCCGTCCGGTAGTGACCATGGTGATCGGAGTACGGCACGAACCGCAGCGCAATCGCCAGCCCGGCCAGCAGCAGCGTCCATATGTACAGGTACGGCGACCGTCTTGCGCTGCGAGAAGCCGATCCGGGCCATTCGGTGATGGAAGTGGTTGGCATCGGCCGACCAGGGCTTGCGCCGGTACTTGAGCCGCTTCGCCACCACGAACCCGGTGTCGAGAAACGGCACCGCCAGGATGCACAGCGGCGCCACCAGCGCCACCACCGCGTTGGTCTTCAGCGAGCCGATCACGGCCACCACCCCGAGCAGATAGCCGAGCAGGTTCGAGCCCGAGTCGCCCATGAACACCGAGGCCGGGTGGAAATTGTGAAACAGGAATCCGAGCGCGCCGCCGGCGGTGATGGCGGCCAGAACGGCGGCAGCGCTGCCGCCTCCCTGGAGGTCGAACGTGATGATCGCGAACGTGATCCCCGCGATCGTGCACACCCCCGCCGCGAGCCCATCGACTCCGTCGGAGAAATTCACCACATTCATCAACCCCACCAGCCAGACGGCGCTCAGCACACCCCCGGTGTTGGGGAATTGCAGCGCGCCCAGGAACGGCAGCGTCACGTCCTTGACCACCGCCCCACCCTCGACCGCGATCACCGCCGCGGCGATCTGCCCGGCCAGCTTCACCAGCGGCGGCAGGTCTCGCGCGTCGTCGATCGCGCCGACCAGCGTGATCACGCAGGCGCCCGCCAGCAGCGCCCACGTGTCGACGGTGCCGCCCGCGCCCGGCCGGCCGCCCACCGTGCGCGGCAGCTTGATCTGGTCCGGCATCCAGATCGCCGACGCCACCAGCAGTCCCGCCAGGATCGCCAGCCCTCCCAGCAGCGGCGTGGTCCGGGTGGCCAGCCCCCGCTCGCTGGGCATTGCCAGCGCCCCGACCCGTCGCGCCAGCCTCGCCGCCACGGGCGTCAGCGCCGCCGCGATGGCCGCCGCGACGAGGAATGCATAAACCGCGTCCCAGTACCGCATGGGTCGGCTCGTAGGATGTCAGCCGGACAGGATCGCGCCGCGTCAAGTGAGCGGAGGTCGAGATCCGGGCTGCGCGGGACGGAGCGCAAGCTCAGTCAGGCAGCGCCACGGGCGACCCGGCGCTGAGCGCCTGCGCCACCCGCGCGAGGACCGCCAGCGGCTCCTCGGTCAGCTGCCGCCAGGTCACGCGCAGGACCCGAAACCCCGCCGCCACGAATGCCTGGTCCGGCCTCATCGCGCTCGAGCATGCTCTCCGGGCGCCGCGCGCCCGAGTATCGCCCCGTCCTCCCCGACCAACCCCCGGATTCCACCAACTCGGCACACCCCCGGCGCACTGTTGGCACGCAGGGAGGCAATTACGTACAACACGTCAAGCCGCGCCGGCCGCCCCGACCCGCCCTGACCTCCGAGCCGTCCCGACCCGCAGGCTCCAACGACCTCCTACACCACCGCTTGCGCCCCCAACCCCGCGTACAACGGGTAGCGCTCGGCGATCGCCTCGGCGCGGGCGGTCAGCTCCGCCTGCCGGGCCTCGAACTCTCCCGGCTGTAGCGCCTCACCCATGATCTTGCCCACCTCGACGAAGTCGTCCACCTGCAAACCCCGGGTGGCCAGGGCCGGAGACCCGATCCGCAGCCCGGATGACACGGCCGGCGGTCGCGGGTCGAACGGCACCGCGTTGCGGTTGACGGTGATCCCGACCGCGGCCAGCCTGTTCTCCGCCTGCTGGCCGTCGAGCTCGGACTCGCGCAGGTCGCACAGAACCAGGTGCACGTCCGTCCCGCCCGTGAGAACGTTCACGCCGCCGCCGGCCGCCACCAGCTCCGCGGCGACGGCCCGGGCGCCCGCCAGCGTTCGCTCCTGGCGCTCCCGGAAAGCGTCGGACATCGCGATCCGCAGCGCCACCGCCTTCCCCGCGATCACATGCTCCAACGGCCCGCCCTGCTGACCCGGGAACACCGCGGAGTTGATCTTCTTGGCCAGCTCCTCCTTGCACAGGATCATGCCGCCCCGGGCGCCGCCGATCGTCTTGTGGATCGTGGTGGTGACCACGTCCGCGTAGGGCACCGGCGACGGGTGCAGGCCGGCCGCCACCAGGCCGGCGAAATGCGCCATGTCGACCATCAGGTACGCCCCCACCTCGTCGGCGATGGCGCGGAAGCGCTCGAAGTCCAGGAACCGCGGATAGGCCGACCAGCCCGCCAGGATCATCTTCGGCCGCCGCTCCACCGCCAGCCGATGCACCTCGTCCATGTCGATCAGGCTCGTCTCCCGGTCGACGTGGTAGGGGACGATGTCGTACAGACGCCCGGAGACGTTGATCTTCATCCCGTGCGTGAGGTGGCCACCGTGCGCCAGCTCGAGCCCCATGAGCGGGTCGCCCGGCTGCAGCAGCGCGTGATATGCAGCGGCGTTGGCCTGCGCCCCGGCGTGCGGCTGCACGTTGGCGTGCTCGGCGCCGAACAGCTCCTTGGCACGGTCGATCGCCAGCTGCTCGGCGATGTCGACGTACTCACAGCCACCGTAATAGCGCTTGCCGGGATAGCCCTCGGCGTACTTGTTGGTCAGCACCGAGCCCTGGCATTCGAGCACTGAAACGGGGACGAAGTTCTCGGAGGCGATCATCTCGAGCGTGCGCTGCTGGCGCTCGAGCTCCAGCGCCAGCACCTCGGCGATCTCCGGATCGACCTCGGCCACCGGCCGGTTGAAGAAGTCGGGCGGCAACTCGACGCTCATCGCCAATCGACGATATCAGCGCCCGTGGCGTGGGCCGCCCCCAGCAGCGCGCGAGGCCCTCGGCTGACCGCCCCCAAGCGGCGCGCGAGGGGTCACCCGCGCCCGCGTCGGGCGCCCCCAGCGGCGCGCGACGCTGCCGCCGAGACCGCCCCCCGGCCGGCCCCCGGCGTACCCGCCCCTGCCCGCCAGTCAGCCCGGCAGTGTCGCCGCCACAACCACCAGGTCCCGCTGCGCCCAGGTCACGCGCGCGTCGAATCCCGCGTCCGCCAGCCATTCGAGCTGCTCCTGGACCGAGCTGGGATGATCGAAGCCGGGGGTCTGTGAGGTGACCGCGTCGGCGGGATCAGCGGGCGCCACCAGGTCCGCCAGCGCGAACCGTCCCCCCGGCGCCAGCACGTCACGCACCCGGGCGAACAGGTCGGCCTTGGCGCGGCCGGGGAGATGGTGCACGCACAGTGCGCTGGCCACCAGGTCGAACGGGCCGGCGGGAAGCTCGTCCTCGAGCCTCGCAACGCGAAGATCGACGCGCGCCGCCGGCAACGCCGGCCGAGCCGCCGCCAGCATCGCCGCACTGGCGTCGACGCCCACGAGGTGCGACTCCGGATGGCGTGAGAGCAAGCGCAGCGCGGTCTGGCCGGTGCCGGTCCCGAGCTCGAGGATGCGGCGGGCGTCGCTGCCGGACGCCGCCGCCAGCTCCTCCTGCAGCCGGTCGAACACCGGGATGTCGGCCCGGATCATGGCCAGATAGGTCGAGGGGTCGAAATGGAACTGACCACCTCCGCGCGGGGGATCCCCGCCCCGGGCGGGATCGCCTCCGCGCGCGGCGCCCCGCGCGGGATCACCTCCGAGCGCGGCGGCCAACTGCTCATCGCCCACCGCGCCGGACCGAATCACCGACCAGGCGCCCTCGGTCTCGTACGCCCGCAGGTCGACCACCGTTGACGGGGTACCGGGCAGCGTCCCTCCGTCGATCACCAGGTCGGCGGCGGCGCGGATCAGCTCGGGCACCTCATCGATCGACCGAGGGTCAGTGCCACCCGCTCGGTTGGCGCTGGATTGCAGCACCGGCCAGGCGACCCCGTCCAGCGCCGTGACGACCGGGACGCGCAGTCCCAGCGTGGCCGGGTCCGAGCCGCAGGCCAGCGGGAAGCGTCCCGCCGGGTTCTCCAGCAGCACGGTCACCGACCCGGGCAGCAGTCGCGTCACCGCCGCACGGGTGCGCGGGCCGAGTTCGGGCACGGACGCCAGCGCCAGCTCGACATCGAAGAACATCACCGCGCTGGGCTTGTCCAGGGGGCGGCGCTTGAGTAGGTACAGGCGCTCCACCGCGAACCGGTTGCCGGGATCGCAGGCGATCCCATACACGGTGTCGGCCGGGAACACGGCCAGGCCGCCGACCGCCACGCACCGCTCGAACGCGGCGGCGTCAGGACCGGTCACGGCGTCCGAGCACCGGTGTCATTGGCGGCCTGTGCGTCCGACCACGACTCGCTCGTGGCCGGCCAGATCCCGGCGTCGCTGCACGGTGCCGAAGCCCGCGCCGCGCAGCAGCGACTCGACCGCCTCGGCCTGGCCCAGGCCGACCTCGAGCCCGACCAGCGGCACCCCCCGTAGCCTAGCCACCAGCCGCCGGATCACCGCCAGCCCATCCGCGCCGGCGAACAGCGCCGCCCGCGGCTCGTACTGCGTGATCTCCGGCGCCAGCACGTCATCGTCGGCGACGTACGGCAGGTTCGCGAGCACGGCGTCATAGCTGCCGCCGCCCAGCAGATTCGCCTGCGAGAACTCGACCGACAACCCCAACTGCGCCGCATTCGCCCGAGCCACCTCCAGCGCCCGAGCGCTCAGATCCAAACCGACCACCGTCAGATCGTCCCGCTCGTCCTTGAGCGCCAGCGCCACCGCTCCGCTGCCGGTGCCCACATCCGCCACCCGGGCCCCGGCCGGCAGCTCCAGCCCGACCTCCACCAGCAGCTCGGTCTCGGGCCGTGGAATCAGCACGCGGCGGTCGACTATCAGCGAGATGCGGCGAAACTCCCTTGTCCCCGTGATGTACGCCACCGGTTCCCGCGCGCGGCGGCGCTCAAGCAGCTCTGAGAACCGGCTCGCCGCGGGCTCGCCGGCGTCATCGCGCAGGCGCATGTACAGCGACCCCCGGTCACAGCCGAGCGCGGCGGCCAGCAGCACCTCGGCGTCGAGCCTCGGGGTGTCGCAGCCGGCGGCGACCAATCCCGCGCAGGCCTCGTCCAGCAGCTCCCCGATCGACCTGGCGCCGGCCTCAGTTTCAGGCAACCGTCTTCTCCGCAAGCCGGCGGCGCTTCTCGTCGTCCTGGAGCGCCGCGGTCAGCTCGTCGAGCTCGCCGAGCAGGATGGCGTCGAGGTTGTGCACCAGCAGATTGATGCGGTGGTCCTTGACCCGCTTCTCCTGGAAGTTGTACGTGCGGATCTTCTCGGCGCGCTCGCCGGTCCCGACCTGCGCCTGGCGGCTGGCGTCGATCGACGCCTGCTGCTCGGCCCGGGCCCGCTCGTACAGCCGGGCCCGCAGCACCCGCATCGCGCGGTCTCGGTTCTGGAGTTGCGACTTCTCGTCCTGCATCGAGACGACGATTCCGCTCGGCTTATGGGTGACCCGCACAGCGGAGTCGGTCGTGTTCACCGACTGGCCGCCCGGGCCCGAGGAGCGATACACGTCGATCTGGAGATCGCCCGGATCGATTTCGACCTCGACGGCCTCCGCCTCGGGCAATACCGCCACCGTCGCCGTCGAGGTATGGATCCGGCCCTGGGACTCGGTCTCCGGGACCCGTTGCACACGATGCGTTCCGCCTTCGAACTTGAACACCGAGTAGGCGCCGTCGCCCTTGACGGCGAACGTGTAGGTGCCATCGCCGATCGACAGGGGCTCCACCGTGAATCCGCGGCGCTCGGCGTAGCGGGTCAGCATCCGGTACAAGTCGCCGGCCCACAGCCCGGCCTCGTCGCCGCCCGGTCCCGGCCGGATCTCGACGATCACGTTCTTGTCGTCGTTGGGATCGCGCTCGACCATCGCCAGCCGTATCTCCTCCTCCAGCGACTCGATCTGCTGGCGTGAGGACTCCAGCAGCTCGCGTAGCTCGGGGTCGTCCCCGTCCTCGTCCAACAACTCACGCGCCCCGGTGAAGTCGTCCACCGCGCGCCGGTAGGCACTGGCCAGACGGGCCGCCGGCTCCAGCTCGCGATACGCCCTGCTGACCGCCGTGAAGCGCTCGCGATCTCCGATCACGGCAGGATCCGACAGCTCGCGTTCCAGCGAGTCGAATCGCGTTTGGATCTGGGACACGAGCTCGTCGATCATCGCGAGCCGAGTGTAGGACGCGTCAGGCGACCACTTCCACGCCGACGATATCCTCCGGCGAGCTCTGCCCGGGAGTCTCGACCGCCAGCACGGCCTCCAGCGCCGCGATCGACACCGCCAGCTGATCCAGATCGGGCTCGCGGGTCGTGAGCTTCTGAAGCTGGAGTCCCGGATACATGATCGCCTGCACCCACCGCTTGCGGCGGTTGCGACCCGCCCACTTGATCACCTCGAACGACAGCCCGGCGATCAGCGGCACGCCGAGGATCCTGGTCAGCACCAGCACCCACCATGCGGGCAGGCCCACCGGCGCGAACACGAAGATCGCCATGATCATGACGATCAGCAGGAAGCTGGTTCCGCAGCGCGGGTGCAGCCGCGAGTACAGCTTGGCTCGCTCCGGGGTGAGCTCATCGGACGCCTCGTAGCAGGAGATCACCTTGTGCTCGGCGCCGTGGTACTCGAACACCCGCCGCAGGTCGCGCACTCGCGAGAGCAGCAGCAAATAGCCCAGGAAGATCGCAGTGCGCAACACCCCCTCGACCGCCCAGAACAGCACTGAGGATCCCAGCTGATGCTTGACCAGGCTGGTCAGCCCGACCGGTACCACGAAGAACAGGCCGATGGCGAACAGCAGCGCGACGATCACGGTGCCGGCCCAGGCGCCGCTGGAGATCTCCTGCTCCTCCTCGGGCAGCTGCGCGTTGGCCGAGATGCCCAGAGCTCGCAGCCCGATGCCCAGCGATTCCGCCAGTGCCACCACGCCGCGGATCACCGGCCAGCGGTATACCCGGCGACGCTTGGTCCACGACACCAGCGGGAACGTGTGCGCGACAATCTCACCGCCGGTGTCGGCCGGTTTGCGCACGGCGACCGCCCAGGTGAAGACCCCGCGCATCATCACGCCCTCGAGCACGGCCTGCCCGCCCACCGGGGCATCGCGGGTCGCCTGCAGCGGCCCGCCCCGCAGCTCGCGCGGGGCGGCCAGGCTCCCGTTCCCGCCCTCGGCGCCCACGTTCACGCCCGCTGCTAGGCGCCCGCGGGGGTGCGCGCCGCCCGCCGGCCCTTGGCCACGCGGCGCTGGAAGCGCTCGACGCGCCCGCCGGTGTCAACCAGCTTCTGGCGACCGGTGTAGAACGGATGGCACGCCGAGCAAATCTCGACGTGAATCTCGGGTTTCGTGGAGCGAGTCGTGAAGGCGTTGCCGCACGTGCAGCGCACGTGCGCCTCGACGTACTCGGGATGAATGCCGGTTCTCATTAGCTCTGAGTCTAGCGGCCCCCAGCCGCGCCTCAGGACCCCGGGCAGACCGCGGTAAGCGAGTTGTTCGACCGGTTCAAGTCGTCGACCTGACCGCCGGGATCCACCACCACGGTCGGGGGCGCCTGGGCGTTGCACTTCGGTCCGACGAATGTCCGCATCGTCTTGGAGTGCGCGCCGAGCAGCGAGACGGTCTTGGACCGGACCACACTGCCGTCGGTGAACTGAACCGTGAACGGTCCCGCCGCGCTGGCTCCGGTGTTCCGGATCAGCGCGATGTACGCGTCTCTGGCGGTCCCATTGGGCGCATTCGGCAGCGACTTGACGCTGATCGCCGACACCCGCAGATCAGGTCGCAGCTCGGGCTGGTAGCACACCGGGCTGACCCGCACGGTTGTCCCGAGTGTGTGACCGTGGGCGCCGATCCAGCGGAACGTGACCCTGAACCGGTAGAAGGCGGGGGCGACCGACAGCTGCGCCACCGGGTGATTGACGATCCAGATGTCCCCGGGCCGCTGACCCAGCGTCTTGTTCTTGGGGTAGATCCACGTGCCCAAATCGCCACCGGTGACCGCGCTCGTGGGCCCGCCCGGCTTCTGGCGGTCGAACAGCTGGAAGCGCAGCGCCAGCCTGACGGTGTGCGGCAGCGGGCGCATCACCGCCGTGACCGAGATTCCCCGCGTGGCGGGGTCCCGGGCCGGCTGACACAGGAACGCTCGCAGCTTCGCCTTCGGCGGTGATGCGGCGGCGAAGGTCGCGGCACCGGCGTATGTGGCGGCGCAGGCGGCCAGCGTCGTGACAGCGATCACAAAGCGCTTCATGCCCATAGAACAACCGAAAGCGCTGGAAGTTTCCGCGGTTTCAGGTAATTGTGTAAAGCGGCCCGTCGCCACCCTCGGGCGGAGTCAGGCGGCCCCCCTTGGCCGTGATCGCACCGCACTGCACACAGTTGGTGTAGTTGACGATCACATCCACCGGGCCCTTCGTGGGCGCCTCCTCCGGGATCTCGTACACCCCGGCCGGGCACATCCAGCGCCACGCCTCGGCGATTTCCCGCGGGACGTTGCGATGCACGCGGATGTGGTTCGGAGCATCGTCCCGGGTGGCGTTGCCGGACACATACACGCTGGAGAGCTTGTCGAACAGGTACTTGCCGTCCGGCTTGGGATAGCGGTCCTTGGTGTCACCGACGAACATCGGCTCGGCGTCATCGCGGTGCCACTCCTGCCGGCCCGGTGGCACCTTGCCCTTGGACATGATCGCCGGGCCTGCCAGCAGGCTGCCGGCCAGGAAGCCCCGTTGGAACGCTTGGCGGGTGTTGCGGACCTGGTAGAGCTCCTGCCCGATCGAGGACTCGTCCACCGCCTCCTCGTACGCGCTCAGCGACTCGCCCCGCTTCAGGTTCGCGTAGATCGCCTCCGCCGCCAGGATCCCCGACCTGATGCAGTGGTGGACGCCCTTGAGCGCCGCCGTGTCGACCATCCCGCCCGAGTCACCCACGAGCAGCGCCCCGGGCATCGACAGCTTCGGCATCGACCAGTAGCCGCCACCGGGTAGCGCCTTGGCTCCCCAGGCGACCCGCTCGCCGCCATCCAGAATCCCCTTGACCAGCGGATGGGTCTTGAACGCCTGGAGCAGGTCGTGCGCCGATGTGGTCGCGTCGCGGTAGTTCAGATCGACGACGAAGCCGATCGAGACCAGGTCGTCGCCGGTCTTCTCGTCCTTCATCGGGTAGATCCAGGTGCCGCCCAGCTGCCCGTACTTGGCCGCCACCTTCAGCGGCCAGGGCTGGACGAAGGTGTGGATCACGCGATCGAGCGGCTTGGCGACCTTCCACACCTCCTTGACGCCGAGCTCCCAGACCTGCGGCTCGCGGCCGTCGGCCAGGCCGAACTCCTTGATCGCGGCGCCGGTGAGGTGGCCCCACGAGCCCTCGGCCAGGACGGTCACCCGGGCCTTGATGTCGGTGCCGGGCTCGAAGTTGCCCAGCGGCTCCCCGTCCTTGCCCCGGCCTTTGTCCCCCGAGCGCACCCCCACGACCTTGCCGTCCTCGACGATCAGCTGCGTGGCCGACGTCTCGGTCAGCACGTAGGCGCCGCCCTCCTCGGCCTGGCGCTGCTGGTAGCGAGCCAGCGCGGCCACCGAGACGACCTCGTTGCCGTGGTTCTTGAAATTGGGCACCGCGAGGATCGGGACCCGGAGCTTGGTCTTGGGGCCGGTCAGCAGGTACACAGACTCCTTCTTGACCTCGCCGAAGGCGAAGCGCTCCTTGCGCCAGTCCTCCCGGGACAGCTCGGGGAACAGCTCCTGCAGCGGCGCCGGGCGCATCACGGCGCCGGACAGGTTGTGGCCGCCGCAGGTCTTGGCCTTCTCGATCACGGCGACCGGCACCTCGCCGAGCTTCTCCATCAGCTCGGGGTCGTCGCCCAGCAGCTGCAACAGGCGGTTGGCGCAGGCCAGCCCGGCGGTGCCGCCGCCGACGATCGCCACGCCGACCTCGATCAGCTCGTCCTCGGAATCTAGCTCGCGCTTGATGAACTCCTTGACGGGGTCGACCGGCGGCGGGTACTCGTTCGGGCTGTGGGTGCCGTTGCGCGCCGACATCGCCTACGAGCCTTTCTTCGCCTTGATCGCGTCGGTGAGCTTGGGCAGGATCTTGTTCAGGTCGCCGACGATCCCGAGGTCAGAGAACTCGAAGATCGGCGCGTTGGCGTCCTTGTTGATCGCCACGATGTTCTCCGAGGACTGCATCCCGACCTTGTGCTGGATGGCCCCGGAGATACCGGCCGCAAGGTACAGCTTGGGCGACACCGTCTTGCCGGTCTGCCCGATCTGCGCCGCGTACGGGTACCACCCGGCGTCAACCACGGCACGGGTGGCCGCGACCGCCGTGTTGCCGCCGAACGCTTGGGCCAGCGCCTCGGCCAGCGAGAAGTTCTCGGCCTTGCCGAGACCGCGACCGCCGGCCACGAGGATGTCAGCGCCCTCGATGTCCACGTCGGCACCACGCTGCTCGCCGCGCTGGACCATCGTCGCCTTGGTGGAGAACGGCGACAGCTGCACGTCGACGTCGACGATCTCCGCGGAGCCACCGTCGCGCTGGACGATCTCGAACGCGTTGATCCGACCGATGATGATCCCCAGGTCACCCTGGTAGCGGGACACCGAGATCTTCGAGTCCTGGAGGATCGGCCGCTCGGCGACGAGCTTGCCATCCTCCGCGCGCACCGCCGTGACCTCCATGGTCACACCGGCCTGCTTGCGGGCCGCCAGGCCGGCGCCGATCTCGAACCCGAGCAGGCCGCCGCCGAACAGCGCGTAACCGTGCCCGTGATCGTCGATCACCTTGGCCATCACGTCGACCACCGGCTGCGCCAGTCCCTCGGGACCCTTGGCGCGGAACACCTTGGTGGCGCCGTAGGCGCCCAGCGACTGACACAGCTCCTGACGAGATCGTCGCCGCCGACCACGACGGCGTGACACTCGCCGCCCACCTCCGAGGCGCGCGCCGCGCCTTCGGATACCGCGCCGAGCGAGTTCTTGTTGAAGGCGCCCTCGTAATGAAGGACGTAGGTGAGCACATCGGCCATCTAGATCAGCTTCCTTTCGTCCAGCCAGGCGACGATCTTCTCGACCGTCTCCTCGGTGTCCTCGTCTTCGATGATCTGTCCGGCGGCCTTGGCGGGCGGATCGTGGAAATCACCGCACTGCACGCGTGAGCCGGTCTCGCCGACCAGCGAGGCGTCGATCCCCACATCGGACGCGCCCACGCTCTCGAGCGGCTTCTTCTTGGCCCCCATGATCGCCTTCAGCGACGGATAGCGGGGCTCGTTGATCGCGTCGCCGACGGAGATCACGGCGGGCATCTCCACCTGAACGGTGTCGTAGCCGTACTCGGCCTGGCGCTCACAGCGCAGCCCGCCGTCCTGCACGTCCATCTTGATCACCTGCGTGAGCGACGGCATCTGTAGGTGATCGGCGACGACCGCCCCGATCGTGTAGCACTCGCCGTCGTCGGACTGCTGGCCCAGCAGGACCAGGTCGGGCTGCTCCTTGGCCAGCGCCTTGGCCAGCGCATAGCCGGTGGCAGCGACATCGGAGCCGGCCAGCCCGGCGTCGGTCAGATGCAGCGAGCGGTCGGCGCCAAGCGACACCGCCTTGTGCAGTGCCCGGACCGCGGACTCGGGACCCATGGTCACCGCGACGATCTCGTCAATCTGCACCGAGCCGCCCTCGCGGATCTGCATCGCAGCCTCGATGGCGTGCGTGTCGTAGGGATTTAGGTTCTTCTCCCCGGAGCGGTCCATCCGCCCTGTCGACGGATCGATCCGCTTCTCGACGGCGGCGTCCGGCACCTCTTTGACGAGGACGCAAATCTTCAACTGAGCCTCCTAACGAACTTAATAGCCGGAATATTACCGTGTTGACTGACGAGTCAATCGGGCCGTACGCCCAAGCGACACTAGCTCCGCACCGCGCCGCGGATGAAATCGATCGCCTGCTGGGTGGACGCCCCTGGGGTGAACACCTCGGCCACGCCAAGCTGCTTCAGCTCCTCGACATCGTCTGACGGAATCGTTCCCCCCACGGTCACGATCACGTCGTCGATCCCCTGCTGTCTGAGCAGCTCCAGGATCCGCGGCACCAGCGTCATGTGGGCGCCCGACAGGATCGACAGGCCCACCGCGTCCGCATCCTCCTGGATAACCGTCTCGACGATCTGCTCCGGGGTCTGGTGCAGGCCCGTGTAGATCACCTCCATGCCGGCGTCCCGCAGCGCGCGGGCGATGATCTTGGCACCGCGATCGTGCCCGTCGAGACCGGGCTTCGCGACGACGACGCGAATCTTCTTCTCAGTGGAGGAGGCCATCGGAAGCTGCGGGGCCGCGGGGTTCGTTGCGACCGCGAGGGCCAGGATTGTAATGCCGCCGAACTGGGGCGGCCCGCGAGCGGCGACCGGTATCCTGGTGAGCGCTGATTCAGGCGGCATAGCGGACCAGGTCCGAGGGGGCAATCACAAATCGTGTCCAGACGGGGCATTTCGATCGCGCTGCTGAGCGCCGGGGCAGCACTGGCCGGCTGCGGCGGGACGACCTCCACCACGCACAGCACCCGCGCGACCGCGCCGGCGCCACACCTGCCACGCTTGTTCGCCAGCGATCAGCCCGTGGACAAAGGGCACGTGGTCACCGCGCACGACCAGGGCACGGTGGTCGCCTCCGACGGCTTCAATCCCGCGGTCGATGGATTCTCGTTCGAGAACTACGGGTTCATCGCCGGCGTGGAGATCAACCAGCACGACCTCCGCGAGATGTTCGGCGACGCCGTGTGCGCCGATGCCCCGTCCGATGCCTGCACGCTCACGCCCGCAGCGCAGCAGTTCGCCCAACAGGTGAGCGATGGGATGCTCGGGGGACATTGCTTCGGCTTCTCGGTGACCGCATTGCGCTTCTTCCGGCACCTCCTGAGCCAAAGCGACTTCGGCGGCACCAGCACCTTCTCGCTGGGGCTGAGCCCCTCGCTCGTGAGCGAGATCGCCTACGGCTGGGCAATGCAACTGCTGCCCGCGGTTCAGAACGCCGCGATTGCGCAAACCCCGACGAACGAGATCAAGATCCTCACCAAGGCGCTCGCCAACCCGTCCGCCGAGCTCTACACGATCGGCATTCGCAACCCCCAGGGAGGTCACGCGGTGACGCCGATCACGATCGACAACCTCGGCGGCGGTCAGTACGCCATCCAGATTTACGACAACAACTTCCCCGGCCAGGTCCGCGACATCTCCGTCGACACGAACTCCGACACCTGGAGCTACAACGGCGCGCCCAACCCGACCGTGCCCCCGGAGGAGTACACCGGCCAGGGAACCAACAACCCGATGGAGCTGTTCGCGTTGTCGGCCGGTCTCGGCCGCCAGCCATGCCCGTTCTGCGGCAGCGGGTCGACCGCCGCCCAGCGCGGCATGCTCCAGGTGTCACTGGGCGGCGACCCCGACGCCCACGGTCATCTGCTGATCACCACGGCGAACGGCCGTCACCTCGGCTATCTCCACGGCCGGCTGGTGAACCAGATCAAGGGCGCCCGGGTGTACGTTCCGCTGCTGAACAGCGACTTCCTGGCCCACCCCGAGCCTATTTACTTCCTCCCCGCCGGCGCCGGGCGACTGCGCATCTCGCTGGACGGCTCCGGTGCCACCGGCCATGACGCGGCCACGATCCACGTCACCGGCCCCGGGTTCGGAACGTCTGTCTCCAACCTGCTGCCCCAGTCGGGCTCGACCGACCAGCTGTCGCTGTCGGCCACCACCGGACAGGTCAGCTTCCGAAGCAGTGGAGCCGGCTCAGGTCAGAACCCCGTGCTGTCGCTGGGGGTCAATCACGGACAGGGCGGAAGCGCGCTGAGTGTCATCCCCAAGACGCTGGCGACCGGTGCCCCGCTTACGGTGTCGCTCAAGCCCGCGGCCAACCGGGTCAGCGTCCAAGCCGGCACCAGCGCGGCGGCGACGCCCGTGGCACTGAGCCTCACCCAGGTCGGCTCGTTTGGGCGCAAGACCGCGCGGGCCGTGGGCGTGTCACGCCCGTCCGGTGGCGCCTCGACCTTCTCCCTGGCCCTGGTCAAGCAGAGCTGATGCGCGCCCGCACCTTCATCACGACCCTGCCGGCGGCGCTGCTCGCTGCCGCGGCGCTTGGTGGCTGTGGCTCGTCCAGCTCGAGCAGCAGCACGACGAGCAGCACGACGACCACGGCCAGGACCACCCCCGCCTCCGGCGCTCACAAGCTCGCCGGATCTGCGACGGGCGCCAAGGCCGGCCTGTCGAGCCTGGACCGCCTGCCCCGGGGCCGGCGCCAGGTTGTGCAGGCCCACTTCACCGGGCTGAGCGGACTGGCGCTCCCCGACAAGCTGAGCACGCTGGCCGGCAACGTGGCTTCGTTCTGGGCCATGGAGTTCCGCGGCTCGCAGCTCCAGCTGCCGCCCGCGACGCTCAACGTGATCGACGCCACGCCCGTGGCCTGCGGCGCCACGCAGCTCACCACCACCGACCCGCCGCTCTACTGCGTTCCGACTCAGAGCCTCGATTTGACCGTGGGCTACATCCAGAACAACGTGGCGCCGATCGGCGACGCGGCGCTGGCGCTGCTCGTGTCCGACATCTACGGCTACCACGTCGAGAACGTGCTCGGCGCGTTCAGCCAGTCCGCCCGGCTGTCACCCGTGCAGCTAGCCGAGATGGACTCGTGCTTCTCCGGCACCTACTTCTACTACCTACAGGCCGTGCACGCGCTCGGGCCTGGCGATGAGGCGGCGGTCAACAAGCTGCTGACCCAGATCGCGCCCGTCTCCTCCTCCCAGGGCAGCGCCGCCTCCGTGACCAGCGATCAGCTGACAACGGCCTTCAACGTGGGCATCGAGAGCCAGGGCAACGCCTCGGTGTGCCTGCCCAAGCGAACATCAAGCGGGGGAACGACCACCACACCGTAGTGGCCGTTCCCACGTCGCCTACGTTCTCTAGGGCGTGGTCGTCGTCGTGCTCAGCCCCGGGGTCGTCGATGTGGTCGTGCTGCCGCCGCCACCGCCGTTGCCGATGCCGCACTGGCTCGGATCGCCGGACTGGGCCCCGGTCGCGAACGCCTGCTGTAGCTGCTGGGCCGATACGTCGGGCGCGGTGATCCCGTTTACGTTGTTCAGCGCGCTGAGGAAGCTCTGGACCGCCTGCTGATCACCCTGCTCGAACAGCTTGCGGTCGTTGAGCGACTTCACGTAGATCCCCGTCAGGCACATGGTCTGCTGGGCCCACTGCCCCTTATGCATCTGTCCCTGCTGGAGCTGATTCGTGAACCCGAACAGATTTTGGATGTGGAAGGCCCACATCTCGGCCATGTTGAAGGCCAGGTTCACGCCGCCCTGGTCGGTGGCGATGTTCTGCTGGATCCACGGCACTGTCCAGTAGAACGTCCCGCCCTGCTGGCCGTCACACAGGTACCACGGATCCGTGGGCGCGATCGTCGGACGGCTCGAGCACTGCGTCTGCACCGGCTGCTGGTCCACAAGCACTTCCTGCATCTGCGGCCATTGCACGTTCGAGTTGGCAAACTCCTGGCTCCAGAAGTGGTTGATGTCCCCGCTCACCTCGGGGATAGCCTGAGACAGTGGCAGCTTGCCCAGGCCGGCGAGGTGAGGGGAGAAGCCCGTCGAGACGCGGTGCAGCTTGACCAGCCCGGCCGCCCTGGGCGACACCGCCCCGCTTGGCGACGCGACAGCCGGGATCAGCTTGGGATGCGCCGTGGCGGCCGCTGTGGTCGTGGTCGATGACGTGGTTGAGGAACTCGACGACTTACTGCTGCCACATCCGGCCAGCGCGATCGCCAGCCCGGACACGACAGTGAGCAGCCCCCGGCGAGACCAAATCTGATGCATGAAAGCCCCCGAAAATTGGAAAATCGGCTACCCCAAAACCCTACCGTACGCGCAGGTTGGCGATGCGTTAAACCCCGCGTGTGATCGGTTAACCCTGCCTGTGATCGGCCGCGCGCATGCGCGCGGCCGCGGGTCCGTGCATGCACGGACCCGGCGGGGGGCGCATGCGCCCCCCGCTCCTAGAAGGCGGGCGCCTCGGTGTAGGTGCCGAACACGTTCTGCAACCTGTGCACCATCTCGCCCTCGGTCGCGTCGGCGCGCGCGGCGTCGAGCAGGTACGGCATCAGGTTCTCGCCGGGCTGGCGGGCGGCCTGCTCGAGGCTGTCCAGGGCCCCGCCCACGGCGTCGGCGTCGCGGCGCTCGCGGACCTGCTTGACCCGCTTGATCTGCAGCACTTCGAACTCGGGGTCGATCCTCAGAATCGGCGTCTCGGCGTCGTCTGCCTCGGTGTTCGCGTTGACGCCGACGATCTTGCGGATCCCAGATTCGACCTCCCGCTGGTACTCGAATGCGGCGTCGGCGATCTCGCGCTGCGGGAAGCCTTGCTTGACGGCCTCGACCATGCCTCCGAGCTCGTCGATCTTGCGGAAATACTCGTAGGCCTGCTCCTCCATCCGATCGGTCAACGCCTCCACGAAGTAGCTGCCGCCCAACGGATCGATCGTGTTGGCGACGCCCGTCTCCTCGGCGATGATCTGCTGGGTGCGCAGCGCCACCCGGACCGCCTCCTCGGTGGGCAGCGCCAGCGCCTCGTCGAAGCTGTTGGTGTGCAGCGACTGGGTGCCGCCCAGCACGCCGGCGAGCGCTTCGATCGCCGTCCTGACGATGTTGTTGAGCGGTTGCTGCGCGGTCAGCGACACCCCGGCGGTCTGAGTGTGGAAGCGCATCAGCAGCGAGCGCTCGTCGCGGGCGCCGAACGTGTCGCGCAGCTCGCGGGCCCAGATCCTCCGCGCCGCCCGGTACTTCGCGATCTCCTCAAAGAAGTCGATGTGCGCGTTGAAGAAGAAGCTCAGCCGGGGGGCGAACGCGTCGACGTCGAGACCCCGCGCGACCGCGTGCTCCACGTAGGTGAGCCCGTCCTTGAGCGTGAATGCCAGCTCCTGGGCCGCCGTCGAGCCGGCCTCGCGGATGTGGTAGCCGCTGATCGAGACCGGATGCCAGCGCGGCATGTGAGCGCTGCACCACTGCACCATGTCGGTCACCAGCCGCATCGCGGGGTCGACCGGGAAGCACCACTCCTTCTGGGCGATGTACTCCTTGAGAATGTCGGTCTGGATCGTGCCGCTCAGGCGTTCGGCGCTCACCCCGGCGCGCTCGGCCGCGACCACGTAGAACGCCAGCATGATCGGCGCCGGGGCATTGATCGTCATCGACACGCTGACCTGGTCGAGCGGGATCTCGGCGAACAGGTCCTGCATGTCCTGGAGCGTGTCGATCGCCACCCCCTCGCGGCCCACCTCGCCGAGCGAGCGAGGATGGTCGGAGTCGTGGCCCATCAGCGAGGGCATGTCGAACGCGGTCGACAGACCGGTCTGCCCGTGCTCCAGCAGGTAGCGGAAGCGCCGGTTGGTCTCCTGGGCGGTGCCGAAGCCCGCGAACTGGCGCATCGTCCACAGCCGGCCCCGGTACATCGAGCCGTACACCCCGCGCGTGTAGGGAAACTCCCCCGGGAGCCCGATCGCCGCGTCCGGGTCCTCCGGCAGATCGGCGTCGGTGTACAGCGGTTTGATCGGCTCGCCGGAGATCGTCGAGAACGGCGCATCGCGCTCCGGGGCGCGCCTGAATTTCTCGCGCTCCCAGCGCTCCAGACCCGTCAACCCCGGGCGAGTGGCCATAACCGAAGTCTACGGTTCGACCGGCGCTGCGCCAGCAGCGCGCTGCCGATCCCACCGGCCGCGGCGGCGCCGGCCAGGGCCGCGCCGGTCTTGAGCCGGCGGCCCAGGCGGTCGAAGCGCAGTATCTGCCAGCCTCCTTCCCGGGCGGCGCGAGCCAGCTCCCGGTCCGGGTTGACCGCCACCGGGTGCCCGACCACCCGCAGCATCGGCAGATCGGACTCCGAGTCGGAGTACGCGTAGGACTGGGCCAGATCGATCCCCTCGCGGGCGGCCAGCTCCTGGATCGCCCGGGCCTTGTCGCTGCGGTAGATGAACAGGCCGGTGGGCTCGCCTGTGTACACGCCGTCCCGCACCTTGGAGAACGACGAGCCGATCGCCCCGTCGAGCGCCAGCACCTGCGCGAGCATCTCCGCGAGCTCCTGGGAGGCGGCGGTGACGATGTACACCCGGCGTCCGGCGTCCTGGTGCTCGTGAGCCACGGCCAGCATCTGGGGGTAGATGCGCGGGAGAACCCCGGCCAGCACGTCGGCCGCCAGGCGCTCGAGGTCGACCACCCGCGCGCCCGCCAGCGAGCTCGAGATCCGGTCACGCAGCGCGTGGGTATCGGCATCGGTCGACCCGCGCAGACGAAACCGAACGTTGGCCCAGGCATCGGCGGCCAGCCGCCGCCGGTTGATGAGACCCGCTTTGTATGCCGCGCGCCCGAACTGGAAAGCCGAGGACCCCTGCATCAGGGTGCGGTCCAGATCGAAGAAGGCCGCGGTGCTCGCGGACATGCAGGCGCTCGCGCCTGCCGCGTGCTCGGCATCCAGCCTGGCTGGATCACGCGGCGCGCGAGTCATCCTGCTAGCCGCCGTTCACCTCCACGATCACGGCGTCGCCCTGGCCCCCACCGGAGCAGATCGCGGCGCAGCCGACACCACCGCCCCGGCGGCGCAGCTCGTAAACCAGCGACCCGAGGATGCGGGCCCCGGACGCCCCGATCGGGTGGCCGAGGGCGACCGCGCCTCCGTTGACGTTGACCCGGTCCTCGTCGATCCCGAGCATGCGCATGGAGTTCAGGGTCACCGACGCGAATGCCTCGTTGATCTCCCACACGTCGATGTCCTCCGCTTTCAGCCCGGCCTTCGCCAGCGCCTGCTTAGCCGCCTTCGCCGGAGTCCGCGCCAGGTAGGGGAAATCGTCGGCCACCTGCGCCTGAGCCACGATCGTGGCCAAAGCCGACTTGCCGTTGCGCGTCGCCCACTCGTCGCTGGCCAGCACCAGTGCGCCCCCGGCGTCGTTGACGCCAGGGGAGTTGCCCGCCGTATGGGAGCCGTTCTCGACGAAGATGGCCGGCAGCTTGGCCAGCGTCTCCAGGCTCGTGTCCCGGCGCGGCGCTTCGTCGACGTCGACCACCGTCTCGCCCTTTTTGCTCTTGATCGTCACCGGCACGATCTCCTCGGGGAGGCGACCCTCGTCCGTGGCCTTGACCGCGAGCTGGTGCGAGCGCAGCGCCCAGCGGTCCATGTCCGGCCGCGTGAGCTCCAGCTCGGACGCTACCTCGCTGGCCTCCTGGGCCATGTGCTTGCCCGAAAACGGGTTTTTGAGACCGTCGTTGATCATCGAGTCGATCGCCTTGGCGTCGCCCATGCGGAAGCCGAACCGCGCCTGCTTGAGCAGGTACGGCGCGTTTGACATCGATTCCATGCCGCCGCCGACGCCGAGCTCCAGGTCACCAGCGCGAATCGCCACGTCCAGCAGCCCGGCGGCGCGGATTCCCGAGGCACACACCTTGTTGATCGTCTCGGAGGACACCTCCTTGGGAATGCCGGCCTTGATCTGCGCCTGGCGCGAGGGAATCTGGCCCTGGCCCGCCTGGATCACCTGGCCCATGACCACATGCTGGACCTGTTCCGGCGACACGTCGGCGCGCTCGAGTGCAGCCTTGATGGCGGTGCCCCCGAGCTCCGTCGCGTCAAGGCTGGCGAGGCCACCACCGAGCTTGCCGATCGGGGTGCGGGCTGCGGAAAGGATCACGGTCTTGGGCATTTGATTCTCGTTCTCCGGGTCGGTGGCTGCTGTCAATGCTAGTCAGGCCGGGGTGGCGGCCGCGTTGCAGGTAGGTTCCGCCGGTGCACGTCGAGGCGACGACCGCGGATCCCAGGCAGACAGACGCCGACACAATCGCGGTGGGAGTGTTCGAGGGGGAGGACGTGGCCCATGAGCTGCCTGGAGGCGAGCTCGGCGCGCTGCTCGAGTCCGGCGAGGCCAGCCGCGAGCTCCGGCGGCTGGCGTTGACCCATGCCGAGCGCCGGCGCTTCGTGGTCGTCGGCCTGGGCCCGCGAAACGCGTTCAGCTCCGAGCGGGCGCGGACCGTGGCCGCCGTGACCCACGCCCGCGCCCGCGAGCTCGGCGCCCGCACGTTGTGCTGGGAGCTACCCCATCACGTGGGCGACGAGGTCGTCGCTGGCCTGGTCGAGGGGACGCTGCTGCACGCCTACCGGTTCGACCGCTACCAAGTGCCGGACCCGCGTCCCCCGGTGCAGCGGTTGCTGATCAGCGCCCATCACGACGTATCGGCGGCGGTTGGCCGAGCCGCGACGCTGACCGCGGCTCAGAACCGAGCCCGCGACCTCGGCAACACCCCGCCGAACGACCTGACCCCGGTGGCACTCGCGGATTACGCCCGGCAGCGGGCGGTCGAGGTCGGTGCCATGAGCGTGTCGGTTATGGACGAGGACGCAATCCGGGAGGCGGGGATGGGGGCATTCGCGGCCGTGGCGCAGGGTTCGGCGGCGCCGGCCCGGCTGATCCGGCTCGAGTATTCGCACTCCGGAGCGGCGGGCTCTCCGCCAGTCGGCCTGATCGGCAAGGCGGTGACGTTCGACTCGGGCGGCCTGGCGTTGAAGCAGATCGCGTCGATGTCCGAGATGAAGTTCGACATGGCGGGAGGCGCGGCCGTGATCGAGGCGATCGCGGCACTCGCTGGGCTCGAAGTGCCGGCGCGCGTGCTGGGCATAGTCGGCGCCACCGAGAACCTGCCGAGCGGGCGCGCCGTCAAGCCCGGCGACATCGTACGCAGCCTCGACGGCACCACGATCGAGATCAACAACCCCGACGCCGAGGGGCGGCTGGTGCTGGCCGACTGCCTGACGCTGGCCCGGCGCGAGGGCTGCGATCGACTGGTCGACATCGCCACGCTCACGATGATCGAATCGGTCCTGGGTCAGACCTATGCCGGCGTCATGGCCAACGACGATGACTGGGCGCGGCGGCTGCTGGAAGCCGGCGAGCGAAGCGGCGAGCTGCTGTGGCGGCTGCCACTGCACGAGGAGTTCGCCGACATGGTCAAGGGCCGCTACGCCCAGCTCACCAACCGCACCGAGCGACGCATCGCGATGCCGATCACGGCCGCCGAGTTTCTGCATCACTTCGCCGGGGACGTGCCCTGGGCCCATCTGGACATCGCCGGCACGGCCTACGACGTGCGGCGCAGCTACTTCCTGGGCAAGGGCGCGACCGGATTCGGAGTCCGCCTGCTGGCGGAGGTGGTCGCGGCGCTGTCGCGCGCGCCCGCCTGACGCTCACATCGAGCCGCGGCGCGCGGGGTAGCTGCAGCTCAGATCCGGCGCCCTGGCGCGCGGGGGCGGCCGCAGCTCAGATCCGGATCAGCGCCAGCAGGCGGCGCATCAGCCCCAGCCGGCCCTCGATCCGGACGCGGCGCAGCACCACCATCCCCAGTGCCGCCCGGCCCTTGGCGTTGATCGGGCTGGGAACGCCGCCGATCAGGGGAGCGACCATCAACCTGACCAGATCCGGAAGCGATCCGGTGACGCGCAGGTCGGGCTGCGCCGCCGGTCCGTCCTCCACCAGCACCCCGTCCTCGCCGAACACGATCCGCACCGGCGGGAACTCCCCACCGGTTGACAGCTCCACCTCCGCCCGGATGTCGGACGCCAGCGTAGGCCGGTGCCCGGCGCCCCGCTCGACGATCGCCAGGATCGCCGGTGCCAGCCCGCCCTCCAGCAGCGCCCCCAGCCTCACGGCGGGCGGGTGATGCGCCCGGCGGCCGGCCCGGTCCGTGGCGGGATCGGCGTTCACGGGTGTGGAGTTTCGAGCCTGCCCCCTTATCGCGCGTGCTCGGCAGGCCGATAACCAGAGTGAGATGTCCAGTTTGCGTCAGATCAGAGACGATCAGCAAGGCTTCACGCTGGTGGAGCTGCTGGTCGTGCTGTTGATTATCGGCGTGCTGGCCGAGATAGCGATCCCCTCCTTTCTCGACCAGACCGCGAAGGGCCACGACTCGGCGGCGAAATCCGCCGTTCGCACTGCGCAGACGGCGATCGAGGCCTACCGCCTGGACCACGGCAGCTACTGCGGCGCGACCGCGACGGCACTCGTCGGGATCGAGTCGACGCTGGCTCAGGCCGGGGGTCTGAGCGTCAGCACCTGCGCCGGCGGCGACCCGAGCCAGTACGCGATCTCGGTCTCATCCAGCTCGAGCCTCGGCACCGCGTACACCGTGAGCATGGCGGGGGGTCTGGCGCAGCGAACCTGCTCCACCCCGGGGCAGGGTGGGTGCTCGCCGGCCGGCCGCTGGTAGCCAGCGCGGCGCACGGCCATTGGTAGCCCGCGCGGCGCACGGCCACTGCCCCGGCTGTGAGAATCCGGGGCATGGAGTTCGACCTCACCGACCACCACCGCCTGCTCCGCGAGACGGTACGCGACTTTGCCCAGCAGGAAGTCGCGCCGATCGCCGAGCAACTCGATCGCACCAAGAGCTTCCCCTACGAGATCGTCAAGCGACTCGCCGATCTCGACCTGATGGGGATTCCATTCCCCCAGGAGTACGGCGGCGCCGGTGGGGATTCGCTCGCCTACGCGATCGCGGTCGAGGAGCTGGCTCGGGTGGACTCGTCGGTCTCGATCACGCTGTGCGCGCACACCTCGCTCGGCACCCAGCCGATCTACCTGTTCGGCTCCGAGGCGCAGAAGCAGCACTGGCTGCCACAGTTGTGCCGCGGCGAGCGTCTGGGGGCATTCGGCCTAACCGAGGCCGAGGCCGGATCCGATGCCGGCAACACCCAGACCCGCGCCCAGCTCGAGGACGGCGACTGGGTGATCAACGGCTCCAAGCAGTTCATCACCAACGCTGGGACCGACATCTCCGGCGTGGTCGTGATCACGGCCGTGACGGGCCAGCCGGACGAGGCAGGCGCCGCCCAACCGAGCCAGGCCGGAGGCCGAGCGGGCGGCAAGCCCACGCGGGAGATCTCGAATCTCCTGGTGGAAAACGGCACGCCGGGCTACGAGCAGGGCGAGCCGTACCGCAAGATGGGCTGGAACGCGTCCGACACCCGACCGCTGTCGTTCACCGATTGCCGCGTGCCCGAGGCGAACCTGGTCGGACCGCGCGGCGCCGGACTGCGGCAGTTCTTCCACGTGCTCGACATCGGGCGAATCGGGGTGGCGGCGATGGGCGTCGGTCTGGCGCAGGGCGCGTTCGACCAGGCGCTGGCCTACGCCAAGGAGCGCCGCGCGTTCGGACAGCCGATCTCGCGTTTTCAGGCGATCCAGAGCAAGCTCGCGAACCTCTCGACCGAGATCGACGCCACCCGGATGCTGGTCCACAAGGCCGCCTGGCTGAAGGACAACAACCGCAACTTCACCCTCACCGCCGCCCAGGCCAAGCTCAAGAGCGGCCGCCTGGCCGTGCACGCGGCCGACGAGGCGGTCCAGATCCATGGCGGCTACGGCTACATCGAGGAATACCCCGTCTGCCGCTTCTATCGGGACGCCAAGATCCTCACGATCGGCGAGGGAACCGACGAGGTGCAGGAGATGGTGATCGCGCGGGCGCTGGGTACATGACGCCGGGGCGATCGGTCGCACTGCTGGCGTCGCTCGCGATGGCGGGGTCAGCGTCGGCCGCCGCGGCTGCGTCGGGCGGGAGCCGGTCAAGGACGCTGCGCGCCGCGTCAGCCCCATCAACCACGCCCACTACCACCACTACGACAACCACCCCGCCCCCGCCTCCGCCGCGGCCCGCAACCGCCCGCCTGACCGGTCAGTTCTTGCTCGCCGGCAGGGTCACGGCAGCCGTCCGCGTCCGGGGCGAGCACGTGGGAGAGTCGGTCGTCCGGACCTGGACGTTCGAGTCCCTGTGCCCCAGCGGGCAGTGCAGCCGCGTCAAGCTCGTCCGGCAGCGCTCGGCGGGGACCGACACGCTGACCCTGTCCCGCAGCGGTCCCGGCCGCTACGCCGGCAAAGGCAAGTTCTACGCGCCGCTGAAGTGCGGCGGCCGGCTGTTCCACCGTGGCGAGGCGGTCCCGTTCACGATTCAGGTGCACGTGACCGAGGCCGGCTACCTGGGGTCGGTGGCCGTCGCCACCCGCCTCCGCGCGACCTACACCAACCGCTCCCGCACCAACCTGACCCGCTGCGTCGACATCCCGGGCCACGACGCCGCCAGCTACCACGGCCATCTGGTGACCTCGACCGGCGGCGCCGGGCCGTAGGGAACCTGGCGGCCCGCGGCGGCGCACCGCGCCGCTACCGGAGCGATCGCCGCCCGCCCCTTCCGGAAGGACGTGGGCCGAAGCGATCGCCGCCCGCCCCTTCCGGAAGGACGTGGGCCGATAAGTGTGAACCATTCACACTTATCGGCCAGCCTCCGAGGGAGGCCGGCAAAACCCCCCGGCGGACCCGACCCGGCCGGGCACCCAAACCCCGGCCGGCCCCGAAAAGCCCCACCGCCCGCACCCCCACCGTCCCGAAACGCCCCACCGCCCGAAACCCCACGACCCCCTACCGGCCCACCGCCTGGGGGAAGTTGAAGAAGTGGTGGGGGTCGTAGGTGTGGCGGATCGACTCGAGCCGGGCGTAGTTGCCGCCGTAGTACGCGTGCTGCCAGTTCGGCAGGTTGCGGTCGATGTAGTTCTGGTAGGCCTGCCCGGACACGAACGGGCGCATCGCGGAGTGGGTCTGGCTCAGCCACGCCGACCCCCCGTTGTACGACAGGTACTGGATGCAGAACAGTGCGTTGCGATGCACGAACGCGGTCGCGCTTGACGGCCACGCGGTTGATCGCGCCGCCGTAGGAGTCGAACAGGATCGCGCCCGACCCGGACTGCGAGGCCCGGCGCTCGGTGGCGGCGATCAGGGTCTGGCGCGCCCGGGAGGAGAGCGGATGGGTGACGTAGTCGGACTTGGCCTCGAAGCTCTCGCGTGGCAGCGTGCCGCCAGACGAGGTGCCGGCCGTGTGGCAGGCCGCCAGCGAGATCCTGGAACAACCGGCGAACACCTGCTGCAACCTCAGGTAGCCGTCATTACCGCTCGAGACATAAGCGCCCGGCACCGCCCGCAGCGGCCGCAGCAGCGACCCGAGGTCACTCGCGGTCCCGAGATACTGGCCGCTGACCTCGACCGAGCTCCCTCCCCCGGCGTTGAGGTGAAAGATCGAGGTCAGCTGGTCGCGCGCATGCGGCGCCCATCCCTGCCACGCCTCGAGTGCGGCCGAAGCCGAGGACCAGGGCCAGGAGACGAAGAAGTACGCAGCGCTCGACGGCAGCGAGTGCACGCGGAACGTGAACTGCGTCACGATCCCGAAGTTGCCCCCGCCACCACCGCGCAGGGCCCACAGCAGATCCGGGTTGGTGTGCTTGTCGACCGTGCGCAGCCTGCCGTCGGCAGTGACGATCTTGGCTCCGACCAGGTTGTCGATGGTGAGCCCGAACGCCCGCGCCGCCAGCCCCATACCGCCGCCCAGGGTCACGCCGGCAATGCCCACCGAGGGGCAGGAGCCCGCCGGGATGGTGGCGCCGTGGGCGGCGAGGCCGGCGTAGACGTCGATCAACTGGGCACCAGCACCGATCGTCGCGGTCTTGGCGTGGTGGTTGACCGAGATGCCGTTCATCTTGCGCAAATCGAGCATGACGCCGCCGGGGATCGTCGAGTAGCCCTCGTAGCTGTGGCCCCCAGACCGAGCTCGGAGTGGCACGCCGTGGGCGACCGCCCAGCGCACTGCACCCTGCACGTCGGTGGCGTCAATCGGGCGCGCAACCGCGCGCGGCATCACATAGTCGAAGCGCTCGTTGTAGACAAGCCTGGCGCCGGCATATCCGGGCTGACCCTTCTCGAACACATGCCCGCGCATCGCCTGCTCGAGCCGGCTTGGAACCGCCGCCGCGGCTCGGACCCGAGGCTTCCCCGGGGCGCGGCCGGGCAGCGCCAGCGCGAGACCCGAGGCGCCCGCGGCGGACAGAAACGCTCGCCGATCGATTGGCTGAGGCAAGCCTTCCCCGTCGCTGCGCTGCGCCATCGCCGGCACAGCCTGTCACAACCAGCGGCGGTCAGATGGAGGTGGAGGCGCGGCCGGCATTGGCCCCCGGCACTGCGGGCTGGTCTAGATGGTCGATTCCACGATCTCGCGTGCCGGATGAATCCGGATGATCGGCCCCCCGGCCGCCGGGATGGAGGTTTTGGTTCATGGTGAACACAAATCCCCATCAAGCCCGACGCCGGATCTGCGTCCTCGGACTCGCCAATACCTCAAGGTATTGGCTTCGCCCTGCGTCCTTGACCCGCCCCCACCCCGAATCCCCCGGCCCCACGGGGCCATGGAATCAACCATCTATGGGCGAGCGGAGATCTGAAGCGAGCCGAGCACGTGATCGATCGCCGCCAGCTGGTGGCGCCGGGTGGCGCGAGCGGCGGCGATCACCACGTACAGGCAAAACGGTCGTCCCGAGCCGGTGAAGAAGTGCTGCATCCCGGCCTGGCCCGGACGGGGATGGGCGAGGCCGGTGGCAGCGAACGCGGACGGATCCAGACGCTTGGGGATGCGGCGGGCGGCGAACAGGCCCTGACCCGGCTCGAGGCCCGCACCCGGCCGGTACTCGGTGAGCGCCAGGAACGATGCGCCCGAACGCATTCGAGCCGTGCTGCGATCGCCGAATTCACCGTCCTGAAGCGGCAACGGGAAGCTCGCGACATGCAGCGTGGCGACGCCCTCAGCGCGGCTGAACACGCGTCCGCTCCAGCCGCGCGGCAGCTCGATCCGGAGCCCGTGAGCCTCGAGGATCAACTCAGTCCCCCGGCGACCGCCAGCGCGAACACGGCCGCGACCATGACCTGGCCCAGCACGGCGCCCGCGCCGTGCAACCGCGCCAGCGTCCCGTGCAGGGCGATGAGCTGCTCGGGCCGGTGAACCCGTGCCCCAGCCAGCGGCGTGAGGCCGCGTGCCAGGCCGAACACGCCCGCAATCACAGCACCTCGGCCCGGCCCGCCGGCCAGAAAGGCGGCAAACAACGCCAGATAGGTGGCAGCGCTCGAGACGATCGTGGTGACTCCGATCCCGAGCTGGGCACCGAACCCGAGGCCATACACCCAGCCGCGATATTCGTCCAGCCAGCGCTCGTTCACCTGTCGGCGCGGACCGGGTACGCGCGTCGGACTCAGCTCGAGCGCCAGGGTCAATAGCGCAGCCGCCGCCAGCGCCATCAGCCGCGACTGGGTCCCGACGCCGCCCAGCACCAGGCCGCCCGCCCACCCCAGGATCGCTCCGAGCGCCGCCCCGGCGCCGACGGCGCCGAGCACGAACGCGATCATCGTCACCACCCAGTTCGATTGCCTGCCCCGCTCGCCGAGCGGAGTGATGCTGGCCAGCATCGACTCGCCTCAGGGGGACCACGCGGCTGCCACCGCGCCGGCGACCGACGCCACGCAGCCCAGCACCACAAGTTCGCTCATGTCCGGTGGGCGGACCCGGAGGCGTCGTCGTGGACCGATCCCGGCTCGTCGGCGCCACCCCCGGGGAACAGGCTGGGGTGGTCCGGCCCGATGCCTGCGGCTGCCAGTGTCTCGTCGATCCGCCTGGCCCGAACCGAACCGCTCCCGCCACCGGCCGACCCACCGGACCTGGCCACGCTCAACGCCGCCCCGGCCCGCGCTTCGCGCTCGTCCTCGATCGCATCGCCGACCAGCGACGCGACCGCATGCCAGGTGGTCGCGACCCCCTCGCCCCGAATTGTCTCGTTGACGAGCACGAAGTACGGAGCGCCAGGCACGTGGTAATCGGTCCAGGCTTGGGACGACATGACCACCGGGACCCCGACCGGACCCAACGAGCGCAGCCGGGCCGGCCGCTCGCGCTCGGCGCCGTGGGCCACGATCACGGTCTGGATGCCGGGCGGCAGCCGCTGCTCGCCGAGGCTGTCCCAGAACCCGGCGCAAGTGCCGCAGCCGCTGGTGAGGAACGCCAGCAGCGTCGGCGCCGCATCCGCACCCTCGAAGGCCAGGCTGACGACGTCGCCGCTCGGAGTCACGCCCGACACGGCGGGTGCCGCCACTGCATCGCGTGCGCCCGTCGCAGCCGAAGGAGTCGGTACGTCGCTGTCGGAGTCCTGCGGGGGGCCGAGGCGCCGGAGGATCTCGGCGTGGCTGCGCAGCAGGCCCGCGACGAGCACCACCAGCAGCACCAGCAGAACCGTCTCGACCGACACCAGCGCGGTCATCACGCGCCTCCGCCGCCCGGCTGGCGGACCGCCAGCCCCTCGAGACAGCTGCCCTCGTGGGAGCAGGTGTTGTCGTCGACCATCAACGTCCCGTTGCAGTTGAAGCCCGGGACGCTGGCCGGGTTCTGGCAGCTCACCAGGCGACAGACGACCTCGGTGGTGCCCTGGATCTGGGGGTTGCACTGGCCGTAGCGGAAGTGGTTGCAGTCCACGCGGCGGCGGCCGCAGTCCCCGAGTGCGCACTGACAGCCGCCCGGGAAGCCATGGCCGGGCAGCCGGTTGCAGTCGACGTAGTAACGGACGCCCTGCTGGTGACACAGCCCGGAGCCCGGATACGAGGTGCACTTCCACCAGCCGGCCACGTAGGTGCCGTTCGGGCATTCGTTGCGGCCATGCTGGATCTCGCAGCAGAAGGCGGTGTAGCCGTCCGTGCACAGCCCCGATGCGCAGCTCCCCGGGCCGATCACCGCCCAAGCCGTCCCGGGCCGCACCAGGTAGCGCACCGGTGCGACCGCGAACGCCGAGCCGGCCACGGCCGCGCGGGCCAGCGCGCCGCGGCGGGACACGCGCCGCTCCAGCATCGACCCGACCGCGGTGGCGATTCGCTCGGCGACCGTCACCGCAGGCTCCACGCCAACCACGCCGCTGGAAGGTCGGTGTACGCGATCACGATCGCGTAGGCAGCCCCGGCCACGCCGGTCAGCAGCACGCCTGCCTGCCCGACCGGCTGCGACAGGATCCAGCTGAGTCCGTGCGGCGTCCACACCGCGGCGGCCAACGCCACCAGCGCCAGGATCAGGCTCAGCAGCGACTGGATCGGCGACGCCGGGGCGTCGCTCTCACCGAAGCAGCCGCAGCTCGCGCGCCTACGGGCCAGCCGCAGCGACAACACCGTGAACGCGCCGTACAGGCACGCGACGATCACCGCCGCAGGCCGCGCTGGGTGTACGAGGCCTGTAACCCCAACCGTGATCTCCAACCCGGCGAATGCCCGGACGAGCGGGGTTCGGCCCCGCAGCCCCAGGGCCGACAGTGCATCGGCCGCCGCCCGCGGCGAGCGCAGCTTGGCCAGCCCGGCGACGCACAACACGAGCGCGGCGACCGTGAATGGCGGCGTAAGCACGGTCACCGGCTGACCCGCGCCTCCAGGATCCGAGTCGCAGCGCTGGCCGGGTCGAGCTCGCGAGACACGACACTGTCGAGCAGCTCCTGAACCTCCGGGTCCTCCCGCAGCGAGGCCTCGAGCTCTCGGCGCATCCTGAAGGTGGCGATCGCCAGGACCTCGTTCATCAGGTTGCGGCGGCGGCGCTCGGACAGCGTGCCCTCATCCGCGATGTACCGTCGGTGCTCGGCGAGCTTGTCGACGAGCTCCTCGATCCCCTCGTCCCGAATCGCCTCGGTCTTGACGATCGGGACCTCCCAGCCACCGCGCGGCCCCAGCGCCAGAACGCCCTTGATCTCGCGCACCATCGTGTCGGTCAGCGGGTGGTCAGCTTTGTTGACGACGATCACGTCGGGAATCTCCATCACCCCAGCCTTCAACGCTTGGATTGAATCACCCGACCCGGGCATCAACACCAGCACGACGGTGTCGGCATGATCGATGATGTCGACCTCCGCCTGCCCGACTCCGACCGTCTCCAACAGCACCATGTCACGGCCCGAGGCGTCCATCAGCAACGCCGCCTGGAGCGTCGCCTCACTAAGCCCGCCGAGTGCTCCGCGATTCGCCATCGAGCGTATGAACACGCCAGGATCCAAAAAGTGATCGCTGAGCCGAATCCGGTCGCCCAGCAGTGCGCCCTTGGTGAACGGCGACGAGGGGTCGATCGACAACACGGCGATGGTCTGATCCTGCGCACGCTCGAGCCTGGTGAGCGCTGCCAGCAGCGTTGATTTGCCCACCCCCGGCGGTCCGGTGAAACCGATCATCGCGGCCTTGCCCGTGCTCGGATATACCTCGCGCACTAGCCTCCAGCCCTCGGGATCGTCGTTCTCGACGAGCGAGATCGCCCGGGCCAGCGCCCGTTTATCGCCCGCCAGCAGCCTCTGCGCCAGTGACTCTTGCTCGTCCGCCATGAGGCCGGCAATCATGCCAAGGGTGTTGGTGCGCCGCTGGCCGGGGATCCTGTGGCCATGGGAAGGTCTCCCCTCGGAGCGCGCCTGGATGCTTACCTCGGCGACGGGATCGAGGCCTCGGTCCGTGCCAAACATCGATGGCGTCTCGGTCGCCTGGGTCAGGCCCACGTGCTGAAGCCTGACTCTCCCGGAATCTGGGCCGAGGCGCACACTCCGCCACGGCCCGGCTGCCAGGTCGGCGTGCTGATCGACGGGGCCGCCGCCCTCCCGGCGATGGCTCAGGCGATGCGCGAAGCGCGGGAATCGATCCACATCACCGGTTGGCATATCACGCCGGGATTCGAGATCGAACGCGATCGGCGGCGCACGGTGCTGGGGGCGCTCCTGGCCGAGCAGGCCGAACGGATCGACGTGCGCGTCCTGGTGTGGGCCGGGGCGCCGATTCCCGCGTTTCATCCGACTCGTGCCGAGGTGCGCAGCGCCGTTCACAACTTGATCCGCGGCACGCGGATCCGTTGTCAGACCGACGCCCGTGAGCATCCGTTTCACTGCCATCACGAAAAGACGATCGTGATCGATGGCCAGCTGGCATTCGTCGGGGGAATCGACATGACCGACGCGGCCGGCGATCGGTTCGACTCCCAGCACCATCAAGCGCGCCGGAGGCTCGGATGGCATGACGCGGCAGCGGTTCTGCGGGGCCCGGCAGTCCGGGACGTGGCCGCGCACTTCGCGCTGCGCTGGGAGGAGCTGGCCGGCGAACGGCTCGAGCTGGCGCCTCCGCCCGCTCCGGCCGGCACGCACACGGTGCAGGTGGTGCGCACGATTGCCGAGGACATGTACCAGCGGGTTCCGCGCGGAGAATTCAGCGTGCTGGAGAGCTACCTGCGCGCCCTGCGCGGTGCCGAGCGGCTGATTTACCTCGAGAACCAGTTCCTGTGGGCGCCCGAGATCGTCGCGGCCCTCGCTGACAAGCTGCGACGACCGCCGTGTCCCGACTTCCGGATCGTGCTGTTGCTACCGGCCAAGCCGAACAACGGCCGCGACGACACGCTCGGGCAGATCGGCGTCCTCGCCGACGCCGACGGTGGTGCCGGCCGCCTGGTCGCGTCCACGATCCGGGCTCGGCACGGGATCCGCGACGACCCTCTGTACGTCCACGCCAAGATCGGGATCGTGGATGACTGCTGGCTGACGATCGGGTCCGCGAACCTCAACGCCCACTCCCTGCTCAACGACACCGAGCTCAACCTGGTCAGCGACGACCGCGGGCTCGCGCGCGAGACGCGCGTGCGGCTGTGGGCGGAGCATCTGGAGCTCGAGCCGGACACCGTCGCCGCAGCCGAACCGTGCGTGGTGATCGACGAGCGCTGGCGTCCGATCGCCCACGAGCAGCTGCAGCGCCGCCGAGCCGGCGCGCCCCCCACCCACCGGCTACTCGAGCTGCCCGGCTCCTCGCGCCGGGCGCGCCGCCTGCTGGGCCCGTTGCAGGGACTCGTCGACGACGCCTGACATCGTACGATCTGGGCGTGCAGCCGGTGAGCACGCAGCAGATTGAGACGGACCTGACGCCGGCGCCGCTGCCCCCGTTCGTCCGCTCGGCGCCGCCGCCACTGCACGGCGGCCTGTTCCGCTTCCTGCGTTTCGCCCGGTCGAATCAGATGCTGTCACCGGCCTACTTGGTCCTGTACGCGCGGTGGTTGTGGCTAAAGCTTCGCTGGCGGGGGCGCCTGCAGACCGACGGCATGTGCTTCGTGTGCCCCGGCGTCAAGCTCGAGATCGGCCGCCACGCGAAGCTGACGCTCGGGCGCTGGTCGTGGCTCGGGCACGGGTGCAAGATCCGCGTTCACGAGGGCGAGGTCGCGATCGGCGCCAAGTCGGTGCTCGGCCAGGAGTGCACGATCTCCGCGTACAAGCACGTCGCGATCGGGCGCGAGTGCATCATCGCCGACCGGGTGATGATGATCGACTTCGATCATGGAGTCGTCGAGGTCGAGCGCCCGATCCGTTTGCAGGGCATCTACAAGCGCGACGTTAACCTGGGCCACAACGTCTGGATCGGCTACGGCGCCTGCCTGCTGCGCGGCGTGTCGGTGGGCAACAACGCCGTGATCGGCAGCAGCGCGGTAGTGACCACCGACGTCCCCGACAACGCGGTCGTGGCAGGCATCCCGGCGCGGTTGATCCGGATGCGCGACACCCCGCGCACGTTTCGCTGGGGCTAGGCGCCTGCGGGACGGAGAACGTTGAGCAACAATCAGGGCCCAGCAAACGTGCCAGAGAGGACCGGAGCCAGGTTGCGGATCGCGGGGTCGGCCAGCTGATCGCCCAGTGCCGCCTCGAACGCTTCGGCGTGGCATTCGAATCGCTCCCGTGGGTAGTCGGCGGCTAAGCCGCGACTGATCAGAAATGCCCAGTCGCTCGCCTGCAGCGCCAGCAACTCACGCAGCGCCCGGTCCGGTGGATGCCCTCCGGCCGCCAGCGCCCTCAGCTCGCAGGTGCGCGCCCGCCACGCCAGCTCGGCCACCGCGGGTCCGCTCCAGGTCCGCAGATCGCCGCCCTCACCCCAGCTGCTGATCCCGAGACCGGCCGGGGCGAGCACCGGGTCAGCTTCTCCGAGTGCATCGTCGAGCGTGACCAGCCTCAACCCCCGGTGCGCCGACTCGTCGATCACGGCCGACAGCCAGACGACGCCCTCATACCACCAGTGACCGAGCAGCTCGGTGTCGAGCGCGCACACGCACACGCCGCCGCCGGCTACGCGATCGATCGCCCGAGCCACAAAGTCGCACGCGTCCGCCCGGGCCTGTTCCGCCGCCGCCCCGTGGTCGTATGGTCCGCCGTCGTTGCGCCACACCCGGTGGTGGTGGAGCGTCAGACCGTGGTAGTTGCGGTAGGCGCCGTGGCTGGGATAGCCAAGCTCGCTCCACACCAACGCCATCGTCTGACGATCCACCGGCCACAGCACGGGACCGTCATCGGTCCGCAGCGGCGCCAGGTGGCGCGGATCGCCGAGCCCGAAGCGATCGGTCAGCTCCACGCAGGTGGCCCGCACGCCGGCCTCCTCCAGCAGCGGATTGAGCCACGGCGCGTGCGCGCATTCCGGCAGCCAGAATCCGCCGGACCAGTCTCCGAAGCGGCGCCGGTGGGACGCGATGCCGGTCTGCAGCTGGAGCGCGATGCCGGCATCGCTGGCCAGCATCGGCAGCACCGCGTGCGTCGCCGACGAGGTCCAGCTGGCGTGAGAGCCGAGCTGGCGCATGAACTCGGGCCCCAGGTCAACGACCCGGTCGGCGGCCGCGGCATACTCGGCCGCCGAGCGCTCGAGCTCGGGCACGAATTGCTCTCGCCCGCTGTGGCGAAACTCCTGCGCGTCACGCTCGTGCGACTCGGGCCGGATGTCGCGCAGAAACGCCACGCAGCGCTCGCGCGCACCCGGGGCCTCGAGCTGATCGCACAGCACCGGCGTCAGCGACAATGTCAGCGGCGCCCGGCCCAGGAGATCCAACAGCGGCAGGTAGGAGGTGGCGATCGCCTCCCACAGCCATTCCTCGCCGAAGGGCCAGGTCCCAAAGCCCTCCCATCTCGGCCCGGCGGGTGGGTTGCTCGGATTGGGCCAGTCCCCACCACCCTCCACATACGGCATGTGCGTGTGCAGGACGATCGCCAGAGCGCCGGAGGGGGTCACTGACCGGCGAGCCTATCGTCCCTACCCGCAGCCCGCCTGCTCTACGGACCGGCCCCACGCGCTGGCAGCTCGCTTACGGATTCGGCAAGCCGGCTTCGCCGATCGAGGCCTGGCTCGGACCCAGCATCGTCCCGGCGTGGATCACGGTCTCCTGGGGCTGGCTGTAGCCCGCCTGGCTGTCGGTCGGACGGTAGTAACCAGTATCTAGGTATGCCTGACCCGGACCATTCGTTGGCGACCCGAACCAGAACAGCGTCGGACCCACATATGTCCCGATCAGACTCCCGTCGATCCATTCCTTGACCCGGCCGAAGCCCGAGTAGTGATAGTCCCAGGTGATCTCGAACACGACGTCGTACCAGTGCCCCGTCAGCAAGCTCGGACCTCTGATGAAGCCCTTCTTGAAATGGCTGGGATCGGCGCGCGCCGGATCTTGGTCCATGACCGGATGGCCGGAATCGCCTCCGCCCATGATCTCCGTCGAGAGCCGCTCGCCGTTCCTTGGGCCGCCGTCGGAGGTGTCGTTGAATACGCCCATCGCCAGCTGCGCGTCTCCCGGTGAATTCGGGAAGTTGTGAAGCTCGAACAGCCAGTTCCAGTCCGTGTTCCGGGTGCCCTGAAACCCGCCGGGGAAATACATCATGTCCCGGTACCAGGTGGTCTGACCCTCTTTCGCCTCGCTGGTGTTGTGGTCCGGCCACAGGATCGTGAGCGCACGCTCTCCGTCCTCGCCCGACACGATCGACGCGTTGCCCCGCTCGAGTGTGGTCCACAGCGAATGGGTGAAGCCAAACGGGACCGGGCTGGTGGTGACTGCAAAGTCGTTCACGTGGCCATCGACAGGGTCATACTGACTGAGAGTGCCCGTGGAGAAGTCGCCGCTCCATTGCGGATTGGGGGCCGGCGCCGACGTGAACGACGAAGGACTGGGCGTGTTGCCGCGCACCGGCTTGCCGTCGGAGCCGACGCAGTACAGGCTGGACTGCCTTGGCGGTCCGAACTGCCTGGGCAGACCGCAGAACTCGTAGTCATACGTCGTGCCTGGGCGCAGCGGGCCGACCGTATCGGACACGAACACCCGGCTCGGAAACGCGAAGATCGGGCCGCGCACCGGCATGTACGACCAGGCACCGTTCGGATGCACCCGGAACCCGAGGTCGTAGTAGCAGGCGTTATCGCCTGAGCTCGGTCCGCACTGCGCAACTGCTAGCGGATTCGCCTGGTAGCTCGTGTTGTGTTGGACAACGCCAACAGTCTGGCCGGAACAGCCGGTTACCGACAGCGCGAGGAGCGCGAGCGTGACGAGGAGAAGGCTTCGCATGGAGCAGCTCGGTTTCGATCAACAAATCGATCCCTCGCCGTCCCAGGCCCTTCCCCATCCGACGCCGATACTCGCTCAGGACCCCAACTGATGTAGCTGGACCTACAAGTCAGAATGACTTCAGGTTACCCATATTCCGGACTCATATGCGGCCAGAATGTTTACCGCCGAGAAGGCCGCGCCTACGCTAGCGCGGCCGTGGGCACGCTGGGCGGAGCCAACACGGCTGCCCCGGCCGTGCCGCCGCCGCTTCAGAAGGTGCTGAGGGCAGACGAATCGCCCACCGCCGTCCGGCACACGCCGAGGAAGTCGAGCGCGGCGTCGAGCCGCTGCGGCCGCAAGGCAAAGTCGCCGGTGGCGATCGCCGGCGTGAACCGGTCATAGAACGGCTTCGTGACCCTCAGGCGCGGATGCACGCGGTCCCAGCCCAGGCGCAAGGCCAGCTCGTGCGCGCGCAGCTTGCGCGCGTGGAACAGGCCCAGCACCTCGACGCGATCGAACACCGCTCGGCACAGCGCGGAGAACTCTTCGGCTCGGTACTCCTTCAGATGCCATGGGTTGTCGGACTTGAGCGCCCCCTTGGGCGCGAGCGTCAGGACATTGGGCGTCGAGATGTAGGCCCGGCCCCCGGGTCGCAGGATCGAGTCGAAGTGCCGGAGCACCGCGACGGGATCCTGGACGTGCTCGATCGTCTGCAGGAACACGATCGCATCGAAGCTGTCGGGCTGTCCGAAGCTCTCCACCAGGCCCCGCTCGAACCGTAGCCCGGGGCGGCTGTAGCGCAGGCGGGCGTGCTCGTGCGCCTCCGGGTTGGCGTCGACGCCGACAACAGCGGAGGCACGCCCCGCGAGAACGTCCGAGCCGTATCCCTCGCCGCAGGCCATGTCGAGGACCTCGAGCCGGGCCACCTGCGGCGCGATCCATTCGTACACCGCCAGGTGCCGGCGAAACCAGTAGTTCTCCGCCGGGACGTCGGGCAGCGTCCGCTCGCCTGTGAGCGCCAGCGGAGGCACGCCGGGCGGCTGATTCTGCTGAACGTAGGTGTTCACTGGCACCGGCGACAGGGTAATGTGCCGCCCCCGATGGAGGCACTCAGGAGTGCGGACGAGATCCGCGACGCCAACACGCGCTATCACGATGTCGCCGCACCTAGCTACGACTCCAAGTGGGGTATCGACTTCGGTTCGGTGGGCCAGGCCCAGGTGATCGGGAAGCTGCGCAAGCTGGTCGGCGCCGAGCTCGACCGGGGGTATAGACGCTCGCTGGAGATCGGAGCCGGTACCGGCTACTTCACGCTCAACCTGCTCCAGGCCGGCGTCGTGCGGGATGCCACCTGCACCGACATCTCACCGGGGATGGTCACCACGTTGGGCTCCAACGCCGAGCGCCTGGGACTGCGCGTCCGCGCCGCCCGCGCCGACGCCGAGTCGCTGCCATTTGCGGACGAGAGCTTCGACCTGGTGCTGGGACACGCCGTCCTGCACCACCTGCCCGATCTGCGTCGGGCATTCGCCGAGTTTCACCGCGTGCTGGCGCCCGGTGGCCGGCTGGCGTTCGCCGGCGAGCCCTCCCGCTCGGGCGATCGCCTGGCCTCGATCCCCAAGCGCTCGGCCCACGCGCTGTCTCCGATATGGCGCACGCTGATTCGCGCCGGCGAGGCCCGGGCGCCCGCGACAGACGGCACCACCGCCGACGTCGATCACGAGCTCGAGCTGTGGGTCGACATTCATGCCTTCTCGCCCGGCGACCTCAGCCGCCACGCGCGCCGGGCAGGTTTCACCGATGTCCGGATCCGGGGCGAAGAGCTGGTGGCCAACTGGTTCGGGTGGTTCAACCGCGCGCTCGAGGCCAGCGCCGATCCCGACGACGTGCCAATGCTCTGGCGCCACTACGCCTTCAACGGCTACTTGCTGCTGCAGCGCCTGGATCAGCGCGTATTTGAACCGCTGCTGCCTCCGGCCATCTTCTACAACCTGCTGATAACCGCGCGCAAGCCGTAGAGCCTTCTTAAACTCAGCGGTCATGCCGGATCGGCTCGCGCGCGACTTTCCTCTGTTCCCGCTTGGCCTGGTGGCCCTGCCGGGCGAGATGATCCCGCTGCACATCTTCGAGGAGCGCTACAAGACGATGATGACCGAGTGCCTGCGCGACGAGCGCGAGTTCGGAATCGTGTGGCTGTCGGACGAGGGGCTGCGAGAGATCGGCTGCGCCTGCGAAATCGACCGCGTGCTCGAGCAAATGGAGGACGGGCGCATGAACCTGCTTGCCCGCGGCACGCGTCCGTTCCGGGTGGTCGAACGCCAGGGCCATCTGGCCTATCCGGCCGGCGTGATCGAGTTCGTCAAGGATCGCGACGACCCGGCAGACCCCGAGTTGCTCAGTGCCGCGCACGAGGCGTATGCCGAGCTGGTCAAACGCGCCACCGACAGCGAGCCCGATGCCGAGGAGCTGTCCGGGATGAGCGCCTACGCGATGGCCGCCACCGTCGACTTCGGTCTCGACGCCAAGCAGGGGTTGCTCGACCTGCGCTCGGAGAACGCCCGGCTGCGGCTCGTCACCCGATTGTTCCGCGCAGCGCTGAAGCGGCTGGACTTCGTCGATCGCGCCCAGGCCCGGGCCCGGTCAAACGGCAAGGTGCGGTTCGGCTAGGCAGCCAGCTCCGGATGCCCTAGGCGTTGTAGATCACCATCGCCCCCCCGAACACGATGCAGTAGATCCCGAACGGGGTGAGATTGCGAGTCTTGAAGTAGCGCGTCAGGAAGTGCACGGTGACGACCGCGGTCACGGCGGCGGCAACGGCCGCGATCACCGCCTCTCCCCGAATGCCGTTACCCAGAGGGCCGGTCAGATCGCCGACCTTGTAGAGCCCGGCCAGCAGGATCGGAGGCGTGGCCAGCAGGAACGCGAACCGGGCCGCGTCGGCGTTGTCCAGACCCCGCATCAGCCCCGTGGTCATGCACATCCCGTCGCGGCTGATCCCGGCGATCAGGGCCGAGGATTGGGCCACGCCGACCACCCCCGCCTCCCGGAACTCGAGCGTGTCCAAGCGGCGCCCGCCATCGCGCTTGGCTCCCTCGCGAATGGCCAGCGCGCGGACGTCGGCTCGCCGGCGAAAGCGCTCGGCGCCGAGCAGGATGACGCCATTGACGACCAGGAAGATCGAGGCGGCCAGCGGCTTCGCCAGCGCCACGCGTACCGTGTGCTCGAGCGCCACCCCGAGAATCCCCACGGGAATCGTGGCCGCGATGATCAGCCACGCCAAGCGCTCGGTGGGCGTCTGGATGCTGCGCCTGCGCAGCGTGGTGAAGAACGCCCCGATGATCGCCATCCAGTCCTTCCAGAAGTAGATCAGCAGCCCCACCGCACTGCCGACGTGCAGCATCACCACGAACGCGAGCCAGGGCGACTCGGGCTGCGACTGCCAGATGACGATGTTGTGCCAGCCGAACAGGTTGGGGAAGATGACCGTGTGGCCGAGGCTGGACACCGGGAACAGCTCAGTGGCCCCTTGCAGCACCCCCAGCACGATCGCCTGGAACGTCGTGATCAGACTTTGGCCAGCGATTGCAAGCACGAGCCGCGGAAGGGTACCCGGAAGGCTAAGCCGAGGCTAAGCAGCGGTCTGAGCGCTGGTCATCCGGGCAGGCCGCAGGCCTGCTGGGCGGCCTGAACCGCGAACAGCTCGGCCTCGGCCAGCTCGTGATGCTGGGCCGCCGCCGTGTCGGGGAACGAGATCGTCCCGTCCTGGAGCCGGATCGTATAGTGGGCGACGCTGTCGGCGGTGGGCGGGATGCGCAGCGAGGCCTTGGCGTCCTTGTCCAGGTCGGAGGCGATCGCCCGGGCCCGGATCAGCAGCGGGTCCGCCAACGGCCTGGCCGTGGCGCCGTCGCAGCGGATCGTGCCGCTGTCGTTGACCAACAGCGCCAGCCGAGCGCCCTGGCCGGTGCGCGTCAGCAGAAACAGGTCTGGGGACTCGACGTTCAGCCCGCAACCGGCGAGCAGCACGCACGCCAGCAGGCCACCAGAGCGCAACGTCATCCTCAGGATTGCACCACGATCGCGGCGCCGCCACGCCGAGGATCCCCACCTCCCCAGAACTGGCCTGCGCCGTCGCGCTCGACGGCCTGCACGCCCCCGAAGAACAGGTTGCGCTCCCGGAACCGACCGACCGTGTGCCCAGCGGCCTCCAGCGACTCCGTGTCGATGCCAGGTTCGGCGTACACCACCCCGTCCTCGAAGTGCACCCGCGGCGCCTGCACGGCCTCGCCGGCGCGCACGCCATCGTCGATCACGCGGATGATCGTCTGCAGGATCGCCGATCGGATGCGGTTGGAGCCCGCGCTGCCCAGGACCAGCTCGGGCATGGCGTCTCGCAGCACCATCGTGGGGGACATCATGCTCGGCAGGCGGCGCCCGGGTGGATGGCGATGGAACCCGAGCGGGTTCAAATCCTGCTCTCCCAGCATGTTGTTGAGATGCACGCCGGTACCCGGCACGATCACCCCCGAGCACGACCCGTTGGAGCAGGTCACCGAGCACGCCCATCCGGCCTGGTCGATCACGGCGATGTGCGTGGTCGAACCCAGCGACGGTCCTCCCGGCAGGAATCGCTCGACGAAATCCGGATCGTCGAGACCTGCCAGGAACTCGGGGGTTCGTTCCGCCTGCGTGCGCTCCATCACGGCCACCGTCCGCTCGAGGTCGGCCGGTCCCGGCTCGGCGTCGAGCAGCGATAGCGCGTACGCGATCAGGATCCCCCCGGCGGACGGCGGCGGGTTGGTCAGGACCTCGCGACCGCGGTAGGGGACGCTCACCGGTGGTCGGTCCACCACCCGGTAGGCCGCCAGATCCGCCGGCGTCAGCATCCCGCCGCGCGCGCTGACCCAGTCGACGATGGCGGCCGCGATGTCGCCCGTGTAGAACGGTGCCGCGCCCTCCGCACCAAGCCGCTCCAGCGCGTCGCCCAGCTCCGGTTGGCGGACCGTCTCGCCCGGACCGAGCAGCGTGTCGGCGGGCGCAAACAGCGCGGCCGACTCGGGCGTGGAGGTGACGATGTCCCCCAGGATCTCGACCACGTAGGCCTGCTGCGAGTTGAGCTCGACACCCTCACGGGCCAGCCTCGCAGCCGGTCCCACCAGGTCGCCCAGCGGAATCCGGCCGAACCGCGCCGAGGCCTCGCTCAGGCCCGCAGCCATGCCGTAGGTGCCGACCGAGGCGGCGCCGATGTTGAAGATCTGAATCGCGTCGCCGAACGACACGCTGATCGGCACCAGCTCCGAGCGCCGACCTGGGTTGGCGCCCCGCCCGGGAGCCTCGACGAAGAAATCCAGCAGCACGGGCTCCGCGCCCGGGGCCACGACCAGCATGTAGCCGCCCGCGCCGAGGCCGGTGAGCAGCGGCTCGCAGGCGAACGACGCCAGCATGGCGCCGAGAGCGGCGTCGACCGCATTCCCGCCCTCCCGGAGCACCTCGGCTCCGGTCCGGGCCGTGACCGGATGACCGGCGGCGATGACGCCTAGAGCAGCTATCTCCGGGGGATGAACTCGGGCACGTCGAGCTCGGATGGCGAGTCGGACGGTCGCCGCACCCGGCTGACCCGGGGCTCGCCGCGCGGCTCGCTCATCGGCCGCCGCTGCTCCAGACCGCTCGCCTCCTCCGCCCCGCGCCGCTCGGCGCCGCGGTGCCGCGAGCGGCCGTTGCCGTAGCCGGTCGCCACCACAGTAACCCACACCTGGTCGTCGAGCTTCTCGTCGACCATTGCGCCGAAGATGATGTTGGCGTCAGGATGCGCCGCCTCCGCGACCGCCTTGGCGGATTCGTTGACCTCCCACAGAGACAGGTCGCGACCGCCGGTGATCGACAGCAGAATCGACCGCGCGCCCTCCATGCTGGTCTCGAGCAGTGGCGAGGCCACCGCTTGCTCGGCCGCCTCGATCGCCCGCCGCTCACCGGTGCCCATGCCGATGCCGAGCAACGCGTTGCCGGCCTCGGACATGATCGTGCGGACATCGGCGAAGTCGAGGTTGATCAGGCCCGGCAGTGTGACCAGGTCGGAGATCCCCTGGACGCCCTGGCGCAGCACATCGTCGGCCACCCGGAACGCGTCGACCATCGACACGTTGCGGTCGAGCACCGACAGCAGCCGGTTGTTGGGCACCACGATCAGCGTGTCGACCTCCTGCGCCAGCGCCGCGATGCCCGTCTCGGCCTGCTCGCGGCGGCGGGTGCCCTCGAACTGGAACGGGCGAGTCACGATCCCGAGCGTGAGCGCACCGAGCTCGCGTGAGATCTGGGCCACGATCGGCGCCGCGCCGGTGCCGGTCCCGCCACCCGCCCCGGCCGCGATGAACACCATGTCCGAGCCGCGCAGCATTGCCTTGATCCGGTCGTACTCCTCGCGGGCGGCCTGGCGGCCGAGGTCCGGGTTCGAGCCCGAGCCCAGACCCCGCGTCACCGAGTCGCCGATGTGGAGCGTCTCGTGGGCGGCGCACTGCTGCAAGGACTGAAGATCGGTGTTGATGGCCAGGAACTCGACGCCTTCGATCTCGGCCTCGACCATACGGTTGACGGCGTTGACGCCGGCGCCGCCCACGCCCACGACCCGCAGCAACGGCGTGCCGGTCGGCTCGGGCGCGGCGTAGGAATCCGCCACCCGCTCCGGACGCGCGTACACGTCGCGCGCGGGCTCGGGCACCGGACTGCGGTGCGCCGGCGGGTCGAGCAGGTTCTCCGGAATGTCGGATGAGAACGCGTGCCTGAGGCGCTCCTGAGGTGTGGGCACGGGATCGGGCGCCCGCGGGGGCTCGATCGGGCGAGCCTCGGGGGCTCGGGCTCGGGCAACTGCGCGACGCGCCTCCTCCGGTGGCGGGGACCCAGTGTCCTCGGCCGTCTTCCGGAACAGGGCCGCAAGTGGGCCTTCGCGCATGCTCGCGCGCTTACCGCTTGGCATTTGAGAGGACCTCCTTCGCGAGCTGCCGATACGCGTGTGCGGCCAATCCGTCGGGATCGTACTTCAGGACCGACATCCCTTTCACGGGCGCCTCAGCAAAACGAACCGTTTTGCGGATTCTCGAGGCGAACACCCGGTCCCCGAAGTTCTCCTCGAGCAGCTCGATCGCTTCCTTGGCATGCAAGGTTCGCGCATCGACCAGCGTCGGCAGGATGCCCTCGATGTCGACGTGGGGATTCAGGTTCTCGCGGATCATCGCCAGCGTGTTCTGGAGTTGGATCAAGCCGCGCATGGACAGATACTCGCATTGCACGGGGACGATCACCTTGTCGGCGGCGGTCAGCGCATTGATGGTCAGCAGCCCGAGGCTCGGAGGCGTGTCGATGAACACGAAGTCGTAGTCCTCCTCGACCTCCTTAAGCGCCTTCTGGAGCGTGCGCTCGCGACCGATCATGGTTGACATCGCGATCTCGGCTCCGGCCAGATCGATCGACGCGCAGGCCACGTCGACCTCGCGTTTGCGGATCACTTCCCGGATCGAGATGTGGTGCACGAGTACGTCGTACATCGACTTCTCGAGCGTGTCGGGGTCGATGCCTTGCGACATCGTCAGGTTGCCCTGGGGGTCCATGTCACAGCACAGGACCCGGTGGCCCTCCTCGGCGAAGGCCACCGCAAGGTTGAGCGTGGTCGTGGTCTTGGCGACGCCGCCCTTCTGGTTGGCGAACGCGATCACCTTCGTCACGGGAGCCTTCTCCGATGGTTCGGGGAACTCATACGCGGGTGTATTCGGAGGCGGCGGACGGAATCCTCCGTATTCTGCGCCACTGTGGCAGGGCTGCTCGAGCGACGCCTGATCTTCGTCACCGGCAAGGGCGGCGTCGGCAAGTCGACGGTGGCGACGGCTCTGGGGATGCTGGCCGCCCGCCGCGGTTTGCGCACGATCGTGGCCGAGCTCTCAAACCAGGACCGCGTGCAGCGGGCGTTCGACCACGGCGGCGCTCGCTTCCGCGAGCTCGAGCTGGCACCGCGGCTGTTCACGATCTCGATCGACCCTCAGCAGGCGATGGACGAATACCTGCGGATCAAGACCGGACCGTTGGGCCACACGATCGGCTCCACTCGGATCTTCCAGGCGTTCGCCATGGCCACGCCTGGTCTGCGAGAGCTGTTGAGCATCGGCAAGGTCTGGGAGCTGGCTCAGCTCGAACGTCAGACCCGCGCGGCGCCCTACGACCTGGTGGTCGTCGACGCCCCCGCCACCGGTCACGGCGTGGGCATCCTGCGCACGCCGCAGACGTTCGCGGAGATCGCCCGGGTGGGGCCGATCGCGCGCCAGGCGGGCCGGATCGCGACGACCATCGGCGACGCGGAGTTCACCGCCGTGGTCGCCGTCGCGACGGCCGAGGAGATGCCGGTGAACGAGACGCTGGCACTGCACGAGGCACTGGCACAGGAGCGGCTCGGCTCTCGATGCCGTGTTCGTCAACGCCCTGTATCCCGAACGGTTCAACGACCGCGAGGCGAAGAAGCTCGAGAACAGCGCTCGCGCGCACCGGCTCTCCACTGGGACGGAGCGCGATGCGGGCCGCCCTGTCCGAGCGCGACCGGGCGCGGACCCAGCGCCAGCAGCGCGATCGCCTGCGCGACGGCTTGGACCTGCCGCTGGTGGAGCTGCCCTACGTGTTCGCCGAGCAGCTCGGGCCCGACCAGCTCGCATCGCTGGCCGACGTGCTGGAGGGGGCCTTGCCATGAGCATCGCCGAGGTCCTCGAGGGCAAGCGCGTGTGCGTGTGCGGCGGTTCGGGCGGCGTCGGCAAGACCACCAGCGCAGCCGCGATCGCGTTGGGCATGGCGGCTCGCGGCGCCAAGGTGGCGGTGGTCACGATCGACCCGGCCAAGCGACTGGCCAATGCGCTCGGGCTCGAGGAGCTCGCCAACGAGCCGCGGCGCGTCGCACCCGAGCGGCTGGCCGCCGACGGCCTCGAGGTCAGCGGTGAGCTGTGGGCGATGATGCTCGACCCGAAGCGGACCTTCGATGAGCTAATCGACCGCGTCGCCCCGGATCCGAAGCGCGCCGAGGAGATCAAGGCCAACCGGGTCTACGGCGAGCTGTCGACGGCCGTGTCGGGCTCGCAGGAGTTCACCGCCATCGCCAAGCTGTACGACCTCGATCGGGAAGGGGAATTCGACCTGCTGGTGCTCGACACGCCGCCGTCGCGCAACGCGCTCGACTTCCTCGATGCCCCGGGGCGGCTGACGTCGTTCCTCGAGGGACGGGCGCTGAAGGCGTTCCTGCGCCCGACCGGGCTCGGGATGCGGGTGCTGGGGCGCGGCGCCTCGCCGTTCCTGGCCGCGCTGCGGCGCGTCACCGGCATCGACCTGGTCGGCGATCTGTCCACGTTCTTCCAGCTGCTGGGCGGTATGACCGAGGACTTCAGCGCGCGGGCCCAGCAGGTGGAGCAGATGCTGCTGGCCGACACCACCGCGTTCCTGCTGGTGACCTCGGCCCAAAGCGAGCCGATCGAGGAGTCGATCTGGTTTCGCCGCACGCTCGAGCAGGGCGGCCTGCCGTTCGCCGGCGTGATCGTCAACCGGGTTCATCACGACCTGCTGGGCGACCACGAGCCGGACGACGTCGCCGCGGCCCTGACCGCCGAACTGGGCGCCGCCCTGGCGCCCCGCGTAGCCGAGAACTTCCACGACTACCACGTCCTGGCCCGGCGGGACGCCCACAACGTCGCTCGGCTGTCGGCCGAGCTGGACGGGCGCCCGCTGCTGCTGGTTCCGCAGCTCGACGACGACGTCCACGACGTCGAAGGCCTGTTGCGCATGCACCGCTTCCTGTTCGCCCCGGCCGCCGAGCGTGCACAGCTGATCGCCAACGTGGTGGCCTAGATGGTTGATTCCACGGCCGCGTGGGGCGGGGTCGCTTCGAGCACCGCTCGGGCCGCCGGCTCCCCGGACCAGGTCTCCCAGGACAGCACGATCGTCTCCCACCGGCCCGCGTCGACCGGCTTGCCGCCTCGCAGCATGCGGACCTCACCCTGATGCAGCAGCTCCCACACCGACCGCTCAGCCAGCGCCAGCCGCTCGCTCACCCGCCAATCCGGGTAACCCGCGTTGACCATCCGCAGCACGTCGGCGAGGGCGACGCCGCCCTGCCCCGCGCGCTCGACAATCTCGCCCTTGAGCCCATCGGCCGCGACCTCGATCTGCCCGCGGGTGGCGGTGTGGGCCCGCGCCAGCAGTTCCTCGGTCACCTCCCGGCCGGCCCGGGTGACGTTGGCCCACCCGCGGCCCAGTCCCATCTCCTCGCTGCGGATCTGCGGCCCCTCGTAGATCGTGAGCTTGGCTTTCTCCGGCGACCAGCTGCGGTCGTTCAGCACCACCTTCGAGCCCGCCAGCCACGGCCCCAGGATCCGCTCGCGCAGCTCCGTCTCGCCGAGGTTGAACGCGCGGGTGACGTTGGGGAACTGGCGAAGCTCGACGTGGAACACTTGCCGTAGCCTCGCATGAGGTACACGATGTTGCGCGATTGGCGGGAGCTCGGAGCGATATTCCTCGGCGGGGCGGTGGGCGGCGGCGCCCGCACTGGCCTGCTTCAGCTCGCCCCGATTCGCCCGGGGCACTGGCCCTGGACGACGTTCGCGGTCAACGTCGTCGGCTGCCTGATGCTGGGCTACTTCGTCACCCGGCTACAGGAGCGTCTGCCAATCAGCGCCTACCGCCGGCCCTTGCTCGGCACCGGGCTGTGCGGCGCGTTGACCACGTTCTCGACGTTTCAGCTCGAGCTCCTGCGGCTCCTCGACCACGGTGACGAGCTGCTCGCGCTCGCGTACGCATCGGGGAGCGTGGCGGCCGGTTTCTCCGGGTTGATGCTGGGCACGGCGATCGTGCGGCGGGCGAGGCTCACCTGGTGATCACAGCGCTGTTGGTGATCGTCGCCGGCGGGGCCGGGGCGGTGGCTCGGTTCGCCATCGACTCACTGGTCCAGGCGCGACGTCTGGGGGAGTTCCCGCTGGGTACCCTGATCGTGAACCTCGGGGGCTGCTTCCTGCTCGGCCTGCTGGCCGGCCTGCGCGCGTCGCACGCGACGATGACCTTGCTCGGCACCGCCACGCTGGGCTCCTACACCACCTTCTCGACCTGGATGCTCGAAACGCACCGGCCGGCCCAGGATGGAGAGTCGGCCTTGGCGTGGCAGAACATCGTCGTCAGCATCGCAACCGGACTTGTCACGGTCGCCGTGGGGCGGTCGATCGGGGGCTGGCTGTGAGCGAGCCTGGCATCAAGCTGACGACGTATTTCGAGGAGCGCGACCGAGCCGGTGAGCGGTTCCTCGCCGACGCCCTGTTCGATGTCTACGAGCACCACCGCATGCGCACCAGCGTGCTGCTGCGCGGCGCCCTGGGTTTCGGGCGGCGCCACGAGTTGCACAGCGACCGACTGCTGACGCTGTCCGAGAGCCTGCCCGCCGTGTCAATCGCCGTCGACTCCCGCGACCGTATCGAAGCGGTCGCCCGCGATGTGCGGCGCGTGGCCGACCACGGCTTGATCACACTGGAGCGTGCCACGCTGCTGGCCGGCGCGGAGCTGGGGCAGGCGGGTCTGCCGGACGAGCTCGGACAGACGGTCAAGCTCACGATCTACGGAGGGCGCTCGATCAGATCGGGCGGCGACGCGGGCTACGTCGCCGCCATCACCCGGCTCCGTGAGGCCGGCGCGGCGGGGGCGTCGGCGCTGCTGGCGGTCGACGGGACGCTGCGGGGCCAGCGCCAGCGCGGCCGGTTCTTTGCCCGCAACGCCAACGTCCCGCTGATGCTGCTGGCGATCGGAGCTCGCGAGCCGCTGGCTGCTGTGCTTCCCGAGCTGACGCGGCTGATCGCGGACCCCGTGGCCACCGTCGAGCGGGTCCGCATCTGCAAGGCGCAGGGCGCAACGCTGAGTACGCCTCGAGATGTGCCCGGCAGCGACGAGTCCGGCCTGCCGATCTGGCAGAAGATCATGGTTCACGCCGAGGAGGAGGCCAAGTTCGGGGGCCGGCCGCTGTACGTCGAGCTCACCCGGCGCCTGCGCCGGGCGGGGGCGGCGGGCGTTACCGTGCTACGCGGCGTGCGCGGGTTCTACGGTTCGAAGCCGCCGTTCACCGACCGCATGCTGTCGCTGCGACGCAACGTCCCGGTGCACCTCGTCGCGGTCGACACGCCCGCGGCGGTGGCGCGCTGGTGGCCGATCGTCGACGAGCTCACAGCCGAACACGGGCTCGTGACCAGCGAGCTGGTCCCCGCCTCGCATGCGATGCGCGACGAGCACCCGCCGTCGCTGGCCCTGGCCGACACGCGTGCGGCTAGATGATTGATTCCAAAAGCAGTGTGGAAATCACCAGCTAGGGGTGGATCACCCCGCGCTCGCTGAGGAACCCCTGCCGCGCCTGCTCGATCGTGCGCAGCGCGGCGTCGCGGTCACCCCAGCCTCTGACCTGGGAGTGCCGGTCGGGGTCGAGATCCTTGTACACCGAGAAGAAGTGGCCCACCTCGTCGCGAAGCTGCGTGGGCAGGTCGTCGACGTCGTCGAGCTGGTTCCAGCCCGGATCCTGGCAGGGCACGCACACGACGTGGTCGTCGGGTCCCTTCTCGTCCGACATTTGGAACAAGCCGATCGCCTTGCTCAACACGATGCAGCCGGGAAAGGTCGGCTCCGACACGCAGATCAGCGCATCCAGCGGATCACCGTCCGGCGCCAGCGTTTCCGGCACGAACCCGTAATCGGTCGGATACACGACCGACGCCGACACGAAGCGATCGAGCTTGATGCCGCCCAGATCGGGGTCATATTCATATTTGTTGCGACTGCCCTTGGGAATCTCGACCACGCAGATCAGGGGTGTGGCGCTCACAACCCTGTGTTTCCCCTAACTTCCACAGCTCGAACCCGGCTAGCATGCCCGTGGGGTTCGATTGTGATTGGGGCTGTGCTGGAGCCGTACACGTGATCGGGATCTTTGTCTCCTACCGCCGTGAGGACACGGGCGGCCATGCCGGCCGTCTCGCCGAACAGCTCGAGGCGCGATTCGGCAAGCACGACGTGTTCATGGACATCGATGCGATCTCGGCCGGGGAGGACTTCGAGCAGCGCATCACCCAGACGCTGCACCGCGCCAAGGTGACGTTGGTGCTGATCGGTGACGAGTGGCTGGAGCTGACCGGGGCCGACGGCCGGCGGCGGATCGACGCGCCCGACGACTACGTCCGGCACGAAATCGCCGCGGCGCTGGCTCGACCAGAGACCACCGTCATCCCCGTGCTGGTCGAGCGCGCCGAGATGCCCGCCGCGGCGGACCTCCCTCCGGACATCGCCGAGCTGGCCAAACGGCAGGCGGTCAGGCTCGGAAACGAACGCTGGCGCTACGACGTGGGACAGCTCATGCGCCGGATCGATGAGCTCACCGCCAGCGGGCCGCTGTCCCGTCCCTGGCGCGCGGTCCGGCGCCGCAGAGGCCTGGCCGGGGCCGGGGTGCTGATCGCCGCGGCCGCAGCCGTGGCCGTCGGGCTGCTCGCGAGCTCAGGCGGCACCGCCGCGGCGACCGTGCGCGTTGATGACATCCCGCTCAGCAATCCGTTGGCGCAGTTCCACAGCGCCAGCTCCGTCAGGCCGTACGTCCAGGTTCAAGCCACCAAGCCGTGGATCGAGCTGAAGATCCACAACCTCAGCACCACCACGGCGGACATCACGCGAGCGCGCATCACGGTCGCCGACGCCCTGCGGATTCGCCCCTGCTTCACCGCCGGCGGTGCGCCGCTGTCGGCGGTCTACAACACCGTCCTGCCGCTCACCAAGGGTGCCACGATCGAACCTGTGATCAACGAACAGGTGCAGCCCGACGCCATCGACCGCTTCCGGATCACGTTCGACCTACCGGTGTCCGCGTACGGGGAGGGAGGCGTGGACACCTGGCTGATGCGCCTGCACGTGCAGCTGCTGCATGACGCGCAGCCGACGCCGATCGACGCCGGCTATGTGATGCTCGGCTTCAACGGGGCCCCCGACCCCCTGGACTTCGGGCAGATGGTGGACCAAGACGGTCGCGGCCCACCCGGGCTACCGCGCCCTCATCAAGTCCTGGGGCGTGGCCAACATCCAGTGCTCGATCCGGCAGACGCCGGTAATCCAGCGCTTCCTGGCCCAGCGCGGGCGGCGATCGGGACAGCTCTCGAGCTTCGCCGCGCAGCTGACGACCAAGTACTGACCTGTTAGGGGCGTGCGGGCGCGGCGCGACGGTGAGCTTAGTTCATCGATCCCCGCGCCACCGCGAGGCACGCTTCGCAGCGTGGCCACGGCGGATTCCACGGATAGCCGGTGACGTCCTTGCCGCACAGCGCCGTGTCGGGGTCGGTATCGGTCACGAGGTGGCAGAGCTCCTCGAACCCGTCGTCACCTAACCGGGGGACGTTGGCGCACGCTGGGTGGACGTTGGGGATTTTGACCGGCGCCGGCACGGCATCAGCATAACCGCGCCCCGCCTAACCGGCGGCGAACTGCAGCGTTCCGTCCTCCAGCCTGCCGAGCCGCAGCGCCAGGATGTCCAGGGCGTAGTTCTGGTACAGCCGCCAGGGCGCGTTGGCTCCCTGCTTGGGGAACTTGTCGATCGATCGCAGCACGTAGCCGGAGTTGAAGTCGACGTACGGCTGCCGAGTGATCTCGGGACCGGGCTCGGGCGCCATGCACTGTCGATACCCGTGCTGGTCCATGTGGTTGAGCAGGCGGCAGACGTACGCGCACGTGAGGTCGCACTTGAGCGTCCAGGACGCGTTCGTGTAGCCGAACGCCATCGCCAGGTTCGGCACGCCGCCCAGCATCATGCCCTTGTAGCCGACCTTCTGGGAGACGTCGACCGGGTTCCCGTCGACGGCCAGCTCGACGCCCGCCCAGCACCAGCATGTTCAGCCCGGTGGCGGTGACGATCACGTCGGCCTCGAGCTCACCGCCGTCGGCGAGGTGAACGCCGGTCTCGGTGAACGTCTCGATCCGGTCGGTCACGACCGAGGCCCGGCCGGCGCTGATCGCCTCGAACAGGTCGCCATCCGGAACCAGGCACAGCCGCTGGTCCCAGGGGTTGTAGCGAGGCTTGAAATGAGTGTCGACGTCGTAGCCGGACGGCAGCTGGTCGGCCACCCACCGCCGCATCACCCGCTTCATCATCTCCGGGCGGCGCCGGCTGAGCTGGAAGTGCGCCATCGTCAGCACCACGTTCTTCCAGCGCACGATCTGATACGCGAAGCGAGCTGGGAGGACCCGGCGCAGCCAGCCGGCCAGCATGTCCTGGGCCGGCAGCGAGATCACATAGCTGGGCGAGCGCTGCAGCATCGTCACGTGCGCCGCTTGCCGAGCCAGCGCCGGCACCAGCGTCACGGCCGTGGCGCCGCTGCCGATCACCACCACGCGCTTGTCCGCGTAGTCGATGTCCATCCGGCCATTGCTGCGGGATGGACGATCGGGCCCCCGAATCGCTCGGTGCCCTCGAACTGCGGCGTGTAGCCCTCGTCGTAGCGGTAGTAGCCGCTGCACATGAACAGGAACCGGCAGCTCAGCTTGACCGGCTCACTGTCTTCCCCACGGCGGACCTCGACGGTCCATCTCGCCTCCGCCGAGGACCATTCGGCACGCACCACCCGGTGCCCGAAGCGGATGTTGCGGTCGATCCCGTACTCGCTGGCGGTTTCACGGATGTAGTGGAGGATCGATGGGCCGTCGGCGATCGCCGCTGCGTTCCGCCACGGACGGAACGAGTAGCCCAGCGTGAACATGTCCGAGTCCGAGCGGATCCCGGGGTAGCGGAACAGGTCCCAGGTGCCGCCGATCCGGTCACGGGCCTCGAGGATCGCGTAGGTCTTGTCCGGGCAGCTGGTCTGCAGGTGATAGCCGGCCCCGACGCCCGAGAGGCCGGCACCCACGATCAGGACGTCGAGCTCCTCGATCTCCATCGCTGCACATTCTGACGGTTGGCTGGACACAGAACGAGCGGGCAGTGAGCCCGCTCGCAGCTGAGGTCGCGCTCCCCCTGACTTCTAACGAGCCCCAGGACTTACGTGTTGAGCCTGGCGGCAAAACACTCCCGGCCCCGAACGGGACCGAGTAGGGAGCGGCCTGACATCAGCCTAGCGGCTGAGGCGCAGCTATGCCTGGGTGGTAGCCACCTCGGCCAGGAGCTCGTCGGCCACCGACCGCAGGTCGGCGTCGAGGTGGCCGCAGACCGCGTCCCGGAGCAGCGCCCGGAGATGCTCGGCCAGCTCCTGCACCAGCGCGTCGACGCCAGGCTCGGCCGGCGCCAGCCCCGCGATCACCGCCCGCTCCAGCGAGATTGCGTGCGCCACGCGTTCCGCCAGCGCGGACCGCTCGTCCGCCTTGGCGCAGATCGCAGCCAGTCTCCCCGCCAGGCGTCCGCTGCTCGGTCCCTCGGGCTCGAGCAGAGCGCGCAGCGCCAGCAGGTAGTCCGTCAACGCCTCGAACGGCGCCAGCCGCTCGCACCCCATCTCAAAGCGAGCCAGCGCCCATGCCAGCTCGCCGCCATTCGGAGCGCGCCGTGCGACGAGATTGCAGAACGCCCGCAGCTCGTCCTCCTGCTCGGCTCGGATCACGGTGGGGATCCCGGGCCGCCCGCTGCCGCCCAGCGGCACCGGCCGCCAACCGCCCGAGTCGGTCCGGGTCCAAGCCAGCGGACCCAGCGCGTAGCCGCCGCGCTCGAATAGTCGCAGCGCGGTGAGAATCCGTCTGAACCGCGCCCGCGCCACTGACACCGGCGGTCGCATCGACCGCTCCTGGGTGACCGTGAGCACGGCCAGCACATTCGGCTCCTCGCCGTCTCCCCACACCGCGTCCGCCGGCGCGTCAGGCAGGGCGTCTCCGGTTTTCAGCGTCAGGCCATCGCCCAACTCCAGCTCACTCGTCGCCTGATCGAGCGCCACGCCGCCCAGCGGCGCGATCACCGTGGTCAGGCACTTACCCTCGTACAAGGCATGCTCGAGCTGCAGGTAGGCGGCCTCGAACCGCTCCGGGTCGAAGCCGAACTCGCTGCGCTCGGCGAACACCCGCCCGAGGAACACGCGTAGCGCAGCGTCGGCCTGCTCGCGCGCCTCGGAGGGGATACGCACCTCCTCGCGTTCGCGCAGATACGTCTCCACCCCGTCGAGTGCCGCCAGCGCTCGGGCGGCGGGAGCGTACGTCGGCAGGGCCACCAGCACGCCCAGCTGCTCGCGGATAAAAGCGCTGGTCAGCGGTCGGTAGCAGTACAGCGGCACCCGGCCACGCGGACCGTTCTCGGCCTCGATCAGCTCGAACGGGATCTCGGCCCCGTTGGCGGTCTCGGCGCTCAGCTGGGCGGCGGCATCGGTGATGAACGCTTCGAGGATTCCGTGCAAGCTCGAGTTGCGCACATGCGCCGTTTCGCGCTCGCGCCTGGCGATCCTTCACCGCGGGCGGATTTTTCAGCCGTCGCGTTCGATCTCGACCAGGTGGGCGACGTTCGTGGTGTCGTCCCGATCGGCGCTCGCGGCCGCTGTGAACCAGGCGTCGAGGATCTCCGACAGCGCCGCCTGGGAGGTCAGGCGCAGGCTGAGCGCCAGCACGTTGGCGTCGTTCCAGCGTCGCGCGCCGTCGGCAGTCTGGGCATCGGTGCAGAGCGCGGCTCGGACCCCGGCAACCTTGTTGGCCGCGATCGACGCGCCGGTGCCGGTCCAGCAGGCGACCACGGCCTGCTCGGCCCGCCCCTCGGCCACGTCGCGGGCCGCGGCCTCGCTCGCCCACGCCCAGTCGGCGCGCTCGGCGTCCGAGTACGCGCCGTGCAGCACCGGTTCATGTCCCCGGCGCGTCAGTTCCTCCGGAATCGACTGCGCAATGCCGGTGAGCGCATCGGCAGCGACCGCGATCCGCATCCGCGGACTCAGGCGACTGCGACGGCCGGCCCGCGCTCGGTCGGCGCCGCTTCGTCATCGCAGGCGCCGCCCAGCCATTCCCGTCCGTACGCGCGCATGTCTTCGATCAGCGGGACCAGCGCGCGGCCCTTATCGGTCAGTGCGTACTCCACGCGCGGCGGGACCTCGGGGAAGGTTTGACGCTCCACGATCCCCTCTTCCTCGAGCGCACGCAGCCGCAATGACAGCGTGCGGGGGCTGATTCCCTGCAGCGAGCGTTCCAGCTCGCAGAACCGCGAGCGGCCGTCAGCCAGGTCCCGAATCACCAGAAGCGTCCACTTGCCGCACACGATCTCTGCCGTTCGGCAGACCGGGCACGTGTCATTGGAAACCATCAGAAAGCCTATTCTAGCGCAATGCTTCACGAACTGAAGCACGGAGCGGGATGCCGGCGATCCCACTACCTCGCGAGGCTACGCCGGGAGGACCGAGGGCGGCGCCGAGGAGCCCGATGATGCGGGGGGCGGCGGGGCCGCCGGGCGCTTCAGGGTGACCGGACCGGCCGTCGGTCGTCCCGAGTCGACGATGTCGTCCATCGAGGTGGCGGTCCGGCCCTCGGCGGAGACCAGCAGCTTGAAGTCGTGCGGGCTGCTAGCGACCCGCAGCGCGTCCTCCATCGATACACGCCCGGCCTGGTAGTGGCGCAGCAGCGCCTGGTCGAAGGTCTGCATCCCGTAGTACTCGCCTTCGGCGATCACCTCGCGCAGACGGCCCGTCTGCTCGGGATCCATGATCATGTCGCGCACGCGCCCGGTCATGCGCAGAATCTCGCACACCGCCACGCGCCCGTCGCCGTCAGGCGTCCGCACGAGCCGCTGCGACACGACGCCCTTGAGCGTGCCGGCCAGCATGGCCCGCGCTTGGCTCTGCTCGTGCAGCGGGAAGAAGTCGATGACCCGGTTGACCGTCTCCGGCGCGTCGAGCGTGTGGACGGTCGACAGCACCAGGTGTCCCGTCTCGGCGGCAGACAGCGCCGAGCGAACCGTCTCCTCGTCGCGCATCTCGCCGATCAGGATCACGTCGGGGTCCTGGCGCAGCACCCGGCGCATCGCGCGCTTGAACGATTCAGTGTCCATCCCCACCTCGCGCTGGCTGATGATCGACGCGCGGTCGGTGTGCAGGTACTCGATGGGGTCCTCGATCGTGACGATGTGCCGCGACTTGGACTCATTGATCTGATCGATGATCGCCGCGAGCGTGGTCGACTTACCGGAACCGGTCGTCCCGGTGAGCAGGATCAGCCCTCGCTCCTCGTCCGCCAGCTCGGTCATCACGTGGGGGAGCCCCAGCTCGTCGATCGTGCGGATCGCCACCGGGACCACCCGAGCCGCGAGCGACACCGATCCCCGCTGGCGGAAGGCATTGACGCGGAAGCGCGCCAGTCCGCTCACGGAGTAGGAGAAGTCGAGCTCGTTGTCGCGCTCGAAATCGCTCAGCTTGTCCGAGCCCCGCAGCATCTCGCGCAGTACGCGCTCGGTGTCGGCGGCCTGCACCGGCTCGTACTGCTCGATCGGCTCGAGCTGTCCGTGAATCCGCGCAATCGGCCGCGACCCGACCTTCAGATGAAGATCGGAGCCCTCCTTGCGCACCACATACCGCATCGCCTCGTCAAGATCGAGCACAAGGGCTGCATCGGCGGGGCGCGACTGCGGCTTGAGGGTGCCAGTAGCGCAATGGACGCCGCTCCCGCTCGCTCGAGAGCGGCCGACCCACGGCTCGCCCAGACAAGACCGGGGAGCGCGGTTCGGTTTTCGGGACTCGCGCAGCCCGTCCCGAAGCCGAACCGCCTTCCGAGTTACGACCTTAGATCGACTAAGCCACGTCGCGAAGCTTCTGCGCCTCGGCCAGAGACTGAAGCTTCTTGAGCGATTGATTCTCGATCTGCCGGATCCGCTCGCGGGTGACGTTGAAGGTGCGACCGACCTCGTCCAGCGTGCGCGGATGCTCGCCGCCCAGCCCGTAGCGCAGCTCGAGCACGCGCCGCTCCCGGTAGCTGAGGTTCTCGAGCGCCTCGCGCAGCGCCTCCTTGGTGAGGATCTCCGCCGCACGCTCGTACGGCGACTCGGCGCGCTCGTCGGCGATGAACTGCCCGAACTCGGACTCCTCCTCATCGCCGACCGGCTTCTCCAGCGACACCGGCGCCTGCGCCGACCGCTTGATCGACTCGACCTCCTCGGGCTCGATCCCGGTCACCTCGGCGATCTCCTCGGCGGTCGGCTCGCGGCCCAGCTCGGTCACCAGCTTGCGCTCGGCCCGCCCGATCTTGTTGAGCTTCTCCACGACGTGGACCGGGATCCGGATCGTCCGCGCCTTGTCGGCCAGGGCCCGGGCGATCGCCTGCCGGATCCACCAGGTGGCGTAGGTCGAGAACTTGAACCCCTTGCGGTAGTCGAACTTCTCGGCGGCGCGCACCAGACCGAGCGTGCCCTCCTGGATCAGATCGAGGAACGGCAAACCCTGGTTGCGGTAGTTCTTGGCGATCGACACCACCAGCCGGAGGTTCGACTCGACCATTTTCTGCTTCGCGTCCAGGTCACCGCGCTCGATCCGCTTGGCCAGATCCACTTCCTCCTGAGCGGTGAGCAGACGCACCTTGCCGATGTCCTTCAGGAACAGCTGAAGGGAATCGGTCGTCATGTCCGGCTTCAGGTCAAGCGCGGTCTTCGGCTTGCGCCGGCCACGCTTATCGGGCGCCCGCTCCACCTCGGCGGCCGCGAGCGCCGGATCCACCTCTTCGACGAGCTCGCCCAAACCCCAAACCCCAAACCCCAAACCCCAAACCCCAAACCCCTGGAAAAATTATTTTTACGATTTAAATCATTTTGATACTTAATACACGTAAAACAGCAAAGCTTATCCAATAAAAACATCAATTCCAATTTATTTCCTTACGGTTAGCCGTCTCACAGCGTCCATTATGTGCGAAACGACCAACGCCCGATTACTTTTCATAATCCAGTGCGCGCCATCAGTCGGCACGACCTTATTGCCCGGTCTGGCTTCCAAAATCCTCAAATACTCCTTACTGTGAATTTGCACCGGCTTATTTTTCCCGTAAATGTAAGTCGTCGGGCAACTGGGTACGTAGTTATACGCGTTCTTCATAATCCACCTGAGTCCGCCGAAATTTCCCGAAAGCGTCCGAATGTACGGGAACATCATCTTCGCCGGGTTCATCGCCCACACACTCCTCGGCTTGCCGATCAAATTGCACACAATCGTAATCACGAACATAAAAAAGAGATTCAGTGCCGGCATAATCGATCACAGAAAGCCAGCCCAAAATCATAGTGCGCTTGCCAGGAAATCAGAAAAGCCAAAGTCTTCGGGTCGCTTTCCAAAGAAAACGTCAAATCAATGCAAACGAATTCGCTGATATACGAAGGCGCCTGAAAATCCAATAGAAAACAGAAGTAAGCGCCCCAGTCGTGGCCGACGAGCACTTTCTTCAGATTCCGGCCGCCGTCAATCACGTCGATTGTTCTTTTGAAGCGGTTCGTCACTTCGGCGAGGCTGATTCCAAAGTTATTGGTCGGCGTGGTAGCTGATGTTGGCGATGAGGACGTTGCTTTTGTCCAGGTCGGCGATGGTGTCGTCCCAAAGTCGGACGGTGTCTGGCCAGCCGTGCATGAAAATGACCAAAACGGGCGCGTTTTGGTTTCCGTCCCAGCTCGAAGTGGGAGGAGTTCCTTTGGTTGGCGCGCGAGCATTTTGAGTTATTAATTTTATGACTTTGCGGAACAGTTTAGAACAATTAAATGTTCGAAAATTTTAGTAACGTGGTTTTACAGGATGAAATTGATTGGTAAGGGGTTTGGGGTTTGGGGTTTGGGGTTTGGGGTTGGGGGGAACCCCTCGGGGACGTAGAGTTGGCGATCCCCCGGGCCCGCCAGGTTGACGCCGACCCATCGGCCGAACGTCGGCGAGTCGGGGCGGATGTCGACCGCCACGTCGTACGCCTCCCCCTGGAGCACGCAGACCAGCTTGCCTTGCGGCGAGGGGTTCTGGTAATGGAGGCCGCGCAGCACGCCCGGCCGCGAGAAGGAGAGGTTGTCCTGGACGAACCTCGCGGGGAGGCCGGCCGCCTCGTACTTCGCCTGGTGCCAGGTCTCCAGGAAGTAGCCCCGATCGTCCCGGAACGACCTGGACTCGACGATGACGACGCCCGGCAGCCGAGTCTCGATGATCTTCATGGGGGCGGTCGGTCCTCGATGTTTCAATCCGCTCCCGGCGGCGAGGCCGGGAGGAACCGCGATGCTTCGGCGCCCCCGATCGTCGGATCGGCCCGGGGGCCCCACGGCGTGCCGACCCTGCCGAGGTCATCGGCTCCGGACCCGTCTTGGCGACGGCCGACCTCCGGGCGGAGGCGGCGGTCGGCGGCAGATTCGGTGGGGCCGTCGGGCGAGGCCCGCGACGGCGGGCAAGGCCCGGTCGCGACGGGGATCGCCCCGAGGCGGCACTGACCCCTCGGATCGGGCGACCGACGGCCTGCGACGAGGCGGGCGACGTCGCCCGCCCGTGGCCCAACGACGTCCCGAGGGGATCGGCCACGATCATCATCGGGTGGTTTTTTCGTGTTCGGGGGAGATTCCCTCGCGGCTCGTCATCCTCGTTAGATTTCCTCAAGTTTACCACGAGAATCCGCGGCTGTCGATCGCACCCGGGCGCGGAAGCGTCACTCTTGGATTCGGACGGTGTTGCCTCAGGGCTTCAATAGCGACTCGATCTCGGCCCGTTCCGACGGGTCGGCGTCCTTGGGGGTGAAGCCGGCCTGCCGCGCCAGGTCGCGGGTCTTGCGGAACTGGTCGTCCTGGCCCGCCTTGAGGTAGGCGCGGGCCAGGTGGGCGTAGAAGATGGGCGAGGGCCGGAGCCGGGCCGCTTCCTCCAGATCCTTGATCGCCTCGTCGAGTGCGGCCGAGGCGGGTCAGGATCACCCCGCGGGTGTCGAGCGAATCGGGGAGGGCGGACCGGCCGATGCGCCGGATCATCTCGTCGATGTACTCCAGGGCCTCCGACGGCTGGTTCAACCCCTCGGACAGGGCCCAGGCCAGGTTATTCAGGACGACGATGTTGCCCGGCTCGCGGGAGAGGATGTCGCGGTAGAGTCGGACCTCGTCCTCGTAGCGGCCCTGGTAGCGGCGGATCATGGCCAGCATGAGGAGCAGGTCGTCGGCCGCGGGGCGGCGCGTGCCGGCTCGCCGCATCGAGGACGGCCTCGGCCTTCCGGAGCGACTCGGCGTCCTCGTGCCCGGAGGTGACCACCCCGATCGCGACCTGGCAGGCCGCGAGGGCGTCGGCCAGCGACCCGGCGTCGGCGGCGACCCGGCAGAGGTCGCATCGCCTCGGCGTACTGCCCTCCTGCATCGCCAGGGCCTTGGCCGCCATCCAGGAGGCGGCCGGCTTGTGCCCGGCCAGGCGGCTGCCCAGGTCCTCGGCGACCTTCGCGTCCTTGGCGCCTGCTGGATGATCAGGTTGAACGCCTCGCGGCCGAGCGCCTCGGCCTCGGGCCCCTGGCCGCGGGCCGCGGCGGCGCGTCTGAGGCTCTCGGCGGCATCCTCCGGTCGCGACCGGCCCCAGATCAGGATGGCGCGGAGCCGGATCTCGCGGGCGTCGCCGGCGGCCAGGCCGTTGGCCTGGGCCATCTCGCGGAGCCGGTCGACCTGCCGCTCGGCCTCGTCCCAGGCCTTGTTCTGGATCAGGGCCTCGGCGTAGAGGGCGATCGCGGCGGGGTCGGTCCCCGCCGCCGAGACGGCGGCGACCTGGCAGGCGCGGTCGGGCGTCGCCGGCCTGGAGCAGGAGACGGACCAGGAGCTCGCGCGCCGTCGTCGCGGGGGCATGCCGACCGGCAGGTCGGCGACCGAGCGTCGTCCAGGACGCTCGATCGCCTGGCCGCGGCGGGCCGGCTCGGGGTGCCGGGCCAGGACGTCGGCCCGCATCAGCCGGTCCTCGGGGGCTCGTCGGGCGACTCGGGGCCGAGGGCCGCCCAGGCCTGCTCCCAGGCGGCGGGGTTGGGACCCGCCATCAAGCATCTCGGCCAGCTGCCGCGCCGCCGGCCGGTTCGAGGGGTCGAGCCTTGAGGACGTGCCTGGAGGCAGTCCATCGGCCTGTTCCGGCCGCCCGGTCTCGGCGTAGTAGCGGGCGGCGAGCAGCGCGGGCCGGGACGTCGTCGGGGTACTTCCGGAAGGCGTCCTCGAAGACGCGGTCGGCCGCGGCCCGGTCGCCGAGGATCGCCGGGCAGCGGGCCTGGAGCAGCTCGGGCTGGTCGGTCGCGACCCGGTCCTTGATCTGCTGGACCGTCTCGGCGGCCTCGCTTGGTGCTGGCCGGGGGCGACCTGATACTGGAGCAGGTTGAGCCAGGGGTCGAGCTGCTCGGGCTGCTGCTCGGCCAGGGTGCGGAGCTCCGCCTCGGCGTCCTCGCGCTTGCCGAGGAGGTTGAGCATGTTGGCCTGCCAGATCCCCGCGTCGGCCTGGCCCGGGCTGGGCCGGCGCCGCTTCTGGATGAGGCGGCGGCATGGTCGCGGTCGCCGGGCAGCAGGGCGAGTCTCGGCGGGGAGGCGGCTCACGGAGGACGGCCGGGTTCGCGCGCTGCAGCTTCTCGAGGCCGTTCGTAGTCCTTCCGCTGGATCATCGCGGTGATCAGCAGGGGACAGGCGCCGGGCAGGCCCTTGCCGTCGTCCCAGGCGTCGCTGGTAGTCGGCGATCGCCTCGTCGGGGCGCTTCAGCATGCTCCCGGATCTTGCCCCGCACCAGCAGGTGCGCCGGGCAACTTCTGGGCGGGCTGTTCTTCTTGAGCACTTGTTGAGCAGCCCCTCGGCCTCCCGAGCCGCGCGTCGGCCGCCGCCGGCCCTGCCCTGCCGGTCCACCGCCAGCATCAGCTCGGTGGCCCGTGCACAGGGGCCAGGCGACCTCGCTCGCCCCGCCGAGCTCGCGGAGCGACTCGACGGCCGCGTGGATCGCCGTCTCGTCGCCCTCCCACTAGGGCGGCCTGGAGCAGGGCGATCCGCGGCCGGGGGTCGTCCGGGAGCAGCCGCTGCCACTCGATGTAGTCCGCCGCGCCCGGCCTGGTCGCCCTGGGCGGAGTCGAGCTCGCCCCAGGGCCTTCCAGACCATCGGGCGGTCGGACAGGGGGAGGCGCGTTCGATGTCTGCGCTCGCGCCCAGCGCAGCAGGTCGCGCGCCTGCCGGCCGTGGCCCAGCGACAGCAGGAGCCGCGCCCGCGCGATCCGGAGGATGGCGAGGTCGCCGGCGTGGTCGGGCCGGGAGGCCCTCGCGAGCACCTCCTGCGCCTCGGCGACCCGCCCGGCGTAGGCCAGGATGTCGGACCACGCCACCCAGAGGGCGGACTTCTGCGGGTCCGCCGCGGGCCGCCTTCGCCAGCAGCTCGATGCGCCTCCTCGACCTTGCCGTTCATCGGCGAGCCGTCGCGCCCGGAACATGGCCACCATGTGGTTCCCGGGGGAGCGCCTCGGCGGCCGTCGAGGGCCGAGTCGAAGGCGCCCACGACCGCTTCTCCGCCGGGAGCCGGAGCTGCTGCTGGAACAGGAAGCGATGGCCATCGCGACCCGCAGCGAGGGGTGTCGGCGTCCTTCCGGGCGCGCCGGATCTCGGCGACGGCCTCGTCGAGGTCCCCCTGGCTCGCGAGCAGCGCGGCGATCGCCTTGTGCGGCTCGGGCGACTTGGGGGCGGCCTCGCCGGCGCGTCGGAAATGGTCGATCGCCAGGGCGGTCGTTGCCGAGAGCCGACGTGGCAGCGGCCCAGCCCCAGGTAGAGCCGCTCGTGGAGCGCGTCGGGGACCGGCAGTGCGGATCTCCTCCAGCGCGCGGATCGCCTCCCGTGTGGCCGGTGTGCTCGTCGAGGATCGCCTCCAGGAACAGGACGGTCGGCTCCTTCGGGTCGCCCTTGAGCCGGCGGTACTGGTCGATCAGGGGCCGGGCGTCGGCGATCCGCTCCATCTGGAGCAGGGCGTAGGCGAGCTGGAAGGTGAGGTCGGGGTCGGTCCCGCCGGTGGCCATCAGGCCCTGCCGCCAGCTCTCGATGGCCGTCTCGGGGCGGTTCTCGGCGAAGTCGATGTGGCCCCGGAGGACCCGGGCGATCGGCCGTCGCGACCGGCGGCGGGAGGGCGTCGAGCTGGCGGGGCGCCTCGGCCGTGTCGCCCAGCTTCAGCGCGATGCTCGGCCATCATGATCCGGATCGTGTCGTTCTTCGGCGCCAGCTCGGTGGCGACCTTCAGCTCGGCGGCGGCCAGGTCGTAGCGGGGAGGACGTCGCCTGGTGAAGAAGTCGATAGCGGAGGCGGCGGACCGCGACGTCGTCCCGCCCGCCCTTGAGGTCGCGTGAGCAGGTCGTCCATGATCTCCTGGGCCCGCTCGGGCTGGCCTTGGCGTTCGTGGTAGAGCCGGGCCAGCCGCTCGGAGGCGACCACGTCGCCGGGCCGTCGGTCGAGCACCGCCTGGTATTCTGCGTCGCCTTGTCGATCGTCTTGTCGCCGGCCGATCAGCCCTCGTTGGCCATGCCCAGCAGGAGGTGCACATCGGCGTCGTCGGCGCCCTTCTTCTCCAGCTCCTTGATCAGCTGCTCGGCCGTGTCGGCGGCGTGTGGTACTTGAACCCGCTGGTCACTCATGCTCCGGGGTCGGTGCGGTAGGGCGGGCTGAAGCGGATGGTGTCGGACTCGGGGATGTAGAGCTCGGCCAGCTTGCGGCGCATCGCCAGGCGGTCGGGGTCGTCCTTGCCCCCTTGGGGGCGATCCGCAGCACCTGGGCGAGCTGGATCGCTCGCCGCCCGATCTGGTCGAGGCCCTGGGCGACCCGCCAGGATGGTGGCCCGCAGCTCGATCGCGGCGAGGTCGTCGGGGTTGTCCTCGAGGTAGCGGCTCAGGTGCTGGACGGCGAGGTCGTGACTGGCCCTTCTCGTCGAGCCGGCGCGCCTGGTCCGACGACGATACCGGCCGACGCGGCGCTGCTGGCAGGACCCACAGGCCCGCCGGCGCCGGCCCCGGCGATCGCGACCAGGGCGACCAGGGCGATCGCGGCCCGCTTGTTCACGCGGTGATGGCGGTGCGATCGCGTGCTAGCACCTTGAGGCTCTCCCCGTCGGGGTTCCTCGCCCGGCCTCGGCATCCCGTCCATATTCATGCCATCATCATGATGGGATTGGTGTTAAGCCACAGGATGATGCATTTCCTTGACGGAAAACAAGCCGATTCGCCGGACCCGCCGCCGACGGCGCCCGGCCCCGCGTCGAGGTCCGGGCGGCGGGCCCGGGGCCGCTCCCTCGCGGGATGGTCGGCCTTGGCCCGGGCTGCCCACCGATCCGCGGGTTCCGGGAATCAACTCGCCCCGGGGCGGACGCCGCCGGCGACCCCGCCGCGCGGCGGGCGGGGCCGTCCCGCCGTGGCATCGGGGAACCGCGCCGCCCCGGCCCCTTGGCAGCCCGGCGCGACTGCCGCTAGAGTGGTGGGGCCGCCTCGCCCGTCGCGGGGACCGCCCCGCCGCGGGCCGGGGAACCGTCCCGCGAGGGTCCCTGGTGAAATGTGGCTCATCATCGCAACGATCTATGTTGCGTCAGCATGCTGCTCATCCCGTTCTTCCTCTATCTCTCCGCGGTCACGGCCTTCGCCCTCGCTAGGACGGCCCCCCGGGCGGCCCGTGACTCCCCCCTCGACGACCCCCCCGCGGTTCCTGTTCGTGATCCCCGCCCATGACGAGGAGGCGAACATCGCCGCGACGGTCGCGAGCTGCCGGGGCGTCGCCTACGACCCGGCGCTGCTTCGAGGTCTTCGTGATCGCGGACAACTGCACCGACGGCACGGCCGCGCGCCGCCCGCGACGCCGGGGCCGACGGTGGTCGAGCGGACCGACCCGTCGCGGCGGAGCAAGGGCCACGCCCTGCGAATACTTCTTCGACCGACCTCCCCGACCTGCCGCCCGGGGCCGGCTTCGACGCGGCCGTCGTGATCGACGCCGACACGGTCGTCGACCCGGGCATCCTGGCCGCCTTCGCCGGGGCGATCGCCGGCGGGGCCGACTGGGTCCAGTGCTATTACACGGTGAGCAACCCCGACGCCTCGTGGCGGACCCGGCTCCTGACCTATGCCTTCAGCCTGTTCAACGGCGTCTGGCTGCTGGGGCAGGACCGGATGGGCCTGGGCGTCGGCCTGAAGGGCAACGGGATGTGCTTCGCGAGCCGGGGGCTGGCGCGGCAGCCCTGGAGGGCGTACGGGCTGACCGAGGACCTGGAATTCTCCTGGAAGCTCCGCCTGGCCGGCGAGACGGTCCACTTCCTGCCCGAGACCCGCGTCCTGGCCGAGATGGTCAGCCGCTCGGGGGCGGCCGCCGCGTCGCAGCGGCGGCGCTGGGAGGCGGGCCGGAGGTCCCTCCGCGGACCAGTTCCTCGGGCCCCTGCTGCGGTCGCCCCGGATCGGGCCGGCCCGCAAGGTCGCCTACCTCGTCGAGCTCGTCTTCCCCCCCTCGTGACGCTCCTGCTCGCCCTGGTCGCGGCGGCCACGGTCCACGCCGCGCCCTGGCTCGACCCGACGGCTCGCCCCCGTCTCGCGATGGCTCCTGCCCGTCCATGTCCTGATGGCGCTGTCGTTCGTCGGCTATGCCGTCAGCCCCGTGTTCGTCATGGGCCTGCCGCCCCGCTATCTCTCCTGCCTCGCCTTCCTGCCGGGATACGTGGCATGGAAAATGCTCGTCGCGACGGGGTCGAAACCGACGGAATGGGTCCGGACCCGTCGCGAGTCGGCGCTCCAGGCGGAGAGGAGACAGCCCGCCGCGGTCCCTCCCGGCCGCATGACCCAGCCGAGACGCCGTCCGAGCGGCCGTCGACCGCGGCCCATGCGCCGCGCGGGCACGCGCGCCGGACCGATCGACAACAAATAGGCCCGATAAGCACTTGACAAACCGTCCCCGGGGGCGACCATGGCCCCTGACGCAAATGATAGGTGTCGATCGTCCCCGGGTGTTTCCCATCCTGAATCGCTGCGGCCGCCGGGGGCGGCCGCCATACCCGACGGAGGGACGGACGTCGCCCTCCCCGATTCCGCAGTCCTTCGCGACGCCGACCTCGGCTTTCGGCAACCATCGGTAGCTTGCGAACCTGGGGATGGGTGAGGATGTTTCCGAAATGAAACAGGATCATCCCCGCAGACAACGTTCATGAGGCCACGGTCGAGCAAGCACGCTTGACATCGATAGTAAACGAAGCTTATGCTTACCACCCAAGAGTCCGCCGGCGGGCGGGCATTATTAGGCGAACCCCCGAGGATCGGAGTCAATCGAAGCCCTGTAGAGCGAGCGCGATAAGCAGCCGATCGGATCGCTCGAGAACCGTACAGCCAGGACATCACTCGGAACGGAACGGAGAAGACACCACGATGATCACCTCGACGTCGATGTCGCCGGCATCGCTCGACTCGCCCGAGATGGTCCGGGAAGGCCCCGTCCTCCGTATGCCGGCCGCCTCCGTGCCGGTGCTCGCGGCCGATCCCGACGTGCCGGCTGATCTCGAGGAGGGGGCACGCTCCTCGCCCGGGCGCGGTGCTCGGACCCCTGGCGATGTCGCCCGGCGCCCGGTCGCTGGCCAAGCGGGTGATCGACGTGACCGGCGCCGTTGCTCGGCCTGATCCTGCTCAGCCCGCTGATGCTGGTGATCGCCCTGCTGATCCGGCTCGACTCGCCCGGCCCCGTCTTCTTCCGCCAGCGCCGCATGGGGCTGGGCGGCAAGGTGTTCTGGTTCCTGAAGTTCCGCACCATGACGGCCGACGCCGAGCGCCGGATCGGCGAGCTGGAGGCGCTCAACGAGTCGTCCTGCGGCGTGCTCTTCAAGATCCGCCGCGACCCCCGGGTCACGCCGCTGGGCCGGGTGCTGCGACGCTCGAGCCTGGACGAACTGCCGCAGCTGCTCAACGTCCTGCGCGGCGAGATGAGCCTGGTCGGCCCGCGCCCGCTCCAGATGCGCGACTGCGAGCGGCTGGAGCAGGTCGAGCCGGACGGGCTTCGCCCTGCGGCTGACCGTCCTGCCGGGCCTGACCGGCGCCTGGCAGGTCGGCGGCCGGAGCGAGACGGATTGCCAGGGGATGATGCGGCTGGACCTCGACTACGTCGAGCGGTGGTCGCTGGCCCTGGACCTGCAAATCCTCTGCAAGACGGTCGGCGCGGTCCTGCGGGGCCGCGGGGCCTACTGACCGGCGCCCGACCTCCCGCCGAAGCATCCGTTCGCCTCGCAATCCCCGACTGGCGCGATCGCCCGGATCGACTCCGGGACTCGCGACGTTCGCCCCCACGCGAGCATCCCCATGAGCACCACCGGTGCGCGGCGATCTTCCCACCCGAGCCGGCACCCCGCCCCGACCGGCCCGCGGCCGTCGCGGTCCCCTGGGTCTGGATGGTCCTGTCCTGCGCCTGCTCGGCGGGGCCGTCGCGGTCCGCGAATGGCAGGACCAGCGGTTCAAGTCCACGCTGAAGACGGTCGAGGTCACGCCGTTCCCCCTGAAGAGCCTGCCGCTACACCCTGGGGGACTGGCACGCCGAGGAGGGGAAGGACGCCACCCTCGACCCCGAGATCGTGAAGATGATCGGGTCGACCGACCATATCGTGCAGGGATTATGTCAACAAGCAGACGGGGGCCGAAGTTGACGGTGATGGTCACGTTCGGCCGCGCCGAGCCACGTTCGGTCCACGTCCCCGAGGTCTGCATGCCCGTCGGCCGGCTTCGTGACGGCCGAATCCGCCGTCGTTACCCACGATCGAGACCGGGCACGGCCCGGCCAACTTCCGTTCGGAGGTCTTCGCCAAACGCAGGGCCAAGACCGTGCGCGAGGAGGTCTATTACTCGTTCCGCCACAACGGCCGGTGGTCCCCGTCGGCGATCGAGAGCTGGAAGCTCTTCCGGGTCAGTCCGAGCATGTTCAAGGTCCAGGTCCAGCGCCCGCGTGGTCGAGCACGAGCGCCGGGACGAGAAGAATCCGACCGAGCAGTTCCTGGCGACCCTTCTGCCCCAGATCGAGGGGCGCATCCCCGGACCACAGGCCGCGTCGTCGACTCCCGCGGCGAAGCGAGAGGGCGCGGGCGCCAGGCGGGAGTAATCTGAACTCTCGCGTCAGGGGCGCAGCCGACGTACCTGCGGGCCGTTCCACGCGACCGGGCCCCCCTTGTGAACATGGGGACCGGTCCGATCCCGCTCGCTCCCGGTAGCGGGTTGCAAGGCCGGGAGGACTCCCCGTCGCGAAGGTTGGTAAGCGCCTCCGAATTGAGACGGGGCGCGACGACGATCGGATCTCGAGAGGCGACGCCGTCTATCCGCACCGCAGATCATTCGCCCGACGCCGCAGAGTATGCACGCCAGTCCGCCCACGACCAAGACGGACAGCACCGCGGGGGTGAGATAGAGGGCCAAGAGCACATGAACCACCCGACGCAACGGGTCTGCCGAACGGCACAGCGATTCATCTCCGGAGTGCCCGCACCCGAAGTGAGGTCCGTTGGCGTCTTGGGTCATGGCAATGTCTCTATGTGCGAGGGGGGCGAGGCCGGAGCGGGACTCCATAACAACAACTTAGGACGTGATCTGACCCCTGGGCGATGAAAATAGAAAACATGCAAGTCCTGGGCCAGGATCAGTGCTCGAAGAGGAGAAGAATGGGGGATTCGGGTTGTGTGAGCGGGGTGTCAGAACAGAACTCCGTGTCAACATACCATGCAACGATACTCGTAGTCAGCTTATTTTGGCAACATAAAAATTCCCGCTAAGCTCGACTGATACCGATTTTCGCGGGTCCGCCTCGGCCGGTAGCATGGGGAGTTGCACACACTTCCCAACTCACCGACCGCGGGCGGACCGCCGATGGGAGCGGATCGTCGACGCCCTGCGGAAGAAAGTCCGCGTGGCCGAGGGGCGCGACCCCACGCCGCGGGTCGGCTACATCGACAGCCAGACGGTCAAGGGCACCGAGGTCGGCGGGGAGCGGGGCTACGACGGGAACAAGAAGATCGACGGGCGGGAGCGGCACATGGTGGTCGACTCGCCGGGGCTGCTGATGGCCGTGGTGGTGACGGCGGCCTCGGCCGACGACGGGGCGACCGCCCCGCGGTTGCTGGGGCAACTGGACCGCCACCGGTTCCCCCTCCTGGAGACCATCTGGGGCGATGGGAAGTACCGCAACCATGAGTTGACCGCCTGGCTGGGGCGGGTGCGGGCCCGTTTCCGCGTGGCGGTGGTGGAGCGGCCTGCGGGATGGACGGGGTTCGTGAAGCTGCCGAGGCGGTGGGTGTCGGAGCGGACGTTCGCATGGCGGGGGCGGAACCGGCGGCACAGCAAGGACCACGAGTGGCGGCCGGAGTCGAGCGAGGCGTGGTTGCGGGTCAGCGCGATCGGCCAGATGCTGAGGCGGCTGGCGCCAGAGGAGTCCCATCAGCGGGTCCCCTTTATGTACAAGCGACCGGCCGCCGCCTAGCTTTCCGGATAGACTCTAGGTCGTGCTGACAATCACCTCGCCCTGATGGGGCAAGCTGTGTAGGATCGGGCAGCTTTTCGCACCATCAGGGAGGGAGCACCGATGCGACGCTTCGAGTTGACCGACGAACAGTACGCCCGCATCGAGCACCTCCTGCCCGGCAAGCCTGTCCGACCCCGGCGCCACCGCACGCGACAACCGCCTGTTCATGGACGCCATCCTCTGGATCGCCCGCACCGGCGCCCCCTGGCCCGACCTGCCCGAGCGGTTCGGCAAGTACGACACCGCCTACCAGCGGTTCAACCGCTGGGCCAAGTCGGGCGTCCTGGCCCGGGTCATGGAGGCCCTGGGCGGCGACGCCGACCTGGAGAACCTGCTGATCGACTCGACCGTCATCCGGGCCCACCAGCACGCCGCGGGGGCCGAAAAAAGGGGTAGACGAGGATCAGGCATTGGGCCGGTCGCGGGGCGGCTTCGGGACCAAGGTCCACATCGCCGTCGATCCGCTGGGCAACCCGGTGCGGCTGATCCTCACCGGCGGCCAGGTCGCCGACGTCACTCAAGGGGCTGCATTGGTGGCCGGGATCGGTGCTGAGCATGTGGTCGCCGATAAGGGCTATGATAGCAGCGAGTTGGTGGAGGCGATCGAGGCCAGCGGGGCGGAGGCGGTGATCCCGCCGCGGTCAAACCGGGAGGAGAAGCGTGACTACGACAAGCATGTATATAAGGATCGGAACCTGGTCGAGCGGTTCATCAACCGTGTCAAGCAGTGCCGCCGGATCGCGACCCGGTACGAGAAGACCGCTCGCAACTATCTGGCATTCTGGCAGTTAGCCTCGATCATCGTTCTCCTGGCCTGATTGTCAGTACGACCTAGTTCTACAGCCGCAGGAATTTCACGCCCCGGTGTTTGGCCCGCCACGTCTTGGCGTGCGACTTCCGGGCCACCCCGTTCCGCCGCACGTGGTAGTCCACCAGCGCCGTTGCCCGCGGTAGCCTCAACGCCGGCTCCGAGAACGCCGCCTCCAGCAGCCGCACCGTCCGGTCCAGCGTCAGCTCCGGCACTTTTTTTGGAGGCGCTTCCGCGCCAGCGTCACGAACAGGTGCGCCAGCCCGACCAGCGTCATGTGGTGGTGCCACCCGACCCACGACCGCGTCTCGTACTGGCTCATCCCGAGGTAGCTCTTGCCGTCCTCGAAGAATTCCTCCACCCGGGACCGGGTGCAGGCCACCAACGCCAGCGTCGACAGCGGGGTCTGGTCGTCGGCGTTCGAGACGCAGTACTTGACGTCCGGCTCGTCCCCCAACGACCGGCGGATCACCAACCAGGAGGGCGGCCCGGGCTTGCCGTGCCGGACCCCCCAGACCCGCACCGCCGCGAACTCGAACACCAGCGGCCCCAAGCGCACCCTCGCGCACCCGCATCGCTTTCCAGTCAGACGCGGGTAACCCGGCGGCCACTTCGGCCACCGTACGCAGCGCGTCGCGGGTCGGGAGGGTCGGCTTGCGGCCCCGCCCCGAGTACGCCGGGACGCACGACGACGGGTCGGTCGTCCAGACCATCGTCGTCACCGGCACATCGACGACGTACCGCTGCTCCAGTTGCTCCATCTCGTCGAGGAAATGGCCCGCCCGGCCGTATTCATCATCGGCGACCACCCAGTCCAGTCCGACCTGGCCCAGCACCGCGACGTCGCGGACCAGCTCGGCCGCGATCCGGGGCTTGGTGCGGAAGCACACGCCCCTCGGGGATGTGGGCCTCGGCCCGGCGGCCCTTCGCCTCCGGAGTCGCCGCGCACCACGACTCGGGCAGGAACAACTGGTGGTCCAGCAGGGCCGTCGCGTCGCCGGGGCCACCCCGATCAGGAAGACGCCGACCTGGCAGTTGTCCTCCTTGCCGAGCCGGCCGTTGTGTTGCCGCGCCACCCCGGCGGAGTGCGCCCCCTTCTTGGCGAACGCCGACTCGTCGATCACCCCGACCACTCCGACCGGCGAGCCGGCCGCCGAGGGGGCCAGCTCGTCGGCGAACAGCGCCTGCGCCTCGGCCATCACGTCATCGTAGGCCCAGGGGGCGGCCCCGACGAACTTCTGCAGGCCCGAGACGTCGCCGTGCCCGACCAGCAGGGCGATCGGCTCGATGCTCTTGCGCTCGGGGCAGACCATGAGCCCCTTGATGTAGTCGTAGGCGTGGTCCTGCGCCTGATCCTTGCCGAAGAGCGGGGCGAACCGCTCGTGGAACTGGACCAGCTGCTCGGCCGCGGCGCGCACGTCATCCGGTGTCATGGAGGTGTCCTCCCGACTGGGTGATCGTTCGGCGACGGACCGGCCGGTCCTTCAAAGTCGTGGGGTCAGCTTATCCGGCCGTGCGACCGAGGCAAGAAATTCCTGCGGCTGTAGAACTAAATAGCTCCCAGCAACAGGGAAAGTGGATCACGCGGCGATCCGGTAGACCTCGTCCTCGACCCTGAAGGGATTCCGACCCCCCAGCCACGCGAACGTGAGGTCCAGCAGCTCCTGCATCGACTGGCACCGGTGATTGCGAGTGATCTGGTCATGAAGGTTCCACCACACCCGCTCGATCGGGTTGCAGTCCGGGCTGTACTTCGGCAGCAAGTGCAGCTCGATCCGCTCGCGGTGCTCCCACAGGTACACCGCCACCGCCTCGCTGGTGTGGCACTTCGCGCTGTCGCAGATGACGTGGATCTTGCGGTAGCGGCGGAGCCGGGACCGCAACTCGTCCAGGTGGGCCAGGAACAGCGGCGTGTCCCGACCCTGCTTCGGCGCCCCCTCGGTGACGAACACCTGGCCGGTCCGCCAGTGGATCGACCCGGAGAGGTATCGCTTCTCGTTGTTGCCGGGCGTCTCGACGGTGGCCTGCTGCCCCTTGACCATCCACATCGAGCCGATCTTGGGGTTGGTGTTGATGTCCACCTCGTCCTGGAAGACGGCCGTCTCGTCGGCGGGCAGCCCGGCGAGCAGGGCCGCAGGGCGTCGAGCTTGGCCTGGCGGTCGGGGTCCTTCGGGCCGACCACGGGCGCGGGCGGCGGTAGACCAGGCCGCCTTCGTGCAGCCAGCGGCGGACGGTCTCGCGGCCGACCTCGACGTGGTGGGTCGTGAGCATCAGGAGGGCCACCGTCTCGCAGCACCAGCGGCTGCGGAGGAAGCCGAAGTCGCGCGGCGCCTTGGTGGTGACCCACTCGACGGCGACCTTGACCCAGTCGGCGGCGAGGCGAAAGGGTCGGCCGGGCTTGTGCCCGGCCACGGCCTCGACGCCCTCGGCGTGGAACCGCTTGACCCAGCGGTCGATGGTCCGGCTGCTGCAGAACAGCAGCGAGGCGACGGTCACCCAGGTGTGGCCGTCGTCCAGGAGCAGGAGGATATGGGAGCGGAAGCGGACATCGGGGTCGGGGTCCTTGCGGTAGCGGTCGAGCAAGGCGGTCCGCTGCTCGGGGGTCAAGGTCGATGCTGCGCGTCATGGGTGTGCCGGGGTAGTGCGGGGCGAGAGGCTCCGCCCATTTCTACGCTCCAAGGCACTTTCCGGTTTGCTGGGAGCTATTTAGGTAGTGTTGACGGGCCGGCAGAAAGTTTGGCGGAGTCCGTCGCGGGCGCCATGCTCGTAGCATGCTCACCATTCGCGACCACCAGACCGGCGACCTGTTCGACCCCTGGGCCCACCTCGGCGAGAAACGCCGTAGGCTCCTCGACCGCTCCTGGGCCGCCGTCTTCCGCGAGCACCTCCTCAACCACCCCCCGGTCGCCGAGCTGGCCGCCCACTCCTCCCGCGCGCTGGGACGCCGACCAAGGACCTCCACGCCGTCGTCGGCGCCCTGATCCTCCAGCAACTCCACGACACCACCGACGCCGAGACCGTCGAGGCGGTCGCCCTCAACCTCGCCTGGCAGTACGCCCTGGACATCCGCGCCGAGTCCGACGCCTACCTCCGCGAGCGGGCGCTGCGGAACTACCGCCGGCTCCTGGTCGAGGCCGCCCTCGACCAGGTCCTCTTCCGCTCGCTCACCGACCGGCTCATCAAGGCGATCGACGTCGACACGACCAAGCAGCGGCTCGACTCCACCGCCGTCCGCCCGGCGATGCGCGGGCTGACGCGCCTGGGCATCGTCGTCGAGGCGATCAGCAAGTTCCTCCGCGAACCCCGCCGGCTCCGCCCGGCCTTGCACTCGCGGGTCGACCCCGAGGCCGTCCGCAAGTACCTCGACCGCGAGGGCGACGGCTGTTTCGCCCGCACCAAGCCGAGCGAATCGAAGCGGCGCCTGCCCGAGGCCGCCGCCGATCTGCTCGTGCTGGTCACGCAGTTCCGGGACCCGGCCGCGGCCGAGCTGGAAAGCCATCGAATCCCGGCCCGGGTGCTCGCCGAACAGCGCGAGGTCGTCGCCGACCCCGAGGTCGGCCCGCGTGTCCGCGTCAAGGAGCCGGACGAGATGACCTGCGACGTGGTCCTCAACCCGGCCGAGCCGGACGCGACCTACAACAAACACCGAGGCGTGGGCTACCTGGTCCAAATCATGGAGACCTACAGCCCCGACCCGGCCGATCACGCGGGCGCCGAGGCGTCCCCGCCCGCCAAGCCGGACCCGATTACACACGTGTCCGCCGGGCCGATGAACGTCCACGACGGCGCCGCCCTGGAGCCGGCCCTGGCCGACACCGAGGCGCGGGGCATCAAGCGCCGGGAGGTGCTCGGTGACTCGCACTACGGCTCGGAGGAGGACGTGAAGGAGGCGGCCACGCACGGCGTCGAGGTGGTCGCGCCGGCGATGCCGGCGAAGGGGAGCAAGCAGGGAAAGCTCACGCTGGAGGACTTCGCCCTCGACGCCCGAGGGCACGTGACCCGCTGCCCGGGCGGCCAGCCGCCCCTGTCGACCAGCGAGGGTGAGGGGCGGATCCAGGCGGTGTTCGACGAGGCGGCGTGCGCCGCCTGTCCGCTGCGCGGCGTGCCCGGCCGCGGCGGTGGGCCGCGAGGAGCGACGCTTCCAGTACACGCGGGACCGGGTCCGCCATCGCGCGCGGCGGTTGGGGGACAGGACGGAGGCGTTCCGAGATCGTTATCGGTGGCGATCGGGGATCGGGGGGACGATGTCGCGGCTGAAGTACCAGATGCGGCTGGCGTCGTTGCGGGTCCGCGGTCGGGCGTCGGTGGCCTATCGGACGTTCTTGCGGGCGTTGGGCCTGGATATCCACCGAGTGGCGGCCTAGCGGGCGGCCCTGTGAGGCCGAATCGCGGCCTCTCGCGGCCCTTGAGGGGCCCGGGCGGCACTCAAAGGCCCCTCAGGACCCCAGGTCGGCGGTCCGGACCAATTCCGCTGCCGGGACACCGGGGAGGCCGCAACGAGCGGGTGATATCCGGCGGGCGTTCGCTCGCCGGCTTTTTGCCGGCCCGTCGTAGTGTTGACAATCACCTTGTCATAAAGGGGCAATCCGGGTAGGACAGGGAAGTATCCGCTACCACGGAGGTTCTCATGGCACGCCGCTTCGAGATGACCGATGAGCCGTGGGTCCGCATCGAACACCTGCTGCCCGGTAAGCCCGGCGACCCCGGGGCGACGGCCAAGGACAACCGAGTCTTCGTCGATGCCGTGCTCTGGATCGCCCGCACCGGCGCCGGCTGGCGACCTCCCGGGCGGTTCGGCGACTGGAACAACACCTTCCAACGGTTCAACCGCTGGGCCAAGTCGGGCGTCTGGGCCCGCGTCATGGAGGCTCTCGGCGGTGATGCCGACCTGGAGCACTTGCTGATCGACTCGGCCATCATCCGAGCCCACCAACACTCGGCGGGGGCCGAGGGAGAAGGGGCGACCAGGCGATCGGCCGCTCGCGCGGGGGGCTGAGCACCAAGGTCCATGTCGCCGTCGACGCCCTGGGCAACCCGGTCCGGTTGATCGCCACCGCCGGTCGGGTTGGACTTCCCCACGAATGGTGAGCGCGGGGTTAAAGGCTACCGGCTCGCTCGTACTCATCCGGGGACAGGTAGCCCAACGCCGAATGACGTCGGACCCGGTTGTAGAACACCTCGATGTACTCGAAGATCTCGGCCCGTGCCCGCTCCCTCGTGGCGAAGTCCGCGCCGTGGACCAGCTCCTTCTTCAGGCTCGCGAAGAACGACTCCATCGGCGCGTTGTCCCAGCAGTTGCCCTTGCGGCTCATGCTGCAGGTGATCCCGTGGGCCGCCAGCAGCCGCCGGTAGTGCTCGCTGGCGTACTGGCTGCCCCGGTCCTAGTGGGCCACCAGGCCCTCGCCCGGCGGCCGCCGCGCCACGGCCATCTCCAGGGCGTCGACGACCAGCCGGCTGTCGATCCGCTCGCCCATCGACCAGCCGACGATCCTGCGGGAGTACAGGTCCTCCACCGCGGCCAGGTACAGCCAACCCTCGCGGGTCGGGATGTAGGTGATGTCGGCCGTCCAGGCGCGGTTCGCCGCCGCCGGCTCGAACTGCCGGTCCACGAGGTTCTCGGCCATCGGGTGGCCGTGGTTCGAGTCGGTGGTGCAGCGGACTTCCGCCTGGACCTGGCCGCCACCCCGTGCCGGCGCATCAGCCTGGCCACCGTGTTGACGCTGCAGGGCTGGCCCTGCGCCACCAGCTCGGCGTGGACCCGCGGGCTGCCGTGGCGGGCCTTGGACCGGCGTGGACGGCCTTGATGGCGGCGCCAGGGCCTCGCGCCGCTCCTGTCGCGGGCCCGGCGGCCGCCGGCGCCGGCCGTAATAGCCGCCGGGCGAGACGCCGAGCACCTGCACATCAGCCGGGCCGGCCGCGCCTCGCGGTGGCCTTCGACGAATCGGTACCTCACGACGACTCCCTGGCGAAGAAGGCCGTCGCTTTTTTTGAAATCTCGCGCTCCATGCGGAGCCGCTGGTTCTCGGCGCGGAGCCGGCGCAGCTCCTCGTCGACGGCCGGGAGGTGGCCCTTGCCGGGGAAGGCCTGCTCGCCGTCGGCGGCCAGGGCCTGCTTCCAACTCCGGGGCATGCTCTCGCTGAGGTCGAGGTCGCGGGAGACCTCGGCCAGGCTCCTGCCCTGCTCGGTGATGCGCCGGACGGCCTCGACCTTGAACTCGCGGGTGAACGTTCGCCTCTGCCTCGCCATCGGTGACCTCCTCACGTTGAGCTTAGGGGTTTGAAAGAAGATAATCCTCCCGTATCCTGTGGCCTCTACACCCGGAGGCCCAGGAGTTTACGGCGATGCGACCCGAACCCGAGATGGTCCCCGTCCTGATCGATGCGGCCAACGCCCTCAGGGGGAGCTCGAGGCGGTTGTTCATGGCCCAGGCGGTCCGGGCGATGGGCCGGGGCGGGCAACGCTGGGCCGAGCGCACCTCGGCTGGTGCCGGGACACGATCCGCAAGGGCACGCACGAGCTCCGCTCCGGCATGACCTGCGTCGACGCCTTCTCCGCACGCCGCCGCAAGCCCGCCGAGGCGCACTTGCCCCGGCTCCTGGACGACATCCGGGACATCGTCGACGGCCAGTGCCAGGCGGACCCGAGGTTCCAGACCGACCGGCTCTTCATCCGCATCAGTGCCGCCGAGGTCCGAAGCCGCCTGATCGCCAGGAAGGGCTACACCGACGCGGAGCTGCCCACCCAGCAGACGATCAACACCAAGCTCAACCTGCTGGGCTACCGGCTCACCAAGGTGGCCAAGTGCCGCCCCCAAAAAGAGTCCCGCAGACCGACGCCATCTTCGAGCAACTGAGCACGGTCAACCCGCAGGCCGACGCGGCCCCCGACGCGCTGAGGCTCTCGCTCGACGCCAAGGCCGCGGTCAACGTCGGGCCGTTCTCCCGGCGGGGCAAGAGCCGCACAAGGACGAAGGCGGCGGACCACGACTTCAAGCCCGAGGCGACGCTGACCCCCTTCGGCATCCTCCTGCCGGAGTACGACGACCTGACGCTGTACATGACCCGCTCGAAGGTCACCAGCGACTTCATCGTGGACCGGCTGGGGGACTGGTGGGAGTTCAACCGGGAGCGGTTCCCCGACGTCACGAAGCTGGTGCTGAACCTGGACAACGGGCCGGAGAGCCACAGCCGCCGGACGCAGTTCCTCAAGCGGATGGTCGAGTTCGCCCGGGACACCCGCCTGGACATCGAGCTGGCGTACTACCCGCCGTACCACAGCAAGTACAACCCGATCGAGCGGTGCTGGGGCATCCTGGAGCTGCACTGGAACGGGGCGCTGCTGGACTCGGTCGAGGCGGTGCTGGGGTACGCCGAGACGATGACCTGGCGGGGCAGCCATCCCGAGGTCGTGCTGGTCGAGGCGGAGTACCGCACGGGGGTGCGGCTGAGCCGGGAGGAGATGGCGGCGTTGGAGGCGGAGGTCACACGCCTGCCCGCGCTGGAGAAGTGGTTCGTGTCCATCCCGGGGAGGCCGGGGAGGAAACGGGCGAGTTAGCTTCTTTCAAGCCCCTTACGCTCTTTTCAGAGTGGGCTCGCCATTCGTGGGGAAATCCAGGTTCGCCGACGTGACGCAGGCGCGGGGCGTTGGTCTCGGGCCTGAAGTCTCAGCATGTGATCGCCGACAAGGGTTATGACAGCTCGGGGTTGGTGCGGGTCATCGAGGCGGGCGGGGCGGAGGCAGTGATCCCGCCGCCTCGGATCGCAAGGAGCCGCGCGCGACTACGGCGGGCATTTATATAAGGAGCGGAACCTGGCCGAGCGGCCCCTGAACGAGGTCAAGCACTGCCGCCGGGTGGCGACCCGCTACGAGAAAGACCGCCCGCGACTACCTGGCCTTCTGGCAGTTGGCCTCGATCATGGTCCTCCTGGCCTGATTATCAACACGATGCTCTGTCGAGACCCTGGGCGTGCCGGTCCCGGATGGCATGCCCACGAGGACGTGGGCACATACGCGCCAGGTTAAGGGGGATTTCGTGGACGGATGCGCAGTAATGACGAGGGGGAACCACTTCAGGACCATGACCGTTGCCAAACCGCCACGGTCACCGAAGGGCTCCCCCCATGCTCACCATATCCCACGTCGCCCGCGCCTGCAAACCGTCCTCACCGACACCGCCGACGAACTGGCCCGAGCCACCGGCTTCCTCCGACGTCATCGCAAGTTCACCGGCTCCGGCTTCGTCCAGATGCTCGTCTTCGGCCTGCTGGACGACCCCGGCGCCAGCCTCGAGCAATTGGCCCGGGCCGCCGCCGCGGCGGGCATCGCGGTCCGTCGCCAGAGCGCCAGGGGCGGTTCACCCCGCGGGCCGCCGAGTTGCCGCGCGGCGTGCTCCAGGCCGCCGTGCAGCAACTCCTGGCCGCCGGGCCGGTGGCCATCCCGCTGCTGCGCCGCTCCACGGCGGTCGTGGCCCTGGACAGCTCGACCGTCGGCCTGCCCGAGGCGCTGGCCGCCGTCTGGGCCGGCAAGGGCTCGCGCGACCCGGCGGCGGGCAACGCCGCCGTCAAGCTGACCGTCGGACTGGACCTGCTCACCGCCAGGCTGCACGGGCCGGAGCTGCAAGCCGGTCGCACGCCCGACTCCAAGGCGCCGCTGGCCACCGCGCCTCTGCCGGCCGGGACGTTGCGGCTGGCCGACCTGGGGTATTTCGACCCGGGGGCGATGGCCGAATTGGACCGCCGGGGGGCCTCCTGGCTGACGCGGCTGAAGTCCGCGACGACGCTCGTCACCGCCGATGGCCGGCGCCACGACTCGGCCGCGGCGCTGCTGGCGGCGCGGGGCACCGCGGGTCGAGATGGCCATCACGCTGGGGGTCGCGCAGCGCCTGCCCTGCCGGCTGCTGGCCGAGCGGGTGCCGCCCGAGGTGGCCGCGGCGCGACGCCGGCGGCTGCACGAGGGCGCGCGGCGGCAACGGCGCCGGCTGACGGCCGAGACGCTGGCCTTGGCCGACTGGACGGTGCTGGTGACCAACGTGCCGGCGGAGGAGCTGAGCCTGCCCGAGGCGCTGGTGCTGAGGCGGGCGCGGTGGCAGATCGAGCTGCTGTTCAAGCTGTGGAAGGAGCACGGCCGCATCGACGAGGTCCGCAGCGCCGACCCGGACCGGGTGCTGTGCGAGGTGTACGCCAAGTTGGTGGCGATGGTCGTGCAGCACTGGCTGATGCTCCTGGGCGATGCATCGCGGCCGGATCGCAGCCCGGTCCAGGCGGCGCGGACGGTGCGGTCGCACGCCTTCGGGTTGATCGGGGTGCTGGGCCGGCTCGGTCGGCTCCGCGAGGCCCTGCGCCGGCTGGCGACCTGCCTGCGTTCGGGCTGCCGGATGAGTCGGCGGCGCAAGGCACCGCATACGTATCAACTCCTGCTGGGTATGCCCTCCGGGCCTTAACCTGGCGCCTATGTGCCCACGAGGACGTGGGCATGTCCCGGGCCGAGGGCCCACAATAGGCATCATGTTAAGTAATTCTTGGCTCCGGCCTCTTGATCGGAAGACCCTTGGGTGCCACGGGTTCCGTCCTCGGAACCCGTGCCGGGATCAGCCCGGCCAGCGCACGGGTTCCGAGGACCGAACCCGTGGCACCCTCAGAAGTTCCGCAAGGGCCATCGGACAGCCACCGTCCTTAACTTGATGCCTATGTGCCCACGCCCTCGTGGGCATGTCCCGGGCCGAGGGCCCACATCCGCATCAACTTAAGATCTGGAGCGGGGTCGACCTCCCGCGGATGATGGCCGGTTACCACACCACCATCAGCCGCAAGGAGGTCGACCCATGGTCACCATACCCAAGCTCGCCCTCGCCCTGCAAACCCTCCTGTCCGACGCCGCCGACCGGATCGCGTGCCAGACCGGCTCCCAGCGGCGCCGCCGCAAGCTCACCGGGCCGGCCTTCGTCCAGGCGCTGGTCTACGGCCGGCTGGCCGACCCCGCCGCCAGCCTCCACGACCTGACCCGCACCGCCGCCGCGCTCGGCGCGGCCGTCACCCCCCAGGCGCTTGACCGCCGCTTCACGCCGCAGGCCGCCGCGCTGATGCGCGGGGTCCTGCACGAGGCCGTCGGGCAGCTCGTCGCCGCGGCGCCCGCGGCGATCCCGGTCCTGCGCCGCTTCGCCGCGACGGTCGTCCTGGACGCCACCACCGTCGGCCTGCCCGAGGCGTTGGCCGCCGCCTGGGCCGGCAAGGGCAGCGCCGACCCGTCCGCCGGGAACGCCGGCCTGAAGCTGGTCGTCGGGCTCGACCTCAACAGCGGTCGGCTCTACGGCCCCGTGCCCCAGCCGGCACGGCAGCCCGACACGACCTCGCCGCTGGCCGTCCCCCCGCTGCCTCCGGGCGGCCTGCGGCTGGCCGACCTGGGGTCCTGGGACCTGGCGGCGATGGCCCGGATGGGCCGCGACGGGGTGTTCTGGCTGTCGCGGCTGAAGCTCGGCACGGCCGTCTTCGCCGCCGACGGCCGGCGGTGGCCGTCGCCGCACGCCCTGCCGGAGGCGCAGGGCACCGACCGGGTGGAGCTGGCCGTCGCGCTGGGGGCCGGGCAGCGGCTGCCCTGCCGGCTGATCGCCGAGCGGGTCCCGCTTGCGGTGGCCGAGGCCCGCCGCAAGCGGCTCCGCGACGACGCGTCGCGGCAGCGCCGCCGCGCCAGCGCCGAGGCGCTGGCGATGTGCGGCCGGACGGCGCTGGTGACCAACGCGCCGGCCGAGAAGCTCGCCGCCGCCGAGGCGCTGGTGCTGCGGCGGGCGCGGTGGCAGATCGAGCTGCTGTTCAAGCTGTGGGAGGGCCACGGCGGCCTGGACGCGTGGCGGACGGGGAACCCGCAGCGGGTGCTGTGCGAGGTCTACGCCGAGCTGGTGGCGATGGTGGCGCAGCACTGGCTGACGCTCCTGGGGTGCTGGTCGCGGCCGGACCGCAGCGCGGTCAAGGCGGCGCGGGCGGTCCGGCGGCACGCCCCGGCGCTGGCCGCCGCCGCGGGCCGGCTCGGCCGGCTGTGCGAGGCGATCGGTGCGCTGGTGACCTGCCTGCGGACGGGTTGCCGGATGAACCCGCGGCGGGGCGCCCCCAACACCTACCAGCTGTTGCTCGGCCTGAGTCCCGGGCCTTAAGTTGATGCGAATGTCCGGTGCCCACGAGGACGTGGGAATGCCACCCACGGAACCCCTCACGACCAGGGTTTCGACAGAGCATCAACACGATTAGCCCTTCGCGTCCCCTTACCCGAGTGTCGTTTTCGTTAATTATTCCGGCCTGATCCGATCTTTTCATTAGGTCAGCAGACCGACCAATATGCCGCTCGCAATTTGCCGACGGGGGATGGGATTGGGTTGACACCTCTGTCCCGCCGCCGCCGCTGGGCGTGCATATCCCCCAAACGAAGCAATGGAAGCCGCGTCCAAGTGTCACCGCGAGAATCCGGGGACACAGCCATTGGTAGTAATCCGGTCTTAGAGGGGGAGAGGAACCCTGAGATCGCCACTCCGGAAACCAACAAAGGACACCCACCGAATCACTCGGTGGATGTCCTTTGAGGAAGCTGACCGCGTTTCGTGCGACGGAAGGCGAACGGCTGTCAGGCAGCCCGCCGACGACGCAGGAAGACCGGAGCGGCAGGGCGAAGCGGCCGGCACGACGGAGGTCGGCTCGGGCACGGCGCTATGCCGAAGACTCTCGTGACCGGGTTGACGCTATACTCGGCACCGCCGTTCGTCGTGAACGACGCGGCGTTGGTCAGCGGGAGGCGCCATTGATCGTGAAGCTCGTCGAGTTCGGCCCGGCCGCGAACGGAACGAAGTTCCCTCCCGGGAGGATCGGCCCAGGGGGCATCGGAGGTCGTCGTGGCGAACTTCACGTTGGTGGCGGTGCCGGACCCACGTCCGTGACCGAGGAAGGCGGGCTGGTCACCATTGAAGTATCCGCCGATGGTGGTCGCCAAGGTTGTCGGGTTGCCCGCAGTCGTCGGGATTGTGAAATTCAGGTCTCAAGCCGTCAGGCTGTAGGTGACCGTCTCGCCCGCGTTGACGCTCGC
>CAWDMR010000012.1:0-385633 GCA_963803475.1 uncultured Solirubrobacterales bacterium
CTTCCCGCGCACGATCATGGAGTTTCAGGAGCGGTTTGCGACCGAGGCGGCGTGTCTTGAGTACCTGGCGGCCTCGCGTTGGCCGGAGGGGTTTGTTTGCCCTGCGTGTGGGGGAGGTGAGGCGTGGGTGCTTGAGCGCCGGCATCTGTGGGAGTGCGTCGGTTGTCATGCTCAGGACCTCGGTGACCGCGGGCACGGTGATGCACGGCACGCGCACGCCGTTGCGGTTGTGGTTCTGGGCGGCGTACCTGGTCGCCACGCACCATCCGGGGATCTCGGCCAAGCAGCTGCAGCGCCAGCTCGGGCTGTCGCGCTATGAGACCGCGTGGCTGATTCTGGCAGAAGCTGCGGCGGGCGATGGTCGCGCCTGAGCGCGGGCCGCTCAAGGATGAGGTTGAGGTCGATGAGTTCGAGCTCGGTGGTGTCGAAACGGGCAAGATCGGCTATCGCCGGCGGGATTCGAGCCGGGCGCTGGTCGCAATCGCAGTCGAGGTACGCGGCCAGGGTTCGGGGCGGCTGCGCCTGCAAGTGATCCTCAGACGCCTCGGCTCGAGTCGCTCCGACGCCTTCATCAAACGCGCCGTGGCTCCGGGCGCGGTGATCCACACCGACGGCTGGCGAGGCTACGACCACGTCGCGGCGCTCGGCTACGTGCACGAGCGCCGCAGCCAGCGAGCGATGCCCGGCGTCCAGCTGCTCCCGCGCGCACACCGCGCAGTCTCAAACCTCAAAGCATGGGTCCACGGCACCCATTGAAGCGTCGGCGCGCCGCACGTCCAGGTCTATCTCGACGAGTACGTGTTCCGCCACAACCGACGCGGAACCCCGATCGCCGCCTTCCAGACCCTGCTAGGCCTCGGCACCCAGCACCAACCCACCACCTACCACCAGATCACCCACCGAAGACAAAGCAGCAGCCTGAGCAAACCGGATACTCACTAGTGTGAATTATTCACACTTATCAGTCAGCCTCCGGCTTGGACCCCGGGCGCTGTGTGGCATGCGACAGCGACGTCCGGTGCGGCCGTTCTCCGCGGCAACACTCAGCTATTACTGTTGATAAGAGTGCTTACCGACGAACAACGCAGAACCCCTCCGGCTGAACGCACCGCGGGGAGAGGGGATCAGGCTGGAAGGTCTGGTCAAATCCTGGAGCGGTCCGTCGGGACCAGTCCACGCCGTGCGCGAGATCGACGTCTCGATCTCCCCCGGGGAGACCGTCGCGTTGCTCGGACCAAACGGCGCGGGCAAGTCGACCACGATCGACATGCTGCTCGGCCTCACCGAACCCGACGCCGGCCGCGTGTCCCTGTTCGGAGGCTCGCCTCGCACTGCAATCGACACGGGCCGGGTCGGCGCGATGCTCCAGACCGGCGACTTGATTCGCGATCTGTCCCCGCGCGAGCTCGTGTTGATGATGGCGTCGCTGTATCCGCACCCGATGGACGTGGACACCGTGCTCGAGCTCGCGGGCCTGACCGCCGCTGCCGACCAGCGCACGCAGAAGCTGTCAGGTGGCCAGACGCAGCGCGCCCGGTTCGCGGTGGCGCTGGTCAGCGACCCCGACCTGCTGGTGCTCGACGAGCCGACGGTGGCTATGGACGTCGAGGGACGGCGCACGTTCTGGAACGCGATGCGGGAGTTCGCGGACCGGGGGAAGACGATTTTGTTCGCCACCCACTACCTCGAAGAGGCCGACGCCAACGCCGATCGGGTGGTGCTGATGTCGCGCGGGCGAATCGTGGCCGACGGGGCCCACGACGGAGATCAAGTCGCGGGTGGGGACTCGGACGATCCGGGCGACGCTTCCCGATGTTCCGGCAGATCACCTCGCTGACCTGCCGGGCGTGCGCTCAGCCGAACGCCACGGCGAGTCCGTCACGCTCAGCTGCCAGGACTCCGACCAGGCCATCCGCGCCCTGCTGAAGCGCTACCCGGCGGCGCGCGACATCGAGATCACCGGGGCCGGACTCGAGGATGCGTTCCTTGAGCTCACGGTTGACGCCGAACCACAGGACGGGCGATGAACGGCCTGCTCTACACCCGCTTCGAGCTGCTGCGCGCGTTCCGCAATCGGCGGTTCTTTCTGTTCTCACTGGCGTTCCCGCTGATCCTGTATTTCGTGATCGCCGGACCCAACCGCAATGTTCACTTCTTGGCCGGCACCGGCATCTCAGCCCCGCTCTATTACATGGCCGGACTGGCCTCGTTCGGCACGATGGCTTCGATGATCTCGACGGGAGGCCGGATCGCCGGCGAGCGCCAGGTCGGCTGGACGCGCCAGCTGCGCATCAGCCCCCTGTCCCCGCGCGCCTACTTCCGGGCGAAGGTTCTTACTGCGTACACGATGGCCGTCCTCAGCATGGCTGCCCTGTTCATCTCGGGTACGGCGCTGGGTGTCAGCCTGTCGGCACGCAACTGGCTGGAGATGATCGGCCTGATTCTGGTCGGCCTGCTGCCGTTCGCGGCCCTGGGCATCCTGCTCGGGCACCTGATGAACGTCGATGCCATCGGCCCGGTGAACGGCGGACTGATCTCGCTGCTGGCGCTCGTCAGCGGCACCTGGTTTCCCGTGACCCACGGCTTCCTGCACGCGATCGGGCAGTTCCTGCCGTCGACTGGCTGGTCGAGGCCGGCCGCGTGCCGCTTGAGGGCCATGCCTGGAGCGCGCTGGGCTGGGCAGTGGTGCTGGGCTGGACGGTGGTGCTGGCGGTGCTCGCCGTGGCGGCCTACCGGCGAGACACCGCGCGGGTGTAGTTACCGTGCCGGACTTCGAGCGCGGGCGGGATCACATAGCTACGCTCGCGTCGTGACGCCGGAGGAGCTCGCCAACCTCGCGCACCTGCGCCGCGCCCGCGATCTGATGGACCGCGAGTACGCGCGCCCGCTCGACGTCGCCGCGCTTGCCCGGGCTGCGTTGATGTCGACCGCACACTTCTCCCGGCAGTTCCGCGCGACGTACGGAGAGACGCCCTACGGCTACCTGATGACGCGGCGAATCGAGCGAGCAAAGGCGCTGCTGCGCGCGCGGCGAGTTGTCGGTCACCGAGGTCTGCTCTGGAGGTCGGGTGCACGTCGCTCGGCTCGTTCAGCGCCCGCTTCACCCAGCTGGTGGGCGAGACGCCGACGGCCTACCGGGTCCGTGACCACCGCGCGCTCGCGAGCGTGCCCGGCTGCATCGCCAAGGACCTCACCCGCCCTACCGCGCCACAAGCCGAGCAAGAACCAGAGCAGGATCGAAGAAGCCCGGACGGCGCCGGCGCCCTAGTGTTGGAGGCATGAACCTCACACTTTCCACTTGCTTCGTCCTCGTCCATGACCCCGACCTCGCCCTGGCCTTCTACCGCGACGCGCTCGGCCTCGAACTCCGCAACGATGTCGCCCGCGAGGATTTCCGCTGGATCACGGTCGGCGCCCCCTCCCAGCCCGGCGTCGGGATCGTCCTCACGAACTACCTGAACGGCAGCCCCGCCGACGGCGACGCGCTCGGCCGCGCTCGTCGCCAAGGGCGCCCTGAACGGCGTCCACTTCCGCAGCGACGACCTCGACGCCACCTTCGAAAAGCTGCGCGCCTCAGGCGCCGAGATCGTGCAGGAGCCCACCGAGCAGCCGTGGGGCACGCGGGACTTCGCCGTGCGCGACCCGTCCGGCAACCTGGTACGCATCGACCAGCCGCCCGGCGCCTGATCTGTGGCGACGTCAGGCCCCCGAGGCAACTCCCTCGATGTGACGCTCGAAAGATGCTGGCGCGTCTCGATCCCCGCCTCACCGCAAACTGGAATGGAAGGTCTCGACCGGTCCCTAGACGCGCGCGGGATGCGCCTCCGGCGAGTCGAATGACGGCGGCTCGTAATCACCGTGCGGAGCAGCTCCGGCGCGGGATCGAGCCCATTCGGCTAGACAACTGTTCCCGCTCCATCCATGCTACGGAAGGGGATCGATCGGGACCAGCGACTCGAGCGCTCGTGCGCGTTTCCAGTTGTCTCGGAGCTCGACCTCGTGAAGCTCAGCCCACTCGCGCACGAGTCGCAGCGCACGAGTTGGCAGCGATCCGTTCACGGATTGTCCAAAACGCGGCGGACTCGAAAAGGCTCCCAAAGGCCCCAGCCGCATTGGTCCGCACGTACGGAGGCGGCTTGAGCAAACGCAAAAGCCTTCGCTATGCAGCGACTTCTTGGAGGGTGAGCGATGGGACTCGAACCCACGACCGCCTGGACCACAACCAGGAGCTCTACCAGCTGAGCTACGCCCACCGTGGACTCGCTGAATCTAGCAGCGCGACGGGCGAGCGTCGCGGCCTTGACCCGGCGCCCGGGCAGGCGCAAGGATTGGCGACGATTGATGCCCAGCCTACGATCAGAGAGAGTCTGTGAGCCTCCCAGCCCCTTCCGCTGAGTCGATCGCGCTGATCACCGGCGCATCCTCGGGCATCGGCGAACAATTCGCGCGTCAGCTCTCCCAGCGTGGGTTCCCGGGTCGCGCTGGCGGCGCGCGGGGAAGATCGCCTGGTGCGGCTGGCCACGGAGCTCGGCGGTGCCGAGCGGGCCGTGGCGATTCCCGCAGACCTAGGTGTACCCGGGGACCGCGATCGACTGGCCGCCACACTCGACCAGCTGGGTGCGCGGCGTGGAGGTGCTGGTCAATAACGCCGGTTTCGGGATCTACCAGCCATTCGCCGAGTCCAGACGCGCGCTAGAGCTCCAACAGGTGCGCGTATTGGTGGAGGCGATGGTCGACTTGATGGCTCGTTACCTCCCGGGCATGGTCGAACATCGGCGCGGCGCGATCATCAACATGTCCTCACTGCCGGCTTTCAGCCGCTCCCGTACAACGCCGGCTACAGCGCCGCCAAGGCTCACGCCCTGCTGCTCTCCGAAGCGATCCACGCGGAGGTGCAGGAGCACGGCGTCACGGTCACGGCCGTGTGCCCGGGGCCGGTGCCGACGGAGTTCCAGGCCGCGAGCGATGCCACCTACTTCACCGAGCGCATGCCGAAGTTCATGCTCGTCTCGGCCGAGCGCGTGGCGCGCGACGCGCTCGCGGCCGCCGACGGCGGCCGGGTGTCCGTGATCCCCGGCGGCGCCGCGGTCCGGCTCGCGCTGGGACCCAATCGCCGGGTGCCCCGCTGGCTGGCCCTTCCGGTGAGCAAGCGGCTGATGGCCCGACGGTAGCGGCGGGCGCGGGCCGGGGCCCAGGCAGCCACCGAAGCTCCACTCCCATGCGGCCTGGGTACACTTCCGCGCGGCTGGGATTCAATCCAGACAGGTGAGCGCCGGCGGGTCCGCCTCACGCGATCTGTGGGTGCTACCGCACATGACTCGAGCGAGTACCTCTCCGGATTGCCATCGAAGACGACCACCGCTAATTGGCGCATATAGCCCCAGACCCCGCCGTCGAGATCAGCCCATGACCAACGAGCCGAGCATTCAGCAGTCCACGCCGACGATTCCTCAGGAGCGGGCGTCGCCGGTCACCTCGGCCGGGTTCACACCCAGCCGCAGGTGGCAGAGCCTCACCGTGCGGCTGGCGGTGGCGCTGGCGTTCGCGGACGCCTCGATCGTCGTGCTGGCCCTGCCGGAGATCGTGGCCCGGCTGCACACCTCGATCTCGCACGTCACCTGGGTGATCATGGCCTACAACCTGGCGCTGATCGTGACGGCGGTGGCGGTGATCCCGTTCGCCGACCGGCTGGGATCACGGGCAGGGTTGCTCGCCGGGCTGACGCTGTTCGGCCTGGCCTCGATCGGTTGCGGGGTGGCCAACAGCATGGCCGCGCTGGTGCCCCTCCGCTGCGTCCAAGGCGTCGGCGGCGGATTGCTCTTATGCGCTTCGCTGCCGATGTTCGCCGGGACGGCCAGACCAGGCGACTCGCCCTTGAACGGGTTCTCGGCGGCGGCCGCGATCGGCATGGCGGCGGGACCAGCGGTAGGCGGCATCCTTACCCAGGTCTTCGACTGGCGCGCCATCTTCCTGGCTCAGGCGCCGGTGGCCGCGCTCGCCGTGATCCTCGTCCTCGTGGTGCCGAGATCGTCCCACAGCGAGTTCGAGGACGAGCCGGACAGCCACGCCTCAGAGCTGGACCCGCTCACGGCCAACTCCAGCCTGGTGCTCCTGTCGGCCGGGTTGATCTGCGCCCTGTTCCTGGTCGTGTTGGTGCTGATCGACGTCTGGCTATTGACCCCGATTACCGCCGCGGCGGTCGTGACGATGCTGCCGCTCGCCACCGCCGTTGCCGAGCGGGGTGTACGCGGACACTCGCCGATCATGTTGGGAGCGGTCGGCGCAGGGCTCGTAGCCGTCGGTCTCGCCGGTCTGTCGATCGTGACCCATAGCCAGGTCGGCTGGGTGCTCCTAATGCTCGCGGCGGTCGGCGTTGGACTGGGCCTGGCCTTCCCGGGGCTGACCACGCCGGCGCTCAGGAGCGGCGGGCCGGTGGCTGCACGGGCCGCCAAGACAGTCGCCGCGCGCGATTTGGGAATCGTTGTCGGATTGCTGATCCTGACGCCAGTTTTCGTCGACCAGCTCAACCAGGCGGCGAAAGCGGCGCTGCCCCCTGCCACCAAGGCGGTATTGACCGCGCCGCTTCCGACCGGCCTGAAGCTCTCGCTGGTCCCCGGTCTGCTGTCCGATTACAAACGGGCCCCCCAAAGTCAGATCCCCAGATTCGGCGACACGTTCGCAAAAGCCAAGTCCCGGGCGACCCCCTCGGAACAGGTGGCCCTCAACAATCTGCACCACCAGCTCGACGCGATCGTCCAGCGCGCCGCCACCGCCGCGTTCCGGCGGCCGCTCCGTTACGGAGCCCTGTTCGCCATCCTCGTCCTGCCGCTGCTCGGTCTGCGGCTCCTATTTCTGACGCGCGCGCGACCGCGCCCACCTACCGTCGACGCGACTCGCCCGTCCTAGCCGTTCGTACAAACGAGGCGAGTGCACCCGCAGCTAGCGGTCCCCGACCGCCGTGCACGTTGTCGCAGACGTGCACGAAACTTCGTTGAAGGTGCGTTCGAGTGCGCCGGGCGGATTGCGTGTCGGCTGGATCGTCCAGCTAACGCCGTCCCAGCGCTCGGCGAGCGTCACTGCCCCGGTGCCGAGGAGGGTGTAGCCCCCGACGGCGGTACACGCCGTGGCCGATGTGCACGACACCCCCAGCAGGCGGCTAAACACCCCATTGCTGGGTTCGGCGGTGGGCTCGATCGTCCAGCTCGTTCCGTCCCAACCCTCCGCCTGAGTCCGGGAGTTATCGGGCCGGCCGATGGTCCCCACGGCTGTGCATGCTGTCGGCGACGCGCACGAAACGCCCCGCAGGGTGTTGATCGTCTGGCCGGCCGGGTTTGGGTTCGGCTGGATCGTCCATGACGTTCCGTCCCAATGCTCGGCCAGCGTCAGCTGTGTGCTCCCAACGAAGTAGTCTCCGACCGCGGTGCACGCCGTCGCAGAGGTGCACGACGTCCCTTGCAGCAAGACGTCCTCGGCGCCGCTCGGGTTGGGGATGGACTGGATCGTCCACGACGTTCCGTTCCAGCGCTCCGCGAGCGCCACCTGAGCGGTCCCATTAAAGTAATCCCCGACAGCTGTGCACGCCATGCCCGACGCGCACGACACGCCAGCGAGGGCGCTGTACGTCGAACCGGCGGGGAGGCTGGGGGCGGGCTTGATCGTCCAGCTCGTGCCGTCCCAGTTCTCGGTCAGCGTCACCGTGTTGCCTTCGCTGTTGGTGTAGTACCCGACCGCGGTGCACGCCGTGGCCGACGTGCACGACACGGCCGAAAGTGCGCTGCCAGTCGCGCCGCTTGGGTTGGCCGTCGGCTGGATCGCCCAGGACGTGCCATTCCAGAGCTCTGCCAGCGTCACGTCGGTGCCGGCGCCGTTGGTGTAAAACCCGACGGCCGTACATGCAGTGGCCGATGGGCATGACACCCCGGACAAGGAGCTGTGGGTGGCGCCGGGTGGGTTGGGAGTGGGCTGGCGCGTCCAGCTTATCCCGTTCCACGCCTCCGCCAACGTCCGCTGAGGACGGGTGGTGAAGGTGGCGTAGTCGGGTGGCGGGTCGGCCGTCGTCGAGCCGAACTTGCCGTTCGGGCCGGCACACGCGTAGTCCACACCGTGGTTTGGCGAGGCGCAGAACACCCAACGGTACGCGCTGTCAGGGATTAGGCCGGTGATCTTGATCGACAGGTTCTGGTTGCCGGTCGGGCCCGAGACGGGCCCCTGCGCCGGCGTCTTTACGCTCGATGACCGCGGCTTGTTCGCCGGCCAGTACTCCCAATACCAGGTGCACGTCTGGCCCTGCTCGCAGCTGGCCGTCGCGTTGAGCGTGGCGGAGACCTCCCTTACCTTGGTCGCGCCGGTCGTCTTGCCCGCGCACGCCGTCAGCGCCAGCGAGGCAAATATCGCCAGCGCCACAACCGAAGATCGTCGCAATGCCCTAGACGTTCCGCACGCCGTACCAGCGCGAGTCGACCATAATAAGGTGCGACAAAGGGGGCTCACGACTCCCTCCCTTCCTGCTCACGCGGCTCCATCCACGTCTTCCGCGCAAATCCCAGCGCGTGGCGTTGCTTAGGTGAGCCTACTCCTATTGCCAGCCGTGCGACAACCGAGTTTCGGCAAATTTGCGAGGCAAGACGCCTCCTTCCCCGACAGGTGTGTCGCATCCATCGGTCTGACCCCGTATTGTGCGGCGCGTCAGGTGGACCATTGGTCTGCGGAGCCGAGGTAGGAGCGATCAGGACCGATGGCGGCGGGGACATTGAGCGAGACACGGTCTGGCGCGGCCATCTTCGCCGGCCGAAGCAAGCCTTGGTGGGTGGAGCTGCTCGAGCCGTATGCGGCTGCGGACGGGAAGCGCAGCTTCCGCTGCCTGCTGACTTCGGTGGTTCCGTACCTGGCGCTGTGGCCGGCGATGTACTACCTGCTCGACGTCTCGTACGCGCTCGCGCTACTCGTCGCGATACCAGCCTCCGGCTTTCTGGTCCGGACATTCATCGTGTTTCACGATTGCGGCCACGGCTCGTTCCTGCCAAGCAAGCGGGCCAACCGGCTCCTTGGAATCGTCACCGGCCTGCTCGTCTACAACCCCTACTTCGCCTGGAAGCACGAGCACGCCGGTCATCACGCGAGTTCCGGTGATCTCGACCGCCGCGGCATTGGTGATGTCGACACCTGGACCGTGGCCGAATATCAATCCAAGCCGTTCCTCAGCCGGCTCGGTTATCGCCTGATCCGCAGCCCGTACATCATGCTCACGGTGGGCCCCCTGTGGGCCTTGGCGATCGAGCCGCGAAAGATGCCGTTCCGCGGCCGGCGCCGCGTGCTCCGAAGTCATCTCTATACGAACTTCGCCGTCGTCGCAATGGTCGTGGCGCTCACGTGGTTGCTCGGCTGGCGGGCATTCCTTGCGATCCAGCTCCCGCTGGTCGTGCTCGCTGGTGGGGCCGGAATCTGGTTGTTCTACGTCCAGCATCAGTTCGAAGACGCCTACTGGACGCGGTCGGATGATTGGAGCTACGTCGACGCCGCGCTGAAGGGCAGCTCCTACTTGAGTCTTCCCAAGGTGCTCCAGTTCTTCTCCGGGAACATCGGATTGCACCACGTCCACCATCTCAACCCGCGGATTCCGAACTACAACCTCCAGCGGGCGCACGACGAGAACCTGTTCCTGCACCAGGTGCCGACGATCTCGCTGTGGCAGGGCGTGCGATCGCTGAACTTGAAGCTGATCGACGAGCGCAGCGGGCGACTGGTGTCGTTCGCGGAGGCGCGCCGGTCCGCCCGCCGATAGGTGGGAAGCAGGCTCAGGCTCAAGACCTGCGCGGCCGGATCCTCCGGTTCGTGTGCGCGGGAGCGCGGTTGGACTACTTTATGCGGGTGGGCGCGCGAGATGAGGATGGGAGAGCTTCGTACGCGGCGCTCCGGACTGCGCACCTACATGTTGTGCGGGCGGCGCTCGAGGATCACATCGCGCGCGTCGATTGGCCGGCCGATCGGATTGAGCGGTACCGCACCGAGCGGTTGCGGGCGCTGCTGCACTACGCCCGCGAACGGTCGCCGTTTCACGCAGCCCGGATGAGACATTTCGATCCCGCCTGTGCGACGGTCGCAGACCTCGCCCAGTTGCCACCGATGGTCAAACAGGAGGTGCAGGACGAGTGGGACGCGATCGTCACCGAGCCGGGCCTGGACCGCGCCGGCGCCGAGCAGGTCCTGGCCGAGCAGAGCTGGTTCTCGTACACACGGTCCGGTTCGCAGCTGTTCAGCTCCGGCGGATCCAGCGGCGTACGCGGGGTGTACACCTGGTCCTGGGAGCTGTTCGTGACGCTGGCGTGTTTGGCGTGGCGAATGCAGGTCCGCGATGCACGGTGCGGCCGCAACGTGGACAGTGGCCCCACGCGCCTTGCCGTGCTTGAGGCGGGCGAGCCGCCGCACGCGAGCACGCCGCTGTTCGACGTCGCCACCGACCCCGGGATGCAGACAGTGGTGATCCCGGCCGCGGCGCCGTTCGAGCAGGTGCTGAGCGCCGTGGCGGCCGTTGAGCCGACTCATCTCGTCGGCTACGCCTCAGTGATCGGCCGCCTCGCGCGGGCGGCGATCGCCGAGGAGCTGGATATCCACCCGGTACGAGTGAGCACGAACTCGGAACCACTTACCGATGAGGACCGCGAGGCCATTCGCGCAGCCTGGGGGGCGACGATCCACAACCTGTGGGGCTCGACCGAAATCGGCGTCCAGGCGGTGGGGTGTGGGCGAGGCGACGGATTGCACATATGCGAGGACGAAGTCGTGCTCGAGCGGGTCGACGAAGCCGGCGATCCGGTGGCCGCCGGCGAACCGGCGGCCCGTACCCTGGCGACGGGCCTGGCCAACCTGACGTTCCCGTTCATCCGCTATGACCTCGGCGACGAGGTGACGCTGTTGCCAGGTCGATGCCCGTGCGGAAGCTCGCTCCTGCGCGTCGCTGACATCGCTGGTCGGCGCGACGACGACTTCGATTACGCGGAGGGGACCATCCCGGCCAGCGCCTTCCGCTACGTCCTCGGCACCGACCCGCGGATCTCCGAGTACCAGGTCCGGCAGACGGCGGATGGCGCTGAGGTTCTGGTCGTAGGCGACCCGGACCCGGCTGCGCTCAGCGCTTCGCTGGTCGCCACGCTGCGCCCTCATGGGCTCCCTGACGCCCAGATCAGCGTCAGGCAGGTCGCGCGGATCGCCCGCCATGCGTCGACCGGGAAGCTCAAGCGTTTCGTCGCGCTCGGCGACTGAGCCGCCGAGCGGGTGGTCCGGTCGGGCGCCGGCTCCGGCGGCTTCGCCATTGTCGTGACACTGGTGGTCTTTCGGGTCGTCGGGGGGCGCGTGGCAGATGATCGCTGGGCGAGCGGCCTGCGGCCGCGACCGCACGGACGGAAAGGACAGTCACGATCCCGTGAGGTGCCGGTTCCCCCTGATCGATGAATTTCGCCGCCCAGCACGGTCTGCTTAGCTAGTGGATGGACTTGCGAGGAGGGATATCGATGCCTGAGCACAAGATCGGAACCCGTGAGGAATGGCAGGCTGCGCGCGACGAGCTGGCGAAGCTCGAAGCCGAGCAGGCCGCACGCAATGAGGAGATCAAGCGCAAGCGCCGCGAGCTGCCCTGGGTCCCCGTGGAGAAGGAGTACGTGTTCGACACCCAGGACGGCAAGAAGACGCTCGCCGAGCTATTCGACGGCCGCTCACAGCTCCTGGCCTACAACATCATGTACGGGCCCGACTACACGATCGGCGCCTGTCCCGGGTGCACGAACCTGGCCGACGGCTTCGACGCGACGACGTTGCTTCACCTCAACCAGCGCGACGTGACCATGATCTGTTTCTCGCGCGCGCCGATTGACCGGCTCACGGCGTACAGGGAGCGGATGGGCTGGGAGTTCCCGTACGTCTCGACCTACGACACCGACTTCCCCTGGGACTTCCGGCTGGCCCTGACCGAACAGCAGGCTGAGCAGATCCCCGAGGTGAGGCAGATGGTCGAAAACCCGCCCGAATGGCTGGCGTTCTGGGCTTCCCAGGTCGGCGCTGAGCTCAAGGACGGCATTCGCGAGAGCCCGAGCTACATCGCATTCGCGAGGGACAACGGGACCGTCTACCACACATACACGGTGTCGGCGCCCGACCCGTTCGTCGCGCCGTACTTCAACTTCCTCCTCGAGCGAACCCCGAAGCCAGGTCAGAGCGAGCCGCGCAACTTCCGACGGGACGAGTACCCGGCCTGAGAGCGGGCGCAAATAGCGCACTCAGCTCAGGTCGTCGTCGGCGACCTGGACGCAGAACGCCCGCGTCATCTCGGGCTCGATTATCTCGGCAATGCGCTCGTGCCTGCGCGCCTCCTCGGGCGCTGTTATGGGACCCCTCCGACAGCCCCGGCCGTCGACCCGTCGAAGTCGAGCTCGCCCGATCCCATGATCGTGACCGGTGACCCCGCCCGGTCGCGCTCGAGCAGCAAGCGCACCGTCTCCGACAACTCGGTGCGCACAAGCGCCCGGTCGCCGCTGGGGGTGATCGCGCTGATCACCGCCGCCGACGGCGTGCCGTCGCGATCGTGCTGAACCGTGAACGCCTCGAGGACGGCTGCGCCCGCGTAGTCGGTCCGCGCCCGCCGCGCCGGCTGCGGCTCGGGGATCGCGTCGATCGAGGCGAACCGCTTGGCAGGCGGCGTCGCGGAGTAGATCCCGATCGCATGCTTGGTCGCATACCAGCCCAGCGCGGTCGCCACCCCGTAATCCTCCGGATGCACCCGCAGCCGACTGACGAGCGTCGCGATCGCGTGCGTCGTGTAGTTGTTCCCCGGCCCGCCTGCGAATGTCAACCCGCCGGTCACCGTCAGCGGTCGCGCCGAGTCCGCCAGCGACAGCCCCAGCTCGCCCGCGGCGATCTGCACCGCCGCCGGGAAGCATGAGTACAGGTCCACCTGCGCGATCTGATCGACCGCCAGACCGCAGTGGTCGAGCACCGCGCGACCGGCAGCGCGGATCGCCGGCGACGCCGCGAGCTCGTGACGCTCGCTGACGTGCCACTCGTCCTGCGCCTGCGCACCGGCATGCACGAACACCCACCGGTCCCGCGTCACTCCCGCCCGCTGTGCAGCCTCGGCGCTGCACATGATCAGGCCCGCGGCCTGATCGACCTGGATGTTCGCGCTCAGCAGCTTCAGGTACGGAGAGCTGACCGGCCGGTTGCCACTCGACGCGGTCGCGAGCTCCTCGACGCCGTACGCACGCTGGATCCACGCATACGGATTCTGAGCCGCGACCTGCGAGAACCGCGACCACAATCCAGCGATCTTCCGCAGGTGCTCGTCCGGACTTTCGCCAGACTGGGCGCGAACAGCGCTCTCGATCAGCGCGTACATGTCGATCGGCGCCGGCAACCCGACCTTCGCCTCGGCCTCATTGACCGGGTAGCGATCCTCCCCCAGCACCAAGCTCGGAGCGATCAACTCGTCCTGCACCGCCCAGCCGAGCTCCGCGCCCGACTTCCGCGCCGCTCTGAGGCTCGCGACCGCCTCGCCGCCGCACAGCAGCGCCACGTCAAGCATGCCCGCGGCTATCTGCCGCGCCGTCTCGTTCAGCAGCCGCTGAGGCCCGTCACCACCGAACGCGTTCGTCTGAACGGTCTCGCGCGGGGCGATCCCGAGCTCCGCGGCCACCAGCGCACCCACGTCGCGGTACTGCCAGCACGTCACCGCAACGGAGCGGATCGAATCGGCCGCGCACAGCAGGCGGTCCCCGGTGCCGCTGTCCGCGGCCGCGTTGCGCAAAGCTTGCGCGATCAGGACGACGGGCTCAGGGTACCCAGCGGCCGGATCGGCGCGATGCGTCAGCTGACCGGCGCCGACGAGCACCGGGGTACGTGGGTCGAGCTTATGTGTCATCGCGGCCCTATCCCGTCACAAAGTTACGAGGAACCAGGTCTCGTCGCCGCGAGCGGGAGCGCGAGCGCCATTAACTCGCGGACGCTGTGGGCGGGCTCGAGCTGCAGGATTGCGGTGAGGAGCCGCTGGGCGCCGGCCTCGTCGAGTGTCGGCACTGCGAGCACGGCGAACTTGTCGGCGAGCCGTCGCCGCTGCGTGGCGAGATCGCGTTCGGGGATGTTCACGGCGCGGACGGCTGTTTGTACCTCACCGTCTTGGATGATCTCGACGCGTGTGGGTGCGCCAAAGGTACTGTCGTCGACGAGAGCCACCTTGGATCGCATGGCGATCAGTTCGGGGTCGTTCGCGTCGGCGTCGGTGATGAGGGAGGTGGGGCGCCCGAGCAGCGCCATGGCGGCGAGATGGCTGAGGCTGAATTTCACCTCCAGCGCGGTGCTGGGCTCGGGGATCGCGGCGGCGCCGAGCTCGAGCTCTGAGACGTGGACCTCGACACGGTCGACCCGGTCGGCGTGGACTGTGCCGGAGCGCATCAACTTGCCGATGCCCTCGAGCATCGAGTGTGTCCAGAAGCAGGAGGCGTGGTATTTGAACAGGTTGTCGCGCAGGTGCCAGCCGGATGGCGGGACGGCGAGGGCGGCGTCGCGGTTGGCCTCCCCGCCGAGCAGCGCTGCGAACCCCTGGTCGGCCTCGATCGCGTCGGGGTTGGCGGTGAACCCCTCGTCAGCGAGCAGGGCGGCGAGCAGCCCGTTGTGGCACGCCTTCCCGGCGTGCAGCGGCTTGGCCATCGTCCCGAAGTGGCATTTCATGCCGGCGGCCTGTGTGGCAGCGAGGCCGAACGCGATGGCGGTGGCGTGGGCATCGAGCCCCAGCAGGCGCGCGCACGCGGCGGCCCCACCGATGGTGCCGACGGTGCCGGTCTGATGAAAGCCGCGAGCGTAGGGCTCAGGGCCGAGCGCACAAGCGATCCGACAGGCGGTCTCATAGCCGGCAACGAACGCCGCTATGAGATCGCGGGCGGTGGCGTCCCGCAGCTCGGCGAGCGCGAGCGCGGCTGCGAGGATCGCGACGGACGCGTGGCCGAGGAATCCGGCGTTCACGTCGTCGAAGTCCAGGGCATGAGATGCGGTGCCGTTGACCAGCGCCGCGTCGCGGACGCGGTAGCCGCCGACATGACCGACGACCGTGGCTGGTCCCCCGGCCGGCGCGAGCGTCCGCAGCAGGATCACCGTGGCCGGCTCCTGAGCGGCACCGAGGGCGACGCCGAACCAATCCAGCAGGCAGTGCCGGGCAATCTCGACGACATCGCCGGGCAGCTGGTCGTACTGCAGTGAGCAGGACCGCTCCGCCAGTTCGCTTGTCAGTCCGGCACCCATACTTTCTCCCGACGAGGCTTTGGGTCTGCGTTCGGCCGCCGACCCTATTCGTGCGTCATCGAGCAGGTCAAGCGGCGCTACGAAGGTGTGACGGACGCGCGAACACGGCCGCCGGCAGCGGCGGCTCTCGGTACACCTTGGGCGCAGCCTCCGTTTGGGACGTCTCTGCCTGCAGCGCAGCGCCGGCGTCGCGGCCGAGCGTTGCCGGATCGATGCCTGGCTGGAGCGTCTGGGCGCAGACGAAGCGACTGATGTCGCCCACTTCCATGCGTGGAGATCCTATTGCTCTAGCGACGGCGGCGACGCGGCGTCGAGGTCGGTTCGCGGTGGCGCAAGGTGCGACAGTGCCTCGAGCTGCGTTGAGTGATAATCGGTCGCGCGTGCGAGCTCGGTGATGCTGGCAGCCACCGCCTCGTCAAATCTGTCCTCGTGTGCGGTGTACGGACGCAGACAGCGAAGGATGACCGCGCGCAGCAGCCGGCCCAGCGATCCTGGCCGTGACGAACGTCCGGCCGCGGTCGCTCGGTTTGCTCGGGATTCCGCCAGGGCGGTCGCGACCCGGTGCTCGGCGAGGCCACGCTCGGTAATGGGGGGCCGAGCCCGCAGCGGCGTCACGCCAGGCGCGTGATCGGTCCGTCGCTCGAGCAACACTTGGTCCTGATAGCCGAGGTCGCCTCCGGGTACGTACCCGCGGATCGCGAACCATCGGGCCCAGTGCTCGAACACGTACCACGGAGCATGAAATGTCGTCTGGTACCACGCGGGCAGCGACAGCTCGCGGGAGACCGAGTTGTCGATGAAAGCGATCCCGTCCCGCTCCAGCCGATTACGCAACTCGCCCGCCCCGTCCGGTATCGCCGTCTCGCCGTGCGTGCTCAGAACCAGCAGCGCCCCCGGGCGAGTAACTCGATGGAGCTCGCTCAACCATACGTCCTGGCGGCTTCGGTCGATGTGCGTGAACACACTGTGGTTGAACACAAGATCGAACGCCCCGTCTGGATACCGCAGCGGCGGCTCTGCCCCGTTCAAGCCAATCTTCGCGTACGGAGTGTGCGCTTGGCACCACGCCACCGCCTCGGCGTCGATGTCGGTCCCATGCAGCTCGCGCGCCCTGCCGAGCTCCTCCAGCCACAGCAGCATCCGGCCGCAACCACAGCCGAAATCAAGGATCGACTCGAACGACTCCAGCTCCCGATCCGCAATCGCGAGCGTCCGTCGCAGTTCGCGAACCGACTCGCGGCCAGACCAGAAGAACGAGGCCACATCCGGCCCACCCGAAACCCGCGAGATCAGCTCAACTCGCGGAACAGGCATCGAAAGTGCCTCAGCCGGCATGGTGATCTCGACCATCGCGCCCATCTTATGAACCAGCTCTACTTACAGGTTTGCGGCTAGCTCGGTGACTATTTTGAGTGCTGGTTGGATCCGCGTCACGTGATCTACGGATTCGCCGGCGGAGAGAGCCATTGCCGCCACGTCACCGCGGACCTGTCGCGTGGGCGGCCGCGCGGCGAAGCGAGCAATCTCGCGGTCGCCATCAACGGCCGCCACCGGGCGATCGAGCAGCTCGCCGGCGCCTACAGCCGAGCGTAGGACACGGTGCGGCGCAAGCCGCCAGCCTCCGCCACGGCAGCGGCGAGCGCCGCGGATCCGATCGGCCCTCCCAGCGGTGCCAACTGGATCGGAAGCCGAAAGCCCACCAGGTCCGTGAACACCGTCATCCCTCCCACCACCCTATATGTCCCGAGCCAGGGTCCGCTTCCAATGCAAGAGCGGCTTTGCCAACCCAAGGCTGACTCGCAACTCGTCGCTGTTCCGGCGGGAGCGTCAGCCTACGAACGCAGTCATCCGGATCGAGACAAGCAATCCGGGCAGATCCACTCCGAGCTTGGCGACGTAGCGGGTAGGCGGTTCAGAAGGGAACCAGCGCACGTATTCCTCATTCAGGCCAGCAAAGTCGTCAGGGTCGGTGAGCAGGACGCCTACCTCGATCACGTCGTCGAGTTCGGCGCCGCCGGCCTCGAGGATGGCCTTGCAGTTCGTCAGCGCCTGTCGCGCCTGATCTTGGATCGCGTCTCCCACGAGTTTGCCCGTACCCGGATCGATACCGACGATGCCCGATACAAGTACGTGGGGCCCGGCCTTCACTCCCTGGCTGTAGAGCGGCGAACTCGGCGCGTTCGCGGTCGTGATGATCTGCCGTGGCATGTGGGTCCTCCGGTTCGTGGTACGTCAGCAGGAAGGATCGCGCGGATGTTCGGAACTTATGCGGTGTCTGAGTAAAGCGGGACCCAGCTCGCTCGCCGCGGCAGGGTCTGATCTAGCATTTCGCGGTCGATGGAGGTCCCGCCCGAGACTCGCTATTTAGACCGGGACGGGCAGAGTCTGGCCTTCCAGCGGTTCGGGTCGGGCGACCGGCGGCTGGTGTGGATCAACACTGGCCTTGGCAACCTCGACCTCTGGTGGACCGACGCGACGTTCTGCGAAGTACTGCTGCGTACGGCTGAGCGGACTGATTGTGTTGTGTACGACGAACTTGGCATGGGCGTCTCGGACCCTGTTGATCACGTGCCGACCCTGGAAGAGCGCGCGGCCGACCTGGAGGCGGTAATGGATGCGGTTGGATTTGAGCGCGCCGCGATCTTGGCTACCTACGAGGCGTGCATGTATACGGCCTTGTTCGCCGCCCAGCATCCCGAACGAGTCGAGGGGCTCGTGCTCGTCGTCCCGTTCGCCCAGGGGTGGCGCTCGGCGCCGGCGGCCGAGCTCGCCGGTTGGAGCAGCGCCGAGCAGGTCGAGGCATACGATCAGGCGGTGGAGCACCTCGCTCAGAACTGGGGGCGGGGCTACATGTTGAGCATGATGATGCCTGGCCTCGTGACCGCCCGGAACGTGCGCATGTGCGGGATGCTCGAGCGCGCTCGGGCCAGCCCGTCGATGATCCGCGTGGAGAATGAGATCGCTCGTACCGCCGACGTCCGCAACGTCCTGACGACGATCAAGGCGCCGGCGCTCGTTCTTCGTCTCCCGGGCAACCGCCTGCCCGAGGGCGCCATGAGGTACGTAGCGGAGCTGGTTCCCGATGCAAGTTACGAGGAGATTGCGGACACCGACAATCTGGGGCAGTTGTTCTCGAGTCTTCAGCGGCGCACCGAGGATTTCATGTTCGGGACGCCACATGCTGTGGATCATGATCGCGCGTTGATGACCGTGTTGTTCACCGACATCGTGGGCTCGACCGAGCAGGCGGCCTTCCTCGGCGATGCGCGCTGGCGCGAGGTGCTCGTTACGCACGAGCGGGTGTTGCGTCGGGAGGTCGAGGCCGCGGGCGGCCGCGTCATCAAGCTGGTCGGGGACGGCTCGTTGAGTACGTTCGATGGACCAGCGCGGGCGATTCGGTGCGCAGAGCGCCTCTGTGCTGCGGCCCGAGATCTTGATGTCGACATCCGAGCGGGGCTTCACACCGGCGAGTGCGAGGTGATCGACAAAGACGTAGCCGGGATAGCCGTGCACATCGCGGCCAGGGTGAGCGCGCACGCCGGCGCCGGGGAAGTGCTCGTGTCGCGCACCGTTCGCGACCTCGTGAGCGGGTCGGGGATCGCGCTGCAGTCTCGCGGCACCCACGAGCTCAAAGGCGTACCAGGCACGTGGGAGCTGTTCGCCGTGGGCGCCGAGACAGCGCCGCTACCAGCACCCGACCAGACACGCAAGCTCCGCCCTGCCGACCGCGTGGTGCTGCTCGCCGCCCGACGAGCACCGGGCCTGCTTCGCGCCGCCAGCCGGATCGGCACGCGACGCGCCCGCCGCTAAGGCGACAAGCAGGGGCCCGCAGCCATACCCGGTCGAGACCTGCCGTGCGCCGCTCAAGCCGAAACGGGTAACGTTCGATCTAGATGCGAGTGAGCCGGCCCACCGCCGACCCATCTCCGCGCATTTGGGGTAGGGCACACGTAGCTGCAGTCCTGGCCACGTTCTTAGCGCTTGCCTGTGGGCCGGCTTCGGTCTCGCTCGCGGCTTCGCCGCCGGTGGCTCCCGCTCTGGTTGATTGGGACACCTACGCGTTCACCGTCAGCCGAGGCGGTATGAACCCGTACGAGACGACCCTGAACCCGGGCAACATCCATCGACTGCGCCAGGCCTGGTCGTTCAGGCTTGGCTCGGCGCTCACCGACGAGCCGCTGTTTGCCGCCGGGGTGCGTGTGCGGGTGCCGCACACGCACCTCTCCGTTCCGGAGAACCTCGTGATCGCGGGATCAGAAGACGGTCGTCTCGCAGCCGTGAATGCCAGAACCGGGAAGAAGGTCTGGGAGCGCAACCTCGGTTCGATCAGCGTCCCGAGCTGTGGGGACCTTCCCCATTACGGCGTAACCGGAACGCCGGCGATCGACCGACGCCACAACAACGTCTACGCCGCTGACGGCACAGGGAGGGTCGATCAGGTCGACCTCTCAACCGGCAAGATCAAGCACCGCTGGACGCTAACTCACGACCCGAGCCACGAGCACGTCTACAGCGCCCTGACGTTTCTGAAAGGGATCGTGTACGCGGAGATCGCCAGCATCTGCGACGTGCAGCCGTTCCACGGTCAGGTCATCGCGATCAACGTCCGCCGCGGCTCGCTGCGGCGCTGGTTTGCCACCGGCAGCGCCAGCGGCGGCGGCATCTGGGGATCGGCTGGTGCGGCAGCCGACCCGGCTCGGAACGCGCTTTACGTCGGGACCGGCACCTCGTTCCTGCCGACCGACCACATCGTTTATGCCGAGCACGTGGTGCGGTTGACGTTGGGCCTGCAGGTCGTCGCGAGCAACTACCCCGGGCTCCCGACCGGCGACGCGGATTTCGGCACCACCCCGGTGCTGTATCAGGTTCCGGGCTGCCCTCGCCAGCTTGCGATCGGGAACAAGTACGGGGGCTTGTTCGTGTACGACCGGGCCAGCATCGGCCGCGGCCCCGTGCAGCGCATCCAGCTCGGCGGTTCCGTCAAAGGGGCATACGCCCTGATCGCGCCCCCCGCCTATCTGCCCAGCCAGCGCACGGTGTACATCACCAACCCGAGACGTAGTGGTAGCTACCGGGCGGGCATGCTCGCCTTCAAGGTCAACCGTCACTGCCGCCTGTCCCTGCGCTGGCAGGCCCCGGGACCCGGACCCCAGGGGACCAGCCCGTCGATCGCGGGCGGCATAGTTTTCTACGGCTCAGGCTTCGGTAATAGTGTGATCGCGATCGACGCCCGCACCGGTAAGCGGCTGTGGGAAAGCGCTCGGAGGACCATCCGCGGCGCCGTCAACAACGGAGTATCGGTGGTCAACGGCGCCGTCTACGCCGGTTCGTGGGACGGCCGAATCCACGCGTTCCGCCTCAAGTAGTCGGGCGTGCACAACACCGCAGATCCGCCGGCGCCCTTCCGCGCAGTGCAGGGCCGTCGGCACCGCGCCCCGAGATACCCTGCGACATGCGCAGAGCAGGTTCTCGTACTCCGCGCAACCGGGTTTCGCGTCGGTCCCGACCACACGCTCGTGGCGTTATGTTCGAGTTCCAGCGGCGAGCAGGTACTCCTGTTCAAAACGTGCGCTGTCGGCGGTGCCGAGGTTCCATTGATCGCAGAACTGGTCTAGAGCTTCGTTGAACTCCTCCTCGCGCCCGTTGTTGCGGGCGTTTGCCTGGGCGACGATGGTTGGGCCGTAGCGGTGTTTGAAGTGCTCGCCGTAGTCGCGCGGATGCTGGAACGCGGTGATCTCCAACATCCTTCGCTCGAGCCTGCGAAAGTCGACGCGGTCGCCGAAGAGCTCCTGTAGGTGCTCCTCCCTACCCCACAGCGGAGGAGGTTGCGCCCCGGGCGGAGGTGCCGGTGCGAACGGTCCCATCGTCCTGAACAGCGCGCCTATCATGCCCTCTGGCGTCCAGTTCAGCATTCCGATCGTCCCGCCGGAACGACAAACGCGGACGAGTTCGTCGGCTACCTCCTGATGATGGGGCGCGAACATCGCCCCTATCGAGGACATCACGACATCGTATGACTGGTCCTCAAACGGCAGGGCCTCTGCGTCCGCCTCGACCCACGCGAGCTCGACGCCTTCAGCTCGTGCACGTTGACGACCGGCGTCAAAGAGCTCGGGTGTCAGGTCACTGGCCGTGACCTCAGCGCCGGTCTTGGCCGCAGGGATCGAAGCGTTCCCGGTCCCGGCAGCGACGTCCAGTACCCGCATCCCCGCCGTGATGCCGCACGCGTCGACTAGCGTCGGGCCGAGCGGCAGCAGGAACGTCTGGACCATCGACGGGTAATCGCCCGACGCCCACATCTTGCGATGGCGCGCCTTAAGTTCCAAGTCCGCTGGCGTAGCCAAATCGTCTCCTCACGTTTGGAACTCGAGGGGCAGACGCCAAGACATCCCGTCTCGCACCTAGCCGTTCACGGGACGGGCGCTGGTCCTTCTCGTAACTTTCGGGCTAGCCTCTCGCGACTCGTTGTGCATGTCAACACCACGAGGCGATCCGTGGGCACCGCCCGGGCGAACCGGGACCGTGGACTTCCCCCATCCCCCGGCAGGATTCGAACCTGCGGCGATCCGATTGGTAGATTCCTGTTTGACACGACATTTTCCGTAGGTACGGGCGATTGGGTCGGGTTGGCTCGGAGCTGTTCGACGCAATGGTCGAGGGGGAACAGGAGGTGAAGGACGTCGTCAGCTCCGTGCCAGGGTTCGTCAGCTACGAAGCGCTGCGAAGCGACGGCGGTGGCCAAACGGTGACCGTCTGTCAAGACAAGACCGGAACCGATGAGTCGTCCCGGCGTGCCGCCGAGTGGGTCAAGGAGAACCTCAGCGTGACGGTTGATCCGCCTACGATCACCGAGGGCAGCACCTTCCTCCACTTCTAGGAGCTCCACGTTTGGCTCGGACACGGTCCAAGCGACCCTTCGCGACCGGCGGAGCTGGCTCGGCGCGCGGCGGCCGACCGAGTGCTTCAACCGGGAGGACGTTCCCAGCGTCGCTGGCTCACGAAGCCTCTATCGTCCGAGCGTTAGCCAGCCCGCCGCCGGTAAGCCGTAGGGGCGGGCTTAGCCAACCTACCAGCCCGAAAACACCGACCTCACCGTGCTTCGTTAAAAAACATAGTCGTGGACGCACCGCAAACCCGTTACGTCGAGCGCGACGGTGTCAAGATCGCGTGGCAGGTCTTCGGCGACGGCCCGGCCGAGATACTGTTCGTTCCCGGCTGGGTCTCCAACGTCGACCAGTTCTGGCAGTACCCGCAGCCGCGCGAGTTCTTCACCGAGCTGGCGGCGTTCGGGCGGGTCGCGGTATACGACAAGCCGGGCACCGGTGCGTCCGACCCCATCGATGTGGCGCCGTCCGTCGAAGAGCGAATCGATCAGCTCGTCCGCGTGATGGACGCCGCGGAATTCGAGCTGCCCGACCGTCGTCGGGGTCTCCGAGGGCGGCGTGACGGCCTGCTTGGCAGCCGCAGCGAGGCCTGACCGAGTCGGGCGTCTGGTTATGCTCGATGCAACCGCCTGCCTGTTCGATCCGCGGGCCAAGGGCGAAATGAGCAACGCGGAGCATGAGGCGTGGAAAGCCTTCATCCGGCGGACCGCCGAGACCTGGGGCGAGGGACGCGACGGCGACATCTGGCTCGCGGGCACACGTGACGCTGACAGGTCGTGGGGCCTGCTGCAGCGTGCCTGTGCATCCCCGGCCGTGGCGCGCCGGTATTACAACTCTTGGGCCGAAGGGCTCACAGCGTGGGACGCGCTGCCGGCGATCCGTCAGCCCACGCTCGTCCTCCAGCGCACGGATGACCGCGTGCTGCCTGTCAAGGCCGCCCGTGTCACTGCGCAGCGGATCCCCAGCTGCAAGATGGTCGAGGTGCCCGGCGCAGAGCACCTCCCGTGGCTTGGGGACACGGCAGAGATACTGGCGCAACTGCGGGACTTCGTCGGCGCTCCGCTGCCCGCCGCGCGCACGGAGCGGGTGCTCGCGACGATCCTCTTCACAGACCTCGTGGGGTCCACCGACCAGCTCGGCAGACTTGGGGATGCCGCGTGGACCGCCCGGCTCGATCGCCACGGGAGGATCGTCCGCGACGGCCTGGAGCGCTTCGATGGCCGCCTGATCAAGTCAACAGGCGACGGCGTCCTCGCCGTCTTCTCCGGCCCCGCGCGCGCGACCCAAGCTGCGCGCTCGATCCTCGAGGCGCTTCCCGCTGAGGACCTCCATGCTCGCGCGGGCGTACACGTCGGCGAGATCGAGCTCCGAGGCGACGACATCGCCGGTCTCGCCGTTCACGTGTCGGCTCGGATCATGAGCAAGGCAGCCGACGATGAGGTCCTCGTGTCGCGCACGGTACGCGACCTCACCGCCGGCTCCGGCCTGCGATTCAAGGACCGCGGCACCCACAGACTCAAGGGCATCCCCGGCGAGTGGCAGCTCTACGCGCTCGCTTGACCCAGCACCACGGACCCAAACGCGATCGCGCCTTCCGCGTCCGGGCGACAGGATGCGCTCAACACCGGCCCGACCTGTGAGTCGCGTGGATCGGACATCGCGGGCCTTCCGCCACGCCCCCGGCAGGATTCGAACCTGCGGCCATCGGATTAGAAGTCCGGTGCTCTGTCCACTGAGCTACGGGGGCCCTGGGAGAATGTAGTCATGTTCGCTCGTCGGATTGCAACGCGGCTGTTGGTCGGCCTGGCGCTGGCCGGCCTCGTGGCGGTGGAGCTGGCGCCCGCGAGCGAAGGGCGCGGCGCGGCGCGCGGCTCCAAGCGGTGTCTCGTGCCCGGGTACGACAAGACGATCAATCAGCTGTGGCGCCCGGACATGGCGGCGGCGGTCTCCTACGCCCACTCACGCGCGGGCGACATCGCCTTCGCCGTGCGCACCGACCACACCTACCACGCCTATCGGGCCAATCACGTCGAATGGTCCGCGAGCGTGCTCAAGGCGATGCTGATGGTGGCCTATCTGGACCGCCCATCGGTGCGCAACCGGCCGCTGGACAGTTACGACAACTCGTTGCTGTATCCGATGATCACGCGCTCGGACAACACGGCGGCGTCGATCGTCGACACGATCGTCGGCGACGGCGGGCTGGATGCGCTGGCCTCCCGGGTGGGCATGACTCACTTCCTGCGCGGTGTCGCCGATCTGGGGCGAGAGCCAGATCACCGCCGCTGACCAGAGCAGGTTCTTCTACAGCATCGACAGCTTCATCGTGAAGCGACATCGGGCCTACGCGATGCACCTATTGGCCTCGATCACGCCGTCTCAGAGGTGGGGCATCGGAGAGGTCGCGCCGCACGGATGGACGCTGTACTTCAAGGGCGGGTGGGGCTACGGCACCGGGCTGATGGATCACCAGGTGGTGCTGATCAAGCGCGGTTGCGCCCGCGTCTCGATAGCCGTGCTGACCATGTACGACGGCTCACATGACTATGGGAAGGACACCTTGAAGGGAGTGTTCGAAAGGCTGCTGAAGGGATTTCCGGAGCCGCACGCACGTCACCGACGCTAGCGCCTTTGGGTGGACAGCCCTGCGCCAGGGTGCGAGAAATCGATCGGGGCGCCCGGATTTGAACCGGGGACCTCGGCCACCCAAAGGCCGCGCGCTACCAGGCTGCGCCACGCCCCGTGAGGCTGCGAGTCTAGACCCAATCGGCCTTCACGCGATCGATCCACGCCTGGACGCGAGCGCGCAACATCGTGTCGTATACGTCGATCGCGGCAACGCCATGGACAGAGCGCCATCTGCGTCCGCGCAATGCGCCGCTATTCGGCTTCGGGTACAGCCGAATCGCGCTGGGGGGAAGACCGGCGGTCCTGGACCAGAAATGGACGAGCTCGTCAAGGTTCTGATCGGCGTGATATTGGACGCGGATCACTTGCTGACGCTCCGATAGGCGCTTCAGCCAGCCGGATGCCAGCGCAACCATCAGTGGGTCCGAGTTGGAAATCGAGACCACGATTACGGTCGCGCTTGTACCCCTCAGCGATGTACAGCACGACAAAATCCCGGAACGTCGGCATCAAAACCAGCTCGTCGTATTCGGCCAATCCCTGGGCGTACGCGTCGTCCCGGCGCCGCTGGTACTTCGCCCGCATCGCCCGCGTGCCTTTCCGCTGGCCCGGGTTCGCGCGCGCCCGCTCCAGCGGCAGGCCCCTGATCCAGTAGTAGACGGTCGTCTTGGGGACCGCGAGGCGTGCTGCGATCTCATCCAGCGACAGCTTTTTCTCGATCCGAAGCTCGACCGCTCGCTTTCGTAGGTACGCCGGATATGCCATCTCGACCAGAACATATGTTCGCATCAACGGCGGACGGAATCGCGCCTGCGAGACTGGCAAATCGATGTCGTCACGCTCCCGCTCCATCAAGCTCGGCTATGCCCTCGCCGCGACCGCCGCGACGCTGTGGGCGCTGAACGGTTCGCTGGCCCGGTTCCTGCTCGACGACCACCTGCCGGCCGCGCGGCTGGCCGAGCTCCGGTCGGTGTTTACGTTCGTGGCGATCGCGGCCGCGCTGGCGATCGCGCGACCGCGGCTGCTGCGGGTCCAGCGGCAGGATCTCGGGCGCTTCGCCCTGTTCGGCATCGTCGGGCTGGCCGGCGTGAACGTGTTCTATTTCGGGGCGATCGCGCGGCTGCAGATCGGCGTGGCGCTGACGATCCAATACCTGGGACCTGTGCTGCTGCTCGTGTGGCTCAAGCTGGTCCACCGGCGGTCGCTGCCCGGCAGCCTGTGGAGCGCCGCGGCGCTGTCGGTGATCGGCTGCTTCTTCGTGGTGGGCGCCTACCACCCCGGTGACCTGAACGGGGTCGGGATTGCCATGGCGTTCGGGTCCACGGTGACGTTTGCCATCTACCTGTTCGCGTCTGAGAAGCTAGGCCAGCGGTATCGGCCCGGCACCACGCTGGCCTGGGGCTTCGGGCTCTCGAGCCTGTTCTGGGTGATCACGCAGCCGGTGTGGAGCTTCCCCACCGCCGCTCTGTCGAGCCCGAGGAACATGCTGTTCGCGTTGTACGTGATCGTGGGCGGGACACTGATCCCGTTCGCCTGCATGGTCGCGGCCACACGGCACCTTCCCGCGGCGAGGGCGGGCGTGGTCGCGACCCTGGAGCCGGTGCTCGGCGCGTTGTTGGCTTGGCCGATTCAGGACCAGCGTCTGGCCCCGCTGCAGATCGCCGGCGGGCTGCTGGTGATCGGCGCGATCGTGTGGGTGCAGTCGCAGCGACCCCAGCTGGACGCCGAGCTGGCGCCGGCCTACGGGTCGCCCGCGCCCGAGCCGGTGGGCGCGCGGGCATCCCTCGACGTCGAGTAGCCTCCGCCGCCGCTATGCCCGAGCTCCAACCGCTCCTGGCGCTGCACTACGAGCTTCGAAAGACCGGCGGCCTCCAGAACGTAGTGTCGCCGCCCTACGACGTGATCGACGAGTCCCAGCGGGCCGAGCTGGAGGCCAGATCGCCATACAACGTTGTTCGCATCGACCTGCCGCGCGGGGAGCCGGATCCCTACCAGCATGCGGCCCAGCTCCTGGGCGACTGGCAACGAGAGGGTGCGGTGGTGGGCGACGCCCAACCCGCAGTGTGGGCCCTGGCCCAGGAGTACACCGGTCCGGACGGCCAGCAGCGCACTCGCCGGGGCTTCCTAGCGCGGGTCCGCGTCGAACAGTACGGAGCCGGACGGATCCGACCGCACGAGCGCACGCACCCCGGACCACGCGAGGATCGGCTGCGGCTCACGCGCGCCACCAAAGCGAACCTGTCCCCCATCTTCTCGCTGTTCTCTGACCCGGGCCAGGCCGCCTGGGGAGCGCTCGAGCCACACACCGCCGGCCAGCCGTGGGGTCAGTCCACCGATGACGATGGCACTGTCAACAGGCTGTGGCGGATCTCTGACACTGCGGCGATCGCGGCTGTGCAGGCGGCAACCGGCGGCGCGGAGCTGCTGATCGCCGACGGCCACCACCGGTACGAGACCGCCCGGGTGTACGCCGAGGAGATCGGCGGCGAGGGACCGCATCGCTATGTCCTGATGTGCCTGGTGGGGCTGGAGGACTCCGGCCTCACGGTGTTTCCCACCCACCGGTTGATCCGAGGCTTGAGCCCCGATCAGCACGAGACCCTAGCCAACGCATTGCGGCGCGACTTCGAGATCGAGCCCCTGGACAGCACCAGCGCCCTGGCGCCCGGTAGCGGCGCCGAGATCCGGATCGGGTACATCGACTCGCACTTCCAGCGACCGATGATGCTGGCCCTCAAGGACCCGGGGATCGCCGACGCGGCGCTGCCCGATCGACGCCGAGCCCTACCGCCGGCTCGACACCGCGGTGCTCGAGGCGCTGATCCTCAGGGGGGCGCTGGGCATGAGCGACGAGGACATCGACCATCTCGCCGGTCTGGGCTATGCCCGCGACTCGGGGCAGGCGCTGGAAGCCGTGCGAACGGGCGAGTACGACGCTGCGTTCTTCATGGCCCCGACGCCCGTGGAGCGGGTTCGGGAGGTCGCCGCGGCTGGGGAGAGCATGCCCCCGAAGTCCACCTACTTCTTCCCCAAGGTCCCTACTGGTCTGGTGTTCAATCCATTGCACCGATAAGCACACTGACGGCGCTACGATCAGACTCAGAACCATCGCGAACGATCAGGGGACCAGCCAATGAAGGCCAACGCGCGGCGCACCGCAAACACCTCATTCACACATCAGCTCGACATTCGTCAGCACCAGCTCCTGGTCGACGAGCCGACCGATCACGGCGGCGACGACGAGGGGCCGAGCCCGCAAGAGCTGCTGGCCGCAAGCCTGGCGTCGTGTACCGCGATAACGATTGAGATGTACGCCAAGCGCAAGGGCTGGGATCTGGGGGCAGTTGAGGTCGAGTGCCAGTACACCCCGGCAGAACGTGGCTGTCCGACCAAGTTCCGACTGGACTTCCATCTGCCGAATGGCTGCACGGAAGAGCAGATCGAGCGGCTGCGGGCGATCGCGGCGAAGTGCCCCGTGCACCGGACGCTCGACGGTGAGGTCACGTTCGAGGACCACATCCACGTAGCCACGCCGGCGTAGCGGCGGCGTCGTCAGGGCGGCAGCGGGCCGCCCGAACCCGGCCTCCCCGCGAATATAGTCAGGCGATGGCGTCGGACGTGGGCACGATCCGGGACGAGCTTCGCCGCGTCTTGCTGTCGGTGGATGAGGCGATTGCGCTCGATGTCCGGGGCCGCACCGACGCGGCCGTGCTGGTGCCGTTGTATCTGCAGAGCGGCGAACTGCACGCCGTGTTCACCAAACGCCGAGACGACCTGCGCCGGCATCCGGGTGAGATCTCGTTTCCCGGTGGGCGTTACGACGAGGGTGAAGCCGATCTGACCGCAACCGCGCTGCGGGAGGCCGAGGAGGAGATCGGCCTGCCCGCCACGGCGGTCCAGATCGTCGGTGCCCTGCAACCGACGCCCACGATCGCCACGGGCTACGCCGTGTACCCGTTCGTGGGGATGATCGAGCCAGGCCGAACCTGGACGCTCAGCCCGCGGGAAGTGGCGCAGGTCATCGAGCTGTCCCTGGGTGAACTGCTCCGCGGGTACGCCCGCCGGCGGCTGATCCGGCGCGGCCTACCGATTCGAACGGACACCTACTGCGTGGGGGACCACCTGATATGGGGCGCGACCGCCAGGATTCTGGCCGACCTGTTCGACCGGATCACGCCGTTGTTGGCCCCGGATCACAGCTCCACTGGCGGGTAGTACTTCTCCACCCCCGTCCGGCGCACCTCCGTCAGCCAGTCAGACTCGTACGTGTCGCTCGGGCCCTGTAGGGGGTCGGCGAACGTCCACGCCTGACGCTTGTAGGTCCAGTTGTCCGGCTGCAGGCGATGTGCCTCGCGGAACCAGCGAACCGCGTCGGCCGGATGCCCCGCGCGATGCAGATGTTGCCCGAGCTCGAAACACGCCGCGGCGCGAGACCGATCCTCCGACCGTGGCGCCGAGCGGGCGATGACCTCGTCAGGCGTCAGCGCGTAGCGTGAGTCCGCACCGCGCTTGACCCAATCCCGCAGCGCCGCGACGTAGGCCTCGGGCTCGATTTGCATCTTGCGCGCCTCGCGCAGCTGCTCCATGATCAGCGCTGGCAACTGGGCCAGGAGCTCCTCGCTGAGCTCGCGGGGGCGCCACGGAAAGGCCGGCTCCGGAGGACGCACGATCGTCCCCGACTCGTCGATCCAGATCCCGCTGGGGACGTTCACGACGCCCAGCAGCTCATCGAGCAGGTGCCCGGAATCGATCAGCGCCGGGTGCGTCGTCTTGGCGCGGTCGATCCACGGACCAGCGGCGGCGACGCCCTCGGTATCCAACGCCACGCTCACCACCTCGAGCCCCTGAGGATGGAGCTCCTCTCTCAGCTTCCGCCACCCGGGCAGATCGAAGCGGCAGCCTCACCAGGATGCCCACGCGATCATGAACACCTTGGTGCCGCGCAACGATCGCAGCGCGAAACTCGCCCCGGAGCGGTCGGGGAGCACCAGCTCCGGCAGGGTGGCGCTGGACAGAGCACGACCGCCGGTGTCCGGGCCGAGCGCCCACAGCCCGTGCGCGTCGTCGCTAACGAGTGGCATACCCAGGCGGCGAGCCAGCTCGCGCACGTCGAACGGCTCCGGCAGGGGCACGCACGACTCGCCCCGGCAGGCACCCTCGGGCTTGAGCGACCACCCGGTGCGGCGCTCGAGCTCCGCGGGCGGCTGGTCCAGGCGCTCGAGTATCACCGGACTGCGATGACGAACCGACGCGAATCCACCCCGCGACCCTAGCATCAAGCGTCATCGCCAAAACCAAAGCACCGATAGCAGAAGGAGGAGGCTGGTGGACTACGAGCAGATAGCGACCGAGGTCGCAGACGGCATTCTCACGATCACGCTGAACCGCCCCGACCGCCTGAACGCCTGGACGTCAACGATGTGCACGGAGCTGATCTCGGCGTTCGACCAAGCGGACGCGGATGACGACGTCCGCGCGGTGATCGTGACCGGCGCCGGCCGCGGTTTTTGCGCCGGCGCCGATCTGTCCGCCGGGGGCACCACGTTCGATTGGCGCGAGCGCGAGCCCCAGAGTGCTGGAGCGGTGCCCCGGGACAACGGTGGTCAGTTCACGCTGCGCGTGTTCGAATGTCGCAAACCCGTGATCGCGGCGATCAACGGGCCGGCCGTCGGCGTGGGCGCGACTATGACGCTGCCGATGGACATCCGGCTGGCGGCGAACGACGCCCGAATCGGCTTCGTGTTCGCTCGCCGGGGCATCATTCCCGAGGCCGGCTCGAGCTGGTTCCTGCCACGCGTCGTGGGCATCAGCCGCGCGATGGAATGGGTCAGCACCGGCCGGGTGTTTTCGGCCCAGGAGGCGCTGGAAGGCGGCCTGGTGCGCAGCCTCCATCCTGGGGCCGAGCTGCTCCCGGCGGCGCGCGAGCTGGGGCGCGAGATCGCCGAGAACACGGCACCCGTGTCGGTGGCCTTGGCCCGAACGCTGATGTGGACGATGCTCGGAGCGGAGCATCCGATGCTGGCTCACCGCGCCGATTCTCGCGGCATGTTCCACCGCGGTCAGTCGGCCGATGCGGTCGAGGGCGTGACCTCGTTCCTGGAGAAGCGGCCGCCCCGGTTTCCCGACCGCGTCAGCGACGGGCTTCCGGACGTAATGCCCGGTCGGGAGGAGCCCGCGTTCCAGTAACAACCGGCGCCGGGGGCCTCACGCCGCGAGCACGTCCTCGACAGCGGCCAGGCCGGCGCCAAGCCAGGCCGAATGATCGTCCGGATCGCTGTCGAGCAGGGCGTAGGGAATCAGCGATCGCCGGCAGGCCGAGCGAACCAGCTCGCTGCCGTCCTCGAGCACCGGGCGGGGCACCGTCCCGGCTGACTCGTAGACCACCCCCCGCACGGTCGTGTCGAGCATTCGCACCAGCAGCATTTCGAGTCGCGGTCCGTGCAGGGCGGCGATCGCCTCCGGGGTGTCGGTGAGGGACCCCAGCAGGACACAGGCGACGCTCACGTGATCAAGGGCCGGCGCGAGCGTGGAGATCCGGTCGGGGTCGCCGACGTGCGGTTCGATCCCGGCCACGTGCAGCGCCGCGAGCCCGCCGGCGGCTCTGGTCGTCCCCCGCACGGCATGGCCGCGGTCGATCAGCGATCGCCCCAGGGCGCGTCCACGGCAGCCGCAGCCGATGATCAGGCAGCGGGCCAAGTCACAGCGAGCTCAGGAGCTCGGCGGAGATCCGGAGCCGAACTCGCGCTGCACGTCCGCTCGGGTTCGCTCCGGCAGGCCCCGCGCCCGGCGCCTGGCGTTGGTCGCCTCGAGCAGCTGGTCGAGCTCGCGATCGGCGAGGTACTCAGCGCGCCGGCGCTGCTGGTCGCGGACGTCCTCCCACACCTGCATCTCCATATCCGCGACCGACACCTCGGGCTGGCCCCGGGCGCGCCGCCTGGCGTTGTGCGCCTTCAGCATCTGATCGAGGTCCTCCGCCTCGAGTGCCTCGCGACTCTCAGTGATCTCGCGGGCGGATCTCAGGCCGAGCTGCTCAAGTCCTGAGCCGGGGTAGTACCGGCCCAGTAGCCAGATCCACAGGATCACGGCGACCAGACCACCCAAGAGCACCAGCGCGAATGGGTCCACCACCCGCGAGTCTAACGCCGGATCGCGCGGATGCCAGAACCATGTCGGCCGGAGCGAGACCGATCTGAGACCGAACCGCGAATTGCCAGCCGGGCTCGCTGCGAGGATCCCCAGACGCTGATGATCACCTGAGCACCTTGTCGGAGGATGTCCGATAAGTGTGAACGGTTCACACCTATCGGCCAACGTCCCGGTGGAAGGTCCGGACGCGGCGGCTCCGCAGGGTGGCGGTCGCAAACCCCCACCGCACCACAAGGCGCAACTTTTCTGGTTGCTCGAGTGTTTTGGAGGGCGTCATCAACCACCGTCCGGGTGGGAGCCGGAATCCGGCGGGGGTGTCACCTAACAGGCTGGGGAAGGAGGCCGTCATGCGCCTACGCTTTGCCGTGCTCGGGTCAGTGCTGACCGCGCTAGTGGTCGCCGCGTTGCCGGGGACGTCGGTCGCTGCGCCGAGGCACAACCGTGGCTTGACGATCAATGCCACGCCCAACCCGATCATCGCCGGAGAGGGAGTGCTGATCTACGGACAGCTCAATGCGGCTCCCGTCATGGGACAGAAGATCGTGCTCTATCACCATGTCGCGGGCTCGCAGCAGGGGTACACGCGGATCGGTGAGACCACGACCGACGCGCACGGGTTCTATGAGTTCACCCGGGCCGAGGGTGTGGTGGAGACGAACCGCAGCTGGTTCGCGCGGGAGGCGGGCGGACAAAACGTCCACAGCCGGACCGTGTACGAGCGAGTGTCAGCATTGGTCAGCCTCAGTGCGAGCGCGACCAACGCCGACACCAATCACGCGATCCTGTTCTACGGACACGTGGACCCCAACCATCGGTTCGAGCGCGTGTACCTGCAGGCCCAAAAGGGTGGCAGCGACGACTGGACGACGCTCAAGAGCACTCGCCTGGGGCCGTTGTCGAACTACACCATCTGGTACCGCTGGCGAGTTCCGGGCGTGCGTGACGTGCGCGTCGTGTTCCGGGGCGACTTCCGCAACATCCGCGGCGAGTCGGATCCGGTCACGGTCACGATTCAGCAGGCCCAGATCCCCGGGTTCACGATCGCCAGCAGCTCGCCGATCATCCCGGAGGGCTCGACCGTGTCGATCTCCGGAGTGCTCGACCAGCCCGGCACGACCACACCCGAGCCGAACACCAGTGTGACGCTCTGGGGTCGCGTCCACGGCCAGTCGGCCTTCTCGGCGATCGAGTCGAGGCTGACGGGCAACAACGGGAGCTACAGCTTCCTGGAGAAGCCCGTGCAGAACACCGAGTACATCGTGCGCACCACGTTCAAGCCACATCGCCACAGCGCGGTTCTGTTCCAGGGCGTGCGTGACGTGCTGACGCTCAGCGCCAGCTCCATGAACGTGCTCGCGGGCCAGCCGGTGTTGTTCATTGGCGCGGTCACGCCGGACAAGGCGGGCGATGTCGTGTACCTCCAGCGCCTGGGCGCTGATGGGGAGTGGCACACCGTCGCGGTTAACACGGTTCGGGCGGACTCGACGTTCCAGTTCGTGCGGACGTTCGGCACCGCCGGTAGCAAGACGTTCCGGGCCCGGATCCCGGGTGACCCCACGAACGTCGGCGGCGCCTCGGCGCCGGTCACGGTGAACGTGACGCTGCCTCCGGTCGCGGCGCTGCCGCCGGCCTCGTAGCAATCGGCACCTGACCCCGACGCTCCGGCCCTCGCCGCCTCGGCGGCGGGGGCCGGCGTCTGCTCCAGCACGACCGCAGGCGACCCTCAGGCCGCGACCGCGAACAGCCGCCAGCGCCCGGGCACACCCTTGAGCTCGCGCTCACCGCGATCCTCGAACGTGATACCGGAACCAACGACCAGATCCTTAACGGTGCCTGAGACGAGCACTTCGCCGGGACCGGCGCTGGCGCCGACCCGGGCGCCGATGTGCACGGCGATCCCGCCCACGTCGTCGCCGATCACCTCGACCTCGCCCGTGTGCAGCCCCGATCGCACTTCGATCCCGAACTGGCTGAGGGCGGCATCGCGGATCGAGGTGGCGCAGCGGATGCCCCGAGCCGGCCCGTCGAACGTCGCCAGGAAGCCGTCTCCCATCGTCTTCACCGCACGGCCGCGGAACCGGGTCAGCTCGCGACCGACCGAGACCGTGACCGAGGACAGCAGATCGCGCCAGCGCCGGTCGCCGAGCTCGGCGGCGCGCCGGGTCGAGTCGACGATGTCCGAGAACATCACGGTGGCCAGGATCCGCTCGGTATGCGCGGCGTGGCGGGCCCCGGTCAGGAACTCCTCGATCTCGTCGAGCTCATCCAGGGTTTCGGGACCGAAGGACAGCGACTCGTCTCCAGGCAGCTCCACCAGCCGAGCGCCCGGGACGTGCTCGGCCAGGTAGCGCGAGTGGCGGATGTCGATCATCTTGTCTCCCACCCGGTGCATCACCAGTGTCGGTACGGTGATCGAGGGCAGCACGGCACGGACGTCGACCTCGCTGTTCATCCGCATCAGCTTGGCGGCAGTCCCGGGGCTCACTGCCAAGCGCTCGAGCCGCCCGTACCAGCTGCGCAGACGCGGGTTCTGCGCGGCCGTGGGCGACAGCGAGATGATCCTGGACCCGTCGCCCCAGCTGTCCAGGCCGCCTCCGTTCAGGTAGCTCTCGCGCTCCTCAGGCCGCATCGCCCAGTCGTAGTCGGGCGCCCACGACATTCGCGGCTGGGCCGCGTACAGGATGAGCGCCGTGGTGCGCTCTGGGTGCGTGGCCGCGAACAGCACCGCCATCGCGCCGCCTTCCAGCAGCGCGAACACCGCCGCGCGCTCCGATCCGGCGGCGTCCATGACCGCCACGACGTCGTCCATCTGCTCCTCGAGCGTCGGCGCTCGCGGCAGCGGGTCCGACATCCCCGAACCGCGGCGATCGAACAGAATCAGCCGTGAGAACGACGCCAGGCGCTCGAAGTACTGCGCCACGCTGGGCTCGTCCCAGTAGTGCTCGACCGCGGAGATCCAGCTGGGAACGTAGACGAGATCGATCGGACCTTCGCCGACCACCTGGTAGGCGATGTGCAGATCGCCGCTGCGGGCGTACCGGGTTCGGGGCGCCATGGACTCGCTGACTGTACCTCTCAGATACCGTCCCGGAATCATGGACTTCGAACTCAGCGACGAGCAGCGCCTGGTCCGCGAGACCGCGCGTGCCTTCACAGACAACGAGATCGTCGAGCGCGCGCGCGAGAACGATCGCAACGAGCACTTCGACGTCGAGCTGGTGGGCAAGATCGCCCACCAGGGCTACCTCGGAGCGATCGTCCCCCGCGAGTACGGCGGCGCCGGGCTCGACTACATCACCTACGGGCTGATCGTCGAGGAGATCGGACGGGGAGACTCGGCGATGCGAACGGTGGTGTCGGTCCAGACCTCGCTGGTGTGCTCATCGATCCTGCGCTGGGGCACCGAGGAGCAGAAGCAGCACTACCTGCCCAAGCTGTGCACCGGTGAGTGGCTGGGCTGCTTCGGCCTGACCGAGCCGGATACCGGCTCGGACGCGGCCAACCAGCGCACCCGGGCGCGACGGACGGACTCCGGCTGGGTTATCAACGGAGCCAAGATGTTCATCTCGCTGGGCAACCACGCCAAGGTCGCGCTGGTGTTCGCCCAGACCGATCCGGACAAGGGCCATCGGGGCCTGGCCTGCTTCCTGGTCGACACCGATCAGCCGGGCTTCCAGCCCCAGACCATCCATCACAAGATGGGACTGCACGGATCCGACACCGCCTCGATCTCCTTGGATGATGTGGAGGCCCGTGACGATCAGATGCTGGGGGAGATCGGGGACGGCTTCAAGGTCGCGATGAGCGCACTCGACTCCGGGCGCTACAGCGTGGCGGCTGGCTGCGTGGGCATCTGTCAGGGGTGCGTCGACGCCTCGGTGCGGTACTCCCAGGAGCGCCAGCAGTTCGGGCGTCCGATCGCGAGCTTCCAGCTGGTGCAGGCGATGATCGCCGACATGGCCGTCGACACCGATGCCGCCCGAATGCTGGTGTGGCGGGCCGGTTATCTCAAGGATGCGGGCAAGCCGAACACGACCGAGACCTCGATCGCCAAGCTGCACGCCACCGAGGCGGCAATCCGCTGTGCCAACACGGCGATCCAGGTTCACGGCGGCTCGGGCTACGTCGATGACCATCCGGTGGAGCGCTACCTGCGAGACGTGCGCGTGACGACGCTGTACGAAGGGACCTCCCAGATTCAGCAGCTGATCATCGGGCGGGCACTGACCGGGATCAACGCGCTCGTGCCCCAGTGAGCGCTCCCGCGGTGATCGGCGTCGCGGGCGCCGGCACGATGGGAGCAGGAATCGCCCAACTGGCCTGCCTGTCCGGCGCTCGGACGGTCCTGCACGACCCCGTGCCGGAGGCGCTGGTGCGTGGCCTGGAGTCGATCCACCGTCAGCTGGACCGAGGCGCCGCGCGCGGCCGCCTGACCGCGGAGCAGGCCGCGACGGCCGCCGCCCGGCTCGAGCCAGCCGACGCGCTCGACGGGTTCGGCCCGTGTGAGCTGGTGATCGAGGCGGCTCCCGAATCGCTCGAGCTCAAGCGCGCGCTGTTCGCCGAGCTGTCCGAGGGACTCGTCGCCGAGCACTGCGTGCTGGCTACGAACACCTCCTCGCTGCTGGTGACCGCGATCGCCGCCGGCGTCGGGACTCGGCCCGAGCGCGTGGTCGGCATGCACTTCTTCAACCCGGCGCCGGTGATGCGACTGCTCGAGGTCGTGGCCGGGGCCGATTCCTCTCCGGCGGCGCTCGCCACCGCCCGCGCTGCGGGAGAAGCGATGGGCAAGATCGTGATCGACGCGGTCGACGGGCCGGGGTTCCTGGTCAACCGCAGCAATCGCCCGTTCGGCCTCGAGGCCCTGAAGCTACTCCAAGAGCAGCTCGCGACGGTGGCGGAAATCGATCGGATCTGCAGACAGGCGGGTGGCTTCAGGATGGGTCCGTTCGAACTGATGGACCTGGTCGGCGTCGATGTCGGTCTCGATGTGTCACGGTCGTTCTACGAGCAGAGCTTCGGCGAGCCACGGTGGCGGCCGTCGCCGATCACGGTGCGGACGGTCGCCGCCGGGCGGCTGGGACGCAAAGCCGGCCGCGGGTACTACGACTACGGCGGCGAATCCCACCGGCCGCCCGACGTCGAGCCGGATCCGCCGGGCGGCGGCGACGGACTGCTGGTGGTGGCCGGCGACTCGCAGCTGGCCGTCGAGCTGGAGCAGGCCGCCGCGGCTGCCGGGTGGGAAGTGGCCTCCCCCGCCGAGGCCGCCGGTTCCGATCCTCCGTTCCTGATCCTCGACGTCACCGGGGGGCTCGAGTCAGATGCGCCGCTGCAAGGCGGCCCGCAGGCGATCTGCTGCCACGCCGGGTCGCTGGCCGGGCTCGATCCGGCCGGTGGCGCAGTCGGGTTCCACGCCTTGCCGCCGCTGCCTGAATCCCAGCTCGTGGAGCTGACCCGCGGGCCGGACAGCACCCAAGCGGCCGCGGACGCGGCCGAACACCTCTTCGCCACGCTGGGCAAGCACACGCTGTGGGTCGGAGACGCGCCCGGCCTCGTGCTCGGCCGCATCATCTGTCAGGTGATCAACGAGTGCGCCTTCGCCTTCGGCGACGGGGTCGGGACAGCGGCCGACATCGATACCGGCATGATCCACGGGCTGAATTACCCCCGCGGCCCACTGGCCTGGGCGGACGCAATCGGACTGGACCATGTGCTCGCGGTGCTCGATGCGCTGGTCGACGAGCGCGGCGAGGAGCGCTACCGCGCCGCTCCGGCGCTCCGTCGCCTGGTGCTCTCGGGCAGGCTCGGACAGCAGGCCGGCGAGGGGTTCTTCTCACATCGAGACTGACATGATCCACCAGCCATGAGAGCGGTCACCTTCCAAGCCCCCTATGAGGTCCGGGTCGACGAGCGTCCCGAGCCCGAGCTCCAGTCGCGCACCGACGCGATCGTCGCGATCGAGGCCAGCGGCATCTGCGGCTCCGACCTGCACATCTACCACGGACGGGTCAAGATCGAGCCCGGCTTCACGATCGGCCACGAATTCGTGGGCACCGTGCTGGCCGCCGGCGACGACGTCACCGCGGTGAAAGCCGGCGATCGGGTCCTGGGCTGTTATCACAGCGCCTGTGGCAGCTGCTACTTCTGCATGCGCTGCGCCTATCACAAGTGTGACCGCATGCGGGTGTTCGGCCACGGCGAGCTGCTCGGCTCGCTCCAAGGCACCCAGGCCGAGCAGGCGCTCGTCCCGAACGCCGACATGACCCTGCGCCGGGTGCCGGACGCGGTGACCGATGACGTCGCCCTGTTCGCCGGCGACGTGATGGGCACTGGGTACCACGCCGTCCTCGAGGCCGGGATCCGGCCGGGTGACAGCGTCGCGGTCCTGGGTCTCGGACCGGTCGGCCTGTGCGCGGTGCAGGTGGCCCTGAGCGCCGGCGCCGCGCAGGTGTTTGCCATCGACAGCGTGCCGGAGCGGCTGGCCGTGGCCCAGAGCTTCGGCGCCACCGCCGTTCACCTGACCGAGCAGAGCCCGCGCGACGAGATCCGCGCCGCCACCGAGGGCCGCGGGGTCGACGCGGCGATCGACGCGGTGGGACATCCCGACGCGCTCGACCTGGCGATCCGGGTCGCCCGCAAGGCCGGGACGGCGGTGGCCATCGGGGTGTACGCCGAGCCCTGCCAGTTGCACATGGGCGTGGTGTGGATCAAGGCGCTGACACTCCGGAGCGGCCACGCCAACGTGATTGGGCACGTCGATCGGGTGCTGGGCATGCTGTCCACCGGCAAACTCGACCCCACCGCGCTGGTCACCCACCACATGCCGCTCGACGACGCCGCCGAGGCGTACGCGATCTACGATCGCAAAGAGGCATTGAAGATCGTTCTGAAGCCCTGATCACGTAGGAGGCCAGATGCCAGCGACCACACTTCCCGAACAGCTGTCCGACGCGGCCCGCGCATTCGCGGAGACAGCCCACGAGCTGCTGATCGACGGCGAGCGCGTGCCAGCCGCCGACGGGCGCAGGTTCGAGACCGTCGACCCGGCCACCGGGCGCCCGATCACCACGCTGGCCCAGGCCGGCGCAGAAGACGTCGACCGCGCTGTCCGGGCGGCGCGGCGGGCGCTCCAGGACGATGCCTGGGGCTCGATCAGCGCCGCCGACCGGGCCCGGCTGATCAACCGGCTGGCCGACCTGATCGAGGCCCACGGCGAGGAGCTCGCGCAGCTGGAATCACTCGACAACGGCAAGCCGGTCAAGCTGGCGCAGATCGTCGACGTGGCATCGACCGTGGCCCAGCTGCGCCACTTCGCCGGCTGGCCGGAGCGGATCTACGGCGCGACGATCCCGGTGCGCCAGCCCAACACGCTCTGTTATACGCGCAAGGAGCCGGTCGGGGTGTGCGCTCAGATCATCCCCTGGAACTTCCCGCTGCTGATGGCCTCGTGGAAGCTCGCCCCCGCCCTGGCGGCAGGCTGCACGGCGGTGCTCAAGCCCGCGGAGCAGACGCCACTCAGCGCTCTGCGCCTGGGCGAGCTCGCGCTGGAGGCCGGGATTCCCCCGGGAGTGGTCAACGTCCTCACCGGCGACGGCGAGACCGGCGCGGCGCTGGTCGACCACCCCGGGGTCGACAAGATCGCGTTCACGGGCTCGACCGAGGTGGGGCGCGAGATCGGGGCCAAGGCCGGCCGCGCGCTGAAGCGGGTCACGCTCGAGCTTGGCGGCAAGTCGCCGAACATCATCCTCCCGGACGCGGATCTGAAAGCCGCCGTCGCGGGATCGTTCCAGGCGATCTACTTCAACACCGGCCAGGCGTGCAACGCGGGCAGTCGCCTGTTCGTCCACCGCGATCAGTTTGACGAGGTGGTCGACGCGCTGGCCGGGCGGGCGGCCAAGTCGCGGATCGGGCCCGGACTGGACTCCGCCACCCAGCTCGGGCCGGTCGTCTCCAGCGAGCAGCACGACCGGGTGCTGGGCTACATCGAGGCCGGCCGGGCCGAGGGCGCGGAGCTCATCACCGGTGGCAACGCCGTCGGCGGCAACGGCGGCTACTTCGTCGAGCCGACGCTGTTCACCGCCACCCGGGACGATCTCCAGATCGCGCGCGAGGAGATTTTTGGCCCCGTGCTCGTCGCCTTGCCGTATGAGTCGCTGGAGGAGGTCGCGCGCCGCGCCAACGACACGGAGTACGGCCTGGCCGCGGGTGTGTGGACGCGCGACGTCGGCAACGCCCATCGGCTGGCGGCGATGCTCAAGGCCGGCACGGTATACGTCAACTGCTGGGGCGTGAACGAGCCGGGGGCGCCATTCGGCGGGTTCAAGGCCTCCGGGGTTGGCCGCGAGCACGGGCGCGAGGGGCTCGAGGCCTACCTGGAGACCAAGACGGTCTGGACCGCCCTGGGCTAAGCGCCCAGCCCCCGGGTCTCGTCCCCAATTGGCGGATGATCCGGATTCCGGTGGACGAATATCGGATTTAGCCGGCGTGAGCTGGGGAACGACAGCGTGTCTCTCCGATTGAGAGGACATGCTCGGCCGCCTTCCTTCCCCGATCCGCGCCGCAGTCGCGTGCGCCGCCACCGCGTGCGTCGCCGGTTTCCCGGCGGCGGCAGCGGCCAGGCACAGCGTGCGCGCGGCCAGCGTGTCGCGGTCGTGCGCCAACGCCAGCACCCCGGCAACCTCAGCTTCCAGCGCCGCGATGCGCACCGCGGTCGTGTGCTTGATCAATCAGCAGCGCGCCCGGCGCGGCCTGCCGACGTTGCGGACATCTTCACTGCTGGACCGCTCGGCCCAGGGGTGGACCAACTCGATGGTGCTGAGCGGGATCTTCAGTCACGGACTCGACTTCGCCGCGCGGATCACGGCCGTCGGGTTCATCTGGCAGGACGCCGGTGAGAACATCGCCACCGGCTTCCCCACCCCGGCCAGCGTGGTCAGCGCCTGGATGGCCAGCAAGGACCATTGCGAGAACATCCTCGACCCCGTCTACACCAAGGTCGGCACCGGCATCAGCCGGCACCCCGTGGGCTCATGGGCCAGCGGGCCGTCCACCTGGACGCAGGACTTCGCGCTGCCGATGAGCGCCAATGCGCCGTCTCACAACTACGGGCCGCAGCACGGCTGCCCGTACTAGCGCCGCCCGTCAGGCGACGGCGACGTCCTCGGTCAGCGGAAACGGGGTGTCGCGCAGGTACCACTCGGCGTCCAGCGCGGCCTGACACCCCGAGCCGGCGGCCGTGACCGCCTGCCGGTAGGTGTGATCGACTAAATCGCCCGCGGCAAATACGCCGGGGAGGTTGGTCAGCGTCGAGCGGCCCTTGGTCACCACATAGCCCGCGGGATCGGTCTCGACCTGATCGATCACCAGCTGCGACTGGGGCTCGTGACCGACGGCGATGAAGGCTCCGGAGATCTCCAGCTCGCGATCCTCGCCACCGCCCGTGTGCTTCAGGCGGGCGACCTTCAGCGAGCCATCGTCGCCGGGCGCAAACTCCTCGATCACGTAGGGGGTCAGCCACTCAATGTTGTCGATCGCCCGCGCCCGCTCGAGCATGATCTTCGACGCCCGGAACTCGTCCCGGCGGTGCACGATCGCGACCTTGGAGGCGAACTTGGACAGGAACATCGCCTCCTCCATCGCGGAGTCCCCGCCGCCGACGATGAGCGTCGGCGCGTCCCGGAAGAACGCGGCGTCGCAGGTGGCGCAATAGCTCACGCCGCGGCCACCGAGCTCGTCTTCCCCGGGCACGCCGAGCTTGCGGTGTTGGGCGCCCATCGACAGGATCACGGTGCGCGCCAGGTGCACGTCGTCACCGACCAGCACCTTGTGCAAACCGCCGTCGCGAGACAGCTCGACGCTGGTGACATCGTCGGTTTCCAGGCGGGCGCCAAACCGCTCGGCCTGGTCACGGAATTGCTGCATCATCTCCGGGCCCATGATCCCCTGAGGGAAGCCGGGGTAGTTCTCGACGTCGGTGGTTTGTTGCAGCAGGCCGCCCCAGGCGAAGCCCTCGATCACGAGCGGCTCGAGGTTCGCGCGCGCCGTGTACAGCGCGGCGGTATACCCCGCGGGCCCGCTTCCCACGATGATCACGTTTTCGATGCGCTGATCCGTCACTTCATTAAGTATAGCTTGGGGCCTGCGCCGCCTGCCACCGGTGCACGGTCCGGCGCAGCTGCAGATACGCGAGCGCGCCGGGCAGCGTGGGCAGCCAGAAGGCTATGGCACGGTAGGCGAGCACCGCCACGATGGACACGTCGACCGGCACCCCGAACGCCGAGAACGCACCGATCATCCCGCCGTCAACACCCCCGATCCCGCCCGGCAGCGGCAGGGTATTGGCGAGCATGCCCACGAAGTACGCCATCACGATCACAGCCTGGGGCGGCGCGGCTCCGAAGGCGTGAAAGCAGGCCCACAGCACCGCGATGTCGAAACCCCACCACGCGATCGCGCCCAGCAGATAGGGATCCCGCGAGCGCACCAGTGAAATCGCGGTCCGCACACCCGTGGCCGCGGTGGCAGGCGCGGTGGCCAGGCGCCGAGCGGCCACGCTCAGGCGACCACCGCCCTTGGTCCAGCGGGCGACGAGCCGGTCGAAGTCGCCGGGCAGCAACGACACCGCCAGGAACACGATGATCACGCCGGCGCCAAAGATCGCCGGAATCACCGTGATCGCGAACGGGGCAGCGCCCTTGAACACGCCCAGATACAGACCGAAGCCGACGATCACGAGCGTGCCCATGTACACGCCGTACAGCAGCGCCATGAACGCGATCATCCGGCATGCGACGATCCGCGCCTCCATCCCCGAGCGCCTCAGCGCCCACGCCGTCAGCGCGATTCCTCCAGCGCCCGCCGAGGCGAACAGCCGGGTGGCGGCCAGCCCCGCCATCGTGATCTGGTAGCTCTCGCGCCAGTCGATCCGCGACTGTCCCCGCACGAACACCGCCCGGAACAGGGCGATGTATCCGCCGAATGAGCACACCTCGAGCACGATCCCGAGGCCCAGCCACCAGACATTGCCTTGGCGTATCCGGCTCCAGGTCTCCTGGAGTCCGACCAGCTTCGGCAGCACGAAGTACAGAAACGCCACGGTCGAGATCACGAACACGACCGAGATCAGCACGCGCCGCCGCGTGAATGTGACGCGCGGCATCTCCTCGCGCTGCGCCTGCTGCCGGCTCGCCTCCCCCGGGTCGGGCATCGCCGGATCGATGCGGGCGTCGTTGGCCACCGGCGTCTACCCCGCGGCCCGGGCTTCGAGCGCTCCCACCGCGCGTGAGATCAGGCGGGCCCGCGGCTCGAGTCGCGGCGCAATCAGGCGGACCGACTCGGCCAGGGCCGCGCCGCCGATCAGGTCGATCGCATAATGCTCTCCCAGATACACCAGGGCGAGGCCCAGGAGCGGCACGTATGTCCACCCCAGAGCGCCCGCCACCGGTCCGACGTCCGACAACAGATGAGCCCCCATCAGCGATGTGGCGAAGTGCAGCGACGGCATGGCAGCGAGCGGATTTCCTCCGAGAACATCGTAGAGGGCATCCCAGCGGTCACCCCAGAATTGCTCGCCGTACTCGATCATCATCCGCCGCACCCGCGCGGCGCACGAGCGGCGTCCAGGCGCCCGCGGGCGGCGGCCCACCAGGGCGGAGCGGTGGGAATCGACCAATAGAACCCGGCGCCCAGGTCGAACACCGCATACATCTGCGCCGCCGAGCGGGGAAACCGCTCCCGGCGGCGCAGCAGCACGTAGGCGACGCTGCCATGGGGAACCGCGAACCACATCCAGTGGCACCAGACCAGCACCCGTTCGAACCGGTTGACGGTGCCCGGAGCGGAGAACGCCTGCTGTAGGCGGACCGTGGGAGGCACCCCCAGCCCCAGCAGACGGTCGGCCCTGATCGGGTAATCGACCCGGACCCGCGCGGCCAGCGCGGCCGGGTCGTCGTGTGGCATCTCGTATGCGGCCACATACGCCCACATGTTCAGCATGCACACGGCCACGTCGCGCGCCTTGCTGCGCGGGGTGGCCACGCACAGGGCGACCGGCGCGGCCGCTGCCGGGCCGAGCACGGCGGCGGCGGGCAGCTTCAGACGCCGCCGCACGGCGGGTGCCGCGACCCCGACCGCGACGAGGGCCCAGGCGATCGATCGGATGCCCCTCGTCTTGCGCAAGAAGCGGCCAGTATACGTTCGCCCACCGGCACGGCCGGTGGCGGCCGGCGCTCCGACGCCCGACGAAGCCAGGCCCCTCCTGGATAGAATCCCGCCGCCTTGCGACCCGACGTGACCGACGCCAAGAGCCACCGCCGGAGCCGCCGGTTTGGCCTTGTCCTCGCCCTGGTGCTGGGCGGCTGCCTGGTTTTCGCGCCGAGCGCGTTCGCCAACTTCCTGACTCCGAAGTCGGGCGGCTCGCCGAACGCCGACCAGATCCACAGCCTGTACAAGCTCGTGCTGTACGTGGCCGCGGTCGTGTTCGTGCTCGTGGAGGGCGCGCTGCTCTACTCGGTCTACAAGTTCCGCGCCAAGAAGGGGGCGGTGGCGGCGCAGATCCACGGCAACACCCGTCTCGAGGTGGGCTGGACGGTCGCGGCCGCGCTGATCCTCGTCGTCCTGACGGTGATCACGTTCGTGAAGCTTCCCAGCATCATCAACCCGCCCAACTCCGGCCCGGGCGGGCTGGTGCTGTCGGCTTCACTCACACAGCCCACCCCACCGAACGGCAAGAAGCTGACGATCTGCGTCCAGGGACGGCAGTACATCTGGCGCTACACCTACGGCAGCGACTGCAAGAACGGAGCGTTCAACGGCAAGCTGCCGTACTCCTACCAGGAGATGGTGGTCCCGGCGGACACCACCGTGGTACTCGCGATTCAGTCCACCGACGTGATCCACTCATGGTGGATACCGTCGATGGGCGGCAAGGTCGACGCCGTGCCCGGCTACACGACCTACACGTGGTTCAAGGCCCCCCATCCCGGCGCGTGTATCACGGGCAATGCGCGCAGCTGTGCGGCCGCGAGCATTACGCCATGACCGCGCGCGTGAAGGTGGTCACCCCGGCCCAGTATCAGCAGTGGCTCTCCGATCAGTCGAGCCAGATTCAGGCCGCCAACACCCAGGTGACCCAGCTGCGCAAGATCCTGACCGCGAACGGAAACCTGTAGGAGGACCTCGGTAGACGATGTCAGCCACCGCGCCCGCCCTGAAGCCGACCCCCCAGGTGACCGCCGAGGCCGTGGCCAGGCCCCGGACGACCAAGCGCTGGCTGGACTGGGTGACCACCACCGATCACAAGAAGATCGGAATCATGTACCTGGTCACGACGTTCGTGTTCTTCATGCTCGGCGGCGTCGAGGCGCTGATGATGCGGCTGCAGCTGGGGGTGCCGAACAACACACTGGTCACGGCCGAGCACTACAACGAGCTGCTGACGCTGCACGGCACGACGATGGTGTTCCTGTTCGTCGTCCCGGTGATGGCCGGGTTCGGCAACTACTTCGTGCCGCTGATGATCGGCGCGCGCGACATGGCCTTCCCGCGGCTGAACGCGCTGTCCTACTGGCTGCTGCTGTTCGGCGGGATCGTGTTCTACATGACCCTGTTCTTCCAGCCCGCCCCAGGCCGGCTGGTGGAGCTACCCGCCGCTGTCGAGCATCCAGTTCTCGCCCAGCGGCGGCCAGGACGCCTGGATCTTCCTGATCCACATCACCGGCGTCTCGTCGCTGCTGGGGGCGATCAACTTCTACGCCACGATCGTCAACATGCGCGCTCCGGGGATGAGCTGGGGCCGGTTGCCGCTGTTCGTGTGGGCGATCCTGGTGTACGCCGTGCTGCTGATCGTCGCGCTGCCGCCGGTGGCGGCGGCGGTCACGATGCTGCTCACCGACCGGCACTTCGGGACGCACTTCTTCGATCCCACCGCCCACGGCTCGCCAGTTCTCTGGCAGCACCTGTTCTGGTTCTTCGGGCACCCAGAGGTGTACATCATGATCCTGCCCGGCTTCGGGATCATCTCCGAGGTAATCCCGGTGTTCTCGCGCAAGCCGATCTTCGGCTACAAGGCGATCGCCGCCTCCACCGCCGTGATCGCGTTCCTGGCGACGCTGGTGTGGGCGCATCACATGTTCGCCTCGCCCGTGCCGATCGTGGTGCTCGGATTCTTCATGCTGAGCTCGTTCCTGATCGGAATCCCCACCGGCGTCAAGATCTTCAACTGGATCGCGACGCTGTGGCGAGGCTCGATCGTGATGACCGCGTCGCTGTATTTCGCGGTCGGCTTCATCGCGATCTTCATCGTCGGCGGTATCACCGGCATCTTCCTGGCCGTGTTCCCGGTCGACTGGCAGCTCAACGACACCTACTTCGTGGTCGCCCATTTCCACTACGTGCTGATGGGCGGCGCCGTGTTCTCGATCTTCTCCGGGCTCTACTACTGGTATCCGAAGATCACCGGCCGGCTCATGAACGAGGCGCTGGGAAAGATCTCCTTCTGGGTCATGTTCATCGGCTTCAACCTGACCTTCTTCGTCCAGCATGCGCTCGGCCTGTCCGGGATGCCACGCCGGATCTACACCTACCAGCCCAACCTCGGCTGGTCGACCTATAACCTGATCTCCACGATCGGTTCGTTCATCCTCGCCCTCGGGATCCTGTTGACAATCCTCAACCTCGTGCGCAGCCTGAAGACCGGCAAGGTTGCCGGACCCGATCCCTGGAAGGCCAACACGCTCGAGTGGTTCGTACCCTCGCCGCCGCCGGTCAACAACTTCGACGCGATTCCGCGTGTGCGTTCGGTCGAGCCGATGCGGGACATCCGCCGCCAGATCGAGCGTCAGACCGGGGTGACCCAGAAGACCGGCGGCAGCGAACAGTTCGTGCGGGTCGGATGAACGCCGCGGCCACCGCAGTCCGTTCCGCTCGCGCCCACTCCCGGGCTCGGCAGCGGCTCGCCGACTACCTCGAGCTGACCAAGCCCAAGGTCCAGTCGCTGTTGTTGTTCACCACGGTGACGACGATGGAGGTCGCGGGCGATCCGTCGGCGTCGAAGATCGCCCTGACATGCGCCGGCGGCTACCTGTCCGCCGGCGGGGCGGGCGCCGTGAACCACTACTGGGACCGGGACATCGACGCCCGGATGCGCCGCACCGCGTCGCGGCCGATCCCGGCCGGCCGCGTGTCGCCACGCGCCGCGCTGATCTACGGCCTGTGTCTCGCGACGGCGTCGTTCGTGCTGCTGACGCTGACCGTGAACGTGCTGGCTGCGTCGCTGGCGCTGGGCGGATTCGTGGGCTACGTGGGCATCTACACCATCGCCCTGAAACGACGCACGCCCCAGAACATCGTGATCGGCGGTGCCGCCGGCGCGATGCCTCCTCTGGTCGGCTGGGCCGCGACCCGTGGCTCGTTGTCCTGGACGGCGCTGTATCTGTTCGCGATCGTCTTCTACTGGACTCCGCCGCACTTCTGGGCGCTGAGCCTGCTGATGAAGGACGAGTACGCGAAGGTGGGTGTGCCGATGATGCCGGTGGTGCGCGGCGAGCGCGAGACGCGGCGGCAGATCCTCCTGTACACGCTGTTGCTGTACGCGATCTCCCAGCTGCCCTTCTGCGCCGGGGCGTTTGGCGGGATCTACTTGGTGGCGTCGATGGCGCTGGGCTGCGCGTTCATCGCCGGTGCGGTGCTTCTGTACCGCCGGGCCGACCGGCGCACCGCACTGCAGCTCTACCTGTTCTCCCTGGCCTACCTCGCCTTTCTGTTCGGCGCGATGGTCGTGGACGTCAAACTCTAGGATTCGGAGACGCTATGGATCGCAAGCTCGCGCGCAAGAACATCCGCTCCGGCCTGATCGCCGGCGCCGCGTGCCTGTTCATGTTCGGGATGACGTTCATCGCCGCAGCGATCTACGTGCACTCGTGAGCGGCATCGAACCATCCGCCGGGGCCGCCGGAGAGGAGATCCACCTCCCCGGGCCGAGTCTGCTGCCGTTCATGTCGGCGATCGGGATCACATTGATCGTGATCGGCACCACGATCACCTGGCTGCTGTCGATCGTCGGCGCCGTGATCCTGGTGGTGTGCGTCGCTCGGTGGATCCGGGAGACGCGCGAGGCAGTCGAGGCGCTGCCCGAAGAGCACCACTGACGCCCCGGGCGGCCGCGAGGCGGCGGCGGGTCAGGCGCTGACGGGAGCTGGCGGCTCAGGCGCTGGCGGCCGCGGGCATCTCCGAGGTGGCTCCGTCCTCGGTCCAGCAGCGCACGATGTCGCGCATCGACAGGATCCCCACAAGCTCGCCGCGCTCGACCACGACCAGGTGCCGGAAGCGCCCCCGCACCATCGCCGCAGCGGCCCGCTCGAGCGACCAGTCCGGGAAGGCGAACGTCAGCTTCGAGGTCAGGTGGCCCGCCACCCGCTCCTGGTCGGGATCCTCGCCGTTGCCCAGTGACAGCAGGATGTCGCGCTCGGTGATCACGCCGGGGCCCGGCTCGTCCGGATCGAGGACAACCGCGGCCCCGACATGGCGAGCGGCCATCGCGGTGGCGGCCTCGCGCAGCGTGTGGCCAGGGCCGATGGTGAGCACCACGTCCGACATCCCGTCTCGCACTTGCATGAGGACTCCCCGGTTGTGCTTGCAACGATTGCCTCAATCATAATCAAATTGTCGGGCTCGGTGGGCTCGGCGCTTTCGCCCTGCTCGACTTCGCAGTCGGGAAACGAACGGGCATCAGCGGCGACCGCGGACGTGCGGAAACGTGGCACTCGAGCCCTCCCCGCCGGCCACGTGCACCTTTCCGGCGGCCCACGCCGGATTCGTGCAACTCGACCCTGGCCGAGTGTCGAGTTGCACGTTTGACGGACCCCGAGCCGCGTCCCCCGCCATCCCCACGACGACCGCTCCAAGGACGGTCAGAGCGCTTACCCGAGCCTTGCCGTTCCGGCGCCGTTCGTCGGTCAGAACCCATAGGATGCGGGGCGTACCGATGCGAGAGGGCCCGCGGATCTACCCCGTCAGGACGGACGACTGGATGCTCGCCCCAACCGGCGCGGGACTGCCGCGCGCGGCTCGCGCGCCCGCACGCGCCACCAGGCGTTTGCGGAGCTCCAACCGGGGGACCGACCGTGCGTGATCGCCCCGTCCTCCAGATGATCGTGATCGGCGTGATCGCCACCGCGATCGGGATCCCGATCGCGCTGGTGATTCCGTGGTTTCCCACCGAGGCGTCCAAGCAGGCCGGCAACGTCAGGACGCTGTACGACGTCCTGCTGATCGCCTCGGTCCCGATCTTCGTGCTGGTCGAGACGGTGGTGCTGTTCTCGGTGTGGAAGTTCCACATGAAGCCGGGCGAGGAGAACAAGGACGGACCCCCGATCCACGGCAACACCCGGCTCGAGGTGATCTGGACGGCGCTTCCCGCCCTGTTGATCGTGTCGTTGTGCACGTTCGCCTACACCAAGCTGCGGGCCAACGAGGACTCGAAGCGGGGCGAGATGCTGGTCAATGTCACCGAGCGGCAGTTCGCGTTCGAGTTCTCCTATCCGCAGGCCCGGCGGCAGCCAGATCGTCTCGCCCGACCTGTACATGGCCAAGGGCCAGCCGGTGGTGTTCAAGATCCGCTCGCGTGGACGTGATCCACAGCTTCTTCGTGCCCAACTTCTCCGAGAAGATCGACGCGGTGCCGGGGATCGCCACCACCTTGCGGGTGACGCCCACCCGAACCGGGCACCTACCCGGTCGAGTGCACCGAGCTGTGCGGGGCGGGCCACTCGCTGATGCGCTCCGCGGTGCACGTGGTGACGCCGGCGGCGTTCCAGGCCTGGCTGCGCTCACAGAAGCCGAACGGGCCGCCGCCGATCGGCGCGCCGCCTCCGCAGGCGGCGCAGCCGGGCATCCCGGGCGCCGGCTCGGGCGCCCCGCCCAGCCCGAGCGCCCCACGAGCCCGGGCGCACCCGCCGCGGGCGGACCCACCAGCCCGGCCGCGGGCAAGGCGGTGTTCCTGGGCTCCGCCGGGTGCGGGTCCTGTCACACGCTCGCCGCCGCCGGAACCACGGGCACCGTCGGGCCGAATCTCGGCACCGACGTCGTGTCCAACGCCAAGAAGGCCCATGAGCCGCTGAAGCAGTACATCCAGCAGTCGATCACCAGCCCCAATGCCTACATCACCCCCGGCTTTCAGCCAAACATCATGCCGCAGACGTTCTCCAAGACCTTGACCTCGACCCAGATTCAGGCGCTGGTCAACTTCATCGCCAGCGTGACAAAGTGATGAGCGACAAAATGAGCAGCGGCGTGAACTCGATCTGCCCAGCGAAGGAGACCTGCTGATGGCCACCACGGCATCCGTAGCCCCGGAACCCGTAGCCGATCGCCCGCGACACACTCGAGTGCCGCTGCCGCCCAAGCTCCGGCGTCCGGGCTGGTATCGCGCAGCCTTGTTCGCAGTGCTCGGATTCGGCTTTGCGTTCGGCCTAACCGTGCTGATCAGAGCCCTGCAACACCAGCACCCGGTCGTCGACGGCAACGCGATCACGATCGTCGCGTTGCTCGCGGTACCGATCTTCTTCTTGGTCGGCATCGGCACGTGCGACTACTGGTTGTACTGGGCCGCCGGCAAGCGCACCCGCCCCGAGGAGCATTCCTCCCACGGCGCCCACAGCTGGCGCGACTACTTCCGAGTCAACACCGACCACAAGGTGATCGGGGTCCAGTACACGGTCACCTCGTTCTTCTTCCTGTTCGTCGGCGGCCTGCTGGCGATGCTGATGCGCGCCCAGCTGGCCAAGCCCGGGATGCAGTTCCTCACCCCCGAGCAGTTCAACGGCGTGTTCTCGGTGCACGCCACGCTGCTGATCTTCCTGTTCGTGATCCCGGTGTTCGCCGGCCTGGCGAACTTCGTGCTGCCGCTGATGATCGGCGCCCCCGACATGGCCTTCCCGCGGCTGAACGCGCTGTCCTACTGGCTGCTGCCGCTCGGCGGGATCATGATGCTGATGAGCTTCCTGGCGCCGGGTGGCTCGTTCGCGTCCGGCTGGACCGCCTACGCGCCGCTGTCGACGACGATGCCGCTGGGGCAGCTGTTCTTCACCATCGCGGTGCAGCTGGCGGGATTCTCGTCGATCTTCACCGCGCTGAACTTCCTGGTGACGATCATCACGATGCGGGCGCCGGGGATGAGCTTCTTCCGCATGCCGCTGCTGGTGTGGGCGAACTTCTCGACCTCGCTGCTGGTCGTGATCGCGACCCCGTTCATCGCCTCCTCCCAGTTCTTCGTGCTGCTGGATCGAGCGCTCGGCTTCCACTTCTTCGACGCCTTCGTGGGGGCCGACAAGAACGGCAACGTGATCATGTACCAGCACGTCTTCTGGTTCTACTCCCACCCGGCCGTGTACATCATGATGCTGCCCGGGTTCGGGATCATCTCCGAGGTGCTGGCGGTCAAGTCCCGCAAGCCGATCTTCGGCTACCGGATGATGGCGTTCTCGCTGCTGGCGATCGTGGTGCTCGGATTCACGGTCTGGGCTCATCACATGTTCGTGTCGGGGATGCAGCCATGGATCCGCATCCCGATGATGATCACCACCGCGATCATCGCGATTCCCACCGGGATCAAGATCTTCAGCTGGCTGGCCACGCTGTGGCGCGGCGTGCTCCATCTCGACACGCCGATGCTGTTCGCGCTCGGCTTCCTGACGATGTTCACCCTGGGCGGGATCAGCGGCGTGATGCTGGCGATGATCCCGTTCGACATCCACGTCAGCCAGACGTATTTCATCGTCGCGCACATCCATTACGTGCTGTTCGGCGGATCGCTGTTCACGATCTTCGCCGGCGTCTACTACTGGTTTCCCAAGATGACCGGGCGGATGTTCGACGACCGCTTGGGCAAGCTCCACTTCTGGATGACGTTCGTCTTCTTCAACCTGACCTTCGGCCCGATGCACCTGATCGGGCTCCAGGGCATGCCCCGGCGCGTCGCGGAGTACGCCTCGAAATTCGCCGCCTGGAACCTGTTCATCTCGATCTCGGCTTTCATCCTCGGCCTCAGCACGCTGATCTTCCTCTACAACATCGTGGCCAGCTGGCGTGGCGGCCCACGGGCGAGCTCGAACCCGTGGCGCGGTCTCACGCTCGAATGGCAGGTGTCCTCGCCGCCCCCGATCTTCAACTTCGACTCGGTCCCGACGGTGGTCGGCGGCCCCTACGAGTACGGGGTGCCCGGCGCGGTGCACGGCATCTTCCAGTCGCCCGCTGAAGCGACGACGACGGTCGCAGCCGGGGCCATGTCCACGCCCCCCAGCCAGGAAAGTCACACGTGAGCCTGCGGGCGCCGGACCCCGACACCAAGACCATCCTGGTCGTCGCCAACGAGACCCTCGGCGGCCGGGAGCTGATCGAGGCGGTGCGCGAGCGGGCGGCCGAAGATGTCCGGTTTGTGCTGTGCGTGCCCCAGAACAAGCCCGACGCCGGCCTGGTGATCTACGCCGACGCGGTGTTCGATGCGGCGCAGGTCCGGGTCGACCTCGCCCTCGAGGTGATCCGCAGCATGGGCATCCGGGCGATCGGAGAGGTCAGTGATCCTGATCCCTACTCGGCCACGATGGACGCGGTCGGTGAGTACCGTCCGCAGGAGATCATCATCTCCACCTATCCGGCAACCCGCTCCGGCTGGCTTCGCCGCGATCTGATCGAGCGGCTGACGGAGGCCACCGGGCTGCCTGTGACCCACGTCGTCAACGACATCGACAGCGAGGGGCTGCCCTTCCACACCACCCTCGCGGTGGCCAACCGCACGGCGTCCGGGGACGCGCTGCTCGAGGCGCTCAGGACCCGCGCGGAGCAATACACCAGCGACGACCGTCGCCAGCTGTTCATCGTTCTGGTGCCCCAGGAAGGCGGCGACGGTCACGCCGCCCGACGCGCGCGCACCCGCCTGAAGCTCGTAGTCGACCGCCTGCGCGTGCGGGGCCTGTTCGCCGCGGGAATGATCGGCGATCCCGACCCCTACACCGCGATCTTGAACGCACTTCAGTACTTCCGGGTCGATGACATCGTGATCTCGACCTTCCCGGAGACGAAATCCGGTTGGCTGCGGGCCGACCTGATCGAACGGGTTAGCCGTACCACCGGCAAGCCGGTTGAGCACGTGGTCCACAGCGACTCGGCCGCGGCGACGGCCTGATCGGAGGGACGATGGAAGCCGCCTCGATCGCCCACGCCGAGCATCACGGGCCGCCTCCGGCCAACCGCTCCTCCCGCGTCGAGCCCGCGACGCTGGGCATGCTGCTTTTCATCATCTCCGAGGTGATGATCTTCGGAGCGTTCTTCACGGCCTACTTCTTCATCCGGGTGGTGACGAACGACTCATGGCCGGCCCCGGGCACGAAGCTTCCAGAGGCCGTCGCCGGTATCAACACCGCGATCCTGCTGTCCTCGTCGCTCACGATCCACTGGGCGCTCACCTCAATCAAGAACGGCAATCGCTTCGGTCTGAAGGCCGGGATGGTGTCGACCTTCCTGCTGGGGTTCACGTTCCTGACCGTCCAGATCAACGAGTACATCCACATCGGGTTCGCACCCCACGACTCGGCCCAGGCCACGATCTTCTATGCGTTGACCGGGCTGCACGGTGCCCACGTCTTCATCGGCCTGTGCCTGCTGCTCGATCGTGACGATCCGCGCCTTCCGCGGCCACTACTCACCGGAGCAGCACCGCGGCATGGAAGTGCCGGGCATCTACTGGCACTTCGTCGACATCATGTGGGTGATCGTGTACACGACCGTGTACGTGATCTAGTGGCGAATAATGGCGTGACGTTCAATCCGCTGCGATCCGAGGCCGAGATGTTCCGGCTGCTGGTCTACGTGGTGGTCGTTGCCGCGGTGATCGTCGCGATCGTGTTGCTGATTCGGGCGCTGTAGACGGGCTGCGGCGCTGCGCGCCGCAGCGTCCGTGGGGCCGTCGACCCCGTCCGGACCGCCGCCCCGTCCGATGAATCGCAATTCAGCGCCCACCCCTCGGCGCTTAGTTGCGAAAGTTCCCCGGGGGCGGCCCGGCCGCCCCCGCCCCGTGGCACCATGGATGGGTGCCGCTGACCCTCTCGCCCGCCGCCGCCGGCCCGGCCGGGACCATCTTCCTCCCGATCCTGGTGCTCCTGTACTGGATCCCGTACTCGATTCGCGCGCGGACGCTGGAGGAGGAGCACCGCCCGGTTCCCACGTGGCGCAAGGCCTGCTATGCGAGCGGGTTGATCGTGCTGGCGATTGCGCTGAGCCCGCCGCTCGGAAAGCTGTCGGACCAGCTCCTGGTGGCGCATATGGCCGAGCACCTGCTGATCGGTGACATCGCCGCGCTGCTGATCGTGCTCGGGTTCACCGGGCCGCTGCTGGCGCCGCTGCTGCGAAACCCGGTGCTCGGTCCGCTGAGAGTTCTGACCCATCCGGTGGTCGCGCTGGTGACGTGGGGACTGAACTTCTACCTCTGGCACATCCCGGCCCTGTATCAGGCCGCACTGCGCCACGACGTGATCCACGCGCTGGAGCACGCCACCTTCCTGGCGTTCGGGATCGCGATGTGGATGGCGCTGCTGGGGCCGCTGCCGAAGCCGGCCTGGTTCTCGAACAGCTGGCGCCTGGTCTACATCATCGCGGTGCGTCTGATCGGCACGGTGCTGGCCAATGCGCTGATATTCGGAGGCGTGTTCTATTCCTATTACCGGCCCGGCGACGCGCACTGGCACATTTCGTCCCTGGCCGACCAGATCTCCGCCGGCGCCGTGATGATGGTCGAGGAGAGCCTGCTGACGATCGGCCTGTTCTGCTGGCTGTTCCTGAAGGTCGCGCGCGAGGGCGAGCAGCGCCAGAGCTTGCTCGACTACGCCAGCTCGCACGGGATCGCGCTGGATGAGCAGCGGGCGGCCCGGGCCGTGGCCGCGGGCCGCACGGAGGAGCTGTGGGCGCGCCTCCGCGCCCGATCTGGCGCCGGCGCCGCCTGACCCGCTCCAGCGGCCGGCCCGAATTCCCGAACCGCCCGCCCGGCACCGCCAACATCCACCCGGGCGGCCCGCCAGTCCCCTATTTGACCGTCAACGTCCCCTTCATGCCGGCGGCCTCGTGGCCGTCGACCGAGCAGTAGAACGTGTACGTGCCCGGCTTCAGCGCCGCGCTCACGGTCGAGACACCGCCGCCCGAGACCACCTTGCCGACCTCGCTGACGCCCGCCCCTCGGATTGCGATGTCGTGCGGGACCGAGGACTTGTTCTGCATCCGTACGGTCACATGGCCGGCCGCGGCGCTGGCGCTCGACGCCAGGAACTTGAGCTGACCGCTCGGATCGGCATCGATCTGCACGATTCCGTTCTTCTCCACGGCCGGCTTCTGGGCGACCGACTTCACTGCGGTCGCCAGCGCGCCGCTGTCCTGTCCGGGGATGGCGGCCACGTGGGCGACGTAGGCGGCGACGTTCTCCGCGTCCTGCCCCGTGTACAGCCTGGGGGGCATCACGCCCTGGCTGTTGGGATATTGGATCCAGTAGGAGATGAGGCCCTGGATCGAGGTGCTCTTGACGCCGTCGGCGCGGTCCTGGCGAAAGGCGTCATCCAGATTCGGCCCCACGCTGCCACTGGTGGTCGCGTGGCCCAGGGTGTGGCAGGCGCCGCATTTCTTGACGAACAGGATCTTGCCCTGGACCAGGTCCGAGGTCGGATGCTTGAGCGCGCAGCCACCCAGCGCCAGCGCTAGCACGGCGCCGAATGCAGGCGCTGCGAGGCCGCGGGGGGTCCGTGCGAGGGCGCTCAGCATATTGCGGGGCGGCACTCTATCCCAGCAACCGGCATCGCTGCGGCGCCACGATCGGCCGGCTGGCGGCCCTCCAAGCCCCGTCGCGGGGGCGCTGATCGCCGCCCCCGCTGGTAGCATGGCGACGAATGAGGACGCGCCAGAAGTACCGGATGCGGACGCCCTCGACGGGCCGGGAAGTGATCATCGAGGCGGAGCCTGATCGCGACTACATCGACCGCGATACGGGCGAAAAGCTCGAGGTCGTCGCGCAGGTGTTGCCCCTGGCCCCGACTCCGTCAGAGCTGCCCTGGGCAGTCGAGAATCTTCGTTTCTGCAACTGGTGTGACCAGCTGGCTCAGAAGGATCTCAACGATTGCCCGCACTGCGGCCGGCGGATGGAACCGCTCGCTCCCTGACGCCGGCGAGGCCCGAATGAGCCGTCTCCCTACGACCTTGGCTGCATTCATCGCGGGAGTCGCCCTATCGGTCGGCCTGGTGGCGTGCGGCAGCAGCGGGTCCAACACCTCGGACACCGCCGGGGCGCCGCAGCTCACGATTCCTACCGGCAGCGTCGCGACCAGCGCCGCGGCACCGACCACAACCGCATCAAGCTCGACCACCACCACTGCCACGCCGACCACCACGTCCACGACCTCGTCGGCACCATCTGGCGGCGCCGCCGCCGCATCCGGCGCCAGCGCGAGCTCCTCGGGCGGCGCCACCACTCCGAGCTCCGGCGGCACCAGCGCGTCCGGAGGCGGTGGCACTGGTTCCACCCCGTCCGGCGCAGGCACGACCCCGTCGAGCGGGGGCGCGAGCGGTGGCGCGGGCCTGGGTTCGGCGTTCTGCCAGCAGAATCCGGGCGCCTGCTAGCCGCAGCCGCCCGGCCGCGTCAGCCCAGGATCGGACTGATGGCGTGGTCCCACGCACCCCTGGCGAACCCCAGCTTCACCCACAGGATGCACAGCGACTCGAGCTCGCGGGAGCCTTCGATCCCGCCGATGTCCACAGGGTCCGGCCATCCGAAGCTGCGCAGCACTTCCCCGACGGTGGCTTTCGCTCCCTCGTCGTCGCCCGCGATGAACATCCGCGGGACACCCTCGCTGAGCTTGGGATCGAGCATCAGCCCATGTCCCACGGTGTTGAACGCCTTGACCACCTTGGCGTCCGGCAGTGCGCGCTGCACCCGTTCGCCCAGCGAGTCCCGGCCGGTGATCGCCAGCCGGGGCGGCACGCCCTGGGAGAAGTCGAGCGGGTTGGTGGCGTCGATCACCACCTTGCCGGCGAACGGCTCGGGGCCGACTGCGGCCAGCACATCCTCAGTAGCAGTGCCGAGCAACGCCAGCACGAGCAGCTGTCCGAACGCAGCCGTCTGGTCCATGGACCCGCTCTGGATTCCGGCCCCGTCTTCCGCCAGCCACTCCTGGAGCTCGGGTTGGCGCGGATCCCGCGAGCCGATCATCACCTCATGGCCGCGGCTGTGAAAGCCGCCGGCGAGCCGGCGCCCAACGTCGCCCCGGCCCAGCACGCCGACCCTCACCGCCGGTCCCCGATGACCCTCACCGCCGGTCCGGAGCGTGGACGTAGTGCTTCGGGAACGGCGTGGTGGTGACCTCGGTGGCGCTGTACTCCGGGCGCGTGCCCGGGTAGTTGCATCCGTACTTCGCGGTCTGGTTGATCGTCAGCTGCGCCTGAGGCGTCGCGGGCGGATTTGCGCAGTTGGCGGCCCGGCTCTGGCGATAGGCGAACTTCTTGGTGCTCTGCTGGATCGAGAGAACCGGCGCCCACGTCGGCGTGCTCAGCGCGATCACGTCGCCGCGAGCCACCGGCAGCGTCGTCTCGAGCGGGATCTGCACCACGAACCCGAGGTACGGCTCCACGTGGAACAGAGGGCTCGTGGCGACGACTTTCCAGATGCGCTTGCGCTTCGGCCCACTCGCCCGCAGCACCGTGAGAGCGATCTGGGTCGTCCCGGCGTAGCGCAGGTCCAGCGAGTGGATGAAGGTCTTTCTCTTACTGCGACTGGAGGACAGCTCCGACAGCCCGACCGTGAAGGCCACGATCCGCCCCGGTCGGGTGACCGTGGTCGGATAGACGATGCCGTCACGGATCGTCTCCATGGCCGTGGCCCGCGTGAGGATGATCGTGCACTGCGCGGGTGGGAGATTGGCAGGACACAGGGGCGCCGTCACCGCCGTATGCGTCGCCCCCAGCTCGACGACAGCCGCTGCAGAGGCGCCCGGAATCAGGGCCATCGTGAGCACGACCGTGGCCGTGCTGAGAAGGGACGAACGTTTCATGACTCCATTGAACACGACCAGACGGCCGCAAGTTGCGCCTGCCGCTCACAGCGCGGTCCGCGCGTGTCCGACAGGTGCGGGGAAAGATGATTGATTCCAAATGGCCTATCTCCGGATGCGTCCGGTATTGACTTCGCGGATACGGCACAGCCGCTCGGCTCGCGTAGCGCTGCTACGCGTCGCCTCCCGTCGCACCGCGCTGCGGCGCGTTCGGCATCCTGCCTCGCTTAATGCGCCGCGCGCGAGTCATCCAGCTGCTCGGAATCAATCATCTACAGCTTCTGGACGTTCACCGCTTTGGGCCCCTTGGGCCCGGCCTCCTCCTCGTAGGAGACCTTCGCGCCCTCGGCGAGCGAGCGGTAGCCGTCGCCGGCGATACCCGAGAAATGTACGAACAGGTCACGGCCGCCATCATCGGGCGTAATGAAGCCGAACCCCTTGTCGTCACTGAACCACTTGACCGTACCCGTTGCCATCTACTTCCCTTCGGTTCGACTCCCTTGCGACCGCGATTTGGGGCGCGCGGCTGCGGCTCCCAATCGCGAGAAAGTAGCAAGGAAGTCCCCGGGGCGGCTCGCCGGAGATCTCGGCAGATCGATCGCCGCCGCCCCCCAGGGCACCGAGCGCCGCGTCCTTACCGCAGCTGTGCCGCCGCCCCTGCGATCTCGTCGGCATCTCCCGGTCGGGGCGTCCACGGCAGCTGCAGGGGATCGTCCCGGTAGCGCGGGATCACGTGCAGATGGAAGTGGAACACGGTCTGCCATGCGGCGCTGCCGCATGAGTTGAGCAAATTGATGCCATCGGCGCCGAGACGTTCGGTGACCCGGCGCGCCAGACGAGCGGCGGCGGCCATCGTCGCGGCCAGATCGTCCGGCTCCACCTCCAGCAGATTGGTCGCGTGACGTCGCGGGATCACCAGCGCGTGGCCGCGGGTCGCCGGGTTGATGTCCATGAACGCGATCGTGCGCTCGTCCTCGTCGACGATCTCGGCCGGCAGCTCCCCGGCGACGATCTGGCAGAAGATGCAATCTGGCGCGCTCACTGCGGGGCAGCCTATCGATCGCCCTCGGAGTGCTGCAGCTCGCCGAGCAGCTCCCGGCCGCGCTCAAGCGCCTCGGCCCGGGTAGCGATCTCACCGGCGAAGCTGGCCTCCTCAAGCTCGGCCAGCACGCGGCCGATCGCCGGACCGGGATCCGCCCCCGACGCCCGGGTCAGCTCGTCGCCGCGCACGGGCGGGCGGGGCGGGGCGTCGCGCCAGGCCAATGCCTCGCCGACCAGCTCCCGGGCCAGCTCGACGTGCTTCTCGATCGCAGCCGCCGAGCCCGATCCGCGCGTCGCCAGCCGGTCCGCCACGCTGAGCACGGTGACGTCGACCTGCACCGGCGCGCACGCCTTCAGGTAGCGGTACACGGACCGGCGGCTGAGCGGCACCTCGTGCACCAGGAACCCGAGTCGCAGATGGTGGCGCGTCAGCGCCGCGACGTAGCTGGACAGGCGGTCGCTGGCCCGCAGGCGCTGCAGCACCGCGACCGTCATCTCGGCGCCGGTCGCGTCGTGGCCGATGAACGTGACCCGGCCCTCCGCCGTCACCGCGCGCGTGCTCGGCTTGGCGATGTCGTGGAACAGCGCGCCGAACCGCAGCGCCTGCCCGCGGGACAGCTCGTTGGCCAGCGGCTCGGCGAGGATCGTGGCCAGCCGCGCTGCGTGCGCGCCGAACACGGGCTCGGGATCCTGCTCCAGCGCGATCACCTCCGCCAGCACCGCTTCGGTGTGCTCGTGCACATCAAGGTGGTGGTACCGGCTCTGCTCGATGCCGCGCAGCCGGGCCAGTTCCGGCAGCACCGCATCCGTGACTCCCAGCCGGTCCAGCAGCCGCATGCCCTCGAGCGCCCGGTCGGAGCTGACGATCAGGCGGAGCTCGGTGAACACCCGCTCGGGCGCCACGTCGGCGAGCGCCGACGCGCACCGCGCGGCGGCCCGTCCGGTCTCCGGGTCGATATAGAAGTCGAGCTCGCACGCCAGCCGGGCCAGCCGCATGGTCCGCAGCGGATCGCGTTCGAACGTCTCCGGAGAGACCATGCGGAGGCGGTGCTCACGCAGATCCTCAATCCCGCCGGCCGGATCGACGTGCCGATCGCCGTCCTGTAGCAGCTGAGCGATGGCATTGATCGTCAGATCGCGCTGGCTCAGGTCGTCCTCGATCGTGGCACCCGCCAGCCGGGTGACGTCCACCTGCCAGCTCCGATCCCGCGCCACCACGCGCCAGGCCCCGAACGCGTCCGACAGCTCAAACGGATGACCCCCCGCGGCCCGTGCCAGGGCGCGCGCCAGCCGCCGGGGGTCGCCGTCGACGACCACGTCGTAGTCGGTGGTGGGCCGTCCCAGCAGGCGGTCACGCACGGCGCCACCCACCAGCCACAGAGCATCGCCCGACAACTCCCCCAACTGCGCCACCGGGTCACTCACGCGACTGGCTCCCCGTCGCGGTGATACGCGCGCGGCACGCGCGCCGAGATCCCACACAGGATCTCGTAGTTGATCGTCCCGATCCGCCTGGCCAGCTGCTCGGCGGTCTGGCGCTCGGCCCCGTCGGTGCCGATCAGCACCGCCCGCTGACCGGGACGGACATCGGTCTCCGAACCCAGGTCGATCGTCACGTTGTCCATGCTCACCGCCCCCACCAGCGGGTAGCGCCGGCCCGCCACCAGCACCTCGCAGTTATCCGACAGCGCGCGGCGAACGCCGTCCGCGTAGCCGATCGGAAGCGTCCCGATGTGCGTCGCTCGCGCGGCCACGAACCGGCGGCCGTAGCCAGCGCTGTCACCCGGCGCGGCGGGCTTGACCGCGGCCACGTAGGAGCTGAGCTCCAGCGCGGGTTCAAGTCGCTGCGCGGCGGGATCGTCGTTCATCGGGTCCGCACCGTAGATCGCGATGCCACAGCGGACAAGGTCGTGATGACTGGCGGGCGCCCTCAGCGTGGCGGCGCTGTTGGCCGCGTGCACCACGATCTCCGGCCGCAGCCGGCGCAGCTCTGCGGCGAACGGCGCAAACCGCGTGATCTGCGCGGCCAGAAACTCCTGATCGCCATCAGCGGTGGCGAAGTGCGTCATCGCGCCGACCAGCTCCAGCCGGGGGTGGATTTGGAGGATCCGCTCGGCGAGCTGCCGGGCGCGGTCGCGATCCCGCGTTCCCAGCCGGCCCATGCCGGTGTCGAGCTTGACGTGCAGGCGCACCGGCGCCCGGGCCGCGGCCGTCACGGCCTTTAGGAACGGCTCGCTCCAGGCGACCAGATCAGCCCCCGCCGCCAGCGCAACCGGCAGCTCCTCGCCGCTGATCGCCCCCATCACCAGGATCGGTCCGCTCAGCCCTCCGGCGCGCAGCTCGGCCGCCTCCTCGGCCGTCGCCACCGCCAGCCAGCCCGCGCCTGCGGCCACCGCAGCCCGCGCCACCGGCACGGCCCCATGTCCGTAGCCGTCGGCCTTGACCACAGCTCCCAGTGCCGCGCCCGGAGACAGCTCGCGGCGCAGCCGCGCGACGTTGCGCTCCACCGCCGCGAGGTTGACGCGGGCGAGCGCGCGGAGCATAGCCCTCAATCTATCCGACGAGGTCCCAGCGCCCGGGGCAGCGCCTCGATCACATCGCGGGCGATCACACCCTCGGGGCCGATCGCCTCGGCGGCCAGCCGACCGGCGGCGGCATGCACAAACACTCCGGCACAGGCGGCATGAAACGGGTCCATCCGCTTGGCCAGGAGCGCGGCGATCACGCCCGACAGGACATCGCCGGTCCCGGCGGTGGCCAGCGCGGGCGCTCCGCCTCGGCTGATCGCGGCCCGGCCGCCGGGTTCAGCCACGATCGTGTCGTCGCCCTTCAGGACGACGATCGCATCGGCCAGCTCGGCGGCCCGGCGCGCCGACGTGAGGCGGTGCGCCTGCACTTCCGCGCTGTCGATGTCCAGCAGCCGCCCCAGCTCACCGGCGTGGGGCGTCAGCACGGTGGGCGCGGAACGCGAGGACAGGGCCTCGAGTCCGGCCGCGTGGGCGTTAAGGCCGTCGGCGTCTAGCAGCAGCGGAACGGGCGCCGAGCGCGCGATGTCACGTGCCAGCTCCTGCGTCGCCGGTGCGCGCCCGAGGCCGGGCCCGAGCACCAGCGACTGTACGCGTCCGCACCGGTTCAGCACCTCGGCCGCGGCGGCCGCTTCCAACGCGCCATCCTCGTCCGGCAGCGGGACCGTCATCACCTCGAGCAGCCGCACCTCGAAGATCGGATTCAGGGAGCCCGGAACGCACGCGGTCACATAGCCGGCTCCCGCCCGCATGGCCGCCTCGGATGCCAGACACGGAGCGCCGGTCAGACCGGTCGAGCCGCCACACACGAGCACGCTGCCGACGGCGAACTTGGTCGATTCCGCCCCTCGCCGGGGAATCCCGTCCAGCACCGCGTCCCCGATCAGACCCAGCCCGGGCTCCACCGGGCCGCCCGGGGGGATGCCGATGTCGACGACGCTGACCCGGCCCGCGAGCGTCTTGCCGGGAGCGATCCACAACCCCGGCTTGCCGGCATTGAACGTCGCCGTGGCCAGTGCGTGCACGGCTGCCCCCTGTACCTCCCCCGTCGAGGCGTCGACGCCGCTGGGCACATCGCAGGCGATCACCGCGACATCGCGGCCCCTTGAATTGATCGCCTCGATCGCCCCGGCCGCGGGCTCGCGCGGCGCGCCCGAGAACCCCGTCCCCAGGATGGCATCGACGACCGCGGCGGCCTCGTCCAGCTGCTCGGCGGCGAACGGCGCAGGTGCCGGCCCGGGCAGCCGCTCCAGATTGGTCCGTCCATCCCCCCTCAGCTCCTCGGCGCCACCGAGCAGCAGCACCTGCACGTCGCGTCCCTGCTCCCGCAGCAGGCGTGCCACCACCAGCCCGTCGCCGCCGTTGTTCCCCTTCCCGCACACGACCGCGATCCGCCCTTCGGGGACGCAGTCGGCGATCAGCCGCGCCAGCCCGCCGCCGGCGCGCTCCATCAGGTCGAGCCCGGGGATGCCGAGCTCGCCGATGGCCCACTCGTCGAGTGCCCGCTGCTGCGCCGCGTCCGGCAGCGGCTCGAGCCAGGCGGGGAGGCTCATGCCGCGATCGCCACCGCGGCGGCTTCGCGACGGGTGTGGGTCAACGACACGTGCACCTGCACCCCCAGCTCGTCCGCTCGCGCGGCGACCGCACCGCTGAGACACACCCGCGGCGAGCCGTCCTCGGAATTGACCACCTCGACCTCACGCCAGCTCCAGTGCTCGAGCCGCAGCGCCTTCGCCACCGCCTCCTTGGCGCAGAACCGCGCCGCTAGGTGCTCCCCCGGCCGTGCGCGAGCCGCGGCATACGCCTGCTCGGCTTCGGTGAACAGACGCGCCGCGAGCCTCGGCCGCCGCTCGAGCGCGCGCTCGAGCCGGTCGATCTCGAGCAGGTCTACCCCGATCACTCGACCGTGACGGTCTTGGCCAGGTTGCGCGGCTGATCGACGTTCAGGCCGCGGCGGCGGGCGATGTAGTAGGCCAGCAGCTGGAGCGGGATCACGGCCAGCAGCGGCGCCAGCATCCACTGCGTGCGCGGGATCCAGATCACCTCGTCGACATGCTGGCGGATGTCCTCATTGCCCGCGGTGGCGACGGCGATCACCCGGGCACCGCGCGCCCGGACCTCCTGGATGTTGGAGATCACCTTCTCCAGCACGGGCGAGTCGGTCGCCACGACCACCACCGGCGTGCGCTCGTCCAGCAGCGCGATCGGGCCGTGCTTCATCTCCCCCGCGGCGTAGGCATCGGTGGCGATGTAGGAGATCTCCTTGAGCTTCAGCGCCCCCTCGAGCGCTACCGGCAAGCCGACGTGGCGTCCCAGATACAGGAAGAAGTCGGCGCCGAAATTGACCTCCGCGATCTGCTCACAATCCGCCACGCTCTGGGACAGCAGCTCCGCGATCAGATGCGGTAGGCGCTTGAGCTCGGAGATCGCCGCCGTCAGGACGTCGGGCTCGAGCGTGTGGCGAAGCTCGGCCAGGCGCAGCGCGAGCAGGTACATGGCCGCCACCTGGCTGACGAACGTCTTGGTCGCCGCCACGCCGATCTCGAGGCCGGCCCGGGTGTACAGGACCCCGTCCGCGTCCCGGGTGGCCTGCGAGCCCATGATGTTGGTCAGCGCCAGCACCGTCGCACCCCGGTCCCGAGCCGTGCGCATCGCGGCCAGCGTGTCGGCAGTCTCGCCCGACTGGGAGATGCCGACCACCAGATCGCCGGGGCCGACGACCGGGTTGCGGTAGCGGTACTCGGAGGCGATGTCGACCTCGACCGGCACCCGAGCCCATTCCTCGATCGCGTAGCGCCCGATCAACCCGGCGTGGTACGAGGTGCCACAGGCGACGACCACCACCCGCCGGATCCCCCGCAGCAGCTCATCGTCGATCTGTCCCAGATCGCCGAGGTCGATCCCCACGCCTTGCGCCGCGCGCTCGCCGATCGTCTCGGCCACGGCATCCGCTTGTTCGTGGATCTCCTTGAGCATGAACGTCTCATAGCCCTGCTTCTCGGCGGTGTCGGCGTCCCAGTCGATCTCGACCAGCTCACGCTGGAGCGGCTCTCCCTCGGCGGTCTGAAACTCGACGTCGTCGGGCGTCAGCACCACGATCTCGTCGTCGCCGATGTACTGGACGGTGCGGGTCTCACGCAGGAAGGCGGGAATCGCCGAGCCGATGAACTGCTCGCCGTCGCCGCGCCCGATGATCAGCGGGCACTCCTTGCGGGCCCCCACCAGCAGGCCGGGCTCGTCGGCGCTCATCGCCACGAACGCGTAGTGGCCCCGCAGCTCGGCGTAGGCGGCGCGCACCGCGTCGACCAAATTGCCACGGGCGCCGTGATGGGCGATCAGATGCGCGATCACCTCGGCATCGGTCTCCGAGGTGAAATCGGCGCCCATGTCGCACAGCCGGCGCTTGAGCGAGACGTAGTTCTCGACGATGCCGTTGACCACCACGTGCACCCGGTCGGTGGTGTCAAAGTGCGGGTGCGCATTCTGCTCGGTGACGCGCCCGTGCGTGGCCCAGCGCGTGTGGCCGATCCCAGTGCTCGATTGCGGACGCTCGGCCACGGCCACGGCGCCCCCGCGGGTGTCCTCGAGTGCGCCGATCACGCCCCGGAGCGCGCTCAGGTTTCCGACCGCGCGCACCGCGTCGATCCGGTCTCCGGCCAGAACCGAGATGCCGGCGCTGTCGTAGCCGCGGTACTCAAGCTTCTCGAGGCCGGCCAGCAGCAGCGGACGTGCCTCGCGGGGGCCAACATAGCCGACGATGCCGCACATGCGCTCAGGTCTCCTAAATCGATTTTCCCTAATGATTCGGACGGGTCGAGCCGCACCGGCGGCCCGCGTCCCCTAGCCCGCTGGAGAACGAGGCTGTGATGTTAACGGGTGAATCGGGGCTGTCCTTACGCGCACGATCATTTCAGCGCCTGCTCGACCACCTGCCGCAGGCGACCGCACACCTCGTCGGTCTCCTCCGCGCTGGGCGCCTCCACCATGACCCTGATCAGCGGTTCGGTTCCCGAAACGCGAACCAGCACCCGGCCTCGTCCGCGGAGCGCGGAGTGCTCGCGGTCGATCGCCTCGGCCACCAGCCGGTCCTCCATCGCGGCGGTCAGCGCAGAACGATCCTCGGCGGGGATGTTGACTAGCCGCTGAGGGAGCTTCTCCATCGCGTCGCGATCGCGCAGGTCGCGGTCGCCGAGCGCCTCCAGGGTCAGCAGCGCGCTCGCGATCCCGTCCCCCGAGGGACCGAAGCCGAGGTCGATGATGTGCCCCGACTGCTCGCCTCCGAGCGCCCAGCCGCGGCGGCGGAGCTCATCGAGCACGTAACGGTCACCGACGGCCGTGGTGGCGACGTCGACGCCGGCTCGCGACATCGCCGTGTGAAACCCATAGTTGGTCATGACCGTGACCGCGACTCCGTTGCCGGGCAGCCGGTCGTGGGTGCGTAGGTGGACCGCCGCCAGCGCCACCAGCTCGTCGCCGTCGACCACGGTGCCGGTTCGATCGACCGCCAGCACGCGATCGCCGTCGCCGTCGAACGCAAACGCCACGTCGCCGCCCCCGGCCGCCATCCGCTCGACGATCTGCTCAAGATGGGTCGAGCCGCACCCGTCGTTGATGTTGTGGCCGTCGGGCTGGTCGGCGATCACCTCCACCTCGGCTCCCAACCTGCGGAAGATCTCCGGCGCGGCCCGATACGTGGCGCCGTTGGCGCAGTCGAGCAGCACCCGGCGCCCGACCAGGTTGAGCCCGGAGAAGCGTACGTGGAGCTCGCGCAGATAGTCCTCCAGCGCTCCGTGGAACCGGCGGACGCGGCCGATCCGCGCCGGCGGGGTGTGGGGCTGGTCGAGCGCCGCCTCGATCGCGTGCTCGGTGTCGTCGTGGAGCTTGAAGCCGTCGGCGGCGAACAGCTTGATGCCGTTGTCCTCGTAGGGGTTGTGCGACGCCGAGATCACGGCCGCGAGCTGTAGGCCGTGGCGCAGCAGCAGCAGCGGCGCCGCCGGCGTCGGCAGCACGCCGGCGAGCAGCGCGTCGCCGCCGGCGGCCGTGACCCCGGCCGCGATCGCCGACTCGAGCATCTCACCCGACTCGCGTGTATCGCGCACGATCAGCACCTGGGGGTGGTCCGACTCCATCCGGGCCACCGCCGTGCGGGCCAGCGCCAGCCCGAGCTCCGCGGTCAGGAAATGCCCGGCACGTCCACGGACACCATCCGTGCCAAATAGCTGGCGCGCCATCGATTCCGGGTGCCGTTCAGCGCTTGGAGAACTGCGGGCGCTTGCGCGCCTTCTTGAGGCCCGCCTTCTTGCGCTCCTTGACGCGCGGATCTCGCGTCAGGAAGCCACGCCGCTTCAGCTCGCTTCGGAGGTTGGGATCGGCCACCAGCAGCGCTCGCGAGATTCCGTGACGCAGCGCGCCGGCCTGCGCGGACACGCCGCCGCCGTGCATCCGCGCCACCACGTCCATGCGCGACTCGTATCCGACCGCCTCGAGCGGCTGACGAATCATCCGCTGGAGCGTCTCGCGCGGGAAGAACGCGTCCAGCTCCTTGCCGTTGATCACGTAGCCGCCGTTGCCCGGCCTCAGGATGACGCGCGCCACGGCTGTCTTGCGCTTGCCGGTGGCGGTATACCTGGCGCCGGCGGCTAGGTCGATCGCCGCGTCGGCAATCGGGCGCGACACCTCCTCGGGCTCGGTGTCCTCCTGGGCCTCGGCCTCGGCCTCCGCCTCGGCGGCGGCCCGGGCCTCGGCGTCGAGGAACTCCTCGCCCTCGGGAACGATGTCGGGAATCAGGTCGGCGCCGGGGATCTCCGGCCGCGCCCGGGGCGCGACCTCCTCGAGCTCTTCGCCCGCGGGCTCGGCGGCCGGCGGCTCCTCGGACGCCTCCGCAGCCGGCGGCTCCTCGGACGCCTCCGCGGCCGGCGGCTCCTCAGACGCCTCCGCGGCCGGCGGCTCCTCGGACGCCTGCAGCCGGCGGCTCCTCGGACGCCTCCGCGGCCGGCGGCTCCTCGGCTCGGCGGCGGCGCTCCTCGGCTCGGCGGCGGGCTCCGCCCCGGGCTCCTCGGCCGCGGCCGGCTCCTCGGCGGCGGCCTCCCCCGGTTCCTGCTCGCTGCGCTGCTCGTCCTCGGGATGCTCGGCGTCGGTCAATGCTGAATCTCCATCGGTTGCGGCTTCTGGGCGACGTGCGGATGCTCGGGTCCGGCGTACACCTTGAGCTTGGTCAGCTGCTTGCGCGCCAGGCGATTGCGGGGCAGCATGCCCTTGACGGCCAGGCGGATGACCTCCTCGGGGCGCCGCTCGAGCATGTCCGCCAGCGTGCGCGACTTCAGCCCTCCCGGGTACCCGGAGTGACGGTAGTAGCGCTTGGCGGCCAGCTTGTTGCCGGTGACCGAGATCTTGTCGGCGTTGACGACGATCACGAAGTCGCCGGTGTCGACGTGCGGTGTATAGGTTGGCTTGCGCTTACCTCGCAACGCGTCAGCGATCTGCGTGGCCAGCCGGCCGAGCGTCTGCCCGGAGGCGTCGACCAGCAGCCAGTCGCGCTGTCGGTCGGTGGGGGTGGCAACGTAGGTCTTCATGGCACGCACGAGCCGCGCGAGCACTCGCGCGGCTCGCGGCAATGATAGCCACCGAGATCCGTACCCTGCGTTCATGCGGCTCGCGGACAAACTCCGCCGGCGGGGCTTCCGTCTGGCCTATCTGGGGATGCGGGTGTACTGGTTCCTGACGCGCCCCACGCTCACCGGCGTCAAGTGCGTGTTCACCGACGGTGAGCAGGTGCTGCTGGTCCGTCACACGTACGGCCGGCGGATCTGGCAACTGCCTGGAGGGGCGGTCAAGCGTCACGAGCGCCCGGAGGCCGCGGCCCGCCGCGAGATGGAAGAGGAGCTCGGCATAACCATCGACGACTGGACTCCGCTCGGCCTGGTCACCGGCCGACTGCAGTATCGCTTCGACATGCTGCACTGCTTCCAGACCGAGCTGCCGGCTCAGGCTCTGAGGCTGGATCCCGGGGAGATCGAGGCCGCCCGCTGGTTCAAGCGCTCCGAGCTGCCGCCGCAGCTGGGCGAGTACGTGCGTCCGATCCTCGACCGGCTGCCGGACAGCCGGTCGGCATCGTCTACTCCCACTCGATAGTGCCGGGCGGCTTGCTGGTGATGTCGAGCACCACGCGCCCGACCGGGCGGATCTCGCTGATCATCCGCGACGCGATCTGCTCCAGCAGGTCGTAGGGCAGGCGAGCCCAGTCAGCCGTCATCGCGTCGTCGCTGGTCACCGCGCGGATCACGATCACGTTGCCGTACGTGCGCACGTCACCCTGGACGCCGACGGTGCGGATGTCGGGGAGCACGCAGAACGACTGCCACAGCTCGCGATACAGCCCGGCCCGGCGAATCTCGTCCTGCAGGATGGCATCGGCCTCGCGCAGGATCTCCAGCCGCTCGCGCGTGGCCTCCCCGCCGACGATGCGGATCGCCAGGCCGGGACCCGGGAACGGCTGGCGCCACACCAGCCGCTCGGGCAGGCCCAGCTCGGCGCCCACCGCGCGGACCTCGTCCTTGAACAGCGACCGCAGCGGCTCGACCAGCTCGAACTCGAGGTCCTCGGGCAGGCCCCCGACGTTGTGGTGCGACTTGATCGTCGCCGCCCCGGTGCCGCCGCCGGACTCGATCACGTCCGAGTACAGCGTGCCCTGGACCAGGAACCTCACGTCCGACAGCTTCGCCGCCTCCTGTTCGAACACGCGGATGAACTCAGCGCCGATCCGCTTGCGCTTCTGCTCCGGATCGGTGACGCCCCTGAGCTGGGCCAGAAACCGGTCCTCGGCGTCCACCGCCACCAGCGGCACGCGGAAGTGGTCCCGGAACGCGCCAATGACCTGCGCGCCTTCGTTCTTGCGCATCAGTCCGTGGTCGACGAACACGCAGGTCAGCCGCTCGCCGATCGCCCGATGGACGAGCAGCGCCGCGACGCTCGAGTCGACGCCGCCCGACAGGCCGCAGATCGCCCGTCCGTCGCCGACCTGGTCGCGGATGCGCTGCACCTGCTCCTCGATCACCGAGCTGGGGCTCCACGACCGCTCGCAGCCGCACACGTCCTCCAGGAAGTTCGTCAGCACCTGCTGCCCGTAGGGCGTGTGCACCACCTCCGGGTGAAACTGGATCCCGTACACGGCCCGGGCCACCGACTCGAACGCGGCCACCGGCGACGCGGTCGAGGCGGCCAGCGCCTCGAACCCCGGCGGCGGGGCGTACACCGTGTCGCGATGCGACATCCAGCAGGTCTGCTCGCGCGGGGTTCCGGCCAGCAGCCGGCCCGAGTGGCTGACCGTAAGCTGCGAGCGCCCGAACTCCCCCACCTCGGCGCCCTCCACGCGCCCGCCCAGCTCGCGGGCCAGCAGCTGCATCCCGTAGCAGATGCCCAGCACCGGGACGCCCAGCTCGAGCAGCTCGCGCTCCAGCGGCGGGGCGCCCTCGGCGTACACCGAGGCCGGGCCGCCCGACAGGATCACGCCCTTGGGGCGCCGCTGCGCGAGAACCGCGGCCCCGACGTGATGCGGGAGCAGCTCCGAGAACACGCCGCACTCGCGCACGCGCCGGGCGATCAGCTGCGAGTACTGGCCGCCGTAGTCGAGCACCACGACTTGCTCGTGCTGTTCGGGAGCGCGCATGCGCGCTCCCGCCGGCGGCGCATGCGCCGCCGGGGCCGGGCCGCATGCGGCCCGGCCGTCCAGGGTCTCAGTCTGTGACACCGACGGTGGCCGCCTTGCCCGCCGCGCCCATGCCCACGCCCTGCTCGCGCTGGAGCTGCTTGCCCTCGGTCTGCAGCGCCGGCGCGACCAGCAGCTCCGCGCGGTTGAACTCGGCGATGTCGCGGTACCCGCAGGTCGCCATCGAGGTTCGCAGCGCGCCCATCAAGTTGAAGGTGCCGTCGTTCTCCCGGGCGGGGCCGCGAATGATCTCCTCCAGCGTGCCGTTGGGGGTGGTCGCCACTCGCGTGCCGCGCGGCAGCGTCGGATGGAACGTGGCCATCCCCCAGTTGTAGCCGCGGCCGGGCGCCTCGTAGGCGCGCGCCAGCGCCGAGCCGAGCATCACCGCGTCGGCTCCGCAGGCAATCGACTTGGCGATGTCGCCGCCGTTGCGCATCCCGCCATCCGCGATCACCTTCACGTAGTCGCCGGTCTCCAGCATGTGCTGGGAGCGCGCCGCGGCGACGTCCGCGATCGCGGTGGCCTGCGGGACGCCGATGCCGAGCACCCCGCGGGTGGTGCAGATCGCGCCCGGGCCCACGCCGACCAGCACGCCGGCGGCACCGGTCCGCATCAGGTGAAGGCCCGTGTGGTAGGAGGCGCAGCCGCCCACGATCACCGGAGTGGGCGACAGCTCGCGGATGAACTCCTTGAGATTCAGCGGCGGCCGGGTCTCGTCCTGGGACACGTGCTCGGCCGACACCACCGTCCCCTGGATCACCAGGATGTCGAGACCCGCCTCCAGCGCCACCTCACAGTGCTTGCGCACCTTCTGCGGCGTCAGCGAGGCGGCCGCCACCACGCCCTGATCCTTGATCTCCTTGATCCGGCGCGCGATCAGCTCGGGCTTGATCGGCTCGCGGTAGATGTCCTGCATCTCCCGCGTCGCGATGTCACGGGAGAACGTCGAGATCCGCTCCAGCTGCGCTTCGGCGTCGTCGTAGCGGGTGTAGATCCCCTCGAGGTTCAGGACCGCCAGTCCGCCGAGCTTGCCGATCGCGCCGGCTGTGTCCGGCGACACCACCCCGTCCAGGGCGGCGGCCAGCAGCGGCAGCTCGAACCGGTACGGGCCCAGCGTCCAGGAGATGTCGACATCGTCGGGATCGCGCGTGCGGCGTGACGGAACGATGGCGATGTCGTCGAAGCCATACGCCCGCCGAGCCTTCTTGCCGCGCCCGATCTCTACTTCCATCGCGGCATCGTAGACCGCCCGGCGGACGGTCGATGGAGGAACAAGTTCGACACGATGACGGCGGCAACCATCGGGTCCGCTCGATCCTAGCAGTGGGGCTCGAGGCTCCCGGCGGGGCGCTTCGGCGGACACTCAACCACGTTCGAATTTGGCCGGGTTTATGTGGGCGGAGGCGTGGCGGACCGGGGGCGGCGCTCCGTCGCGGGCAGGCGGGGTGCTCGCTCCGCGCCCGACCGGAGGATGGCCGATAAGTGTGAACTATTCACACTTATCGGACATCGTCCCGCGAGCGCCCGTCGGGCGACGCGGGCCGGGCGGCCGGCGCCCTCAGACGACCCGCCCCGGGCGGCCGGCGCCCTCAGGGCAGATTGATGCGGGCCGCGGACGAGGTCCGTGGGATCGCCGGCGCCTGGCCGAACTGGACGCCCCTGGTGACACCGGTGCTCGCGGCGCCCGCCCCGGGCGCTGACGGGAACTTGAAGGCATAGAAGTTGCCGGCAACGTCGCCTTCGAACAACAAGCCGTCGGCGACCGTCGGCGGCGAGAAGAAAGCGCCGGTGTTGGCATAGTCCACGTTCCCGGTGCTGGCGTTCAGGAGCCATAGTCCGGCGACGCCGTTCTGTGCGAAGGTGGGCGACACGATTTCGCCATTGGCGATCGTGAGCGCGGCCAGCGGGACGGCATCGATCCCCCGCTGCCACACGTACGCACCGTTGGCCGGATTGATCGCTCGCACCGAGCCCTGGTACGCCGTGCTGCCGATAGTCGTGTTTCCGCCCGCGTAGTACAGGTACGTGCCGTCGAACACTCCGTTAGAGACGGAGCCCAGCCCCCCGGGGCCCCCCGACCCGGGAACCGCGATCTGGTCCTTCCAGATCGGCCCCGCGCTGATGTTGTTGCGATCGAAGGCGTACAGGTAGCCGTCCTTGGCGGCCGCCGCGATCAGTTGCCGGCCGCTGGAGTCGGTCATCAGCGTGGGGGTGGTGCCCCAGTCGAAGTCCTGGCATGCGGGGTTGCAGTCGTCCGATATGCCCCAGTATCCCTTGACCGACAGCGTCGTCGGGTCCAACGCGATCAGGGCCTCAGTCATCGTTTGGGAGCTGGACGTTCGGGTACCGGTCGTGACGAAAATCGTATCCGTGGATGGATCGACCACCGGGCTGCTCCAGATTCCGCCTCCGAGCTGGCCGTCCGGCACGACCTTGAACACGCCGTCTACCTGATGCGACACCAGGTTGATTCGCAACAATTTTGCTTGCGTGAGCGGATCATCGCAAAAGCTCGAGGTGCCCACGTAGGCGTGACCGTTGTAGATCAGCGGGCTCGACCAGTTGTAATTGCCGTTCGACGTGTCGGTGGTGACCGACCACAGGATGGCCCCGGTACTCGCGTTGAGCGCATCAAAGTGGGTCGTGCCGTCCGCCAGGTACAGAGTGTTCGTGCTCTGATCGACCACCGGGGCCGAGGTGACTCCCTGCGTCGCCTGGCTCCCGCTACATGTCGTGGTCGTCTGCCCCAGGTTCGTGGCCCACTTGACGTTGCCCGCCTCGTCCAGCGCGCGCTCGTAGCCGTCCCAGGACCCGATATAGATGGTGTGGTTGGAGACCACGGCCCGGGCGGCGTAGGGCCAGCCGTCGAACACCTTCAGCCAGGCCTGCGTCAGCGGTCCGTAGGTCGAGCTGGGCGCGGTGACGAACGTCTGCGTGTTTCCCCGCTGGGACCGACACAGGCGGGACCGCTCCACGTCGATTCCTGACCGCATATCTGGTACTCGTACTGGGTGTCCGGCGCCAAGCCGGTGGCCGTCTGATACCACGACACGGCGGGATTGATCCGGCCCACGTGGATGTGGTTGGTGTCGGTCCAGGCCGTGCTGCCGACCTGTCGATAGTGAAAGTAGGCCGTGCAGGTGTTATCGCACTCGCTGTTGGCCCACAGCGCGGCGGAGGTCGAGGACACGTTCGATGCCCCGAGGGTGTGACCACTACAGCCCGCGACCCAGCCGGCCGCGATTAGAATCATCCAGCGTCTGATGGCAGCATCCTAAGCCACCACGCAAGTTTCTAGGAGATCCTGGCGGGAACTTCCAGACGGTCCGACTCGATTTCGTCGAGCAGCCGCTCGACCTTGGCCGGCTCGATCACACCGGCTCCAAAGTGGTGGATCGACTCGGCACCGCACGCCACGCCGAACCGCAGGCAGTCCTCCGCCGAGCGTCCGGTGTAGCGGGAGGCGACGTAGCCGGCCAGAAACGCGTCCCCCGAGCCGATGCTGGAGCGCGCCTCCTGCTCCTCGATCCGGACCCGGAACAGCGTCGGAGCGCCACCGTCGAGGACCTGCGCGTAGCAGCCGTCGGGCACTGTCATGATGGCCTCGGCGGCGCCCAGCCGGGTCATCTCGACGACCGCCTGGGCGCGATCGTCGACGTCGTTGAACTCGTGGCCCACCAGCTCCTCGGCCTCGAGCTCATTGGGTGAGACGACGTCGGGCTCGGCCCGCATCGACACGCGCAGCGGATCGCCCTCGGTATCGATCATGGTTGTCACGCCCAGCTTGCGAACCTCTCGGATCAATCCGGCGTAGGCATCGGCATCGAGCCCGCGGGGCAGGCTCCCCGCGAACACACAGATGCTGGCGCCCTTGGCCAGGTACACCAGCTTCTCGCGGAACAACTCGAGCTCCTGGGCGGACACCGAGGGCCCACGCTCGTTGATCTCGGTGTGCAATCCGGTGGTGGGGTCGAGCACGGCGGTGTTGGTCCGAGACTCTTCGCGGATCCGCACGAACGCGTTCAGGATGGCCTCGTCGCCCAGCGCATCGACGATCCGGTTGCCGGTGGCTCCTCCGACCAGGCCGGTGGCGATCACGGGCTGGCCCAGCCGCTTGATCGCGCGCGCGATGTTGACACCCTTACCGCCCGGCATCGTGGTCTGGTCGACGGTGCGATGCCGGCGACCGGGCGTGAAGTTCGGCACCTCGAGCGTCTTGTCGAGCGCAGCGTTCAGCGTGACGGTGATGATCAAGCCAGCTCAGCTCCCTCCCCGCCCGTGTGCCGCATCCGCAGACGTCGGCGGCGTGCGGCCAGGACGGTTGCTGCGAGCAACACGACTAGCAGCAAAAGCGTAGAGGTTCGGGTGATGAAATGGGCCGCTAAGGTCAACGGGCTGATGGCCGGCAACCGGTGGGCGAGCAGCAGCGGAATCCGGGCAATCGTGCGTCCGTCCGCCAATACCAGCGCGGTCCCGACCACGGAGTGCCAGGGCAGCGGTCCGGACAGCTGGCTCGGCACCTTGAGACGGACGGTCACTCGGGCGCGGCGGGGGAGCACGCGTTTGAACGTGCTCTGGGCGATCACGTCGGCGCGGGCGCCCGAACGGTCCTTGATCGTCGGGCGGGCCAGCAGCTCGCCCTGGCGCACCGGCGCCACCAGCCGGAACGTGTCGAAACCGTATTCCAGCAGCGCCAGTGTGTTCGCGTCACGCGCCGCCTCGCTGGCGGTGCCCAGCACGGCGCTGAGCAGATGCATCCGATGGCGCACACCGAGGCCGACGAGCACATAACCCGCCCCGGAGGTGTGGCCGGTCTTCACTCCCTTGATCCAGGAGAAACGGCCGACCAGGTCGTTGCGGTTGGTGACATAGCGGACATGGCTACCGGTCCGCAGCACGGCGTGCCGAAGCGCAACCACGCGGGCAACGAACGGCTGCGTCCGCAACACGTAGGCGGCGAGCTTGACCAGGTCGGATGCGCTGGAGTAGTTGTCCGCGGGTATCGAGTCCAATCGGCGTGGAGTAGTGCGTGTGCCGCAGCCCGAGCTGTCTGGCGCGAGCGTTCATCATGCCGACGAACCGGGCCACCGACCGGTGGCCGACGTTATAGGCCAGGTCCTCCGCGGCGTCATCGGCGCTCGGCAGCAGCAGCGCCAGCAACAGGTCATGGACGCTCATCCGCTCGCCCGGGACCAGGCCGATCTGGGAGTCGACGGCCGCCGGGTAATAGTCAGGCTCGGCGAACAAGCGGCCCAGGCGGGCATGCTCCAGGGTCAGCAGCGCCGTCATCAGCTTCGTCGTGCTCGCGATCGGCAACTCGCGACCCGGATCGACTCCGTACAGCTGCTGCCCGGTGCTCGCTTCGACCAGCGTCGCCGCCCGAACATTGAGCCGGGGAGTGGCTGCCGCGGTGCCTGCCAACCCCGCCGCTGCTATCGGGATGCACGCCGCCACTAGTGCGCAGCGGCGCACCCATGCGCGAATCATCGTCGTAGTCGCAGCCGCTGCCCGGTCTGCAGACTGTTGGGGTCGGTTCGCCGATTCAGGTCCTCGAGCGTGGTCAAGGCGATTCCGGTCTTGGATGAGATCCTGGTCATGCTGTCGCCCGCCTGGATCACGTAGAACTTGGCTCTCGCGTACTTGCCGTGGCCGTGCTGACCTCTGGCGGCATGCCGCGAGGTCGCGGTCTTCGCGGTGAGACCGTGTTGCACGATCACGTACGTTCCTGCGATCGTCGCGGCGAGCGCGATCGGCGCCAAGTAACGCGCATAGCGCGCACGTCTCCGAGCGACCATCGCAGACTCGATCATACAAGCGAAACGCCACCGCGCACGGCTTATCGCCGCCGACGCGGACTGCGTTCAGCCGGCTCGGGTTGTGAGGCAGCAGCGCTGCGCGAGTGGACGAGGACGAAGTCAGACGCCGCCAGCTGGGACTCAAAGGGCGTTCAATTTCTGACTCACGAGCCCAGGGTCCACGCCAGCTCGCGCAACCGGCTCGCCTCGCCGAGGGCGGCAGCGGCCGGTTCGCCCCCGGACCCCCGGTAGGCGTCGACGATCCCGCGCGAGGAGGACACCAGCCCGCCGGCCCGTCCCGGGGCGAACGCCGCCGCCAGCTGCTGCACCCGGCCGCCCTGGGCCCCAACCCCGGGCAGCAGGAACACGGCGTGGGGCATCGCGGCGCGGAGTGCCTCGAGCCGCTGCGGTGCCGTGGCGCCCACGACTGCGCCCACATCCGACAGCCCGGCCGGACCGACCGCCGTCTCGCCCAGGTCGGCGACGATCGCCGCCAGCCGCGCGCTGACCGACTCGCCGGTGCGCAACTCGAGCTCCTGCACATCTGCCGCGCCTGGATTCGACGTGCGAACCAGGACGAACACGCCCGCCCCGCGCTCACGCGCTACGGTCACGAACGGCTCCAGCGACTCGGCCCCGAGCAGCGGGTTGACCGTCAGTGCATCGGCCTGTAGTCCCGGCACCGGCCCGTAGGGTGTTTCGGTCTGGCCCAGGAACGCCTGAGCGTAGGCGGCTGCCGACACATCGATGTCGCCGCGCTTGGCGTCGGCGATCACGAGCAGGCCCCGCTCCCGTGCCCGGGTGGCCACCTCCGCAAGCGCGGCCCACCCGGGCGCGCCGAGCCGCTCGAAGCAGGCCACCTGGAGCTTCACCGCCACGCACTGCTCGCTCACCGCCTCGAGCGCCAGCGCGCAATGGATGCTGACCGCGAGCGCCGCCCTGACGTCGGGCGGGGCAGGCGGTGAGCCCGCCCCGCCCGCGAGTTCAATTGCACGCGGCCACAGGCGCGCGGGATCTGGATCGAGCCCGAGCACCAGCTGGGACTGTCGTTTACCGACCCGGTCCGCCAGCCGTTCCCCGAAGCGCTGGGCCACCGGCCCCGCCGGTGGCCCCTCCGGATGCCCGGCCTGTGCGCCCGGGCTCATCCGTGGCCCGTCCGGCGTCGCCGACTGCGCGCCGCCGCCAGCCGGTGATGTGTCTCCGCGGGCGGTGTTACTTGACTGCCTTCTTCAGCCCGGCACCGGCAGTGAACTTCGGGACTCGCGAAGCCGCGATGTGGATGGTGGCGCCGGTCGCGGGATTGCGGCCCTCACGCGCGCTGCGATGCGACACGCTGAACTTCCCGAAGCCCGAGAAGACGACGTCGCTACCACGCTTGAGTGCGCCCTCGATGGTCTCCAGTACCGCGTCCACCGCGCTTGCGGCATCCTTCTTGCTTAACCCGGCTCGGTCCGCGACCTGGTCGACGAACTCAGACTTCGTCACTGTCTCCCTCCTTCGAGGTGGTAGGAATGGGCGAAGCTAACACGGCGTGCGGACGGCTCTAGCCCTAATCGCCGTGGACTGCGCCAATTTTCGCCAGGAACCACCGCATTCGCAGGATTGGGCGGGTCCGGTTCCCGGTATTTGCGGACTTCTCCCACCCACCATACGGCCCCCAATCGCCCGCCAGTGCAGCCGATCGACGCCCAAACCCAGTAGCTGTGGGCTCAATGATCCATCACGTGACGCTCGAGGTGCCGCCCGCCAGCCTCCAGCACTGCATCGACTTCTATGCCTGCTTCGGCTTCGAGCCGGTCCCGGCGCCCGACGGGATCGCGGGGCGGGCCGTGTGGCTCCAGACCGCGGGTCGGTGCCCGGGCCAGCAGGTGCACCTGATGCCCGTGGCCGACGCCCTGCCCAGCACCGGGCACTTCGCGATCGTCTGCCCCGACTACCAGGACATTCTCGAGCGGCTCCGAGCCGCTGGACACGAGGTCGAGCCCCGGCGCCGGCACTGGGGATCGCGGCGGGCGTTCGTTCGCGATCCGGCCGGCCACCTCGTCGAGCTGATGGCCTGGGCGCCGGGGGACAGCCGACAATAGGGACGTGGACCTCGCTCGCATCGGCTGGCTGGCGATCGTGCTCGTGTGCCTGGTCGCGGTTCTGATCCTTGCGCTGCAGGGGTATCTCGGGTACGCGGCCGTGACGCTGGCGGTGGCGGCGTCCGCGGCGATCAATCTGCGCTAGGGGGTTTTTGGAGGCCTCCCCGGGCGGGGGGCGATTAGGGGCGCCGGTTGGGGCGGCGGCGGGCGTGACTCGGCGCCCGGATAGGCGGACGGCTTTGGAGCAGGAGAGGGCGGGCCAGAACCTCGTTTGCGGACCTGAGGACCTGCTCAATGTCGACCTCTTGCCGGTCCGGCCAGCGGCATCGACGTTGAGCACGATATTGATGCTCAACGTCGACGATGTTGCCGTCTGGCCGAGCGAATCGGCGTTGACGCGGGCGGCGCAGGCGTCGTGACCATGGTCCAACTCCCAAATCCTCCGCCGCCCCGCGGGTTCGACCAGGTATGTCATGGTCGAACCCAGCTCCGCGAGCGCGCCGGCCCGCGCGGCCCACAGCGGCGCGGCCGTCCACGGGCGCTAGCGAGGTTGCGCCCGCGCGGGGCGAAGCCCCTCCCCTGGCCGCACCCGATCCTCGGGCTCGAGGTGGATCAGGACGTCGCTGCCGGCCAGCCGCTTGCCGATCAGATCCTGTAGCTCGTGCGCGGTCCGGTGGGCGTCCTCGAGCGAGGTGCCGGCACGGAACTGCACATGCAGGTCCACGTACCGGCGCGCACCCGCGCGGCGCGTGCGCAGTTCGTGATAGCCGACCACGCCGCGCGGCGCGAAGGCCTCGATCGCCGCCCGGATCCCGTCAACCTCGTCCGGCGGCAGCGCCTGATCGACCAGCACCTTGGACGAGCGACTCAGCAACCGGATGCCGGTGACGACGATCGGCCCGGCGACGATCAATGCCACCACCGGATCGATCCAGTCCGCTCCGGTCACCTTCACCAGCGTGAGCCCCACGAGCACGCCCGCGGAGGTGAGCGCGTCGGTGCGCAGGTGCGCGGCGTCGCCCTCGAGCGCCGGCGAGGCAGTGGCCCGCGCCTTGCGGGCGATCACAGCCGAGACCAGTACGTTGACCACCACCGACAGCGCCGCGACCGCGATCGCAAGCCCCACCGTGTTCAGGCGCCCGCCGACGACCAACCTCCGGATCGCCTCGAACGCGATCACCGCAGATCCCACCAGGATCAGCATGCCCTCGATCGCCGCCGACAGGTTCTCGATCTTCTCGTGGCCGTAGCGATGGGTTTCGTCGGCCGGCTCTCCCGCCTTACGCACCGAGATGTACGCGACGACCGAGGCGATCAGGTCGATGCTCGAGTGGACCGCCTCGGTGAGCATCGCCACCGATCCGGTGAACGTTCCGGCGATCACCTTGAGCAGGATCAGTCCCGAGTTGGAGACCACCGACAGCGCCGCGGTGCGCGGCTTGGTCGCCGGGCCGCCGGCGCTGAGCTCGGTGCTGGTCATCGCCCCAGCCACTCGAGCAGCGCTCGCAGCGCACGACCGCGATGACTGATCGCGTCCTTCTCGACGTCCGACAGCTCCGACATCGTGCGTCCGCGGTCGTCCTCGTCGGGCAGGAAAACGGGGTCATAGCCGAACCCACCGGTCCCGCGGCGCGTGTCGGCTAGACGGCCGCGACACTCGCCGAAGAACACCCGCTCCTGGTCGGTGCGGGGATCCACGTAAGCCACCGCGCACACGTACCGCAGCGCGCTGCCGGCCGGGGCTTCGGCGATCAGCTTGCGCAGGTTCTCCTCGTCGGTGGCCTCGAGCCGGGCGTATCGCGCGGAGCGGACGCCCGGAGCCCCGCCCAGCGCCTCCGCCTCGATCCCCGAGTCGTCCGCGATCGCGGGCCGGCCGAGGGCGGTGGCCGCGGCGCGGGCTTTGAGCATCGCATTGGCTTCGAACGTGTCGCCGTCTTCCGGCGGCAGCTCGACGCGTTCGGGCAGCGGTTCGACGCGCACGCCCGCCGGGTCCAGGACGCGCGACACCTCTTTGAGCTTGTGCGGGTTGCGGCTGCTGAGCACAAGCGACCGCTGCGGCCCCAGGACCGCGGCGGAGGACGCATCTGCCGGCCCGGACACCTCAGCTGGCGGCTGCCGCGACCGCCTCGTCTTGCAGCGAGCGCAGCGTCTCGATGCCTTGCGCCGCGAGCACCAACAGCTCATCGAGGTGCGCGCGAGACAGTGGCGTCCGCTCCGCCGTCGCCTGGACCTCGATCAGGTCACCCTCCCCGGTCATGACCACGTTGGCGTCGACCTCGGCCGCCGAGTCTTCGGAATAGTCGAGATCGAGCAGGGCCACCCCACCCACGATCCCACAGGAGACGGCGGCGACGCTGCCAGACAGCGGAACGCGCTCCAGCGATCCGTTTGCCACCAGCCGTTCGCACGCGAGCCTCAGAGCCACCAGACCGCCGGTGATCGACGCGCAGCGCGTGCCGCCATCGGCCTGGAGGACGTCGCAATCGATGTAGATCGTGCGCTCACCGAGCGCCGCGAAGTCGATCGCCCCTCTGAGCGAACGGCCGATCAGGCGCTGGATCTCGACCGTTCGGCCGTCGGGCCGACCGCGGCTGACGTCGCGCTGCTTGCGCTCCCCGGTGGAGGCGGGAAGCATCCCGTACTCGGCCGTGACCCAGCCCCGGCCCGACCCGGCCAGCCAGCGCGGCACGCTCTCCTGGGCCGAGGCGGTGCAGATCACCCGGGTCTCGCCCATCGAGATCAGGGCGGAGCCCGTGGCCGTGCGGACGAACCCGGGCTCGATCACGGTCGGACGCAGGCCATCGGTGGCCCGGCCATAGCTGCGCTTCGGATCGCTGACGCTCACGCCACCACCGCCGCCCCGAGCTCGACGTGGACGACTTCGCCGAGTGGCATCTGGAGAAAACGGGTCCCGAGCTGGCGGAACGACTCGACGTCCGCCGTACAGCGAAACCGGTAGCTGCCTTCGCCCCGCCGCGGATTGAGCCGCCGGCGCGACGCCAGGGCTCGCTCCGCGCTGCGGGCCACACCGGCTCCCGAGGTCACCAGCGCGACACCGCGCCCGAGCGTGCGTTGCAGCATCGGCGCCACCAGCGGGTAGTGGGTGCAACCCAGGACCACCGTGTCCACGTCGGCCGCGCGCAGTGGAGCGCAGTACTGCCGCACGGTCTCCACCACATGCTCGTCGAACGGGAAGCCGCCCTGGATGATCGGGGCCAGGTCCGGGCAGGCCACGCTTTCGAGGTGGACATGCGGGTCGGCGGCGCGCACCGCCCGCTCGTAGGCGGCGCTGGCGACGGTCGCCGGAGTGGCCAGCAGTCCGATCCGTCCGGTGCGGCTGCCCGCCACCGCCAGCTGGGTCGCGGGTGCCACCACGCCGATCACGTCGATCGCATCGCCTCGGTCCGCGACGTGCTGCTCGAGCACGTCGATCGCGGCGGAGCTCGCAGCATTGCACGCCACGACCAGCAGCTTCGCCCGCGCCTCCAGCAGATGGTCGGCGATCTCCACCGCAAACGACTGCAGCTCGCTCTGGCTGCGCGTCCCGTAGGGAAACCGCGCGGTGTCGCCGAGGTAGAGATAGTCCTCGGTGGGAAGGGACACCAGCAGCTCGTGCAACACGGTCAGACCGCCGACGCCGGAGTCGAACACGGCCACGGGACTCTCGGGAGATGGCTGGGGCACGACGAAGCATGGTGCCAGAGCGGCGGACGGATACGCTCGGGCAGTGCGGGCACTCGTGGTGACGAACATGTACCCCAGCGCGGCGCAGCCGGCGTTTGGGAGCTTCGTCCGCGATCAGGTGGAGGCCCTGCGCCGCATCGACGGGGTCGAGGTGCAGGTGTATGCGTTCGCGCCCGGAAGCATCGCGGCCTATGCCGGAGCGGCACGAGATCTGCGTCGTCGCCATCGCAGCGGGGAGTTCGATGTCGTGCATGCGCACTTCGGCCTGTCGGCGTGGCCGGCGCTGGCCGTCGGCGCCCCAGTGCATGCGGTCACGCTGCACGGCACCGACCTGGCGCATCCACGCTCGCGCGTGATCACGCTCGCGTCGCTGCGGCGCCTCGACCTGGTGGCGGCGGTATCGAAGCCGCTCGCCGCCACCATCCCCCGATGGGCGCTCCGCGGCCAGCCGGCGGTGCTCCCGTGCGGAGTCGAGCTTCGCCGCTTTCATCCGATCCCGCGCCGGGAGGCCCGGGCGGCGCTGGGACTGGACCCGGATCGCCCGTGTCTGCTGTTCCCGGCCGATCCCCGACGCCGGGAGAAACGGCACGATCTGGCGCAGGAGCTCGCCGGGGAGGTGCCGCTGCTGACGCTGGGAGGCGTCGATCCAGACCGGGTGCCGCTGCTGGTCAACGCCGCCAACGCCGTGATCGTGCCCTCGGACCGGGAGGGCTTCGGGCTGGCGGCCCTGGAAGCGCTGGCCTGCGACGTGCCGGTGCTGGCCACCGACGTCGGGATCGCGCCCGAGGCGCTGGCCGGGCTCGACGGCGCATACTGCGGCCCGTTCGAGCTCTCCGCCTGGCGAGCGGCCCTGGCTGCGCCGTTGGCCGCGGCGGATCCGCGCATCTCGGGACGGGCCCGCGCCGAGCAGTTCTCCACCGATCGGCTGGCGGCGAACGTCGTGTCGGCGTGGCGCCGGCAGCTCGGGGACCGCGGGCCGGCGACGGCGGCGTCGGCGGGAGACCGCGGCGTATATGCGGCCCCTCCGCCCTGAGGGCTTGGGCTGCATCGTCGCGGCCGGGCCTTGGGGCGCGTCGTTGCGGCCTGGGCCAGGGCGGCGCGCATCCGCACGCAGTCGGCTCCGGCCCGGGGCCATCCCGGCAGCCGGTCAGCGGACGCGAGTCCGCGCCAGCGGTCCGCCGTCCGTCCGGAAACGGCGGCGCGTCTGAGGCGGCGCGCCGGCCGCTCGCCTCCGAGCGGCTCAGCCCGGCTCGCCGCCGCCGGCCGACAACGTCGGCCACCAGCGCGCCAGCCGGGCCCGGGCCTCCCGCGCCAACGGGGCCTCGGCCGGCTCCGGAGCGTGGTTCCCGCCCGAAGGCGCCGCCAGTGCCTGCATCGTGGCGGTCACGGATCGCGCCAAGGGCCCCAGGGCGTAGCCGCCCTCCAGGACGCACCCGAGCGGGGCCCCCAGCGCCTCGGACAGCCGGCGCATCGAGCCGGTCATGGCGGCGAACCCCGCCTCGGTCACCTGACACTCGGCCAGGGGATCCTCGAGGTGAGCGTCGTAGCCGGCGGAGATCAGCAGCAGCTGCGGCTCGAAAGCGCGCGCGAGCGGCACGACCACGTGCTCGACCAACGAGATATACAGCGGATCACCTGAGCCGGCCGGGACCGGGAGGTTGATCGTGAACCCTTCGCCGGCGCCCGATCCGGCGTCCCGCGCCGGGCCCGTCCCCGGATACAGCGGCGACTGGTGAATCGAGACGAACAGGACATCGTCGCTGGCATGGAAGATGTCGTTCGTCCCGTTGCCGTGGTGGACGTCCCAGTCGAGGATCATCACCCGCTGCAGGCCGCGGGCGTCCAGCGCGTGGCGGGCGGCCACGGCGACGTTGTTGAACAGGCAGAAGCCCATGGCACGGTCGCCGAGCGCGTGATGGCCAGGTGGCCGGTGGGCGCTGAAGACCACCGACGCGTCGCCGTCGAGCAGCAGGTCGACGAGCATCACCGCACCACCGGCGGCGTGGAGGGCGGCTTCGAACGATCGCTCGCTCATCACGGTGTCGAGGTCCAGCTGGCCGCCCCCGCGCAGCGCCACCGCCTCGATCGCGTTCACATAGTCGGGTGGGTGGACCGCGTTCAGCTCCCGGCGCTCCGCCGGCGACCGATTCGCGGCACTCGAACCCGCACCAGGCGGCCCGTTCCAGCTCCTGCATGATCGCGGTGATGCGGTCCGGGCGCTCGGGATGCGGCCCGGTGTCGTGGGCCAAGGATGAGGGGTGCTGGAGGAGAACCGGAACGGCTCCCATGATGAGTACGGTATCCGTATGAACACCGAGGTGGCCGTCGTCGGCGCCGGTGCGGCGGGGCTGTATACGGCCTTGCGCGCCGCGCGGGAGGGCGCCGACGTGTCGCTCGTGTCCGCCACGCCGCTGGCCGAGTCATCCACCTACTGGGCTCAGGGAGGCCTGGCCGCCGCGATGGCGGATGGCGACAGTCCGGATCGGCACCTGGCCGACACGCTCGCCGCGGGCCGGGGGGCGGTGCGGGAGTCGGCTGCCCGCGTTCTGTGCCACGAGGCACCCAGCGCGGTCGAGGATCTGATCCGCCTCGGCGTGACGTTCGACGCGGATCGCGGTGGCCGGCTGGCGCTCGGACTCGAGGGAGGCCACTCGGCCCGGCGGATCGTCCACGCAGGCGGCGCCGCGACCGGCCGCAGGCTGATCCGCCAGCTGTCCGCGCTGGTCGCCGAGGATCCCCGGGTCCAGGTGCTGGAGGGCCGACGTGCGACCGGGATCCTGACCGCGGACGGCCGGGCACACGGGCTCAGGCTGCATGACGGGACCACGGTCGCGAGCCGAGCCGTGGTGCTCGCTACGGGTGGCGCGGCTGCGCTCTGGTCACGGACGACGAACCCGCCGGGCGCTACCGGAGGCGGGCTGCTGCTGGCGTTCCTGGCCGGCGCGGCGCTCGCCGATCTCGAGTTCATGCAGTTCCATCCAACGGCGGTAGTGGCGCCCGACGGCGCCGACGGCTTCCTGGTCACCGAGGCGGTGCGGGGTGAAGGGGCGTTGCTGCTCGATGCGGGCGGCGAGCGGTTCGTCGATGAGCTCGCGCCGCGAGACGAGGTCGCGAGGGCCGTGCAGCGGCAGATCGCGGTAACCGGCGCCCGCTCGGTCGACCTCGACATGCGAGGCGTCGATCCGGCGCTGTTCCCCAACGTGGTCAGCGCGCTGCGAGAAGCGGGGATCGATCCCGAGCGCCAGCTCGTGCCCGTGGCCCCCGCCGCTCACTACATGATGGGCGGGATCGCCACGGATCTCGACGGCCGGACGAATCTCGGAGGCCTATACGCCGTGGGCGAGTGCTCGTGCACCGGACTGCACGGCGCCAACCGGATCGCGTCGAATTCGCTCACCGAGTGCTTCGTCTTCGGCGCTCGCGCGGCGCACGCCGCGGGGGCCGAACCGGAGTCCGCGGGCTCGGCAGCCGCACCCCCGCCCAGCGGCAGACCACCTGCGCTGACGCCGGCCAGCCGCGAGGCGCTGTGGCGTTACGCCGGGCTCGAGCGTGACGAGCCGGGGCTCAGTCGCCTGACCGGCGATTCGCATCCGCTGGTGCGCCTGATTGCGCTCTCCGCGCTGACCCGCTGCGAGAGTCGGGGCGCCCATCTGAGACGCGATTTCCCGGTCCCGGATCCCCACCTCGACCGAGCCCATGTGGTCGTGCGGCACGACACCGATCCGCGATTTGAGCGCTGGGATTGACCCCACAACCGACCTAAAGCTGCATTTTGCTCCCGACGCACTAAGTTCCGGCTTAACGTCAAGTTAATAATCCGAACCTCGCGCACTTCACATCGGCGCGGGATACTCACGCCCGCTTTAGGGATCGGCGCCCCAGGCCGGGGGGCCGAAAGGAGCAGTGAGTCTGCATGTATCGGTTTAGCCGAGCGATCTACCGAGAGCTCGCCGACGAGATCATCGAAGGCCCTCACAAGGCCTGCACCAAGGAGAACCACGAGCGGGTGCTTCGATCCTGCGAAGCCGCAATCGAGCGGCTGGCGACGGATCGTCACTACTTCGCGCGGCCGGCGCGAACCCTGTTCTACGACATCAGAGCGTATTTTCCGATGCGCTCCCAGTCGCGTGTCCTGCATGTAATCGAGCGATATCTGGGCTTCGCCGACGAGTTCTTGCGTCGCCAGCCGCAGAACGGCTACGACATCTACGGCAATCCACTTCAGTGTCGCGCGAGCACGCGGAAGGGGACGCCGTGCCAGCGGATGCCGTTGCCGCACAACGGCTACTGCCCATCGCACCAGCACCTCGCGGAGACCGAGGAGCTGGAGCCGCCGCTCGCTGCCTGACCGCTCGCCGCCGCTCGCCGTTTTGGATTAATGGGCCCCGCACAGCGGGGCCCGGTGTTTGTTTGCCGTAACTTCGCGTCCATGCTCCTCGGCGTCGACGTCGGCGGCACGTTCACAGACGCGGTGCTGGCGTTTGGCGGGCGCGTCATCACCGCCAAGGCCCCAACCACGCCCGGCGACCAGTCCGAGGGCGTGATCGCGGCGGTGCAGCTGGCACTCGACCGGGCCGGGCGCACGGCGGATGAGATTTCGGCCTTCAGCCACGGGATGACCGTCGCCACCAATGCGCTGCTCGAGGGTCGCGGCGCTCGCACGGCGCTGATCGCCACCCAAGGCTTCACGGACCTCGTGGCCCTGGCGCGCCAGAACCGCGCGGAGCTCTACCGCCTGTGTGCGCCGCAGCCCGCGCCGCTGGTGCCTGACGAACTGCGGTTCGGGGCTCCGGAACGAATGACCCCCGAGGGCCCGCTTCTGCCGCTGGGCCAGGAACAGGCTGCTGGGCTGGCCCGCCAGGTCGGGGCGGCAGGCGACGGAGAGCCCGTCGAAGCGGTCGCCGTCGTGCTGCTCCACTCCTACCGCCACCCCCAGCACGAGCGCTCGCTCCGGCTGGCCCTGGCCGACGAGCTGCCCGACGTGCACGTCTCGCTGTCGCACGAGGTGGTGGGGACGTTCCGCGAGTACGAGCGCGCCGCCACCACGGAGGTCGACGCGGCACTCTCCCCACTCCTGGCGCGTTACCTGCGCCGGCTGGTGCAGCGCGCCACCGCGGCCGGCGCGCCGGTGCCCGCGATCATGCAGTCCAACGGCGGCCTGATCGACGCCGACGCCGCGGCCGAGCACGCCGCCTGGACGGTGCTCTCCGGTCCGGCCGCCGGCGCCGCGGGCGCGGCGTTCGTGGCTCGCGCGGCGGGCGCCTTGGACGCGCTGTGCTTCGACATGGGCGGCACGTCGTGCGACGTGTGCGTGGTCGACGGTGGCTCGGTGCAGGAACGCAGCAGCGGCGAGGTCGCCGGCCGGCCGTTGGCACTGCCGATGCTGGCCCTTCACACCGTCGGGGCCGGAGGCGGCTCGATTGCGTGGCGGGATCCCGGTGGCGCCCTGCGGGTCGGTCCGCGCTCGGCGGGCGCCGACCCCGGACCGGCCTGTTACGGGCGCGGCGGCTCCGAGCCAACGGTGACCGACGCCAATCTGGTGCTCGGGTACCTGCCCGCCGACGCGCCGCTCGCGGGAGGGCTGTCGCTGAACGCCGAGGCGGCACGGACTGCGATTGCCGGACTTGCGCGGCAGCTCGATCTGGAGCCGCTCGAGTGCGCCGCCGGGATCGTGCGCGTAGCCAATTCGGAGATGGTTCGCGCGCTGCGGGTCGTGACGGTCGAGCGGGGAATCGACCCCCGGCGCTATGCGCTACTGGCGTTCGGCGGTGCCGGGCCGCTGCACGCGACCGCCATCGCCGACGAGCTGGGGATCGACACGATCGTGTGCCCCACCGCCTCGGGCGTGCTCGCGGCCCTCGGCCTGGTCGTCTCCCCCCGCCGGCGCGATGTCCAGCGCAGCGTGTTCCTCAGCGGCGACGAGCTGACGGCCGAAGCGATCGCGCAGCACGTCTCCGACCTCGGCGCGCGGGCCGCCCGCGCGCTGCCGGGCTCGGACATCGAGCTCCGCGCCGTCTACGAGCTGCGTTACCGGGGTCAGGCGTTCGAGCTGCCGATCAGCAGCGCACTGCAGCCGGAGCCGGAGATGCTGCGCCAAGCGTTCGAGTCCGAGCACGAGCACCGCTACGGCTACCGCGACCCGGCGCAGGAGCTCGAACTGGTGACGATCCGTGTCAGCGCCACCGCGGCCGGGGCAGACATCGAGCTGTCCGGCGCAGGCGATCCGCTCCCGGGCGCCAGACTGGTCGGGCCGACGGTTGTGCCGCTCCCGGAGTCGACGCTGCTGGTGAGCGAGGGCTGGGCCGGCGGGGTGGACGACACGGGCACGATCCGGCTGACCCGGTCACGATGATCGATCCGGTCGAGCTCCAGATCCTCAGCGGCGCGCTGCGGGCGATCTGCGAGGAGATGGGGGCGGTCCTGATTCGTTCGGCGCACTCGGCCAACATCAAGGAGCGGCGCGATGCCTCCACCGCGCTGTTCGACGCGCGGGGCGAGATGGTCATGCAGGCCGAGCACATCCCGGTCCACCTGGGGGCGATGCCCGCGGCGGTGGCGGCGGTGCTCCAGGAGCCGCATGCGCCGGATCGGAACTGGGTCCTCAACGACCCCTATCGGGGGGGCACGCACCTGCCTGATATCACCGTGATCACGCCGGTGTTCGCGGACGGCGAGCTGATCGCGTTCGCGGCCAACCGCGCCCATCATGCCGACGTCGGCGGTCCAACGCCGGGCTCGATGCCCGCCGACAGCCGCACGCTCGCGGACGAGGGCGTGGTAATCGAGCCGCGCGTGCTGGATGAGGCCGCGATCGCAGAGCTGAGCGCCCGGATGCGCCAGCCCGACCAGCGGCGAGCCGACCTCCGAGCCCAGCTCGCGGCGGGGAGGATCGGCGCTCGGCGCCTGGTGGAGCTGCACCAGCGGGTCGGGTCGGACGTGCTGGGCGAGGCGTTCGACGCGGTGCTCGACTACGCCGAGCGACGCACCCGGGCGCGCATCGAGGCGCTGCCGGACGGGACCCGAACTTCGCGCGATGTGCTCGAGGCCCACGAGGGCGATCTCGAGATCGCCCTGCGGGCGAGCGTCGACGGCGACCAGCTGACGCTCGACTTCAGCGGCAGCGCCGCCCAGCACGAGGGCAACCTCAACTGCCCGCTGGCCGTGACCCGCTCGGCGTGCTACTTCGCCATCCGGGTGCTGACAGACCCCGAGATCCCGGCCAGCGCGGGCGCCTACCGCCCGATCACCGTGAACGCGCCGCCGGGCACGCTCCTCAACGCGCGCGCGCCGGCCGCGGTGGTGGGCGGCAACGTCGAGACCTCCTCGCGAATCGCAGACGTGGTGCTCGGCGCCTTCGGTCAGGCGCTGGGTCAGGGAACCATGAACAACCTCACGCTCGGCACTGAGGAGATCGTGTACTACGAGACGATCGGCGGCGGCCAGGGCGCCTGCCCTGACGCGGACGGGCCGAGCGGCGTGCACGTGGCGATGAGCAACACCCTGAACACCCCGATCGAGGCGCTCGAGCTCGAGTTCCCGCTGCGGATGGTGCGCTATGCCCTGCGGCGCGGCTCGGGCGGGGCCGGCGCCCGGCGAGGCGGGAACGGAGTGATCCGCGAGCTGGAGGCGCTCGCGCCGCTGAGCTACTCGCTGATCACCGAGCGACGGCGGCACGCCCCGCCGGGGACGCAGGGCGGGCATCCCGGGTCGCCGGGGCGGAACCTGCTCGATGGCGAGGAGCTGCCAGCCAAGGCGATCGGGCGCCTGGACCCGGGTCAGCGCCTCCGGATCGAGACTCCGGGCGGCGGCGGTCACGGCAAACCGCCATGATCCGCGCCGTGAGCGAGCGCGTCGCGTTTCTCGGCCTGGGCATCATGGGGTCGCGGATGGCCGCCAACTTGGCCGGGGCGGGGTTCGAGCTGACGGTCTGGAACCGCACGGGTGCCAGGGCGGAGGCGTTCGCCCGCCGCCACGGGTCCCGGGTGGCGGCGACTCCCGCCCAGGCCGCGGCCGGCGCCGGGCTGATCGTGACGATGGTCGTAGACGGCGCCCAAGTGGAGCAGGTCCTGCTGGGCGAGGAGGGCGCCGCAACGGGCGCCGAAGCGGGCGCGCTGTGCATCGACTGCTCCACGATCGGCCGCATCGCCACGCTGGAAATCGGCCACAGGCTGGCCGAGCGCGGGCTGGCGATGCTCGATGCGCCGGTCACCGGCTCCTCGCCCCGGGCCGCGGATGGGACGCTGACGATCATGGCCGGCGGCTCGTCTGAAGACTTCGAGCGGGCGCGGCCCCTGCTCGAGGCGATGGGACGGTTGATCGTGCACGCCGGCCCGCTGGGACACGGCCAGCTGGTGAAGCTCATCAACAACGCGGTCGCGGCCACCAACGCCGCCGTCGTCGGCCAGGCGCTGCTACAGGCCGCACGTCTGGGCGTCGACCTCGACGCGCTCACGACCGTGATGGGCGCCGGCTCGGGCGGCTCGGCGATGCTCGAGCTCAAGGCGACCCCGATGCGCGACCACGACTACACGACGTTGTTCAAACTGGACCACATGCTCAAGGATGTGCGGCTCTGTCTGATGGAGGCGGAGGCAGCGGGTGCGTCCTTCGATTTCGCCGAGCGAGCCATGCAGATCCTGGCGGCGACATCGGAGATGGGCCACGGTGACCGTGACTTCTCGGCGCTGATCGAGGTTCTCGAACGCGCTGCCGGGACCCGGCTTCCGTGAACCGGGCCCTCGCGGTTGTTCGCCGTGTAGCCCCACCCAGCGGTAGGCGCGGCGAGCCGAATGGACCCGTCCGCACACCAGCCTGAAGAAACCCGATGAAATTGCGGACTCGATGCCTGAAACGGTCCGAGGCGACCGGTAACGTCTGTGTGGGAAATCGATTCGCGATGGGCCACATCTCTCAACCTCGGCGTCGGGGACTACACAGCACAGGCCTTGCGCGGTGGCGGCGGCACCGCTCCGCGGTCGCGATCCCCTCGACGCGAGTTCGGCCGAGGACTCGAATCGACTGGCTGCGAGTGGCGACCTATTCGTTCGCTCTCGCGTGCGGCGTGGCGCTGTGGGGCGGGTTGGCGCTGCTCGTGATCTCACTGTTGTCCTGAGACGGGCCGCTCCCCAGGCGCTGGGGCAAAAGCTATAGCGCTGTAGCTAACTCGAAATGCCCGAATTTGCAGGGACATTTGGGGATTTCGCAGTTCTCACGTAGAATGGCCCCGTTCCCGTTGCCGCCCCTCTCATTGCGCACGGGCTGACTTGTAAACCCCCTTCGTCTTCCCCCTACTCACACATGCCGATTGCTTTCAAAGAATGGGCCGTGACCGTGCGGGCTCTCGCCGAGGGCGAGCAGCTCCTGACCCTCCGAAAGGGGGGCATTCGCGAGCCCGACAGACACTTCAAGCTCGATTACGAGCGGTTCTTCCTGTACCCCACATTCGATCATCAGCGCGCCGACCTGGTGCGTGAGTCCCACCGGCCGGAGCTGGCCCGCGCCCTCGAGGAGGGCGTGTGGAGCGACGGCGAGCCGCCGACTAACACGTTGCTGCACGAGGGCGCGATCACTCAGCCGGATCGCGTGCGGATCCGGGCCTGGGCCGAGGTGGCCGCTCATTTCACGATCACCGACCGCCGCGCGGTGGACTCGCTGTCGCCGTTCTACGTGTGGACGACCGATTACGCCGAGAAGCGGCTGGCGTGGAAGCGCCGTCACCCGTTGCACGTGATCCTGTTGCGTACCTACAGGATTCCGCGCCCGGTGACCGTCAAGGTCCGCGACGATTACGGCGGCTGCCGCTCCTGGCTGGAGCTGACTCGAGAACTGCCGTTCGAGGGCACCCCGGTGCTGTCCGACGACGAGTTCGAGCGCGCCTTCGAGGAGATCGCGGCGATCGCCTCGGACCGGCAGCCGGTTCTGGTCTGAGACGCCGCGGCGGTCGGCATCTCGCCGCCGATCCAATCCGATGCCGTGGGTGGAATCGGTCTCACCGTCGTTCCGCGCTCGTCACGACGCCGCCCACAGCGACGGGGCGGCGCAGATTCTCGAGTCGCTGGAACGCGCGCGAGACGGCCTGTCCGAGCACTTTTCCCGCACCGCCGCGGATATCACGGTGGTCCTGCACGAGAGCACTCTGTCGCTGTCGCTGTCGAATCCGATGCTGCCGGTGGTGTGGCTGGCAACCGCACCCGCTGCGCGCCGGTACGTGGCCGGCTGGGTGGGGCGCGCAGAGCTGCACGTCCTGGCTCCGGAAGCCCTGGACGCCCGGGCCTCGAGCGTCCCGGGCTCCCGGGAGATGCTGGCGCTGACGGCGGCGTCGTTGTACGCCCGGCGCGTGATCGCCGACAACAATCACGCGCTCACGCGCGTCGGGGCTCCGGGACGGGTGGTGCTGGAGCTCCGCTGGGCCTGGCTGCTCGAGGGCGCCGCGCGCTGGTTCTCGGGTCAGACTGAGCACGCGCGGCCGGCGATCGCACGCCGGCTCCGTGAGGGTCATCGCCCGAGTTTTCCGCCCGGCGTGCGCGACGCAGCGCTGCTCGGAGGCACCGTGATCGACCTGCTGGCGCGGGAGGAGGGCGTGCTCGCCGCCGCCCAGTTTGCGTCGCGACTGCATCCCCACGGCGCCCGCCCCGCACTGACCAAGGCGTTTCACGGCCGCCCCCTGGTGCATACCGAGGGGGCCTGGCGCTCGCATCTGGCCCGAATCGCCCGTGCGCCGTGATCGGTCAGCCGGACAGGTAGCGGATCACGTCGTCGCCGTCGGCCCGCAGCGCCGACCGATCATCGGCGGACAGCCGGGCGAACGGCTCCAGGACCAATCTCGAGTCCTCGATGCGCCAGACCCCGACCGGACGTCCGCCGGCTAATGCGAACGGGCGGAAGATTCCGCCGGAGATGATCGCCGCCTGGTGCTCGCCGACCACGAACTCCCGAGACGCCCATCCCAGAAGGACCGGCTCGAACGCACCGAGCAGCTGCGGGCGAGGCTCGCCTCCGCGCCGGCGCGGCCGGCGCAGCTCCACCAGGCCGTCGGCGCGCTCGACCAGCAGCTTCGAGATCGAGCTCAGCCCCGCCCGGGCGTCTCGCAGCGGGATCCCGGCCCACTTGGCCAGGTCGGCGGCATCCGCGGGCGCGTGCCCGGCGAGGTAGCGCCGGGCCAGCTCGGTCAGCGCTCGATCTCGATCGACGGGCGCGAGCGGGCCCACCCAGTCCGTGAGCAGCACGTACGCCTGCTCGCGCCCGGCCATCGGGCCGCGCACGGCCACCCCCTGCAGGCAGGCCAGCATCAGCAGGTGCACGAGCGCCTGGCCCTGGGTCCGGATTCCGTGAGCGGCGATCCGCTCCCGCAGCTGCCGGCGGGTCAGTGGCCCGTCAGACCCGAGCGCGCCGGCGATCACCCGCAGGGCTCGCTGCGCGGCGGCGGGCGTCACCCCCTCTTCCGCCAGCCGCCGGGCGTTCCCGGTGTACAGCGGCGGTGTGGTCAGGGCATGGAGCCAGGCGTAGTCCTCGCTGCGCACCAGATGCAAGGTGCCGCGGTTCAGCCAGGAAATTACGAGCGCGCGCTGCTCCAGCGCCCGCTCGAAGTCAGACACCGTCAGTCCGGCACTGCGGGCCCGGATCGCGAGCCGCACGCCACGGGCATTCTGGCCCTGAACCGCCAGCAACCGCTCCACCACGGCCGTCACGGTCCGCGCCGGGCGTCCGGCCAGGAGCTGCGCCTCCCAGCGTCTGCGAGCGGCGCTTAGCGCAGCGCCTCGGTCACCAGCCACACGATCAGCACTCCCAGCGCCAGTGCGCACAGCAGCCCGACCAGCAGCTTGCCCGGGGAGACCACAGTCGTGGCCGGCGCGGCATCGATCAACTCCGCCTGCAGCAGCACCTCCCGGGCCGTCTCGGCGCCGGACTCCGGCACCAGCACATCGCGGGGCCCGGCGGCGAGAAAGTCGGGCACGTCGAACCCGGCGGTCCGCCGCAGCAGGCTCGGCACGCCTTCCTCCAGCAGCAGCGCCTGGATGAACTCGGCTTCGGCCTGATTGCGCGCCCCGGCCACTCTCACCAGCCGGCCTTCGGCGTACTGAGGCTTGATCTTGCGCGCCCGCTCATGACGCTCGGTGACCGGCTCCAGCCTGGACACGCCGGGGCTGTAGATCAGCGGCATCTTGCAATCCGGGCAGAACCGCTCGTCAAGCGAGTGCGTCGACGCGCAGCTCGGGCACACCAACGGTTCGGAGCGCTCGGCTGGCTCGCTCACGACTCGGCCTGACCACTCATCACCCGACGACCAGCGCGGCTGACCCCACCTGGCCGCCGCGGATCGTGTAGGCGCGGACGTCGGGATCGCCGCCAGACAACCCCACGATCACGTACAGAGCCTCGGGATAGAACGCGAGGTTGATGTCGGTCTGTGACGGATACGGCTCGCTGCGCGTGTGCGAGTGATAGATCGCGCCCAGGTCCAGGCCGGCATCGTCGATTTCCATCTGGATGCGGTACTGCTCGGCCCCGTCGATCTCGTAGCGCAAGGGGCTGGCCGCGGCGTTGGTGGCGCGATAAACCTTGATCGCGTCGCCATCCCGCGAGGCGATCATGCCGCAGCATTCGTTGGGCGCATCCTGCACCGCGTGGGCCACGATATCGTCAAACAGATGGCGGGCGATCCGCATTCAGGCGAGGCTACCAGCAGCCGGATCGCCCCCGGAGGCGGCGCCGGTGTGGCCAGTAGCCATCTGTTCTAGACAGACTTAATCTTCTGTCGGGCCACTGCCGATAACGGACTCGTGGAGTCACGGGTAAGGATTTTGAAGGAGCTCGTCGGCCACTCGATGTACACGTTCGAGGAACGGGCCATCGCCGACGCGATCGTGCTGCGCGCCGTGGCGCGCCTCACGCTCGCCGAGCAGACGTTCCGCAGCGAGCATCGAGGACCGGCTGCGCGCTCCTTCCGCCGTGACCGCGACGCACGCTCCTTCAGGTTGAGCGGCAGTACGCGGCTGCGGCGCGTCCATCACTAAAAAATTCACACGCTCCCGTCGCCGGGGTTACCCTCGACGAACGCCTCCGGAACGGCCTTGTCGACGTTTCCCGGGACCAGCAGCTCGATCAGCACGGTGGCGTGCTGGGCTTCGCTCGCGAGCACCTGCGCCACGGTGACCTGCAACCCGGCGTCGAGGACCTTCGACATCGAGACGTAGTACGAGCGCTCGAGCACGATCTCCAGGTGGATCAGCAGCCGGAGGAAGTCATCCTGGGAGCGGAGCTGGCTGAGGCTCTGTTGGATGTTGCTCGCGGCCAGCAGCTTGTCCGCGTCGCCGACTCCCATGAGCGGTGGCGGCGGGGTGCCCCCCAGCCGCCGGAGCGCCGCCGTCATCGCCCGTGCGTGCGCCCGCTCCTGTCCGAGTAGGCGGCGCGTGAGCCGGTCGGCATCGGGCGCCAGCACTCCGGAATGGACCGCGTGTCCGTAGACGAACACCGCCAGGCGCTCGGAGCTGAGCAGCGCGCGGACCAGGTCAGCGTCGGTGGGCGCCAGTGCCACGGCGCTCGGCGCCCCGAGCAGCGCCGCGCCCGTAGCGCCCACACCGACACTCAGCGCCAGCCGTATGAGATCGCGTCGGGTGGCTGCGGCGGCTGGCACGCCGGGCATGGGCTGACCCTACTCGCCGCCGCTCACGAACGCAGTCGGAACCGGATTACGGTCCAGCTCCAGCCGCAGGATGGCCACATGCTGAGCGTCGTTGGCGCAGATCGCGGCCACCGCGGCCCGGATCGAGCCCTTGCTGAGCAGCGGGACGGCCGCGATGTATGCCTCGATCTGGGCCTGCTCGAGCCGGTGCAAAAGCTCGAGCAGCTCCGTGGTGGTCGCGGGGATGTCCGAGGTTGTAGCTCGACCGCGGCTTGGATGGCTTGCCGCCGGCTTGGGCGATCAGCCCGCCCAGCTCCGAGGCATGCGCCAACTCCTGCGACAGGAATCGCTGCGCCGCTTCACGGGCGGTTCCCCACAGCAGCGGTGTGGCGGCCGTGTACGCCGCGATCGCCGTGCGCTCGAGGTACAGGGCGTGGCTCAGGATGGGGACGTCCGGTCCGGGGACGGCGGTGACGGTGCTGCCCGCGCTCGACTTGGATTTTGAGCTTCCGCATCCGGCCAGCGCCGCCGCGCTCGCTCCCGCCACCCCGGCACCGGCAGCCTGCAGCCATGACCGGCGAGAGAGCGCGGACGGAGATGCTGGGTCTGAAGTCATTCGTCCTGGCCGGCGAGCCCAGGCCCGCCACGATTCACCACCAGACGGTGGCGTCCAGGTTCTCGATCTCTTCCACCGGGCGGGTGTAGATCCCGGAGGAGAAGTACTTCGAGCCGTCGTCGGCCACGATGAACACGACGTTGCCTTCGTCCAGCTCGTTCGCGATCCGCACCGCGACCCGTGCGATCGCGCCTGAAGACACGCCGGCGAACAGCCGCTCCTCGTCCAGCAGCTTGCGGGTGAACACGATCGCATCGGTGTTGGTGACGAAGATCTTCCGGTCCAGCACCGACAGATCGATGATCGGTGGGATGAATCCGTCCTCGAGCGAGCGGAGTCCCTGCACCGGCTCGCCCTGCATCGGCTCCGCGGCGACGATCTTGACCTGCTCCCCGAGCTCCTCCTTGAGCCGGCGGCCGTTGCCCATCAGCGTGCCGCCGGTTCCGAGTCCGGCGACGAACGCAGACACCTCGTCGAGCTCCTCGAGGATCTCCAGCGCAGTCCCGTTGTAGTGCGCTTCCGGATTGGCGTGGTTGCCGTACTGGTAGGGCATGTAGTAGGAAGCGTCCCGCTCAGCCATGTCGAGCGCGAGCTCGACGGCGCCGTTGGAGCCCTTGGCGCCCTCGGAGTACACGATCTCCGCCCCGTACATGCGCAGCAGCTCGGTCCGCTCGGGCGTCACGTTCTCGGGCATCACCACCTTCAGCCGGTAGCCCTTGCGCCCGCAGATCATCGCCAGCGAGATACCGGTGTTGCCCGACGTCGGCTCGAGAATCGTCTGCCCGGGCCGGATCAGGCCCTTGTCCTCGGCGTTCTCCAGCATGGCGCGGGCAACGCGGTCCTTGACCGACCCGGTCGGGTTGCGGGACTCGAGCTTGGCCCAGATCCGCACGCCAGGCTTGGGACTGAGCCGCTTGAGCTCGATCAGCGGCGTGTGCCCGATCGACTGGACGATGTCGCCGTACCGACCCCCACAGGGCTTGTTCTGAAGGCGCTCGGCGGCCATTGCTTTACGAAGTGTAGCGAGGCGGGTTCGGCTTCAGACCCGCGACCGCGCGTCCGGGATGGCGACGGCGCGCGGGTCCGCACATGCCCGGCGGACCCACGGTCACCCTGGGGGCGGCTGGGGTCTAGTAGTAGGAGGTCGGGTTAGACGACGTGGTTTGGGGCCCCTTGACCGAGCCTGCTCGCGACGTCGTGACCACGTGCCAGACCCCGCCAAAGCTTGGAATCCCCTCGCCCTTCGCCACGCCCTTGAGCTTGTTGTCCAGCTTGAACGTGTACAGCGGGTGATTGTCGAGGGTCACCTGGAAGAACCCATTGCGGTGGAATAGCCGCAGCTTGCCCTTGATCCCAGGAGCCTTGGTCAGCTTCGAGCTTTTGGAATGGACGGTGACGGGGAACCAGAACGCGAAGCAGCCATTCGCCTTCGTGCATCCGGGATGCTGAATCGAGTCGTGGGTGAGCGTGTAGACCGCAACGCCCTGGGTGTTGGCCACGACATTCTCACGCTTGGTCACGCCCTTGACACTGGTGACCTGGGCGTTCTTGTCGGTCTGCAGCGTGAACGACCTCGCCACCGCCAGCCCGGCGAGGGCGGCGACCGCGACGCCGGCAATCGCGGCGACGAGCATCACGACCGATCTCCTCGTGCGACCCCCGACCCCTGACCGATATCCCGACCTCACTGAACGCGGCATTTGGCTCCCTTCGCTGTTGGACACCTCGTGCCTATAGACGCCTGCGAGACGGAAGCCTTCCCGTACGCGCAGTCCTGTGTCCAATCGCCGTAGCGAGACGGAGATCGCTTCCGGGGCCGCCGCCCGGACTCGTCCTCAGCCGGCTCCGCCCGCCATCGCCGGCAGGATCACCAGCGTGTCGTCAGCGTCGACCTCCGTGTCGAGCCCATCGAGCACGCGCACGTCCTCGTCGTTGAGGTACACGTTGACGTAGCGGTTGAGGCCCCCGTCGGCGGCGAACAGCTGTGACTGGGTGTCCGGGTGGCTGTCGGCCACCGCGCGCAGGATCTCGCCGACCGAGGAGCCGTCGGCGCTGAGCTCCTTCTCGCCGCCGACCGCAGGACGAAGCACCGGAGGGATTCGGACCGTGGCCATCGCGCGGAACCCTAGATGATCGGTGCCAGATCAGGTGTGGTCCTAGTGGGCGCCGGCGCAGAACGCTTCGTAGTCGGGGAACACGCCCATCTCCTGGTCGGAGATGGTCTCCGGATCACGGGAGCAGATCGGGCAGTCGGGGTCGCGCCGCACCTTGACCTCGGTCACCCGCGCCGCCAGCGCGTCGTACATCAGCAGCCGCCCGATCAGCGGCTCGCCCTCACCCAGGATCAGCTTGATGACCTCGGTCGCCTGCAGCAGGCCCATCGTCCCGGGCAGCACGCCGAGCACTCCGTTGGCCCCGCAGGACGGCGCCAGCTCGGCCGGCGGCGGTACCGGGAACAGGCACCGGTAGCAGGGCCCGTCGTAGGGCTTGAACACCGACAGCTGGCCCTCGAATCCGAGGATCGCGGCGGACACCACCGGGATCTTCAGCCGCACCGAGGCATCGTTGAGCAGATAGCGGGTGGGGAAGTTGTCCAGCCCGTCGACGCACGATGTCGTAGCCGGGCAGGATGTCCATGATGTTGTCCGGGCCGAGCCGGACGGCGTGCTTGCGGACCTCGACATCCGGGTTCAGCGCGGTGATCGTCTGCTCCGCGGAGTCGACCTTGGAGACGCCGATTCGGTCGGTGGAGTGGATCACCTGGCGCTGGAGGTTCGACAGGTCCACCTCGTCGTTGTCCACGATCCCGAGCGTGCCGACGCCGGCAGCGGCCAGGTACAGCGCGGCAGGTGAGCCCAGGCCGCCGGCGCCGAGCAGCAGCACCTTCGCGTCCAGCAGCTTCTGCTGTCCCTCGGCCCCGACCTCGGGCAGCAGCAGGTGGCGCGAGTAGCGCTCGCGCTGCTCAGCGGTGAGCGTGCGCGGGACCTCGACGTCGTAGCCGCGGTCCTTCCACAGCGTGATGCCGCCGGTCATCGACTCGACGTGCTCGTAGCCCAGGTCCTCGAGCAGCGTTCGAGCCGCCCAGGCGGACCGGTTGCCGGACTGGCAGTACAGGATCACGTGCTGGCAGTGGTCGGGCACGACGCCCTCGATCCTCGACTCCAGATAACTCTTGGGCACATGCCTGGCTCCCGGGATGTGACCGGCGCCCCATTCCTCGGCCTCCCGCACGTCGACGACGACCGCGCCGTTGGCGACCTGCTCGCGCACGACCGCGGGATCGACCTCGTCGATCCGGCTCTTGATCTGGCGGAGAACCTCGGCTCCGGACGGGCTCATCGGCAAAAACTCCTCAAATGCAGTCTGGATTCAATACTTCAGTGAGTATAGCGAGACGCGGGCCGTGATTGGGGCGGTTTGGGGACCGCTGCGGCGGCCAGAGACCGGGGCGTTTCGGCCCCTGAAGCGCGGCCAGAGACCGGGGCGTTCGGGGTCCGCTGCACGACTGGCGGGCGGAGGCCGGCGGCCAGGTCGCAGCCCCAAACCACTGGCGCGGGGTGGGTTTTGGGTCGGCGACCAGCGCCGCACCCCTTCCCAGCTGCCGTTCCCGCCGGGCCGGATCCGTAGACGCAACCACGTCCCAACGGCTGGCGCACAAACAAAGGGGCGCCCTCGGCCGAGGGCGCCCCGAAGATGAGACCCAATCGTGCTGTCGTCGCAACCCTAGACCTGATGTGAAGACTGAGGGGCGGAGGGCTGGCATCAGGATTATCGACCAGAGCCGATTTGGCCGATATCGGGTGAAGACCCCATCTTCTCCGCCGGAGAATTACCGACACCAATCTCGAGGCGGCCCCTCACCAAAGAGATGAATTCGCGTCCCCTGCTTGCCCAAGTGCTCGCGGTCAACCTGTTGCTGGTCGCCGGCACCGTGCTGGTCGCGACCGTGGCGGTCGACGCTCATTTGACCAGCGTGACCCGGGGCCGCGAGGTGCTTGTGCTCGGACTCGCGATCGTGGCCACGCTGCTGGGGAACTGGTTGCTGCTGCGCCGGCGCTTCGAGCCGCTCGACGAGCTGATCTCCGCGATGGAAGGAATCGACCTGGCCGCCCCGGAGGAGGTGTCAAGCTGCCGACCCCGCGCGCCGACAGCGCCGAGGTGCAGCGGCTGGATGTCGCGTTCCGGCGCATGGTCGGCCGGCTCGAGTCCGAGCGCCGCGAGGCGGGCCGGGCGGCGATCCAGGCCCAGGAGCGTGAGCGCCGCCGGATCGCCCAGGACCTTCACGACGAGGTCAACCAGGCGCTGACCGCCGTGTCGCTGCGGCTGCAGGCCTCGATCGAGCAGGCGCCGCCCGGAGCTGCGGCGAGAGCTGACGCGAGACCAAGCGGCTCTCCAGTCAGGCGATGGAGGAGCTGCTGGCGCTGGCCCGCCAGCTGCGCCCGGCCGTGCTCGACGACCACGGGCTGATCCCGGCGCTGCACAGCCAGGTGCGCGACTTCGGCGAGCAGACCGGGATCCACGCCAGCTTCAACGCTCGCGGCACGGTGCCCGCCCTGACCCCCGAGCAGCAGCTCGTGATCTACCGGGTCACCCAGGAGAGCCTGTCGAACATCGCCCAGCACGCCGGCGCCCGCACGGTCGAGGTGGAGCTGTCGTTCATCGGGCGCACGGTGCTGCGCATCAGCGACGACGGCTGCGGGTTCAGCGGCGGTCGCGACGGCGGGCTGGGGCTGTCCGGCATGCGGGAGCGGGCGCTGCTGGCCGGCGGGCAGCTGTCGATCTGGTCCCGCGAGGGTCAGGGAACCCGAGTGGAGCTGACGATTGCCTGAATGACCGGCACGACGAGGATCCTGATCGCCGACGATCACGGCATCGTGCGCGCGGGAATCAAGCTGCTGCTCGAGCGCCAGTCCGACCTCGACGTGGTGGCCGAGGCGGCCGACGGCGTCGAAGCCGTGGAGCAGGCGCTGGCTGCGCGACCGAACCTGTGCATCCTGGACGTGGGCATGCCGCGCATGACCGGGCTGCAGGCCGCGCGGGCGATCCGCTCGCATCTGCCCGACGCGCGCGTGCTGATGCTCTCGATGCACGACGACGAGCATTACCTGTTCGAGGCGCTCAAGGCCGGCGCCTCGGGGTACGTGCTCAAGCGCGAGGCGGACCAGGACCTGGTCGGCGCGGTGCGGGCGGTCAGGCGCGGCGAGGCGTTCCTGACCAACGCCGCCGAGCGCTCGATCATCCGTCAGTGGATGGCCGACGGCGCGGACGGTCCGGCGGTGCCGCTGACCCCGCGCGAGGAGGAGGTGGTCAAGCTGATCGCCGAGGCCCACACCAACGCGCAGATCGCGCCGACCCTGCACCTGTCCGAGAAGACGGTCGAGTCGCATCGCGCCAACGTGCTGCGCAAGCTCGGGATGCGCGATCGCGTCGAGCTCGTCCGCTACGCGATCAGGCGCGGTCTGGTCGAGCCATAGCGCCGGGCCGGCGCAGCCGCTGTCTACCATCGCCGCCGGTGCGCGCCCCGGTCGACCACATCGCCGCGCCGCCGTTCCCGCTCAAGCTGCCGTGGGTCAACGTCGCGTCGCTGCGCATGGACCAGCAGCTCGGCCGGCCGGTGCTGATCGAGTTCTGGGACTTCTGCCGCCCCAACTCGATCCGCACGCTGCCCGTACATGAAGGCCTGGCACGAGCGCTACCGAGACGCCGGGCTGCGGGTCGATCGGCGTGCACGCCGCCGGGTTTGAGCCCTCCCAGAGCCCGAGGCGGTGCGCGGCCGCCGTGCCGCGGCTGGGGATCGACTATCCGGTCGTGGTCGATGTCGAGCTCGAGATCTGGCAGCTGTACGGAAACCTCGGGTGGCCGGCTCGTTACCTATTCAACGACGCAGGGCCGCTGTTCGAGTACCACTATGGAGAAGGTGCCTACGCCGAGACCGAGCGGGCGATCCAGGAGCTTCTCGGAGTCGAGCGTCCGCCGCTGGCGCCGCTGCGCCCCGAGGATGACCCCGGCGCGAGCTGGCGCCCCAGAGCGACGATGTGGCCGGCCCGTACTCAGGGTCCGTACGAGGCCGGCGGCGTGTGGGCGGTGCTCGACGGCCAGGGTCTGGTCCACGCCAACGGCCGCGAGGTCGACGTCGAGCCACCCCGGCTGCTACGAACTGATCTCACACCCCCGCAGCACGGCGGGCGAGCTCGAGCTGCAGGTGGGCGACGGAGTGCGCTGCCACGCCGTGTGCTTCACGCCCGGCTTGGCGCGCTGACCGCCTCCAGCAGGTTTCTCAGCGACGGCCGACGATCGTCATCGATGACGACTCCGAATCCGGCGCGGTAGGGACTTTGATCGGGACGCGGACCCAGGAAGCCGGGCTCGTGGACCCAGCTGCCGGTGTTGAGCAGCTCGGCGCCGGTCGGCGTGCGCCAGTCCTGAGGGTTATCCCGGGGCAGCGGACCGGCCCGATGCGTGTGCCCGAAGATCACGTAGTCCGCGCGCACATCGAGCCGGCCCAGCACCTCGGCGAACGCCCGCAGCGCCGCGCGGCGCAGCTCCGGGCCCGAGATGTCGGTGCGCAGAGGCCCGAGCCGGGCCCGGTTCAGTGCGGCGATGATCACCGGGAACGCCAGGATCAGCGCCCGCCGTCGCAGCCCGCCCCGCCGGTCACTGCCGGCCAGCGTCTGCCACGCCTGGGCCGAGGCACCGTGCGAGCTCGCGCCGACGTCCGGCCCGCCGCGCTGAGCGATGGCATGGAGCCAGGCGTAGATCGGCGCCAGCACCCGTTCATAGTCCTCGGCGCGCCGGGGACCATCCGGCCGGTTCGCCGGACCATCCGGGCCATCGCCCCGGCCCCCAGGCGCTCGAACATCGGCACCGTGGTGTGCCGGTCGGAGTAGTGGCCGTGGGTGGCGTACACGTCGTCGCGCAGCCACACCCCTGGATAGGCGACCCGCACCCGCCCGGACGCCAGCCAGCCGGCGACCGCGGCCAACGGCTCGCCCTCGCGCCAGTCGATCGTCGCGCTCGAGCTCGAGCGCGAGCGCGGCCCATCCGGCCCAGCGCCGCTCCAGCCATGCGCTCAGCAGATGATGGTCGTGATTGCCCGGGACGATCACGACCTCGGCGCTCTGGAGCCAGTGCCCGCCCGATCGGTCCGAGCACGGGCCCGGCCGCGCTCAGGGCATCGCGCACCGGACCGTGGCGCAGCTCGAGCACGTCGCCCAACAGCACCAACCGATCGACTCCCCCAAGCGCCTCGAGCAGCTGGGCGCGTGGCCCCGGCGCACGCAGCACATCCCGGCGCGTGTGCGGAACCGAGATGCAGGTCCGAGACGACCAGCGTGCGCAGCGCAGGGTCCGTTCTGCTTACGCGGAGGCGGCGACCGCTTGGCGGATCGCCTTGGGCAGCATGAAGCGCACGTCCTCCTGGACCACCTCGAGCTCCTCCACGTCCTCGGTGCCGCGCTCGCGGAAGAAGGCCACGAGCCGCTGCACCAGTTCCTCGGGCGCACTGGCCCCGGAGGTGATCCCCACCACCCGCTTGCCCACCAACCATTCGCTCTCGCACCTGCGCCTGGTTGTCGATCAGGTAGGAGTCGGCCCCGTGCTCGCGCGCGACCTCGACCAGCCGGTTGGAGTTGGACGAGTTGCGCGAGCCGATCACCAGCACCAGGTCGCACTCGCGCGCGAGCTGCTTGACCGCGGCCTGGCGGTTGGTGGTGGCGTAACAGATGTCGTCGGTCCGCGGACCCACGATCGCTGGAAATCGCTCTCGCAGCCGGTCGATGATCGCCCGGGTTTCGTCCACCGACAGGGTCGTCTGCGAGATGTAGGCCACCTTGTCCGGATCCTTGACCTGGAGCGCGTCGACGTCGTGCTCGTTCTCGATCAGCACGATGTGACCCGGTGCCTCACCCATCGTGCCTTCGACCTCCTCGTGGCCGGCGTGGCCGATCAGCACGATCGTGTAGTCCTCGGCCGCGAACTTCTTCGCCTCCACGTGGACCTTGGTCACCAGCGGACAGGTGGCGTCGATCGTGTGCAGCTCCCGCGCCTGGGCGTTGGCGTGCACGCTGGGAGCGACGCCGTGGGCCGAGAACACGACCGTCGCGCCTGCGGGCACCTCGGTCTCGGAATCGACGAACCGGGCGCCGCGGGCCCGCAGTTGCTCCACGACATGCTTGTTGTGCACGATCTCCTTGCGCACGTACACGGGCGCGCCGTAGCAGCTCCAGGGCTCGCTCCACCGTTTGCACGGCGCGGTCGACCCCGGCGCAGTATCCCCGCGGCGCGGCGAGCAGCAGCTTCTCAGGAGCGTTCGCCATCGCCAAGAGTGTAGGAGAGCCTTCGCCTCAGTCGTTGGCCGTGACCGCTGAGAGCAGCTCAGCGAACTGGCGGCGGGCCGCCTCACGGCGGACCGGGACGCACTCGCTCGGGACCCCATCCGCGGGGGCCTCGTAACCGCGCAGGATCTGGCGGGCGACCGATGCGCGGTGGACCTCGTCGGGTCCGTCGTAGATCCGGGCGGCGCGTGCGAAGCGATACATCGCCTCCAACGGCAGGTCGGTGGAGTAGCCGAGCGCGCCATGCGCCTGCAGCGCCCGGTCGATCACGTCGTGCAGCACCTGCGCTCCGAAGTACTTGATCATCGCGATGTCCTGGCGCGCCGCGGCCACTCCCTCGGTGTCCATCTTCCAGGCGGCCCCCAGCGTCATCAGCCTGGCCGCCTGCATCTGTGCTGCGGAGTCCGCGATCCAGTTCTGGACGCTCTGGTGCTTGGATAGCGTGGATCCGTGAGCGAACCGGTACAGCGAGCGCTCGCACAGCATGTCGAACGCGCGCCGGGCCACGCCCAGCCACCGCATGCAGTGATGGATACGTCCCGGATACAGCCGCTGCTGGGCGATCAGGAAGCCGGCGCCCTGGACTCCGAGCAACGCCTCCGCCGGCACGCGCACGTTCTCGTAGATGATCTCGGCGTGATTGCCGTAGCGTCCGAAGCTGTCCCAGGGATGCTCCATCGTGGCCACGTCGCGGATGATCCGGACGCCGGGGGTGTCAGCGTCGACGATCAGCATCGAGGCCCGTTGGTGGGGCCGCGCCTCGGGATCAGTGACGGCCATCACGATCAGGAAGTCCGCGATCGAGCCATTGGAGGAGAACCACTTGTGCCCGTTGATCACCCACTCTTCCCCGTCGCGGACCGCCGAGGTACTCAGCAACGTGGGATCGGATCCCGCCGTATCCGGCTCGGTCATGCTGAACGCCGACTTCAGATCGCCGGCCAGAAGCGGGTGCAGATAGCGCTCCTTCTGCTCCGGGCGTGCCGGCCAGCGCGAGGATCTCCGAGTTGCCAGAGTCCGGTGCGGCGTTGCCGAACGCCAGCGGCGCGATCGGCGATGTCCCCAGAATCTCGTGCATCAGCCCCAGCTTGACCTGCCCGTAGCCCTGGCCGCCCAGCTCGGGGTCGAGATGCGCGGCCCACAGGCCTTGTGCCTTGACCTGCTCCTGAACCGGCTTCAGCGCCCGGGTGAGCCCGTCCCAGCCCAGCTCGTCGATCAGCGTCTCCAGCGGCCAGATCTGTTCGCGCACGAGCCCAGCCATCCAGTCGAGCTTGCGCTGGAAGTCCGGCTCGGTGGAGAAGTCCCACGGACATGTGGCGCAGAAGCATACCGCTCCGGAATACGTCCAAGCTAGGCTTACGATTCCGACCGGATCGGCCCGCGGAGGACATTGAGCCAACATCACCTCGACCGTCTGACCTCGATCGACGCCTCGTTCCTGCACCAGGAGGGTCCGGCCTCGCACATGCACATCGGCGCCGTGCTGATGTTCGAGGGACCGCCTCCGGCATTCGACGACTATCTGAACCACGTGCGCGGACGGCTGCACCTGGTGCCCCGCTACCGGCAGAAGCTCGCCACGCCCCCGCTTGAATCCGGCCGGCCTCTGTGGGTCGACGACCCCAGCTTCAACCTCGAGTACCACATCCGTCACGCGGCGCTGCCCGTCGCCGGGCACCGAGCAGCAGCTGTTTCTGCTGGCTGCCCGGATCGCCTCTCAGCCGCTGGACCGATACAGGCCGCTGTGGGAGAGCTGGCTGGTCGGAGGGTCTTCAGGATGACCGCTTCGCCCTGATCTTCAAGACCCATCACTCGCTGGTGGACGGCGTCGCGGGTGTCGATCTCGCCACGGTCCTGTTCGACATCAGCCCCGACGCCGGCGCAGCCGCCGACCGACCTCGAACCCTGGCAGCCGCAGCCCGAGCCGTCCGCGCGCCGAGCTGGTGCTCGCCGGGGTTCGTGGGGCGATGCAGACCACCGTCGAGCTCGTCGATCGCGCGCTGAGCGCGCGGCTCGCCCGGCCAGCTCGCTGGACATGCTTCGGGACGCGGCCGAGGGGATCGGCGAGATCGTCTGGGCGGGCTTGAACCCCGCCCCCGAGACCCCGCTCAACGTCGAGATCGGTCCGCACCGGCGCTACGCGGTGGTGCGGCAGGAGCTGGAGGACTACAAGGGGGTCAAGGACGCGCTCGGCGGCACGGTCAACGACGTCGTGCTGACCGTGGTGTCCGGCGCGCTGGCCCGCTGGCTGCGCTCGCGAGGGATGCGCACCGAGGGCCTGGAGATGCGGGCGCTGGTCCCGGTTTCGGTCCGCCCAAGGACGAGCACGGAACGCTCGGCAACCAGCTCGACGGTGATGCGCGGACCGCTGCCGGTATACATCCGCGACCCGGTCGCCCGCCTGCGATTCGTGCGCCAGGCGATGGATGGGCTCAAGGAGTCCAAGCAGGCGGTGGGTGCGGCGACGCTGGCGCGCGGTCAACAACCTGGCGCCCGCCGACGATCCTGGCTCAGGCGTCCGGCTGAACTTCTCAACCCGCCTGTTCAACCTGATCGTGACCAACATCCCGGGCCCGCAACTGCCGCTGTACGTGCTGGGCCGCGAGCTCGAGGACCTGTTCCCGGTCGCGTTCCTGCCCAACCACCATGCGCTGGCGGTCGCGATCATGTCCTACAACGGCGGCGATCGACTACGGGTTGCTCGGCGACTACGACGCGCTGCCGGACATCGAGCATGATCGCCGAGGGGATCGAGGCGTCGCTGGCCGAGCTGCTGGCGGCGGCGCGCGGCCAGCCGTGGCCCGAGTCCGCGGCCGGTCAAGCCGGCGCCCGGCGCAAGCCGCCCGCGCCGAGCAACGGCGGACCCGCCCCGATCCTGCCCCGACGCACGGCCGCGCGCCAAGCGGGGGCCGGCGGCCGACATGCGAGCGAAGCGCGCTCGCGGGTCTCGGCCGGCCGCGCAAGCGACCGCAAGGGCTGAGTGCTCTAGCGGGCGCCGGCGGGCCACCCGCGGTGTGGCGGCGCGGCACGCATCTCGCGGTTGCCGGCGTCGGTCGACCGCGACCACCGCGAACGCGTAGCGAAATCCCGGGCCGGCCATGGAACCGCAACCGGTGGTTGCGGGTGTCTGGCGATCAGGCGTGAGCGGCCTCCGCCGACCCTGACGAACACCTGGTAGCACGCGATCCCCGAGGCGATCAGCCCGGCCACTGCTGGTCGTGGCCCGACCAGCTGAGCATGAAACGTCCGGTTGCGAGCGATCCGGGGGGCGAACAGCCGCGCGACCGGCGGCAGGCGATCGAGCCGCCGGATGGCGTCGAGCGCCGCGCCGGCGTCAAGGATCCCCCAGCCCAGATTCGCGGCTCCAGCCGCTCCCGGGGGGCCGCTGCGCGGTCTGCTTGATGATGCGCAGAGATGTCGCCGAGCGAGGCGAACGGGTTGAGCGCGCGCATCATCGCTGCCGTAGCGGCCACCTGGGGCGCCGCCATCGAGGTGCCCTGAAGGTAGGCGTAGTGATTGCTGCCGGCGAACGTGGTGCGGCAGCCGCAGGGAGTCGGGAAGCTGCTCGAGCGTCGTCTGGTTGCTCGGGAAACGCACCGAAGATGCCCGGCGCGGGACCGAGCCCGCAGGACCGAGATCGCGCCGGGGTCGAGCGCGCCGAAGGCGGCCAGCGAGATCTCGGAACCGCCATATCCGGCGAAGCCCGCGCGAGCGCCGCTGTAGTCGCGCGGCGGTGACGTCGAGCCCGATGCCCCCGGAGCAGATTGGGTCCGCGTGCCGGCGGGCTGGAGCACGTTGGCCGGGTCGCCCTGCTCGGTCTGGGGCGTGTCGGCCGCCGCCGCCACCAGCACCACTTTGTGGCCGCGCGCGTAGTCGAGCGCCCTGACCTCGGACTCGGGCGCCGGCGGGGCGCCGACGTGGCGGGACCGAAGCTCATATTGAGCGCTTGGACGTGGCGGTCGGCAGCGTCGACGATCGCGGCGGCGATGCTCGAGTCGCTGAAATCGCTCTTCTCGACCACCAGCCTGCAGTCGTAGCCGGCGCCGGCCATACCGATGCCGTTGTCGGTGTCCGCGCAGGCCAGCGACGCGACGTGGGTGCCGTGACCCACCTCGTCCGTGCCCGCCGGTCCGGTCGAATCGAGGGATTCTGCTGGTCGACGCCGGCGGCGATCTTCGACGCAGATCGGGATGGCTGGCGTCGACTCCGGTGTCGATCACGCCGACCAGCGCGCCGTCGCCCCTGGTGATGTTCCAGGCGGAGTAGAAGCCCTCACGAGCGAGCGCCCATTGGACCACGCCCGCGTTCGGGTCGGGCGCGGTCAGCGCCGGATCGTCGGGTACGACCCGCGGCACGTAGCGGCGCTCGGGCTGGACCGACGCGACCCCGGCGAGCCGCGCAGCCGGCGCGCAAACGGCTGGACGCCGAACGCCGGGCGGCGGGCGCACGCGTGATCAGCCCGATCTGCGGGACGGACCGGCCGGCGGGCGGGCCACGCAGGCTGGCGGTCACCGCGCGAGCGACTGAGCGGCCGGCGGCGGCGCCGGCGCGGTCGCGACGAGCAGCACCAGCAGGTTGCCGGTTGCGGCTGACGGCGAATGAAGAGACGGGCACCGGGGGCGTCCCAGAAACTCCAGCCCAGGCGAAGGTGATCGGTACCAGCAGCCGCCAGTCGGACCCGGTGCACTGGACCAGGATAAGGCGCGCGGCGGTCGCGCAACACGTCGCAGCGCCGCGGTTGCCGCGCGCCGGGCATCTGGCTACCGTTGCTGACCAGATGGCCGACGACCTGATCCAGCCGGGCGAGACGGCGTTCCGGCTCGAGCTGACCGCGGCTCAGCTGAAGATCGTCCACACGGCGCTGAAATCGCTGTTCGACGACCTCGGCCACGAGGAGTCCGACGTCAAGCACGTCGTCGCCTCCGTGCTCGACAAGCTGCCCGGGCGAGCACGAGATCCGCGCGATCGACCTTCGGCGCGAGCTGCGCGGCGGCTGAGCCGCCGGGCTCTAGGAGCGAGTCGGCACGACAGGTAGGCGACGCTCAGAAGCCGAGCGCGAACTTGGCGTCCTCGCTCATCCGGTCAGGCGTCCACGGCGGGGAGAACGTCATCGTCGGCTGGACCTCGTTACGCCGTCGATTTCACTGACGAATTCCTCGATCTGCTCGGAGACCTGCGGTCCGATCGGGCATCCCGGGCTGGTCAGCGTGTACGTGACCCGACGGTGCCGTCTCTCGACCTCGACCTCGTAGATCAGCCCGAGCTCGACGAAGTCGAGCCCCAGCTCCGGGTCGATCACGTCACGCAGAGCATCTGTCACGTCCTCGACTGACACCATCTCGACATAAGTCTACGAGAGTGCGATCCTTGCAGCCTTGATTGTCACGGAATCCCTAATTTCGGTAGGTTTGCGCCATCGTCGATTACGATGAACAGCCAGCGATTTGCGCTGCCGCGGCGACGAGGACAGGACGACTCAGGGAGGCCGGCGACAGGCGCTCGTCCGCGCTATCGGTGCACAGATCGACGTGGTCGTCGATCTGAGCGAGTTGGCGTTCGCCGACGCATCGCTGATGCTCGACCTGGCGATGCTCGCGCGCCGTCTCGCGTGCGCGGCCGTGCGATGCTGCTGCGTGGCGCCCAGCCCCAGATCCGGACGCTGATCGAATTGGTCGGCCTTCACCGGCTGCCCGGGGTCCGCTCGAGGGATCGCACGGCTCGCCGGTGCGAGCGGTCGCTGGGCGTGCGTACGGCAAGCGGTCCGGGGTCGCGCGGCTCGGCGCTGCTCCGAGCTAGCCTTGAGTCGATGTGAATTGCTCTGGTCTTGCTGATCTGCTGGCCGATCGCGGAGCTGCTCGTCGCGATCCAGGTCGCGAACGCGATCGGCGTGCTGCGACACGGTCGTGCTGCTGATCGCCGGCTGGCCATCGGCATGTGGGCGCTCCGCTCGCAAGGGGGTGCGGCATTGGCGCGCTTTCGACCGCCGTATCCGAGCGCCGGCCGCCGGCGCGCGAGGTCGTCGACGGCGCGCTCGTCCTGCTGGCGGCGTGCTGCTGATCGTGCCGGGCTTCATCACCGATGCGCTCGGAGCTGTGCTGCTGTTACCGCCTACACGGCGCTCGTCCGGCCGTTGCTCGTCCGCAACTTTTGGGCCGGTTGGTCATGCGCGCAGCGGACCCGCTGGCGGCGCCGGGCCTCACGACGTCGACTCGACCGCCACCGACATCGAGAGGCCGCGGCTTGCACCTTGAGCATGGTCGCGCCAGCCGCGGTGCTGAACGCTGGGCTTCGGCGATCTGGAGCGCGGCGTGTGGGGTGCTGCATGGTGTGAGGCCGGTCGTTCGTGGCGATCGGCGCGCGCGATCCCGACATCCCGACGATTGACCCGTCGGCGTCGAACGCCGATACCTCGTCCGAGACGCAATGGACCGTCTCAGGTGACGCGGGATCGAGTGCACTGTCTCGCCCGAAGGCGAGGCGGTCGCGCTGCCGCGCCTCGGCGGCTTCGACCAGCTGTGCCGGATACGGTGGGCGGTGCACGGTCGATGGCGCGGAGCGCGAGTCGACGCCTCGGGCCGCTGAGCGGCCGCGCGGAGATCGACTGGCGGAATTCGAGTCGGTTCGCGAACTGACTGAGTGGTTCACGGATCGAGACGCATGGCGTTGACAGCCCTGCGGCCCCGCATAAAGCGAGCGGCCAGGATCGCGACCTGATCGTCGCATCGCTGTTCGATTCGGACGGAGCCGTGGCGTCGCCGAACCGCTGCTGTCCACCACCTACACGGCCGACGGCCTGCCGCGCGAGCGGGGCTCGAGTTGTGGATGGGTCAGGACGAATCGAGCAGTCAGTACCCCGCCGTGCGGCGGGCGAGGCGCTCGGGAACCGGCGCGTCGGTCGTGCGCGCCGGGCTCGAGGTCCACGCGAGACCGCTGCGCTGGCAGAGCCATGGCCTCGAGGGGGCGGCATCTACCTGCTGACCCGCGCGCGATGAGCCGCATCACGGCTGTGATCAGCGACTTCGGAGGCGTGCTGACGTCGCCTCTGCTGGGCGCGTTTGCCGCGTTTCAGAACTCGTCGGGGATCTCGCTCGAGCAGCTCGGCGACGCAATCGGCGGCGATCACTCGCCGCGACGGCGCAAACCCGCTGTTCGAGCTCGAAACCGGCCGAATGACCGAGGCGGACTTCATCTGCGAAAGCTGGAGAGCGAGCTACGCACGCAGCTCGGGCGAGCGGATGCACCTGCACGGCTTCGGCGAGCGGTACTTCGAGCATCTGCATCCCAACGAGCCGCTGATCGGACTACATGCGCGAGCTGCACTCCCGCGGCTACAAGCTCGGGATCTGCACGAACAACGTACGCGAGTGGGAGAGCATGTGGCGCGCAAAGCTTCCGGTGGACGAGATCTTCGACGTGGTTGTCGACTCGGCGTTCGTGGGCACCCGCAAGCCGGAGGCCCGGATCTACGAGCTGACGCTCGAGCGCCTCGGCGTGGCGGCGGACGCCGCATTGCTCCTCGACGACATCGAGCTCAACTGCATCGCGGCGCGTGAGCTGGGACATCCACGCGGTGTGGTTCCGCTCGACCGAGCAGGCGATCGCGGAGATCGAGAAGGCCCTGACCGAGGCCCGTTAGTTATCCGCCCGGGCAGTCCGGCAGGGCGCGTGGACAGCAGTCCATCTAGTTCTCGCTCCCATCCGGTCCCAGCAATACAGCTCAAGGCACTCGCTCGCGAGCTCGAGGCAGCGCTCGTCGGACAGCCACGGCAGCACCGTGTCGAACGCCTGCTCCTCGCCCACGCCCGCTTCGAACGCCTCCTCGCCACGGAACCCGGCGGCGATCTTCAGCGCCTCCCGACGGTTCTCGCCCAGCGACGGGAACACGTTCACGAGGAACTCCTTGTTGGGAAGCGGGTGCCCGACCTCCAGCGAGGCATGCCATGCCGCGAGCATCGACAGGTCATGCTCGTCGAGATCGGCGACAGCCTTGACGTAGTGCGACTCGAGCTCGGAGTCGGGGATCTCGTCAACCCACGCGCGCACGACCTCGCCAAGGATCTGTCGACGCGCCTCGCGCCCGACCGAGTCGGCGATGACCCTGATGGCGTTCTGCGGTTCGATGAAGCAGAGTGACATTGCGGCTCCGGCTCGGATGGATGCGGACGCCGCAGAAGGTAGGACGTGGCCCGGACGGAGCCGCTACGGCGGGACCGGCGCGGCTGGTCCCGCGGGGGTTCGGCGGGAAAGGCGGATCCCTGAGGGAGGTGGGCCAAGTGTGCGACGTGTTCGCGGCCCGCAAGCCGGGCTCTGACGGCCGACTTTGGCGTTCGACCATCTATGTGATGTTCGGACTCCATAAGCCGGCCGGTGGAGGGAGATTTGGGCGTCGGAACATGCCCGGATCGAGCCCTCACTCCGTCCCCAGCAGCTGCCGCCGGTGGCACCAGAGCCAAACCGGGGCCGCCCCCCGCAGGGGCGGCCCGACTATCACTAGGTGCCTGCGAAGCCGGACCCGGCGCCGGGTTCACCGGCAAAATCACCGGCGCCCGCGGCTGCTGGTTGAAGTCGAAGTCCGCGCTCAGGTCGCCGAGCTGAGGATTGGTCTCGCGAACGTCGGGACGCGGGTCCGGCCTGCCGTCTGTGGCGGGATCGAGGCGCTGAGAGCCGAGGAAGTCGTCCTCGATGAACTTGTTGAAGGCGTCATGACTCAGCGTCTGGTGATCGATGTAGCCCTGACGGGCGTAGGGGCTGATGACCAGTCCCGGGGACGCGCAGCCCATAGCCGTTGACTATCCACGACCGGCGGACGACATGGTCATAGAACCCTCCCCAATCGTCCCAGGAGAGGAAGATCGCTGTGCTGCTCCAGTCCGGGCTCTGCATGATCGCGTTGATAAGCCCCGTGACGTAGGTTTGGCCGGCGCTGACGAGCGCCGGTGGATGCTCGGAGACCTGCCCGTTCGGGTCGATCCACGAGACCGCTGGCAGCGTGCCGTTCTTGCCTGGGTGAAGAAATTGGTGAGCGACTGGATATTTCCGAGTTGCCCGTCTTGCTGGACGGTGGCGAAGTGCGGCAGCGGGTTCCAGATGCCGGGCGTCTTTGGGCCTTGCTTCACGGGCGAGCAGGTCATCGCGCCGTCGTTCTCACAGTCGGGCTCGGTGCCCTTGAACACGTAGTAGCCCCAGCTGACGCCGGCGCCGTGCAGCAGGTAGGTCATGTCCGTCCACGCGTACTGCGGCTTCTGGTCCGACGGCCCGCGGAGCCCACGCCCAGGTTGTCCCCATTGGGAGCTTGGAGTCGCGTTCGTGCACGAGAACGGATCATTTGGATTGGTGCAGTACGCCGACCACTCCGAGACCAGGTAGAGATGATCGGGCAGGCTCCAGGAGGCGACGGGCTCGAACATGTGGTCCTGGAGCACGAAGTCGTTGGCGTAAGTCCAGTAGTTCGGGATCTCGCGAGCGTCGTGGTAGCCCATCACGTCGATGCACTGAGCTCAGCTGACCCTGCTGGCATGGGCTGCAGTTCGGGTCGTTCGTGCTGCAGCCCGGGCCCTTCTCGGCCTGACCCGACGAACCCGTCCATCAGCCCGCCGTTGATGTCAGCGGTGGCGTTGTTGGCACTGTGCGGCCCGCCGGAGTTCGTGTCGGCCGAGTCGTGGAACGGAGCTACGCAGCCGCCGTTCAGGGGATCGGGCACGCACACGCCGTGCGGGATACCGTCGGCTCCCGGATACGTGCCGAAGTAGGAGTCAAACGACCGGTTCTCCTGCATGATCACCACGACGTGCTGGATCTTGTGAATCCCGCTGAGGATCATCAATGGCACCAGCGTTGACACCGAGCGCACGTTCTTGTCATCGCCGGCCAGCCGGGCGCGGAGCACGTGTGGACCACCCTGGTTGAACAAGCGGGTGGTCTGATAGCTCGAGGCGGCATTCAACCGCGGCCGGGCGAGTACCTGCCATCCGGTCGGCGAGCGCTGCTCGATCATCACTCGCTGCCCGGCGTGCGACGGCGTGACCTGGCCGCTGATCGTCACCACCTCCCCGGTGTCGGCGATCGTCGGCGAAGTGGTCAGCGTGATCAGAGCCCGCACGCGCTGGGTCAAGGTCCGGCTTTGCAGTCCGTGCGCGACGACATACCACCGGCGGTTGGTGGCCACCCCGTTCGCCTTGGTGATCGAGTATCGGCCCAGCGCATCGGTCCGCACCCGCAGCGCGCGATGAAAGCGTCGCTGCCAGGGCAGGCGCTGCCACAACGAGATCACGGCATTGGCATGTCGCGGGCCGGTGAGCTGCCCGGTGATGATCACCGGTAGACCGGCCTGGGATGGATCGGGGGCCGAGGCGATCGTCAGCACCGGCACGCACGCTCGCCGCCGGCGGCCCCGGACGATTGGCCCGCAGCACTTCCCATTCGCCTTATGCGCCAGCGGACACACGGGTAGCTGGCGGGACGCGGCGGAAGCGTGCTCGAGCGCAGCGCCCGCGCCACCGCTGACCAACAGAGCGACCAGCAACAGACTGGGGTTCGACGCATGTGACCTCCCAGCACGACGATCAGCGTTCCGGCACTGGGCATAACCCGCGGGCGACCCGCGAGTTGCGGCGTGGTCAGAACGCCTACAGCCTCAGCGCGGCACGGGCCCGGCCCAGCTCCGCCGCGTCCGGTCGTGACTCGGGCCCGAGGCCGGCAGTGGTGCGCTCGCCGCGGCCCCAGTTGTACAGGCCCAGATCGAGCGCCGCCAAGGGCAGGTCACACGCCTGCGCCAGCTCTCCCGCACGGCGCTCCAGCAGCAGCGGATCGCCGATTCCGAGGGCGCGTTTGGCGGCCAGCGTGACCTCGTTCTCGCCGCCCAGCTGGAGCGACGGCGCCCGCAGCTCGTACACGCCCAGCCAGCCCAGCGTGACCAGCAGCTCGAAGCGCGCGTCGCGATGCAGCCCGGGCAGCGCGAGGCGCTCGAATACGCGCTCAAACCGCCGCTCCGGGCTCCACCCGGACTCGCCGGTGAAGGCGGCGGCCTGGGACCCGGCTCGCTCGGCCCAAGCCCGGTAAGCGTCGACGGTTTGTGTGCCGCGCGCCGGATCGTGAGCCGTGCGCGGACCCGGCCGAATCTCCTCCATGGCCGGCGATTCGCCGCCGCTCCAGGGTACGCGCGCGGCGGCGATCGAGGCGAACGGATCCACCTCGTCCGTCGGGCAGATGTAAGCGATCAGGAAGGCCAGCCAGGTGCGCTCTTCCAGCCCGCCGTCGCCGGCAGCCACCTCAGCGTAGAGCCCGGGAGGCGCGTGCCCCAGCTGTCCCAGACGAACTCCGGCGAAGGTCAGCTCCGCGGCCAGCCGCTCCGCCTCGGCGCTGGACTTCAGCCCGGGCACCAGCGGGGATTGGTAGCCGTCGTCGGCACCTCGGACCAGACGCTTGACGCGCACGCCACCGGTCGCGGCGCCCCGCGGGGTCGACCCACGGCGCGGCGCACGCGGCGCGCTGGGCCGATCCTGACTGGTGCGCGGCGCACTCGAGGAGACCATCGGACGCAGCTCGATCGATTGCTCGCGCGAGCAGATCGGGCAGTTTTGGATCAGCCGGTTGTGACGGCAGAACGTGGGCACCGAATTCGAGGATAACGGCGACGTGCCGCCCGTCAGTCGCGGGTCCCGTGACGCTCGCGGTACGTCCGGGCCTTCTCGCGGTTCCCGCAAGAAGCCATGCTGCACCAAGCCCCGGAGTGGTTCTTGGTGTGGTCGTAGAAGGCCCACTCGCACCGCTCGGAGCGACACGCCTTGAGCCGCTGCCAGGTCCCGTCCGCGATCGACTCGTGAATGATCGAGAGCAGGCCGCCGAGGGCGGCATCCACCCCATGCGCCTGCGACTCCAGCCGGGTGGCGCCGGTCTCGCCGAAGCGCAGGCGCAGGCGCGCGCGGCACGCGGCCGCGTCCAGGGCGGCGGCCGCGTCGGCCGGCGCCGGACCGCCGCCATTGTGCGCCAGGAGAATCGCCCGCACAGCCTCGCGCACGCGCACGGCTCGGGCTAGCTCCGAGGCCGTCACCCGCTTCTGGCCGGCCAGGAGACCGTTTCGCTGCAGCCATGAGCTGAGCCCCTCCGGCCGCTCGAGATCGTCGGTCCCCAGATCGATGTCGCGCGTGTTCACGAATGCCCGGACGTGCTCGAGGTCCCCGGGGGCCTGCTGCTGCTTGCTCATAACCATCAATTGTAGTTGACGGGTGACGTCACCGGCTATACTATTTAAATAGTTACTCGAAGGAGGTGCGCGATGTTCTCCAGCTCCCTCAACTGGTTGATCGCTCGGGAGCGCGAACGTGCTCTCAGTGAGGCGGCGCGGCGGGTCCGTGATCACGGCGCCACCCCGGTGACCCGGGTAACGCTGCGCTACGCCGGCGCCGCGGACCACGATCGCCTGCGCGAACTGGCCGAGCTCGACTCGGCGCCGATTCCGTTTGGACCGACCTTGTTGGCTGAGGTCGATGGTCGTCTGCGGGCCGCGCTGCCGCTGATCGGTGGCGTCCCGATCGCCGATCCGTTCCACGGGGGGACGGACCTGATCGAGCTGCTGCGCATGCGCGCGCGCCAGCTGCGGCCGGGGGGTTAGTGTCCTGGGATCTGGGCTCCGGGGGGCGGCTGTTGGCTCAGGCGCGGCCCAGGCGCTCGATCCCACCGAGGAACAGCTCGGTGGCGAACCGGGCCGCGCCTTCGGCGTCCGGAGGCGTGCGCTCGGCCATCCGCACGCCCAACTCGAGCGCTGCACCCGCCATCGCGCCGGCCATGTAGCCGGCATCCAGTGGGGGGATGTCGCCGCGCCCGATCGCGGCGCGCAGGTCCTCCAGGAGCTCGTCGACTCCGGCCCCCAGAATCGGGTCGCCGAACATCGCCCGGATCGTGCCGGCGTTCCGCTGGAGCAGCTCGAACATCAGGTGGTCCTCGACCAGAAACTCAAACCAGGCCCGGTACGCGTTCCCAACGAACTCGTCCAGGCCTCGGGCGGAGGCCCGGACCGTTCGCAGGCGGCGGCGGACCTCCTGAGCGCTCTGGTCGAGCACAGCGCGGAACACCGCCTCCTTGTCCGGGAAGTAGTTGTAGAACGTGCCCGAGGCCAGCTCGGTGCGCCGAATCACGTCGCGTACGCCGGCGGCGTCGTAGCCCAGCTCGGCGAACACCTCGCGGGCCGCCTCGAGGATCGCGGCGCGGTTGTGCGCCTTCGTCCGCGCCCGCTTTCCAGTGACGACGCTCATGCCGTGGCCGGCACCTGTTGGGCCAGGGCGCGAGGCGCGATCGGCAGCGCGAAGTTGGCCGCCCGGGCCCGCTCGGCCCCTGCCTTCAGCTCGCGGCGCAGCGCGTGGAGGTAGTTGTCGAAGTCGACCTGCATCGTGTGGCGCTTCGAGGCCACGTAGCGCTTGAACATCTTCTCGCGTTCCCGCTTCATGGCCTCCTCCATCTCCCGGCGTGACGGGAGACGGTACTCGCCACGCAGATAGGCGGCGATCCAGCGGCCCTGCGCCTCGGCCAGCGGCATCGTAGCCCCGAGCGGTTGGAGCAGCGCGATGAACGCCAGGTTGTCGATGCCGGGATTGAACACCCGCCGATACAGCGGCAGATCGTTGTCGGGGGCGGAGATGAAGTCCTCGTCGAAGAACGGGAACGTGACTTTGTAGCCCGTACACCAGACGATTACGTCGATGTCCTCGACACTTCCGTCCGCGAACTTCACTCGGCCGCCCTGCAGCTCCGCGACATTTGGCTTCCACGTCATGTCGCCGTGGGCGATCCGGTTGAGGAAGTCGGCGGAGATGGTGGGGTGCGCCTCGCCGATCTTGTGATCCGGCTCGGGCAGCCCGTAATCCTGCACCTTGCCAACGCCCACGCGGTACATGGTCATCAGGATCGCCCGGCGGAATGCAAACGGCAGCATCGGCGTCAGCGCGTTGACGCCGATCTGGTCGAGCGGACGGCCGAACAGGTACTTGGGCAGGATGTACGCCCCGCGACGCGAGGAGATGAACGTCTTGCGGGCGACGAAGCTGGACTCCACGGCAATGTCCATCGCGCTGTTGCCGATGCCGACGACGAGCACGTTCTTGTCGCGGAAATCGCTGTTCTCGACGTAGTGGTGAGAGTGCATCTCCATGCCGTCGAAGCTGCCCGGATACCCCGGCTCGGGCCAGCGCGGATTCCAATGGTGGCCGTTGGCGACCAGCACCATGTCGTAGCGCCGCGTTTCACCGGTGTCCAGCTCCACATCCCAGACCCCGTCGGCGTCACGGCTGGCGTGGGCCACGCCAGTCTCGAACACGATCTTGTCCCGGAAGCCGTAGTGGTCGACGTAGCTGTCGAAGTAACGCGCGATGTGGGTGTGGTGCGGGAAGTCGGGATAGTCCGGCGGCATCGGATAGTCCGAGTACTCCATCCGCTCCCGCGAGGTGTTGATGTGCAGTGACCGGTAGGCCGAGGACATCCCGTTCTTGTTGCCGAACACCCAGTTGCCGCCGACCCGGTCGGACTTCTCGAAGCACTCGAACGGGATCCCGCGGTCATGCAGCGCCTTGGCGGCCGCGATTCCGGACGAGCCGGCGCCGATCACGCAGGCGGAGGGAAGGTCGGTCATCGATGCACTCCTCTGGGTCTCAAAGCCGTGGTCGGGGCGGTTCGTGACGCCTGTGGTTACGTCGAGCGCCGCGCGGTGGATCAGCCTAGCCAAAGGTGACGGGGGCGTCAAGTTTGTTGGGTGCGCGAGGCGCGCGGCTCGGGTGGGTCAGTAGGGATGGCGAGCGCTGGGGGTCGCCGCGGGGTTCGGTAGGGATCGGTGAGCGCTGGGGCCCGCGGCGGGCTGGGGCCCGCGGAGCGCCTAGGCCTTCGGTGAGCGCTGGGGCCCGCGGAGCGCTTAGGCCTTCGGTGAGCGCTGGGGCCCACGGCGCGCTGGGGCCCGACGCGGGCATCGATCCGTTCCTCAGCCTGAACAACGTGCCACGCAACCAGTCCGGGAGGGGTGACCGGCACCTTTGTCATGTGGGGCATGGTTAAGGTGCCATGCGAGGACGGACCTGCGTTACATGGCACCTTGTGCAGTGTGCGTCCGCCGGGTCGGCGTGGGCGCGGCGGCCCGGGTCTCGGTCGGCTCTCCCTCGGTGGCCTCCGCCACCCAAAGTCGGCGGGCGATCGCCCGGCCACCTACTGCCACGCCCGCCGGCTCTCCCTCGGCGGCGGCCCTCGCCACCAAAACTCGGCGGGCGATCGCCCGGCCACCTACTGCCACGCCCGCCGGCTCTCCCTCGGCGGCGGCCCTCGCCACCAAAACTCAGCGGGCGATCGCCCGGCCACCTTCGGCCACGCCCGCCGGGTTTCGCTCGGCGGCGTGCCCTGCCGCGCCGGGCGTCCCGGCCTCGGCGGCCGCTTCCTGACGCCGGTGCTCGCGGCCCCGCTCGATCACCTCCCGGAAGCTCTTGAAGCGGAAGATGAACACCAGCGCTGCAAACCCGAGCGCCGTGCTGAGCACCGCGGTGGCGATCTGCTGTCCGACCGAGAACGCGGCCACATTCGGATTGTTGGCGAAGATCGTCAGCAGCAGCGCCTGCTGCACGCCCAGGCCACCGGGCGTGAACGGGAACACCGACGCGACCACCTGCACCCCGAGCACCAACAACGCATTGCGGACCGAGCCGCCGATGTGGAACGCGTCCAGCAGCGCCCAGTAGGCGGCGAACCGGAAGATCCAGCTGGCGAACTGCCAGCTCGCCATCTCGCGGCGGTAGCGTCGGCGATCTCGCAGGATCGTGAGCCCCTGGCGGACCCGCTGCCAGAAGGTCGCGCACCTTCGCCGACAACAGGGCGAACCCGACCAGGAAGAGCACCCCGAGCAGCGTCACGAAGAACAGGGTGAAGCGCATGTTGGCAGCGAAGAAGCTGATATCGAAGGCTGGCAGCTTCGAGAAGTCGGGCGGCTTGGGGAACACGCCCTGGGTGAACGCAAAGCACATCACCAGCACGCCCATGAACCAGTCGAAGATGACACCGGTGGACAGAGCCGCGGCGATCGTCGGATAGCTGCCGGCCGGGATCGACACGCGCGTGACGAACAGCTGCGCGATGTTCCCTCCGCCCAGCGGGAACACGTTGTTGATCGCATACCCGACCATGTATCCGCCCCACACGTCGCGCCAGCGCACCTTCTCCCCGGGATACGAGGCCTGGACCGCGTTGAACAGGGCGCGGGAGCGGAGCAGCAGATACATCGAATACAGGGCCAGCCCGAGGAGCAGCGATCCCCAGCTCAGGTTCGCGAGCTGGGAAAAGAACTTGCCCGCCGAATCCAGCAGGTGACTGATCGTGGTGCCGATCGAGGTCCCGTGATGCAGATGGGGCGCCACCGATGGGATGACGGCGAACAACGTCATGTGCACACGGTCGCACAATCGGCGGCGCGGCCCGTACGGTCGTCGAGCGCGGCAGCGATACGACCGACCTCGTAATCGAGCTCAGGCGTCCCGCGGCCGGCCTGGGGATCGGCCGCTCTGGCCCGGCGGGCCGGGGCGGGGCGTGGGAGGCATAGCCATCTGCCGAGGCGATACCCACCCCGCTGTGCATGAATCCGCCCGACTCCGCGCTGGCTTTGCACAGCGAGCCGGCCGCAGGTCTCAGACAAACCCGTGCACCGCGTCCGCGCGGCTGGACGTCGGCGATCCTTTGCGCCCGCGCAGACTCGGGGCGCGCGGATTCCTGCATGGGAACGCGGGCCCCGGGGCTGGGGTAATGCCGGCGGCACGCTCTACCACCTACGCCTGCGCGTGACGGTACGAGCCGCAAAAGGCCCGGGGGGCCCAGAATCCTTCTGGGCCCCCCGGAGAGTCAGGGAAGTGGGGGCGCAGTTCCCTGACCGACAGGGGCGAGTTTCCCCGTCCCAAGCCTCAGTAAACCTGAATGTTCGTCCAGCCTGCCCACAGCGCACGCCCTAAAAGCGCACGACAGATTAAACGTAGCACTCCCCTGCGCCGGGCGAAAGCAGCATCGCTATTTACGAAGATCGGGGTCGGGACCGTGGGCCGGCGCCGCACGGGCCGCGCGCACGGGTCGCCGCACGGGCCGCACGGGCGGGCCGCACGGGTCGCCGCACCGGCGCCGCACGGGCCGCCGCCGCGCCGGCCTCAGCGCCCGCGCGTGCCGGGACCGCTGAAGAACTCCTCGCCCGGCCGGACGGTGCCGGCGGCCTCGGCCTCATGACGCAGGGTGCGGTCGGCCTCGCCGCTCCAGGCTCCGACCGCGAGCATCTCGCGGTCGGCGTCCATGGGGCTGCCGCCGAGATCCTTGTTGACGATGCGGGCGCATTTGCGGCCCTCGGCGATCGCGGTGACCACCAGTGACTGGCCGATCCGCGCGTCGCCGCAGGCGTAGACGTCCTTCACCGAAGTGCGATAGGTCTGCTGGGTGCGGATGTTGCCGCGATGGTCTAGGCGCAGTCCCAGCTCCTGCACCAGGCCCTCATGCTCCGGGTGCTCGAACCCGATCGCGATCAGGACCAGATCGGCGTCGAGCGCCATCTCTGTTCCCGGCACCGGCGTGAGATCGCGAGAGGAGGTGCCGGTCACCTGGCGGGCAAACACCTTGGTCACGGCGCCGGCGTCGTTACCCAGGAAGCCAGTGACCTCGGTGCCCCAGCGACGCTTGCCGCCCTCCTCGAGCGCGTAGGTCATCGGGGTGCGCTTTGGTGGCAGCGGCCAGGGGTGGCGTGGATCGCGCCCGTCGGCCGGCAGCTCGGCATATACGTCCAGCATCACCACGCTGCGAGCGCCCTCCCGGTGTGAGTTGGAGATGCAGTCCATCCCCGTGTCCCCTCCCCCGATCACGATCACCCGCTTGTCGCGGGCGGTGATCTCGGTGCCAGGCTCCGGCACCCGATGAGGCCGGCCCTGCTCGGCGGCGACCCAGCGGTTGCGCTGGTACAGGTAATCCATGGCGAAATGGATCCCGCCCAGGTCTCGTCCCGGCGCCTCGAGATCGCGTGAGGCGCGCGAGCCGATCGTGACCACGAGCGCATCGTGCCGCTCCTGCAACTCGGCGGCCGAGATGTCGCGGCCCACGTCGGTGTCGTACACGAACTCGACGCCCTCCTGGGCCAGGATCTCCACCCGGCGGTCGATGATCCGCTTCTCCAGCTTGGCATCCGGCACGCCGAAGCGCAGCAGACCACCGGGGCCCTCGTCGCGCTCGTACACCGTCACGGTGTGACCGCGGCCGTTGAGCTCGGCGGCAACGGCCAGCCCCGCGGGCCCGGATCCGATCACACCCACCGTCTTGCCGGTGCGACGATCGGGCGGCTCGGGGACGATCCAGCCCTCGGCGAATGCCCGCTCCACGATCGCCAGCTCGATCTGCTCGATCGTGACCGGCTCGTCGTTGATGGCCAACACGCAGGCGGACTCACAGGGGGCCGGACAGATCAGACCGGTGAACTCGGGGAAGTTATTGGTCGCGTGGAGCTGGTCGATCGCCTCCCGCCACTTGCCGCGGTAGACCAGGTCGTTCCAGTCCGGGATCAGATTGCCCAGCGGGACAGCCCTCGTGGCAGAACGGAATGCCGCAGTCCATGCAGCGCGCGCCCTGACGGCCGAGCTCGGCGTCGGACTGAAGCGCGAAGTACTGGTTGTAATCGCGCACCCGCTGCCGAGGGTCGCGCTTGTCGAAGCCGACCCGGTGGATCTTCAGAAACGCGCCCAACTCACCCATGGGGCCGGTCAGAGTAGCAGTGCATCTGCGCCACGCCGTAGAGTGCCGATGTGCTCGGACGAGCCTTCTGCGTAGGGCTGGGCGCGGTGGTCATGTTGACCAGCACCGCCACGGTCACGGACGCCAGCCCTCACCACCGGCGGGCGCGGGTGGGGCCGCCGGACGCCAGCCCTCACCACCGCCGGGCGCGGGTGGGGCCGCCGGACGCCAGCCCTCACCACCGCCGGGCGCGGGTGGGGCCGCCGGCGCCGGCGCCAGCGAGCCTCACGCTCGTCGCCAAGCCGGCCCAGCTCACCGGCGACCACTACGTCCTGGTGTCCGGAACTGCCACGCCGGCGGGACGTGTGCAGCTGTTCAAGAGCGCGTACCCGTACCGAGCCAGCGCGCTGATCCGGACCACGACCGCGGCGGCCAACGGCGCCTTTGCCTTCACTGTCCACCCCGACCGCAACACGCGTTACCGGGCCGTGCTGGTCGGGACCACGGCTCGGGCGGCGGTGCAGATCAAGGTCACGGGCCGCACAATCGCCAAGATCCGGGCCCTGCCACTCGGCCAGGCCCGGGTTACGCTGGTGCTGTTCCATCCCCGCGACCTGCGCTGGAACGGGGCCAAGGTGAGCTGGTTCTTCGGCCCGGGAACACGCGGGCGATTCAGGACGGGCCTCAGCACGCGCACGCGCAGGCTGAGCCCGTACGTGACCCTGCTGTCGGCCACGATCACGCTGCCGGCCGGCCGTTACCACTGGCGGGCCTGCTTTCACGCTCCCGGTGACCATGCGCTGGAAGATCCGCGGCGCCCGCTGGGCTGCACCGGTCGTGGCTATTACGGACGCGGCACGCTGCCGGTGGGCTACCCGGGCCCGGGCGCGGTTGCCCACGCGGCATCGTACCTCGCGGGCCGCGCCGGTCGGACGGCGTTCGCCGTGGTCGACAGCGAGGGCCGCATGTCGGGGGTGCATGAGCACTGGACGTTCGTGTCCGCCAGCGTCGTCAAGGCGATGCTGCTGGTGGCGTACCTGCGACGGCTCGACGCGCACGGCCAGCATCAGGTGGACTCGTACAGCAACTCGTTCCTGTACCCGATGATCAACGTCTCGGACAACTCGGCGGCGACGCAGACGTGGTCGATCGTCGGCGACTCCGGTCTGTACTCCGTGGCGCACGCGGCGGGCATGACCGACTTCTCGATCGTGGGGATCTGGGCCAACGCACAGATCAGCGCCGCCGATCAGGCCAAGTTCTTCTTCGAGATGGACTCGTTGATCCCGCACGAGTTCGTCGGCTACGCCCGCTCGCTGCTGTCCGGGATCGCCGGCTACGAGAGCTGGGGCATTCCGGCGGTGGCGCGCCCGCGCGGATACGAGGTGTTCTTCAAGGGCGGCTGGCGCGGCACGAACCTGGGCCAGCTTGTGCACCAGGTCGGCCGCCTGGAGGGCCACCGCCTGACGTTCTCGATTGCCGTGATGACCGACGGTGACCCGTCCATGGGCTACGGCATCGACACGATCCAGGGCGTCACGGCGGCGCTGCTGTGAACGCCGCCCCGTGCACCAGCTGACCGTCACGGGACCGTTCCGCCTCCAGTCGGCGGCCGAGTTCGGCTTCGGACCTAATCAGGGGCGCCCGCCGCCGTTCGACGGCGCCATGCGACTGGCGTTCGGTGTGGACGGCGGTCACGGCTACGCCGGCCTGGTTCTCCGGCAAGCGGCCCCAGACGGTCCGGTTGGCGTCGATCTGCACACGACGGCCGGCGGCGAGGCCGGGGCGGCGCTGCGACAGGTGGCCCGCATCGTGTCGCTGGATCACGACGGCGAGGAGTTCGTCCGCGTGGGCGAACGCGACGCCGTGATGGCGGTGCAGCGGCCCACCCCGGCCAGCGACCGGTGCTGTTCCACTCGCCCTACGAGGCCGCAGCGTGGGCAATCATCTCGGCTCGCCGCCCAGCACAGCAGGCGGCGAGAAGCAGGCTGGCGATCAGCCAGGAGCTGGGAGCGAGCTTTGAGCTCGCGGGGCAGACGCTGCACGCGTTTCCGCAACCGGACAGGCTGATCGGGCTGGCGGACGACGTCGCGGGTCTGACGCCGGCGAAGGTCGATCGCCTCAAGGGCGTCGCGCAGGCGGCGATCGCTGGGGCGCTCGACGTCGGGCACCTGCGCGAGCTCGGACCGGAGCAGTCGCACGAGCAACTCCAGCGCCTCAAGGGTCTGGGCCCGTTCTACGCCAGCTTGGTGGTGCTCCGAGCCAGCGGCTTCACGGACGCGTTGCTGCCCGTGCCGGAGCCCAAGGTGCTGGCGCATGCGGCGCGGCTGTACGGCCTGCCCGGGCCGCCGACGCTCGAGAAGTTCAGCGCGATGGCCGAGCCCTGGAGACCGTTTCGCACCTGGACGACGGTGCTCATCCGGCTGGCCGGCGATCGCTCACAGGCTGCTGGTCAGTCAGGGCACCAGATGGTTGATTCCCCGGCCCCGCGTTCCGGACGAATCCGGATGATCGGCCCGGCCGCCGTGATGGAGGTTTTGGTTCATGGTGAACACAAATCCCCATCAAGCCCGACGCCGCGCCGGCTGTGCGGCCCGCTCGGCATCCAGCCTCGCTGATCGGGCCGCGCCGGCGTCATCCGGCTGCGTCTTCGGACTCGCCAATACCTCAAGGTATTGGCTTCGTCCTGCGTCCTTGACCGGCCCCCACCCCGAATTCCCCGGCCCCCACGCGGCCGTGGAATCAACCATCTAGGCCTCGATCGCCTCAGGCTCGGCCCGAGCGGCCAGCACGCGCTTGTAGTCCCGCGGCATCACCTTCACCACGCGCTCGCGCGCGCCCCGATCCCACGAGGCCAGGATGTTGCGGCCGACCAGCGAACCCGTACGCGCCACGTGCTCCTTGATCAGCTCCTGCACCTCGGCCGCGTCCTCATCGCTCAGCTCCTCGAGATCCACGAGCTCCTGGTTGCAGCGGCCCTCGAAGCCGCGGTCCCGGTCGTACACATAAGCGATCCCGCCGCTCATGCCGGCGGCGAAGTTACGGCCGGTCGGCCCCAGCACCACCACCCGGCCGCCAGTCATGTACTCGCAGCCGTGGTCGCCGACGCCCTCGACCACCGCGAAGGCTCCGGAGTTGCGGACCGCGAAGCGCTCGCCGGCCAGCCCACGGAAGAACGCCCTCCCGGCGGTGGCGCCGTACAGCACGGTGTTGCCCACGATCATGTTCTCCTCGGCGCGGAACCTGGCCTTCTCCGGGGGGCGCACCGAGACGATGCCGCCGGACAGCCCCTTGCCGGTGTAGTCGTTGGTCTCGCCCCGGAGCGAGAACGTGACGCCCGGGGCGAGCCAGGCCGCAAAGCTCTGACCGGCCGAGCCGGAGAACGAGATCTCGATCGTGCCCTCAGGCAGGCCCTTGGCTCCCCGCCGTCGATCGATCTCGCCGGACAGGATGCCGCCCACAGTGCGGTTTACGTTGCGGACGGGCAGGGGTCCGAGCTTCACCGCCTCGCCGCCATCCAGCGCCGGAGCGCAGGCCCGCACCAGCTCCCAGTCGAGCGCGTCGTCCAGGACCGGCACCTGCGGCCGAGTGCGGTGGCGGGGGGTGTCGGGCGGCAGCTCGGGCGTCGCCAGCACCATCGAGAGATCGACGCCGCGCGCCTTCCAGTGGTCGATGGCGTGGTCAATGTCGAGCAGGTCGGTCCGGCCGATCATCTCCTCAAAGCGCCTGATCCCCAGCGAGGCCATGATCCGGCGCACCTCCTCGGCCACCAGCGTCAGGTAGCTGGTCACGTGCTCGGGCGTGCCGCGGAACCGCCTGCGCAGCTCCGGATCCTGGGTGGCGATCCCCACGGGGCAGGTGTTGAGGTGGCAGACCCGCATCATGATGCAGCCCATGGCAATCAGCGGGGCGGTGGAGAAGCCGAACTCGTCGGCCCCGAGCAGGGCCCCGATCACGACATCGCGACCGGTCCGCATCCCGCCGTCGACCTCGACCGTGATCCGCGAGCGCAGGTCATTGAGCAGCAGCGTCTGCTGCGTCTCCGCCAGGCCGATCTCCCACGGAACGCCGGCCGACTGCACCGAGGACTGCGGCGATGCCCCGGTCCCACCGTCGTGTCCGGCGATCGTCACGTGGTCTGCGTTCGCCTTCGCCACGCCGGCCGCCACGGTGCCGACGCCGACCTCCGAGACGAGCTTGACCGACACCGAGCCGGCCGGATTGGCGCAGCGCAGGTCGTAGATGAGCTGCTTGAGGTCCTCGATCGAGTAGATGTCGTGGTGCGGCGGCGGGGATATGAGGCCGACCCCGGGCGTCGAGTTCCTGATCCTGGCGATGTAGTCGTCAACCTTGTGGCCGGGCAGCTGACCACCCTCCCCGGGCTTGGCGCCCTGGGCCATCTTGATCTGGAGCTGATCGGCATTGACCAGGTAATGGATGGTCACGCCGAAGCGGCCGGATGCCACCTGCTTGATCGCCGAGCGACGGAGGTCGCCGCCTGAGTCAGGCACGTAGCGCGCCGGGTCCTCTCCCCCCTCCCCCGTGTTCGACCTCGCGCCGAGGCGGTTCATCGCGATCGCCAACGTCTCGTGCGCCTCGCGGCTCAGGGCGCCCAGGCTCATCGCGCCGGTCGTGAATCGCTTGAGGATCACCGACACGGGCTCGACCTCCGACAATGGAATCGGCTCGGCCGGACTGCGCAGCTTCATCAGCCCCCGCAGCAGGCCCCGGGCCGTTGCCTCCTGGTTGGCCAACCGCGCGAACTCGTCGTAGCTCTCGTGCGTGTCGCCGTTCTGGCCCCGGACGGAGTGCTGGAGCTTGGCGATCGTGTCCGGATTCCACACGTGCAGCTCGCCGTCGCGGCGCCACTGAAGGACGCCCCCGACCGGCAACAGGTCACGCGGGGTGCGCGGGTAGGCGCGAAAGTGGCGCTCCATCGCCTCGGTCGAGAGCACATCGAGGCCGATCCCGCCGATGCGCGACGCAGTGCCCGTGAAGTGCTGGTCGATCAGCGCCGGCTCGAGTCCGACGGCCTCGAAGATCTGCGCGCCGCAGTAGGACTGGATCGTGGAGATGCCCATCTTCGAGATCGTCTTGAGCAGCCCCTTGCCGATCGCCTTGACGATCCGCTTCTCGCCCTCCTCGCGGTCGAGCTCGCCGGGCAGCAGCGTGCGGTCGGCAAGCTCGTCGAGCGACTCGAACATGAGGTACGGGTTGATCGCCGCGGCGCCATAGCCGATCAGCGTTGCCATGTGATGGATGTCGCGCGGCTCGCCGGACTCGATCACCAATCCGGTGCGCAGCCGGGTGCCGCGGCGCACCAGGTGGTGGTGCACGGCCGCAACCGCGAGCAACGACGGCATCGCGACGCGCTCGGGGCCGAGGTTGCGATCCGACAGGATCAGGATGTTGGCGCCGTTGTCCACGTAGCGGGCGGCTTCCGCGCACAGGTCGTAGAGCCGCAGCTCCATCCCGTCCGGCCCGTGCTCGATCGGCCAGGTGATGTCGAGCGTGGCGGCATCGAACACGTCGTGCGACACCTGGCGCAGCTTCTCGAGCTCGTGGTTACGCAGGATCGGCTGATCCATGACGAGGACGTGCGCCTGATCGGGCACCTCGGCGAGCAGGTTGACCTCGGCGCCCACCCCGGCCTGGAGACTCATGACTACGTTCTCGCGAATCGGATCGATCGGCGGGTTGGTCACCTGCGCGAACAGCTGCTTGAAGTACGAGAACAGCGGCGGCTGACGATCGGACAGAACCGCCAGCGCTGCATCGTTGCCCATACTGGCCACCGGCTCCTCGCCGTTGGTGGCCATCGGCGCGATGATCATCCGCAGATCCTCCAGCGAGTACCCGAACGCCAGCTGCCTGGAGCGCAGCGGTTCGATCCGGGGCGCGCGGGGCTCACGCTCGGGCAGGTCGTCGATGTGCACGACGGAGCGCTCGTACCACTCGGCGTACGGCTTGCGGCGGGCGACCCGGCGCTTGACCGCCTCGTCCTCGACGATCCGGCCCTCCTCCAGATCGACCAGGAACAGCTTGCCGGGTGCCAGCCTGCCCTTACGCTGTACGTGCTCGGGGGCCACGGTCGTCACGCCCGTCTCCGAGGCCAGGACCACGTAGCCCTCGGTGTCCTGGACCCAGCGCCCCGGCCGCAGGCCGTTGCGGTCGAGGACCGCGCCCGCCATCCGTCCGTCGGTGAACACCACCGCCGCCGGCCCATCCCACGGCTCCAGCAGGCAGGAATGGAAGTCGTAGAAGCCCTTGACGTCTGGATCGAGATCCCGCCGAGTCCGATAGGCCTCGGGAACCATCATCATCACCGCGTGCGGGATCGAGCGCCCGGCCAGCACGAGCAGCTCGAGCACGTTGTCGAAGATCGCCGAGTCGGACCCGCCGTCGCGGACCACCGGGATGACCTTGTCCAGGTCCTCCCCGAACAGCTCGGAGCCCAGCTGGGACTCCCGCGCCCGCATCCAGTTGATGTTGCCCCGCAGCGTGTTGACCTCGCCGTTGTGCGCGATCATCCGGTAGGGATGGGCCAGCTCCCAGCTCGGGAACGTGTTGGTGGAGAAGCGGGAGTGCACCAGCGCCAGCCGCGAGGCCAGGCGGGGGTCGCGCAGGTCGGTGAAGTACCGGGGCAACTGCGGGGCGGTCAGCATGCCCTTGTAGACCAACGTCCGGCTGGAGAAGCTCGGCAGTGCCAGATCCGCACCCGCCGTACGCTCGATCATCCTCCGAATCACGTACAGCTTGCGCTCGAACGCATCCTGATCTGAGATCTCCTCGGAGGCCTCGATCAGCACCTGCCGGATCACTGGCGCCGACAGCCGCGCGGTCTCGCCTACGTGGCGCTCATCCACCGGAACGTCGCGCCACCAGATGGCCCGCTGGCCCTCAGTCTCGATCGTCTCCTCGATCAGCTGTTCCAGCACCACCCGCCGCTCCGCATCGGTTGGCAGGTAGCAAACGCCCACGCCGTAGCGACCGGGCGGAGGCAACTCGACCCCGGCCGCCGCACCCCTGAGGAACGAATCGGGGATCTGCAGCAGGATCCCGGCGCCATCGCCGGTGTTGGGATCGGCCCCCTCTGCCCCGCGGTGCTCGAGGTTCTCCAACGCATTCAGGGCCTTCTCGACCACCGCATGGCTGGCCTCGCCCCACAGCTTGGCCACCAGTGCGATGCCGCACGCATCATGCTCGTTGGAGGGGTCGTAGAGGCCAGTGGCCCCAGGTAGAGCGGGTGTCTCAGGCATTTCGGAATCCCCGGTGGGGCGGGACTTCACAGAGGCGGCGCGGCGACCTTAAAGGGTACCAGCGGGAGTGAATGAACCAGTAGCCTGGCTCAGCGCTTGGCCTTGGCGCGGCGCTTGGAGCTGGCACCACTGCCATTGGCGGCCGAACCGCTGCGCTTGCGCGGCTTGGGCGCAGGCTCGGGCTCATCCCCGTCTGTCTCGACCGCGGCCAAACTGGCCTCGAGCGCGGCCATCAGATCCGGCGCGGGAGCCGGCTCCTCCGCCTGGGGCTGGACCGCGATCTCCTCGCCCGAGGCCTTGCGCTCGATCAGCTCGATCACGCGCTCCCGGTAGTCGTCGCGGAACTTGGCCGGATCGAACTCGGCGGACAGCGACTCGATCAGCTGCTGAGCCATGTTCAGCTCGCGCTCGGAGGCCTCAGCCTCGCTCAGCGCGTCGAGCTCGTCGAGCCGGTCGGGCGCGAGCACCTCGTCGCCGAACAGCATCGTCGACAGCGTGAGCACGCCCTCGGTCGGGCGTAGCGCGCACAGCTGCTGCTTGGAGCGCAGCACCACCCGGCCGATCCCGACCTTGCCCGCCTCACGCATGGCGTCGAGCAGCAGTCGGTAGGCCTTGGCGCCACCGGCTGTGGGAGCCAGGTAGTAGGAGTGGTCGTAGAAGATGGGATCGATCCCGGCCAGGTCGACGAACTCCTCGATGTCGATCGTCTTCGTCGCCTTGGGGTCAAGTGCCTCGAGCTCCTCGGAGCTGATCAGCACGTAGCGATCGGGCGTGATCTCGTAGCCCTTGACGATCTCCTCGTAGGGAACCTCATCCCCGGTTGAGGGATCGACTCGCTTCTGACGGACGCGAACGCCCGTCTTGCTCGAGATCTGATGGAAGCGAACCGTCTTGGGTGACGTCGCGCTGTACAGCTTCACGGGCACGTTGACGAGCCCGAAGCTGATTGCGCCGGACCAGATTGCGCGGGCCATATCAGGTTTGTATAGCGAACATGAGGCGTCGGCAAGCTATGACTGGTCTCTTGCCAGGATCTCATCGGTGCCGCGACGTCCAGAATCTCACACCCCGACTCGCCGCCGCGTTTCACCCGTGGTGAACCTGCCCCCGTTCCAGACGCTGCTGGACGCGCACGGCCGCGACGTCCACCGGTTCCTGGTCGCGAGCCTCGGCCACCACGAGGCGGACGACTGCTATCAGGAGACCTGGCTGGCGGCGCTGCGTGCCTACCCGCGTCTGCGGGACGCTTCCAACCTGCGTAGCTGGATCTTCACCGTCGCGCACCGCAAGGCGATTGATCATGTGCGCGCCCGGCGCCGCCGGCCACTGCTGGTGGCCCGGCTGCCCGAGCCGGTCGACCGACGCGAGCCGCACACCGGACCAGGAGCTGTGGCGGCGGGTCCGCGAGCTTCCCCCCAAGCAGCGGACGGCGGTGGCGCTGCGGTTCGTGACCGATGCGGCCTATGCCGAGATCTCGGCCGTGATGGGTACCAGCGAGGCAGCCGCGCGCCGCAATGTCCACGAGGGGCTCAAGCGACTGAGACTGGAGTACAGCCATGACTGAACCTGATGCGCTGCGGCGAGCGCTGAACCGCGCCGAGCCCGAGGCCCCGCTCCCCGACCTGACGCCGGCGGCGGCCGCGGCGGGGCTGCTCGATGTTGCCTACGGCACGCTCGACTCCCCTGTGGGTACGCTGCTGCTGGCGGCGACCCCCCGCGGGCTGGCGCGAATCGCGTACCTGCCGGGGGATGACGAGGACCAGGTGCTCGCGGAGCTGGCCGCCCGGCTCTCGCCGCGGGTGCTGCGAGCGCCCGGCCGGCTCGACGACCAATTCCGTCAGCTCGAGCAGTACTTCGCCGGTCGGCGCACGGCGTTCGAGCTGCCGCTCGACTGGACGCTCACCCGCGGATTCGCCCGGCGCGTGCTGCGGGCGACCGCGCGGATTCCCTACGGCTCGGTGTCCAGCTACAAGCGGGTGGCGCTGGAGGCGGGCAGCCCGCGGGCGCATCGGGCCGCGGGCAACGCTCTGGGCGCCAACCCGCTGCCGATCGTCGTGCCCTGTCACCGCGTGCTGCACTCCGGCGGTGGGCTGGGGGGTTACACCGGCGGCGTCGAGCGCAAACGGCTGCTGCTGAACGTCGAGGGCAGGAACGTGGCCTAGCGGATGATCCTGAACTTCACGAACACAGACGGGCCAGTGCCGGCGTTGTCATGCGGGATCACCTCGAGGCGATAGCGACCGGGGGGCAGCGCCGCCTTCCTCCATCGGACGTGGTTCTTGCCCGCTCGGTCGCGGTGGATGAACTTCGCCACGAGCTGTCCGGACTTGGCTTTCAGCACGTTGATCGTCGTCTGCGCGGCCTGTGAGTCACGGTAGGTAATCGTCGCACCGCCTCCGGCGGGAACCCGTTGGGGCGCGATCACCAGCTTCGAGATCGCCGGGCCGGTCACCGTGACCGTGAGCGAGACGGTGGCCGTGAATCCGTCCAGATCAGTGGCGGTGACCGTCGCATGGTGGCGGCCGGGCTGTCCGAAAGCATGGGAGACGGCGGCAGTCGCTGCGCCGGCACCGTCGTCGAAGCGCCAGCGATACGACACCGAGTCCCCGGGCGAGGCGTCGGTTCCGGCCGCCCGGAACGTGGCCGGCTTGCCTGCGGGCGACCGGCTGGCCGTCACCGACGCGTGGAGCGTGGGTGCGTGCGGCTGAAACTCCAGGGCGCCCACGTCGCTGATCGCACCATCGCCCTTGCGGCCCGCGATCTCGCGGCGGTGACCTTCGAGGTCGGTCACCGACTCCCCGGCCGCCAGCTTCGAGGCCCCGTAGTCGATGGCGGGCGATCCAGCCCGGAGGTGAAAATCGCCGGCGGCCGCGTTTACGAACAGCGGGTCGACGTTGCCGGACTGGGCGTCGGCGAGGATCGCCGCCGTCGCACCGGAGACCTCCTCGAGCGAGGTGTGGGCGGCGTCATAGAAGGTGTGCGAGACGAACACGTCCGTGGCGGCGGTATCGGTCGCAATCGGGCCGTTGGTGGCGACCGCCCGGATCGAGGTGCCGTAGCCGCGGATGATCGAGCCGTCGAGCGTGACGGTTGTCAGGTGGGGACCCAGCGGCGCGCTGGAGGTGGCCTGTACGCCTTCTGACCCGGCGCTGCCGCTGCCGATCACGTCCACGTGGCGCGCGGTCAGCGTTCCCTGGAAGGACATCGCAGACGTTGCCAGACCGAGCTCGGGCGCGGCGCCGGCTAACGTCCTGACCGCCGAGTCGTCGAGCTCGAGCGGCGAGCCCGCATCGATCACGCCCTGATTGGCGAGGATCCGGTCGCGGTCGAGCCTCCCGGCGGCGTCGGCGCCGACGGCCGCGGTCAGGTTCGAGTCGCTGAAGATCCCGGCGCCGGTCACCCCGGCGTAGCCCTGGGCATCGCCACCCGTGAGGGGCAGCGTCACGGCCCCGTGGCTGAAAGTGCCTCCGTTCAATGCCACCCCGATGTTGTTGGTGGTGCTCAGGGGCTGCGTCGCGGTGACGGCCACGTTCGAGGCCTTGCCCGCGAGGCTCAGGCCGGTGTTGCCGGTGCCGTTGTGGAGGTCGATACCGAGGTTGGCGACACTCGAGCCCGGGGAGACCGTCATCGCCGGCGAGCCCTGGCCCCGGATGATCGTCTGCGCGGGTCCCGCCCCGATGAACGTATATGACGTTCCGTTGTCGCTGACCGTCTCGTTGAACAGACCGGCGCCGATCACGATCACGTCGCCGCTGTGGCCGGTGTTGACCGCGGCCATGATCGTCGGCTCGCCCAGGCCGCTGCCGTGGCAGGCCGGGACGTTCACGTTCGGCACGCACAGCATCGCCGCCGAGGCACTGGCCGCTTCCACCAGCAGCGCAGCCGCCACCACCGCACCGCACGCGATCCCCCGACGCATGGCCGAGATCCTAGACCCACGCGCCGGTCCGTGCGCGATCTCACACAACGCGGAGTACCGTCGGGTAGATATCGGTAGGCCAGCTGCCGGCGCAGCGACCCGCGACCACAGGGAGACCGAGGTGAGCAAGCGCGAACTGAGAAAGTCGCTACCTCCGGGACCCCGCGTGCCCGCCGCGATGCAGATGGTCGCGACCTGGAAGCGTCCGGCCGCGTCGCTGGAGCGGCTGCGCGAGCGCTACGGCAAGCGGATCACGGTCCAGCTCCCGTTCCAGCCTCCGTTCGTGCTGCTGGCCGACCCGGACGACATCAAGGAGCTGTTCACCGCACCCCCGGACGTCATTCATCCCGGCGAGGGGGCGCGGATCCTGGAGCCGGTCGTGGGGCGCCATTCGGTGATCCTGCTCGACGAGGCGCCGCACCTGGAGCAGCGCAAGCTGCTGCTGCCCGCGTTCCACGGGGCGAAGATGCAGCGGCTCACCGGCGTCATGACCGAGCTGGCCGAGCACGAGGTGGATTCCTGGCCCCGCGGGCAGACCGTAAGGCTGCATCCCAGACTCCAGCGGCTGACGCTCGAGATCATCCTTCGCGCCGTGTTCGGCCTGGAGCAGGGACCTCGGCTGGAGCGGCTACGGGACACGCTGACCGGCGTGCTGACGTTCGGCGAGAGCCCGCTGTCGGTGCTGCCGGCGATGCAGCGATTCGCCGGCATTGTCGGACCGTTTCGGCGTTTCCAAGAGCTGATGGTGCGCACCGACGAGATGATCTTCGAGCTGATCGAAGAGCGCCGCGCAGCCGGCGAGGAAGACCGGGACGACGTGCTGGCCATGCTGCTCCAGGCGCGCCACGAGGACGACACGCCGATGTCGCCTCAGGAGCTCCGCGACGAGCTGATGACCGCGCTGGTGGCCGGCCACGAGACGACCGCCTCACAGCTCGCGTGGGCGTTCGAGCGCCTGGCGCGGGAGCCACGCGTGGTGGCGCGGCTGACGGCCGAGCTCGACTCAGCTGATGGCGATGAATATCTGACCGCGACCGTGAACGAGATTCTCCGGCTCAAGCCCGTGCTGCCCAATGCCGAGCCCCGCCTGACCAAGCAGCCGGTGACCATCGGCGGCTACGAGTATCCCCCGGGAGTGTCGCTGCTCGCGAGCGCCTACCTGATTCATCACGACCCGGAGATCTACCCGAATCCCCACGCCTTCCAGCCCGAGCGGTTCCTGGGCGTCAACCCGGGCACGTACACGTGGATCCCGTTCGGCGGCGGGCGCCGGCGCTGCCTGGGAGCGAGCTTCGCGCTCCAGGAGATGAAGATCGTGCTCCGCGCCGTGCTGGAGCGCTTCGAGCTGTCGCCCGCACGGGCCGACGCCGAGCACACCGCGCGTCGCAGCATCACGTTCAGTCCGGTGGGGGGCGCCGCGGTGATCCTGCACGAGCGCAGCCGCGCACCCCGTCACGAGCCGGAAGCCGTGCTCGCGAGCGCCTGAACGCGCGTTCGCCGGGGTAGCTACGGGGCGTGGACCTCAAGCGCCCGCTCCGCGCGTTCGATGCGCGCCAGCAGCGCCGCACCTGGCTGGCGATCCCGTTCGCGGTGTTGAAGAAGTTCTCCGACGATCAAGCCGGCCACCTCGCCGCGCTGATCGCCTACTACGCGTTCTTCTCCCTGTTCCCGCTGCTGCTCGTGTTCGTGACGGTACTTGGATACGTGCTGCACGGCGATCCCAGTCTGCAGCAGTCGATCCGCAACTCGGTGCTGGGTCAGTTCCCGGTGATCGGCTCTGATCTGGGCAAGGCCCAGCTGCATGGTCGCGCCGTGTCGTTGGTGGTGGGCGTGGTCGGCTCGCTGTGGGCCGGGCTCGGCGTCACCCAGGCGGCCCAGAACGCGTTCGACAAGGTGTGGGCGGTGCCGTTCAAGGAGCGGGCCAACTTCCTCGACAAGCGCCTGCGCGGTCTGACGCTCGTGGTCGCGCTGGGCCTACTGTTCGTGATCTCCTCGGTCGTATCCGGACTGGTAATCGGCGGCCTCGGCGGGATCGCCACCAAGATCGGCGGTATCGCGCTGTCGATCGCGCTGAACCTGGCGATGTTCGCGGCCGCGTTCCGCCTGTTGACCTCGGCGGCGGTGCCGATGCGCTGCTTTGTCAGTGGGGTGGTCGTGGCCGCGATCCTGTGGGAGATCCTGCAGCTGGCGGGCGGCTTCTACGTCAATCACGTGGTCCGTCATGCCACCAACACCTATGGCCTGTTCGCGACCGTGATCGGACTGCTGGCGTGGCTGCATCTCGGTGCTCAGATGACGCTGTACGCCGCCGAGATCAACGTCGTGCTGGCGCGCAAGCTATGGCCGCGTAGCCTGTTCAGTCCGGCGATCGCCGGCGACGAGCAGACGCTGGAGGCGATCGCCAAGGTCGAGGAGCGCAGCGACAGCCAGAGGATCGACGTGCGGTTCGAGTGACCGCGCGCAACGCGCTCAGAACAGGGTGTCCGGCGCATCGCGACGAGTGAGCTCGAGCGGCCACGAGCATAGGCCGCCCTCGGCCGGGCAGCCGTGGCAGATCGCGCGCTGCGGGGCGTCGGTAACCGCGAACTCGCGGCGCAGCACGCCGCCTGCGAGCCCGGCCAGCTGGCGCTGCAGCCGCTCGGCATCGCCCGCGGTAAAGCTCGCGATCACGGGCTGCTCGGCCCGCTCGAGGAACAGGTGCGCGACGTCGACCGAGTCCGCGCCCGCGCGCAGCGCCGCCAGCGCATAGATAAGTCGCTGCGTGCCGTACTGATCGGACACGATTGCCTCCAGAGGCGCGTCCTCGAGCCGGTCGCTCTTGTAGTCGACGACCAGCATCCGGCCGCCCGGCTCGCGCGCCAGCACGTCGATCGCACCGGTCACGACCATGTCGGGTTCGAGCAGGAAGCTGAAGCGCTGTTCGCGCTGGACATCGGTGGACCGCGCGAGCCGGGCGCACAGCTGGCTGGCCGTGAACCGCTCGATCAGCGCGCCGATCAGTTCGGCATCGGCAAAGCTGACCGGCTCCTCGGCGGACTCGACGATCGCCGCCGGGGGCGGAACCGCGGGATGGCGGAAGTCGAGCTTCTCCAGCAGGGCGTGGACGAGGATCCCTCGCTCCACCCCGCCCAGGCCGCCGGTACCGGCCGCCGTGCCGGCCGCCGCGCCGGCCGTCGGCGGGATGCCGAGCACGCGCTCTACATAGAAGCGATAGCCACATCGCTGGTACTCGCCAAGCGATGAGTAGCTCAGGTGGCTGACCGGGGCGGCGAGACGCGCCGGCGGCAGCGGCTCGGGCCGGCTCGCCGGCGACCCGGGCTCGGTCCCTGACGACCGCGAGGCTCCGAGCGACGGCTCCGAAACGGGCGGCCACGGCTCCGAAACGGGCGGCGGCGGCCCGACAGCGCCCGCCTCACCGGCCCCCGCGCCGGGTCCGTCCGGATGCACGAACACCGGCTCGATCCCGGCCTCGATCACCGCCGGCCCGAGCCAGCCCAGGGGCGAGCGGTCCCTGTCCAGCGCGTCGGGCGTTCCCGCGCCGCTGAGCAACAGGCGCTCGCAGGCGCGCGTCAGCGCCACGTAGAACACCCTTCGCTCCTCGCGCTCCTCCGCGGCAGTCTGCTCCTCGCCGAGCGCCTCGTAGTCGAGGACTCGCTCAGACTTTTCGCTGCCCGGCTCGGCGATCCGCAGGCCGAGCCGCCCGTCGCGGCCGATCCGCAGGAGCTCTGGGCGCCACGGCCGCAGGCGCCCCAGGTCCGCCACGCACACGATCGGGAACTCGAGTCCCTTGGCCCGGTGGATCGTCATCAGCCGGACCGCGTCCAGGGCCTCGCCTTCCACCGGCGCCTCGCTCTCCCGCTCGTCGCGGAATCCCGCCCAGCCTGCCTCGCGGCCCCGCACGAGCTCGAGGAAGGCGCGGAGATCGCGCCCCACCAGCGCCTCCTGCTCGCGGGCCAGCCGCATCAGCTTGCGCACGTTGGCCAGGCGCCGGCGCCCGCCCGGCATCGAGAGCATCGCGAGGTCATAGCCGGTGCCGGTGAGCGCCCGGTCGATCAGCTCCTCGATGCTCAGGCGCGACGCCGCGCGCCGCTCCACCGAGAACCACGATCCGAACGAGGTCAACCTGTCCCGATCCGCCGAGTCGAGCTCGTCCAACGCCTCGTCCGGCTCGCGCAGGAGCCACCAAGGGTCCCGGCCCCGCTCGCGGGCCGCCGCCGCCAGGACCACCAGCGCGTCGACCGAGACGCCGACCAGCGGCGATGCCAGCACCGAATAGAAAGCCTCTTCCTCCCGGGGATTGGCCAGCGCACGCAGGTAGGCGACCATGTCCACGATCTGCGGGTGTGCCCAGTAGCCGCGCCCGCCGATCACGTAGGTGGGAATTGCCTGCTCCTCGAGCGCGCGCTCGTACGCACGCAGGTCCGTGGTCGCGCGCGTCAACACCACAAACTCCCTCGCCGTCCGGCCGTCGTCGATCAGCTCCCGCACCCGCCCGGCCAGGGCCCGGGCCTCGGCGATCCGCCACGGAGCAACGATTCCCTCGTCCCCGTCGCTCTGCCAGTCAGCATCCCGATCCGCGATCAGCAATTCCACGCCTGGCTCGCCGCCGGCCGGATCGGTGCGTCCCGCCCTGAGTGGCTGAAAGTGCTCGCCGATGACGGCCGAGAACACGCGGTTGACCACATCGAGGATCTCGGGCCGGGAGCGGAAGTTCGTCTCCAGCCGCGCGCGGGCGCCGACCCCCTCGAGCCGCTCCCCGAGCCGCTCGAACAGCTCCACGTCAGCGTGCCGGAATCCGTAGATCGACTGCTGGGCGTCACCCACCATGAACACGTTCGCGGTGGCGATCTGCTCGATCAGGTCGAGCTGGATCCGGTTGGTGTCCTGCAGCTCATCGACCATCACGTGCGCGAAGCGCGCGCGATAGCGCTCCCGCAGCTCGTCGTTGCCGGCCAGCAGATCACGCGTGAGCAGCTCGAGGTCCTCGAAGTCAAGCCCCGCGGCGGTCCGCTTGTGCTCGGCATACCGCGCCCCGAAGCACCGCAGCAGGCGATCGAGCAGTGAGAGCGCCCGACCCGCTCGCACGTGCTCCTGGGCCGTCGTGAAGTCCGCCAGCGCGTTCCCGTACGCCTCGCACGCCGGAGTGCTCAGCGCGGCGCCATTGCCGCCCGGCAGGGCCACCCGCAGCAAGGCTCCGGGCCACGGGTCGGGGCTCGCTGCCAGTCGGTTCGCACGCTCCAGCCGCTCCAGGGCCTGTCGGACCTTCGCGCCCGGCTCGGGCAGCGCACCGAGCTCACGGGCGGCACGCGCGGCGGCGTCCCGGAGTCGGGCGCGGGCCGCGGCGGGATCGGGTCCCGGCGCCATCTCGGGCAGCCGCGGCTCGGTCTCGCCGCGCGAGCGCAGCTCACGATAGGCCCCCAGGATCGCGCCGCGCAGTGCGCGCGCCCCATAGGCGGCGATCAGCTCGACGCCGCCGGGCTCGTCCCGTCCGACACGGTCGAGCCCGTCGTCAAACGCCCTATCGGCGAGGCGCTCGGCCTGGTTTTGGTCCAGCACCGCAAACCCGGGATCGATTCCCGCGGCCAGCGCATTGGCTCGCAATACGCGCGCGCAGAATCCGTGGATTGTGGAGATGAACGCCCCTTCGGTGGCCCGTGCGGCTTCGTCGGCCCCCAGCTGGCGGAGGCGCTCGCGGATCCGCTCGCGCAGCTCGGCTGCGGCCTTGTCGGTGAACGTGATCGTCAGGATCGCGGCCACGTCGACGTCGTCCTCGAGCACCGCCCGCACGAATCGCTCGACCAGCACCGACGTCTTGCCGCTGCCGGCACCGGCGTCGAGCAGTAGCTCGCCCTCGCGGCGCTCGATGGCGACCAGTTGTTCCGCCGTCCACACCGGCTCGGACTGCGTGACGCGCATCGCGGTCACTGGCTGCGGCAGATCCCGGGATAGCGGCATCCATTCCGCGAGCAGGTCTGCGGGCAGGGTGTCAGCACGCCGCTGCGCAGCTGCGTGGCCAGCGCCACCGCCCGGTGTTCCGCTTCGTGAAGCAGCTCGTCCAGCTCCTCCGGCGGGCGCCCATCGCGCGGGTGCAACCGCGCACCCACCGGCTCGTCCTGAAGGAACACGCCACTGGCACGGAGATCCGCGGCCGCGAGCGGCTGGTAGAGCCCGGCCACCGGCTCCAGCTTCAGCAGCTGGCGCACCGCGATCATGTACAACGCCACCTGTAGCTGCCGATCGGTCTGCCACCGGGCTGCTGCGCGCTCCTGGCGCCGGCCGCCGCTCTTGTAGTCCCACACGATCGCGTGCCCGGTTCCGGCCGGATCGACGTCGACGCGATCGATCACGCCGCGCAGCTGCACCCGCTCGGCGCCGTCCTCCAAGGTGACCGGCGGCAGCGATTCCGGTCGATCGTCCGCCTTCCCCATCTCCGCCTCGGGACTGAAGCCGAACCGGAGCTCGAGCCCCTGCGGTATCCATCCGCAGCCGGCCGCCGCCTCGTGCTCGAGGTACCGGCGCAGGTCCGCCTGGATCGCGGTGTGCGCCGCCACCCGCACCGGCTCTGGGCGTCCCGGGGCGATTGCCGCCGGAAGCTCCGAACTGACCTCCGCCAGGATCGCCAGCGCGCGCGGCAGCGAGTCGGCCGTGACCGGGCCGCCGAGGCGCCGGAACAGCTGCTCGAGCACGTCGTGCATGTAGCTGCCGCGTGCCATGGGGATCGGGCTCAGACTCGAACCGCTCCGGAGAGAGCTCGCGCTCGACGAGCCACTTGACCGGACAGTCGGCGTAGTTCTCCAGTGCCCCGGCGGACGCGAGCTCGCGATGGCGCACCCGCGTCAGGGCCCGCTCGCCGATCACGCGCGGCGTCAGCTCCGGCTCGCCCGCGGCCGCAGCCCCGGCCGACGCCAGGCTGCGAGCGAGCTCGTGTGCGGTCGGAGCCGCGTCTGGAGGCCACACCACGTCAGCCAGCAGCCGGCGACGGCGGCGAGCCGCCCAACCCTCGACGAGCAGATCTTCGACATCGGCGAGAAACGGCGAGCGCAACTCGATGTTGCCCTCCTCGTCGGAGCTGCGATAGCTGAGGATCAGCTGCTCGGTGGCGCGGGACACGCAGGCGTAGAACAGGTAGCGCTCCCGCGCCAGCGCATCCTCGCTGGGGCGCAGCCTGAGCCCCGAGCTGGCGGCCAGCTCGCGACGGCGCTCATCGGACAGGAACGGCTCCGGCGCTCCGGGGAGCGGGAATGCGCCCTCCTGCAGGCCGCACACGAACACCACGCGGAACCGCCGCGCGCGGACACCGAGTGGGTCGGCCACCAGCACCGCCCCGGGCCGGACGGGCGCCGGTGCGGGAATCTCGAGCGTCTCGATCACCTCGATCAGCTCCTCCGCGCTGGGGCGTTCGCCCAGCTCTTCGAGCTCGTCCAGCGCCAGCAGCAGCGCGCTCAGCGCCCGGGCGTCGACCTCCTCGGCGGATGCGAGCGCTCGCGCCTGCCCGCGCGCCATCGCCGCCAACATCCAGCGCGCTTGCCGGGCCAGCTCCGGCAGCAGATCCTGGGCCTCCCGCAGCGAGTCGATCGCTTGCAGGCTCCAGCCCAGCAGCTCCCGAGCCTGGGCGGCACCGCCGATGCCGGCCCGCCGGACGTCGCGCTCGAGCGCGTCGGCGACCTCGAGGCGTCGCAGCACTCCGGGGCAACGCAGATATGCGAGCAGCTCGGAGGCCGGGGCGTCCCGCCGCCACGCACACCGGCAGAGCGCCAGCAGACCGCGTCCCAGCGCGCTGTGCGCGAACGGGACCTGCCGTTCGATCGCCACCGGAACCCCGTACTGCTCCAGCACGCGTTCGATCACGGGCGCGGCTGCCGGCGACCGCGACAAAATCACGATCTCGTGTTCCGGGACGCCGGCCCGCAGCAGCCCGGCGATCTCGGCCGCGATCAGCTCAGCCTCGGCACGCGCGCCGCCCGCCTCGAGCAGGCGGACCGCGTCCCCCGGGTCGACGCGCCCGGCCCCCGGCTCAAACAGCGAACGCTCCACGTGGTGAAGCGCCGAGCGTGAGGACAGTTCGTAATGATCGTCGAGCGCGGGCAGCTCCAGCACCCGCCCGGCCAGCGGGCGCAGCTCTTCCACCGCTTCGGCCCGGGCCGCGAAGGCCGCCCGCCCCGGCTCGTAGCTGAGCGACACCGTCACCTCGGCCTGGGCCAGGCGAGACAGCGTCTCGACACAGTCGCGCTCGAGCGCATCGAGGTCGTCGAAGCCGTACAGGAACACGGGAGTCCCGCCCCACCGGCCCGGCTCCGCGCGCAGCGCGTCCAACGATCGCCAGGCGTAGAGGTCGCGGTCGACGCGGCTGATTCGCTCGAGCTCGCGGAGGTAGCCGCGATACAGGGCCGCCACGTCACGCGCGTACGGATCCCGGCGCCGGTCGCCCCGCGCCCAGGACTGCATCGCGCCGGCAAACCGCTCGGGTGATACCAGGGCCCGCTGCAACTCGGATACCAGCTTTCCCAGCGCCGCCGCGAACCCCGGCGAGGCGGCGGACGGCCCCAGCACCTCCAGCGACACCGCGGCGCAGACTCTCGCCAGCACGCGCTCCCGGCCCAGCACCGAGAGCCGCGGGGCGCGGTACCCCGCGCGCCGGGCGATCTCGCTCGCCAGCCCGGCGAACGTGACCACCGAGCCCAGCACCGCGCCCTGCTCGGCCACCTCACGGCCGTAGTGCCGAGCGTCCGCGGCCGTGGGCACGACCAGCAGCGCGCCGCGATGAGCGGCCGCGGCGTAGGCGCCCAGAACCTCACCGGCTTTGGCCGAATTGGCGGGTCCGAGAACAAGCGTCAGCGGCATCCACCTATGGTGGCGCTCGCCCCCGACAGCACGCGGTCTCGACGGGCAGGCCTTAGAGGCCTACGCGGCCTCGGGCGTCTCGACCGGCTCCGCCTCGGTGTCGGGCGGCTTGGCGCCCGCCTTTGCCCACGGCTCGTCGAACTCCACCCGCCACTTGCCATCTTCGGACTGCTGCAGCGCCAGCCGGGCGCGGAAGCTCTTGCCGGAGCGTCCTTTGAACCCGGTCACCGGCTTCTCGGTGCGACCTGTCTTGATCAGCTCCTTGGCGATCGTCACCGGCAACTGCTTGCCGGCCTTGGCCTTCCAGATCACGAAACCGCAGCCCGGGTCGTCCCGTGACCAGCACGAGTAGCCCTTGCGGTTCTCGACGATGTCACGGCCGCAGACCGGGCAGGGGCCGAGGTTGGCGCGCGGGATCCGCACGTCCTTGAGCTTCGAGTCCAGCTCCCCGACGGTCGCCTCGGTGAACTTGACGATGTCGCCCATGAACGCCTCGCGCGAGTCCTGCCCGGTCTCGATCCGGGCCAGCCGGTGCTCCCATTCCCCGGTTAGGCCGGGAGACGTCAGGGCGTGCTCGCCGAGCAACCGGATCACATTCATGCCCTTCTCGGTGACGACCAGGGCGCGGGCGTCGCGCTCGATGTAGCCCACCTGAATCAGCCGCTCGATGATCGCTGCTCGGGTCGCCGGCGTGCCGATTCCCGAGTCCTTCATCGCCTCGCGCAGCTCCTCGTCGTCGACCAGCTTGCCGGCGGTCTCCATGGCGTCCAGCAGCGAGCCTTCCGTGTAACGGCGGGGCGGCTTGGTTTCCTTCTCCTCGGAGGAGACGTCGCGGACATCCACGGCTTCGCCGCGCTCCAGCTTGGGCAGCTGCTGCTCGCGCCCCTCGTCGTCGTCGGGCCGCTCCGCGTCGGGAACCTCGCCGTACACCCCGCGCCATCCGGGAACCAGCATCAGCTTGCCGCGCGTGCGAAACACGTGCGACCGCACCGTCGTCTCCACGCGCGTGTTCTCGAACACCGCGTCGGGATGAAACACGGCCAGGAACCGCCGGATCACCAGGTCGTAGACCTTCTTGTCGTCGTCGTTCATCTTGTCGACCGGGTGGCGCTCGGCGCGGGTCGGGATGATGGCGTGGTGATCTGAGACCTTGTCGTTGTTGACCACTCGCGCCAGTGGCAGCACATCGAGGCCGAGCACGTACTCCGACGCCTTGGCGTACTCCGGGGAGACGCCGCCCACGAGCCTGGCGATCGGCTTGATCTCCGGGATCATGTCGCTGGTGAGGAAGCGAGAGTTGGTCCGGGGGTAGGTCAGCGCCTTGTGCTCCTCGTACAGCCGCTGCGCCGCGGCCAGCGTCCGCCGCGCGCTGAATCCGAACCGGCTGTTAGCGTCTCGCTGCAACCGGGTCAGGTCGTAAAGCAGCGGCGCGCGCTCCTTGCGCTCGGACTTGTCCAGCTTGGTGATCTCGCCGGTCTGATCGCGGCACGCCTGCACGATCGCCAGCGCGTCCTGCTCGCTGGCCAGGCGCGGGTTGGCACCGGCGTGGTATCGGCCCTCGTACCGGCGCGCCTGGGCAGCCTCGAACTGGGCGTCCACCACCCAGTAGGGCTCGGGCTTGAAGGCCCGGATCTCCTCCTCACGGCGGGCCAGGATCGCCAGGGTGGGTGTCTGCACCCGGCCCAGCGAGACGGCGCCGTCGAAGGATGAGCGCAGCCGGATCGTGGCCGCCCGAGTGGCGTTCATGCCCACGATCCAGTCGGCCTCCGACCGTGACCGGGCGGCGGCCTCCAGCGTTGCCAGGTCCGCGCCAGGGCGCAGCGAGCCGAATGCGTCCTTGATCGCCGAGGGGGTCATCGAGTTCAGCCACAGCCGCTGGACGGGCTTCTGCGAGCCGGCCTTCTCGTACAGGTAGGCGAAGATCAGCTCGCCCTCGCGGCCCGCGTCGCAGGCGTTGACCACGCGGTCGACGTCGTCACGGCCGAGCTGTCGCTTGACCGCGGTCATCTGTTTCTTGGACCGCTCGTCGCGAATCACGAGCTTGAAGCGATCGGGCACGATCGGGAGGTCCGCCATGCGCCACTTCTTGAACCGATCTTCGTACTCGTCGGGGTCGGCGAGCTGCACCAGGTGCCCCACCGCCCACGTGATGATGTGCGCGGGCGCCTCGAGATAGCCCTCTCCCTTGTCGAACGGTCCCGGCAGCACGCGAGCGAGGTCGCGGCCCACGGACGGCTTCTCGGCGATCACCAGAGTCTTGGACATGAGTGCGCAGGAGGGTAGCGCCCGGCGCAACCGTGGCTGAAGCGTCAGTTGCGCCGCAGCTGCTGGATCCGGCGTTCGATCGCCGGCAATTGCAGCTCCTGCGCCACCTGCGCGGCCGCCTCGACCAGCTTCGTCGCCCGCCGGCCGGGGCCGAGCAGCTCGGCATAGTCGAGCTGGGTGTGCGCCAGGTACAGCGGCGTGTCCAGTGCCGCGTTCGCCGCCAGCGCGAACTCGAAATGCGCGGCGGCATCGCTGCGGTTGCCGACCGTGGCCGCGAGCCGGCCCAGGAATCTCGCCGCGGCGCCGAGGCACACCGCTGCCAGCCCGATCACGACGTTGCCCCTGCGGTAGGGCAGCAGCATCTCGTACAGCCGTCCGGCGTGCTCGACCTCGCCCAGCCGGGCCGCGCCTTCGGCCAACAGCGTCACGGCGATCAGCCAATCGCCATCCTCGGGGATGTCCTCAAAGTTTTGGGCGGCGATCGTCTCAAGCTCGGCCCGCGCCTCCTCGAGCCGACCCGTCTCCCACAGCAGCGTCATCAGCGCCGCACGCCAGGCCGGACGCGACGGGTTGGAGCTCACCAGCTGTCGGGTCACCTCCTCCAGCTCGGCCATCCGCGCCTGCTCGCGGCGGATCGCCAGCATCTGGATCGCGTAGTACTGCGGCGCGGTGATCGTCTCCCCATAGGAGCCCGCCGCCATCGCCTCCCCGGCTAGCTGGTCGGCCTCATCCAGCCGCCCTCCCAGCAACGCGCGCATCGCGCGCCACACGGCCGCATTCCACAGGTACAGCGGCTGGCGCAGCTGCTCCGCCCCGGAGGTGAACGCCTCGATCTGCGCGTCGACGGCGTCCGAGTTGCCCTGCTCGAGCAGGTCGACCACGAGCCAGCCGTGGCCCTGCAGCACCAGTTCCAGATCGGCCGTCTCCCGGGCCAGCGTCAGCAGTTCGGTCGAGTCCGACAGCCGCTGTTCCAGGTGCGCGGGATGCCAGAACGCCCGGCGGCGGGCGGCGGCGGCGAGCGCCCTGGGCTCCGGATCGCCGAGCTGGTTGGCCAACTCGGTCGCCTCCTGCGCCAGCGAGCTCATCTCGTGGCGCCGGGTGGAGTAGTAGAGCGCCCCGCACAGGCGCGCCAGCAACGCCACGCGAATCACGCTCTGCTCGCCCTCGGTCATCTTCAGGGCGCGCTCGAGCAGCGCGATCAGCTCCTCATCAACCACGCCAGGCGGCTGGATGTAGCGCCGGGAGGCGCCGATCGCGGCCCCCGCCAGGCTGGCCGTGTCGCCGGCCTGCACGGCGAACTCGGAGGCCTCGCGGAATGCCTCCCAGGCGAGCCGCCGCTCGCCTGCCCGGACCCGGGCTTCGCCCAGCAGCAGCAGCAGCTCGCATCGCCGCGCGACGTCCTCGGATCCGAAGCGCTCCTGCACCTCCAGCGCGTGGGCATAGTGCTCGGCGGCCTCCTCGTGCGCCAGCATCGTCGAGGCCTGGGCGCCGGCGCGGCGGGCGTACTCGATCGCCTTGGCGGCGTCCTGTGAGCCGGCCGCCCGCGTGAAGTGGAGCGCCAGCGCCGTCAGGTGCTTCTCGGCGCCGCTGGCCTCCAGCACCTCCCCCACCCGCCGGTGGATGCGGGCACGCCGCGGTGCCGACATCCCCTCGTACAGGGTTTCCCGGATCAGCGCGTGCGTGAAGCTGTAGCTCCCGGGCGCGTTCGGCACCTCCAGCACCAGGCCGGCGGCCAGTGCCTCATCCAGCGCGTTCAGGAACTCGTCCTCGTCGAGCGAGGCCACCTGCTCGAGCAACGAGGCATCGAAGTCGCGCCCGATCACGGCCGCCACGCGCAGCCACTCGATCGCTCGGCTGTCCAGCCGCGACAGCCGCCGGGCGATGACATCCTTGACCTCCTCGGGCAGACCGGCGCGCCGGAGCTCGGCCGCACCGGCGCGGTCGGCCCGCACGCCGGCCTCGGTGAGGTGACGCACGATCTCACCGATGAAGAACGGATTGCCCTCGGTTTGGGCGTGCAGCGCGGTCGAGAACGCGCGCGTGGGGAGCGTCCCGGTCAGCACGCGAATCAGCTCGGCTGTCTCGTCCTCGCGCAGGCCCTCGATGTGGCTCTGTGTGATCAGCCCTTCACGTCGCAGGCCCGCCAGCGCATCGACGAAGCCGTCGGCCTGCGCCTCGGTCGCCCGGTAGGCCCCCAGGATCAACAGCCGGGCCGGATTGATGGATCTGGCGAGATGGCGCAGCAGCAGCAGTGTCGGGCGGTCGGCCCAGTGCAGGTCGTCCAGCACCAGTAACACGGGTGCCGTACTCGAGATCTCCGACAGCAGACCGACCACCGCCTCGAACAGCCGGTAGCGCTCAGTCTCCAGCTCCCCGAGCGGAGGAGCAGCCAGCTCTGGGATGCGCCGGCGCAGCTCGGGGATCAGCCGCGACAGCTCGGACCCGTACTCACGCGTGCTGGCGCGCAAGGCCGAGTAGGGCATGCCCTGCACGTAATAGCGCAGCGCCTCCAGGAACGGCTGATAGGGCACCAGCGCCTCTTCGGGCGAGCGCCCGGCGAGCACGAATGCTCCGCCCTCGTGGGCCGCGGCAGCGAGCGCTGCGACCAGCCGGGTCTTGCCGATGCCGGCGTCGCCGGTCAGCATCACCACCCGCCCTGTTCGGTGCCGCCCCGAGGCCTGGCGCGCCTGCTCCCACAGGAGCTCGAGCTGCTCGAGCTCCTGGTGGCGTCCCACCAGCGGGGCATCGTCGTGCATCAGCAGCTCGGCGGGGAGCTCGATCGGGACGTCCGAGTCCTGCGCCGGCTCACCTTCACCGCGCGCTTGCCCTCCGGGACGCAGCAACCGCTCGTGCAGCGCCAGCGTCTCCGGGGCGGGGGTGGTGCCAAGCTCGTCGCGCAGCAGCGTGCGCAGACGGTCGAACGCCCGCAGGGCCTCGGGCACGTTCCCCTGAGCTCCGAGCGCCTGCATCAAGAGCACGTATCCCGACTCCCGATAGGGCTCGGCCTCGATCACGCTGCGGGCCGCCCGCTCCGCCGATGCGAGCTGGGTGCCGCCGAGCTTCAGGCCCGCCTGCCCGACGACCTCGAGCGCCTCGAGGCGGATATCGGCGAGCTCGCGTCGCTGCGGCTCGAGCCAGTTCGCCTGCGCACCCGGGAGCAGGCCCCGGCTGGCGATGTTGAGTGGAACCTGGGCCAGCCCCCAGGCGCGTCGCGCGTCGCCCTGGGCAAGCGCCAGTCCGGCGCGCTCGATCTCCGATCTGGCTGCCTCGAAATCGATCCACACCGGTCCCGGCAGGTCGAGGACCAGCTCGTCGCGACCGATCAGCGCGCTGGCTCCAATTCCCGACCGCAGCCTGGAGAGCAACGTCCGCAGCGCTCCGTCCTGCGACAGCGGAGCGCGGTCGGGCCACAGCGCGCCGATCAACTCCTCCCGGCCCACCGGACGCGAGCGATTCAGGAGCAGATACGCCAGCAACAGCGGCACCTGCCGGCCCCGCAGGGTGTCAGCGACCTGGACGCCGTCGATTTCGACCGACAGGCGTCCGCAGAGCTGAATACGGCTTCTCTCGTTGGCTGAACCGGCCACCGGAAACGATCTGGAAACGTATCGACAACGGCGCCGGTGCATCCTCCTGCTTGTGAAAACCGGGGTCACACCGACAGACGCCCTCGGCGGGGCGCCTGGCGGGGTGAAGCAAAACCGCGACGACCGAGGAAACACAACCACGATCAAGAATGGGCACCGACGCATTGCCTTCTGCGAGTGCGGGGCGCAACTCGCGGGAGACTCTGAGGACGAGCTCTTCGCAGCGGTACAGCGACACCTCGCCCACCACCATCCACAGCTCCTGGGGGCGCTGGGACAGGATCTGGTGCAGCAAATGGCCGAGGACGTCGGGGGGTAAACGCCTAACGGCGTACCGGGGGCATAACGCCTACGGGCGGGCGGTGTGCAGACCACCGCCCGCCCTTCGGCGTTAAGGGCCGCATCGGCGGACCGCGCTGAGGCCGTCCGCCCCCGACCGGAGGTTGGCCCGGGGGTCATAGGGGGTCGGCGAGCGTGTGCGGCCTCGGCGGCTGCGGCGCGGCGAAACGGCGGCTGGGAGCGGTGGTTGGACTGGCCGGCGACCTGTTCGGGCCCCCAAACCCGCCTATCGCCCCCGAGCGATGGAGTTCGACCACGTATGTGATGGTCGGAGCCCATCACGGCGTCCGGCGTGGGGGATTCTGGAGTTGGCACAGGCCCGGTTCGCTGTCGTCCCCAGCCCCGACCGGACGTTGGCCGATAAGTGTGAATAGTTCACACTTATCGGTCAGGCTGAGGTCGTCGCCCCCGTCGCCGAGGCGCGGTCAGTCAGCCGGCGCATTGCCCGGTGCTGACCGATCCCGGCCGCGAGCGCGCCGCCGCCAGCTGCGCGCGGACCAGGTCGCCCGGCACCGCGAAGCCGCCGGGGCCATGGGCGGCCGCGCTCGGCCCCGTGATCGCGGCAAACACCGTGGCCAATACCCGGCCGGTCGCGTCGACCATCGGCCCGCCCGAGTTGCCGGGTCGCACCCGCCCTCGCAGCGAGGTGATGGTTCGTGTCACCGGGCCATTGCCGTAGGCATCCTCGGTGCTCACCTGCTGCGTGTCCCCGACCCGGCCGGGCTCGGCGTCGAAGCCGCCGTCGAGCGGATAGCCGAGAATCGCGGCCGACGTGCCCGGCTTGGCGCTCGGCGCCATCGACAGCGGGCGCGCGCTGAGGCCGGGCACGCGCAGAATCGCGATGTCGTCGTGGGGGTCGAAGTCGACCGCGTGGGCCGGGAGGCCGGGATCGGCGCCGCGGACCTGGACCGTCGTGTCGCCCTCGCCGGCCACCACGTGAGCGTTGGTGGCTACGAGCCCGGGAGCCACCACCCAGCCGCTGCCCTCGATCCCGAGACCGCACGCCGTCCCCACGATTCGCACGACGCTGCCGCGGCGCGCGCCTGACACCGGCCGTGGCCAGAATCCCGCGCGTCGGCCGCGGGACGTCCGCGGCGGGGCCGTGGACCGATGGCAACGGGTCGAAGCGGGCGAGCGCATGCAGGATGGGCCCGGATGGCGGCAGAATCTGGTTCAGCGCGCGCAGGATGGCCGACTGCTGAATGTCCCGGCGCAGCGGTTGCGAGCCGCTCGAGTCCAGCGCCACGGCACCCACGATCCAGGCGATCCCCAGCCCGACGCAAGCCGTCAGCCCGGCCCCCAGCAGCCCGTCGACGGCCCGCAGGCCGGGGAGCCGGAGCGCCGAGCGGGCATGGAGTCCGATCCCTTCGAAGCCGCTGGCCAGCATGCCGCCCGCGAGCAGCGCCCCGACCAGACCGAACAGCGGCGCGTATTGCGAGTGCGATCCACCGGGCAGCAGCAAGGGGCCCAATCGCGTGCCGAGGAACGCGCCGAGGGCAAACCCGAGCAACGACAACACGCCGACGATGAAGCCCTGCACGTAGCCGTAGAACGCGAGCAGGGCGGTGAACGCGACGATCAGCCAGTCGATGCCCGTCACCTCAGTGAGATTAGCCAGCGGCGATCACCGCCTACGCCGCTCGCATCTTCTACCGTTCCGCGTCGAGGTGGCAGAAGCAGGTGCAATGGTGGTGGGCAAGGCACCGCGCTCCCGGCAACACGCTCGGCGGCGCCGCTTGTTGACGCGCGCGGCGCCACTCGCTCTGGTGGCGGTCCTGGCGTTCGGCGCCGGCATCATCTTCGCCACCGCGCCCGGTCGAGCCGAGCGACGCCTGGTCACCCATTACGTCGCTGCCTGGGCTCGGGGTGACTACCCCAGCATGTACCGGATGCTCGATGCGGTGTCCCGGAGCCGCGTCACCGAGGCGGAATTCGCCGCCGCCTACCACACCGCAGCGATTACCGCCACGCTGACGTCGATCGTCCCCGGCCACGTAGGCAGCCGGAGCGGTGACGTGATCCCGGTCCGGATGCGATTGCAGACGCGACTTTTCGGAACGCTGCACGAGGTCCTCGATGTACCGCTGTCAGGCAGCGGGTCGGGCGCCTCCGTCCACTACCGGAGCCTGCTGCTGTTCCCGGGACTGCGGCCGGGGGAGCGCCTCAGCCGGCGGGTGACGCTACCGCCGCGGGCGACGCTGCTGGCCAGCGACGGCACCCCGCTGGCCCAGGGCCCGAACCGGACCTCCCCGATTCCGGACGTCGCCAGCCAGATCGTCGGAACGCTGGGCCCGATTCCGGCCCATGACACCTCCGTATACGCTGCAGACGGCTATCCGCCCAATGCAACGATCGGCCTGGACGGCCTGGAGCGGATATTCCAGAGCCGGCTGGCCGGGACGCCCGGGGGCCAGCTGCTCGCCGGGCGCCGGGTGCTGGCGCGCAGCGCGCCGATCCCCGGACAACCGGTCACCACCACCATCAGCCCGGCGATCGAGCGAGCCGCGACGGCGGCCATGGCCGGACGGTACGCCGGCATCGCGGCAATGAACCCCCGTACCGGAGCGGTGCTGGCGCTGGCCGGCGTGGCCTTCTCGGCGCTGCAGCCGCCCGGCTCGACGATGAAGATCATCACCGCCACCGGCGCGCTCGAGGCAGGCATCGTGAAGCTGACCGACACGTTCCCGATCCAGACCAGCGCCACGATCGACGGCTTCTCGCTGCAGAACGCAGGCGGTGAGGCCTGCGGCGGGACGTTCCTGAACGCGTTCGCGGTCTCGTGCAACTCGGTGTTCGCGCCGCTGGGCGCAAGGTTGGGCGGCGCCCGCCTGGTCAACATCGCCGAGCGGTTCGGCTTCAACCAGCCGCCCTCGATCCCCGGCGCGGCGGAGAGCACGATCCCGTCCGCCAGCACGATCGGCGACCAGCTGGCGGTCGGGTCCTCGGCGATCGGCCAGGGCATGGTCCAGACCACCGCGCTGCAGATGACCGACGTCGCCGCCACGATCGCGATGGGCGGCCGGCGGCCCGTCCCCACCTTGCTGGCACACCAGCGCCCGCAGTTCGTGCACGTGACCACGCGGCGGATCGCTCGCCTGGTGCAGCGAATGATGGTCGCCGTGGTCCAGTTCGGCACCGGCACCTCCGCGGCGATTCCCGGCGTGACGGTGGCGGGCAAGACGGGCACGGCCGAGCTCCGCAGCACGGTCAACGACCCCAACGCCACGCAGGACACGGACGCCTGGTTCGTCGGGTACGCGCCGGTCGGCCATCCCCGGATCACCGTCGGGGCGCTGTTCCCCGAGCAGGGAGCCGGCGGCCAGACCGCGGCACCGGCCGTGCGCGACGTGCTCGCCGCCGGGCTGCGGGCGCACTAAGCCTGAGACCGTGTTCGGGGGCGCGCATGCGCGCCCCCGCGGGTCCGTGCATGCACGGACCCGGGCCGGGCCGCATGCGGCCCGGCCCGCCAGCTATCAGCGGTTGTCGAGCTTGCTGCCGTTCGGCTTCAGCACGTACCAGCCGGCGCCAAACGCCTTGGATCCCTGGCCGTAGGCGTCGCCGTCGTCCTTGTCCCCACTGAAGAAGTACAGGGGATGGCCCTTGTAGGTCGCCTGGGTGATCCCATCAGGGCGCGTGATCGTGCCCAGGTCAGAGCTGACTGCACCGCTGCCGGCCTTGGGACTGCCGATCACCGGGGGCCAGGCGTGCGCGCAAGGGCCCGAGCACGCCGAGTTCCCGCCCTTGTCCGCCTCGAACAGGTACACGGTCAGCTTCCGCTGCCCGGCAGCGAGAATCATGCCGAGCTTCTTCTCGGACTTGGTGGAGATGAGCACCACTTTGGCCCCCGATGGCGAACCGCTCGCCGCCTTGGTGGTGGTGCTGTGCGTCGTCGCGGGGGCGGCCGCGGCGGCGCTCGACGAGCTGCTGGTCGAGCTCGAGCTGCTGCTCCCGCATCCGGCCACGAGCACGGCGGCCAGCACCAGCGACGATGCCCATCGCGCGCGGACAGTCTTCATAGAGCCTCCTGGACGAATTTGCCGTACCCGGCCGAGGACTCCGAATCCGGCGGGATCCTTCCGTGCTGGCGTCTAGATGGTTGGTTCCACGCCGCGTGGGGGCCGGTGGATTCGGGGTGGGGGGCCGGTCATGGACGCACCTGGAGGTATTGGCGAGTCCGAGGACGCCGATCCGACGCCGGGCGTGATGGGGATTTGTGTTCACCATGAACCAAAACCTCCATCACGGCGGCCGGGGCGCCGATCATCCGGATTCATCCGGCACGCGGGGTCGCGGAATCAACCATCTAACCCAGCCGGTACACCGCGCCGATGACGTCCGGCGCCAGCGTGCCCTGCGACCACACGGCAATCGCCTCCCGGCGCGGCCCGAACCCGAGCGCCAGGTTGGCCGCGTAGTTGGTGCTCGAGACCGTGTGCGGCGAGCCGAACCGGGTCGCGCGCGCCCGCAGCGCGGCGGCGAACACGTGACCCCGATCGATCCAGCCCACCAGCCCGTCGCCGCTCGAGGCCAGGCTCGCGGCCGGAGCCGCCGCGGCATCGATCGTTGCCAGGCGCGCGGCCGTCCCGAAGCGCCGGCCGCTTCGTCGCACCAGCTCGCGCACCGAGCACGCGCCGGCCACGTCGCACGTCTTCCACGCCAGCAGCCGGTCGCCACCCCCATCGCCGGCCAGCGACAGGCCGGACGCGATCAGCCCGCGCGTGGCGAACCATCTCGGCCGGACGCTTCGCGTCAGATCGGCCGCGCCGACCCGCGACTGGTAGACACCGTGGCGGTCGTACCAGCTCTCGATCCAGGCCAGCGTGGGCGGGCCGGGGCCGCCTGCCAGCGCCAGCTCATCGATGCGATGCCCGCTCGCGACGCTCAGCACGGGCCGGCCCGGGCCGGGTGCCTGGCGCACGGTCCCGGCGGCCACGTAGATGCGGCGCGGCGTCGAGCTCCGGCGATCGGTTTGGGTCCAGGCGACGATCGCTCCGCCGTTGGCCAGGGCCGCCGCCTGCACCGCGTTCGGGCGGGCATCGGCGGCAGTTAACACGTGCACCGCCCCGAATCGCCCGGACGGCGCGGTCTGCGCCACCCACACCCCCCGGTCGGTCGCGACTGCGGCGAGCAGCCGGCTCGGCAGCGGTACCAGGCGACCGGCGGCGGGGCCGGTCAGTCCTGTGACGAGTGTCCGCTGGTGCCCGAACCGCCCGTCGGGGGACATCCGGAGCACCTCGGCGGCACTGCAACAGGCCTGGCCTCGCGGACTGGTTCCGGTCAGCAAATCCAGCCCCGGTCCCTCGAAGGCCAGATCGAGCACCTGCTTTGCCGCCGGCACGCGCCGCGGACCCGACAAGCGGCCGGCAGCGGTCCGCCAGCTCGCGAACGCGGTTGATACGGATGGGTGGTCGGAGTCCTGGACGCCGAACCCGACCGCCGCCACGCCGGCGGCGGAGACCGACAGTTGGGGCGCCAGCACGTCGAGCGAGAACGGCGAGGAGAACCGGAACGGCCGGTCCCAGTTGGCGAGTGCGGCCGGCGCGACCACGCCCAGCATGACGACGGCCAGCCGAAACGCTAGAGCTGCGGTCCGCGCCAGATCTCGCCGTCGCGGTGCGCGACCCACACCCCGGCGATCACCCCGGCCACCAGCCCCACCGCGATTCCGATGGCGATGATCGTGATGTTCGCCCCGGCCGCCCTGGTATAGCCGACCACGACGATCGGGATCGCGACGGCGGCGAAGACGCCGATCCCCGTCGCCAGGGGGTTGAACCGCATGTCGGGCGGAGCCGAAGGACCGCTGCTTGGCGGCTGCACCCGGCGCCAACGGTCGTCGTCCGTCACAGATCGAGGGAAACCGAAGACGGATGCGCCTGACCGGGGGCGTAGATCTGGAGCGTCAGCGGCCGGTTGGAGTAGATCGAGGTGTTGAGCTTGAACAGCAGCAGCTCGCCCTGGGTGGGGCCGAAGCTCGCGGGGCTGTCAGGGCTCGGCTGGGTGCCCAGCGGCGCCAGTGTCTGTGGGGTCCAGGCAAACGGATTCACCTGCGGATTTACCGGCACCGGGTAGTACCGGTTGCCCTGCGTGTCGATGATGTCGAACGTATCGCTCGTGGTCTGATTCGCGTGGGTCTGGTTCTTGGCCCACAGAAACACGCCGAACCATTCCTGATCAGCTCCGGGCGCTCCGCCGGAGGCTCCGTTCAAATACTCCCTGTCCTCGGTCGAGTAGGCATTGAGCTCGCGCGACAGCTGGACCTGGTAGGTGATCGGGCCCGCATCCACGTATTCCCCCTCGCCGTCGACCGAGGTTGGGTGCGATACCTGGCCGCACGCGCCTGCGCCGATCGCGACCGCCGCGGCAGCCAGTGCGAGCAGCGTTCTCCGGGCGGAAAGGGCGAATACGGCGGGCACAGAGCGCGCAAGTCTACCCGGACCGCGGCCGCCGATTCTCAGCGTCCCGCGATCGTGGCCTTGCGCCCGCGTCCCCGTCCCTCCTCGAGGATCGTGCGCAGCCGCCGCATCGCCTTGGCCGCCTGACGGCGGCTCCAGGCACGCCCGCCGAGCGCTTCCAGCAACCGGTCCGAGAGCATCACCGGCAGGGTCTCCAGTGTGTACTCGACCTTCGTGGTGCCGCCTGCGCCTGGCGACAGCGTGTAGGTGCCCAGCATCCGGATCCGGTTGTACTTGCCTCCCCGTCCCCGCTCGACGATCCGAAACGGAGGCTGGATCTCGGCGAACGTCACGTCGGCCCACGAGAACCGGCTGAGCGGAGCCTTGACCCGGAACCGCGCCCCGGCGCCCTTGCCGTACGGGTCCTCACGCGTGAGGTGCCAGTCAACGAGATAGTGGTCGGTGAACTCCGCGTGATTGGCGATGTCGGCCAGGTATTCGAACACCTGCTCGCGCGACTTGGCAATCGTCGTCGACACCGTGATCGGATCCACGGGGGGCCATTGTAAGGCGGGCGTCGGGAGCTATTGCGGCAAGCGCGGAGGGTTACGCGGGTGTTCCCGCGCCGGTGGCGGCGGGTACGGGCCGACCCGCGTCAGGGAACTCGGCGGCGGTCTGGCGGCGCAGCACCGCGGCGCCGACCAGAGCGAGCACGAGGAAGACGATGATTCCCGCGAGTCGGTGCATGGCCGGGATCGGACCCCAGATGAAGATCAGCGCCATCACGACCGTGACGATCGCGAACGTCCCCACGGGCTGATCGCGCAGGAACGGTGCGATGGCACGGCGACCGCGCACGGCGAGGCGCGCGGGGCCCGCGAACCACGCAGCGACGATCAGCGGGACGCCGACGAACACAAACGCACCGGCGATTTCGGTCAGCATCGAGGTTGCAATCGACACGACGGCGTTGCCCGCGGGCTTGTTCGCGTCGACCTTGACCAGCGAGTTGACGACCGCCGGCCTGAGGATCGCGGTGGCGGCGAGGACGAGCACGCCGGCGACTACGATGGCGAACCCGACGTTCATCAGCGTGCGCCGTCGCCGCCCATGCGCGAGGAGGATCGCGAGCGCGTACAGGAGCGGGACGATGATCGTCAGCAGCAACGCTAGATCCTTCAGCGCACTTCCGATGTCTTGGACGAGCGCGAGCTGATTTGACTTGAGAATCTTCAGGTGCCCCACCGAGGGCGGAAGTTTGGAGGCGAGGTTGGGCAGACCAAGGCGATTCGTGAGGTCCGTGACCAGCGCAGACAGGTCGAGCGTCACCGCGCCCCCGCTGATGTGCACATTTCCCTTGCCGCCGTTGACGATATTCACGAACGTCTGATTCGCGACGCGGTTGGCGTCCTTCCATATCGTCTGAACGGTTGGGTCGTTCAGCGCACGCTGCGCGCCGGCGACCGCGAGATTTTGTACCGCCGCCGCCACGGGGGCGGCGAGTGGTTGGAGCAGTGGCGGCAGTACGGCCTTGAGCCGGGAGCCATTCACGTTGGCGTGGATTTGATTCGCTAGGTAGTTGGAGATCCCGTTGCGGACGTCGGCGTTCTCCAGCAGCTTCCCGCTGGTGTTCGCCCAGTTGTTGGGGTTGAGGAGCTGGCGGTTGGCCCACACGGCGAAGATCCCCAAAACGGCCAGTACCGTCGTGACCCAGATCAACACGAGCACAAGGATCCGCCGCCCACGGCTGGGCGAAGACCCCTCAGCCGGTCCGCGGCTCGTCGGACCCGACCTCAGCGGCCGTGGCTTCGCGATCCTTAGCGCTGTCGTCGACCATGAGCCTCGATCACCTTCTCGCATGCCACCGATGGCGCCATCGTCCGAAACGGGTTAAGCAAGCGCGTCAGTCAGCCGATCCAGGGCCGCCGCCGGCCCGGGCGGCGGCGCGACGGTCGGTGATCCGCATCGTGTGGCCGAACTCGGGACCATGCACGAGGCTCCAGCCCAACGGCGCCTCCCGATGGAGTGCGCGGCACAGCTCGCACAGTGCCGCCCCGGACTCGTAGCTGTACATGCGCTCCCCGACCAGAGGCGTGCGCTGGCAGTGGGCGCAGCGCTCGCGATCGTCGGCCAGCTCGCCCACTCCACGGCGCATCAGAGCCAGCTCGAGATCCAGGATGGTGCGCAGGGCGCGAGCCATGAAATGCCTGTTTCGGCGGGTGCGCGAGGGTTCCTGCCGGGGCCCGGAAGCCGTTCACATTGCGAACATCGCCTCATACGAATGTCCATTACTTCAGAAAGTAGAGCGGCAAACGTGAAGAAAAATGATCCAATTAGCGGTGCTTTTTCACCCCCGGGGGCTATACGAGCGCTTTGACGTGCAGGCTATGATGAAGCGGTCCCATTAGACGACTCGGCTGAGGTCTGTCGGGTCGTAAAGGAGTGTGCCCCAGATGAAAGCTTGGATGTCGGGCAACGTTGCGGGGACCGGAACGTTTCGATGCACGGACTGCGACTACCCGGTATCGCTGGATGCTGTGGATGAGCTTCCGACGTGTCCGAACTGCGGGGGCAAGGAGTTCGTGAGGGCCTCACTGTTCACGACCGCGCAGGCTACGGTGGTCGACGTCACGTCAGATGTCGACGACCAGGCCTGGCTGGACGAGCTGCGCGACAGCATCGAAGAGCCAGGGCAGTACATCGCCTACCGCACGCCGGACGGCGAGGTGGTGGCGTTCGCGCTCCAGCGTGAATGGACCCGGATCGGCCGCAGCCTGGCCGCCGATATCCGCTTCGATGACCCGACGGTCTCGAGGCGTCATGCGTTGGTCGTCCGCCAGCCGGACGGGCTCCGGGTGCTGGATGACCGCAGCCTCAACGGGGTGTTCGTCAACGGCGAGCGGGTGGAGTGGAGCACGCTGGCCGATGCCGACGAGATCGTGATCGGGCGTCACCACCTGCATTTCGTGGACGTTCCCGCGATCTCCGGGATGCGCTACAGCCGCTCGGCCGATCGCACCCCGACCACGAACTGATTCTCACGACCGGATTGCCGCGCTCGCCAGGTCAGACCTGGCGCGTCGCGGTGCGACCGGCCCCCTCCTAGCACCACCGGGCACGCTCTATAGTGGCGCCCGGATGGCCACGATCGCAGTCCTGTCGCAGAAGGGCGGCACCGGAAAGACCACGGCGGTGAGGACGCTCACGGACGTGTTCCGCCGCGTCGGGCTGAACGTGCTCGCCGTCGACCTGGATCCTCAGGGCAACCTGTCTGACTACCTGGACGTCGATCCGGAGGCGGAGCCGACCATCGCCGACGTGCTCTCGGGCCAGGCCGACGTGCGCGACGCGGTGCACGGCGGCATCATCCCCGCCAACCTGGGATTGGCCGAGGCCGAGCTGCTGTTGGGCGGCAAGATGGGGCGAGAGCTGACGCTGAAGAAGGCGCTCGCCGAGCTCGCCGACGATTACGACCTGATCCTGGTGGACTGCCCGCCGGCCCTGGGCCTGCTCACCGTCAACGCTCTGGTCGCGTCGGACCACGCACTGCTGTCCGCCGAGGCGCAGTACTTCGCGCTCCAGGGAGTCGAGCAGGCGCTCGAGGTGATCGAGCTCGCGCGCGACAGTCTCAATCCCGGGCTCGAATGGCTGGGGGTGGTGCTCAACATCGCCGACATGCGCACCCGCCACTCACGGGAGGCATTCGATTCGCTGCGAGAGCACTTCGGCGAGAAGCTGTTCGACACCACCGTCCGGGCCTCGATCGCGTACGCCGAGTCCGCCGAGCGAGCGGTGTCGATCCTCGACTACCGCCCAGACCTGGCGGTCGACTACCTGAACATCGCCGACGACCTGCTGCGCCGGCTCACGCTCGAGGACGCCCGCGTCCGGCTCGCACCCCTCTTGGGAGAGTCGCAGCCGGCCGTGTCCTAGCACGCCGGCCCGCGGACCGCCGGCAGGGCTCAGATCCCCCGCACGTCCGCGCCCTGGGACTCGAACGGGACCCGGATCACGCTCGCCCATCCCTCCGTCTCACGGGTCAGCGCGTCGACCACGCGGCCGGTCTGCTCGTAGTAGGACCACACCAGAACCGCGGGCCCGGCTCCCGAGATGGTGGCGCCCAGCGCACCGATATCCGGCTCGCGAACGCGCTCGAGCAGCGCCGCTGAGCGCGGATACAGATGCGCGCGGCGGGGCTGGTGCAGACGGTCACCCAGGCCGGCGGCGATCAACTCCCAATCGGCTGAGCACAACCCGCGCACCAGCGTCGCCACCTGCGACAGGTTGTAGACGGCATCGAGCATCGACACGGTGGCGGGAAGCGCCGCGCGGGCCGCCGCGGTGGGTACGCGCTCGTCGGGGACGACGAGTACCGACTCGAGTCCGAGCGGAGGCTCGAATCGGTGCACGCGGCCGGCCTCACAGATCACCAGGCCGCCCTCGAGCGCCGCCGCCACGTTGTCGGGATGGCCCTCGAGCTCGCTCGCGAGCGCCAGCACATCCGCGTCGAGCTCGAACAGGTGATCGGCCGCCATCAGCCCGGCCACGATCGCCGCCGCACTCGACCCGAGGCCTCCGGACAGCGGGATCTTCGACGAGATCCGGAACTCAAAGTCGTCGCTTGGGTGCAGGCGCTCGAACGCGCGGACGACGAGATTGCTGCGGTCGGCCGGAACGTCGAGATCGCTGATCACCGAGAACGCACCGGTCTCCACCACCTCCAGCTCGAGGTGCAACGACAGCGCCGCCGCCAGCACGTCGAAGCCCGGCCCGAGATTGGCGGAGGAGGCCGGAACGCGCACCAGGCGCCTGCGGCCGAGCGTCATCCCAGCACCGCGCGCTCGATGTCTGCCAGCTTCGGCTGGCACGGGATGACCGCGCCGGCCTGGCTGAGCGCGGTCTGCGGATCCTTGAGCCCGTGACCGGTGAGCACGCACACCACCCGCGCGCGCGCCGGGAACCCCGTACGCCAGCAGACCGGCCACGGAGGCGGCCGAGGCCGGCTCGCAGAACACGCCTTCGTGCGCGGCCAGGAAGCGGTAGGCATCGAGGATCTGCTCGTCACTGACGGCCTTCACGGCGCCCCCCGACGAAGTCATCGCGTCCATCGCCTCCTCCCAGCGGGCCGGATTGCCGATCCGGATCGCGCTGGCCACCGTTTCCGGATGCGCGACCGGCGCCCCGTGTACGAGCGGCGCGGCGCCGGCGGCCTGGAAGCCATGCATGCGCGGCTGACAGCCCACCTCGCGAAACCCCCGCCAGTAGGCGGTGACGTTGCCGGCGTTGCCCACCGGAATGCACAGCGCATCCAGGTCGCCGCCCAGGGCCTCGGCCACCTCGAACGCGGCCGTCTTCTGGCCCTCGATGCGGAACTCGTTGACCGAGTTCACCAGCGACACCGGGTGACGGCTGGCCAGCTCTCGCACGAGCTTCAAGGCCTGATCGAAGTTCCCGCGCAGCGCGACCACCCGGGCGCCGTGCATCAGCGCCTGGGCCAGCTTGCCGGCCGCGATCTTGCCCTCGGGCACGATCACCACGCCGCGCAGCCCGGCTCGAGCCGAGTAGGCGGCGGCCGAGGCGGCGGTGTTCCCGGTCGAGGCGCAGATGACGGCCTCCGCTCCCTCCCGCACCGCCGCGGACACCGCGCAGGTCATTCCCCGGTCCTTGAACGAGCCGGTCGGGTTGGCGCCCTCGAGCTTCAGCCACACCTCGACCCCGGCTCGCTCGGACAGTCGCGGCGCGAGCACGAGCGGCGTCGAGCCCTCGTTCAGCGACACGACGGGATCCTCGGCGGCGAACGGCAGCCGCTCTCGATAGCGCTCGATCAGCCCCATGGGCCGTGAACGCTAACGCTTCCCATTCCTGGGATACGATCTGGAACGGTCGCCTCCAGACTTCGGTAATGCGGAACGATTCCGGCTATTTCCCCAGGGGTGGGTCGCTGCTCCGGCGCGTGCACGAGGAGCATCTCGTGGGGCTGCTGTACGGCCAGCGGGCGCTGTGCATCGGCGCGCTGATGCCGCTCAACTACGTCGGCACCAGCCAACACTCGTACGCCAAGCTGACGCCGTTCAAGCGACTCGCTCACACCGGCAAGGCGTTCGAGCGGATCTTCTTCGGCAACACGGCCGACGCCGACCAAGTGCTCGCCTATGTCCACAGGCTGCACGAGCGCGTGACCGGGACGCTGCCCGAGGACGCCGGCATCACCCCCAGGGGGACTCCGTACTCGGCGTTCGATCCCGAGCTGATGCTGTGGACAATGGCGGTGATCGCGGACTCCGCGCAGTACTTCTACGAGCTGCTCGTCGCCGAGCTGTCGGGCTCGCGAACGCAACGCGCTGTGGCATGACTACATCCGGTTCGGCGAGCTGTTCGGCTTGCCTCGCGAAGAGGTGCCGCGGGGCTACCCGGAGTTCCGTGCCTACTTCGAGGCCAAGCTGGCCAGCGACGAGATGTACCTGACCCACGAGGCGCGCCACATCGGCTACGCCACCGCGTTCGAGATTCCGCTCCCCCGGCTGCATCAGCCGGGCAAGCGCGTGCACGACCTGCTGATGCTCGGCAGCCTGCCGCCGCGGGTCCGCGAGCTGTACGGCATCCCGTACTCACGCGGCACAGGCGACGGCGTTCCGCACAACCGTGGCCGCGGTCCGCGCCGCTCGCCGGCTCACTCCGGGTCCGGTGGCCCGGGGCTGGAACACGAGATCGTTCGATCTGGTGGCACGCACGGAGCGACGGCGGATCGAGCGGGGCCGGCCGACGCCGCAGATCGGCGACGACGGCCCGGTCAGCATCACGCTGCCGCGTGCGCCGGAAGACCGCCGCGCGGCCTAGAGCTCCAGCACCACCTTGCCGGTCGCCTCGCGGCGGTCGATCAGCGTTCAGCGCCTCGGCGGCGCGCTCGAGGGGGAACTTTGCGCCCACCACGGGTCGCACGAAGCCCTGGCCGATCAGCTCATTGATGGCCGCGCCGACCTGGGCGGTCAGCTCCGGCTTGGACATGACAAACGCGCCCCAGCCGGCGCCCACGACGTCGACGTTGTTCAACAGCAGCCGATTGACCCTGACCTCGGGAATCGACCCGGCGGTGAAGCCGACCACCACGAGCCGGCCACCTTCGCGCAGCGAGCGCAGGCTGTCGGTGAACCGATCGCCTCCGACCGGGTCGATGACGATGTCGACGCCGCCGTCTGAGATGTCCTTGGCCTGATCCTTCCAGGGCCCGTCGGAGCGAAGCACCTCGTCGGCACCCGCCTGCCGCGCGACCTGCTCCTTCTCATCGCTGGAGACGACTGCAATCGTGCGGGCGCCCAGTCCCCGGGCGACCTGCAGCGATGCGCTGCCCACGCCGCCCGCGGCGCCGTGCACCAGCACGGTCTCGCCCTCGGCCAACCGGCCGCGCAGCTTCAGGCAGAAGTACGCCGTGTGGTAGTTGAGCACCAGGCTCGCACCCTGATCGAAGTCCAGCTCGTCGGGCAGCTCGAAGCAGAGGTGCTCCGGCGCCACCGCCACCTCGGCAAAGCCGCCCAGCATGCAGAACGCGGCCACACGGTCGCCGGGCTTGACGCGGCGCCCGCGGTGGCCTCTCGCACCACGCCACCCACCTCGCTGCCGGGGACGAACGGCAGCGGCGGCTTGACCTGATACTCCCCACGGGTCTGGAGCACCTCGGGGAACGACACGCCGGCCGCCTTGACGTCCACCACCACGCCTTTGCCCGGCGTCATCAGGTGCGACGCGGCCGGCTCGGGCAGGTCGGCCAGCTTCAGGGCGGAGTCCGGCCCGGTGAGATCGGTGATCTGGATGGCCCGCACGGACGCGGACCCTATCCGAACTCCTCCTCGAGCACCCGGATGGCTCGCGGCGGCGCGCGCAGAACATCGAGGCCGGCGATCCGCTCCATCGCGGCCGCGAATCGCGACTCCAGCACCGGGTGGACCACCATCACCAGGCGCGCCTGGTCTCCCAGGCCCTTCTGGACCACGGATTTGACCGACACCTACTCGTGGGCCAGCAGCTGTGCCACCTTGGCCAGCACGCCTGGCTCATCGGCCACCTCGAGATGCAGGTAGAACGCGGACACGACATCCTGCACGATCTCCAACCGGCCGGTCGTCGGGGGCGTCGAGGCGGGCGGGATCATCGCGCTGATCACGTCGCCGAGCACAGCCGTCGCGGTCTGCGGGCCGCCGGCGCCGGGTCCGGACATGGTGATCTCCGTGATCGCCTCTGACTCCACCGTTACCGCGTTGAACGGGCCGCCCACCGACGCCAGCGGGTGGGCCGGGTACAGGAACGCCGGGTGCACCCTGACGGAGAGCCCGCCGTCGATTCGCTCGGCGGTTCCGATCAGCTTCAGGCCGAGTCCCAGCTCGCGCGCATACTCCAGATCGTCGGGCTGGATGTGCTCGATGCCCTCGTAGCGGACCTGACTCAGGTGAACGGGCGTATCGAACGCCAGCCGCGCCAGGATCGCCATCTTGGCGGCGGCGTCGCGGCCGTCGACGTCCTCGGAGGGGTCGGCTTCGGCATAGCCGAGCCGCTGCGCCTCGGCCAGCGCGGCGGCGAAGGTCATGCCGGTCCTGGCCATCTCGGTCAAGATGAAGTTCGTGGTCCCGTTCACGATCCCGTGGACGCGATCGATCCTCGCCCCGGCGAGCGACTCCTGCACGACACGGATGACGGGCACCACGCCGGCTACCGCGGCCTCGAAGCGCAGCTGGACGCGCTCCTGGCGCGCCACCTCCCATAGCTCCTCGCCGTGCTGGGACAGGAGCTGCTTGTTGGCGGTCACCACGTGCCGGCCCGCGCGCAGGGCTTGCAGCACATACTCCCGCGCCGGGTCGATGCCCCCAATCAGCTCCACGATCAACTGCGCGCGCTCGAGCAGCTCCTCGAACGATCCCTGGCTACGCGTCAGCACTCCGCACAGCTCAGGGCGCAGCCCGGTCAGGACCTCGATCCGCCCCGCGTGCTGGGGCAGCAGCTCGGCGAACGCCCGCCCCACGGTCCCATGGCCGAGCAGTCCAACCCGGAACGACGCCTCAGACATCTCGCGCCGCGAGGTCATCGTAGGTCTCACGACGAACGACGACCCGCGCCTCCCCACCCCGACAGAACACCACCGGAGCGCGCGGAATCCCGTTGTAGTTGTTCGCCAGGGAATAGCCGTAGGCACCGGTGACCGGGGTGATGAGCACGTCACCGGGCGCGGGAGCCGGTAGGGCGGCGTCTCGCACGATGACATCGCCTGACTCGCAGTGCTTGCCCGCCACGTGGCAGCGCTCCGTTGGCGCCGCCAGCGGGCGGTCGGCGATCACCGCCTCGTAGGCCGCGCCATACAGCATCGGTCGCAGGTTGTCCGACATGCCACCGTCGACCGCCACCCAGGTCGAGACGTTGCGCTTGACGGTCTCGACCGTGTACAGCGTGACCGTCGAGTTCGCCACCAGCGCACGTCCCGGCTCCAGCAGCAGCCGTTTGTCCGCCCCCAGATGTTCGTGCACGGCGTTCACGACCGCCTCGACGTAGTCGGCGACCGAAGGCGGCTGCTGCGCCGCCGTGTAGGCAACTGCCAGTCCGCCGCCGAGGTTGTAGACCGGAAACTCGCCCAGTGCCGCGATCGCCCGCACCGCGGCGCGGAATGGCTCCAGCTCGAACAGCTGCGAGCCGATGTGGAAATGCAGCCCGACCAACTCGAGGTGCCGGCTGGCGCGCACCAGCTCGATCGCCGCGGCCGCCTCCGCGATCGAGAAGCCGAACTTGGAATCGGCCTGGCCGGTGGAGATCGCCCGATGTGTATCGCCCGCCACGTCCGGGGTGATGCGGATCAGGACCCGCTGTCGCGCGGCGCGCGCACCCACGATCGATGCGAGCCGCTCGATCTCATCGACCGAATCCAGCACCACGTGACCGACACTCGCGTCCAGGGCCTGGCGCAGCTCAGCGCTTGATTTCGCGTTCCCGTGGAGGTAGATCCGTCCGGGGTCAAATCCGGCCCGGAGCGCCAGCGCCAGCTCCCCGCCCGAGGCGACGTCACAGGCCAGTCCCTCCTCGGCGAGCAGCCGGTACACGGCGGTGCAGAGAACGCCTTGGACGCGAACAGCACGTCGCAGTCGGCGTGTCTGGAGGCGAGTGCCTCCACGAACGCCCGTGCCCGCCGGCGCAGATCGTCCTCGGCGACGATGTACGCGGGGGTGCCGAACTCGCGTGCCAACTCAACGGCATCGCAACCGCCGATCTCGAGCCGTCCGCGCGCGTTGACCCGGGTTCCGTGGGGGTACACGTGCGAGATCGAGGGCGCGGTCAAGGTCACGGACGCGATCATGCCATGCACTCGATTGGTGAGATGATCGCGGCATGCGCCGCACCCGGACGATCACGCCCGTGCTCCCGGCCGAGACCGCGGCCTGGCAGGGTTTGGCGTACACGCTGTGGCTGCCCCCGCAGGGGCCGCCCCGGGGCGGGATCGTGATCCTGCACGGCGCCGGTTCCTGCAAGGAGAGCCACTACGACTTCGCTCGGGCCGCATTGCCCTTGGGACTCGCGGCGATCGCGTTCGATCAGCGCGGCCACGGCGAGAGCACCGGGCCGATGGATGGACGGGTTGTGGACGACATCGTCGCGATCACCGCCGTTATGCGCCGCGCGATCGGAGATCCAGCCGCGCCGGTCGCGTTGCGGGGCTCGAGCATGGGCGGGTATCTGGCGGTCCTGGCCGCACCTGCGACCCAGGCGAGCGCCGTGGTGGCGATCTGCCCGGCCAGCGCCGAGGGCCTGCGACGCGCGCTCACCGCCAGGCTGTTCTCGTTCGACGCCGACGCCGAAGCTCTCGACGCGTTCCTGGCGGATCACGACCTCCACCAAGCGGTCGCGGTCGTGCCGGCGCCGGTGTTGCTCCTCCATGCCGAGGGTGACGAGCAGGTTCCGGTCGAGCACTCGCGCGAGCTGGCGAGGCGGCTGAGCCACCCCCACAGCCGCTTGGTCGCGGTGCCCGGAGGCCACCACCGCTCGGTGCAGCACGACCACGAGCTTCAGGCCGTGAGTCTCCGATTCATCATGCAGGCGCTCGGGCGCGAGGGCGGTCCGGGCCGTCCGCCTCGCTCTAGTGCTTGAGGCCGCCGAGCAGACCGCTCACGGCCTGGCCGGTATTGGACAGCACCGATCCGGCGGCGCCGGTGGCACCCTGGATCGTGTTGCCGAGCGTGTGCCCGGCGCCGCTGAGAACTCCGCCCAGTGGCGGGCTGACCGTGTGCGCCTGCTGACCCAACCCATTTGTCACCCCGCCGACGGTCGATCCGAGGTTGGCGCCGCTACCGGAGACCGTCCCGCCCAGCGAGCCGCTGGCCTGGCCCACGGAGCCGACAATTCCGCGGGACGGGGCCGGGCCGCTCTAACGCAGAACCTCCCCCTCCTCCCCCGCTCGGCTGTGCGGTCGGGGTCGAATGTCCGCCGCCGCTGCTGACCGGTGCGCCGGCGGACGTGAGCGTGTGCGCGCGGGCGCCGGCGCCCCCGGGCGTCGTTGTGCCCGCCGGGGCGCGGTGTGTCCCGGTCACGGCCGCACGCGTGGCAACCGCGGCCGCGAGTCGCTTGACGGCGGCGCTGGAGACGGTGGCCAGGTTGGTGGGCTTGACCACGACGCTGGCGGGCGCGGGTTCCTGACCCACCTGGGGCCAGCCGCGGAACGACACGACCGCGCTGGCGAGCACGAACAGAATCGCGGCCCCGGCCAGCAGCGATCCGGCCGTCCCAAAGCCCGCCGCGTATGCTCGCGTAGCACGCACCCGATGGTTCTATCGGCAGCTCGTCGGAAACCTTTAGCGTTTTTTCTAAAGATTTATGCCGGCGCGATCGCGGCGCCGCGGCCCGCGTGTCGGACACCGCCGCGCCGGGCCAGCAGCAGCAGCCACACCGTCCCGATCACCAGCAGCGCGATGCTCTCGAATTGCGGCACGGTCAACCCCAGCGCAACCCGATGGTTGCGCCGGATGAACTCGATCAGCAGCCGCTCGGTCCCCGACAGAACCAGGTAGCAGGCGAACAGGGCGCCGGCCCGAAATCGGTCCCGCATGCGCCACAGCCACCAGGCGACCAGGCCCATCAATAGCGTCTCGTAGATTGGCGTCGGAAGCACGGTCACACCCGGAGGGGTGGGCACGGTTCCGTGGGGGTAGCTCATCGCGGTCGGCAGGCTCGACACCTTGCCGTAGTCGCCGTCGCCCGACAGCTGACAGCCGATGCGGCCGATGGAGTAGCCCATCGCCAGCGGCACGCAGGCTAGGTCGAGCAGCGCCAGGGACAGCATTCCGCGCCAGGCGGCCCAGGCCACCACCGCGATCGCGCCCCCGATCACCCCGCCGTACCACACCAGGCCAGAGCCCGAGAACAGGCTGCCGAGCAGATCGTGCTTGACCAGGCTGTAGTTCTGGATCACGTAGTACAACCGCGAGCCGACCAGCCCTCCGACCAACGCGGCGAACGCCATCTCGTACGCGTAATCCGGGGGTTTTCCCAGCTCTCGCAGCCGCCGGTAAAGGATCGCGCCCGCCGCGATAAAACCGCACGCGAACACGATTCCGAACGTCTTCAGCGAGATTCCCAGCACGTGTATCTCCGGCTGCATCGCGGGGGACTTTAGGTGACCGCGAAAGCGTGGGCTAGGGCGGGTTGACGGCTGCTTTCTCCCGAATATCCGATAATCCGTCGCCGTGCTGCCCACCGTCGCGATCTTGTGTGGCGGCCGCGGAACGCGGCTGCAGGAGCACACCCAGTCGATTCCCAAGCCGCTCGTCGAGATTGGCGGCAAGCCGATCCTGTGGCACGTGATGAAGATCTACCTGGCCCAGGATTTCCGCCGGTTCCTGCTGCTGACCGGGTACCGCGCCAGCATGATCGAAGAGTTCGCCGCGACCGAACCATGGCCGGCGGGGACGGTCGTGGAGTGTCTGGACACGGGGCTCGACACCCCTACCGGCGGGCGCCTGCATCGAGCCGGGACCGTGCTCCACGAGCGTTTTTGTGCCACCTATGCCGACGGGGTCGCCGACATCGACCTTGGCGCGCTGCTGGAGGAGCACGCGAGCCGCCAAGCCCGCGCGACGATGACGGTCGTCCAGCCCGAGCTCCAGTTCGGCGTCGCCGACCTGAACGGCGACGGACTGGTGCGCGGGTTCATCGAGAAGCCCCGCAGCGAGCGCTGGATCAACGGTGGATTCTTCTGCTTCGAGCCCTCAGTGTTCGACGTCCTGGCCGAAGACTCGGTGCTCGAGCGAGAGCCCCTGGAGCGACTCGCCGATGCCGGCCACCTGCGTGCCTTCCGCCACCAGGGTTTCTGGGAGTGCATGGACACCTACAAGGACGCCGTGCTCCTGAACGACATGTGGTCAGCCGACCAGGCCCCGTGGAAGCTCTGGGACTAAAGGGTCATTCCGTCCTGGTGACGGGCGCGTACGGCCTGCTGGGCAGCTGGCTGGTCAAGGCGCTGCTTGCCGGTGACGCCCGGGTGACGGTGTTGCACCGCGATGACGCGCCCCGCTCGCCGCTGCGTCTGATGGGGCTCGATCGCGACGTCAACGTCGTCCACGGCGATCTGTGTGCCGACGGGCTGATCGGCCGGGCGATCGCCGAATACGAGGTCCAGAGCGTGTTTCACCTGGCCGCCCAGACGATCGTCCCGACCGCCAACCGGTCCCCCATCTCCACCTTCGAGACGAACATTCGCGGCACCTGGCTGCTGCTGGAGGCCTGCCGCCAGCACGGCGCCGGGCGCGTGATCGTGGCCTCCTCGGACAAGGCCTACGGATCGCACGCCGAGCTGCCCTACCGAGAGGACTTCTCGCTGCAGCCCGTGTACCCGTACGACGTCTCCAAGGCCGCCACCGACCTGCTGTCGCGCTCCTACTGGCACAGCTTCAAGCTTCCGGTGGCGGTCACCCGGTTCGCCAACCTCTACGGCGGCGGCGACACCAACGGCTCGCGTCTCGTGCCCGAGGCCGTCGCCGCGGTGCTCGCCGGGCGCCCGCCGGTGGTCCGGTCCGATGGCTCCCCGGAGCGAGACTTTCTGTACGTGGAGGACGCCGTGGCAGCATATCTGTCGATCTGGGAAGCGCTCGGCCGTGGATCCGAGGCGTGCGGTCAGGCATTCAACGCCGGCGGCGGGGAGCCGCACCGCGTGCTTGACGTCGTTCGCCTGATCTGCGAGCTGGGCGGCTCGGGCGTCGAGCCGGACGTCCAGGGCGCCGGCACCCCGACCGGCGAGATCGACCGCCAATGGGTCGACTTCAGCAAGCTGAAGCGGATGACCGGGTGGCAGCCGACCGTGGCCCTCGAGGACGGCCTGCAGCGGACGATCGAGTGGGAGCGGGAGCACCGAGCCGAGGGCTGAGCGGGATTGGGCTCGGGCGTGGCCGCGCCGGCTCCTCTGGGGGCCCGGACGGACCGCGCCGCGCTCGGGGCTGTCAATAACCCGCCCCAAAGCGCCTCGGTGAGCGCTTACCCCGCAACAAAATCACCCTATGCGTGAGTTTCCGCCCCGGACCGGCGCCCGCGAGCAGTGGGGCGGGTTTCTCACGCCTTCCGGTCCCACCCGCAAGCCCCCAAGGGACCCCCGAGACGAGGGACCCCCGAGACCGGCCCCCGCCCAGCTCCGGACCGCCGAGAAGGACGCAATCAACCACCCCAAAGCGCCGTTCACCCCCTCCCAAACCACCCCTTCGCCTTCTCTCGCGAATCCTTGACGGTCCACTTAGCCGGTCTGCCAACATAGACCTAACCATGGCGCGCAAAACCTCCTTCGGGCGAGATCCGGGGCTTCAGGCCCGCATGCTCCTCACGCTGTTCCTCCTGGGCCTCGTGTACGCGGTGCTGATCGGTGTGCTGATCGCGGCCGGCGCCGGGGCGGTGACGGTCGCGGTGATCGCCGCGGCCCTGTTCCTGGTCCAGTTCTTCACGTCGGACAAGATCGCGCTCTACTCGATGGGCGCCAAGGAGGTGAGCCCGCAGGAGGCGCCGGAGCTGCACGCGATCGTCGAGCGGCTCTGCATCCAGGCCAATCTGCCCAAGCCTCGCGTGGCAATCGCCGAGACCTCGATGCCCAACGCGTTTGCGATCGGGCGCTCGCCCAAGACCGCAACCGTGTGCGCCACCACCGGGATCCTGGACCTGCTGAGCCCGGCGGAGCTCGAGGGCGTGCTCGGGCACGAGCTCACGCACGTGATCAACCGCGACGTGATGGTGATGACGATCGCGAGCTTCTTCGCCTCGATCGCCTCGTTCATCGTTCAGATGGGGTTCTGGTTCGGCGGCTGGGGCGGCGACGACGAGGACAGTGGGCCGAGCTGGCTCGTGGTGATCCTGGTATCCGCGGCCGTGTACATCGTGTCGTTCGTGCTGCTCCAGGCGCTCTCCCGCTACCGGGAGTTTGCCGCCGACCGCGGTTCCGCGATCATCACCGGGCGTCCCAGCGCGCTGATCTCGGCGCTGGTCAAGATCAGCGGCGGCATGCAGCAGATCCCCCAGCAGGACCTGCGCGCGGCCAACGGCGAGCTGGCCGCGTTCTACATCTTCCCGCCGAAGGCCAAGCAGACTGTCGCGTCGCTGTTCTCGACGCACCCGCCGCTCGAGGCACGGATTGCGGCGTTGCAGCGCCTCGAGGCGCAGCTCCAGGGCACGGCGTAGAACCGGCCACCACCCGGCCACGCCGAGCTGGGCATCGCCGGGTAGGCCATAATCGCGCCGATGGGGTTCTTCGACGTACTCACCGGGCAAGCGCAAGCTCGAGGGTCCGGCGCCGGACCGGCTGTTCGCGATGAGCACTGCCTACGTTCAGCTCGAGACCGAGCTCGGCATCACCTCCCGCGGCAGCGCGGCGATCGTGTTTCAGCCGCTGGCCACGGCCGACTTCGAGTCGATCGTGCGCGACACCGAGGAGGTCGTGCGGGCGACCGCCAAGGACAGCGGCACGGTCGTCGACTCCTCCGACGACACCTACGGCTTCCGCTGGCTGATCCTCCGGGGCAAGGACTTCGATGATCTGGTGGTTGGGATCAACGCCGTCAGCGGCGCACTCGAGACCGGTGGCTACGGGGAACGGGTGCTGTGCGCCGTGTTCGCGTTCCAGGACCAGCAGCAGCGCCGCCTGTATTGGATCTACAACTACAAGCGCGGCTCGTTCTATCCGTTCGTGCCCGCCGGCGGGGAGCAGCAGCGGGACAACGAACGCGAGCTGGTGCTGAAGGCGCAAATCGGGGCCGAGCTCCCGGTCGAGCCGGAGCTGACGCGGTGGTTCCCGCTATGGGGTATCCCGATCTGACGGGCTGGCGGGACGTCACGAACCAGCGATGCCAGTAGCCATTGTCACTGGCTCCGGTGGCCTGATCGGCTCGGAGTCGGTCACCCATTTCGTCCAGCTCGGTTTCGATGTGATCGGGATCGAGAACGACATGCGGGCCCAGTTCTTCGGCCCGTCCGCCTCCACGGCCCGGACGACTCAGCGGCTGCTTCAGAGCCACGCCGACGAATTCCGCTCAATCGACCTCGACATCCGCGACCGCGCCGGCGTCAACCGCCTGTTCGCCGAGGCCGGCAGCCAGGTGGAGCTGGTGATTCACACCGCCGCCCAGCCGTCGCACGATTGGGCGGCCTCCGACCCCCAGACCGACTTCGGCGTCAATGCCAACGGGACGCTGAACCTGCTCGAGGCCACCCGCCAGCACGCCCCGGACGCCCCGTTCCTGTTCTGCTCCACCAACAAGGTCTACGGGGACACCCCCAACTGTCTCCCCCTTGAGGTGCGGGGCGATCGCCTCGAGCTGCCCGAGGATCATCGCTACTGGCGCGGTATCGACACCTCGATGTCGATCGACTGCTCAACCCATTCGCTGTTCGGCGTCTCGAAGGTCGCCGCCGATCTGCTGGTCCAGGAGTACGGGCGCTACTTCGGGATGCCGACCGTGTGCTTCCGCGGTGGTTGCCTGACCGGGCCCAACCACGCCGGGGCTCGCCTGCACGGCTTCCTGTCGTATCTGATGCGCTGCACGATCACCGGCGAGCTCTACACGGTCTACGGCTACGACGGGTTGCAGGTGCGCGACAACATTCACTCCGGCGATCTGGTGACCGCATTCGACGCGTTTCGGCGCACCCCCCGCCAGGCCGCGGTCTACAACATCGGCGGCGGGCGCCGGAGCAATTGCTCGATGCTCGAGGCGATCTCAGCCTGCGAGCGGATCGCGGACCGGAAGCTGAACTGGAGCATCGCGGAAGACAACCGGATTGGCGATCACCGGTGGTGGATCAGCGACCTCGACCCGTTCAAGCATGATTATCCAAGCTGGGATCTGGCCTACGGGATCGAGGACATCCTGGTGGAGATCCGCGACCGGAACCTGGAGCTGTGGACGGCGTCCGCGGCCCGCTGAGCGCCGGTCCCGAGGCAAGCCCTAGCCGCGAGGCAAGCAGCCTAGCCGGGAATCAAGCCCTCGCCGCTGAACTCCTCCTTGGCCTCCCCCAGGGACACGTCGGGCGGAGGAAGGATCAGGTCCGAGCCCTCGAGCTCGTCCTCGCCGAGCCTGCGCCCCTCGGTCCGCACGAGCTCCAGGAGCCGGTTGAACGCGGTTCTGAACTGCTGCTCATCGTTCGCGTCGCACGCCGCCACTGCCTGATTGTCGAGCTGCTTGAGCGAGTCGACCGCGCCGTCGCCCAGCTCGTACTGCCCTTCGGTGGCGATGCGGACGATCACTGGGCCTGCTCTCCGGCGGGGTTGCCGGCCGAGGCGGATGGCTCGCCGCCGCCTGCGCCCAGCTCACCGGCCGGCGCCGATCCGGAACCGAGCTCGGCCTTCATCTTCTCGAGCTCGGAATCGACCTCGCTCTGGCTCGAGAGCTGCTTGAGCTGACGGTCGATGTCGTCCTCGGCCGGGCCGATCTGGGTCAGGTCCTCGAACGTGCCGGCCGCCTCGAGCTCCTGCACCGCGTCCGACCGCGCCTTCATGTTCTCGGTCTTGTCCAGGGCACGCTGCATCGCGAGACCGACATCGGCCATCTCCTCGCCGACGCCGGTGGCGGCCTCGGAGATGCGCACCTGGGCCTCGGCTGCCGAGTACTGCGCCTTGATCACTTCCTTCTTGGAGCGGAACTGCTCCAGCTTCGTGCGCAGCTTCTGCTCCGAGGCGGTCATCTGCTCCTGCTGCTGCTCCAGCTGCTCGATCTGCGTGTCCAGCGACTGCAGCTCCGTCTGCACGACGTTCTTGCGCTCCAGGGCGGTCCGCGCCAGATCCTCGTTGCCGGCCGCCAGCGCCTGGCGCGCCTGCGTGTCGAGCTTGACCACCTGTTCGCGCAGCTTCTGCTCCTGCAGCTGCAAGCGTTTCTTCGAAGTGACGACGTCCGCGATCCCCTTCTTGACGTTTTGCAGCAGCTCGATCTGCTTCTGGTAGCTGTAGTCGAGAGTCTCCGAGGGATCCTCCGCGCGGTCGAGCAGCTTTGAGATCTTGGCTTTGATGACCGTGGACATGCGCCCGGAAAGGCCCGGCATCGCGTCCTCCTTGGACTGTGACTGGACTGGCCCATGAAGCCTACCGAGCGTGGGGATCCGGGATCGACTCCGGCACCGGGCGCCGGTTATGCCCGCAGCCTAGGATGCTGACCCGTGCAGCCCAAGCCGGTCTCCAATTCCCGCGCCCAGATCGTGCATTGGATGGGGCTCGCGGACGCCAACAGCGCCGGCAACGTCCACGGGGGCACCGTGATGAAACTGTGCGACGAGGCCGCCGCGCTGTCGGCGATCAAGCATTCCCGCTGTCGCGTGGTCACTGCCGGAATGGACCGGATGAACTTCCTGGTGCCGATTCGCGTGGCTGAGCTGGTCACGTTCAGCGCCACCGTCAATGCCGCCTGGCGGACCTCGATGGAGGTGGGGGTACGGGTCGAGGCCGAAAATCCCCGCACGGGCGAGATCCGGCACACGAACACCGCATATCTCACGTTTGTGGCGCTCGACGAGGAGCTCAGGCCCAAGCCGGTGCCACCCCTGATCGCCGAGACGCCCACCGAGGCCCGGCGCATGCGCGAGGCGGAGCTGCGCCGGGCGAACCGACTGGCCGAGAGGTCCCAGTTCCTGGCGCAGCGCGGCGAGGACCGATAGGCACCGGGCCCGCGCTGGACGCCCGCAGTCTCTCTACCGTCAGTACCCGTTCGGGTGCCGCGGCGTGAATCCGTTCGGGTGGAGATACAGCGGGCGCCAGCGCGGGCCGGAGCCGGGGGGCGGGTGGGGGTCAGCTTCGGCCGAGGTGTCGAGCCGGATCCCGGCGATCTCCACAAACGCGTGTCCCGGGTTGGTGTAGATCGTGATCCATCGGCCGATCCCTCGTTTGCCGTAGGAGTAGAACTCGGACGAATCGAATGGCGTGCTCAACAAGCTCGCGGCGTGGAGCACGTAGGAAACCGAGCCGGAGCAGTCATAGCCGCGAGCCTTGAAGCTGGCGTGGCCGCCGCCCCAGATATAGGGCTTCTTGCGGATCTGGTCGCCGGCCCAGATCGCGCGCTGGACCGCGGGTGGCGCCAGCGACGGCGCGTAGGCGACGCCCCGGACGATCTTCGCCACCGATCCCTGAACGATCGGGTGCGTGGGCGTGCTGGCCGGAGCCGGAGGCGCGCCTATCCCGGCGCCGCCGGAGTCATTGGCTGCCGCCCCGGCCCCGCCCGAGGCGGCGCCGGCCGAGGACGCACCCGCCAATGCCAGCACGGCAATGCCAGGAGTGATCAGGTGGGGTACCCGCAAGTCGATCTCTTTCGTCGGCCGGCGGGGTTAGCTGTCGGGCTGGCGCTAAAAGAGCCTGCGCCTCTCGCGGATCCACCGCGAGACTCGCCCCAGTGGGAACTTTGGGTCCCCCGCTCCGCGGTTTTGGTAGCCCACGGATTAGGCGTGGCGGCAATATACACAAGGCCGGGGCGGCAGGACGCCCTCGTCTGGGTCTCCTGTCCCGTCCGATATCGCAACGAGCGACACATGATTCATCGAGGCCCCGGCGCTCATCGCTTGCCGATCTCGGCCACGTGCGGACGTGCTGATCGCGCCGGTGCCTGGTTGGTGTTTTGTTCGAGCCCGGGCGCCAAAACCATGCCCGGGCTCGGGCCGGGCAGGTCGGGGTGCCCACCCGCGATCAGGCCGGTTTACCGGCCCCGCGCAACCGGTTTCGCACCCGGAACATGTTCAATGTTGCGCTCCTCGGTGGCATCGCACGGGTTTGTGCCGTTGAGCAGGCATACCGTGTGCAACGTCGAGGGCCTCGGCCCGCCGCCCATGTGTGGTACACCGAGCAGGTCGCCGAATGGCCACCTGGAGAGGCGCCGGTGTGCCTCACCGGCGCTACCCGCCAGGCGCCACGGTAACTTCCAGCCCGCAATGGGACGCCAGCGGCGCGCAATGGGACGCCATCGGGATCCTCGCGGGGCTGGACGCGCGACGACGCCCTCAGTTCCCCACCAGACCAGCTCGAGACCACCCGCGTCTCCACGCGCGCTTCGACCTGTGTCGTCGCCCGCGTGACCGCGGTCATCGGCGTGTGCGGCTGCGTGTCGCTGCTGCTGAGCGCGTGTGGTGGCGGCACCCAGCTGATCACGGGCCAGGGGCCGATCAGCGGCGTCCAATCGAAGACGCCCCAGGCCGGTCAGAAGCTCGGCTTCCCAGCCGTCGCGACCAAGAACACGACCCGCGTGGCGGGCGGGGATCCGATCGCCGATGCGGCCGGAGTGGCGCTGGCGGTGTATCCCAGCTCGGGCCAGGGGACCCATCCGGCGGCGGTGACGATCGCTCCCACCGACGATTGGCAGGCGGCGATCGCGGCGTCGGTGCTGATGGCTCCGCCGATCCGAGCACCGGTTCTGCTGTCGGGCGGCTCGTCGCTTCCTTCGGCCACCGCCGACGCGCTGGGCCAGCTGGCGCCGACGGGATCCGGGGAGGCCAATGGAGCCCAGGTGATCCAGATTGGGGACGTGCCCAAGCCGGCCAAGCTGCGCAACGTCGCGCTGTCCGGAGGCGATCCGTACACGCTGGCGGCCGAGATCGACAACTTCGCCGCCGCGGCGCGGGGGTCGGCGTCCGCGAGCGTGGTGATCGCGGCGGCGGACAACCCGGCCTACGCCATGCCGGCGGCGGGCTGGGCCGCCGAGAGCGGCGAGCCCGTGCTGTTCGTGAACCAGTCGGGTGTCCCCCAGGCCACCCGCAAAGCGCTCGAATCGAACGGGCACCCGCACATCTACGTGCTGGGCCCCCCGTCGGTGATCCCCGACAGTGTGGCCGCGCAGCTGCGGCCCTACGGCACCGTCAAGCGGGTCGGGGCCGCCAACCCGGCGGCCAACTCGGTGGCGTTCGCCGCCTACCGCGATCCACCCTGCGCCTTCGGCCAGCCCTGCGCCCATGTGCCGGGCAGCTTTGGCTGGGCGATGCGCAGCCCCGGCCACGGCTACGTGCTGCTGAATGCCAACCGGCCGCTCGATGCGGCAGCGGCAGCCGCGCTGTCAGGCAGCGGCGACTACGGACCCCAGCTACTCGTCGAGAATGCGTCTACGCTCCCGAGTTCCGTGCTGAACTACTTCCTGAATTACGCCACCCCGGGGTACACCCAGGAGGGGCCGACGGCAGCCGTGTACAACCACGGCTGGGTGATCGGCGACCAGAGCTCGGTCTCGGTGGCGGTGCAGGCGGAGATGGATCATTTGCTGGAGGTCGTCCCGCAGAAATGAGCCAGGCAGAGCACCCCGACCGGCTTCGCGAGGGTCGTGACGTGACGATCGACGATGTGCGCCAGCTGATGGGCGCCTCCACCCCCCACTTCGCGCTCCAGCTGCGCGAACGGATCCGGGCACTGATTCGCGGTTTACCGGCCGGCCACCCGGCCCGGCTCGAGGGCGAGCGGGAGATCGCCCGCCTGGACCAGATCGCGTTCGACGGCGAGATCCGGGGCCACGCCGCCGAGCCCGGGCTGACGCCGCTGCCGAGCGTGGCCGACGTGTCGGGCGACGCGCTCACCGACGAGCGCGAGACCGGCGAGCCCGAAGCCCGCGTGGCCGGGGATTCGGTACACGCACCGTGAGCGACCCCACCGCGACCCGATGAGCGACGGCGCCGTATCAGTCAACGGCGGGACCGGGCGCACCGTCTCGGTGATCGGCCTCGGGCGCGTCGGGCTGCCACTGGCGCTCTCGTTCGCCGACCACGGCCTGCGCGTGTTCGGCGTCGACCACAGCCCCGCGGTGCTCGACTCGATCCGAGCCGGGCGCATGCCGTTCAAGGAGGCGGGCACGCAGGAGCTGCTCAACCGGGTGTTGCGCAGCGGTCGCCTAGAGCTGCGCGAGCGGGCGGCCGACGCGGCCGTCGCCGACGACATCGTGATCACGATCGGCACGCCGTCGTTCTCGCATGTGGAGAGCGACCTGAGCCAGGTGCGGGCGGCCGTCGACGACCTCCTGCCGCTGCTGCGCCCCGGACACGCGCTGATCCTGCGCTCGACGATCGCTCCCGGCACCACCGAGTTCGTGGCCGGCTACCTCGAGAAGCAACGCGGGCTGCGGGCCGATCGCGACGTGTTCGTGGCCCATACGCCCGAGCGGATCGCCGCGGGCCGGTTCCTGGAGGAGATCTCGACGCTTCCGTGCATCATCGGCGGCGTCGGCGACGCGTCGACCGAGCGTGCCGCCGAGCTGTTCAGCGTGTTCGGCGTGCCAATCGAGCGCACCACACCGGTCCAGGCGGAGCTGGCCAAGATCTGGACCAACATCCTGCGTTACGCCACGTTCGCGCTGCCCAACCTGCTGATGATGGACTGCGAGCGCCACGGGGCCAACGTGTTCGAGGTCATCGACCTGATCAATCGCGACTATCCCCGGGGCGGGATCGCGATGCCGGGTCTGACCGCGGGCACCTGCCTGCGCAAGGACTTCGCCTTCTCCGAGGAGCGTTCACACGCGCCGGGCATGCTGCTGGCGGTATCGCGCGTCCACGAGGGAGTCCCGCTGTTCCTGGTTGAAGGGGTCAAGCGGCGAGTGGGGACGCTGGCGTCGCGCAAGATCGCGGTGCTGGGGCTGACGTTCAAGCGCAACACCGACGACGAGCGCGACTCGCTGTCGCACAAGCTGATCCGGTTGCTCGAGCGCGAGCTGGCCGACGTCGCGGTGTGCGACCCCCACACGCCCACTCCGACCGCTTCGCTCGGGGAGGTCCTGCAGGACGCCGACGTCGTGATCGTGGCCACCAACCATTCCGAGTTCGAGGGTCAGGGCGCGCTGCGGGAGATCCGAGCGCGGGCCGCCGACGATTGCCTGCTGGTGGACCCCTGGAACGCCCTGGGCACGGCGCAGGTGTTCATGTACGCCGCGGAGTCCGCGGCGCTGCTCGACGCCGCGGAGAACGTCAGCGAAGCCACATGAACCGCGTGCTCGTAACCGGGGGCGCTGGGACGATCGGCCGTGCGGTCGTGCGGCGGCTGCTCCGCGATCAGCGCTGGGAGGTCCGGGTCGCAGATCACCGGCCGGCTCCGGACTGGATGCGCCAGGGCTGCGAGGTCAGGGGCGGCGACCTGCGCGCGTCAGACGTCGCCGGCGAGGCCGTCGACGGCTGTTCGCACGTCGTTCACCTGGCGGCGATCGTGGGCGGGATCGCCAACTTCCACAAGCTCCCGTACACCCTCACCGCGGTCAACAACGCCCTCACCGGCGCGGTCGTCAGCGCGTCGATTGAGCAAGACATCGAGCGCTTCGTCTACGTTTCCTCGTCGATGGTGTTCGAACGAGCCACACAGTTCCCGACCGCGGAGGAGCACCTGCACGAGTGCCCGATGCCTCGCTCCGCCTACGGCTTCTCCAAGCTCGCGGGCGAGGTCTACACTCGCGCCGCCCATGATCAGCATGGCCTGCGCTACACGATCTGCCGTCCATTCAACGCCTATGGCCCCGGCGAGAGGCCCGAAGTGGATGAGCCGGGCATCGCCCACGCGGTGCCGGATCTGATCTCCAAAGTGCTCTCGGGCCAGCTGCCGCTGCAGATCTTCGGCTCGGGCAGCCAGACCCGCACGCTCACGCACGTCGACGACATCGCCGACGGCATCGCGATCGCGATGGCCTCGTCCGCCGGCGAGAATCAGGACTTCAACATCTCGGCGTCGGAGGAGCTGACCGTGAGTCAGATCGCTGCCACCGTGTGGGAGGCCTGCGGCCGGGACCCGGCCGAGCTCGAGTTCGACCATCTGCCGAGCTTCGATGTCGACGTGCAGCGCCGCTGGCCGTCGGTCGAGAAGGCTCGGCGCCTGCTCGGCTGGGAGGCCCAGGTGCCGCTGCGCGACGGGATCGCCGAGACCGTCAGATGGCTCGGGACGGAACTTCAGGAGGCCGCGCGATGAGCGTTCGCCGGGCGCTGATCACCGGGATCACCGGCCAGGACGGCTCATATCTCGCCGAGTTCCTGCTCGAGCAGGGCTACGAGGTACATGGGATGGTGCGCCGGTCCTCGACCGAGAAGTTCGACCGGCTCGAGCACGTCCGCGATCGAGTCGTGCTGCACCAGGGCGACCTGCTCGACCAGCGCTCGCTGGTGGACACGTTGCGGGCCAGCAACCCGCAGGAGATCTACAACCTGGCCGCGATGTCGTACGTAGCGGCATCCTGGATCCAGCCCACGCTGACGGCCGAGTTCACCGGCACCGGGGTCACGCGCATGCTCGAGGCGATGCGCGAGGTATGCCCCGAGGCGCGCTTCTATCAGGCCTCCTCCAGCGAGATGTTCGGCAAGGTGCTAGAGGTGCCGCAGAGCGAAAAGACGCCGTTCTACCCCCGCTCCCCCTACGGCGTGGCGAAGGCCTACGGTCACTTCATCACGGTCAACTACCGCGAGTCCTACGGCCTGCACGCCAACAGCGGCGTGCTGTTCAACCACGAGTCTCCCCGGCGGGGCCTCGAGTTCGTGACCCGCAAGATCACCTGGCACGCGGCGGCGGTCAAGCTCGGGCTGGAGGCCAAGCTGCGGCTCGGCAATCTCGAGGCCGAGCGCGACTGGGGCTTCGCCGGTGACTACGTGCGCGCGATGTGGCTGATGCTCCAGCAGGACGAGCCCCAGGACTACGTGGTGGCCACGGGCGTGGCGCACTCCGTTCGTGATTGTCTGGAGATCGCCTTCGATCACGCCGGCCTCCCGATCGACGACCACGTCGTGATCGATCCGACGCTGATGCGCCCGGCCGAGGTCGACAATCTGGTGGGCGACGCGAGCAAGGCGCGGCGGCTGCTTGGCTGGGAGCCGCGCGTGAGCTTCGAGCAGCTGATCCGGATGATGGTCGATGCCGATCTGGCGCTGCTCAAGCACGAGGTGGCCCGCCGCACGGTTCCGACGGCGTAGATGACCGAGGTCAGCCGGACGACACGCTGAAGCTGCAGTTGCGCGTCTCGAGCTCGGCGAACATCTCGTCCGGGTCCACGCACCGCTCGGGCGGGTGCGCGCCGCGCGCCGTCAGCGACCCGCGGGCGAGCAACCGCACCGACGCCGCGGCCGGGGCCGCCGTCGAGACGATCGAGCCACCCAGGCCGTAGTGAGGCTTGGTGACGGCGCGAACCGTGACCGGCTCGCCATCGTCGCCCACCACCCGCACCATGTGCACCGACACTGTCTGGTTCGACGGCGATGCGGCCTCGCGGGCGGCCGCTGAGACCTCGTCCGGGGCTCGCACCCACCAGCTCCTTGAGCCGCTCGAGCAGCGCCGGCGTGAGCGAGAGCCGGAAGCTCGACTCGCGGCAGCCGAAGCTCGGGCCGAATGTGGCCAGCTCGGAGTGGAGCGTGTAGATCGTCTCCGCCGCGCCGATCGGATCGCCGTAGTCGACCCGTCCTCCGTCCGTGAGCGGCGCGATCTCGACGGCCTCACCGTCACGCAGGACGATCGGCTCCAATGTCAGCTCGTCGATCAGCGTCTGGATCGCGTACGGGGCGCGCAGGCGTCCGTCGTCGACGGCGGCCAGGTCACGACCGGCCGCGTACACGTCGACCGACCGGATCGTGGCACCGGACCCCAGCTCGCGGATCCCGCGCAGCGCCATCAGGTTCGTCTTCCCCGGGCTCGACCCGATGCCGAGCAGCGCCAGCAGGCCGGCCCGCTCGAACTCGGCTCCGAGCCGCAACTGGTCGAGCGTCAACCAATACAGACCGCCGAGGTCGAGGTAGTGACAGCCGGCCGCCAGGCATGCCCTCATCGCGTCGAGGTTGATCCGGTAGGACGCGGTGTTGACGAGCACGTCGGCGCCGTGCAGCACGGCGGTCATCGCGTCCATGTCGCGGGCGTCGACCGCCGCGGCCGAGGCCTTGTCGAGGCCGTGCGCCTCGGCCACGTGCGCGGCGCGATCCCGGTCGAGGTCGAGCAGCGTCATTCGACCGGACCTCGTCTGACTCCGCGAGGTCGCGGACGATCGGTGGGGCGATTGTCCCTCCAGCACCAAGCACGGCAACTGACAGGTTCGGCATTTGGACGGACCGTAACGCGTGGGGCTTGGACGTTTCGTACAAAGACGCCGCCACGTTGTGACGTACCTGCCGGTTGCGTGGGCGCCGGCCCAGGCAATACGGTGTGCGCCAGGTTGGAGAGTGCAGCAGTCCCCATAACGGCGGCGAGAACGCCTGCTGGCAGCGCCCCAGGCGAGAAGGGCCTGAAAGCCGATGCGCTCGGGTACATCTCTAATCTCGTCATCGCGATCGCGTCGACCGCGCCCGCCTACAGCCTGGCGGCCACGCTCGGCTTCATCGTCGCGGTAGCCGGCGTCGGCGTGCACGCGCCGGCGGTGCTGATCGTCGCGTTCATCCCGATCCTGTTCGTGTCAGTCGGCTACCGCTTCTTCAACCTGGCCGATCCCGACGCGGGCACGACCTTCGCCTGGGTAACGCGCGCGTTCGGGCCCCAGCTCGGCTGGATCAACGGCTGGGCGATATTCCTCGCCGACATCATCGTGATGGCGTCGCTGGCGGCGATCGCCAGCAACTACAGCTTCCTGCTGTTCCGCTCCGGCGGAGCCCCCTCGAACTTCTGGCTGATTGTCGGCGCCGTCATCTGGATCGCGCTGATGACGTGGATCTGCTACCGCGGCATCGAGCTCTCGGCGCGAATTCAGACTTTCCTGCTGAGCCTCGAAATCGTCACGCTAGCGCTGTTCGTGGTGGTGTCGCTGGTCAAGGTGTACGCGAACAACCCCGCTCACTCGATCCAAGTCTCGGCCTCGTGGTTCAACCCGTTCGACCTGAGCTTCACGGCGCTGATCGACGCCGTACTGCTCGGCATCTTCATCTACTGGGGATGGGACTCGGGGGTCGCGGTCAACGAGGAGTCGCGCGACCGCCACCGCGGGCCGGGCAAGGCGGCCGTCGTGTCGACCCTGATCCTGTTGCTGATCTATGTCCTCGTCAGCGCCGCCGGGCAGGCGTATCACGGCACCGCCTTCCTGTCGAATCCCAACAACCAGAGCGACGTGCTCAACGCGCTCGGCAAGGCCGTGTTCGGCTCGCCGCTCGACAAGCTGCTGATCATCTGCGTGCTGACTTCCGCGTCGGCCTCGACCCAGACGACGATCCTGCCGACCGCGCGCACGACGCTGTCGATGGCGCGCTGGGAGTCGATCCCGAACGCGTTCGGCCGGATCCACCCCCGGTTCCTCACCCCCAGCTTCTCGACTGTGCTGATGGGCGTCCTCTCGACGATTTGGACGGTGGCGCTGCTGGCGCTCAACCCCAAGCAGAACGTGCTCGGCGACACGGTCTCGGCGCTCGGCTTCGCCGTGTGCTTCTACTACGGCTTCACCGGCCTCGCGTGCGCCGTCTATTTTCGCCGCGACCTGCTGAAGAGCGCGCGCAACTTCTTCCTCGCGGGGCTGATCCCGCTCGTCGGCGGCGTGATGATGGCCTACATCGGGATCAAGGCCTACAGCTACTACAACACGGCCGGCAACAACTACTCGAAGGCATTGCTCGGCATTCAGACGCCGATCCTGGTCGGCGTTGGCGGCCTGATCCTCGGCGTCGTCTTGATGTTCGCCTCGTGGCCGTTCTTCGGGCCGTTCTTCAAGCGGCGGTGGTTCGAGGCCGCCGACCCCGAGGTGCTGGTCGCCGACGCGGCGCATGGCGTCGTGGCGACGCCCGGCGAGCATCTCGGCCCGGCCGAGCGCTAGGGCGCGATCAGACGCCCGCGAGCTCGGCCACGCGATCGCGATGCCAGCGGCCGTCCCCGAACGCGTGCGCGTTGGCCTTGGCGCGCTTGAGGAAGAAATGCAGGTCGTGCTCCCAGGTGAACCCGATGCCGCCGTGCACCTGGATCGCCGAGGCGGCCACTCGGAAGCCGGCGTCGCCGGCGTACGCCTTGGCCATCGAGGCCGCCCGGGCCGCCGTCTCGGGCTCGTGGTCGAGCGCCCAGGCCGCCCAGTATGTGACCGACCGCGCGCCCTCGGTCTCGAGCAGCATCTGCGCGCAGCGGTGAGACACCGCTTGGTAGGCGCCGATGGGCCGGTCGAACTGCTTGCGGTCCTTGGCGTACTCGACGGCCATCTCCATCGCGCGCTGAGCCACGCCGACGTTCTCCGCCGCCAATGAGGTGACGATCGTGGCGTAGGCCAGCGCCACGTCCGCGGCATCACCGCTCGTGAGCGGCTCCACGGACGCATCGCGCAGCTCCACGCGGGACAGCTTCCGAGTCGGATCGAGTCCCGGCTCGGGAGTGATCTCGACCCCGGCGGCATCCGTCTGCACCAGGTAATGCGCGCCGTCTGCGCCGGCCACGATCACGAAGTCGGCCGCGCCGGCATCGGGCACCGCGACCTTCGTGGCCGACAGCGTGCCCGCCGATGCCTCCGCCTCGGAGTGGTCCGGCGACCAACCCGAGTGCTCATCCCACACCGCGACGGTGCCGCGGGCGGAGCCCGCGGCCAGCGGCTCGAGCCAGCGAGCACGCTGCTCCTCTGAGCCGCCGGCCTGCAGCAGCCGGGCCGCCCAGATGTCGGACAGCAGCGGACTCGGCGCCAGCGCGTAGCCCAGCTCCTCGGCGATCACCACCAGCTCGACCGCGCCCAGGCCGAGCCCTCCGTACTGCTCGGGCACCATCACGCCCGACCAGCCGAGCTCCACCAGCGCCCGCCACTGCTCGTCGGTGAAGCCGCGCTCGTCTCCGGCCAGCTCGCGCACGAGCTCCAGCTTGTAGCGGGCCGCGAGGAAATCGCGCGCGGTCCGCTTGATCGCCTGCTGGTCGTCGGTGAACTCGAAGTTCATAGCGTGGCGCGGCAGCCTAACTGATTTGCCGGGGTTTCCGGGCTCGCGAGGTGGCTGTTGTCAACGGTTTGTCAACGGAATCGACGGTTGACCCCCTCGGTGGCTGGGTGTAGGGTTGCTCATGGAGAGGGAGCGTGGTGCGCGTGTGGCGCGACTCGAGGAGAGGTGGCCCAATGTCCCGAGAATTTCCGCTCGCTCGCTCGGAGGGTCTGATCACCGAGGAGCTGGACCGGGAGCTGCTGGTGTACGACAGGGAGAGCAACATGGCGCACGCCCTGCGTGCCGAGGCGGCGGCGCTGTGGCGAGCGTGCGACGGGCACACCGACGTCCACACTCTCGCCGCCCGCTACGACCTCAGCGAGGACAAGGCGCGGGACACGCTTGCCCGCTTGGGGGAGCTGGGGCTTCTGGAAGTCGCTCAAGCCGACGAGGACGGCGATACGCGCCGCGCCGCGCTCCGCAAGATCGCGATTGCGGCTGCCGGTGTCGCCTCCGTTTCGGCGATCAGCTCGATCCTGGTCCCGCGGGCGGCGGCAGCAGGGTCCTGCGTGCCAACAGGAAACTGCACGGAGTTTGCCGCGAGTTGCTGTACCGGCCAAGCGACTGCGATCGGCTTGCCCGACGAATGCGCTCTGCCGTACGGACCCGGCTACGTCTGTTGTCCTCCGCAGGGTGCCTGCGCGGTCCCTCACCGCAGTGGGCTGCTGTGTTGTAGCGGCACTCCCACCCCCGACAGCAGCTGTCCCATCGGCTACAGATGCACGTAGAGCCGGGCAAAGCTGAGAGAAGTCCACTGTCCCTGAACTGACCGCTCGCCCGCTCGGATGGTCTGATCACCGAGGAGCTTGATGCCGAGCTGCTGGTCTATGACAGCGAGAGTCATATGGCCCACGCCCTCGATGCGAACGCGGGCGGCGTTGTGGCGAGCGTGCGACGGGCATACCGACGCCCCGGCCCTCGCTGCCCGCTGCAACGCCAGCACAGAGAAGGTCCGGGACATGCTCGCCCGCCTGAGAGAACTCGGGCTGCTCGAGGACGATCAGCATGGAGATACGCGCCGCAGCGCTGCGCAGGATCGCGATCGGCGGTGCCGGACTCGCTTCAGCTTCCGCGATCAGCTCGATCCTTTTCCCCACCGCGGCGCAGGCGGCCTCCCCAACACCGCTTGGAACCGTCACGGTCACCAATGAGCTCAACGCGCAGCGCAGTCCGTCCGGTCAAAACGCGAGCGGTAGCTGGCCTGCCACCGAAAGGGAGAATTTATTGCTTACGGAGGTGGTTCGGTGACGTGTTTGAGTGTCACCGGACCTGACCAGAGCACAGTGGGCCCACCAACCGCTGTCGTCGGCGTGGGGCCCGACGGCGTCGGCGGAGCCTTTGTTGTAAGCGTGGTCGGCGATCAGCTTAGTTTCTATGACTTTCGAGGACGCACGCCGACTGATTGCTCTTCGATAACACCGCTACCCGCAAACGGCGTCATTGCCTACGGTACCGCGACCGGTGACATTGTGGTGTACGACGCGCCGCCAGGGGAGGGCGTCACCTCCAAAATCGAACCGGTGCATACACCTACACGGCGTTCATTACCGACACGACTGATCGAGCGGTTGCGTTAACGTCGCCGCCGTCGCCTGGCCGTCATCCGACCCAGCCGGAAATGAACTCGAAGTTCATCGCATCCTCGGCAGTCCGAGCACCCGCTCGGCGACGATGTTCTTGAGGATCTCGGTGGTGCCGCCCTCGATCGAGTTCGCCCGCGCGCGGAGGAATCGGTAGGTCCAGCTGTCCTCCGCCAGCATCGCCCGAGGCCCGGCGATGTCCATCGCCAGCTCGGTCAGCGACTGATTGATTTCCGACCAGTGCCACTTGCCCAGCGATCCCTCCGGCCCGGGCACGCCGGTGCGCATCGTGGCGCTAAGCCCGCGATAGGCACCCAGCCGGAGTACCTCACCCTCGATCAGCAGCTGCGCCAGCCGCTGCCGGATGACCGGGTCCTCGCTGGCCTGGTGCCCGTTGTCCCCGCGGCTGTTCCGGGCTCGCTGGAGCAGCTCGCGCAGCGCGATCTGCACGCCCACCTGGAGACTGAACGCCAGCGTGGCGCGCTCGTGCATGAGCGTCGTGATCGCCACCGCCCAGCCGTTGCCCTCGCCGCCGACGATGTTGTCGTTCGGGATCCGGGCCTCTTCGATGAACAGCTCGTTGAACTCCGACTCGCCGGTGATCTGGCGCAACGGCCGGACCTGGACCGCGTCCTGCTCCATGTCCATCAGGAAGTACGTGAGCCCCTTGTGCTTGGGCGCGCCCGGATCGGTGCGGGCCACCAGCATGCACCACTTGGCGTGGTGGGCGAACGTCGTCCACACCTTCTGGCCGGTCACCACCCACTGCTCGCCGTCCCGCACGGCTCGGGTCTTCAGCGACGCCAGGTCCGAGCCGGATTCAGGCTCGGAGAACCCCTGGCACCAGATCTCCTCCGCCGACAGGATCGGCTCCAGGTAACGCTGGCGCTGCTCCTCGGTGCCGTGCGCGATCACGGTCGGCCCACCCATGGCCAGCCCTAGCCCGTTGGCCAGCTGCGGCGCCTCGGCGCGCGCGATCTCCTCGTTGAAGATCGCCTGCTCGATCAGCGTGGCGCCGCGCCCGCCGTACTCCTTCGGCCACGACACCCCTGCCCACCCCGCCTGGTGCAGCTGGCGCTGCCATCGGCGACGGAACTCGAACGCCGACTCCTCGCCGTCGGGCTCGCGACCCGGGTTGTTGTCCTGAAGCCACGCGCGCAGCTCGTCACGAAAGCTTGCTTCGACTGGCGACAGCGTCAGGTCCACGAGTGGGGATCCTATCCGCCGTGTAGCCTCGGATGCGATGTCGCAGCCACAGCTCAGCGAGGGCATTCCCGACAGCGCGCTGCCGGGGCCCTACCCGGTTGGCTCCTACGCCGAGCGACTGCGGCGCCGCCTGCGCGAGTTCGCGCGCGTGCAGCTGGTCGGCGAGGTGTGGGGGGTCAAGCCGTCCCGGGCGCGCGTCTATTTCGAGCTGCGCGACGACCGAGGAGCGCTGCCATGCTCGATGTGGCTGAGTGACTTCGAGTTGCTGGGCATCCAGCTACAGGACGGGATGCGGATCGTGGTCGGTGGCGGCTGCGACTACTACCCGGGCAGCACCACGTCCTCCCCGTCGTTCACGTTCGCGGTCAGCGAGCTGCGGATCGCGGGCGAGGGCGACCTGCTGGTCGCGCTCGAGCGACTCCGGCGCCGGTTGCACGCCGACGGGCTGTTCGAGCCGCAGAAGCAACTCGCGCGGCCGCTGCTGCCGCGCGGCATCGGCGTGGTCACGGGCGAGCTGGGCAAGGCCCGCGACGATGTGCTCGCCGGCCTGCGCCGGCGCGGCTGGGCGGGCCGCCTGGTGTGGGCATTCGCGCCGGTCCAGGACCGGCACGCGGCGCCGCGAATCGCGGCGGCGCTGCGCGAGCTGGCCGCGATCGAATCGGTCGAGGTCGTGATCGTGGCCCGGGGCGGCGGCTCGCTGGCGGACCTGTTCGCGTTCTGCGACGAGGCGCTGTGTCGCACGGTGGCGCTGCTCCGGGTGCCGGTGATCTCCTCGGTCGGCCACCACACCGACCGGACGCTGATCGACGATGTGGCCGCGGTCGCGTGCTCGACGCCCACCCACGCCGCCGAGGCGGCGGTGCCGATCGACTGCCGCGCGGCTCGCACCGATGTCGCCGCCTACGGGCGCCGGCTGGCGGGCCACGGCCGCCGCGCGATTCTCGACCGCGCCCGCGCCCTGTCCCACCTGTCGCGTGCGCCCTCCCAGCACGTCGTGCGCCACCGCAGCCATTTGCACCAGCTGCTGCGCGAGTTGCGCGCCAGCGGTCGCCGCGCCTGCGCGACGGGCCGGGAGCTGGCCGGCGTCCACCTCCTCGTGCTCGGCCGCACGACCGCGCGGGCGCAGACCTCGGACACGGCCAAGCGCAGGCGCGACCTGGAGCGGCTCACGCTGGCGCTGGCCGCGCATGACCCGGACCGGACGCTGGCCCGCGGCTACGCCATCGTGCAGGATCGCGCGGGCGAGCCGCTCACCGGCGCCGCCGCCGCGCGGGCCGCCCACGACCTGCGCCTCCGGTTTCACGATGGCACCCTCGATGCCGAGGCCAAGCCGTGACCGAGCGCACCTACGAGTCAGCCGTGGCGCGCGTCGAGCAGATCATCAAGCGCCTGGACTCGGGCGAGGCCGGCTTGCGGGAGACGCTCGAGCTGGTCAAGGAGGGCCGCGGCCTGGTCGAGTATTGCGCCACCGAGCTCGAGGCCGTCAGCCACGGGCTCGAGGAGCTGCGCCTCGACGAGCTCGTGGCCCGCCTCGAGGCCGGGCGTCGCGAGCCATGACGACCTTCGACCTGCTCGCCGATCTGCCGCTGGAGGTCGAGGGCTACACGCTCGAGGGGCTGCTGGCCAACGTCTCCAGCGGGTTCGAGCGGCGGACCACCGTCGTGCATCTGCACGGCCAAGGACAGGAGGGCATCGGCGAGGACGTGGTCTACGACGCCAGCGACCATATCGCGCTCCAGGAGGCCGGTCCGGTGCACGATTTGGCCGGCCGCCACACGCTGGGCGAGTTCTGCCGGCTGATCGACTCCCTCGACCTGTTCCCGGTGCCGCCGCCGCGCGAGGTGTCTCGTCTGTACCGGCGCTGGACGTTCCACAGCGCCGCCCTGGATCTGGCGCTGCGCCAGGCCGGCCGGCCCCTGTACGAGCTCCTCGGCCGCGACCCGCAGCCGCTCACGTTCGTGGTGTCGCTGCGCCTCGGCGAACCGCCCGCGCTGGAGCCGGTGGAGCGCCGGCTGGCGCGCTATCCGACGCTGCGCTTCAAGCTCGATCCGACCAGCTCGTGGACGCCCGAGCTGATCGAGCAGCTCGTCGCCACCGACGCGGTCGATTCGGTCGACTTCAAGAGCCTGTACCGGGGCACGGTCGTCGACCAGCCGCCCGACCCGGTGCTGTACGGGCGGGTGGTCGAGGCGTTTCCCGATGCCTGGATCGAGGACCCGGACGTGGTGACGCCCGAGACCGCGGCGGTGCTCGCCGACCACCACGACCGAATCACGTGGGACGCGCCAATTCACTCGATCGCCGACATCGAAGCGCTGCCGTTCGCGCCCCGGATGGTCAACATCAAGCCCTCCCGGATCGGAGGGCTGCCGGCGCTGTGTGCCGCCTACGACTACTGCGCCGAGCGGGGCATCGGAGCGTACGGCGGCGGGCAGTTCGAGCTCGGGCCCGGCCGCGGGCAGGCCCAGTACCTCGCGTCGCTGTTTCATCCGCACACGCCCAACGATCTCGCGCCCGTCGGCTTCAACCAGAACCAGCCTCCCCCGGGACTGCCGGCCAGCCCGCTGCCGCCGGCGCCGGACGCGATCGGGTTCCGCTGGGGCTAGACGTTCAGGTCGAGCAGCAGCTTCCCCTGGACGCGGCGCTCCGCGAACCGCCCCAGTGCCTCGTTGACCTGCTCGAGTCCGAGCACCGAATCGATGCGGATCTTGAGCTCGCCGCGGGCCGCCGCCTCCAGCGCCCGCCTGAGCCCATCGCGGCGTTCCTCTGCCGTCAGCTGCATGCCACCGTAGCCGAGCAGCGAGCCACGCTTGCGGTACAGCTGCTGGAGATTGAACTGCACGTCTGGCCCGGCGGAGGTGCCATAGACGACGATGCGCCCGCGCACCGCAAGCGCAGCCACCACCGGCGCCACGAAGCCGTCACCCAGCGGGTCGAGGACAAGCGTCGGCTCGATCTCGCTCAGCTCGGATCCGAGCTCGTCCGGGCCGCCGATGAGCACGTGATCGGACCCTTGATCTCGCACGACGTCCGCCTTCTGCACCGAGCCGGTCTGCCCCCAGACCTCCGCGCCCGCCGCCTTCACCAGTGAAACGATCGCCGAGCCCACGCCTCCGGATGCGCCCAGCACCACAACCCGGTCCTCAGCTCGCACCTGGCCCACGTCGTGCACCACGTGCCAGGCCGTGACCCCCGCCACCCCCATCGTTGCGGCCACCCGCAGCTCGACGCCGTGTGGGACCGGCGTCACCGCATCCCGAGGCACGACCGCGGCCTGCGCCCACACGCCGTCGCGCACGGTGCCCAGCCCGGCACCGTTGACAACCACCTCCTGTCCGTCGAGCACACCGGAGGCTTCCCCGCCGAGCGTGCGCGGAAGCGGGGCGTCCGGAGCCACCCGGCCCTCGGCGCCATAACGATCCACTGGGTTGACCCCGCCGTAGCGGAGATCGACTAGCACCTCGTCCTCGCCTGGCTCGGGCAGGTCGACCAGCTCTACCTTCAGAGGCTCTCCGTGTCGGTTCAGCCGAGCCGCGCGCACTCGCATCCGATAATGGTTCCATGAACGATGAACTCAAACACACTGTTGCCCTGGTCACGGGTGCTTCAAGCGGCATCGGCGAGGCGACCGCGCTGCAGCTGGCATCGCTAGGCGCCTCGGTGGCGGTCACGGCGCGCCGCGGCGATCGCCTCGGCGACCTGGTGCAGCGCATCGACGGGCGCGCGCTCGCGATCCAGGCCGACGTGGCCGAGCCGGGCCAGGCCGCCGGCGCGGTGGAACGGACCGTAGCCGAGCTCGGCCGCCTCGACATCCTGATCAACAACGCCGGCGTGATGCTGCTGGGGCCGGTGCAGGACGCGCCACTCGAGGAGTGGCAGCGGATGGTGTCCGTCAACGTGATGGGGCTGCTGTACACCGCCCACGCCGCGCTGCCCCACCTGCTGGCGGCGGCGGAGGACTCGCCGCGCCGGGTGGCCGACCTGGTCAACATCAGCTCGGTGGCGGGACGCGTGGCGCGCCTGGGCAGCGGCGTGTACAACCTGACCAAGCACGGAGTGGGAGCGTTCAGCGAGTCGCTGCGCCAGGAGGTGACAGGCCGGCACGTGCGCGTGGCGCTGGTCGAGCCCGGCGCCGTCGACACCGAGCTCAGCTCCCACAATCGCCCCGAGATCCGTGAGCAGATCAGCCGCACGTTCGGCGATGTCGAGCGGCTGCGCGCGCAGGACATCGCCGACGGGATCGGCTACATCATCACCCGCCCCCGGCACGTCGCGGTCAACGAGCTCCTGATCAGGCCGACCGAGCAGCAGCGGTAGAGCTAGCCCCGGCCGCATGCGGCCGGGGCCGGGCGGTGCATGCACCGCCCGAGGGGGGCGCGCATGCGCGCCCCCCCAACAACATCTACACCCGCTGGACCAGCGTGCCGGTGCCGAGCCCGCCGCCGCAGCACATCGTCACCAGCCCGACCTCGTGGTCGGAGCGCTCGAGCTCGTGCAGCAGCGTGGTGATCAGCCGCGCGCCCGTCGACCCGAGCGGATGGCCCAGCGCCATCGCGCCGCCGTTGACGTTGACTCGGTCCATGTCGGGGTTGTGCACGCGGCGCCAGGCGGCCACCACCGGCGCGAACGCCTCGTTGATCTCGACCAGGTCGATATCGTCGATCGACATCGAGTTGCGCTCCAGCAGCTTGGCCGTGGCCGGGATCGGACCCTCGAGCATCTTCACCGGATCGCAGCCCACCGTGGTCTGATCCATGATCCGCGCGCGAGGCTTGAGGCCGAGCTCAGTGGCCTTCTCGGCGCTCATCAGCAGCACCGCGGCGGCGCCGTCGGAGATCTGCGAGGAGTTGCCCGCCGTGATCACGCCGTCCGGCTTGAACACGGTCCTCAGCTGGCTGAGCGCCTCGAGGTTGGTGTCGGGGCGGATGCCCTGGTCGGTGACGAACGTGTCGCCGTTGACGCGCATCGGGATCATCTCGCGCTCGAAGCGGCCCTCCTCGGTCGCCTGGTGGGCCAGCCGGTGCGAGCGCAGGGCGAGCTCGTCGAGCTCGGGGCGGGGGATCTCGTACTCCTCGGCGATCATCTCGGCGCCCAGGCCCTGGCCGACGATGTTGTGCTGCGCCATCAGCTCCGGCGTGAAAGCCACGCCGAACTCCTCCTGGGTCTTCATCGTCGCGGCGAACGGCAGCTTGCCCATGTGCTCGACACCACCGCCGATCACGACATCGTGCACGCCGCTGGCGATCTGACTGGCCGCGAGGTTCACGGCCTGCTGCGCCGAGCCACACTGCAAGTCGATCGTGGTGGCCGAGGTCTCGATCGGGAAGCCCTGCTGCAGCCAGGCGTTGCGGCCGACGTGCAGGCCTTGGGGCCCGAACTGCGCCACGCAGCCCGAGATCACGTTCTCGACCTGGCCCGGCTCGATCCCGGCCCGCTCGACCACGGCGCGATAGGCGTTGCCGAGCAGCTCGTTGGGGTGAGTGTCCTTGTAGTAGCCCTTCTCCAGGTGCCCACGCCCGATCGGCGTGCGCGCGGCTTCGACGATCACTACCTCACGGCCATCAAACGGCATGTGTAGCTCCTTCTCTCGAGTCTCGGCGGCTGGGATCTGCGCCCCACTGAACGGTCACGTACTGTACCCCTCCATGGACGAGCGACTCGGGATCGCCGGCTCGGGGGTGATCGCCTGCGGGCTGGCGGCGACCGCCTCGCTCCATGGTGAGGTGCTGCTGTGGGCGCGGTCCGATGAGTCCGCGGAGCGGGCTCGAGCCGACATCGACAGGGTGTGCGGGAAGTTGACCGAGGCTGGCGCGGATCCTGCGCGGGTGCGCGTGGTCACCGATCTGGCGGCGCTGGACGCGGCCACGTTCCTGGTCGAGGCGGTGATCGAGCACCATGGCAGCAAGGCGGCGGTGCTCGCCGACCTGGGCGAGCTCGCGCCGCACACGGGGGCGGGGGCCGTGCTCGCCACCACCACGTCGTCGCTGTCGATCGCCGAGCTCGCGGCGGCCAGCGGACACCCGGAGCGGTTCGTCGGGCTGCACGTGTTCAACCCGGTGCCGCGGATGCAGCTGGTCGAGCTGGCGTTCCCCGCGGAGGCCAGCGCCGAGACGCGCCGGCGGGCGACGGCACTGTGCCAGGCGCTCGACAAGACCCCGATCCAGGTGCCCGACATCCCCGGCTTCGTGGTCAACCGGCTGCTGTTCCCCTACCTGTTCAGCGCCGTCGAGCTGCTGAGCCAGACCGCGATGGAGCCTGCCGACATCGACAGCTGCATGGCGCTCGGCGCCGGGATGCCGATGGGGCCGCTGGCGCTGCTGGACCTGGTCGGCCTGGACGTGGCGCAGGCGATCGGCCAGGCCATCAAGTTCCCGGTTCCGGCCCGGCTGTCGGAGATGGTGCAGGCCGGCGCCCTCGGCCGCAAGGCGGGCCAGGGCTTCTTCGCCTACGACTGAACTTATTTCGTTGCGCTCCAGTATTTAGCGCGCATTGAGGTGCGCCACGGACACTTACCTCGCGACGTACCTCATAGCAGCACCTCCTCCCCAGAAGCACGAGCCGGCCCGTCCCCAGCGGGCCGGCTCTTTGTTTGCGTGGGCGGGTCTCGGGGGTGGGGGTCGGGCGCGCTGGGGCCGGGCTCCGGCGAGGGCCGTTGCGGCGCCACGCGCGTGCTCGGCGGGCGACCTGCTCGATGCGCCAAACTCGCCCGTGGCGACCGGCCGGTCGACATTGAGCACGACAGTCATGCTCGATGTCGACGCGCGGCCGCTCCGCGCCGGCGAATCGACATCGAGCAGGTCCTAGGCCCCGCGGCCGCTTCGGTCCGGTGCGACCTGAACAACGTGCCACGCGCGTCGTCTCCGAGGTCGCGATGCACGTTGTCCACGCCTCACATGATCAACGTGCCGCGCACGCCTTCGGCGGGTCCGCGTGTCACGTTGTTCAGGTGACGGTGGCGGGGCGAGGCATCGCCGGCGGGCGCCGCCGAGGCCCCACGCATCGCGACCGGCGCGCCTCCCCAAATATCGAAGCCGGCCCGTTCGGGCCGGCTTCTCTCTCCTCTCAACCACCGAGGTGGCTTGCCATCTGTGAAGACGGCGTGAAATGTAACAAATGTCGCGAGAGCCCGCCACACCGGTGCGTCACGGAATCGCGCGACGAGCCCGAACGCGGGTCGCAATTCACGCTACTTGCGATGCCCTTTGTGCACCCAGCTATTGACGTGTTCAAGCCGTTTGTGCTAGGCCACACGCGGTCATTGGTGTGCCTGGCCGGGCGCCTCACGCGGCCATGCTGCGCTGTCTGATCCGCACCGCCTCGATCCGATTCTGACGCACGGACTCGACCCGGATCGAGTAGCCGTTGGCGGCGATCGTGTCGCCGCGCTTCGGCAGCCGTCCGAGCTGCGCGAATACGAACCCACCCACCGAGTTGTAGGCGTCGGTGTCGACAGGCAACTCCAGCCCATAATCCTCCAGATCGGTGACCGCGACGTGACCGCGGACGAACCAGTCGCCGTTGGCCAGCCGGCGCACCGCGCCGCCGGCGGGGTCGGTCTCGTCGGAGATCTCCCCCACCACCTCCTCGATGATGTCCTCGATCGTCACGATCCCGGCCGTGCGGCCATACTCGTCGATCACGATCGCCAGCTCGGTGCGCTCGCGCTGGAGGTCGGCCAGCAAATCGTCGAGCGGCTTGGTCTCGGGGACGAGCGGCGCCTCGCGGACGAGATCCTGAAAGCGCGCCTCCATCCCCTCGGACATCATCAGCTTCACCAGCTGGTTGACGTGCACGATGCCCTTGACTCGATCCTGGTTCTCGTCCTCGGTGACCACCAGCCGCGAGTGACCGGTCGACACGCATCGCTGGAGCGCTGCCTCGACGTTCTCCGACAGATCGACGGTGACGACCGCGGGTATCGGCGTCATCACCTGCCGCGCCTCCTGCTCGTGGAGGTGGAAGACCCCGGTGAGCATGCTCGCCTCGCCCACATCGAGCTGTCCGCCGGTCTGCGACTCGGCGATGATCCGCTTGAGCTCGTCTGGCGTCCCGCCCTCCGGTTCGGCGTCGGGATCGGTTCCGATCGCCCGCAGGATCCGCTCGGACGACGAGTTGAGCACGAGGATGAACGGGTGGAACAGCCAGCGGAAGAACTGCAGTGGCCGCGCGATCCGGCGGGCCAGGCCCTCGGCGTGCTGGATCGTGTACAGCTTGGGGACGATCTCGCCCACGATGCTCTGGGCTGTGATGATCAGCAGGTATGCGATCACGACCGAGATGGCCACCGCCGCCGAGTGACCCAGGGGTCCTCCCAGCAGCGGCTCGAGCAGGTGCGCGAGGGCCGGCTCGCCCAGGGCGCCGATGCCGATCGAGGCCATGGTGATTCCGACCTGGCAGGCGGAGATGTAGTCGCCGATGTCGTCGATCTGCGCCAGCGCCAGCCGGGCGCCGCGCAGACCCTCGTCGGCCATCGTCTGCAGGCGCGGGCGCCGCGACCGGACGAGCGCATATTCCGCGATCACGAAGAACGCGTTGACCAAGACCAGAAGGCCCGTGAGGATGACGAACAGGACCTTCACTTACGGGCGCAGGCGCCTCAAGCTCTCGCAGCGCTCCGGCCGTGCTGCGCAGCCGACACCGTGCGCGCTGCTACTTCGGGCTGGGTCGTCGTCGCTCATTAACCGGCCGCGAGAACGGTAGCAGCCGGACGCGCGGCGCCGGCAGCGCTAAAGATCTCGGGGCGTGATCACACCGCTGTTGAGCGCCAGCTCGACCAGCCGGATCCGCTTCTGGTTCTGGGGCAGGTCCTCGATCCCGAATTTGGCGAACAAGGCTCGCAGGTGCGTCTTGACGGCATCCACGCTGAGGTACAGCTCGGCGGCGATCTGCTGGTTGGTGGCCGGCGTAACGTAGCCGGTCGCGTCCTTGAACGGGCGACACAGTGCCAGCAGCACTCGACGCTGCGCGTCCGACAGGCTGGCACGACCCAGCACCTGCGAAGCCACCTTGGTCTCGGTGGCGTCGGCGCCGAGCGGTTGGCGGAACGTGGCCGGTGTGCGCCCGAACCGCAGCACGTCACCATCGCGCAGGCGGCGGCGGCCGACCACCCGCTCGCCGTTCACATGCGTGCCATTGCGTGACAGCCCGTCGTCGGACACCGTCCACGCCTGGCCGATCTGCTCCAGCTCGGCGTGCAGACGCGAGACCTCCGTGTCCCAATCGATGCAGATGTCCGTCGTCGGGACCCGGCCGACGGTGATCCGTTCCAGCTCGGGGGTCAACGTGAAGATCCGCTGATCACCCGCGCCGTTTCGGTATATGAGGAATGGCGTCCCGGCTCGCTCGGCCTCGATCTGTGCCTTCAGCTCAACGGGACTCTGAATCGGCGTGTCGCTTGCCATCGCGGGAGCGATCGTACATCCGGGCCCAGTCGCGGCATGACCGCAGGGGTGGGATCAGTCGAGGCCGTCGATCGTCCCGGCGAGCTTGAAGTCCGCGTCCGTCAGTCCGCCCGCGGAGTGGTTGGTGACCGACAGCCTGACCTTGTTCCAGCCGTGGACGAGGATGTCCGGATGATGATTGGCCGCCTCAGCCGCCTCGGCCACGCGGTTGACAAACGCGATCGCCTCCCGGAAGTCCTCGAACTTCCAATCGCGGACGATGTGCTCGCCCTCCCGCTTCCAATCGCTTCCCTGGAGGCGGGAGGCCACGTCTTGGTCGCTCAGCAGCTCTGGCATATCGTCGCTCCTTCTAATGTTTAAACGTGATGCGAATTGTCAGCCTGGTCCCGTCCGCCACCGAGATGCTGTTCGCGCTCGGTCTGGGGGACGACCTTATCGCCGTCACGCACGAGTGCGACTATCCCGCTGCGGCGCGGGAGCTGCCGAAGATCACGCGCGACGTGTTGCCGGCGGGACTGAGCGCCGCGGAGATCGATGCCGCGGTCAAGGAGCGGACGCTCGCCGGTGAGTCGATCTACGAGCTTGACAGCGACGCGCTGCATGAGCTTCGCCCTGACCTGATCGTCACCCAGGCGCTGTGCTCGGTGTGTGCGGTGTCCTACGACGACGTCCGGGCCGTGGCCGAGGAAATCGAGTCTCACCCGGAGGTGATCGCGCTCGATCCCCACACGGTCGGCGAGGTGCTGCGCGATGCCGGCACACTGGCGCGGGCCACGGACCGCCAGGCCGCCGCGGCGCAGCTGGTGCGTGACGCGGCCGCCCGGATCGACCGGGTCCGGCTCGCGGTACGAGGGGCCAACCGCCCCCGGGTGGCGGCGCTCGAGTGGCTCGATCCGCCCTTCGCGGCCGGTCACTGGACGCCGCAGCTGATCGAGTACGCCGGCGGCGAGGACGTGCTCGGGTTCGCCGGGGAGCAGTCTGAGGAGCGCTCCTGGGACGACGTCCGCGCCTGTCAGCCGGACATCGTGGTGGTGATGCCCTGCGGCTACGGGGCCGAGATCGCCCATCGCGAGGCGGAGATGCACCGACCCCAGCTCGCCACCGTCGGCGCCGGCGAGGTGGTGGCGGTCGATGCGGCCTCGTACTTCTCGCGCCCGGGCCCGCGGATCGTCGACGGGCTCGAGCTGTTGGCGAGCATCCTGCATCCGGAGCTGGTTCCCCAAGCGCCCACCGAGGCGCTCACGGTGGAGCTCTGAGCCCGCGCCGCAGTGCGAGTCGCTCAGCCGGTGAAGCCGATGCCGTGTGGTGCGATCCCGTGGCCGCCCGCCACCGCGATCGCGCCGACCACGCCGATCACCCCCACCAGCGCGCAGCCGGCCAGTGCCACGCGTGGCTCGCGCCGGCGCTCGCCGAACTCCACCACCAGCCATCCGGTGATCAGTCCACCGATCAGGCCGCCGATGTGGCCGCCGATTGAGATCCCGCGGAAGCTGAGCGAGAACACCAGGTTAAGCACCAGCCAGAAACCGAGACCGCTCTGCCAGATCGGGATCCCGCGCGCCCGCGCGACCACGATCAGCGCACCGAAGATGCCGAAGATCGCCCCCGACGCCCCGACCGTCTGAATCTCGGGCTGGAACAGCAGCGCCCCGAACGACCCCGTCAGCAGGGAGGCGAAGTAGATGGCGGCGAAGTTGACCGACCCTACGGCCGGCTCCAGCACGACCCCGACGAAGTACAGCGACAGCATGTTGACGAAGATGTGCGCGAGGCCGTCGTGCAGGAAGCCCGAGCTGACGATCCGCCAGTACTCCTGCTGGTGCGCGATCGCTGGCCCGAGCAGCGCCCCCTTGTCGAACACCGTCCCTCCGCCTCCCCCGCCGAGCTGCGCGCTTCCGGCCGTCTCGGCGATGAATGCCAGCACGTTGATGACGATCAGCGCCATCGTCACCTGGGGCGCTGCCGGCGCCGACCTGATCGTCCTGACCTTGGTCCGCTCGCGAGCGCATTCCGGGCAGCGCATCCCGACGGGCGTCGGCGTCATGCAGTCCGGACAGATCGGGCGCCCGCATGACGAGCACGAGACGCCGGTCTCACGATTCGGGTGCCGGTAGCAATACGCCATCCCGAACGGACGCTATCAATGGCCGAATACGGCTCGGCCGGGGGCGGGTGGAACCGCTCAGCGATTCGGCAGGATCCGCCGCGCCTCCTCGGCGAAGTCCTGGAAGGTCCGCCCCGCGAGCTCGAGCAGGTTGCCCGACTGCTGCTTGCGGGAGCGATGCCGGCTGCGGACCCGGAGCACCACCAGCGCCGTGCCCGCGGTTGCGCCGACGACGGCGGCCGCGGCCGGGCGTGCCCAGTTCCGGGGGTCGCGCATCGCCGAGAGCTCCCAGGACTCGAGCTCGTCCTGAGCCAGCCGGTTGAGATTCACCAGCGTCAGCTCCAGGCGCATGGCAAGGTCGGCCGGAGGCTCGACCGGTGTCAGCGCCTCGCGGACAAGTGCCTCGAAATCATGGGCGCCGGCGCTCATCCGGCCTCCGACTCCGTGCCGCTGACGATCCCCTCGAGCTGCCGAATCGCCCGGTGCAGGAGCACCTTGGTCGCGCCGTCGGTGCGGCCCAGCGCCCGCGCAATCTCGCGGTTGTCCATGCCGAGCGCGAAGCGCATGATCAGCGCCTCGCGCCGGTCGTCGGGCAGGCGCTGGACACCGTCGAGGATCGACTTCAGCTCCTCGCGGCCCTCCACCAGGGATTCGGTCGTGTGCGGCGCCGAGATCATGTCCGCGTCCTCAATCGCCGATTCCGGCTTGCGCGAGCGGTCCCGATAGAAGTTCGCCGCCAGGTTATGGGCGATGCGGATGAGCCATGGCCGCAACGGGCGCCCGTTCGATTCGCGCAGCGCCCGCTCGAAGTGCCGGTAGGCCTGTAGGAACGTCTGCTCGGTGAGGTCCTCGGCGTCGTGATGGTTGCCGACGCGGTAGTAGCTATAGGAGTAGACGTCGCGGAGATGCGCGCGGTACAGCTCGGTGAACCGCGCATCCAGCTCCGCCTTGCTACCGGGAACGTCTGACACCGCACGAGAGCGTACCCCTACCCATCTAGGCGGCGCGAGCGGGTCGCGAGCGTTTCGGCCCGACCGGCTCGGTCACCGTTTCGGTCCACTGTTCGGGAGCGATCCGGCCCTCGACGAGCGCCGCAAGGCTGTCGAGCGCCGGCGCGTCGATCTGAGCACCCCGCGCGACCGTCGCCAGCAACGGCACCGAGTCGACCGCCTCCGCGGCCTGGCCCAATGCCCGCCCGATCTCCGCTCCCGGCACACCCTGCGCCAGCATCTCTCCCGCCCGCCGGTTGCGGGATGCCGAGGAGACGACGGTGGCGACCAGATCGCCGGCGCCGGCCAGGCCGGCAAACGTCTCCGGCCGACCACCACGGCGGCGGGCGATCGCGTCGACTTCGGCAAACACCTTTCCCGCCGCGGCCCCGGCCACGTTCGGGCCGGCCGGCGAAGCCGCGGCGGCGGCCAGCACAGCCGCGTTCTTGGCGCACCCGGCCAGCTCGACGCCGGTCACATCTGTGGTGATGGATACGTCCAGGCCGGCGACGCCGAGTGTGTCGGCAAGCTGACGCGAGAATGCCCGGTCCAGCGAGCCGAGCACCACCGAGGCGCCGTGCGCGAGCACATCCCCGGCGTGCGCCGGGCCGCCCAGCACCGCGACCGCGCGCACGGCGCAGCGTTCCGAAGCGAATGCCGAGGGCAGTGTCCCGAGCGGCGCGACCAGCCCTTTGGCCAGCACCAGCAGCCCCGCGCGACGCGGAATCCGCTCACCGTGCGCGGCGAGTACGGCGGGCAGTGAGCGCGCCGGGACCGCCAGGCACACGAGATCGTGGCCGCTGAGCTCGAGCTCGGCCGCCCGCAGCACCCGCACCGAGGGCGGCAGCTCGGTGCCGGGCAGGTAGCGGTGGTTGGTCCGGGCGGCTTCCAGCTCGGCGGCCTGCTCGGCGGTCCGGCAGCCGAGATCCACCTCGAAGCCGGACCGGGCCAGGCACACGGCCAGGCTGGTGCCCCACGCCCCGGCTCCCACGATCGCCGCCCGGCGGATGGGGGGCAGCCCGCCCAGCCACTCCCACTGCAGCATGACGCACGGCCAGATCCGCTCGGTCACCGCATTGGCCAGGGCCGGAGAGGCGTTCTCCACCTGCGGGAAGCGCAGTGCCCGGCCAGCCCGGATCCGGACCTTGTGCGGGCGGATGCGCCAACCGCGCCGGACCTCCTCGGTCCCGATCACGGCCACCGGCACCACCGGCGCGCCGGTCTCCAGGGCCAGCCGCCCGACCCCGCGCTTGGGGCTCCCGAGCGCGCCGGGCCGGACCCGCGTGCCCTCGGGGAAGATCAGAACTATGTCGCCTCGCTCCAAGATCGCCTTGGCGGTCTCGATCATCTCGCCGTCGCCCGCGCCGCGGTCGACCGGGAACGCGCCCAGCGCGTTGAGGATCCACGCTTGCCAGCGCCGCGCGAACAGCTCCTTCTTGGCCACGTAGTACATCGGGCGCCGCGCCATCGTCGCGATCACGAACGGATCCAGGAAGCTGCGGTGGTTGGCCGCGACGATTACCGGGCCCTCGGCCGGGATGTACTCGCGGCCGATCCGGCTCAGCCGGAAGTACATGTGAAAGAACGGTTGCAGCACCGCGCGGACCAGCCAGTAGATGATCGGATTCGCCCCTTGTTGGCGGGCGCGCTGGTGCAGCACTTCGTGATCCATCGCACAGAGGCGTACCCGATCTCGTGCCGCCCGTTACAGTCTGCGTGTCTTGACTGCGTCCATCGACCGTACCCGCACGCTCCGAGGTGCCGTCTGCGGTGCGGTGGCGGCCGCCGTGTGGGCAGTGCAGCAGCCGCTGGACAAGCTCGCGTTCCGCAGCCGCTACGACGACGTGGAGCTGCTTGGTAAAGCGGTGTGGCACGGCGACGGGTGGTACCCGGCCGGCCTGGCGCTCCACATGCAGAACGGCGCCGTGTTCGGGGCCTTGTACGCCAACGTCGCGCCCGCGATCCCACTGCCGCCAACCGTGCGCGGGCCGTTCGTCGCCCTCCTGGAGCACGTCGCGCTATGGCCGCTGGGGGCGGTGTCCGACCGGCTGCACCCGGCGCGCAAGGAATTGCCGCCGCTGGCGAAGAATCGGCGTGCGTTCGCGCAGTCGACGTGGCGCCATCTGGTGTTCGGCCTGGTGCTGGGCGAACTCGAGCGTCGCCTCAACGCCGTACCAGAGCCCGCCCCGCCGGAGCCCGAGACGGACTTCTCGAGCAACGGGCATGGCTCGCTGGAGCACGCCGTGTCGGTCGAGCCGGCGTCCTAGGCTCAATCCGCGTGCCCGCGATCAGGTCAATGCCATGCGCGTCCTGATTACCGGTGCGTCCGGGTTCGCCGGCGGCCACCTGGCCCAGGCCTGCGCTGCGGCGGGCGATGAGGTCGTGGGCGCCTCGCGGAGCGGCGCGATCCGCGACGGCACCGGCGATGGCCGCGCCGTTGAGATGCGCGACGGAGCCGCGGTTCGGAGACTGGTGCGCGCGGTCCGGCCCGAGGTCATCTATCACCTGGCGGCCCACAGCTCGGTGGGAAAGTCCTGGGAGCACCCGGAGCAGACCGTTAACGACAACGTCGCCACCGCGGTCAGCATGCTCGAGGCGCTGCGCCTGGAAGCACCGTCCGCTCGCACCGTGTGGGTGAGCACATGTGAGGTCTATGGCGTGCCCCGGCAGTTGCCGATCGGCGAGCATGCTCCGCAGCAGCCCACGAACCCCTACGCCGTGTCCAAGGCCGCCGGCGACATGCTCGCCGGCATCTACACCGATGCTCACGGTCTGGACATCATCCGGGCGCGCCCGTTCAACCACGCCGGACCGGGCCAAATGCCGCTGTTCATCGTGTCCTCGCTGGCCCAGCAAGGCGCCGAGGCCCGGATCGCCGGCGCCCGCCACCTCCGGCTGGTGATTGGCAACCCCGACACCCGGCGGGACTTCACCGACGTCCGCGACGTGGTCCGCGCCTATCGGCTGCTGGCCGAGCGGGCGGAGGCCGGAACCTACAACGTGTGCTCCGGGCACTCCGTATCGGCTGCCGAGCAGGTGAAGCTGCTGTCGGAGCTGCTCGCCCCCATCGAAGTCGAGCACGTGATCGATCCGGCCCGGGTCCGAGCGCACGAGGTGATGGACCTCCGTGGCGCCAACGACCGATTGAAGGACGCCACCGACTGGCGCCCCGAGATTCCGTTCCGGCAGATGCTGGCCGACACGATCGACTGGTGGGAGCAGGAGCTGGCTCACAGCTCGAGTTCGGCCGCCCGGGGCTGACGCGGGGGCGGCAGGAGGCAATCAACCGGGACGTCCCCGGTAACGCTGGCAGGGCGGGCCGCTGACCCCGAGGCCCCCGACGCGGAACACCCGTCCCGCATCCGGCTGCCGCCCAACCGCGGTCTCATCGAGCCCGTGCCGAGCCGTGGTGACGAACAGGGTGGCGCCGCCGGGCCCGCCAAACGCGCAGGACGTGGGGCGATCCACCGGCATGGGGATCACCCGCTGCAGCGCGCCTTCGGGGCTGTAGCAGCGAACCGCACCCCCCTCCCACAGGGCGACCCAGATGTCGCCCCGCGCATCGACGGTCAGCCCATCGGGCGCGACCCCCGGTTCGCTGATCTGCACGATCGGGCGCCGATCCGCAATGTCGCCGCTGGCGGAATCGAAATCGAACGCGTAGATCGTGGCCGTTCCGCTGTCGGACAGATACATGGTCGTGCCCTCCGGGCTCCAGCCGATCCCATTTGAGATCGTCAGCCCGTCCAGCACGGTGCTGCACGTCCCGTCGAGCTCGAGCCGGTACAACACGCCCGCGCCCGGAGTCTCCTCGTGCGCCATCGTCCCGGCCCAGAAGCGGCCCTGCGGGTCGCAGGCGCCGTCGTTCATCCGCACGTCGTCGCGGCCGGCTTCCGGCTGCACCAGCTCGATAACCGCACCCGCGCCGTCCAGCAACAAAAACCCGGTCGCGGCTGCGACGACCCATCCGCCGCCGACGATCGGCGCGGCGGCACCTACGGCCCGGTCAAATTGAACCGAGGTGACCTCGTCCAGCCACCCGTCGGCACCGAGCCGAGCGCGGTGCAGCCGCGATCCGACGATGTCGACCCACAGCAGCTCGTCGCGCTCGGCGTCCCAGCGTGGTCCCTCGCTGAGCACTCCGGGTGTCCGGGAGCATGGCACCGGAACCGACGGAGGCGTCGTCGCGTTCACGCCAGGCTCCTATGCCGCGGCGAACTCGATCACGACCTTGATGTCGTCCGGAGCGCGGTCGAGCGCCTGCCCAAACGCCTCCGGAGCGACCCGCCGGGTCACCAGTTGCTCCAGCCAGCCGGGGTCTGCCTTGGCCAAGACCTGAGCCGCCCGGTAGTAGTGGCGACGGTTGGCATTCACCGACCCGAACACCACCAGGTTCTTGAGCACGGCATCGGTGAGCAACGTCGTGGGCGAGCTGGCATCGGGCACGATTGGGCCCCCGACGCCGGTCAGGCAGATCACGGCGCCGGGTGCCGCCGCCTCCGCCGCGGCGCGGGTCAGGGGCGCCACCCCGGTGCACTCCACGACGACATCCGGAGCCAGCCCGAGCTCGGAGATCGGTCCCGTGTGGTAGCTGGCCCCGAGCGCTTCCACCAGCGCCGGTTTCGGGCCGCTCGTGGCTTGATCGACCACGTGCACCTCGCCCCCCTGCTGCGCGCCGATCAGGGCGGCGAGCAACCCGATCGGACCGGCGCCGGTGATGAGCACCGTGTGTGGGTCCCAGAACGTCCTGCGGCCGATCGCAGCTATGTGCTCCCACGCCTTGACCACGACCGTCGTCGGCTCCAGCAGAACCCCCAACTGGCCCAACCCCGGATCGACCTTCACCGCGTAGTCGGGCTCGATCCGCCAACGGTCGGCCATGAACCCGTCAACCTGCTTGATCCCCCGCTCCGTGTAACCCCCGTTGGAGCACATGTCCCACTCGCCCACAGCGCAGTTCGGGCACGGCACCGGATCGGGCCGCCGCACGATCCCCACCACATGATCGCCCGGTGCGAACCCACTCGGACCCGGATCCACAACCCGCCCCAGCGATTCGTGCCCCAAGATCAGGCGCTCCCGCCCCGGGGGTGCCCAGCCATATTGCCCGCCTGCTATCTCGGCATCCGTCCCGCACACCCCCACCGCCAATGTCTCCACCAACACCGACCCCAGCTCAGCGCTGGGCTCTGATACTTCATCCAGCCGCGCCGACCCCGACCGACCGGGCACAACCGTCACCGCCCGCAAGCCACACCCCGCACCAGACGCATCATCGACGTGTGAAGTGATTCATCCGCAAGGAATCCGCATCGAAGCACGGGTGGGGTGCGTGGACCTCATCCAAAACGGATGAAGCCCGCCGGACTGAGTGCCCTCAGCGCGTCAGATTGGGGGCTTTGTCCCGCGCAGCGGAAAACACGTCGCGGCGCGCCTGGATCCACTGTTCGGCCGTCGTCGCCGGCTGGCCGGTGAGCTCCCGGTACGTGTCTGTGCACGCCTCCGCAGCCCCGTTGCGCCACGCCCGGAAATGGCAGATGACGCCGACCTCCGCCTGCTCGGCGGTCATGCCGGCTTCCTCGACGAGCAGCCGCTCGAGCTCCTCGTCAGACACATCGCTGTATGGGATCGACCGGTCGGTGACCCGCGAGAGAATCTCGCACAGCTCACCGAGCGACAACAGCTCCGGACCGGTGATCACATAGTTGCGGCCGTTTTCGCGACGATCCGCCAGCACCACCGCACCGGCCCGGCCGACGTCGTCTGCGGCGACGTGGGCAACCTTGCCCTCGCCGGCAGACGCCACGACCGCACCGACCTCCTCGATCCACGGGATCATCGAGAACAGACTCGTCTCGAGTACCGAGGTCGGCGACAGCAACGCCCACTCCAGCCCGGACTGACGGATTGCCTCGACGCTCGCATCATGAAGCCTGCCCAGCGGGTCGCCATGGTGCTCGACCGCCCCATACAGCTTGACGATCCGGCGGACGCCGGCACGCTGCGCTGCCTCGAGGACGTTCCGCTCGCGGATCTGGACCCGTTCGTCCATCGGCGAGACCAGAAACACCGTGTCGACGCCCGCCACCGCATCGCCCAGCGTTTCCGGACGATCCATATCGGCCACGACTGGATCGACCCCCGGCCGCCGCAGTTCCTCGGCGCGCCCCGGGCTCGAGGTCGTCGCGCGCAACGGAACGCCGCGCTCGACGAGCTGATCGCTGATGCTGCCTCCGAACATCCCGGTCGCTCCGGTCACCAAAATCATGGCCCTCTCCTCAAGTCCTTAGGTGCAGAGTTGCTGACAACCTGGTTCGACACAGAGGCAACGTCCAACCAGGTACGCAACCAACAATGCAGTGCTTCGCTGTCCGACGCGCGACGATGACGTCAAGTACGGTCGTGACGTGAAGCGCGGACGTCGCGGGTTCTGATCGACTGGGCTGATGCTGGCCGAGCATCTCCTCGAGCTCCTACCTGGCGCCGCCGAGGTACGTGACATGAGGCGGCTGACCGGCGGCGCCAGTCGCGAGACGTGGTCGTTCGACGCACTGATCGATGGCGCGTGGCGGCCGCTCGTCCTCCGTAAGGATCGGGCTGGCCGTGGACCGATGACACTCGAGGCGCTCGCGTTCGAGGCCGCGGCCCGCGTGGGCGTGCCGGAGCCGGAGATCGTCGTGCGCGACGATTCGTTTCTGATCATGGAGCGCGTCGCGGGCGAGACGATCGCGCGGCGAATCCTCCGCGACGAGCAGTTCGCCGCCGTCCGCCCGCGCCTGGCCGAGCAATGCGGCGAGATCCTGGCTCGGATTCACTCGATCCCGTCCGACGCGATCCCCAACCTCGAGGCTCCCGATCCGCTTGTCGGCACGGCGGCGATGATCCACGCGTTCGAAGACCCGAGTCCGGCGCTCGAGCTCGGGCTGGCTTGGCTTCAGCGCAACCGCCCCGCCCCGCACGGCGAGGTCGTGTTACACGGCGACTTTCGCCTCGGCAACCTGATCATCGGAGAGGACGGCGTCCGGGCCGTGCTCGACTGGGAGCTGGTCCACCGCGGCGACCCGTTCCAGGACCTCGGCTACCTGTGCGTGCGTGCGTGGCGGTTTGGCGGCCACCACCCGGTCGGCGGCTTCGGCACCTACGAGGACCTGTTCCGCGGTTACGAGCGCGTCAGCGGCCGCACCGTCGATCGTGAGAGCGTTCGCTGGTGGGAGGTGTTCGGGACGGTCTGGTGGGGCGGCGCCTGCATGCTCCAGGCATGGCGCCATCTCTCGGGCTCGGAGCGCTCGGTCGAGCTGGCGGCGATCGGCCGACGCGTGTGGGAGCAGGAGTACGACGTATTGCTGGCGCTCGCATCGTGACCCGCGGGATCCCATCCAGTGCCGAGCTCGCCCGTGCCGTGCGTGAGTTCCTCGAGCAGGAGGTGATGCCGGCGACCGACGGCAGCCTCAGCTTCCAGGCCCGCGTGGCCGCGAATGTCGTGGCGCAGATCGAGCGCGAGCTGCACAGCGGTCTACCGGACACGACCAGCGACGCCGACGTCTGCGCCGCGATTCGTGCAGGTTCGGTCGACTACCAGCAGGCTTACGACGCGATCCGCGAGACGGTCGTCGCGAAGCTGCGCATCTCAAACCCACGGTACCTACTCCCGGAGGATCGATGACCGAGATACCCGCCGACCTCGCGGACTTCGTCAACCGGCTTGACGAGTTCATCGAGCGCGAGATCAAGCCGCTCGAGGAGGAGCACCTCGAGTTTTTCGATCACCGGCGCGAATGGCGGCGAACCGACTGGGAGGGCGGCGGCGTCCACCGGCGCGAATGGCTCGAGCTGCTGGGCGAGATGCGCCGACGGGCTGATAGGGCCGGCTTCTACCGCTATGCGCTGCCGAGCTCGATGGGCGGGCGCGACGGCACGAACCTCGGGATGGCCGTGATCCGCGACCACCTCGCGGCGAAGGGACTCGGGCTCCACAACGACCTGCAAACCGAAGCCTCGGTCGTCGGCAACCTCGTGCTCCCCCTGATCCTCGAACGCTTCGGCACCCCCGAGCAGAAGCAGCAGTTCATGGCGGGGGCGATCGCGGGCGAAGGGGGATTCGGCTTCAACCTGACCGAGCCGAACCACGGGTCCGACGCGACCTGGCTCGAGACGCGCGCCGTGCGAGACGGTAGTGACTGGATCATCAATGGCGCCAAACGATTTGCCAGCGGCGGCGGGATCGTGCAGCACGCGATCGTCTTTGCTCGGACCTCCGGCGAACCGGGCCAGCCGCTCGGCATCACCGCGTTCATCGTCGACACGAACGATCCCCGCTACGAGATCCCCTACTTCCACTGGACCTTCAACATGCCCTCAGACCACGCCGAGGTCGTGCTCAACGACCTGCGGGTTCCGGGGAATGCGATCCTCGGTGAAGAGGGCCGCGGACTCGACACCGCGCTGTTCTTCGTCCACGAGAACCGGATCCGACAGGCCGCGTCGGGCGTCGGGGTGGCCGACTTCTGCGTCCGCGAGAGCGTCGCGTACGCCAAACAGCGCATCACGTTCGGCAGGCCGCTGTCGCAGCGCCAGGCGATCCAGTGGCCGCTGGTCGAGCTTGCGACCGAGGTCATGCTGCTGCGCACGTTCATTCGCGCGACCGCCGCGGAGATGGACTCCGGAGACCGGATCCGCGGCGTCAGCGACCAGGTGTCGATGTGCAACTACCGCGCCAACCGGCTCGCCTGCGATGCCGCCGACCGCGCGATGCAGGTACATGGTGGACTCGGCTATACGCGCGCAAAGCCGTTCGAGCACATCTACCGCCACCACCGCCGGTACCGGATCACCGAAGGTTCGGAGGAGATCCAGATCCGCAATGTGGCCGGCCATCTGTTCGGATTCATAAATCGTTGATTCGTTCCGCCGCGGTTACCCGACGATCCTCCCCCAGCTCTCCGTTCCCGCGCGCACGCGCGGCGCCCACCCGCTCGCCTGGCGCAGCCGGCGGCTCGACACGCGTTGCGAGCGCGCCAGCGGCCCGTCCTGCGGCGCGCGCGGGCGCAGCGCCGGCACCCCAACAGCAGCTGCCAGCGCGGCATCGATCTCGGCGTTCGGCGACGGCTCGACGTCGACAACGTTGTACGTCCCGGCCGGGCGCGCAGCGCGGATGATCTCGTGCATACCAATCTGACGATCTACACCGCTCGATCGGGACATCGATGTCGGCAACACCGAGCGCAGTAGGCTGAGCAAGACGCAAGCGACCAACGCCCTGATCGCGCGGCACCGTGCGGCCAGGAAGACAACGGAGGCCTAGCAATGCAACTTGGGATGATCGGACTGGGCCGCATGGGGGCAGGCATCGTGCGCCGGCTGATGCGGGACGGACATCAGTGCGTGGTCTACGACGTGGATGCCGCGTCGATCGAGGACCTGGAGCGTGACGGCGCCACCGGCGCGACCTCGATGGCTGAGTTCGTTGGCGCGCTGGAGCAGCCCCGGGCCGCCTGGGTGATGGTTCCCGCGGCGATCACCGGCCGCGTCGTGGACGAACTCGCCGATCTGCTCGAGCGGGACGACATCATCATCGACGGCGGAAACAGCTATTACCGCGACGACATCGATCGCGCCGACGCCCTCAAGGAGCGCGGCATCCAGTACGTCGACGTGGGGACGAGTGGCGGCATCTTCGGGCTCGAGCGCGGCTTCTGCCTGATGATCGGCGGCGAGGCCGCGGTCGTCAGCCACCTGGACCCGGTGTTCAAGACGATCGCCCCCGGGGTCGAGGCCGCCCCGCGCACGCCGGGTTCGTCCGGCGAGCCAACGCCCGCCGAGAACGGCTATCTGCACTGCGGACCACCTGGCGCCGGGCACTTCGTCAAGATGGTCCACAACGGGATCGAGTACGGAATCATGGCCGCCTACGCGGAGGGCCTCAACGTGCTCCACAACGCCAACGTCGGCAACCGGTCCCAGCAGGTGAGCGCCGAGGCCGCCCCGCTGCGTGACCCTAAGTACTACCGGTACGACATCGACGTCTCGCAGGTCGCGGAGGTTTGGCGCCGCGGCAGCGTCGTGGCGTCCTGGCTACTCGACCTGACCGCCCAGGCCCTGGCCAAGAGCCCAGCTCTGGACGAGTTCTCCGGCCGGGTGTCCGATTCGGGCGAAGGGCGCTGGACATTGCTCGCCGCCATCGAGGAAGGCGTACCGGTGTCCGTGCTCAGCTCGGCGCTCTACGAACGATTCGAGTCCAGAGGCGAAGACAAGTTCGCCAATCAGCTTCTCTCCGCCATGCGCAGCGAGTTCGGCGGGCACGCCGAACTTCCGGTGGATGCGGCTTAACCACATGCTGAGAGCCGTCCTGCCCACGGAGCGTGCGGCTAGGACCACGAGGCGATCGACGCAGGCCGCTCGCCGGCGAGGCCGTTGAGCTCTGCCACGGCCCCGAGCACGTCTCCCCGGTTGTAGTAGTCGGTGAGGATGAGGTTAGGAATGCGCCCGCGCTGTGCGACGCACTGGCGAGCGCGCGCGAGGATGAAGGCGCGTTTGAGCAGTGGCTGGTTGGGGGTCAGGCGCGGGGGAAATATGTCGGCCCAGTCGTTCATCATGAGCAGCGGGTTGGTCGGTAGACCTCGATACAGACGGCAGCTGAACTGGGCGGGCTTCCGGGCGCCGAGCGGCGTGTCCTGGATCCACTGAAAGCCGTTCATATCCCAGGGATACTTGCCGCTGGTCGGCTTTTGCGCGAACACCAGGACGTTGTGTCGCGACCGGATTAGGGCTCCCAGGGTGGGAAGGGGCTGTCCCGGCCGCAGGGTGTCGAGGTAGCGAAACAGGCCCGCCCGCTGGAACGCGCTCTGTAAATCGCGCTCGGACACATAGTCCTCGTCGAACAGGATGATGACCTGGTCGGGATTGCGCCCCAGGAAGCGGCGGATCGTGGCCAGGAAGTCGACCATTCGAGTGGCGCCGAGCTCACACAGGGTGTGGCACAACCAAATGTCGCGCTTGCGGTTCTGAAACGAGCCTCCGCCGAGGGCACGGCTCAGCCGCTGGAGCGCGATGCGAGCCACCGGCGAGAGCTTGGCTGCCACCCGGTTCAGGCGCTGGCCGGCGGCAGCGATATCCGTGTGCACGCCTCCGCCCGAGTCCTCGACGGCATAGTGGGAGGAGATCTTGAACAGACGGATGCCGTCCTGGAGCTGCTGGTGAATGGTGCGATCCTGATTGGCGATCAGCCACCCCGGTGAGTCGGCGGCCGACATCGAGTTGTGCGTGCCGGCGAACACCACCTCGTCGAGGCGCCGGCCACACAGCTGTGAGTATCCGTTGCAGGTTGCGATGGGGCTTGCACGGACCCTGGAGGCCTCGCCGGTCAGGACCAGGCCCACAGCGATCCCACCGATCAGGACGGCGGCCACCGCCCCGACGGTGGCTGCCCGCCGCGGTCTGCGGCGCGCCGGACGGAGCCGGGGGTGCGCCGGGGCGGTGGCAGTCAGGAGCTCGCCGACACCCACATACGCCAGGACGCAACCACCGACGACGGCGGCGACCTCGAGCGCCCGTGCGGGACGGAGGATCGCGAAGATCCCGATTATCAGCAGGATCGCGCCCCGCACCGCGCGCGCCCGACTGGACTCGGCCTGCCGAGCCCGGGCGAGCAAGCGCTTCAAGTTCGCCATGGGCGAGTAGGGCGCCAGCACGGTCGCGGCTGCTGCGCCGATCAGCACGGCCACGAGCGTGATCCCCAAAGCCCAAGTCACTAGGTCACCCAGATAGACGTCCCAGAGCTCCCCGATCGCGCCGCGGACGTCCGCATTCGTGAGCTCGTTGCCGCCGTAGCTGTGAGACACCGCGTACCGCCGCACGAGCTCGAACGCGACCATGAACCCGACGCCGGTGATCGCCACGGCCGTGGCGCTCTGCGCCACGGCAGCTCTCCGGTCGCGGGCGGTCCAGATGATGATCGCGAACAGCGCCAGCGCCACCACGGGCAGCAGGATGCCCAATAGGCGCACACGGTCCGCGACACGGAGCGTTGTGCCGGCGAAGCTGCGCCGCCGCACGGACAACAGCACCGCATCGGCGCGGCCGGGAATCTCCCGCGCCAGCCTCGGGGCGATCGATTGCAGCGCAGACGTGAGCACGGTCCCGGCGTCGGCGATGTCGAACGCCGCATTGCCCCCACCGCGCTCGAACAGCAGCCGGTGCCCATGCTCCGCAGCCAAGCGGATGATCGGGCGAAACGGCGCCGATCCGATCACCTTCTGGAGCGCCGACTGCACCACCGGACGGGCGGCCACGACGTCGGGGAGGCTCGGTTCGATCGCCTGTACGGTGATCTCACGCGCGATCACGCGCTGCAACACCGGCTGCCTAACCGCCTGAACGGCGCGGTCCGCGAACGCCGAGCTATCGACGATCTCGCTGCGCACGTACAGCGCTACGCCCCCGACCAGCGCCGCCACCGAGGCCAGCACCACCACCACGATGTTCACCGCGCTGCGAACAGGGCTCGGGCTCAATGGCTACGTGCCCTTCGACTCGACCACGCTTCGCACCCGCTTGAGGGCCTCGAGCTGATCCTTCGTGTCCACGTCGGTACCCACCGCGAGGCCCGCGCACTCGACCTCCGCGGCGCCACCGAGAAGCCGGCCTGCCCCGCGGTCGCCCTCAAGGCGCATCACCGCAGCGAGCAGCGTCGACCGCATCGCCACAGGATGGCCGGGGACACCCGCGTACACGGCGCGCGCCGCCGCGGTGCTCGGGTCGGCGAGTGCCGCTCGCACGACCGCCCCGACGGCGTCCGGCGTGAGGCCGGGCTGATCGCCAAGCGCGATCACGAGCGGGTCCGCATGGGGAAGGGCGCCCACGGCACAGCGAAGCGACGCGGCGATTCCCTCGCTCCAGCCCTCGCAGATAATCGGCTCCGCACGGCCGAAGTCAACTGCGCCGAGAACCTCGTGCGAGTGGGCGCCGAGCACGACGACAACGCGCTCCAGCTCGCGCACCGCGTTCATCGCGGCGATCGCGTGCTCGAGCAGCGGACGACCGTGCAGCTCCGCGAGCTGCTTCGGGGCGCCAAAACGTCGCCCCTCCCCCGCGGCCAGAATCGCCCCGCCGATCAGGCTCCCACCTCGTGAATTCGCGCGGCTCCGGCGGCGGCAAGGTGCCCGCCGCTGCGACCGTGGCGCGTGGCGACGACCTCGGCCATGATCGACAGGGCCGTCTCCTCCGAGGTTGTCGCACCGAGGTCGAGCCCGACCGGCGCAGCCAGCCGTCCCAGCTCCTCGTCGGTGATCCCGATCGCAGCGAGCCGCGCGCGCCGCGCAGCCTGCGCGCGCCGCGAGCCCATCGCGCCGATGTAGGCCGCCGGCGAGCGCAGCGCGATCTCGAGCGCCGCGTCGTCGAGCTTGGGGTCGTGAGTCAGAACGACGATATGGGTCGCGCGATCGATCCCGCCGAGCGCAGCGAACGCCGGCTCGGGCCATGCGGCGACCACCTCCTCGGCCTCGGGGAAGCGGTCGCGCGTCGCGAACTGCGCACGCGGGTCGACCACATACGGGCGCCAGCCGCAGATCCGCGCCAGCCGGCAGAGCGCGGCGGCATAGTCAACGGCGCCGAACACAATCAGCCGTGGCGCAGGACACGTGACGTCGACGAACAGCGCAAGCTCTCCGTGCTCGCGCAGCTCGCTGCGCTCGGCCCACATCAGCTCCTCGGCCGCTGCCGTGGCGCGTTCGTCGAGGCCCGCCTCGCCAAGTGTCCCCTCGCGCGCGCCGTCCGCGGTCACGAGCAGCTTCGCGCCGAGCGCCGGGAAGCCCGGCGAGCGCACCACCGTCACGAGCGCTGCGCGGCCGTCCTCGCGCGCGATCGCCGCGTATCTGCCTGTGGCGCTCACGGCCGGTACTCCTCCACGAACACATCGATCTCGCCTCCGCACGGAAGCCCAACATCCCACGCTTCGGCGTCCGCGATCCCGAAATGGAGGAGCCGAGGCTCGCCGCTGCGCAGGACGTCGCCGGCGACCTCCACCACCGCGCCCTCGACGCAGCCGCCGGAAACCGCGCCCCAGACCTCGCCGCGCTCATTGACCGCCATTTTGGCTCCCGGCGGCCGGGGCGCCGAACGCTTGACCCCCACCACCGTGGCCACGGCCACGCGGTCGCCGCGCGCGGTCCACTCGTCGACCTTGTCGATCACGTCCTTAATCGCGGGACCTCCTCGGGCAATTCTCCAGATCCTCAGTTCCGGACTAGGATCGCACGCGTCTGGGTAGGATGCCGGCGCGGCAATGACGGATGAGCGGAATGGCTGACGTCACGAGGCGCCCGCGTGGCGAGATCGAGCCTGGGGCAAACATCGACGGCTCGTCGACGCCCGGCTCGAACGGTATTTCTCGGCGGCGATTCATCGGCTACCTGATCGCCGCGCCGACGGTGGTGGGAGCGGCACAGCTGTTCGTCGAGCCGGCGGAAGCGTCGATTCCGACGGTCCAGCCCGTCGATCTGTACGACCTGAGCGACCTCCTGACCGACGCGGCCATGCCCACCGCGGGGTTGATCACGGTCACCGTCAACGGCGACGGAACGGTCTCGTTCGCGCTGCCGCGCGCCGAGGTGGGACAGGGGATCACCACCGCCGTGGCAATGACGATCGCCGACGAGATGGGTCTGTCGCTAGACAAGGTGAACGTCACGTTGGCGGACGCACGTCCCGAGCTGCTGTTCAACCAGTTCACCGGTGGCTCGAACACGATGCACTCGATCTTCAACCAGGTCCGTGTGGCGGCGGCCGTCGCAATGGGTCAGATGACGCGAACGGCGGCGAACATGTGGGCGACGAACGCCAGCTACCTCAAAGTCCAGAATGGCCAGATCGTTGCGCCAGGAGGTAAGGCCACGACGATCGCGGAGCTCGCCCAGCGCGCCGCGGTCTCGAGGACGGTCGCCGTGCCGACCCAGCTGAAGTCGGCCTCACAATTCACGCTGATCGGTACGCCCCAGCGGAGAATCGACGCGGTCGACATCGTCACCGGCCGCAAGCAGTTCGCGATGGACGTACACGCGGCGGGCGCGCTGCCGACAATGTTGTGCCGGCCCCCGACGATCAACGCGTCCGCGCTGGCGGTGCTCAACATGGCCCAGGTCCAGGCGATGCCTGGGATCACGGACGTCGCGATCATTCCCCACACTCAGTTCGTGGCCGGCGGGGTGGCGGTACGGGGGCAGACGTTCGGGCAATGCATCGACGCGATCGACGCACTGCAGGTGACGTGGGGGCCGGGCACCGTGGACGGAAAATCAGATCAGGACGTGCTCGCGGACTTGCGCCAGGCGGAGCTCCCGCTCGCTCCGCCCGTGAATCTGCTGGCAAAGACCGTCGAGCAAGTTTTCACGTTCTACTTCCGTCCGGGCGATCCGCTCGAGACGAACTGCGCGGTCGCCGACGTTCGCAGCAATGGGGCCGAGATCTGGTCGAGCTTGAAGTCGCCGATCTGGGCACAGGAGCAGATCGCACAGATTCTGGGGCTGCCGGTCGGCAGCGTGACCGTGCACGTCAGTCAGGGTGGCGGCTCGTTTGGCCGTCACCTGTTCAGCGACGCGGCGTTTGAAGCGGCAGCCGTGTCGCAGAAGCTGCGCAAGCCGGTGAAGTTGATGTGGCATCGCACCGACAACTTCCGCCAGGGCCGGGTTCACCCAATGTGTACGTCGAGGGTCCGAATCACCTACCTGGGGAGCAATGTGCTCAGCTTCGACCAGCGACACACGAGCGTCGCGACGGACTTCACAATGGGATTCGGCGAGATCCTGAGCGCGACGCTCGCCACCCAGCCGACGGGAAATCTCGGCTACGCCGAGGGCGTGTTCTCGTTGACCCAGAACGTTCCGTACAACTTCGGCCCCGTCACGCAGCTCCTCAACGAGATCTACGACTACAACACGTTCAATACAAGCAGCGTTCGCAACATCTATAGCCCGAACGTGACCACCGCGACCGAGCTGATGGTCGACCAGGTCGCGGCAGCGATGAAACAGGACCCGTATCAATTTCGCCGATCGTTCGTCCGAGACCAGCGGCTGCTGGCCGTACTGGACAAGGTGGCGCAGGTCGGGAACTGGGGTCGGTCGATGGCGCCCGGGACGGCGCAGGGGATCGCGATTCACAAGGAGTACAAGAGCGCGGTGGCGTGGCTGGTCGAGATCGACTGCACCAGCGCGACGGTCAATCGCAAGGTCAGCAACGGCTATACGGGACCGCGGGTCACCAAGGCGGTGTGCGCGGTCGACGTTGGTCTTCCGATCAACCCGCTGGGCCTCGAGGCGCAGATGATCGGCGGGCTGATGGACGGGATCGCGCAGACCCTCACCTACAGTCTGCATCTGTCGCGCGGTCACTTCCTCGAGGGCAGCTGGGACAACGCCTACTACACGCGGCAGTGGAACACGCCACTGGACGTGCAGGTTGTCGTGATGCCGAGCACCACGGACGACCCTGGCGGCGCAGGTGAGCTCGGTGTGGCGCCGTCGATGGCGGCCGTCGCTTGCGCGTACGCGCGCGCGACCGGGACTCTGCCGACCAGCTTCCCGATCAACCACAACGGCCCGCTGGGCTTCACGCCGTTTCCTACCGTGCCGCCACTGCCCGAGTCCTCCACCAACGACTTCAGCTAGGCCTCCAAGGAGCTCCCGTGCCCACACACAGCTTCATCCTCAACGGCACGCGCGTCAGCGTCGACTGCGCGGACGACGTCCGCGTGCTCTGGGTTCTGCGCGATCTCCTCGGAGTCACCGGGCCGAAGTATGGCTGCGGCCTGAATGTGTGCAAAGCGTGTACGAGTCACATCAATGGTCAGGCGTTCCATCCGTGCTCGGTTTCGATCTCGCAGATCAAGCCAACCGACGAGATCACCACGATCGAAGGCCTCGCCGCAACCGTCGGCAAGGCCCTACATCCGATGCAGCAGGCCTGGCTCGACTTCGACGTCGCCCAATGCGGCTACTGCCAGCCGGGGCAGATCATGACGGCCGTGGCGCTGGTTAAGCAGGTCCAGGCCCAAGGCCGCCAGATCACCGACAGCGACCTGGACGGGATCCGCGATGTCTGCCGTTGTGGCACCTATCCCCGTGTCCGAGAGGCAATCAAGGCAGCCGCCGCCGGCATGCCCTGAGGCACCTCAAGCATTCTTCGCGGAGCTCGTGAGCCCGTATGGGCGCGCAAGCAGCGTCACGGCGTCCTCGCAACCCTGGTCGCGATCGCGCGCTGGCGTGGTCTCGCGCGCCAGCCCAGAACACCCGTATCGGCTCAGGTGCTACACAGTCGCACATGGAGATCGGAGTTCGAGTCCTGCGAAACCGGACGAGCCAGGTGATCGACGCCGCGATCGAGCGCGGGCTCGCCATCGTCACTCAGGACGACGATTACGACCGGATCGCCGCGGCCCACCCAGCCCTGCGCGTGCTCAAGGTCTGACCGGGCGTGGAGCTCGGGCAGATCGGCGTCTGGAGTAGCTACCGGCCGTTCGGCATCGAGCGGGCCGGCGAGGCGGCGAAGCTCGCTGAGCAGCTGGGATATGGCGCCTGGTGGGTGGGCGGGTCTCCGCATGTCCCTGATGTCAGCCCGGTTCTAGAGGCGACCTCGACGCTGGTCGCGGCGACCGGCATTCTCAACGTCTGGATCAATGACCCGGATGAGACGGCCGCTGCAGACGCGGCCCTGCGTGCGGATTTCTCTGGGCGCTTCATGCTCGGCATCGGGATCGGTCACCCCGAGGCGACGAGTGACTACCGTCGCCCGTTGACGACCATGCGCGCGTTCGTGGACGGTCTGGATGTGTCGCCCACCCCGCCGCCGGTGAAGGAGCGCTGCTTGGCCGCACTGGGACCGAAGATGCTTGACCTGGCTGGCGAGCGCACTGCGGGCGCCCACACATACTTCGTGCCAGTCGACCACACGCGGTTCGCCCGCCAGCGACTGGGTTCGGGCAAGCTTCTGGCGCCCGAGTTGGCATGCGTAGTCGACACCGACCGGGTTCGCGCCAAGGCCGTCGCCCGCGACTACGCCAAGCTTTATCTCGGGCTGCACAATTACACCCAGAACCTGCTCCGCTTCGGCTTTGCCGAGTCCGACTTCGCCCACGGTGGCTCTGACCGGCTGATCGACGCCATCATCCCCCAGGGCGGCGCAGAGCAAATCGTCGAGGTTGTCCGCGCGCACCTCGACGCTGGCGCCGACCACGTCAGCCTGCAGCCGCTGGGCGAGGAGGGCATCCCGCGTGAGTCATGGACCGCCCTTGCGAGGGTCTTGGTCGATTAGCCACCTGCCAACAACGGAGGTCAGCATGAGCACCATCGACCAGGAGATGGTCTTGGCCCACTTCATCGTTTCAGACGATGTCGAGCGTTCCCGCCGCTTCTACACCGACGTGCTCGGCGGGAAGACGGTCATCTCCGGCGAGGCGAATGACGAGGTGACGTACGTCGCACTAGCCAACAGCTGGATCATCATCAACGTCGGAGGAGGTCCGACGGACGACAAGCCGACCGTCACGCTCGAGACGCCACCCGACCCAGATCGCCTTCGAAGATGGTGTAGAGCTTGGCGTCGCGGTACCACTTCTCGAACGGGAAGTCTTTGATGTATCCCCAGCCGCCCATCGTTTGGATCGCCTGCTCGCAGCGCGTACGGCAGTTTCGGAGGCCTTGAGCTTGGACATCGATCCTTCGGCATGCTCGAACGGCTTGCGCTGCGCGGCCATCCAAGCCGCGCGCCATGTCAGCAGCCTGGCGGAGTCGATGTCTGCGGCGAGGTCGGCGAGCGGAAACGCGACGCCTTGGTTTTCGATGATGGGCTGTCCGAACGCCTCGCGTCCGACGGCGTAATCGCGAGCGAATTCGAGGGCGGCTCGCGCGATGCCGATCGCTTGCGCGGCGACCATCGGGCGTGTGCGCTCGAACGCGCCCAGTGCGGCAGAGCTGCGACGCTGGACTGCTGCGGCCGGACCGCCTTCCTCGGCCGGAGCAATCGGCTTTTGGCCCTGCTCGGATTCACGTCCCCGGGCGATCCGCTGCTGGAGGCGATCGATCCCGCCGAGCAGGTGGTCGTGGGGGATCCGGCAATCCTCGAGCACGATCTCTCCGGTGTGCGAGGCGCGACACCCGAGCTTGTCCAGCTTGCGCAGCATCGACAGACCGGGCGTTCCCTTGGGACGATGAACACTCCCTGCCCGCGATGGCCGGTTCTGCCGGGGAAACCACAGCCCCCACCGACGTCAGAGCTCGCGAAGTTCGCATCCTGATCACCCTTTTCGTGGATGAGCCTTTGGAGCTGATGCGTTCGATGGCGCGGCAGCATCGCTAGCCACCTGGTGGGCAACCCAGCGCCGGGCGATCGGCCGCCGAGGAACACGATGACGATCGCCACCGCAGCGCCGAACAGCTAGTCATAAGCATGACGGCACACCCCGGGAGCAGGGGTACTCGGAGGCGCGATCCCGAGTGAGGTTGTCCTCGACCTCGAAGGCGGAGATGAGCTTGCCATCGCGGACATGAAAGATGTAGATCTCGTCCACGTTCTCAAACCTTCGGCCGGTCGGTTGGACTCCAAGCCACTCGGCCAATGAGCTCGACGATCTCCATTTCAAAGTCCGGACAGGCGCTCTGAACAGACACGCAACCCATTCTGCCGATCGGGTTGGATCCTACGTACCGCCGGTCCGCCTGCTGACACCGGAACCCGGGCAAATGGCCCACCGCCTGGCCCCGGCGTGATAAAACGCTGCCATGCTCCGACGACTGCTTGCCCCCACCGCGCTCCTGCTGGCGCTCTGCGCGCCCGCCGTGGCCCTCGCCGCACCGGGCGACATCTCCCGTTATGTCTTGCCGCCCGGCAATTACGGCGGCATCCCTACGAACTCGCACTCGCTCGACCAGCTGCCGCTGTACTCGGGCCTGACCCCGCTGCGGCGCAACGTGTCGCTGGCGGACGTCTTCCACCTCTACCTGCCGATGGACTTCAAGCCGATCGGAGCCACGCAGGTCGAGCCCGTGGGGCGCAGCGATGTGACGGTCACTTACGACTCCTACGGGATCCCGCACATCAAAGGCCAGACCCGCGCCGGCATGATGTTCGGGGCGGGCTGGGTGATGGCCCGCGACCGCGGCCTGCTGTTCCAGTTCGGCCGCGACCCGGCGCGCGCGGCGGTGTCCGACATCCCCGGCCTCGACGCCTTCTCCCTGGTCACGAGCGCCACGCCCTTCCACCCCAGCGCGGAGGCTGAGGCACTGGTCACCCAGCAGCGCCAGGAGCTCGTCCGGGCCTACGGCGCCGAGGGGCGGCAGATGCTGACCGACATGACGAACTACACCGACGGAATCAACGCCTATTACACAGCTAACCACCTGGCATTTCCGGACAACCGCCCGTTCGACCCCAATGACGTGATCGCGGTGACCGCGTTCATCGGCTCGATCTTCGGCAACGGCGGCGGCGACGAGCACGAGAACTCCAACCTGCTGGCGGAGTTGGACCAGAAGTTCGGCGCCTCGCGCGGTCATGGGATGTGGAGCGACGCGATGGAGGCCAACGATCCCGACGCTCCCGTCACCACGCACAAGTACTTCCCGTACCCGACCCTCACCGGCGGGAAGGTCACCGGCTCGGTGGTCGTCGATCCGGGGTCGATCCAGCTGGCCAAGGACCCGCGCACCGGCGCCGCCCGGGACACGGAGCCACCTCGCCGACATGCCTCCAACTGGCAGCTCGTCGCCCCGTGGCGCTCGGCCACCGGCCGGACGCTCGGCGTGGAGGGGCCACAGCTGGGCTACTACTACCCCGAGATCGTCTATCAGGAGCAGCTCCAGGCCCCCGGGATCGACGCCCAGGGCGTCTCCGCATCCGGACTCGGGCTCTACATGCTGATCGGGCGGACGCGCAACTACGCCTGGAGCCTCACCTCCGCCAGCAACGACAACGAGGACGTGTTCGCGGACAAGCTCTGCGTGCCGGGCGGCGGCACCCCCACGCGCGCCACGCAGGACTACATGTTCCGCGGGCAGTGCCGGCCGATGCACATCTTCGACGCCGGCAGCCTCGGCGGCAAGGAGATCACGTTCCCGATGACCGTCCACGGCCCGGTGATCGGGACCGCGACCGTGAACGGCTGGCCGTATGCGCTGGCCCGCAAGCGCTCCACCTACGGCCAGGACGCGCTGTCCCTGGCGGCGCTGAAGGACATGACCGAGGGGCGGGCCACCACGCCCCATCGATTCTGGAGGATCGCCAACCGCTTCGGCTTCACGTTCAACTGGGGTTACGTGTCGCGCACGGCGACGTCGTACTTCTCATCGGGGCTGCTCCCGATTCGGGCGCGCGGCCTGGACCGGCGGCTGCCGACGCTGGGAACCGGCGGCTACGAGTGGCGGGGCTTCCTCCCGGAGCTGGCCCACCCGCACGACATCGGCGGACCGCATGGATTGCTGCTCAACTGGAACAACAAGCCGGCTCCGGGCTGGATGGAGGGCGACGACCAGCACCTCGGCATGGTGCAACACGTCTCGCTGTTCAGCCCGTGGCCGCGGCGGCCGCAGATCAACGACGTCGTGGGCGTGATGAACAAGGCCGCCACCCAGGACGCCACCGGGGTGCTGGTGTGGCCGGTGGTCCGGGCGATGCTCCGCCGTGGCACCGCGCCGGATGCGCAGACCGCTAACGCGGTCGCGCTGGTCGACGATTGGGTGCGCCATGGAGCGCCCACGATCGGCAATCCCCTCGGCGGGCCGATTCCCTATCCCGGCGCGGCGATTCTCAATGCGGCGTGGCCGCACATCTTCGACGCTGTCATGAGCCCCCGGTACGGAACGCTCCTGACCGCGTTCGAGTCACTGCTGGGCCGAGATCCCTCGTACGTCGACAAGGACCTGAAGACGGAGCTCGGGTGGCCCGTGATCGCGCCCTACTCGGTGCGCTACTGCGGCCTAGGCCACGTCGCCGCCTGCGCGCGCTCGCTGTGGGCGGCCATCAGCGCAGGCGTGGCGGACCTGGTCCAGCAGCAGGGGCCAAACGCATCGATGTGGCATGTGAACCAGGGGTTCACGACGTTCACGCCGGGGCTCATCCCGACCCAGTTCCCGACCACGAACCGGCCGACGTACCAGCAGGTTCTGTCGTTCGCGCCGAGGCCGTAACCGGAAGCGCGGGCGCGGCTCTCCTACGCCGCGCCCGCGCGTCCGCGGTTCGGCTTCACAACTACCGATCTCGTCGGCTCCCAGGAGAGTTCCCGCTCGCGGTTCCGTATCTGCTCAACCCGGCGGGCATCGTGACGCTGGTGACGCTCTCGGCCGAGGCGGACTCTGCGTCAGTCTTTGTCATGGTGGTGGCCTTGCTCGGTCTGGTGCTCGCCCTCGACGTTGCTGTCTTCCGGTTTGCTAATCGCATCAGTGACCAACTGGACGAGAGCCGCATGCTGGTGACAGAGAAGATCTTCGGCTTTCTTCTAGCCGCCCTTGCCATCCAACTCGTGCTCGATGGGCTCCACAGTGTTGGAGTCATTCACCTCACTGGCCACTGACGCGGAGCTGCGGGCACCGCGCTTTCCTCTCATGTCGCGATGGGGCCGGCGTCCACGTCGTCGGCGACCAGGTTATCCGCGTCGGCAGTAGGAAGGCCGAGCCCTCGGGCCGACTTGACGGCGGCGCGTCCGAGTGCGTTGGCGTAGGTCGGAAATGAGAAGGGGACGAGCGCGAGTTGCTCGACGGTCATCTCGGCCGCCATCGCGATCGCCGCTAGCTGGGCGAGCTCGACCGCACGTTCCCCAACGATGTGGCAACCAAGGATGGTATGAAGTTCGCGGTCGACGATCAGCTTGCAGAAGCCCACCGGACGGCCGTCGATGATCGGTCGGGGGAGCGAGTCGAACCGCTGTGTTCCAACGATAACTTCGCGAGTCCGTTTGGCGGCAGTCTCGGTGAGTCCTACAGACGCGTATTCCGGGTCGGTGAAGCTGCCCAGTGGGCTGACCTGGGCGGGAAGCGTACTCGTCCTTCCGAGCACCGCGTTGGTTGCCGCGAGATAGCCCTCCCGAACGGCCTCGTGGACAACCATCAAATGCCCGGTGACGTCGCCCGCGGCGAAGATGTGCGGCGCGCTTGTGCGAAGCTGAGCGTCCACACGGACGTATCCGCGCTGATCGATCCCTACGCCGGCAGCGGAGAGGTTGAGCGCCTCCGTGTTGGCGACCCACCCAACCGCGACCACGGTCATGGCCGCCTCGATTGGCTCCCGTGCGCCGTCCTTTGAGTAGTTCAGGCGAACTCCGGCCCCAGACGGCTCAAACCCGTCGATCGTCCCCGCGTCCTCCAGGACTTGGATTCCAGACGCTCTGAGAGCGGCCGCAACCGTGGCCGCGACATCCTGGTCTTCGGTCATTAGGATCCGTGGCGCGGCCTCGAACAACGTGACGCGCGTTCCGAAGGCATTGAAAATCGACGCGACTTGTACACCTGTCGCGCCCGCGCCGATCACGAGCATGGAGGAGGGGACGGACGAGAGCGTCCAAGCGTCACTGTGGGTGCAGGTCAAATCGAACCCAGGCAGCTCGAGCCGGCGTGACACACCGCCGGTACAGACGATGAACTTCTCGGAGCGGAGGGTCGCGGCGTGCTCACTCTCAAGCAGGTGCGGGTTGGAGAACCGGACCATGCCCGCGTGCTCATGAATCGTGACTCCCGCCTCGTTGAGATCTTCGCGCAGAATTGAGTATGCGCGCACCTCGCCCGTGACTTCGCGGACCCGATCCAGCAACTGCGCATAGACGAGCGATGCGTCATCCGCTTTGACGCCGTACCTTCCAAGCTGTCGGGCTTCGCGTATCAGCCGCGCGGCGTGCGCAAGCGTTCGGACGGGAACCGGACCGTCGTTGGCAGCCATGCCTCCGAGCTCATCGCGCGTGAGCAGCGCCGTCCGGGCTCCAAGCCTCGCCGCGTGGAGCGCCGCGACCACGCCGGCGGGCCCACCGCCGATCACAACCACGTCTAGCGTCTCGGGCTCCGTGGCGATCACTGGACAATGATCCCGCCTCGGGCTCGGCCAGGTCTCGTCGTGGGCTCTGGTACGGAGCCAGGGCCAGGACGGATAATCGCCGCGTGTCGATCTTCCTCGCCCGTCCGGAGCGGCCCGCGGACGGAGTTCCGTTGGCCGTCAAGGACCTGTTTGACACGGAAGGGCTGGTCACGACATACGGCTCGATCGTGTTCGCTCAGCACCTGCCGGAGCGCACCGCCGAGTCGGTCGCGCGGCTCGAAGCGGCGGGTTATGCGACTGTGGGCAAGACGAATCTCCACGAGTTCGCCTACGGGATCTCGTCGCAGAACCCGCATTTCGGCACCGTGCCGAACCCGGTCGCACCGGGGCGCCTCGCGGGCGGTTCGAGCGGGGGCTCCGCCGCCGCGCTCGCGGCCGGGCTATCGGACGCCGCGTTGGGGACGGACTCGGGCGGCTCGATCCGCATCCCCGCAGCGTGGTGCGGTGTCGTTGGCTTCAAACCGAGCCACGGCCTCGTGCCGCTCGGCGGCTGCTTCCCGCTCGCCCCGAGCTTCGATCACGCGGGCCCGATGGCTCGGTCCGTGTCGGAATGCACGTCCATGCTCGAGGCCCTCGTGCCCGAGTTCCGAGCGCGCCGCCTCGAATCGCTCGACGAAGTGAAGCTCGGCGTAGCGTGGAGCGAGCTAGCCGATCCGCTCCTAGGCGCCTGTGTCGAGCAGGCTGGCCAATGCTTTCCGCACGCCCGGCAGCTCGACTTTCCGCTGCCGGAGAGGGTCGGGAGCGTGTTCATGCGCGAGGTGGCCGGGGTCCACCGGGACCTGTTCCACGAGCAAGCCGCTCGCTATGGCGGGAACGTGCGCGTCAAGATCGAGCGCTGCCTGGCCGTCACCGACGAACAGCTCGAAGAGGGTCTGCGCGCCCGCGAGGCCTACCGCGAGCAGTGTCTCGAGCGGCTCGAGGGGGTCGATCTGCTGCTGATCCCAACGACTCCGTTCGTGGCTCCTCGAGCCGATGTGGATGAGCTGGCGATCCGGGATGCCGCGATCCGCTTCACGTACCCGTTCAACGTGCTCGGCTGGCCGGCGCTGGCACTACCGTGGGGACCTGCGGAGAACGGTCTTCCCGCGTCCGTCCAGCTCATCGGTCGAGCGGGTGACGACGCTCTCGTGCTCGCGGCGGGCGAGCTGCTCGAGGGCGCCGGATCTCGCCGAACCGGCCACCGTTAGGGAGCATCAGGGCGCTGGGTGGATGTCGTCGACCCAGTGCACCTGCTGCGGGTTGGGCTCGACGTCGGCGAGGTCCAGATTCACGACGACCGGTTCCTGACCGGAGCGCGCGAGGACGCAGGAGAGCGGCTCCGACGACTCAGCGTTGATCTCCTGGTGGGGCACATATGGCGGTACATAGATGAAGTCGCCCGGCCCGGCCTCGGCGACGTATTCCAAGCGCTCGCCCCAGCGCATCCGGGCGCGGCCCGATACCACGTAAATGACACTCTCGACCGGACCGTGGTGGTGCGCCCCGGTCTTGGCGTCGGGCTCGATGATCACCGTGCCCGCCCATAGCTTCTCGGCGCCGGCGCGGGCGGTCGTGATCGCCGCGGCGCGCTTCATGCCGGGGGTCTGCGGCGTGTTGGTGTCGAGCGCGTCGCCGCGAACGACGCGGACACCGTGAGTGCGCCAGTCGGCTGGCACGCCGTGAGTATGTCACGGCCTGACGAGGGCGTGCGGGTGCCGGGACCGCGAGGGGCTGGCCGCAGTGTCTGCGTTTGTGGCTTGGCGGTCGTCGTCAGGTTGGGCGGTCGCTTGATGGGTCGATGAGGTACTTCGTGCCGGTGCTGCGGCGCGCGAACACGGCGAGGATCTCGGGCTGCAGGACATCGCGCAGCCCGATGGTCCGCGCGTAGCCCGAGGCGAACGTCGTCTTGGCCTCGGCCAGGACGCGGGCGCGCATGCGGCCGATGGCCTCACCGCCCAGCCGGGCCAGCGCGTTCGTCAGGAGGTATCCACCGACGCTCCACGCGAACCCGAACTTGCGGTCAATGACGGTCGGGGAAAAGTCGAGCGAGCCGTAGATGTACACCTGCTTGTGCACCGTGGTTCCGTACGGCGTGTACGACGTCAGCGGCGGTTGTGCGCGTTCCATCGCGGTGAGGATGTCGCCGGCCAGTGAGCCGGCGCCGATGGCGTCGAATGCCAGGGTGGCGCCGGTGTCGCGGATCGCGTCGGTGAGCCGGTCGGCGAAGTCAGGCTGTGATGAGTCGACGACATGGACCGCGCCGAGGTCGCGGAGCGTCTGGGCCTGCTCGGCGCGGCGCACGATGTTGACCAGACCGACATCGTCTGCGGCACAGATCCGCACGAGCATCTGCCCGAGGTTGGATGCGGCGGCGGTGTGGACCAGGGCGGTGTGGCCCTCGGCGCGCATCGTCTCGACCATCGATAGCGCGGTGAGCGGGTTGATGAACAGCGCTGCGCCCTCGGCGGTGCTGACGTCGTCGGGCAGTTCGACGACGGCGGCCGCGTCGGCCACGCGGTAGTCGGCCCACATCGACCCGCCGAACAGCGCGACGCGACGGCCGATCAGCGCAGCCGCTTCCGGGCCTGCCGCGACCACGGTGCCGGCGCCCTCGTTCCCGACGGGCAGTGGCTTATCCAGCCGGTCGCGATACAGCGAGAGTGCCGCCTCTGGAACGCTTCCCACAAGGTCCGGCCCGTCGGTGCGCAGCCTGCCAGGGGCGACCGCACCCAGCAGCAGCCCGAGATCCGAGGGGTTGATTGGCGAGGCTTCGACAGCCACGACCACCTCGCTGCCGGCAGGCTCGGAAACGTCGCGCTCGGCCAATTCCAGCCGCAGTTCGCCGCTGGAGGAGATGGTGGATCGCACGCTGCGGCCGCGGGTGGGAGTCGCGTCAGGAGGCGTCACTAGAAGCCTTTCGAGTCGGAGGATCGCAGCCTATCGCCGACTTCGAGCGTTTAGTGGAGCAGATCTCGACGCCCGGGGTGCCCCGCGGGTGCGTCATGCTTCGTTTGATGACCGATGGCGACACCGTGCTCGCGACTGCGCGGCTGCGGCTTGTCCCTGCGACGAGCGCGATGATCACGGCTGAGCTCGAGCATCCCGACCGGTTGGCGGAGGTGCTCGGTGCCACGCACGCCGACCGCACCGTCGCCGACAACGGCGACCGTGTCACCTGGTTTGACGCGCGCACACACCGCGGCGTGCTCGCCGGTCCCCATCACATCCGACAAGGCCAACAGCGAAGCCATCGTCTCATCTGAGTACCGATTGCCAGGGACGCCGACGAGCGTGCCATCGGCGAGCGGGACCCGCACCGCCTCGCCCTGGCCGCCGTCGCCGTTCCCGGTCGGGAAGAACCCGCCGTGAACGCAGGCGGTCGTGATTCCGCGCCTGCAGTGCGGGCAGGTACCGTCGCTGAACGCGAACGGCGAGATCACGAAATCGCGCTCCTTCACGTTGTGCACGTCGCCGCCGACGTCCTCCACGACACCGATGAACTCGTGGCCGATCGGCCCGGGCTCGAATGGCGTCTCGCCGCGGTAGAACCACAGATCAGAGCCTCCCACACAGCCAGCACGACGCGGACAACCGCGTCGGTCGGCTCGCGCACCGACGCGTCGGGTCGCTCGCCAACGGTGATCGAGCGGGGCTCGTTGAAGATGGCTGCACGCATGTGACCTCTCCTCGATCGGTTCTGGATTCGCTGCTTCAGCCCAGTGGCTACCCAAGAAAGCACGCTGTGACAAGAAGTGAGAGTCCCTGTTGATCCAGGTATTGAGTGCGCAGCACCCGTCGGTCAGCCGTACTGGAGTTGCTCCTCCCAGCCTTGCGGTCGTCCCTCGGGAGTTAGGTCCAGCATGTTCCACAACGGTTCGAGGGTGCCGACGTGGCGGGGATCCTGACCCGGATCGGTGGGTGCGTAGAAGAGCTCTGAGCTCCAGAAATGTCTGATCGCGTCCCCCTTATGGTGAAACACCGTCAGCATCGGCCGCTGCGTGCCCTCGGGCGTCTCAGCGCGGTAGTCGACGTTGTACGTGTTGGTCGCAGAGGACAGGAACCGAAGTCGCTTCCAGCCGCGCTCCTCGGCGAATGTGCGCAGCCTCGGCAGCGGGGTCTTGGCGACAACGGCCAGATTTATGTGCTGGCCCACGTGATCGGCGGCGCCCTCGAGCTGATCGATCAGCGCCGTGCACGACGGACACGGACCTTCCGTGAGCGGGAGCAGCGCCGTTTGCCCGAGCACGGGGCCCGGCGTCTGATCGCCGGGGTCGCGCGGAAACATGAAGCTGTAGATCACCAGTGAATCCTTGCCGGGCGCGAACAGCTCAGACAGTCGCACCTCGATCGGCGCGCCGTCGGCCCGGGCGCCATGAAAGACGTAGTCGCGAGGCACGCGCCCGCCCGGCGGCAGTTCGCGCCTCGCAACGGCAACCGCCTCCGTCGCGCGGCGCAACTCGGTCTCTTGCTCAAGCAGTCGATCGCGGGCCGCACGGTACTCCCGTGACTCGCCCGGAAACGCAATGCCCATGATTCTCCTCTCGCCAGGCTCCCCGTCTTGGACCAACAGCGTATGAGGAATGAAGGCAGGGCTGCCAGGTCCTCGGGGCGGCCGCCCCGGGCGGCCGCCCCTCCAGACTCGTCGCGGCGTCAGCCAGGAATCGTCGGCCCGTACGAGCCGCCCGCCGCCGGTCCGCCAGGACTACCGCGCAGGCCGCCCGGACCGCCCCGGACGTTGAAGGCGCTATCGAGATGGACCTCCGTCCTCGTGCCGTTCTTCGTCACGTCCACCTCGTACCCGCTACCGGTGTAGTCGGTGGTCACGCCGGTAGCGGTGCCGCCCCCGAGATACTTCACGGCGGCGGCCTTCGCCTTCTCCGCTGCCGCGCCCGTCACCGCCTTCTCGGCATCCTCGTGCGCAGCACTTCCATGCGCAGGGAAATTGGATGGCACAGCTGCTGGGGCGCCGGCCGAGCTCGAGGACGGTGAGGCCGTCGAGCTGGTTGAGGTCGCTGCGCTCGCGATCGCTGCGCCTCCGACCGCCGCCGCTGCGACGGCCGCGCAAGTCACGAGGCTCGATCTTATGTTGGACATGTTGCCTCCTGTCGGAGTTGTCAGAAACAACCCGGAGCTTGGGCTCACGCAGTGAGAACTCCGACAGGCGGGCGTAGGAAGGAGCTAAGACCAGCCGACAGCTGTCCTCGCTGAGACGGCGCCAAGCGGCCGAGGCGCTCACACATCTTCAGCGCAGGAGCCGCCGGTCGAACTCGTCGACCTGGCGCCGTACCGCCTGCGAGGGCTCGCGACGCCGTCGTGCGGTTTGCATCCGTTGCGCACACGCGCGCGTGAACGCCGGGGATCTCGAAAGAAGCTATGTGTGTTCAGCGATCCGCGCGGGCGCCGCTGCGCGGTCGGTGCGGAAGCTGTAGTGCTTCAACGGGTAGTGCCCGCTGCGCCACCACGTCTCGACGCTTGTGTTGGGCCGCAGGCCCGGCGCATCGCCGCGAGCATCGAAGTAGTAGCTATTGGCATTCTCACAATGGTTGTTGAAGAACCCGGTGCCGCCCATGCGGCTGAGCACCCACTGGAAGTAGCGAGTGTTTGCCTCCTCGGAGACCTCCACCCGGCTGGCGCCACGAGCGCGTGCCTCCTTGATCGCGCGAACGGCATGACGGACGCCAGCTTCCGACCCAGCCAGGAAAGACAGGCTCGTAGTCGAGTAGGGGCCGAATGTGAGAAAGAAGTTCGGGAAGCCAGGGACCGAGGCGCCTTCGTAGGCCTGGTGGCGATTCTCCCTCCAGAACTCGCTGAGCTCGATCCCGTCGACCCCGTGCAACGGGAAGCCGGGGATGTTTCCGTAGTCGAATACCTTGTAGCCGGTGGCGAGGACCAGCGTGTCGATCTTGCGATGCGTACCGTCCACCGTCTGGATCCCGGTCGGAGTCACGCGTTCGATCGTGGCGGTCACGAGCTCGACGTTCTCGCGCTTGAAAGTCCGGAGGTATTCATTGGAGACCCCGGGGCGCTTGCAGCCCAAGCCGTAGCGCGGGGTCAGCCGGTCCGCCAGCTCAGGGTCCTCAACCTGCTGCCGGATGAAGGCCCGGCCGTTGCGCTCGGCGCGTTGGGTGAGGAACGGTAGCCGCTTGTTATGCACCACCCCGAACCACAGGACACCGTCCGAGATCGCGGCGGCGACCGCCCTGAGCACAAGCTGAGTGAACGGCACGCGTCTGAAAAGCGCCCTGACCCGGGGTGGGATCTCGTAATCGGCGCGCGGGAAGATCCAGATCGGCGTGCGCTGGAAGACGCTGATCTGCTCCACGATCGGAGCGATCGATGGCAGCACCTGAACGGCTGAGGCGCCGGTTCCGATCAGCGCGACCCGTTCGCCGCTGAGCTCGTGATCGTGGTCCCAGCGCGCGGTGTGGAGGATCTTGCCGGTGAACTCCTGAACGCCTTCGATGTCCGGCACTCTCGGATCACTCAGCGCGCCGCTGCAGCTGAGGATGAAGCGCGCGCGAATCGTCCCACCGTCGGTGTTCAATTCCCACAAGTGGCGCTGCTCGTCCCAGACCGCGCGCCGCACGTTCGTGTTCAGGCGGATCCTGGGGCGCAGCTGGTATTTGTCGACCAGCCGATCGGCATACGCCTTCAACTCATGCCCGGGAGCATAGGTTCGCGACCAGTCCGGGTTGGGCTCGAACGACAACGAGTAATGCGCTGAGGGCACGTCGACGGCGATGCCCGGGTAGGTGCAATCCCGCCAGGTCCCGCCGATGTCGTCGGCCCGCTCGATCATGGCAAAGTCGATCCCGGCCTCGCCGAGCTTGATCCCCGCGCAGATCCCGGTGAGCCCGGCCCCGACCACGGCGACCTCATGATCAACCACCCTCAACCCATCGTTCGACACGGCTCAAGCCTATACGGGGGAGTACGAAGGGAACGGCCCGCCAACGGACAGACCGCGACGACGTGCGGACCCCTCGACCAGACCTCCTGGTCCTCCCTATCGTCGCGTCGCGCGCCGAGATATAGCCCCGGTGGGACCAGATCCGGCGATCGGATTCGTGCCATAGCGGCCGCGGATACCGACGTTGCTGACGCTTTTCCTGGCCTGCCTTCGGCGGCGAGCTGGGCTGCGGGCCTACGAGGCGACACAATCGCCGAGCGAGCGTATGCTCGCGGCCCTGCCAGCGACGACCTACCGCTCCAATGCCACGGCCCAGCCTAGACGCGCCCGAGCCTGACCCGATCACCCCGGAGCCGTTCGCTGGTCGCCGCCCTCGACACCAGCCAAGCTCGGCGCGGGCACATCCCACGGGCGGACCCTGCGGCTTACCCCGACGCGGGCCCGCCGCCCGGTCCGCCAGAAAGCACGCAATGATGAAGCACATGTTCACTATCTCGATCGCGCCGCGGCGTGCAACGTCACGGCCGGGAGCTAATCGGTGAGCGCGAGCGTCAGCGAGGAGGTGGCCCGGAGGGTCTGTTTCGACCTCGGGGCGCCACGCGCTCTGACTGCTCGCTCCAATCGCGGCGGCCGCCGGCGCGCACTGTTCGTGTCCTCGCCGATCGGGCTCGGGCACGTCCACCGCGATCTCGCGATCGCCCGTGAGCTGCGTGCGATCGCGCCGGAGCTTGAGATTGAGTGGCTGGCGCAGGATCCAGTCACGCGTGTGCTCGAGCGGGAGGGCGAAACGGTTCATCCTGCGGGTCGATGGCTCGCGAGCGAGGCCGCGTACTGGACGAGCGAAGCGGTGGGCCACGAGCTCAACTGCTTCGAGGCGTTTCGGCACATGGACGAGATTCTGCTCGCGAACTTCATGGTCTTCCACGACGTCGTCAGCGAGACCCGGTACGACCTGTGGATCGCCGATGAGGGCTGGGAGATCGATCACTTCCTGCACGAGCACCCTGCCCTGAAGACGGCTCGGTTCGTGTGGCTGACCGATTTCGTCGGCCACCTTCCACTTCCGGAAGGCGGGCCAGGCGAGGCGGAGCTGACTGCCGACTACAACGCCGAAATGATCGAGCACATCGACGCGCACCCGGGGGTCCGCGACCGCGCGATCTATATCGGCGATCGCGATGACGCCGTTGAGGAGCCGTTCGGCCCCGGACTGCCGAGCATCCGAGGGTGGACCGAGGAGCACTTTGAGTTTGTCGGGTACGTGTCCCGCTTCCCGGCGCTCGAGCCCGAAGCGCGCGGCGCTTTGCGGGCTGAGCTTGGCTACCGCGACGATCAACCGGTCTGTCTGGTCACCGTCGGCGGTTCGGGCGTCGGGGAAGAGCTGCTCCGGCGCGCGGTCGCGGCGCTACCGCACGCGCGCGAGCTCGACAGTCGCCTGCGGATGATGGTAGTCGCCGGACCGCGGATCGATCCGGCGCGGATCCGGTCGCAGGACGGCCTTGAAGTTCGCGGATTCCTCCCGGACCTGCAACGCCACCTCGCCGCGTGTGACGTCGCGATCGTACAGGGAGGCCTTGCCACCGCGATGGAGCTGATCGCCAATCGGCGACCGTTCGTGTACGTGCCGCTTGAGCGCCATTACGAGCAGCTGATCCACGTCCACCGTCGCCTGCGCCGACACGAGGCCGGAAGATGCGTCCGCTTCGGCGACGCCGAGCCCGAACCGCTCGCGGAAGCCATCATCGAGCAGCTCAGAGCACCGACCGACTACCTGCCGATCGAGCCGTCGGCGGCCCGACGAGCCGCCGGCCTGATCGCCGAGTTGCTCTGAGATGAGGCGCGCCCGTAACCCCGACCAGCATGGACGCGTCGAGAGCGACGGCGTGCGGCTCTTCTATGAGCTCTACGAGCACGAGCCGCCAACGATGCTGCTGATGCCCCCGGTCGCCTTCGCCCACTCGAGGATATGGAAGGGCCAGGTCCCCTACCTCAGTCGTCACTTCCGCGTGGTTACTTTTGATGGCCGCGGCAACGGGAAGAGTGACCGGCCATCGGATCCTGCCGCGTACGCACCCGAGGAGTTCGTCGTCGACGCGCTGGCCGTGATGGACGCGACCGGGACCGACCGGGCGATCGTCGCTGTGCTCGGTCCGCGTTCGATCTCCGCGCTACGTCTCGCCGTCGACCACCCCGACCGGGTGGCGGGCCTCGCCCTACTCGCACCGGATCTGTTCGCCGAGCGGGAGTTCGCCGATGCGTGGCGCGCGCCGACAGACGAGCCACACTCGGGATTCGGTGCCTTCAACCCACACCTGATGCGCGCCGACTGGCCGCGCTTCCTCGATGAATGGTCGCGCGTGATGTTCCCTAACCCCCATTCCAGCCGCCAGATCGAAGACCTGATCGCCTACGGCCTCGAGACAGACGGCGAGACTTTCATCGCCTCCACGATCGGCAACCGCTACCCACCGCGCGACGAGGTTCTCGACCTTGTGCGGCGACTCCGGTGCCCATGCGCGGTCACACAATGGGGAGCGCCGATGTGGCCGGCCCGAACAAGCGAGGTCGTGGCCGACGCCGCCGAATCGTCGCTGGTGGTGTTCGAGGGTCTCGGGCCCCAGGTCGGTGCTCGCTGGCCCGTAGCCCTCAACCTGTTCCTACGCGAATTCGCTGAATCGATCCGCGACGAACGCGCTCGCAAACTACCAGCGCTGGACCCAGCCACACCCACACCCAACCGCGGCGTCGTCGGTCGAACCGACCGTAGGGTCGAGCCGCACCCGTTCCCCCAGCAGGGAACCACCCGGATCACGCGACGCGGAGGGTTCAGACGCCCGCTCGCCAGGCTCGCGATAGCGCCCGACGCCGGCCCGAGCGCTCACTGGACGGGATTGGCGTGGCGCGCGGGACGAGACCTGCACGGGCGGGGCAAGCGGCATGTCCCAAGACACCTGAGACCTATGTCCCGACTCATCACACCCAAGCCCGCCGGGGGACTCGAACCCCCAACCCCTTCATTACAAGTGAAGTGCTCTGCCAGTTGAGCTAGGCGGGCGGCGGACGGTCAGTGTCGCATGGACGCTGCCTGGCGCAGCGTTTGGAACTCGGGCCAGCTCGAGTCAGTCTCCCGTCGCTCCGGGCCCGGTCGACGCTTAGGCGCCTGGATCGACTGATGGGCCGCCAAGCCTGATGCCTCTGCATATGCAATGCTACGGCATCATGGCGACAAGCTTGACCCTTGGCGAGGCAGCGCAGGCAATTGGTGTCAGCCAGGACACATTGCGACGCTGGGACCGAGCCGGCAAGTTGCGTACGCAGCGTGACGCGCGCAACCGTCGCATGGTTCCGGCCGCGGAGGTGCGACGGCTGAGCCGGCGACCCGAGCGGCACACCACCGGTGGGCGCCTGTCGGCTCGCAATCGTCTCCCGGGAACCGTGCGTTCAGTGGAGGTCGATGGCGTGATGGCGCTGGTGGAGATCGCGGCCGGGCCGTTCCTGATCACCGCCGCCGTGACCCGCGATTCGGTACAGGAGCTGGGACTGGTCGAGGGCGTCGACGCGACCGCGACCGTGAAGGCGACGTCCGTGATGATCGAAAGGGACACCCAATGAGGCGACGGTGGCTTACGCCGGCCCTGGCGACGGCGGCACTCACGCTGGCGGCCTGCGGCAGCAGTAGCAGCAGCACCAGCAGCTCCTCGGGCGGGAGCAAGCCGGATCTGACGGTCTCGGCGGCCGCGTCGCTGAAGGCGGCGTTCAGCAAATACGCGCAGCAGTTCTCGCGCGCCAACGTGCGCTACTCGTTCGCCGGGTCGGACATGCTCGCGGCCCAGATCGAACAGGGCGTCAAGCCGGACGTGTTCGCGTCCGCGAACCTCACGCTGCCGGCGATGCTTTACGCCAAGGGTCTGGTGTCGAAACCGGTCACGTTCGCGGCCAATAAGCTCGTGATCGCGGTACCTGCCGGATCGACCAAGGTCAGAAGCCTGAGCGACCTCGGAGAAGCCGGGCGTAACGATCGCGATCGGCTCGGCCACCGTCCCGATCGGGTCCTACACCCGGAAGGTGCTCGCCAAGCTCGGCCCGGCGGCGAGCGCCAAGATCCTGGCCAACGTGCGCTCCGAGGAGGCCGATGTGAGCGGAATCGTGGGCAAGCTCACGCAGGGAGCGGTCGACGCCGGATTCACGTACGTAACGGACGTCAAGGCGACCAAGGGAGCCCTGAAGGCGATCCCGCTGCCGGCGTCGGTGCAGCCGGTGGTCGCCTATGGCGTGGCGATCGTCAAGGGCGATTCGCATCCGACGCAGGCCGAAGCGTTCATCGCGGGGCTGCTGGGGGGCGCCGGGCGCACCGACCTACGCCGGGCCGGATTCCTGCCGCCACCGCATTGAGACCGAAAGCCTGGTTCCCGGTCCTGCTGGGCGCCGCGCTCGCCGTGACGTTGGCGTTCCTGGTGCTGCCGGTGGTCGCGATCTTCACCAACACCGCCCCGGCACAGCTGATCAACAGCCTCGGGGACTCGACCGCGACGGACGCGCTGCGGCTCAGCCTCGAAACAACGACGATCGCGATCCTGATCATTGTTGCGGTCGGCACCCCGGCGGCGTATGTGCTTGCGACGCGCTCGTTTCCGGGACGAGCGGTCGTGGTGACGCTGGTGGAGCTGCCGCTGGTGCTCCCACCAGCGGTGGCCGGGATCGCGCTGCTGGCGGCACTTGGCCCCGATGGGATCCTGGGCCCGGTGCTGCAGGACGCACATATCCAGCTTGTGCTCCAGACGGCCGGGGTAGTGGTGGCGCTCACGTTCGTGTCCGCCCCGTTCTACATCCGCCAGGCACAGGCGTCATTTCAGGCCGTGGACCGATCGCTGATGGACGCCGCGCGCACCCTCGGCTCCAGCGAAGCGGCGGGCTTCGCCCGGATCGCGGTGCCGGTCGCCGTGCCCGGGCTGCTGGCCGGCCTGGCGCTGGCGTGGGGCCGCGCGTTGGGGGAATTTGGGGCCACGCTGATGTTCGCCGGCTCATTTCGCGGTATCACTCAGACCGTGCCGCTGGCGATCTACGACCAATTCGCCACCGACTTTCCCGCCGCCCTGGCGTTGTCGGCGATCCTCGTGGCCGTCTCCGCGGGCCTGCTGCTAGCGGTCAAACTGGTTCCGGGACAGTCCACGCTCCGAGGTGCTGCAAGCTGAGTTCGCGCACGCCGTTGGCAGCATCGAGCTCGACATAGGCTTCGATGTGCCTTCGGGGTGCAGTCTGGCGCTAGCCGGCCCGTCCGGCGCGGGCAAGACGACCGTGCTGCGGCTGCTGGCCGGCACCGCCCGCCCCGACCGCGGTCGCATCACCCATCAAGACGAGGTCTGGGTCGACACCAGCACGGGCGCGTTCTGGCCGCCGGAGCGCAGGCGCTGCGGCTATGTGTTTCAGGACTATGCCCTGTTCCCGCACCTGAGCGCCTGGCGCAACGTCGCCTACGGGCTCCGCTCGCGCTCGTCGAGCGACCGCAAACGAACCGCGCTCGAGCTGCTGGACCAGTTCGGGCTCGCGCACCGGGCGGAGGCCAAGCCCGCGACCCTGTCCGGCGGCGAGCGTCAGCGCGTGGCGCTGGCGCGGGCGCTGGCCCCGCGGCCGAACGTGCTGCTGCTGGATGAGCCGCTGTCGGCGCTTGATGCCCGCACCCGTGCCAGCGCCAGCCGCGAGCTGGCCACGACACTGCGCTCGCTCGACGTGCCGGTGGTGCTCGTCACCCACGAGTTCAGCCAGGCGGCCCTGCTGGCAGACGAGATCGGCGTGCTCGATGGCGGCCGGATCGTCCAGCGCGGTAGCGCCAGCGCGGTGGCGGCCGCGCCCGAGACCGCCTTCGTCGCGGATTTCACCGGCGCGGTGGTTCTCACTGGGACGGTCCGCGGCCACGAGAACCAGCTGACGATCGTCGCGCTCGACGGGGGCGGCCTGGCCTGCAGCACCGACTCGGGCACGGGACGGGTGGCGCTCAGCGTGTATCCATGGGAGATCACGATCAGCCACTCTCCGGCGATCGCCGATGAGTCGGCGCAGAACCGTCTCACCGCCCAGATCACGTCGGTAACCGCAGTCGGCAGCCGCGTGCGGCTGGGGCTGAGCGCGGGTCAGCCCCTCGTCGCGGAGGTCACCGGCAAGGCGGTCGAGGATCTCCAGCTGACCGTCGGCCGCCAGGTGACGGCGAGCTGGAAGGCCACCGCCACCAGGTTGATGACGCTGTGAGCTACTCCACCCTGACGATCAGCTTGCCGGTGTTACCACCGGTGAACAGCAAGTTCAGGGCCGATGGGGCCTGCTCCAGTCCATCCACGATGTGCACCGCGAACTTGACCTGACCGGCGGCCACCCAACCGGCCATCTCGGCCTGAGCCTCCGAGAACCGGGCCAGGTAGTCGAGGATGATGAACCCTTCCATTCGGCCCCGCCGGGGGATCAGGTTGCGGTAGTTCCTCGGGCCCGAAATCCGGTCGCGGGCGTTATAGCTCGCGATTGCCCCGCACAGCACCACCCTCCCCCGCAATGCCAGCTGGGCCAGGCAGATGTCGAGCAGGTCGCCGCCGACGTTGTCGAAGTAGAGATCGATCCCATCCGGGCACGCCTCGCGCAGGCGCTTGGCGAGCTCGCCGCCGCGGTAGTTCACCGCGCTGTCGAAGCCCAGCTCGTTCACCAACCACGCGCACTTCTCATCGGTGCCGGCGATCCCGACGACCCGGGCGGCGCCTTTCAGCCGGGCGATCTGTCCGACGATCGAGCCGGTCGCCCCGGCCGCGCCGGAAACGACCACTGTGTCGCCCTCCTTGACCCGGCCGACGTCGAGCAACCCGAAGTACGCGGTCATGCCGGTCGTGCCGAACACGCTCAGCGCCGCAGTGGGATCGACCCCGGGTGGCAGCACTTGCATCGCGTTGGCGCCCTCGTCGGCCAGCGCATAGTCCTGCCAGCCGGTCATGCCGAACACCAGGTCCCCGGACTTGTAACGGTCGCTGTTGGACCGAACCACCTCGGCCACGGCCGCGCTGCGCACAACCTCATCGATCCCGATCGGCGGCAGGTAGCCCTGAACGTCGTCCATCCAGGTCCGGATCGTGGGGTCGATCGACAGGTAGCGGTTCTGGACCAGCGCCTGTCCGGCACCAGGCTCGGGAACGTCCAGCTGTTCCAGGCGAATCGTCTTGTCCTCGACCTCGCCGGTGGGGCGTTCGGCCAGGACCAGGCGTCGGTTGCGCTCCGGCATCAGCGCCTCTCTCTCAGTACGGGCTCGCGATCAAAATCACCGCCGCCGATCCTATTGGCTGCCGACGCGCTGCGCCGGCGTCGCGCGGGACCCCGGACCGACGCGTGATTCGCTGCCGCCAGCGTTTTACGTCGGTGCGGCGCGGTCGCCGACGGCGACCGCCGCGGACGCTGACCAACCGCCCAGCCGCTCGGACAGCTGATCAGCGGCCAGCGGCGCAGAGAACAGGTATCCCTGTCCGTACTCACACCCGAGCCCGCGGAGCCGCTGCAGCTCGATCTCGGTCTCGACTCCCTCGGCAATCACGCGCAGCCCCAGGGCGTGTGCGAGCGCCACGGTCGATTGCACGATCTTGTCGCTGCAGCCGTCACCCGTGATCGCGGAGACAAAGCTGCGATCCATCTTCAGGGAATCGAACGGGAGCCGATGCAGGACGGCCAGCGACGAGTAGGCGGTGCCGAAATCATCGAGATGCAGGCCCACGCCGTGCTCGACCAATTGCGACATGGCATCCTCCAGCCGCTCCGGCTCCTGCATCAGCGTCCCCTCGGCGATCTCCAGCCACAGCGCACTGGCGGGCAGATCGGCAGCGCCGATCGCCTCCAGGATCTGTCCCGGCAGCGCCGGATCATCGAGCTGACGGGCCGAGATGTTCACGCTCACGCACACGTCGGCGCCAACCAAGCCCGTGTGCCGCCAGGTGCGCAGCGTCCGCAACGCGGTACTCAGCACGTGCATCCCCAATGCTCCGATCATTCCGATCTCCTCAGCGATCGGAATGAACTCGGCCGGCGGCAGCTCGGATCGCCCCCGTGGCCAGCGAGCGAATGCTTCTAATCCCCTAACCTGCCCGGTGGCCAGGTCAACGATCGGCTGGTAGTGCACCGGGATCAGCGACTGCTCGACGGCTTCTCTGAGCTCGCCCTCGTGCGTGACCCGGTTGACCACGCGATCGCGCATTCCGTCATCGAACACCGCGCACTGTCCGTCGCCCTCGCGTTTGGCTTCGTACATGGCGATGTCCGCGTTGCGCAGCAGATCGGCCGCGGAGATGCGCGGGGAGCTGATCGCGATACCGATGCTGGCGGTCACTACCAATTCGTTGCCGCCGATCTCGAACGTCCCGGCCATCGCCCGCTGAATCCGCTCGGCCACGATCATCGCGTCGCGGTCGGCGTCAACTCCCTCGAGCAGCAGCGTGAACTCGTCGCCGCCGAGACGGGCCACGGTGTCCCCGGGCCTGAGCGCACCTTCGATTCGCTCTGCCAGCGCGGCCAGCAGCTGATCGCCGACGGCGTGACTCAGGCTGTCGTTGATCACCTTGAAACGATCGACGTCCACGAACAGTACCGCGCACCCGGCCGTGGGATCCCGGACCCAGCGCTCCAGCACATGTTCCAGACGATCCATGAACAGGGCGCGGTTGGGCAACCCGGTGAGCGGATCGTGCAGTGCGTCGTGCTCCAACTGGAGCTGCGCCACGCGCGAATCCGTGATGTCCGAGATCGAGCCAGCGATCCTGGTGGGAACGCCCTTGGGATCCCGCATCGCCAGACCGCGGGCCAAAATCCAGCGCCAGCTCCCATCGGCATGGCGCATGCGCTGCTCGACCTCGAGGTGAGGCGTCTGGCCATCGAGGTGCGCGTCGATCGCAGCGCGCAGCCGCATCAGATCATCCGCCCGGACGCGCTCGAACCAGCTCACTGGGTCCTGTGTGCCGCCGGTACCGGGCTCGCCGAGGATCTCGTGCCAGCGGGGCGAGAGGTAGATCCGATCGGTGGTCAGGTCCCAGTCCCAGATGCCGTCGTTGGCCGCACGCGCGGCAAGCGCGTAGCGCTCCTCGCTGTTGGCCAGATCGGTGAGCGCCTCGTGATGTGAGATGGCGTAGCGGATCGAGCGCTCCAAGCCAGCAGGTTCGATGTCCTGCTTGACCAGATAGTCGGTGACGCCCAACGCGTTGGCCTCCACGTCGATCCCGTAGTGCCCCGCTCCGGTCAGCATGATCACCGGCGCTCGCGGCCGGGATGCGAATGCCTCCTGAACCAGCTCCAGTCCCGTGTGCCGGCCGAGGTTGTAGTCGACCAGATAGATGTCGTGCCGCTGCTCGCGGATTGCTGCGAGCGCCTCGTGGTAGGAGCTGCACCAGTCAAGCGAGAAGCTGACCCGCTCCTGCTTGGCGAGCATCTCGCGAGTGATCAGGTAGTCGTCCTCGTCGTCGTCGACGAGCAGCACTCGGCGCAGCTCAGGCTGGCGCGGCATCTCCAGCGATTCCGTCCGGCAGTTCGACGATCTCCAGCCAGTAATGCCGCCAGGTGCGCATCACCTCGACCAGCCCGGCGAACGTCACCGGCTTGGTGATGAACGAGCTGACCCCCAGGTCGTAGCTGCGCACGACATCCTGCTCATCATCCGACGTCGTCAGCACCACGACCGGGATCCGTCGCAGCGACTTGTCCGCTCTGATCTCCTGAAGTGCCTCGCGGCCATCCTTCTTGGGCATGTTGAGATCCAGCAGGATGATCCCCGGCCGGGGCGCATCCTCTGATCCGGTGAAGCGGCCCTCATGCCGGAGGTAGTCCATCAGGTCCTGGCCGTCGGATACGAATTTCATGTCGTTGGCCAGCCGCGCATCCTGAAGCGCCTCCCGGGTCAGCTCCCGATCCTCCTCGTCGTCGTCCGCCAGAAGGATCGTGACTGGCCGGGGATGCGGATCAGGCTGGTACACGCGCCTCCTCACGATCGCCGACCGCGCCGTTCACGTCAAGGGAGGGCGGCATGGCAGCCGGCTCCGCCGCGTTGGCTGGGAGCGTTACGGTGAAGGTCGCGCCGGCTCCAGGCTTGCCGTCGGCCACGATCGTGCCGCCATGGCGCTGGACGATCTTCTGGCACACGGCCAGCCCGATGCCCGTCCCGGCGTACTCGGTGCGGCCGTGAAGCCGCTCGAACACGCGGAAGATCCGATCGGCGTAGCGTGGCTCGAAGCCGATGCCGTTGTCCCGGACCATCAGCCGCACCCGTCCGCCCTGGACCGACCCCTCGATCCAGACCTCGGGCGCGACTCCAGCCCGGCGGAACTTGACGGCGTTGGACAGCAGATTCTGGATCAGCTGGCGCATTTGCAGGACATCGGCGGGGAACGTGGGCAGCTCACCGACGTGAACGGTCGCACCCGAGCTCTCGACCTCGGCCGATAGATCATCGAGCACCTCGTGCGTGATCTCGGCGAGATCGACGGGGGCGAACGGGCGACCTTGGGTCGTAACCCGCGAGAAGGCAAGCAGATCTTGAATCAGCCGCTGCATCCGGGCAGCGGCGCTGTTGGTCCGCTCCAGGTAGTCCCGGCCCTTCTCGGACAGCCGTCCGGCCTCGGTGACCGCAAGCTGATCGGTGAACGTACGCACCTTCCGCAACGGCTCCTGAAGATCGTGCGACGCGATCGAGGCGAACTGCGCCAGCTCGGCATTGGATCGTGCCAGCTCGACAGCTCGGTGCTCGAGGGCCTCGTTGGTGGCCGCGAGCTCGCTGTTGACGGTCTCGAGCTGTGCGTTGGCCGAGCGGATCGCAGCCGAGGACTGGAGCACGCGCCGCCCCAACACGAGCGTGGCCGCGGCCACCAGCGCAAACGCCACGAAGATGATCCACGGAACCCACTTCCGCAAACCGGACACGCTGGCGAACAGCGGACCTTCGGGCGCCGACAGCACGATCCGCCAGGTGGAGTTCTTGAGGTTGACCTGAACGTAGTAGTGGCCATTGCGCTGGCCCGCGGCTCGGTTCAGCGCCGAGATCTGGGCCGGCTGGGTGAAGCGATAGCCGATCGGCCTGCCCGCGTAGGTGGAGGCCAGCACCGCGTCGTTGCCGTCGATCACGTAGTTGTGGGCGCCCTTGACCCCGGGAATCTGACGCAGCTCGTTTGACAGGAACGGGCCCAGTGCCTGAGCCGAGACGCCGCTGAGCAGGATCCGAGGCCCGAAGCGTGTGGGGAACTGCACGGCCAGATCGAACACGCCGGTGGCGCTCCCGGCCAGGTTCCCCAATCCGTACGGATGTCCGGCACGGACCAGCATGAGCGCTGTCGACCTGGCGAACGTCGCGCGCTGCTGCGGGGTCAGCGTGCTTGAAGCTGCCAGCACACGGCCGCTGGGATCGAGCAACGCCCCGTACGCGTTGTTGGCCCGGTAGCGGTCCATCGTGCCCGTGGAGACGGTGCGGGCCCCGTAGCGCTGCTGGTACTGCGGAATCTGTTGCTGGACCGTCTGGAACAGGCTGTCGATCAGCGCTCCCGCCAGCACGGCACGCTCGTGCACCCGGGAGATCACATCGCGTCTCGACTTCGCCTGTGTGTCGGCGAGCTCGATCGCGAACACCGTCAACAGCGCCAGCACCACCAGTGAGCCGGCGAGCAGCACCAGGATCGTCTGCCATCTCTTGGCGCTCGAATTCACAACAGTCATACCTCCCGTCGGGGCGCCCCGCGTGAAAGTCTAAGCCACGCCGGGACGGCAGCCGCCGCCGAAAGCACCGATCGAGCTGTCTATCGCGCCGAAACTTGCGCAATCCTGCCCCTGGTTGGGGTGTCGCCGATTGCGCCCAAGCTACGTTGGCCCCCGGGAAATGGGCCTTGTACACCGGGATCGTGGGATGTACTGTGCCCGCGAGCTGTGTTCTGTTCCAGGCGAGTCACGGGGCGTATGAGGATGCGAAGGTAGCCAATGGGCGACGGCGTCGTACTGCTCCTGGACGACGATCCCGACGACCGCGAGCTGATGGGGATGGTGCTCAGCGACGCCGGCTACGGCGTCATTGAGGCAGCGAACGGCGAGGATGCGCTGGAGCTCGCCCGCGAGCACCGGCCCGATCTGATCATCGCTGACATCCTGATGCCGAAAATGAACGGCTACGAGTTCGTCCGTCGGCTGCGTGAGGAGCCGGAGGTGGGACCCACCCGGGTGGTCTTTTGCACGGCGCACTACCTCGAGGGCGAGGTCCGCGAGCTGGCCGCCAGCTGCGGCGTCTCACAGCTGATCAGCAAGCCGGCCGCGGCGGAGGTCGTGCTGGGCACCGTGTCAGAGGCTCTCGAGCGTCCCGAGTCGCTCGGCCCCCGGGTCTTGCCAGGGCCGGACTTCGAGCAAGAGCAGCTCCGCGTGATCAACGACAAGCTGGTGGAGAAGGTCGCCGAGCTCGAGCAGCTGAGCCGGACCCGGCGCGAGGACGACGGAGCTTCCGACGTTACGCTCGGAGCGCTGAACACGATCGCGTCCTGCCTGACGGAGCTGCGTCGCCGGCCGGACTCTCCCGAGGCGGCCGAGGCCCTCGGGCATGCCAGCCAAGTGCTGCAGGCCGCAGCCGACCGCCTCAGCGAGCTGGCCCTAAGACAGCCCGCTCAGCGCGGTAGCAGCTGATAGGTGTCCTGTAGGTCGTCCTGAACCACGGTCACGTGGCCGCGGGCACTCAGCGTCAGGTCGCGCTTCAGGTTGCGCTGGCGGTAGTGCCAGCCACTTGGCAGGTGTAGACGGGCGCCGAGCCCGTGCAGTTCGGCGAGCGTCAGGTGGGGATCTGCGATCTGCGCATAGCTCTGCATCACATATACCCGGTGGCGGGGCGAGACCAGCTCGTAGATCGGATGCTTGCGGCTCCAGGTGAACGTGTTGGTGCGGTTGACGGTGACGCCGACGTACGGCACGTTGCCGGGCACCCCGTTGTGGATCGGCACCTTCACGGTCGCGAGCTTGCGGGCCCGGATACCGGTGGAGAATCGCTCGATCACACCGAAGCCCGGCGGGAATGTGATCGCCGCGCTGTTCACCAGCCAGTAGCGCGGCCCGTTGAGCGCCACCGTCAGCGCTCCCAGCTGCTTGGCCAGGGTCGCGGCGTTGGACTTGCGCCACAGTGCAGGCGGACATGTGTCGAGCCCATATGTGTTCCACACCGTCGCGGTCAGGTTGGGCAGCTTGCCCTTGACCACCAGGGTGCGACGTCCGCTGATAGCTGATGGCCATGATCGCAGCGGTGCTCGTTCCCGGCCGGCACCTTGGAAGCGGCTGCCAAGGTGCCGGCCAGGACCGAGCACCGTGCGATACATGGCCATCGCTACTGCGGACCTCGCACCCTGGTCATGCAGCCGCGACCCTACCGGGCGGCGTCGGCTATGGCTACGCACCGGCGCTCGCCGCCTGAGATCGCTGCGGCCCAGCGGGTCATGTTCTCACCCTCCCGACTCGGGTCCGATCCACTTCATCTTTGGGGTCGCATCGAACATACGGCCAGAATTGAGCAAATCCATCAGCCCCGGGTAGCTCCCGACTCAGACCCGCTCGGCGCTTGGCAGCGCCGGTCCTGGGAGAAGCCGGAGGTGATGCATCCCCGCCGGGAAACAGCGCGCCCGATCCAGCCGTTTCAGTCACGCTCGCCCGCCTGGCTGTACGAGCTGACAAGGAGCGTCCAGCCACCGTGGCCGAGTACGTTTACGGAGTCGTCGAAGCGAACGCCGGGCCGCCCAGCGCGCCGGGAATCGCGGGGGCGCCGGTGCGCACCCTGGCGGATGGCGAGGTGGCGGCCCTGATCAGCGGCCTCGCCGACGGTTTCCATCTCGGCCGCCACGAGCTTCTGATCCACGCCAGCGTGCTGGAGGCGGCCTTGGCCCGGGGAACAGTCCTGCCGGTGCGGTTCGGCACCGTACTGCGTGACGTCGCAGCCATCCACGAGCGCCTGCTGCGGCCGCGGGCGGCAGGCCTGCGGGAACAGCTCACGCGGCTGCGCGGCAAGGTCGAGCTTCAGGTCCGGGCGATGTACGAGCGCAAGCCACTCTTGAAGGAGGTCGTGCGCGAGCAGCGTGAGATCGCCGACCTGCGAGCCGCGCTCCGCGGCAAGCCCGCCAGCAGTACATATCCCGAGCGGGTCCGACTGGCGGAGCTGATCTCCCGCGCCCTCGAGCGCAAGCGCGAGTGCGACGCCTGGAATCTCGTCGATCAGCTGACGGCGGTGGCGTCGGCCGTCGAGATCAGCGAGTCGCGCTGCAACGGCGTCGCGCTCAGCGCCTCGTTTCTCGTGGACCGCGACCGATTGGATGAATTTGACGCGGCGGTCGACCGCGTGGCCAGCTGTCAGGCCGAGCGTATGCGCCTGAGGTACAGGGGGCCCCTGCCCCCGCATTCCTTTCTGGATCGGGGGGGAGGATCGCGATGGCTGAGCAGCGAAGGAGCCACCCGGCGATACAGCACGCAGGATCGCTCTCCCTCCGGGAGAGACGTGACCGCGCGCTCGCCGTCGCGCTCCCGAGCTGCTCGGCCGTCGGATCGGTCGCTTCCAATCTGACCTGTTAGGCCTAGGCCGCTTTGCGGGAAGCCTGTGAGGAACACGGATAGGAGGAGAGGATGTCAATCGGAGTTGTTATCGCAATCGTCGTGGTGGTCCTGTTGATCGTGGCCGCGCTGGTCTTGGCTCTGCCCCGGGTCCGGGAGCGCAGCCGCCTGCGGGCGCAGCAGCGTGAGGTCGAGCAGCGCCATCGCGAGGCCGCGTCTCAGCATCGAGACGAGGCGCAGGAGCGGGTGCAGGCCGCGGAGCTCTCGGAGCGGAACGCGCGGATCTCTGAGCAGGAAGCCATCAAAGCTCGGGCTGAGGCGAAGTTGCACGAAGAGCGCGCCGCACTGCACGAACAGGGCCTGGCTGGCGAGGGCCCGACCTCCCGACCGGACACGTCGGGTGCAGACCGGCCACCGGCGCCGGACCGCAGCGATTCAGGCGTGGTCGACGCGGGCCGCGAGAACTCAAGCGTGCGCGACGCGGACGTAGCACCGGACCAGCCCGCGGCACAGCCCCGCCGCTGACCGGAGACCGAACCGGTGAGATCCGGCATCGGGACCATCATCTACCTGATCATCGGCGTGATCGTGGCGTCCTCGCACCACTACCTCAGTCATGCCGACAAGCTCAGGCCGATCGCATCAGCGCTGCTGGCGATCGTCTTGTGGCCCCTGCTCTTGCTCGGAATCAACCTGCACATCAAATAGGAGAGGAACAGCCATGGGTGACAGAAAACAACGCGTCAAGGGGAAGGCCGAAGAGCTCAAGGGCCGTGCCAAGCGCGAGACCGGTCGCGCCACCGGCCGGCCGGGCACCGAAACCCGCGGTGCCGGCGAGGAGCTGAAGGGCAAGGCGAAGAACACGGTCGGACGGGCGCGCAGCACCGCCAAAAAGGCCACGCGCTGAGGAACGGCAAAAAAAATCCCGGGAGGACCCGGTTTCCATCTGGGTCCCCCCGGGGGTCAAGGAATTGGGGGCGCAGGTCCTTGACTGGTCTTTATCGGTATTTCCCGTATTGATGTCTTCTAAACCGGAGTAATGCGCCCGACCTGCCCTCGTCGGCGGAGCGGTATCGGGACCGATGTAGCTCACACGACGCCGAGCAAGCTCACACGACGCCTGGGCCCATGGGGACAACCCGCGCCTCAGCGGTAGTGAAACACCTGGGTCTGGGTCACCTTGGCCGCCAACCGGCCGTCGTCGCGAGCGAGCTCGGTCTCGACCACGATCATCGTCCGCCCCTTGTGCAGCGGCGTGGTCGTGGCGGTCACCGCTCCACTCCGGACGCCCCGGAGAAAGTTCGTCTTGGACTCGATCGTCGCCGTTCCGGTGGCACCGTCGGGAAGGTTGAGGAATGCGAGGATCCCACCGCAATCGTCCGCCAGCGCCATCAATGCGCCACCGTGCATCAGGCCGCCGCTGGTGCAGCGTTCCGGGCTCCACTGCAGCCGCGCTCTGACGAGCTCCGGCCCGGCGTCGAGCAGCTCCATTCCTAGAAGCGCCTCGAACGGGATCAGATCATGAAACTGGTTCGGGCGTGGGTCGGTCATGGGGCATATCCTCGCTCACCGCCCTACTCCGGCGGCCGCGTCGAGGGCCAGCTACGCTGCGCCGCTTGAGTCCTGGGGCTCCCACCTTCGATCTGCAGAGCCACTCCCGCCACTCCGACGGGGCACTCTCCCCCCGCGAGGTCGTCAGCGCGGCGGCCGAAGCCGGGGTCGAGCTGCTCGCGCTCTCGGATCACGACAGCGTCGAGGGCGTGCAGGAAGCGATCGATACAGCGGCGCAGTGCGGATTGCGTCTCGTGCCGGCCGTCGAGATCTCGTCAGTCGACCCGAGCGGCGCCGATCTGCACATGCTTGGCTATTTGATCGATCCACATGACCGGGCCCTGCGGCAGCGCCTGGTGGAGTTCCGAGCGGATCGCGAGCATCGGGCTGACCGGATGGCCAGCGCCCTGCGCGAGCTTGGCTTTGAGCTCGACGAGGACGTGCTGCGCCAGCGCGCCGAGCAGGGGAAGTCGATCGGGCGCCCGCACCTGGCGTCGGCCGTCGTCGGGCATCCGGCGAACGCACGGCGCCTGGCCGACGAGGGCAGGCTGGACGCATCGACGTTCCTCGAGGCCTATCTGATCGAGGGACGGCCGGCCTTCCGGTCTCGCGAGATCCCGACCGTCAAGGACGCGATCGACGCCATCCATGGAGCCGGTGGCGTGGCCGTGTGGGCGCATCCGTTCTGGGACATCCCCGAACCGCAGGCCGTGCTGGCGACCGTCGACCGGTTCCGCGGGCTCGGGATCGATGGCGTCGAGTGCTTCTACACCACCCACACCCAGGCTCAGACCGAGCTCCTCGCCGATCGGTGCGCCGATCTGAGGCTGCTGAGCACGGGATCGTCAGATTTCCACGGTCCGGGGCACAGGCTGTTCTCGGAATTCCGCGCGTTCAGAACCTACGGCCGCCAGCCGGCGCTTGGACCGATCGCGGCCTGAAGCTCAGGCCGGCACGCTGCGCTCGGCCAGGTGCTGGCCGACCTTGCGCTTGACGCGCTGCAAAGCGTTGTCGACCGTCTTGCAGTCGCAGCCGATACGGCGCCCCACCTCCTCATACGAGTGGCCGTCGAGATACAGCGCGAGCACGCGCGATTCGAGCTCCGACAGCGCCGTCGAGATGCACGCGACCAAGGCCCGCAACTCCTCCGAGGAGATCACCTGGTTGACCGGGTCGTGGACGGGAGAGCCGGGCAGCATCTCATCCAGCGTCGATTCACTCTCGGCACCGGAGCCGGCCGGAGTGCTCGAGAATGACACATACTGATTCAGCGGCGTGTGCTTGTTACGGGTCGCCGTCTTCACTGCCGTGATGATCTGGCGCGTAATGCACAGCTCGGCGAAGTTGCGGAAACTCGACTCGCGGTCGCTCCGGTAGTCGCGCACGGCTTTGTACAGGCCGACCAAACCCTCCTGGATCAGATCGTCGGAATCGCCACCGGCGAGGAAGTACGAGGAGGCCTTCAGACGCACGAAACCGTAGTACCGGCGCACGATCCGGTCGTAGGCATCAGCCTGGCCCTGCTTGGCCAACGCAATGAGGTACGCATCATCAACCTGAGGTTGACCCTGAGGAGAAGCCGAAAGTCGAGCCACGACACGTTCCTTCCCGATCCGCCGACAGTTCGCGGCAGGTCCGCTGGAATTACGTGGCGCGCACCTCCCCTGGCGCCGCACCTATTTGCAATACGGGATGCGGGTTGTCATAGCCGCACCCTCTCGATCAACCAGCCTAAAGCTCGAGTTGATCCTTATCTCCCGGCGCGAGCTTGACATAGCTACGCACTGCTGTCAAGTGCCCAGCCCCCGGGCCGCGGTGGCGGCGTACAGGAGCACCGCGGCCGCGGCGCTCACGCTCAGCGACTCGATCCGGCCTCTCAGGGGCACCGCCACGAGAGCATCACAGGCCGCGGCGACCCTCGGCCGCAGGCCCCGTCCCTCGGAACCCAGGACCAAGACGACGGCGTCCGCATAGTCGAGCTCGCCATAGGTGATGCTTCCCGCTGCGTCCGCGCCGTAGCACCAGGCTCCAGCGCCTTTGGCCTGGACCAGGAAGTCGGCCAGGTTCCGGACGCGGGCCACGGGCAGGTGCTCGACGGCCCCGGCCGAGGCCTTGCACACGGCCGGCGTCACCTCGGCACTGCGGCGCTCCGGGATCGCCAGCCCGGTGGCTCCGGCGCACTCGGCCGTGCGGCAGATGGCGCCCAGGTTCTGAGGGTCCTGGACCTGATCGAGCGCGACGATCAGCGGACTCGGGCGCGACAGCAGCGCTTCAGGAGCGGCGTACGAGAACGCCGAGACCTCGGCGCACACGCCCTGGTGGTCATCCGAGCCGCAGCGCCTGTGGATCTCGTCCGCAGCTGCGGCGGTGACGTTCGGCCCGGGGCCAACCAGCCACGGCTCCCGCAGCGCGTTCTTGGTCGCCCACACATGGCTTACCGTGCGAGGCCCGCGGATCGCCTCCTGCACGGGGTTGCGGCCGTAGACGATCACTCCGCCGGCAGCAGCTCGGGTCCGCCGGGCGCATCGCGCACCTCCCAGCCGAGCTCGCGCAGCTCCTGGCGTAGACGGTCCGCGGCCGCGTAATCGCGCCGCTGGCGGGCTCGCTCACGACTGGCGAGCAGCTCGAGGGCCGCCGGGGGAGCCTCCGCGCGGTCTACGTCCAGCAGGTTGTCCAGGCCCAGCACACCCAGCATCTCGCGCAGGTCGGCATCGCCGGCGCCGGCGGCGGCCCGGTTGGCCTGCCGTACCCATTCGAACACCCTGGCCAGCGCCGTGGGGGTATTGAAGTCGTCCGCCAGGGCGTCGAAGAAGCGCTCGCGCAGCTCGGGCGACCAGTCCGGAGACGGACCCGGGGTAAGCTTCCGCGCCGCCTCGCGCACGCCCCGCGCCGCCAGCGCCGCGTCGGCCAGACGTTCGGCCGAGAATGCGATCGGCTGGCGATAGTGACCCTGGCAGAAGTACATGATCAGCGCGTCGCGCCCGTAGGCCTCGAGCGCCTCGTGGAGCATGAACACGTTTCCGACCGACTTGGCCATCTTCTCCCGATCGAGCTGCACCATCCCGTTGTGCACCCACAGCCGCGCCAGGGGCGCGTCCCGCGCCGCGCCGGTCTGAGCCACCTCGTTCTCGTGGTGGGGGAAGATCAGGTCTGTTCCACCGCCGTGGATCTCGAAGTCGACGCCGAGCAGTGTCTCGGCCATCGCCGAGCACTCGATGTGCCACCCCGGCCGCCCGCGACCCCAGGGCGAGTCCCAGGCCGTGTCCTCCCCGGGCTTCTCTCCCTTCCATAGGGCGAAGTCAAGCGGATCGCGCTTGCGCTCAGCGCCCTCCAGGCCCTCGCCCTGATCCATGGCATCCACGTCCCGATGGGAGAGTTCGCCGTATCTCGGGTAGGACCGGACGGCGAAGAACACGTCGCCATCCACCGCGTAGGCATGCTGACGCTCAATCAACCGCTCGATCAACTCGATGATCTCCCCGATCGTCTCGCTGGCCAGCGGCTCTGCATCTGGCCGTCCGAGACCCAGCCCGTTCGTGTCCGCGATGTACGCCGCCGTCATCTCGCGGGCAAGCTGCTCGCTTGGCACTCCGGCGCTCTGCGCCGCGGCGTAGATCTTGTCGTTGACGTCCGTGACGTTTGCAACAAATGTGACGTTGTAGCCCTCATGGACCAGAAATCGCTTCAGCAGCGAAAACACCACGAACGGTCGCGCGTTGCCCACGTGGATGCGCCCATATACCGTCGGACCGCACGCGTAGATCGCCACATCACCCGGCCGTCTGGGCTCGAGCGGCCGAACCTCGCCGGTGCGGGTGTCGTGCAACAGGATCGCTCGCAACGTCCGGCAACCCTACCGAGGGGTAACGCATCCGCCCGCGGTGGCCGTTAGGGTCTCCGGCGTGGCTGCGCAGCTTCCCCACGCTCGCCGGCTCGCGCTCGTGGACCGGGCCTTCCGGTCACTGCCGGACCGCTACCTGGGGGCGGATCCAGGATTCGATGCCACGTATCACGTTCGCCTGTGCGACCTGGGCCACATCTGGGAGGTCCGCTGCAATCCCCACGCGGCCCGGGTGCGAAAGGGAGCTTCGCGCCGGCGTCCCGACGTGACGCTGTCGACCGATTCAGACACCTGGATGCGGCTGCGGCGCGGCGAGTTCTCCGGGATCGAGGCATTTCAGCGACGCCTGCTCGAGGTGCGAGGGAACCTGGACCACGCCGTCGCATTCGAGGGCCTGTTCCGCCTTCAGGGCGGCCGGCCACCGCTGCTGCACATCCGCGACGTCCACGTGCAACGACATCGGGTTTCGACGCTGACGATGGGCTCTGGCCCGGACGTGCTGCTGTTGCACGGCCTCGGGGGCACGCGTGCATCGCTGTTCGACATGGCCGCCGCACTCAGCCGCAACTATCGGGTGCACGCGCCCGACCTGCCCGGCTTCGGCTCCTCGAGCAAGCCGGCGTGGGGCGCCTACAACGCATCGTGGTTCGCCAAGGTCATCCTCGGGCTGATGGACGAACTCGGGATCTCCGAGGCTCGCGTGGTGGGCAACTCGATGGGTGGCCGGGTGGCGATCGAGACGGCATTGATCGCACCGGATCGGGTGGCGGCGCTGGCTTTGCTGTGCCCTGCGGTGGCGTGGATCAGACGCGGCCTACACCCCATCGTCCGGCTCCTGCGGCCCGAGTTCGGCTTGCTGCCACACCAGTTCCGGCGTTCGGTGGTCGCCTCCCAGTTCTGGAGCATCTTCCACGATCGCAGCGTGATAGACCCGGCCGTGGGCGAGTTGATGGTCGACGAATTTCGTCGCATCTACCACACCGCCGGCGCCCGCTACGCGTTCCTGTCCTCGGCCCGCAACATCTACCTGGAAGCGCCGTTCGGCGCGAACGGCTTCTATCCCCGTCTGGCGAACCTTCAGCCCCCGGCGCTGTTCCTGTGGGGCAGCCACGACTCGCTGGTCCCGGCCAGGTTCGCACGCCACGTGCGGCAGTGGCTGCCGAGTGCCGAGCAGATCACGATCGAGTCGTGCGGTCATGTCCCTCAGGTGGAGCACCCTGAGGAGACGACCGGGCTGATAACCGACTTCTTCGCTCGCGTCGAGGCCGCCGAGTCGCCGCCCCGGCCCGGGACCCAGCCGGACGCCGAAGCGGCCTGAGCGAGCTGGCGATGGCGCACACGCCCACCGTCGGGAGACCCAGCCGCAACGGACACGAGGACACCTCCCACGCGAGGCCTCAGAGCGGCGCACCGCAGCGATCACTGCTGAGCCGGGCGCTGCGCGGCGTGGCCGATCAGGCCGTGCGGCGGATTCCCCGCGCGGACCTCGACGAACGCGATCCGGACTTCATCCGGGAGCGGCTCCCCAGCCTGTGGCTGCTGGCCAGCATCTGGTTCCGGGGCGAGGTGCGCGGACTGGGAAACATCCCCGACGACGGGCCGGTGCTGCTGGTCGGCAATCACTCGGGCGGAAACATGACCCCGGACACGATCGTGTTCACGCTGGCCTTCAACACCTACTTCGGCGTGGAGCGAGCCTTCTACCAGCTGGCGCACAACCTCGTGCTGTCGATGCCGTCGCTCGGGCAGCTGCGCAAGTTCGGGACCGTCGCGGCGTCGCCCGACAACGCGCGCAAGGCGCTCGAGACCGGTGCCGCGCTGCTGGTCTACCCCGGTGGCGACTACGAGGTCCACCGTCCCAGCTGGAATCGCCATCGCGTCGACTTCGATGGTCGCACGGGGTTCATCCGGCTGGCGCTGGACCGCGACGTTCCGATCGTGCCGGTGGTGTCGATCGGCGGCCAGGAGACGGCCCTGTTCCTCAGCCGCGGGGAGCGCCTGGCGCGGCTGTTCGGACTTGATCAGATGTTCCGTCTGAAGGTGCTTCCGATCTCGCTCGCGCTGCCTTGGGGTCTGAACGTGGGCGACATGCTCGGCCACCTCCCGCTGCCGGCCAAGATCACGATCGAGACCCTGCCCGCCATCGACCTGCGAGCCGAGTTCGGCCCCGACCCGGACGTCAACGAGGTCTACGACTACATCATCCGCACGATGCAGGACACCCTGGACGCTCTGGCCGCCGAGCGACGGTTCCCGGTACTGGGATGAGAGTCGGCGCGAGCACACAGATCGCGGCTCCGATCGACAAGGTGTGGTCGATCGTGTCCGACCCGGCCCGCGCGCTGAACTTCATGTCCGGCATCACCCGCTGGGAGGTCGCCAGCGAGCCACCGATCGGGCTCGGCGCCCGGTACCGGATGCTCCTGCGGGTGGGTTCCGCCGAGGTGGGCGGCCTAATCGAGATCGTCGAGTGGGATGAGCCGGGCGACCTGGCCTGGACATCGGTCTTGGGCATCGACCAGCGCGGTCGCTTTCGCCTGCGCGAGCAGCCCGGCGGGCGCACTCGGGTCGAGATGCGGCTCGCCTACGGCGTCGCGGGCGCCGGGCTCAGCGGCTGGCTCGCCGAGCGGATCGCCTCGCCCACCGTGTCGGGCCACATGCGGAGAACCGTGCATCAGCTCAAGCGCCTGGTGGAGTACGAGCAGCTGCGGGAGCACGCGGCCGCGCGGCGAAGCGCAGCTTAGGGACCAAATACTGCGCCGCGAGTGCCGCGTTGTCCGTTGCGCGGGCTCACCTGGGCCGTTACCTGCACTGCCGCATCTCGACGCAAGCATGCGCGGCGGCCCCGGGATCACCGCGCCCGGAGTCCGTCCATGGCAAGCCGGATCACGCCCTCACGGGCTCGCTTCGGCCCCCAGCCATGACCGGCGCGCAGGTGTCTGTAGCTGTGCCCGACGGTGTTGAACAACACGGTTGCCGCCTCCTCCGGATCGGCTGGGGCCAGTGATCCGTCAGCCGCGCCGTCCAGGAGAAGGCGTTCGAGTGGCTCGACGAAAGCTTTGCGCGTGAGCCGGTCCGGCCCCGAGTCGTGGTAGATCGCATCTCGCGCCCGATCCGAGAGCGCCGTGAGCGTGGCCAGGTTACGCTCGGTCACCTGGCACTGCAGCTCGAGCGCAAGCCCAAGCCGCTCCCGCCCGGTTCCCTTCGACACCAGCGCTGGCCACATCGCCTCCCGGTAGGCGGACTCGAGTTGCTCCGCCAGCGCCCGGAGAATGTCATCTTTGGTCACGCCCCGGCGATGCAGCGTCATCCGTGATACGCCGGCGGCGGAGGAGATGCGCTCGAGCGTCGCCGCCGCCAGTCCGTCCTGAGCAAGCACGTGCCGGGCGGCGTCGACAATGTGTGGAGGGACCTGTCGCTCGCTCACGCAGGCTTCCGGGCCCGAAACCGGAACGAGCCGTTCGCGCGTCGGACCGCGGGATCCGCCAAGCCCGCGGCAAGCAGCCGCGAGGGTAACTCGTCCGGGTCGATCGGCAACAGCGTGTCGCCCAGGTGAATCAGCCGGAACAATGCGCCGGTCCCGACGCTGTCGGTGCCGGCGAACGAGCCGCCCACCCGCAGCACACGCGCAACTTCGGCGAAAACGCGATCCTGTCGCTCGCGGAGCGGAAGGTGATGCAGCATCGTGAAACACAGCACCGCCGAGAACCGCCCGTCCTCGAACGGCAGGCTGCTCGCATCGCCCTGAACCACATCGACCCGCTGCCCCAGCCGCTGCTCCAGCCTGGCGCAATATCCCCGGTCCAGCTCGAGCGCGGTCAACCGCACCGAAATGTCCGCCAGCAAGCGGGTGGTCGCGCCGAAGCCCGGACCGATCTCCAGCACATCATCCCCCAGCTCGATCCCCTGAAGGCCCCACGGGACCAGCTTGTCCTTGACCCGACCGGCCCACCAGGAGGAGGAGCAGACAACGTTGTGGATGCGGTTCATTGAGGCTCTGGTACAGCACCGTATCAGAATGTGACATCTGTGTATCAGCTGGGCTGGGACCGTCGGCGGGTGGCGACGGGTTGTGCGGGATGAGCCGGGAGGGGACGCGGGAGCTTGTGGCCGTGGAGGCTCCGGATTGGCGGGATGAGCAGGGAACGGGTCGGGCGGGCGGCGGTCCGTTTCGGGCCGGCGGCCCTCTTCCGTTCGAGGCGTAAGAAACCCGCCCCGATCCCGCGACCGCGTCTACCCGAGCGACTTTTGCATCATTGGCGATAAGCCAAATCGCTTATCAACGGCTGGGGCGGGTTTTTCACGCTCGGCCCAGCCCATCCCCACCCACAACCGCCGCCTCCCACGCGCCCGACCTTCTACGTTCGCGCCACCGTCGCCACCGCCAGCGCGGCGGCACCCTCGCCACGGCCAATGAACCCCATCCCCTCCCCCCGAGTCGCCTTGACGCTCACGTGCTCGGACGGCAGCCCGAGAGCGTCGGCCAGGCAAGTCCGGATCTGGGAGCGCACGTCGGCCAGCCGGGGCTGCTCGATGATCACCGTCGCGTCGACGTGGCGCACCGTGAACCCGGCGGTCGTGAGCAGGACCACCGTGCCCCGCAGGAGCTCGATCGAGTCGGCGTCGCGGTAGCGCTCGTCGGCGTCGGAAAAGTGGGTGCCGATGTCGTCGAGTCCCGCGGCTCCCAGCAGGGCGTCGATGATCGCATGGGTGAGAACGTCGGCGTCCGAGTGACCGGCCAGCCCGAGCTCGTGGGGGACCTCGATGCCGCCGATGACCAGCTTGCGGCCCGGCGCGAAGGGGTGGCAGTCGTATCCGATCCCGGTCTGGGTGCTCAACCCGCGCGCTCCGTGAGCAGCAGCTCAGCCACGCGGACGTCCGTCGGCGTGGTGACCTTGATGTTCTCGGGCTCGGCTTCGACGACCCGGACGACGCCGCCTCCTCGCTCGATCAGCCAGGCGTCGTCGGTGGCCGCCGCCAGCAGCTCGTCCGAGGCCTGCGCCAGCGCCCGCTTCAGCGTCTCGCGCCGGAACACCTGCGGAGTCTGCACCGCCCACAACCGGGATCGATCGAGCGTGCGAAGCACCGTCCGGCCGTCGTCCCGCACCTCCTTGACCGTGTCGGACACGGGAATGGCAGCGATCGCCGCGTCGGCGTGCCCCTCCCCGAACGCCGCCAGGGTACGCTCGAACAGTCGGCTCGACGCCAGCGGACGGGCCGCGTCGTGGACGATCACCGGGTCTCCATCCCCGGCCCGGTTCAGCGCCTGGCGCACGGACTGAGAGCGTACTTCGCCGCCGGCCACCGCGAGGCAGCCAGACGGTGCAGCATCGAGGTCCTCCGCCGGCAGTGCCACCACGATCCGGTCGACTTCGGCCACCGCGCGCAGCGCCTCGACGCTCCAGTGCAGCATCGGCTTGCCCGCAAGCGTGACGAGCGCCTTGGGCCGGCCGAACCCAAGACGCTCTCCACGTCCCGCGGCCACGATCAACGCGACCGCCATCGGGAATCCTCGTGCGCGGGGCTACTTCGTCGCGACGGCCACCTTGCCGTTGCCGTTGCCATTGCCAGATTCGGTGAGCAGCCCGTACAGGTGCACCTCGATCTGTTCCTCATCCATCTCGAGCGCGTACATGAGCTCGGAGGCGAGGATCTTCTTGGCCCGCGTGAACATCTGCTTTTCGCCTGTGGACAGGCCCTTCTGGGATTCGCGGATGGCGAGGTTGCGCACAACCTCGGCCAGCTCGTAGATGTCGCCTGTCTTGATCTTGTCGCGGTTGTGCTTGAACCGCCGGTTCCAGTTCTTGGGCATCTCCGAGCACTCGTCCTGCAGGACGGCGAGCACCTTCTTGACCGTCTCCTCGTCGATCACACGGCGCAGACCCGCCAGCGCGGCGTTTTCGGTCGGGACCATCACGGTCATGTCGTTATGCAGGATCTTGATCGTCAGGTACTCGCGGCTCTCGCCGAGCACCTCCTTCATCTCCTTGCGCAGCACCTTGCCGGCGCCGTGATGCGGATAGACGACGCTGTCGCCGATCTCGAACTCGATATGCGGGAGCGGATCGGCGGCCTCCAGATCCTCCAGGTGCTCTTCCATTAGTTCTGTGATGGTGTCCTCCTATGTCCGGGCCGGCGGGGCGAGGGACCCGCACGCCATTTGCGCTACGTCTGCAGGTACCTGTCGACCAGGTTGATTTCCTGCTGGCGGCGAAGGCCCTCACGGATGTCCTTCGCCCGGATCTCGCCGACGCCGTCGACGGTCTCCAGCTCGCCATCGGTGGCGGCGAGCAGCCCCTCGAGTCCTCCGAATTCATCGACGATCCGCGTAACGACCAGCTTGGGCAGTCGTGGTATTCGACCCAGAATGCGGACTCCGCGCGGAGAGACAGGGTAGTCGAGGGTGTTCAACTTGCGGTCGTAGGCGAGCAGCTCGGCCAGGCGACCGAAGTCCAGAAGATCTTGGTGAGGCAGGCGCACGAGCTGATCGAACGCCGTCGAGAACTGCTCGTCGTCGTCCTCGATGAGGTAGTCGTGCACGAGCGCGGCCTTGTCGGCCGACACGCCGACCATCGTCTCGTCGAGCTGCATCTCGATCAGCCGGCCCTCGGTTCCAAGCTCGACGATGTATCGCTCGATCTCCACCGCCATCCGGGTCACCAGCTCGGCCCGCTGGAGCACGGTCAGCACGTCGTGCAGGGTCGCGCCGCCCTCGAACTCCAGAGCCGTGAGGCGCGTCGACACCTGGTCCAAGCGGCTACGGTACTTGTCGAGCGTCGCCAGTGCCTGGTTCGCCTTGGCCAGCACGACCGGGATGTCTTCCAGGATGTACTTGACCCCGTCGACGTACAGCGACACCACCTCACGTCGCTCGGAGATCGCGACCACCAGCGCATCGGTCTGCTTGGACACTCGCTCGGCGGTGCGGTGCCGGGTACCAGTCTCGAGCGTGAGGATGGTTGGATCAGGCGTCAGCTGGACGTTGACATGGGCAATCTTGGTCGCGTTCATGCTGAGCACGATCGCGCCGTCCATCTTCGCCAGCTCGTAGAGGATCGCAGGCGAGTAGTCGAGCTCCAGCTTGATCCCGCCCGAGAACAGGAACGCGAGCTCCTCGGCATCGCCGATCACGATCAGCCCGCCGGTATGGGCGTGCTGGATGTTGTCGATCCCCTCTCGCAGCGCCGTGCCGGGCGCCACCATCTCCAGTGCCCTTACGATCCGGGACTCCTGTCGAGACTCGAGCTCTTCTTTGAGCTCTTCCCCGGAACGCGGCGGCATCAGGGCCATTTTAGCTGCAATTGAGGAAACGAGGCCGGGCCCCCCTCGTGCGCCCCGATGCGCGAGACGGCCACTGCAAGCGGTCGGCTCGGGTCCCCGCGCGAGGGGCGCATGAGGGCGACCGGGCCTCTCAAGCCGCTTTGGCCGACGGTCGCCCTTCCGAGCCGAGTGCCGCCGCCAATGCGCCCCTCAGCGTCCTGTGCCCGTCGGGCTCCACCACCGGCTCCAAGCCGAACTTGGCTGCCTCGGTCAGGCGCCGGTCGGCGTGCGCGACCGTGCGCAGCTCGCCGGTCAGACCGAGCTCGCCGAAGCAGGCCAGCGGGTGGCCACGGTGGCCGGTCAGCGCGGTTCGCTTGGCCGCGCTCGCCACCGCCAACGCGACCGCGAGATCGGCGCCAGGCTCGTCCACCCGGACCCCTCCGACAACGTTCACGAACACATCGGCGGCACCGAGTCCGATCCCAGCGTGGCGGCCGAGCACCGCCAGCACCAGCGCCACGCGATTGCGATCCAGGCCGGCGACGACCCGGCGGGGCGGGACCAGCTCGGACGAGGACACCAGCGCCTGCACCTCGACCAGCAGCGGCCGCGAGCCCTCCATCGCGCACAGCACGACGCTTCCGGGCGCGCGGGTCGCCTCCCCCACGAACCGGGCCGAGGCGTCGACCACCTCAACCAGGCCGTGGTCGTGCATCTCGAACACGCCCGCCTCGTTCGTCGAGCCGAACCGGTTCTTGACCGCTCGAACGGTCCGGTAGGTCCGTTCGCGCTCGCCCTCGAACTGAAGCACGCAGTCGACCAGGTGCTCGAGCACGCGGGGGCCGGCCAGCGCTCCCTCCTTGGTCACGTGCCCAACCAGCAGCACCGCGATCCGCAGCGCCTTTCCTACGCGCATGATCTCACCCGCGACCTCACGCACCTGCGCGACGGAGCCGGCCGCGCTCGACAGCTCCGGGCTGTGCAACGTCTGCACCGAGTCGATCACGCACACCTGGGGACGCTCGTGCTCGAGTGTGGCCAGCACGGCGTGCAGGTCCGTCTCGGCGATCACCGGAATGCTCATCGCCGCGTCCTGACGCAGCCGCTCCGCCCGCAGCCTGATCTGGGCGCCGGACTCCTCGGCTGACACGTACAGCGTGTGCCGCCCGGCTGCGGCCAGGTTCGCCAGCGCCATCGTCGTCAGCGTGGACTTCCCGATCCCGGGCGCACCGCCGAGCAGCACCAGCGATCCGGGCACGATCCCGCCGCCGAGCACATTGTCGAGCTCCCCGATGCCGGTGCTCAGCCGCTCCTGCTCCTCGCTCGCGACGCGGCCGAGCGGCACCGGGGTCAGCGGCTCGGCGCGAGCGCCGCGGCCGGCACCGAGGCGGCTCCGCGACGCCGACGACGCCGCGCGCACCTCCTCGACCAGCGTGTTCCACTCGCCGCACCCCGGGCACTGTCCGGCCCAGCGCGCCGCCTCGTGCCCACAGGCGGAGCACACGTGGATCGAGGCGGATCGGGCCATGTCCGGGCCAGCGTACGTGGTCGAGGGGACGCCACCCGGGACTGGCACGAACTCGTCACATGTGGACCTCGTACCGCCCCTGCCCGTCACATCCGGTCGGACAGCCGGAGGGCCTCGAGCGCATAGCTGAGGCCGAACGTCAGCTCCGTCCCATTGCACCAGCATCCGTGCGCATGCTCGTTGAGCTCCTGCGCTCCGAGGAAGCCAAGCGGCGGCGACGGCGAAACGTATGCCAGCGCCGCATCGAGCATCCGGTGGGCCAGCGTGATCCACACCCCGGGGGGCTGCACGCACACGCCCGGCAGCTGACGGCAGGCGGACGCCAGGTGCAACAGCCCGGCGGCCGTGATCACCCCGGCGGACACGTCCAGCGGGGCCCCGGGCGGCGCGTCGTAATCAAACCGCGGGACGCCGGTGGGCGGGAGATGCGCGGACACGTAGCCGGCGGTCCGTTCGGCGACCCTCAGCAGCCGCGGGCTGCGAAGCGCGACCGCGGCCTGGGAGAAGCCGTACACCGCCCAACCCTGGCCGCGGGACCAGGTGCTCGATTTGGAGATGCCCTGGTGGGTGGCGAGCGACTGCACTCTGCCCAGTGGCGCGGGTGTAGAGGACCGCCTGTACGGTGGAGCCGTCCGGTCGTACCAGCAGCGACGCCAGCAGGTTCGCGTGGTGTGCGGCCAGCCGGGCGTACGCCGGATTGCCCGTGACCCGGGTCGCCCACGGGAGGATCGCGATGTTCATCACGCTGTCGATGATCGTGTCCCCCCGCTTCCCCCAAGGGTTGACGGGGATCAGGCCGTTGCCCGGATCGGTCCCGGCCAGCGCCAGCAGCTCCCTGGCGGCTTCCAGCACGCTGTGCCGCAGCCGCGAGCACAGCCTGCGCGGCGCCGGACGCATCCGGCAGAGCGCCTGCCATGCCGCCAGCGACGACTGGCTGTACATGAAGCCGACGTCGTGGGTCGGCGTGCGCTCGTGACCGAGGTGAGCCAGCGTTACCCGGAGCGCCCAGCGCTTGAACGGCTGGCCCTCCAACGCCGCCGCCTGCCACAGCGCGCCCGGCCAGAACCCGCTGGTCCAGTTTCGGTTGCGACCGACGTGGAGGCGATTGGAGCGATCGGCGCCGATCGGGAACTGGCCTGGCCTCAGGCGCGCGTGCAGCTCGGCGAGCCGATGCAGCAGCAGCGAGGCGGGGTAGGCCGGATCGCTGACGATCAGGTCGGTGACCCCGCCGCGGCCCGCCAGCTCGCAGCGTCGACGGAGCGGAACCGCTGAGCTCGACATGCCGGTCGGGGCGCAGCGCGTAGCGCCGCGACCCAAACCTGACGGACACGTGGCCGCGCACGTCGAACGGACACCGCCCAGGGTGCCGTCAGCCGCCGGCTCAGGTGCCCGGCGACCGGAAGCGAGGCGATGATCCGGACCGGTCCGAGCTGAGGGACCGGCGGGGTCTGATCACGCGCCGTCGAGGATCCGCCGCAACCGGCGATCGACGCCGCGACGAGCGCGGCGGATACGGCCCTATTCAGTCTCGGGCGGATCTTCGGGGGTGTCGCTCTGCGCCTCCGGCTCCTCGGGCCCGTCCGTGGCGCCGACGCCGACGGGGGTGGGCTTGGGAGCGGGCTCGATCACGGTCAGCTTGACCTCGTCGCTGTCTTCGCCGCCGTCTTCCGCGGGCTTGTCGACCAGCACCGTCGAGCCCGACGGCACCTGCTCGCGCAGGACGAAGTCCGCCAGCGGATCCTCGACGTAGCGCTGGATCGCTCGCCGCAGCGGGCGCGCGCCCATCGCCGGGTCCCAGCCCTTGTCGACCAGCATGTCCTTGGCGTCCTCGGACAGCTCGAGCTGGAGCTCGCGCTCGGCCATCGACTCGCGGATCCGCCGCAGCAGCAGCTCGACGATCTCCTTGATCTGGTCCTTGGTGAGCTTGTGGAAGACGATCACCTCGTCGATCCGGTTCAGGAACTCGGGCCGGAACACCTTCTTCAGCTCGCCCATGATCCGGTTCTTCATATCGTCGTAGGTGATGCCGGTCTCGTCGTCGGAGACGCCGAACCCGAGCGGCGTGTTGCGAGCGATCTCGGACGCTCCGATGTTGGAGGTCATGATCACGATGCAGTGGCGGAAGTCGACCGTCCGGCCCTGGGCGTCGGTCAGCCTTCCGTCCTCCAAGATCTGCAGCAGGATGTTGAACACGTCCGGGTGGGCCTTCTCGATCTCGTCCAGCAGCAGCACGCTGTAGGGCTTGCGTCGCACGGCCTCGGTCAGCTGACCGCCCTCGTCGTAGCCGATGTAGCCCGGGGGCGATCCGACCAGCCGGCTGACGGCATGCTTCTCCATGTACTCGGACATATCGATCCGGATCATCGTGTCCTCGTCGCCGAACAGGAACTCGGCGAGCGTGCGCGCCAGCTCCGTCTTGCCGACGCCCGACGGACCCAGGAAGATGAACGAGCCGGTGGGCCGCTTGGGATCCTTGAGGCCTGCACGCGAGCGGCGAATCGCCTTGGACACGACCTCAATCGCGGGGTGCTGGCCGATCACGCGCTTGTGCAGCTCCTCTTCCATGCGCATCAGCTTCTGAGTCTCGGCCTCGGTCAGCTTGAACACCGGGATGCCGGTCCACATCGACACGATGTCGGCGATCTCCTCCTCGCCGATCGACGGGACGCTCCGTGGACTCGCCGGCCTCCCATTGCTCAGCCAGCTCGCGCTTCTTCTGGGTGAGACGACGCTCCTGGTCACGTAGGTTGGCGGCCTTCTCGAACTCCTGTGCCTCGATCGCGGCCTCTTTGGCACGCCGGGTCTCCTCGATCTCGTCCTCGAGCTCGCGGTACACCGGTGGCGAGGTCATCGACTTGATCCGCATCCGCGAGGCGGCCTCGTCGATCAGGTCGATCGCCTTGTCCGGCAGGAAGCGGTCGGAGATGTAGCGGTCGGCCAGGTCGGCGGCCGCATCCAGCGCCTCGTCGGTGATGTTGACCTTGTGGTGCTGCTCGTAGCGGTCACGCAGGCCCTTGAGGATCTGGACCGTCTCCTCGGTGGTCGGCTGGTCGACGGTGATCTTCTGGAAGCGACGCTCGAGTGCCGAGTCGCGCTCCAGGTACTTGCGATACTCCTCGAGCGTCGTGGCCCCGATCGTCTGCAGCTCGCCGCGAGCCAGCGCCGGCTTGAGGATCGAGGCGGCGTCGATGGCGCCCTCCGCGGCGCCCGCGCCGACCAGGTTGTGCAGCTCGTCGATGAACAGGATGATGTCGCCGCGCTGGGTGATCTCCTTCATCACCTTCTTCAGGCGCTCCTCAAACTCACCCCGGTACTTCGAGCCGGCGACCAGGGCCGCCAGGTCGAGCGTGTAGATCTGCTTGCCCTTCAGCAGCTCGGGCACGTCGGCGTTGGTGATCCGCTGGGCCAGGCCCTCGACTACCGCCGTCTTGCCGACACCCGGCTCGCCGACCAGCACCGGGTTGTTCTTGGTCCGGCGCGAGAGGATCTGCATGATCCGCTCGATCTCGGTCTCGCGACCGACGACCGGATCGAGCTTGCCGTCAGCAGCGAGCTTGGTCAGGTTGCGGCCGAACTGATCGAGCAGCTTGGAGGACTTCTTGCCCTCTCCGGGGGACGCCGGGCCACCGGAAGCGCCGGATCCGGAGCCGCGCTGGCGGCTGCCGGGGCCCGACAGCATCCGGATCACCTCGTTGCGGATCTTCTCGGAATCCGCGTCGAAGTCGAGCAGGATGCGCGCCGCGACGCCTTCGTTCTCCCGCACCAGGCCGAGCAGGATGTGCTCGGTGCCGATGTAGTTGTGCCCTAAGCTCAGCGCCTCTCTGAGCGCCAGCTCCAGGACCTTCTTGGCCCGCGGCGTGAACGGAATCTGCCCCGAGGTGACCTCCTCGCCGGAGCCCACGATCCGGACGACTTGCGCGCGCACGCGCTCCACCGTGATGTCAAGCGACTCGAGCACCCGGGCCGCGAGACCCTCCTCCTCGCGCAGGAGTCCGAGCAGGATGTGCTCGGTGCCGATGTAGTTGTGCTTGAGCGTCCGCGCCTCTTCCTGAGCCAGTACGACAACCTGGCGGGCTCGCTCTGTAAATCGCTCGAACATGCGTCTTCTCTCTGTCGGGCGGGGTACTCGGGCTGGTCGGTCGCGGTGATTTCCTGGTCTTCTCTCCCTACGCTGCCAGTGTCGTCAAGTGTCTCGATGCCGGCTGCGGGGACGCCGATGACGCCGCTGCTGGACATCTATTCGGCCGGTGCGGCCAATCGGATGAATGCAGACGGTCTCGTAATCGGGCCATAGGCCAGTCTAGCAACAGGTATCTGAGCCCTTGGGGGTTGCGGTTTGCGGTGTTTGCGGTTGAAATCTGACCATCCGGCCGCGTTGGCAGCGGTCGGGACCGGGCCCAGCGGACCACCGGCTGAGCCGCCCGGAGGCGGTGTTATTCCCGCATAGCGGGGAACAGGACGACCTCACGGATCGAGTGGCGGCCGGTGAGGATCATGACCAGGCGATCGATGCCGATGCCGATCCCGCCGGTCGGCGGCATCCCCTGCTCCAGCGCCGCGATGAACGACTCGTCGTACGGCTGGGCCTCCTGATCCCCGGCTCCCGCGAGCTTTCGTTGCTGCTCGAACCGCAGCCGCTGCTCGTCCGGGTCGTTGAGCTCGGTGAAGGCGTTGGCGACCTCGATCCCTCCGACGTACGCCTCGAAGCGCTCCACCAACCCCGCAGCAGCGCGGTGGCGCTTTGCGAACGGGGACATCTCGACGGGGTAATCAAACAGGATCGTGGGCTCGCTCAGGGCGGGCTCGACGTGCTTGGAGAGCAGCGCGTCAACGAGCTGCGGCCAGCTGTCCTCGGTGGGTGCCTCGAGGCCGCGAGCCCGCATCTCCGCCGCCAGCGAGTCCCGGTCGCTCAGCGCCAGAAAGTCGATTCCGGTGCGGTCGAGGACCGCTGAGCGAAGCGTCTCGCGCTGGAAGCGGGGAGGCTCAAGGCCGATCTCCCTGGCGACATCGGCGACCAGCCGCTCGAACCGATCCGCGACATCCATGTAGTCCGCGTACGCCTCGTACCACTCGATCATGGTGAATTCCGGGTTGTGGGTCGAGTCGACGCCCTCGTTGCGAAAGTCCTTGCCGAGCTCGTACACGCGCTCGAGTCCGCCGACGATCAGGCGCTTCAGATACAGCTCGGTCGCGATCCGCAGATACAGATCGCGATCCAGGGCGTTGTGATGGGTGACGAACGGTCGCGCCAGGGCGCCGCCGTAGAGGGGCTGGAGCACCGGTGTCTCGACCTCGATGAAGTCTTCGGAATCGAGAAACCGGCGTACCGCCGAGACAATCCGGGCGCGGGTCATGAACAGCTCACGTGCCTCCGGGTTGGCGATCAGGTCGAGTTCGCGGTGACGGAAGCGGGTCTCAACGTCGGTCAGCCCGTGGTGCTTCTCGGGCGGCGGGCGCAGCGACTTGGCCAGCAGCCTCCAATCGGTCACCCGAAGCGTCAGCTCGCCGCGGCGCGAGCAAAACGCCACGCCATCCACCCCGATCAGATCCCCCAGATCCAGCCCCAGCAGCTGCTCCATCCCGGCGGCGCCGAGCTCGTCGACCCGGGCCTGGAGCTGGATCCGGCCCGAGCGGTCGACCAGGTCCAGGAACGCCATCCCGCCCTGCCCGCGACGGGCGGCGAGACGACCGGCGACCCGGTGCGATGCCGAGGTCTCCTCCCCCGCCGACAGAGATTCGTGCCGGCGACGGACGGCGGCCACGGGTTCGACGCCCGAAAACTCGTGGGGGAAAGGATCGATGCCGGCCGACCGCAGTGCCTCCAGCTTCTCCCGCCGGACCGCGAATACGTCTGAGGAGGATGGCTCCTCGCCCAAGCGACCGGCGCTCCTACTTCGACGCGACGTCGATCTTGGTGATCTTCAGCTTGCGCTCGCCCTTGGGCGTGGAGATGACGACCTCCTCGCCGCGCTTGCGGCCCAGCAGAGCCTTGCCCACGGGAGACTCGTTCGACAGCCGCATCTCCGCCGGATCGGCCTCCGCCGAGCCGACGATCGTGTACTTGGTCGACTTGCCCGCCGCATCCTTGACGTGCACGAGCGACCCGACCCGGACCACGTCGGTGCCCAGGTCGGACGCGTCGATCACGGTCGCCGAACGAAGCTTGTCCTCCAGCGCCGCGATCCGCGCCTCGAGCATGGCCTGCTCGTTCTTGGCGTCGTCGTACTCGGCGTTCTCGGAGATATCTCCGAATTCCCGGGCTTCCTTGATCCGCGCCGCCACCTCGCGACGGCGCACGGTGGAGAGCTGCTCGAGCTCGGCTTTGAGATTGGCGAGTCCTTCGGGAGTGAGAATGACGTCCTTGGGCATGGCGTAAGACCTGTGTCTCGGTCGTTTTGGACGAGAAAAAACCCGCTTTCTGAGGGCGGGAGAAGCACGCGTCCAGTTACGTGGGCGGATGAGTATAGAGCCGTCGCCACCGACCCTCGGTGGGCGGCGCCAGACGGAGTGTCTAGCGCGTCCGAGGCTGGTATTGAACCTGGTACAGGAATCCTGGCAATCAGCCGCGGTGAACGACATCGCGCCGTCGGGCCCCTCGGCGATGTGTCTCACTTCTCCTCCGACGGCAGATTCCGACACCTGACCCGCGGTCGTGATCCGTCCGACTTTGCCGGCCGTCTCGGTGAACCACAGCGGACCGTCGGAACCGACCGCGATCGAGTCGGCCTCGCCGATCGAGTCGACGTTGACGCCTCCTCCTCCGGCCTTGGCGGTGGGGATCTGAAAGGTGGTGTAGCGGAACTCCGTCGTCATCCGGCCGATGTTGTTGTCGCCGTCGTCGACAAACCACAGGGCACCGTCCCAGGCGACGCGAGATGCTCATCCTCACCCGCCCGATCCTGCCGGCCCCCTGGCCTCCCCCTCACCCGATGTGGATCGTCCAATGCCCCGGCGACTGCACGTCCACCTGCCGATACGTGCCCGCGGGGGCCACCATCGAGCCCGAGCGCCCGGTCGAATCCACGCCCACGGACCCGCCGTTGAACAGGATGGTGAAGCGGCCGGAGCTGTTGGTCCAGCGCAGCGTGGCCGTGCCCTGGATTGTGATCGTGCCGAGCGCCTTGCCGCCGGCGCCAGCGAAGTTCTGCGGCGGCCCCGGGGGCGTTGCGGGCACGACTGGTGAACGGCCGGCGGGGGCGCCATACGGGGGGGCGCCAGGCACCGAGCCCAGCCCGGAACCCGGGAGCCCGGCCGGGTTCGATCTCGGGCCGGCCTTTCCGCGGGTGGTGCCGACTGCCCCCGGCGAGGCGCCGGGCGCCGTCACGGTTCGCACCCGGATTCTGGTCACGGTTCGCACCCGCGTGCGGTAGATGGTGCTGACGGTGCCGCCGCCCGCGGCGGCTACGGCAGTCGTGCGGGTCGAGCCGCCCGAGCCGGCGAGCAGCGCGCCCACCCCACCCCCGACCAGGAGCGAGGCCACCAACGCGGTAATCACCATTGAATGAGACCGAAGACGCATGACTGGGAGGCTCCCAAGTTACCGGACGGAGCTCACCCGCAGCACCAGTGGCCGGCCCAGATTTCCGGCCGGGTCGACCGCCCGGATCGCGACATATCGCAGCGTTCCATGAGGCAGAGTCAGACGCTGCGGGGTCCCCGCGGCGGCCGGCGCGAGCGCCACCCGCAGCCGCGTCGCGCGCGAGAAGCTCTGGGGAGTGATCGGATGCGCCGAGGTGACCATCTGGTAGGAGCGGGCCGTGCCGCACAGCAGGTCGTTACCGGGGGCGCGGAAGCGCAGGGTGCGGGCCATGACCCGGCCACGGAAGGTTCGCACCACAACCCGCCCGTTCATCGGCCGCCCGGGCGGGACGGCGTCGCGCGTGTAGTCGCCGGAGTTGGCGATGTCGTGATGGAATCGTGGCGAGGAGCTCGGCGAGCAAGCAGAGGCGGGGGTCTGGTAGACCGCCAAGGTGCCCGAGCGGGTGAGCGACACGACATCCTTGTGGGCGGTGCGCGAGGTGTCGAGCGTCCCGAACGAGCCCAGCGTCGGGGTGGCAGCGGTCCAGTCGCCGGTGAGCTTGGGCCAGGCCGAACTCGCGACCGCGCCGTGAGCATCGAATGCCTCGAGGTCCAGCGAGGAGGTCCCGCCGATCACCTGCTGCCCGGAACCGCCGAGCACATTCCCGACCACCGGCCCGGTGAGGAACTGCAGATCGTTGACCGGACTGGGGTACCCGGCGACGAATTGACCATCCGCCGCATTCCAGCCGCCGAGGAAGTCCTGACCGCCCTGGTACTCGGGCGCCGCCAGATCCAGAGCGCGGAACAGCCCCGTGGCGGGAGCGAAGAAGTCGATCTGCTTGCCGTCCAGCGACCCGAACGCCGGGTATCCCACGGCCGCATACGCGGGGGTGTCATACCGGCCCGCCCCCGGCGGGACGTCGGTGCCCAGGGTCACGTCTCGCCCGCCGACGGCGCCGTAGCACGAGGTCCCGTTCGAGTTGAGGATGTACGCGGGCCCGGCGTCCGGCGTCAGCCCGATCTTCATCCCAGAGCCACCCGAGGGACATGCCAACCGTGCCACCACCGGCGATCCGTTGATGCCTTCGCCGACATCTGGCAGCAGCCCCGCATCGATAATTCCAATCTTGACCGGCCAACCGGGTAGGAACGGGTTGCCGGACAGGGTCCCGTTGTACTTGACGGCGTACACGCGACCGTTGGCGAAGCTGAGCAGTCCGCTGGTGCCCAGCAGCGAGGTGAGCAGGGAGTTGCTGGCGCTGATGTTGACCGCGCCCTCGTCACCCGTGTTCACGCCGTACTCCTCGTTGGAGCCGAGAATGATCGACGGGTGGCCCGAGCCGTCGATGTTGGCTACGGCCGGGGTATCGATCAGCTTGCCCTGATCCTCGTCGGTCCCCGGGCTCGGGTTCACGTTCTTGAACGTCACGTGACCCGTGATCGGGTCGATCGCCGCGACCTTGTCGGGATCGGCGATCAGCACCGGGAACCCGGCCACGGGCTTGCCGTTGGCATGCCAGGCGTACAGATGACGGTCCTCGCCGGCCGCGATGATGTTCATCCCGTGGCCGTTCAGGCGGGCCAGCACGGGCGCGGCGAGCGAAGCCGCCCTCGACGCGATCGCGGACGTCCTGCCGCACCGTGTGGAACGGCGTCAGCGGCGCGCCCGAGAATCGCCTCAGCGCGTGCTGGTGGAACACGAGTCGGCCGTACTGGTCCCAGGCGTACACGTTGCCCTGGTTGTCGTCGGCGACGACCTCCAGCCGGCCGTCGCCGAACAGGTCGCCGGCGGCCAGCGCACCCAGGACCGCGGCGTAGTGCCCTGGGCCGACGCCGACGCGGCCGTACGCCGGCTCGCCCAGATGCAGCGGCAATCGCTCGGTGTGGACCGGCCAGCCGGGCAGCTCGGTGCCGTTCGGCCGGTATGCGTGCACCCAGCCGTCGGAGGTCGCCACCACCAGCTCGTTGCGGTTGTCCCCGTCGAGATCCACGAGCACAGGTGAGGAGCTGCCGTCCGAGCGCAGCTCGATCGGGAAGTGCGGCAGCATCTGGGCATCGCGGTGCAGGAACGCCTGGCGGCGGTCCTCACCGCTCATCGGCTCACCGGCGGCGGTGCTCACGACCACGCGGATGCTGAACGCGTAGGGATCGGTGTTGGGACGGCCGTTGGAGTCTTGGACGCCCGCGTTGCCGGTGAAGTTCAACGGCGGGAAGTACGACTTCAGCTTCGACACGTCGACCGTGCCCAGCACGCCGTTGAACGGGCTCGAGTGCACCGTGGAGCCGTCGCACCAGCTCGAGTCGACCGGGTGGAAGTCGGCCGTGTTGTTGGGCTGCCCGCCCGGAGCCACCGAAACTCTGCACCGATACTGCACGCGGGCGTCGACGTATCCGCGCACCGGAATCGAGTGAAGGGCCGGATCGAGCTGCTGGAACCAGTCGGGCAAGGTGATCTCCGCCTCCGGTGGGATCGTCCCGTTCAGCGCCGCGCTGACCGCCTTGTAGGCGTTCAGGCGCCCGTAGCCGAAGAACTCGTCGAGCCCCTTGCGGGCCGGATACCGCGTACTGTGCGGAAGCGGCCCGACCACACCGCCGGCCTGGTCAGGCGCGAACGTGATCTGCTTGTTGGGGTCGGTGCAGGTGGACACCCGCGCCGCGGCGCAGGAGGACTCCGGCTGGGCGGCGAAGTTCACATCGTCGGTCTGACCCTGACCATTGTCGGCCGGGGCCGGCGAGCCGACGTCGCCGGAGGCGAGCAGCTGGCGGACCTCGTTGGCCGTGATCACGCAACGTGAGCCGTCGACCCGGCGGCAATCTCGGCTGGGCTCAAGCCTCCCGGCGTCGACCGCATCCTCAGCGGCGCTGTAGATCAGCCCGGCCACGCCGGCGCTCTTGCCGGTCGCCTCGGACGAGCATGAGCTGCTCGGCACCGACAGATCGATGCGCGTGCCGAAGTTCGTGCACCCGTTGAGCTGGAGGTACGACGGCGGCGAGGATGTCAGCGCCGAGTACTTGGTGACCGAGTTGACCACGATCGCGTCCGGCAGGGATCCGGGCTGGTTGTGGTGCTCTGCGGCCTCGTCGGCCGCGGACGCGATCACGGTCACGCCATGGTGGTAGGCGTACTCGATCGCCTGCCGAGCGAACCGCGGGGCGTTCAGCGTCCCGAGCGCCTCCTGGATCACGTCCGCGCCATTGTCGGTCGCGTACAGGGCGGCCTGGGCAAACCGGTTGGCATCCGCGATGAACGACTCTCCCACCCGGAGCGGGACGACCGTGCAGTTCGGGCAGGTGCCGAGGTTGCCGCCGTTGTTTGCCTCTGCGTTCGAATCGCGGGCCTCGCCGGTGCCGTGGCCGTACTGGACGTCATCGAACGGATCGTTGTTGTTGTCCAGGAAGTTCCAGCCGGCGATGTCGTTGGCAAACCCGTTGCGGTCGTGGTCGATGCCGTCGGTGAACGCCAGAATCAGATCTTCGGGAGTCAGGAATCCCGGCGGGCCGTGGCGCAGCGCGTGGCGGGCGTTGCCGCCGTTCACCACCGCCGCGACCCGCGGGTCGCAGGCGTAGTCGAGCACGTTGAACACGCCGTCGCCGTTGACGTCGTAGTTCCCGTGCGGGTTGTAGTCGCCACCCGTGGCGTGGCCGAACTTGGAGCAGTCCAGCCCGGGCACCAGCGAGGTCGGCAGCTCGACACGTGGCGCGGGCAGCTCGCCCTGATTGAGGTGGATCTTGGCCCGCAGGTCGGTCATCGCCCCCTGGTCGTTCCACTCGATCCCGGAGTCGAGCACGTCGATCACCACGTCCGGCCGCCCGGTGGTCTGCTCCCAGGCGGTATGGATCGTCCCGTGCGCACAGGTGCCGGAGGGCTGCACGGTCTGGGCGTCGACGATGCTCATGCCCCGGATCCCGCACAGCTCGTCGGCCTGGCTGTTCACCTTGGCGGTCTGCGGGTTGGCGGACGGGTTGTCCGGCGTGGCGGCGAACTTCCAGTCGCCCGTTTCGCTGAAGTCGTTGGGAACGACGCCGGGCGCCAGCCGGAAGGTGTCGGGACTGTGCGGGTTGCCGCCCGGGGCGTAAGGAAAGTCGGCGTGAGCCCAGGGTGCCAGCACCAGTAGCGTGAGCACGCACGCCCCGATGCTGCGCCGCAGTTTCAAGGAAGATTCGGAAAAACGTTGAGCCACACGCGGTGGCCCCGGGCGCTGAAGTAGCCGCGGGTATCGCGGTCGGGCCGGCGCTGGGGCAGGCCGCTGAGCGACATCCACAGGTGCGGATGCACCACCCGCCCGGACGCCAGCCGGACGGCCACGGCGATCGATGCAGAGAACGTTGTGTCAACCGAGCACTTGAGCTCGGGACCGCCGAGCGGATCGCGAGACAGAGTCCCGTTGGCCAGCTGGTAGCGCCCGCGGACGATGGTCTCGTGGGCTCCTCCATGCGTGTCCAGCAGACCTTCGAGCGCAGCTCCGATGAGGTTGCCGGCATCGGCATTCGTGGATTCGGAGTCATCCGAGTGACCGCAGCCGAAACGGTCCGTGTCCGAGGGATTCGCGTTGGCGGCCGTCGGGATCCCGACCGCGTTGCCGCTGGGGAAGATGTAGCCGAGCATGTCCTCCGCGAGCCCGTCAACGAAGCGGAATGGCGTGTGCATGTGCGGGATCAGCCACGGCGGCAGCGAGGCGGTCGGCGTCGGCATGTCCTGCGGTCCGAGGAACCCGCGCAGGAAGGTGAACGGGAACACCTCGCCGGGCACGGCAATGAACTCCCCGTCGCCGATCTGGAACGCGGCCACCTGCGACAGCAGCTCCGTGCCTGAGGTCGCCCCGTTGGCGGCCACCGGCGACTGCACCGTGCAGTTGGCGTTGTAACCCGGCCGATGCGCGAATACGCCCACTGCGGCCCCGAGCTGGAACAGGATGTTCTGCAGCGGCATGCAGACGTTGGCGCTCGCGCCCCAGATCAGGTTCGAACGCGAGTAGTGGTAGGCGCCGGATGTGAGCGCCTGGACGATCGGGCCGGCCACGTCCTGACCGAATGCGCGTGTCTCACCGGTATATCCCAGGGGCACGTGACCGGTGCCGCTGGCGTCGGTCCCACCCTGCACGTCGAATAGCGTTCGGCACCCCGCCGGATGGCTGGCGTCGATGAACTGCTGCGGCGTCCGCGAGATCGCGTTGGGGTAGACCTCGGGACTCTCGACCGAGCCGACCGAGCCGGCCATCTCGATCGCGATCCCTCCCAGCTGGCGCTCGAGCGAGCCGCGGAAGAAGTGGACCCAGTCCGAGGACACCCAGTTCCGCTGAGCCTGCAGGGCAGGAGTGCCGCCGTTGAAGCCGAGCGTCTCGGCGTGCTGGCTGACGCTGGCCAGCGTCACGATCGGATGCCCCCACCGATCCACAGCCTGAAGCACGGGGATGTGCTGATCGTCGACGAACGGATACGAAGACCAGCACTGGCGAACGTTGGACGGCTCGAGCACTTCGGTGTACCGGATCCGCGCCGGCCGCATCGCGCGGTACGCGCGCTCGATCGCCTTGGCGCTTTGCTTGACCATGTAGTCAACCCAGTAGTCGTTCACTCCCGAGGTGATCTGGGTCACCCCGCCGAGACCCAGGCTGTCGGGCGCCGACTCGTCGTGAGTCGCGGAGATGAAGATCCCGCCCAGGTGGATTCCGTCCGCCTTGACCTGGGCACGGATCCGGTCCTGATAAATGTTGAACAGACCCTCCTGGTCGACGACCTCGACGGCGATCTGTCGTCCGCCGGACGACACCACGATCGCGCGCGCCCCCACGGGATCGGCCACGTGGTCGTAGAACCGCGGCGTGTCGGAGCCGCCCCCGAGCAAATTCCCGTCCCAGCGGCCGTTGCCGTTGCAGTCCTTGAACGGATCGCCGGGGTCGTAGTGGCCGTCGTGCTGCATGTCGATGTACGGCTCCTCGAACGCGAACTGCCGAGGGCCGTTGTACGTCCCGGTGTGATCGCAGTCTGCGGGATCGCCACCGGGCGCGTGGCCTCGCAGCGGCGGTGTGAAGCTGGTGACGGCGGCGCCGACCTGGAATTGCGCCGCCCGTCCCGGATTCCCGTACGGACCGTGATACCCGCCTGCGGGGGTCAGCAGCGAAGCCGCCGCCAGTGCGATCAATTTAGCGTGGACCATGGCCCAGGATCTGGTCCGCCTGCTGGAACGTCGGCCGGTTGACCCACTCGATCGGAGGCTGAGTGATGGCTCCGATGGCACGGAATTGGATTGAGTCTGAGCACATCTGGTCGCCAGCTTTACATACTCCGTCGCTGGGGTAAACCTGGGCCGGGGTCTTGGCGATCCCGGCGCGCAGCGAGCTTTCCAGGGCCGCGCGGCAGTTTCGCAACGAGCCCCGGCCGCAGAACACCCGGTTCAGCGGCCCGCGGACGTGGCGGCCCAGCACCGAGCGCAGATCCTTTTGCACGATGCCGTAGAAGCCGACATCGAACGCTGATCCTACGTGCGCTCCACCGGTGCCGTGCCCTGGCTCGTCGTTGATGGCGAAGTTGCCCTCCACGTGCGACAGCAGCGACTGTCCCAGCACCGGTCCGAATTCGGCCGACACCAGCAGCGGCCACCAGGCGTCCATGATCCGCACGGCGCCAGACTGGTCATAGTCGCCGCTGGCCGCCGGATGCTCGCGGTTGATCCGGTGCGCGCCCGAGGCCACCCAGGCCCGAAGCTGGTCGACCGCGCTCGCCAGAGTCGGGTCGCTCGGGTGGCCGATGATCTGCAGCGCATACGGAAGCACCTCGACGGCGCGTAGGTCCTGCGTGCCGGCATTGCCCATCGCGTTGATCAGCTCGGCCAGGGTGAGCTTTCCGTGCGCGAGGTAGTGGTTGATGTTGTTGTCGAGCAACTGGGAGCGGTAGACCGAGGCGTATTCCTGCCCGGTGGCCGCGTCGTTGTATCCCGGCGCCTGCTTGTTGTTCCAGCTGGTCAGAAATGACTGATCGACGGTTTGAGGATGCGATCGCTGCGGCGTCTGCTGCTCGGTGATGCCGGCCGGCGTGCTCACCGCACCGGGGTGCAGCCCCCGCCACGCGTCGGTGTCCCAGCTCGGGAACAGGGGATCGGTGTGAGGCGCCCGGACCGGGTTCAGCCCGGAGTTGAAGTACGCGATGTGCTTGTCGTCGGTGTAGAACCAGTTGAACGTGTAGTCGATCTGGTAGGCGTCGTGCATGAAGTCCTGAGGGTTGCGGACCATCGCGGGGTTGTTGAGCAGATAGAAGCCCGCCGAGGAGTCGAGCTCGTGCATGTAGGTTGAGCGCAGATTCGTGTAGGCCACTGGGCGGCCATGGATCGTGGCCCGGGCGATCACGATCCCGTACGCGGTGCGCTGCGTCTGCAGCGTGATCGACCCCGCCGGAGTCGTATCCGCGGGATTGGGCTTCCACGACTCGCTGCGCGTCAGCGTCTCCATCTTCACGCAGCTGCGGTGCAGCACGTAGTAGTCGGACTGCGGCGATACTTTGCCCCCGCCAGGACTGCACAGCGGTACGGCGAAGGTGTCGATGATGTTCTGTCCCGACGAGGTCGCCGACCACGCGTAGTCGCGACCGTGCCCGAGCTGGACGTACAGGTTCGTTCCCGGAAATGCGGCGCCGTCGGCATCGACACCGGGGCCGTGGATGTCCTCCTCCATCAGGATCTCCGGCGTGAAGTAGGACACCTGTGGGCCCATCACGGCGAGCGGATGCCCACTGGCGCTGTTCCGGGCACTGATCAGAAGCGCGTTTGACATATCGCGCGGGAACGAGAGCAACCCCGGTCCCGCGTTGGCGCTCGGACCCAGCGCGTCGCCAATCCGGTGCCCACTCGCTGGAGCGGCCCGGCGAGCCGCCTGTGGGGCTGCGCCGGCCACCACATGGCCTGCGAACCGCACCGATCCGGGATCCGGCAGGGCGACGGTGCGCAGCACAGCCCGGCTCGGCTTCGGCAGCGTCTGGTAGCGGAACGACTTGCCCCGCACGGTGCTCGGCGCTTCGGGATCGCTGGGATCGACAAAGCTCATGAAAGTGGCGAAACCCGAGTGGTCGACCCGCTGCCGGCGGTGGTGCCGGCGCGACCGGCTCGTCTTGACCAGCTCCGGCGAGCCCGCCACGTTGGCCATCTCCCGGCCGAACCGGCGCCGCAACTGCTCGTACAGGATCGCGTTGTTCAGCTGATCGCCGCCTCCGTTGCCGAAGATGCCGCCGACCAACGTGGCGATCGAGACCAGGTCTTCCAGCGTGAACGGTTGCGGTTGGATACCGAGCGCGACGTACTCGGCCGGCATCGTGGTGGCGGTGAACAGCGGGTTCTTCGCCCGGGCGATGTAGGCATTGATCCCGGCCACGTAGTTGCTGGCGTCGTTGAAGATCTGCTGCCCGTAGCGGGAATGCGTGACTCCGTAGTTGATCTGGTTGACGAGATCCTGATGGGTGTAGGGCTCGCTGTCCCAGACGCTTTCGTCCATCGACACGTTCGCCCCGCCGGCGAACGAGGCCAAGTCGCCCTGCCCGGCGTGGCGCAGCGCATCGATGAAGAACAGCCGATCCTCGGCCGTGGCAAACCCAATCCCGAACATCAGCTCGGCTCGAGTGTCGCCGTAGATGTGGGGCACGCCGAACTGCTTGTCGCGCACGATCGTGGCCCCCGGCTCCGGGCTTTCGGTGCTCCCGGCGTCGCCGCTGCGGACCCCGAAGGTCGCGTCCTTGAAGTAGTCGCCGATCTGGGCGGTCGAGATGTTCGGCGCGGCGGCGGTCAGGTTCGAATACATCGCCAGCTGGTCGTCGTTGTGCGGCGGCCGGAGATGCGCCGTCTCGTAGGCGACCAGCTGCGCCAAGTCGACCAGGCCGTTGGTTCCCGGGGGCAGCACGTTGCGAAAGCCGCCGAAGTCGTTCGTGCCATACGGCTGCACCGCGCCGCGCGCGACCGGCGCGACGGCCAGCACCACCGCCACGCACATCGTCCAGCGCCATACGATCGCCGAGCTACGACCCAAATCTCTCCTCCTGGCCGGCTGGCCAGGAGCGCACCCTACTACGCCTGCGTGGCTAGATGACTGGTTCCACGGCCGCGTGCGGGCCATCACCTCGGAACAGCGCCCGCACCTGAGCCAGATCGGGCGCGACCTGCAGGGCGGCCTGGAGCCCCCGCCCGGCACCGAGTCGCTCCACGTACCAGGGGTAGAACTTGCGTAGGTAGCGCCCGGCACGCTCTTCTCCCAGATGCTCGCAGGCGCGCTCGATCACCCAATCTAGTTCCGCGAGAATCTCGTCACGTCCGGGTTCGTCGCTGCGCGTGCCCAGCAGTTGCGCGAACAGCCAGGGATTGCCCAGCGATCCGCGGGCCAGCAGCACCGCCTCGGCCCCGGTCTGGGCGAAGGCGGTACGCGCGGCTTCGGCCGTGCGCAGGCCGCCGGAGATCAGCACCGGGACCGGGAGCTCCTCGACCAACGCACGGGCGAGCGCATAGTCCGGTGTACCGGTGTGGCGCTGCGAGGCATGGCGCGGATGAATCGATACTCCGGCGACGCCGCCATCGAACGCGAGCCGCCGGGCCACGTCCACACCGCCTCGATCGCCCGGCCGCAGCCCGGTGCGCAGCTTGACCGTCACCGGCAGACCGCTTCCGCGCGCGGCGGCGCGAGCCAGGGCGACGGCGCGTCCGGGATCATCGAGCAGCGCTGCCCCCGCCCCCGTCTTGCACACCTTCGGCACCGGGCACCCCATGTTGATGTCGATCAGGTCGGCGCCGGTGGCGGCCACCCGTTCCGCGGCCGATGCCATCACGTCGGGATCGTGGCCGAACAGCTGCATCGAGACCGGATGCTCGTCGGGATGGATTCGCAGCAGCTCACGGCAGGTGCGCTCGTTTCGGTGGTGCACGGCGAAGCTCGACACCATCTCCGAGACGACCAGCCCGGCCCCATAACGCTTGGCCTGCAGCCGCACGAACCAGTTGCCGATTCCGGCCAGCGGCGCAAGCACCACTCGGTTCGGAATCCGCACGCCACCGAGCATCCAGCTGTCCTTGAGAGTCCGACACATGGGATTTCATGGTACGAATCCCGTCATGGATCTCGGCTCCCTGATCAGACCTTGGACCGAGATCGTCCTCGACGAGGTCCCGGGCGTCCAGCTGTTCGACGTCCACACGCACATCGGCCAGAACGATCCGGACGGGATGCGGCAGACCGCGGAGCAGCTGCTGGCGGCGCTTGCCTTGGCCGAAGCTCGGGGTGCGTTCGTGTTCGCGATGCACGAACCGGAGGGCTACCCCCCGGCCAACGACATGGTGCTGGAGGCGGCGCTGGCGAGCGACGGGCTGCTGATCCCCTTCTGTCGGGTGGACCCGCGCTCACAGCCCGTGCGCGAGGCGGAGCGGTGTCTTGACCTCGGTGCGCGAGGCATCAAGCTGCATCCTCGGGCCGAGCAGTTCACGCTGGATCACCCGGAGGTGCACAAGCTGGCCGCCCTGGCCCACGAACGCCGGCTACCGATCCTGATTCATGCCGGCCGCGGGATCCCCGCGCTCGGCCTGCACGCCGTGGAGCTGGCAAGTCGCTACCCGGACGCGCGGTTGATCCTCGCGCACGCCGGCATCTGCGATCTGTCCTGGATCTGGCGCGTGGCGCCCGACCATCCAAACCTCCTGTTCGACACCGCCTGGTGGATGCCGGCCGACCTACAGTCGTTTGTTCTCGCTGGTCCCGCCGGGCCAGATTCTGTTCGCCAGCGACGCTCCGTACGGCACCACCGCGATGGCGGCCGCGTTCCAGATTCGCTCCGCGCTACAGGTCGGCTTGTCCTCGGAGCAGATCCGCTCGATCACCTCCGAGCAGGCCCTGAGGCTGGCCGCCGGCGAGGACCTCGTGCCCTGCGGACCGGCCATCGGAGAGCGCGAACGGGCTCCGCACGTGCTGCTCGAGCGCGTGGCCGAGTTTCTGCTTCTGGGCGCGATCGCGACCATGCGCGGCCTCGACGGCACCGAGATGCTGGCGCTCGCCCGCCTGGCCTGTGACGTGCCCGACTGAGATCGACGACGCCCCGGTGTTCGCCGCGATCCGCGCCCTGATCGACACCTACGAGCAGGTGGAGGCGGCCGATGCGACCGACCGCCGCCGAATCGCGTTTCTGGTGCTGGCCGCGACCTGCGCGCGGACACCCGAGGTCCCGGTCCCGCAGCCCGCCCCCCGCGCCGAGGCCGCCTAGCTAGATTTGGTTTCTAGGGCTGATTCCGGCACCAGATCAGCCGCAGCCCGATCAGCGTCAGCAGATCGTCGACCTCGTCGATCGTCTCGCGGACGAACGGAACCAGCGCCCCCGCGAGCCCGCCGGTGGCAATCACTGTGGTGGTCGGTCCGAGCTCGTCCCGGAGGCGGCGCACGATCCCCTCGACCTGGCCCGCAAACCCGAACACGATCCCGCTGCGAATGGCGTCGACGGTGGACTTGCCGATCAGCGAACGTGGTTCAGCCAGCTCGACCTTCGGCAGCTTGGCGGCCCGCTCGTACAGAGCGTCGATCGAGATCTCGGCTCCCGGAGTGATGATCCCTCCCAGGTACTCGCCGGCCGATGACACCGCGTCGTAGGTGATCGCGGTGCCGAAGTCGACGACGATACAGGTGTCGCGCACGCGGTCGTAGGCGGCCACCGCGTTGACCAGACGGTCGGCGCCTACCTCGTGCGGATTGTCGATCCGGATCGGCATTCCGGTGCGAATCGACGGTCCCACCACCAGCATCGCATGGCCCAGATACGCTCGGCCATCTCCGTCCATTGCTGCGATAGCTGCGGCACCGTGGAGGAGACGATCGAAGCGTCCACGTCGGTGAGCGACAGGCCCCGCAGCGCAAGCAGGTTGGACAGCGCGGCCCCCAGCTCGTCACCGGTCGACTCGCGTACGGTGGCGAACCGCCAATGCTCGGCAATCTCGGTTTCGTCGGACGCGAACACACCGAAGTGCGTCTGCGTGTTGCCGACGTCGACGACGAGCAGCATGGGCGCGCATTATCGCTGTCCGACAAATATGCTCCGCACCAGCGATGCGGCTCAGGCTGTATGTGGTTCATGGCTCGCACCCCTGTGCGGCGGTGGAGAAGGCGCTGTCGCTCAAGGGGCTCCTCTACCGGGTGATCGAGTGGCCACCGCCGATGCAGGCGCCGTTTCAGCGGCTGCTGTTCGGCGCGCGCACGGTGCCAGGGCTGACGATCTCCCACAACGGGTCATCCGAGAAGGTGCACGGCTCGCGCGCGATCATGCGACGTCTCGACCAGCTCGTGCCCGAGCCGCCCCTGTTTCCCGCCGATCCAGCCCGGCGCGCCGCGGTCGAGGAAGCCGAGCGCTGGGGTGACGAGGTGCTGCAGCCGGTCGGCAGGGAGCTGGTCTGGGCGGGGATGGTGCGCAATCCGTCCGCGATGGTCAGCTACAGCGAGCACTCTCGGCTGCGCCTGCCCGCGCCGGCGGTTCGGATCAGTGCGCCGGTGATCGCGCGGGCCGCCAGCCGCCTGAACCGCACCAATGACGAGGTCGCGCGGCGGGACCTGCAGTCGCTTCCGCAGCAACTGGACAAGGTCGACGGCTGGATCGCCGACGGCAGGATCGGCGATCCCGAGCACCCCAACGCCGCCGATCTGCAGCTTGCGTCGAGCATCCGGCTGATACTGACGCTGGCCGACGCTCGGCCGCTGATCGACGGCCGGCCCTGCGCCCAGCTCGCCCTCCGGGTGTTCCCCCGGGCCGACGGCGGACATGCCGCGGGGTCGTTGCCTACGGCATGAGCGGCGGCCCGGCAAGCCTGACCTGCTGACCGGGGCCAAGCGTGTCAAGCGCTTCGGCGAGGCGACCGACCCGGGGTACGGTCAGCTCTGGATCGAGCTCCAGCAGCGGCACGAGCACGAACCGCCGGCTCGCCAGATCGACGTGCGGCAGCACCAGGCGCCTGGACTGGTATTGCAGCGAACCGAGCAGGAGCAGATCGACATCGATCACGCGCGGGCCATGGCGCTCGCCGCCTGCCTCGCGGCCCACGACCCGCTCCACGTCCTTGCACGCGTCGAGCAGATCCTCCGGGCTGTGGTCGGTGTCGATCCGCAGACACGCATTGAGAAAGTCCGGCTGATCGAGCACCAGGCCGACCGGCTCGGTCTCGTACACGGACGACGAACGCCACCACCGCGATTTCTCGGCGCGACAGCTCGACCACCGCGTCTACGGAGATGCGAGCGGCGATCACCGACGTTCGATCCGAGGCCCAGATAACCGCGCACAACCGTTAGTAATCACCTAAACAGCCTCCCGCCACACCTCGACCGACACCTCGCTGACTCCGAACGCCAGCGGCGGCTCTGGCTTGGCCGCCTTGACCCACACGGCGCTGGCGCCGTACTGATCCAGCAGCCGATCAGCGATTGCCGCGCACAGCCGCTCGAGGGTCTTGTAGGAGCGTTGTTGGGCGACCAGGTTCGCGGTGTCGCAGACCTCGGCATAGTCGACCGTGTCCTCGATTCGGTCGGTGACGGTGGCGTCGCAATCGCCCACGTCGAGCCGCAGATCCAGAAGCAGCCGCTGGCCAACCTCGCGCTCGGCGGCGGTCACGCCCACGTGGGTGAACAGCGACAGGCCGCTGATCTCGATCGTGACCTCAGGCTCGGAGTGACCCTCGTTCTCCTCGCCGCCCTCCTCTAACTCGTCGTACTCGTCGGCGTCGTCGAGATCCATGGATTGAACGTAGCAGCAGCCACCTTGAGGGCGTCATGCACCGGCCGCACATCGTGGACGCGGAACACTCGCGCGCCGCGCTCGTAGGCGATCACGTTCGTTGCGATCGTGCCCGGCAGCCGCTCGGCCGGGTCCGCGCGTCCGGTGATGCGACCGAGAAACGACTTTCTCGAGGTCCCGATGACGATCGGCCGTCCCAGGGCCACCAGCTCGTCGAGCCTGTCGTAACAGCGTGAGATTGTGCTCCAGCGTCTTGCCGAACCCGATCCCCGGGTCGAGCATGATCCTTGGCCTCGTTCACGCCCGCTCGTGACGGCGTACCGTCAGCCGGTCCTCCAGGAAAGCCTTGACCTCCCCCACCACGTCCTCGTACACGGGGTTCTCCTGCATCGTCCGCGGCTCGCCGAGCATGTGCATCAGGCAGCACTCGACCCCGGCTCGCGCCACCAGATCCACCATCGACACGTCCCCTCGCAACGCGGTCACATCGTTGACGAGCGTGGCTCCGGCCCCGATGGCCGCGGCCGCCACCGGCGCCTTCGAGGTGTCGATCGAGATCTGCGCCCGGATCCCCGCTGCCCGCAAGCCCTCGATCACCGGCATCACCCGCTGGAGCTCGACCTCGGCCGGGACGGGGTCGGCACCGGGCCGCGTGGACTCACCGCCGATGTCGAGGATCGCCGCGCCCTGCGCCTCCAGCTCGATGCCGTGGGCGATCGCCGCCTCGGGTATCGAGAAACAGGCCCCCGTCGGAGAACGAGTCAGGCGTGACGTTGATCACGCCCATGAGCCGGAAGCTCAGCTTCATCGGGCCAGCGCCCGTGCTCATCGAAGTACCGCCGCGCCTCCTCTTCCCGGTCGCGGTCCCGGTTGCTCTCGATGCTCATGCGGAACAGCCAGTTGATCATCCACACGATCAGCGCCGACCCCCAGCAGTACGACGCCGGCGGCGGCCAGCGAGCCGCTGGTGCCCCCGGCGATCACCAGCGCCAGTCCCACCAGCGCGATCACGGCCGGCAGCCACACCCGTGTGGCGGTCAACATCAGCCGGCCGAATCTGCCACCGTCCTCGGTCATGCTCGCCCCGGCACGTTACCTGGCCGACTTTGCTCGCTTCGTGGCCACCCGCGACTCTCAGGAGCGACATGACGCCGCGGCTCTGCGCGAACTCGAGCACAGGCCGCTGCCGCTCCCGCCCGGCCTCGAGCTCGAGTGGCTCGGCGTCTCCGGCTACCGGATGACCTTCGAACGCCACACGCTGTTTATCGACCCCTATGTGTCGCGCGTGCCACTCAGCGCCGTGCTGCGGAGGGAGCCCGCGACGCCGGATCCGGCGCTGCTCGATCGCTACATCGGCCGGCCCGAGCACGCGGTCGGAGTGCTCGTCGGGCACACCCACTTCGATCACGCGGTCGACGCCCCGGCGATCTCCCGGCGGCTGCGACTGTCCGGCGTACGGCTCGAGCTCGCTGGCCCAGCTCATGCGCATCCACCGGCGTCCCGGAGCTGGCCGTCGAGGTCCAGCCCTATCGCGACTACGAACTGGGCCCGTTCCAGGTCAGCTTCGTGCCCAGCCTGCACTCGAAGCTGATCCTGGGGCTTGCGGTGCCGTTCGCGGGCGAGCTCACCTGCGAGCACCTCGACGCGCTCACGCCGAGCGCCTACAGCTGCGGCCAGGTGTACGGGATTCACATCGAGGTGGCTGGCATCGGCGTTCTACCACCAGGGCAGCGCCAACCTGATCGATGAAGCGATCCGCCACCGCGGCGTCGACTTCTTCCTCGCCGGCGTCGCCGGCCGCGGCTTCACCGACGGCTACTGGCGGCGGATCCTCAGGCGTCTGGAGCCACGCGCGATCGTGCCGACCCACTACGACGACTTCTTCCGGCCGCTGTCCGCCACTCCGGGGTTCACCACCAACGTGAATCTCGCTCACGTGCCCGAGGAGATCCGCGCTGTGAGCGCGGAATTCGAGGTGGCGGCGCTGCCGTTGCTGGGAGGCGGCGGCGCAACCTCACCGTCACAAACTTGATCAATCCTCGATCTACCGCGAAACTGAGGAAAGCGGCCGGCTGACATTCGACCCCCCGCTCGAGAGAGGAGCACGCGTGCTGGAAGATTCGACCCTCACCCGCCGAGCCCTGATCGGCGCCGGAGCCGGCGGCGCCGCGGCGCTGGCGACCGCGGGCCTTCCCGCCTGGGCGCGACCTGTGCGGCGGCGGGGCCATCTGCGCCTACCGGACAGTCTGCCGTTCCCCCACCTGCCGGCAGGCACTCCGACGATGCCGGAGATCCGGCACATCGTGGTGCTGATGATGGAGAACCACTCCTTCGACAACCTGCTCGGGATGGTTCCCTATGAGGTTCCGGGCCGACACCGTGTCGACGGCCTGACCCTGCGACACGGCCGCTTCCTGAACGTCAACTCCGACGCGATGGGCAACAAGGTGTTCGCCGAGCACGCCGTGTCGCCCTGCCAGCTGTCCGGGAAGCCCAGCCAGAGCTGGAATGCCAGCCACGAGTCCTACGACGACGGCCGCAATGACGGCTTCGTCAACGCCAGCGGCCCGATCGCGATGCGGTTCTGGGACCGGCGCGACATTCCGTTCACCTACTCGCTGGTCAGGCACTTCCCGATCGGCCAGCGCTTCTTCTGCTCCACCCTGTGCCAGACCTACCCTAACCGGCGGTTCTTCTTCGCCGGCACGGCGTCGGGAACGATCTCGACCACGACCGCCGGGCTGCTCACCTCCGGCGGCCAACGGAACGATCTTCGACCGGCTGGATGCCCATCAGATCGACTGGCGCGTCTACTACCAGGAGATAGCCAGCCCGCTGATCATGCCGAATTTCCGCAACAATCGCGTCCCAGCTCGCGCGCGACACAGCAATCGCCCAGTTCTTCACTGACGCGGCTGCAGGGAAGCTGCCCGCCTTCACGTTCGTCGATCCGAACTACACAACCACCTCGGAGGAGAACCCCCAGGACATCCAGGTGGGCGAGCAGTTCGTCGCCTCGATCGTGAACGCGGTGATCCGCGCTCGCCACCTGGAGGCACACCGCACTGTTCATCACCTATGACGAGCACGGTGGCTACTACGACCACGTGCCGCCGCCCCCGGCGATCAAGCCGGACTCGATCCCGCCATGACCTCGCCCGGCGACGCCCCCGGCGGGTATGACCGCTACGGCTTCCGGGTCCCGCTGATCGTCGTCTCACCCTGGGCCCGGCGCCACTACGTCTCCAGCGTGGTCCAGGACCACACCTCGATCATGGCCTTCATCGAGCGCAAGTGGAACCTGCCGGCGATGACCTTCCGTGACGCCAACGCCCAGCCGATGACGGACTACTTCGACTTCGATTCCCGCGTTCCTGGGCCGCCACGACTGCACCCAGCGCCGCCGCTCGCGCCGGGCCTGGTCAAATGCCACGCCGCCGGTCTCAATCCGCCGCTGCCACCCGGCACGGCCACGACCGCACGGCGGTGAGCCGGTCTGGAGCAGGCCCGGCGGTAGGGAGCGCGGGATCTGCCCCCGCCCCCGAGGCGGTGACGTCGCGAATCGTCACCTCGGTCCTAGCGGACGACCGCCGCGTACCGGGCGCGCTGCGCGACCGCTACGTCCGCCGGTCGACCGCCGGCCATTCCCGGCCGCCGGCCAGCCGCGGCGACGCGGGCCTTCGCGGCCCGGGCGCTCGGCGGGGGCGGGCGGGATCGGCACCTCGGGCGGAGGCGGTGCCTCGGCGCCGAATACCTGTTCCTCGGTCTGGCCCTCGAGCAGCGCCTCGAACTGCTCGCGTTCGATCGTCTCGCGCTTGATCAGGATCTCGGAGAGCTTCGCCAGCGAGGTGCGGTGCGTGGTCAGGATCTCCTTGGCCTGGACGTGCGCGGACTCGACGATCCGGCGGATCTCGTCGTCGATCTCCCGCGCGATCTCGTCCGAGTAGTCGGGCTCGGCCAGAACTCGCGGCCCAGGAACGGCATGCCGTGGTCGTGGCCGAACACGCGCGGGCCGAGCTTCTCGGACATCCCGAACCGCATCACCATCTGCTTCGCGGTCGCCGTGACCTTCTCCAGGTCGTTTGACGCGCCGGTGGTGACCTCGCCGAAGATGATCTCCTCGGCCGCGCGGCCGCCGAGCGTCATCGCCATCGTGTCGAGCAGCTCCGCGCGCGTGGTCAGGAACTTGTCCTCGGTCGGCAGGGAGATCGTGTAGCCCAGCGCTTGTCCGCGGGAGATCACCGAGATCTTGTGGACCGGATCGGAGTTGGGCAGGTAGTGCCCGACGATCGCGTGGCCCATCTCGTGGTAGGCGGTGATCTTGCGCTCCTTGTTGCTCATCACCCGGGTCTTCTTCTCCGGACCCGCGATCACCCGCATGATCCCTTCCTCGAGCTCGTCCTGGGTGATCTCGCGCTTGCCGTTGCGCGCCGCGAGCAGCGCCGCCTCGTTGACCAGGTTTGACAGGTCGGCGCCGGTGAAGCCCGGCGTCTGGCCGGCCAGTGCGTCGATGTCGATCTCCCTCGCCAGCGGCTTGCCGCGCGTATGGACCTCGAGGATCTTCTTGCGGCCGAGCCGATCCGGCCGGTCGACGACGATCTGGCGGTCGAAGCGGCCGGGGCGCAGCAGCGCCGGGTCGAGGATGTCGGGCCGGTTGGTGGCGGCGATCAAGATGATGTTGTCCTTCATCTCGAAGCCGTCCATCTCGACCAGCAGCTGGTTCAGCGTCTGCTCACGCTCATCGTGCCCGCCGCCGAGGCCCGCGCCGCGGTGGCGGCCGACGGCATCGATCTCGTCCATGAAGATGATGCACGGGGAGTTCTGCTTCGCCTGCTCGAACAGATCGCGCACGCGGGAGGCGCCGACGCCGACGAACATCTCCACGAAGTCAGAGCCCGAGATCGAGAAGAACGGCACGCCTGCCTCGCCCGCGACCGCCCGCGCCAGCAGCGTCTTGCCGGTACCCGGCGGGCCGTACAGCAGCACGCCCTTGGGGATGCGGGCGCCGAGCGCCTGGAATTTCTTCGGGTTCTCCAGGAACTCCTTGATCTCGTGCAGCTCCTCCACCGCCTCGTCGACACCGGCGACGTCGCGGAAGGTGATCTTGGGCGAGTCCACGGACATCCGTTTCGCCCGCGACTTCCCGAATGACATGACCTTCGAGCCGCCCCCCTGGACCTGGTTCATCAGGAAGATCCAGAAGCCGATGAAGATGATGAAGGGCAGGATGTAGGTCAGCAGCGACAACCAGCCGTTGGAGGTCTTGCCCTGGACGTCGAGCGAGCCACCAGGCACGGTGGTGGTCTCAGTCTGCGCCTTGTTGATCAGCGTGGCCGCGTAATCGTCCGGATAGCCGACGGTGTACTTCTGGTTCCCCGTCGTGGTGACGTCGACGGTGTTGTCCTTGGTGTGGATCGAGACGCTCTTGACCTGGCCGGAATCGAGCTGCTGAATCAGATTCCCGAACGTGTAGTGCGGGGAATGATTGGAGCTTCCGATCAGCTTCTGGGCGAAGAACGCGAGCACGACCACGATCAGAATCGGGAAGGCAGCGCTCTTGAAGAACCGGCTCATAGCAAAATCCCGCGCGTCCTGCGCCTCGGCTTAGGTCGGGGATTTGTCAAGCGTAGCACCTGAGTTTGGGGCTCTGGGAAGGTCTGCACGGTCGGTCTCACTCCCTCAACGCGGCCACATACGGCAAGTTGCGGTAGCGCTCGCCATGGTCGAGCCCGTACCCGATCGCGAAACGGTTCGGGATCTCAAAGCCCACATACCGGGTCTGGAGCTCGACCTTGCGGCGCTCGGGTTTGATCAGCAGCGCGCAAACCTCCAGCGACCGCGGGTTGCGGCCGGCCAGGTTGCGGAGTAGGTACTGCAGCGTCAGGCCGGAGTCGACGATGTCCTCGATGATCAGCACATCCCGCCCCTCGATCACGGCATCGAGATCCTTGAGGATCCGCACTACGCCGCTGGACTTCGTCGCCGAGCCGTACGACGCCACTGCCATGAAGTCCACCTCACATGGGATTTCGAGCTCGCGCATGAGATCGGACAGGAAGAACACGGCACCCTTGAGGACGCCGATCAGAATCAAGTCCTTTCCCGCGTAGTCCCGCGAGACCTCGGTGGCGAGCTCACGAACCCGGCGCGCGAGATCCTCGGCCGGGACGAGGATCTCGCCGATCGCGTCGTCTTCGTGCACGGAGAACTAGTTTATGGGGGCACGCGAAGCGTGCCCCTGTGGTTCGGCCCGGGTTGCCAGCGGCGGCGTACGCTCAAAGCGCAGTTGTCCGCGTTCGGCGACGGCCCGGACCCCGTGCGGGAGGTCGAGCGCCCCCCGGTCTTGGGCGCGGATCTCCTCGACGCGGCGGGCCGCACCCGGTGCGGGCTCGCCGGCGGCGTCGTCGGCGAGTCGCTGCACAACCAGCCTCGCCAGCGCCAGCGGCAGCTCGCGCAACCGCGCGAGCGAGATCCCGTGGCGACCCTCGAGCACCTCATCGACGAGCGCCTCGAGCACTTCGGCCTCATCCCGCAGGGTTTCCGCCAGCGCCAGGATGTTCGACTCCGCTGCCGGATGGACGAGGCGAAACGCGGGCACCAGCTTGCCGCGCACGCGTGCGCGCGCGTGAGCGTCGGACTCGTTGCTCTCGTCCTCGCGCCACGCCAGCCCCCGCTCCTGGCAGTACGCGGCCGTATCCGCGCGCGTGAACCGCAGCAGCGGGCGCACCAGCGTTCCATCCCGGGGGCGCATCCCGAGCAGCGCGCGTCGGGATGGCGAGGACGCCAGCCGGTAGAGGATCGTCTCGACCTGATCTGTGGCCGTGTGACCCGCGGCCACGTCTGCGCTGCGGGTGAGCGCGATCTGCGCCGCCGCTCCGTAGCGCTCATCGCGCGCCCACGCCTGTAGGTTCCCCGTCCGCGGGCGCCCGGGCCGCCGCAGCGCGAGCGCCACGCCGAGCCGCTGACACAGGTCCTCGCAGTGCCGCTCGTCGTCGGCCGCGGCGTCACGCAACCCGTAGTTGACGTGTAGCGCGGTGACGGCGCCGGCGCCGGAGATCCGCGCCGCGAGATCCAGCAGGCAGGTGGAGTCGCGCCCGCCGGACAGCATCACCACGACCGGACGGCCCGCCACCAGCAGACCACCGGCCGCGACCTCGTCGAGCAGGCTCACCCCTCCTCCCGTTGCCGGGCCAGGAAGATCTCGGTGGTGTGGCTGAACCCCTTCAGCCTGATGTCGGCGATGCGCTCGAACTCCAGATGCGAGCCCGCGTGCTCGACCACCGGCCGCGTGACCAGCACCTCGCCCCCGGCCGAGCGCGCTGCCACGCGCGAGGCGATGTTGACGTCACGTCCGTAGTAGTCGCCGTCGCGGTACAGCGCGTCCCCGTAGTGGATTCCGATCCGGGGCTGCGGCCGCGAGTCATGCAGCCGCTGGAAACCAACCGCCCAGTCGATCAGCGCCGCCGGGTCGGCGCCGACCACCATCACCTCGTCGCCGATCGTCTTGATCACGCGCGCGTCGTCCGGGAGCGTCACCTCCACCGCCTCGACGAACCGCTCCACGGCGCCGACCGCCTCGTGCTCCCCGGCTTCCTCGGTCAGCCGGGTGTAGCCGGCCAGATCGGCGAACGCGATGGCCACCCGCATGCGCCCGAGGTCGGCGGCGTCGCCGTCGAAATCGGCCTCCATGTGACCGACCACGTCCTGCTCGATGAAGTGCTGGAGGTAGCGCTGATGCACCTGGTCCATCACCGGTGAGGCCAGGGGCAACAGCTCGCTGGAGAGCGACAGCATCTCCTCGGCCATCTCCACCCCGGTCCACCCTGAGCGCATCAGCGGCTCGTGCACGTACAGGTGGAACAGCCTCACCTCGGCATCCGCCACCTGGGCCATCGCCTGACCGTAGACCCGGATCAGCTGCAGCATCGCCACCAGCGGCAGACCGGCCGCCAGCACGGCCGCGACGTAGCGGAGCAGCTGCAGCTCCTCCTCGGAGATCGATTCCACCTGCGCCTGGCTGACGCCGAGCGTCGTCAGGATCCGCTCGATGAGCGCCGGCTCGAGCCCGGTCTCCTCAGCGGCATCGCGCAGCGAGTACGCGCCGCTGCCATCCGGGAACAGCTCCTCCACGTAGCCGAACGCCAGGCGTCCCTGTTCAGTCGCCTGGCGGATGCTCTGGAGCGAGTGACCGCGGTCGCGCATCCGGGCCACCACCCGGGCGTGTGCGACGGCGGCCGGAGTCCAGCTTCCCTGGTATTGGGGGATCAGACCCCGCTTGGCCCAGCGCCGCAGCGTGCCTGGGTTCACCCCCACGCGTTGGGCGGCTGGCGAAATGGATAGGGACTGCTCGAGGGCCATCCCCATAAGTGTCCCCGACGCCGCCCCCGTTGCCGGCGCGGACTCGATTCACGCCCAGGCATGGCAGTCAGCAGCGGAGCCCCGATCAGAACGAGGCTCCGCCGCCCGCGGGCGTAACGGCCCGCTGCGTCGGCCGTAGGCGCTCGTCACGTTTCCGGCGGCGCCTCGCGGTGCTTCCCCGGTTGGACCGAGGTGCGCTCCACGCTCCGGCCTGTTGCCTTGCTTGTGTACCTAGGTCTACTCGCCAGGCTGCCGTCTGTCAATGCGACGTGGCGAATTTTGAACGGATCAGACCTCGAGGTGGGGATAATCGGCGGCGATCATCTCCCGGTATCTCGCAAACAGCGGCTTTGTTATCGGGAGGATGGCCAGCGCGGCCTTGACGTCGCCACCCGCCTTGATCCGGCGTCGGGCGATGGCGATGGCGACGTTCTCCTTGCCCTGGAAGTAGCGGTTGGCGGTTTCGGAGCTCATTTCCATCTTCACCTTCGGTTCCCAGGAGATCTCGTCCGACCACTTCCAGGTCAGGTTCGCCTCCTGCGGTCCGCCGGCCCGGATGTTGACCACGAGATCCAGGTCGGTGAACTCGAACCGTTGTGGCGTATCCGCGTCTCGTAGCTTCGGGCCCATGTCCGGGTCCTCGCTCATCAGGGCGAACGTCCGGTTCATCACTTCGAGGAACTCCTGCGTGGATTTGAACGTGCTCATCGGCGCCGCGTGAGTGTAAGTGACGGCTTAAGAAGCTGTCTCAAGACCTCGCGCCCGTCTGGCAGCGGCGGATCTTCACGACGGTTCGTCCTCGGGGCTTCGACGTGGCGCTGCCACGCCTTCACCCCCTGCGTCCTGCCGTTGCTCGATCCGGCGCTGGCCAGCCGCACACGCCGTTTTGAGACAGCTTCTAAGCTCGCGCGCGTTGGACCGCAAGAATTCATCTCCATCCGACCGCGCCGCTCGCCGAGCGGGTGCTCCTGCCCGGTGATCCCGGACGAGCGCTGCTGCTGGCCCAGGAATTGCTCGCCGGGCCGAAGATGTTCAATCACCGTCGGGGCCTGTGGGGCTACACGGGCAACGCCGCCGACGGCGAGCCCCTCACGATCCAGAGCACCGGCATGGGTGGTCCGAGCGCCGCGATCGTGATCACCGAGCTGGCCGAGCTCGGCGCCCGGCGAATGCTCCGTGTCGGCACCTGCGGAGCACTCGCCCCCGAGCTCGAGCTCGGAGCGCTGCTGGCGGTGCGCGCGGCGATCTCCTGCGACGGGACCAGCCGCGCGCTCGGGGTGCGGGCGCGCGCCGGCCCAGCGCCCGGCCTCACCGCTGCGCTGAGCGCCGCCGGCGCCGCGGGTCCGAGCCTCGTGGTATCGACCGACCTGTTCTACGACGAGCGCGAGCAGCCCCAGCGACGCTGGATCGAGGCGGGCGCCCAGGCGGTGGACATGGAGACCGCCACCCTGTTCGCGCTCGCCGCCCAGCGCGGTCTGGTGGCCGCGTCGCTGCTGGTCGTGTCAGATCTCCTGGTTCCCCACCGCGTTCGCATCGATGCCGACCGGCTGCGCGAGGCCGAGCGGCGGATGGGTCACACCGCGGCTCCAGGCGCTGGCGGCTTCACGCCAGCACACCCAGGCCACGTAGCCGGGGGGTGCCAGGAGGCTGGCCGCCCGCCAGCCTCCGGCTCGGCCGTCAGGCCACAGCAACGGCGCCTCCAGCCGTCGCGGGTCATACCTGAGCGCGTCGCCAAGGCCCTTGGCCAGCGCCTCCTTGCTGCACCACAGCCCGGCCCCGACCTCGGCGGAGCCGCCCGCGTCGGTCAGCGCCCGCAGCTCCGCCGGCGTGCAGATCGACTCGAGAAACGGCCGCCCCAATAGCTCGATTCGCTCGATGTCGACGCCCACGGCAGCCTCGTGGCTCGCCACCAGAGCGTATGGCTGCCGGTACGCGCGCGACGTGCAGGGCGAGTCGCTCCCGGCACTCACGGCGCGGGCGCGAGCTCGGAGCTTGCCGGGGTCCCCCGCTTCCAGGAGCCGCACGGCCGGCGCACCCGCCGGCGGCTCACATCGCCACAACCGGGGCACCATGCCAGCGCGTGTGTGGCGGCAGTCGCTCGCCGCGCATGATGATTGAGCGGCCCCCACCGAGCAGCCCTCGCCGAGCTCGGTCTCGGGCAGCATCGCCGTGCTCGGCCCCAGCGTCGAGAACGCGCCCAATGTGGCCGGGCCGATCTGCATCACCCGGTCGTGGAACAGATGCGTCTCCACCACGGCGTGGCGGTTGACGGTGCATCCGTCATCCAGGGCAGCCAGGTCGAACTCGGTGATCGTCAGCGTCTCGCACCAGACATCGCGTCCCACCTTCGCCCCCATCAGCCGCAGATAGGCGGACAGCAGGGGCGTGGCCATCGCCACATCCAGCAGCCATGCCCCGGCCAGCTGCTCCTGGCAGGTGTTGATGATCTCGTCCCGCCACACGAACGCGGACCACAACGGATGCTCGCCGGGCCGATAGCGGCCGATCAGCACCCATTTGATCGCCGCCGTGATGAGGGTGGCGCACAGTCCGGCGACCAGGAGCGTCGCGGGCGTGGCCACCGCCATCGCCCAGACCCCGTGGGCCGCGCCGATCGCGGTCAAGGTCCAGAACACCAGCGCCGCCAGCATCACCGAGATCGAGCCTGGCAGCAGGATCCGGATCAGATCCCAGAGCCCCCGCGCCAGCACCAGCCGGCGGGGGGGATGGGTGGTACGAGATCGATCGCGCGGCGGTGCGATGCGCGGAAGCTCGAGCGCCGGGGTCCCCAACCAGCAGCTGCCCGGGACGGTATGCCGCGGTGCCAGCGTCAGCAGCCCGATCAAGCTCCGCTCCGCAATTGCCGTCCCGCCCATCAGGATCGCGCCGTTCCCGACGAAGCTCTGGCTGCCGATCCGGACCGGGGCAATGTGCAGCCATCCGCCGCGCGCCCGCGAGCAGGCCAGCACCACGTCATCCGCCGCGAAGCTGATCGGCTCGAAGCTGGTCATGTGATTGAGCCCGACCGCGGTGGAGATCTCGGTGCGGGGACCGACCGGGATTCCCAGCAGGCGCAGCCAGCGACGGGTGTAGATGCTCGCGTACACCGGGAATAACGCGTCCTGCGTGCTGGCCACCAGCTCGTCCGAGCACCACATCGCCCAGGCGGCGGATCCCTGGTCCGCATGCCAGCCGGGGCGGATCATCGACGCCAGCGCCCGGACCATGAGCGCAACCAGGGCTCCATAGGCAACGATGAAGCTGGCCGTCAGGACCGGTGCCAGCACCAGCATCCGCGAGGCAAGGTTCTCCATGGTCCACTGGGTCGGCGCCAGCGCGATCAACAGCGCCACGCCCGGTAGCGCCGCGATCAACGGCAACAGGTTCTCGAACGCCATCGCGATGCCGTACATCGCCTTCCAGAGGCCCCGTCGCCGGGGCGGCGGGGCCGACTGGTCCGGCCACTCCGCGCCGGCTCGGCCCACGTGCGCGGCCGGAACCCCGGCCCAGCGCTCGCCCGGGGCGACCACACCGTCAATGACACTCCCGGGTTCCACCTCGGCCCCGTCTCCGATCCGGCTCCCAGGCATCAGCAGGGCTCGAGTGCCGATGCGGGCGGCGGCACCGATCTCGACCACGTCCACCACCAGCTCCTCGCCGTCGATCCACCACCCGTCCAGGTCGACCGCCGGCTCGATCGTGGCGCGGGCGCCGATGCGCACCAGGCTGGTGGCCGAGGGCAATGTGCCCAGGCGGGCGCCTCGACCCACCCGGTGGCCGCAGAACCGGGCATAGCGCGCGGACCACGGGGTTCCCGCCAGGCGCTCCAGCTGGCACTTGTCGGCCAGCCGTTCGACAAACCAGATCCGGCAGGCCAGCCAGCTGCGGCGCGGATAGCGACCGGGTCTCAGGTCGGGCAGCAGCAGGCGCCTGGCGAGCAGCACCATCAGCGCCCGCCCCGGGGCGCTGACGAACACCACCCAGCCCCCGATCAGCCAGCCCCAGCCGAGCTGGGGGCCGATCCCGCCGCCTTGCCAGTGATCGAACGCCAGGATCCCCAGCAACCAGGGCGGCGACGACAACGCCAGGAGCGCCAGCACGCCCGCCAGCTGCACCGCCTGCCAGCGGCGAATGCGCTGCCGGACCGCGGGCGTCCGGTGCACGCGTATCCCTTCAAGCTGCTCCAGCCGCTCGGTCAGCGCGCTAAGGCGCCGATGGTTGTAAACGTCCGCCACCGCCACCGCCGGGAATCGCGAGCGCAGCTCGGACACCAGCTTGGCCGCGGCCAGCGAACTGCCGCCGAGGGCGAAGAAATCGCTGTCGGGCCCGACCGGGACCGGCCCCAGCTGTTCCTTCCAGCGCTCCGCCAGCCACGCTGCCGTACCGGTGGGCGGGGTCGAGCGGTCGGCCGAGTCGGGCGGCGGCCAGGGCAGCCGGGCTCGATCAATCTTTCCCGAGGCGGCCCGCGGCAGCTCGTCAAGCGCGACGATCATCGGCGCGATCCCCGCGGGCGCCCGCTCGGACATGAACTCCGTGAGGGCCTCCGCAGGCGCGTCGCCCAACACGTAGGACACCAGCAGCTTGTTGCCGGCCTGGCTTTCGCGGACCACGGTCACGGCGGCTCGGACCCCGGGCGCCGTGCTCAGCAGCGCATCCACTTCCCCCAGCTCGAGCCGGCGACCGGCGATCTTGACCTGATGATCGCTCCGCCCCACGAACTCGAGCCCGTTGGCGGTCTCGCGCACAATGTCTCCCGAGCGGTAGGCCCGCTCCCATCCCAGCGAGGGGACGGCGGCAAACCGTTCGGCGTCGAGCGTCTGGCTCAGGTAGCGCCCGACCCCGACACCGGCGATCACCAGCTCGCCCTCGTCCCCGAGCGCCACCGGCCGCCCCGCCGGATCCAGCACGGCCACCTGGTAGCCGCCCAGCGGCCAGCCGATCGTGACGGGCTGCCCGGGATGGATTCGGGCCGCGGTGCTGACCACAGTGGCTTCCGTGGGTCCGTACGTGTTCCAGACTTCTCGCTCGGCGGCCAATCTCCAGCCCAGCGCCTCTGGGCAAGCCTCGCCGCCCAGGATCAGCAGCCGCACTCCCGCGAGCGCGGCCGGGTCCCACAGGGCGGCCAGCGACGGAACCGTGGAGACGATCGTGATCGCGCGGCCCGCGATCCACGGGCCGAGCTCCATGCCGGAGCGGACCAGCGCCCGGGGGGCCGGCACCAGCGCCGCGCCGTTCCGCCATGCCAGCCACATCTCCTCGCAGCTGGCGTCGAACGCCACCGACAGGCCGGCCAGCACCCGATCCTCGGGAGCGACCGTAACCAACCGAGCCTCGGCATCGACGAACGCCGCGGCCGAGCGGTGCGTGATCGCCACCCCCTTCGGCGTGCCGGTCGATCCGGAGGTGAAGATCACCCACGCATCGTCGTCGGGGGTCGGCTTGCGGCCGTAACCTCGCGCCGGCCGTAGCCGCGCGACCTCGAGACCATCCCGGATCACGGCGCATGCCCCCGCCCGGTCGAACATCTCGGCCCCGCGCAGCTCGGGATCGTCGGCATCGGCCGGCACGTATGACGCTCCGGCGCACAGCACGCCCAGAATCGCGACATACAGCTCCGCCGTTCCGCTGCGGACTCGGATTCCCACTCGGTCGCCCGGCCCGACGCCCTCGGCGCGCAGGCGCCCGGCCAGTGTCCCCGCGGTCGTGGCCAGCTCGCGATATGTGAGCGAGCGTTCAGGGGCGTCGATCGCCACCCGTTCCCCGTGGCGAGCCACCGTCAGCGTGAAGATGTCGAGCAGCGTGCGAGCGGAGGGTGTCCCGGCCACCGGGGCGGGCCGGGGGTGAGCGTCACCCACAAGCGGGTGACGCCGGAGCGGCCCCGGCCGCCGGGATTCATCTTCGATGCGGGGTGTGGCCATGGGAAGTCAGCGCCCCTTCATCCCCTGGGCGGCTGGCGGTGACCTCCGGAAAGTGTCCTGGACAGAATGAGTCGTGCGTGAGAGCTGAGCCGGGCTTAGCTCTCGGTCGTGTGCGCCTGCGCGAGCCGGTCCTCGATCTGTGCCAGACGCTCCTCGATCGCCGTCAGCCGCCCCTCGATCCCGGCGGAGCCCACGGACTCGATCCGCTGCTCGACGCGATCCAGTCCGTCCTCGATGCCCTCCAGCCGCTGGGAGACGCCGCGCAGCCGCCGAGTCAGGCGCTCGAGGTCGCTGGCCGACGGGAGGTTCAGCGCCCCCATCGCCGCTTCCTGGGCGCGCATGGCACGCTCGCGCGTCTCGAACGCGGCCGACAGGGCGCTGCTGACGACCGGATGGTCGAGCAGCTCCTGGGCCAGCTTTCCGATCGTTTCCTCGCTCTGGCGGGTAACCCGCTCTCGCAGGCTCTTGTCTTCGCTCATGTCCGCCTCCTGGATTTCAACCCACCCTACAGGCCGTCGCGCGGGTGAGACTTGCCGCGAGGGGACTCGGGATGCCCCGGCAGGCAGAACCCTCATCCTAAACTTGAGCTTCAACCGGGCGGTGACCGGGGGCCTCCTCGCTACAGTGTCACGCGAGATCGGTCGATGCAGCCGTTGGGGTCGGGCCAGGCATGGATCAGTGTTGGCATATATCGACGAAAGTTCACACCCGAGCGCTGGTACTCGACGAAACTTCTCCCCCACGTCCCCCTCCTCGTTGAAAAGCCCGGTGGCAGTCAGTAGCGTCCCCACCGCGTCGCGATCTCGCCGCGGCGCCAGCGCGTGCACTGACATGCCGGGAGGAGCTAGGCCACGGTGTTGAGGAGACGGAATGTATTCCTTGCGGCCCTGACAACGGCGTTGGCCGTGATGGGCCTGGCTGCAATTCCGGCCGCCTACGCGGACACATGCGTGATCACCGTGACGGTTCAGGGCGGCCAGAAGCTGACCTTCACCGTCAACGTGCCGGCCAATACGCCGCTGTCTTCGATCTCGCTGCCGGTCAAGCAGCCGGTCGTGTCCGTCACCGAGACCTGCAAGTCGGGCAACACCATCACGACGACGACCACGAACCCGTCGACGACCTCGACGACGACCTCGTCGACCACCACCACTACCCCCAAGCCGACCCACCCGGGCGGCAGGGGCACGCGCCCGTCGCATCCCAACACCCATCCGGGCTCAAGCAACAAGCCCACCCACAGGTCCAAGCATTCGAGCAAGCCGAAGTCGAAGTCGTCGACCACCACCACGACCACGACGTCGACGACGACGAGCACCAACCAGAGCACTACCTCCAACGCCGGCGCGGGGTCCTCGAATCCGTCGCTCAACTTCTCGCTGCCCGGTCCGGCTCCGCTCGGCGTACCGAACTTCTTCATCGATTCCTTCCGGATCCCGCCGTTCCTGCTGCCGATCTACCAGGCGGCTGGAATCCAGTACAACGTGCCCTGGCAGGTGCTGGCGGCGATCAACGAGATCGAGACCGATTACGGACGCAACCTGTCGGTGTCCTCCGCCGGAGCCGTCGGCTGGATGCAGTTCCTCCCCTCGACGTGGAAGACGTGGGGCATCGACGCAAACGGTGACGGGGTGGCCGATCCCTACAACCCCGTGGATGCGATCTTCTCGGCAGCCCGGTACCTGCAGGCCGCCGGCGCGTCCAAGAGCATCTCCACAGCGATCTTCGCCTACAACCACGCCAGCTGGTACGTGCAGTCGGTGCTTCTGCGCGCCAAGCTGATCGGCGGCATGCCCGACCAGCTGATCGGCGCGCTAACCGGTCTGGTCGAGGGCCATTTCCCGGTGGCCGCGCCGGCGAAGTACGCCGACGCCTCGGTCCAGAAGCTGGCCACCCACCGGGTCACCGGAGCCAACGCGGCGATCCCGATCGACTCCAATCCGGGCAGCAAGGCCGTCGATATCTTCGCCAAGCAGAACTCGCCGGCGATCGCCGTGAACGACGGCAAGATCGTAAAGGTCGGCCAAAGCCAGCAGCTCGGCCGGTATCTCCAGCTACAGGACTCCACCGGCAACATCTACACCTACGCTGACCTGGGCTCGATCCCCAAGATGTATCCGGTGCCCAAGCCGGTGAACCTGAGCGCCGCCCAGCTCACCCGCGGGACCTCGGCAGCCTCGATCTCCGCCCCCAAGGCGCCTGCCAGCGCCGGCCAGCAGCAGGCTCCCCCGACTCCCAGCACCAGCACGGCCACCAAGGTGGTCAAGTCGCAGCCGATCACGCTGCCGGTGACCCCGGCCCCAGCCTCGCAAACCACCACCGAGGCGTCCACGGCCACGCCCATGGTCAAGGAACGTCTGTTCGCGGATCCGACCCGGCCGGCCTCCTACGCCGCCGGTGGGGCCCTGCAGATCAAGAACACCGCCGCCGAGATCTCGAGCTTCCGCAACTACTTCTCCGACGTGTTGCACCTGGCCAGGAACCAGTACACGCTGCAGCCGCTCAAGCCGGGCGCGATTGTGGTCGCCGGCACGGTCCTCGGGCGGCTGGCGGCGCCCACCAAGCCTCAGGGCTCGCACCTGACGTTCATGATCCAGCCCGCGGGCAAGAACGCTCCGAACATCGATCCCAAACCGATCCTGGACGGCTGGAAGCTGCTCGAGGCCACCGCCGTGTATCGCGCCTCCGGCGTCGACCCGTTCTACGGACCCGGTGCGAAGAATCCGTCCATCGGCCAGGTCCTGCTGATGAGCAAGGAGCAGCTCACCAACCGGGTGCTGGCCGATCCCCACGTTCAAATCTATGCCTGCGGCCGCCGCGACATCCAGGCAGGGCTGATCGACCGCCGCGTGCTCGCCACGATTGAGTTCCTGTCCGCGTCGGGGCTTGATCCCGCCATCAACGGTCTCGCCTGCGGCAACACGGTGTTCGCCTCCACCGGCGCGGGCAGCGCGAGCCAGAGCGGCACCAGCGTCGACTTCTCCAAGATCAACAACATCCCGATTCTGGGTCACCAGGGTCCGGGCTCGATCACCGACATCACGATTCGGCGCCTCCTCACGCTCCAGGGCGCTATGAAGCCCGATCAGATCATCAGCACGATGAGTTACAAGGGCCAGAGCAATACGCTGTCGCTGCCGGACCACGCCAATCGCATCCAGGTCACCTTCGACCCGCTGTTCGGCAGCAACAAGAAGCTCTCCAACGAGATCAAGACGATCCTCCAGCCCGGTCAGTGGATCAAGCTCATCAACCGCATCAGCCAGATCCCCGAGCCGGTGGTCCCGATCGCGCCGAGCAAGTACGCGATCAAGACCAGCGGGCCCTGATCCGCCCCACAGCCTCGATCGGGACCGCCTCCGCGCTGTTCCGCTTCGTCCAGGTTGAGCTGCCGTGGGCGCTCGGACCGCCCGACGGGCGCTACCTGCTCCGCCGGGAAGGCGACCCGCCGGACGCACAGCCCGTACACGTGCTGGTGCTGGCCACCCTCGGCGCGGTTCAGCGCCGACGCGCGCTGAGCCGCAAACAGCGCCAAGCTCAACCTGAACCTGAGCCTGAGCTCGTGTCCACGGGACGGGCGACGATCATCGACGTGGCCGAGCCGCTGGCCGGTGCCGAGGCGGCCCGGCGGTGGCTGGGCTCAGCCGGCGAGGACTACCTCGACTCGGGGCTGGCGATCCTCAACCGGGCCCTGCACGTGTTCCGGCTGGTGACCGCGGATCCCTACCTTGGCCCGATCAGCCGCCGGCACGCGCTGGTGGCTCGGATTGGCTATGGCGCCGGCGAGCAGGTCGCCGACGGGCTGTGGACCGACGCGCTCGAGCTGCGCGATACCGAACCTCGACAGCGCCGGCTCAAGGTGCTGCAACCGCAGGCCCGTCTGGCTGCCGTGCTGACCGGCCGCGAGCAAGCCTTGGCCTGCGAAGAGCTGCTGCTCCGGGCCCGGCTGGACCTGGATCAGGGACGTGAGCGAGTGGCGGCGCTGCAGTTGCTGGTGGCGCTCGATGCCGCGCTGGCCGAGCTGGCCGCCGACCCGACCGCCGCGGCCCTCGGCGAGCGCCTGACAGAACTGCGCGCCCAACGCGCGCCCGTCACCGCCGCGGCCCAGGCGGCCCTCGCAGGCCCACTGCAACCCAGCCACCGGGAAGCGGTGGAGTTCACGATTCGGCGAATCGAGGCGGCGCTGCGGGCTCGGGCGGTGGCGAACGCCTGAGTTCCAGCGCCTCCAGGACCGCCTCGAGCTCGTCCACCACGTCTCCGCCCAGACGCACGGCCGCGCGCGAGTCAAACGGCGTCGTTCCCTGGGTGACGATCGCCACCTGCCCGCCGGCCGCCAGCGTGATCGCGGGCAGCTGGGCCACCGGGTACACCTCGAGCGAGGAGCCGACACACAACATCAGCTCGGCTCCGGCCGCCAGCTCCTCCGCGCGGGCCAGCGCGCTCGCCGGGAGGTACTCCCCGAACAGGACCACGTCGGGCTTGAGCGGGTGGCCGCAGTCGCATCGCGGCACCTTCCGGGGATCGAGCGCCTGCCGCGAGCGAACCTCCTGCAGCGGGTAGCCGGCCCGACACTCCAGGCACGAGGAGTTGGCGATCGTCCCGTGCACCTCGACCAGCTGCTGCGAGCCGGCCCTGGCATGAAGCTGATCGATGTTCTGCGTGATCACCGCCTTGAGCAATCCGGCTCGCTCGAGCTCGGCCAAGGCCTCGTGCGCCCGGTTCGGTCGTTTGGATTCGAGCGTTTGGAAGCGCTCGCCATAGAAGTGCCAGAAGCGCTCGGGATCGCGTCGGAACGCGTCGATGTGGGCGACCTCCATCGGGTTCACGTTCCGCCACAGACCGGTGCCCGGGGAGCGGAAATCGGGGATCCCGGAGGGAACCGAGATTCCGGCCCCGGTCAGCGCCACGACCGAGTCCGCCTGGCGGATCAGCTCCGCCAGCATCGCGGCGCCGGCGGGTGCCGGAGCCGCCTCCTCTACGCCCGTGCGGCTCACTACTTGCCGGCGAACCTCGGGGATCGCTTGCCCAGGAACGCGCCGATCCCCTCCCGCGCGTCCTCCGATCGGAACACGGCCTCGAACCCCTCCTTCTCGGCGTCGATCCCCGCGTCGAGATCGCCGGCCGCCGAGACGCGCTTGATCTGCTCGACGGCGAGCGGGGCCTGGCCGGCGAGCTTGCGAGCCCAGGCCAGCGCCGTGTCGAGCAGCTCGTGGTCCGGCACCACCCGGCTGGCGAGTCCGTACTCATAGGCCTCGTCGGCCCCGATCGGATCGCCGGTGAGGTTCATCTCCAGCGCCTTGGCCTGGCCAACCAGCCGCGGCAGTCGCTGCGTCCCACCAAAGCCGGGAATGATCCCGAGGTTGATCTCGGGCTGGCCGAAGCTGGCGGACTCCGCCGCGATCCGGAAGTCACAAGCCATGGCAATCTCGCAGCCGCCGCCGTAGGCCAGCGCATTCACGGCTGCGATCGTGGCCACGCGCGAGCTCTCCATGTCGCGCAGCAACGCGTGCATCTGGTCCAGGAGCTGCTTGCCCCCGGACTCGTCCATGGTGGTGAAGGCCTTGATGTCGGCGCCGGCGCAGAACAGCATCGGGTTGGCCGACGCGATCACCAGCGCCCGCACCGAGCTCTTGACCGTGTCCCACACGCGCTGCAGCGCTTGCACCACCTCGGGCGAGATCGAGTTCGCCGGCGGGCGGTCGAGCCACGCGATCGCGATCTGTTCGCGCGTCTCGAGCTTGACCGGACCATCGGCCCAGCTGGCGTCGGGCCGGGGGTGGGGGAAGAAACCCTGCCCGGTCTTGACGCCCAGGCGACCCTGCGCCACCAGCCGGCGCAGGATCGCCGGGGGCTCGAAGTTCTCTCCCCACTCGTGGGCGGCGCGCTCCATCCGGGCCAGGACCTCATCCAGCCCGATCTGGTCGGCCCGAGCGAACGGCGGCGGGATCACTCCGGCGCCGGCCATCATCCCGAGGTCGATGTCCTTCATCGACGCGATCCCCTCCTCCAGCACCAGGCAGCTCTCGACCAGCGCCTTGAGCGTGAAGCGGTCGACCAGGGCCGCAGTGTCCTGACTAGTTGCCGTGCTCATAGAAGCCCTTTCCGGTCTTGGCGCCGAGGTTGCCTGCCGCCACCAGCTCCTGCATCTGCTTGGGAACGAAGAACCGGTCGCCGTAGGACTCCTTGAGGTGCTCGGCCACATGGAGCACGGTGTCCAGCCCGAGCAGATCGGTGAGGAAGAACGGACCCATCGGTGCCGCCTTCGACTCGGCCACGATCTTGTCGAGCTCCTTGACGTCGGTGCCCGTCTCCTCCTGGTAGCGCCACAGCTCCGACACGCTCGAGTTCAAAATCCGGTTGACGACAAATCCGGGCGCCTCGCCGCAGCGGATCGGCATCTTCCGGATCGTCTGCGCGAAATTGTTCGCCGCCTGCGCCGTCTCGGCGGACGTGTCGTCGCCCTCGATCACCTCGATCAGACGCATCACCGACGCCGGATAGAAGAAGTGAAAGCCCACCACCTTGTCCGGCCGGCTGGTCGCCTCCCCCATCTCCGTGATCGACAGCGACGAGGTGTTCGAGGCCAGGATGGCGTGCCCCGGCGTGACCTCGTCGAGCTCGGAGAACACCGCCTGCTTGACCTCCATCCGCTCGGGTACCGCCTCGATCACGAAGTCGACGTCGCCGAAGCCGTCGTACGTGGTCGTCCCGGCGATCAGACCGACCTTGCGCTCCAGCTCCGACGGCTCGAGCTTGCCGGCATCGACGCGGCCCTGCCACAGCGAGCGGGCCTTCTCGAGCCCGGTGTCAACGAACTTCTGATCGACGTCCTTGAGCACGACCGGGATGTCGGCGTTCGCGATCACATGCGCGATCTCGCCCCCCATCGTGCCGGCGCCGACCACGGCGGCTTTGAAGACGAACAATTCGTGTCCTTAGGTCGGAGGTGACTGGCTCCGTGCTAAGCGAAGCTCGGGCGCAGTCTAGATGGTTGATTGCCGGCGCTGCCCGGGCGCGGTTCGCGTGGCGAGTCACCGCTCCTCGCCCGCCCGCGCCGCCGCCAGCTCCGCACCGAAGCGCTCGAGCGTGCTCACCAGCGAGTTCGTCATCGCCCGGCGGATGAACAGGAAGTCGACCACCGGCGTGAACATCGACCGCTGCCGGATGACGTAATCCAGGCTCAACTGCACCTCGACGCCCGCGTCGGCCGGCGTGAAGGTGACCTGCTGACGTCCGTCGATCGAGTCGTCCTGCACCTCCAGCGACTGTCCCGCGAGCGGCTCGTAGCCGACCACCCGCTCCACCACCCGCCCGCGTCCGGCTGGTCCGGACACCCACTCGACGCTGGCGCCGGGCTGCGGCCAGTTGCCGGCTATCTGCACCACCCGGTCCAGGCCGTCCACCCAGGCGGGCCAGCGCTGCACGTCATACCAGCACGCCTCGGCCTCGTGGACGGTGCCCGGGAACGTCAGCGCGGCACTCACCCTGGGCATGGACGGCGATTATGGCTGGGGGCGGTGGATTCCGCTGCACCGCCGCGCCAGGCCAGTAGCCTTGACCGGAGATGCCCGAGACGCTGCCCGAGTCGGTCGAGCCTTATCCGAACATCTCGTCCAAGGCCTACGAGCATCCCGCCGACCGGGCCGCCACTTCGGCGCTGAAAACCGTGCCGATGCTCGACACGGTCGTGCGCAAGCTGATCGAGTGGCGCTACGAGCGCGCCCTGCGGCAGTTCTACCTGGGGAACTCGGTCAAGGTGGGAGAGAACCAGCTCCCCGAGCTGTGGGCGGCGCATACCGGCGTCACCCGGATCCTCGACATGCCCGACACCTACGACGTGTACGTGACCTCGCCGGTGCCGGGCATGGCCCAGGCGATCGGATCCGGCAAGCCGATGATCGTCGTCGATTCGACGTTGCTCGAGCGCCTCGGACCCGGTGAGCAGCGCACCGTACTGGCCCACGAGCTCGGGCACATCCTGTCCGATCACGTCGTCTACATCACAGCTCTGAACATCCTGCTGGCAGTCGGCAATGGACTGCCGTTCTTCCTCGGGATCCCATTCCGCGCGGTCAAGGCCGTGCTCCTGGAGTGGTACCGCGCCACCGAGCTGAGCTGCGACCGCGCGGCGACGCTGGCTGTCCGCGACCCCCAGATCGTCTGCCGCACGCTGATGGTGACGGCAGGGGCGATGCCCGCCGACGCTCTCAACCTCGACGCCTTCATGTCGCAGGCGATGGACTACGAGGCCTGGGACGACCCCAGCGATCGCGTGCGGCGATTCTTCAACGAGATCGGCCAGACCCACACCCACGCCGTGCGCCGCGTGTCCGAGGTCATGAAGTGGGTGCAGAGCGGCGACTACGACCGCATCACCCGCGGCGAGTACCGCACCCGCGATCAGGAGAGCGACGCGCGCGCCGAGGCCAGCGACGCGATGGAGTTCTACGCCGAGCGCTTTCGCACCATCTTCCGCGAGGCCGGCGACAATCTCTCGAACCTCGGCGGCCAGATGGGCGGGATGGCCGAGCAGGTCGCCGATTGGATGCGCAAGCGGGGCCCCGGCGGCGACGGCGAGCCCTGAGGGCGGTGCCGGCGAGGCCCCGCCGACGCAGGCCACCGCCCCTGCTTAGCGCGCCCCCTTGACCCCACCGATACACTCACGATATATCGCTATATATCGTATGAGAGGAGCCGGGGTGACTGCAGATATCGCCGGTGACTGGCCCTTCTGGGTCCATCGGATGTCCCGCGGGCGCCGAGTGCGCCAGGATGATCTGGAACGGCGACTGGCGCTGCACCACCTCGCCGGAAGCGGCCCGTTCGGCGGTGGGCCGCCGTTCGGCGGATTTGGAGGCGGCCGCGGCCGCAAGCGCCGCGGCGACGTGCGGGTGGCCCTGTTGCTGCTCCTGGCCGAGGAGCCGCGCAACGGCTACCAGCTGATGCAGGAGATCGAGCAGCGCAGCGGCGGCCGATGGCGGCCCAGTCCGGGGTCCGTGTACCCCACACTGCAGCAGCTCGAGGATCAAGGCCTGATTCGGGCGATCGAGCTGGAGGGCACGAAGCGCTTCGAGCTCACTGATCTGGGCCGGGAGCACCTGGAGACGGCGAGCCACACGGCGCCACCCTGGGATGCCGGTGACGAAGCCGCCGAGCGCGAGATTCCCTTCCGGCGCCAGGTCGCCCAGACCGCCGCCGCTGCCATGCAGGTGGCGCAGGCGGGGAGCGAGGAGCAGGTGGCGCGCGCATCGGAATTGCTCGCGGAGACGCGGAGGGGGCTGTACCTGATCCTGGCGGAGGACGAGAACGCGTGACCTCGTACCCTGGACGAACGCCATGAGTGTGAATGCCAATGGATCCCGCCCGCACGCAATCGTGGTGCGGGCGCTCGAGAAGCGCTTCGATCAGGTTCACGCCGTGCGCGGGGTCGACTTCCAGGTGGCCACCGGCGAGGTGTTCGGGTTCTTGGGGCCCAACGGCGCCGGTAAGACCACCACCATCAACATGCTGTGCACGCTGATGAAGCCGACCTCGGGCACGGCCACCGTGGCCGGCCACGACGTGGTCAGAGAGCGTGACGACGTGCGGCGCAACATCGGCCTGGTGTTCCAGGATCCGACCCTGGACGGGTACCTCACCGGCGCGCAGAACCTCAAGCTGCACGCCGAGCTGTACGGACTCCAGTCGGACCTGGTCAAGCCCCGCATGCAGCAGGTGCTGGAGATGGTCGGGCTGTGGGACCGGCGCGACACACCCGCCGCCACCTACTCCGGCGGGATGCGACGGCGGTTGGAGATCGCCCGCGGGATCATGCACTCGCCCCGGGTGCTGTTCCTTGACGAGCCCACCATCGGCCTCGATCCCCAGACGCGGCGCTCGATATGGAGCTACATCCGCGAGCTCAAGGAGCGTGAGGAGATCACGATCTTCATGACCACCCACTACATGGACGAGGCCGAATGGTGCGACCGGATCGCGATCATGGATAACGGCCAGATTGTCGCGCTCAACCCGCCCGAGGCGCTCAAGGCGGAGATCGGGCACGACCGGGTGATGATCCACACCGACGACAACCAGGTCGCGATCGCTGAACTCAAGGAGAAGTTCGGGATCGACGCCACCGTTGCCGAGGGCGTGGTGACGTTCGGAGTGCCTCAGGGCGAGGCGTTCGTGCCGCGCCTGTTCGCGGAGCTCGACGTCCCGATCGGAGGCGTCAGCGTCTCGCGTCCCACGCTCGACGACGTGTTCATGTCCTACACCGGGACCACGATCCGTGATGCCGAAGAGGACGCGGCCAAGAATCGCAACCGGGTGATGATGCAAATGATGCACGGCGGCCGGCGATGAGCACGACCACCGCACCGAGGACCGAGGAGGCGCCTGAGCCGCGCGCGCCGGTCGTCCGCGTCCACGTCCCTCCGCATAGCCTCGCCTCAGAGCTGCGGGCGATCCGGATCGTGTGGCGGCGCGACCTGATCCGGTTCGTCAACGACCGCATCCGGATCGCCGCGTCACTGGTCCAGCCGCTCCTGTTCCTGTTCGTGCTCGGCGCTGGTCTTCAGGGGCTGTCGCGGGCGGGGACGCACGGCGTCAACCTGAAGACGTTCATTTACCCGGGCGTCCTGTGCATCACGGTCATGTTCACGGCGATGTTCTCCGCGGCTTCGATCGTGTGGGACCGCGAGTTCGGCTTCATGCGCGAGATGATGGTGGCGCCGGTGCGCCGCAGCTCGATCGTGATCGGCAAGTGCTTTGGCGGCGCGACCGTGGCCTGCACCCAGGGTGTGATCATGATCCTGCTGGCCCCGCTGGTGGGGGTCCCCTACAGCCTGACCCTGATCGTCGGCATCTTTGCCCTCCAGCTGCTGCTGGCCTTCACCATCACCGCCTTCGGGATGATGATCGCGGTCCGGATCAAGCAGATGCAGGCGTTCTTCGGCGTGATGCAGATGATCGTGATGCCGATGTTCTTCATCTCGGGCGCGCTGTTCCCGGTTGCCGGCCTGCCGCGGTGGCTGGAGATCCTCAACCGCGTCGATCCGCTCACGTATGCGGTCGACCCGATGCGCCGGCTGGTGTTCAACCATCTCGCGATCTCGCCCGCGGCGCGACGGGCGCTGGACCCGGGCGTCACCTGGTGGGGCTGGCATGTGCCCGCGCTGATCGAGGTCAGCGTGGTCCTGCTGCTCGGGCTGCTGATGCTGTCAATCGCGATCTGGGAGTTCAGCACGACCGAGTAGCCGGCCGGCCCAGATCCTCAGCCGATCAGCCGACGATACGCGACGACCCAGTTGGTCGCGAGCTGCCGCTGGGCCGAAGCCAGACTCAGCGCGCCCGAGCACACCATCACGTGCAGCAGATCCTCCAGGCTGTCCTTGGGATTCGGACTGGCGCCAGGCTCCGGCCACAGGTTCCGTGAATCGTTGCGCGCGCCGCCCAGCGCGAGCGACACCAGGTGGTCATACTCGTAGCCGCGCAGCGATCCGGCGTCGCCGTAGGCGGCCATGCTGGCCAGCTTCTCGGGCTCGGTCACCGACTCCGAAGGGCGCACCGATGCCGAGTAGCCGACCCGGCAGATCGTGTCGTGGACGTTCGCCTGGGTCACGTGCGGATCGATCGCGCCGGGGGTGCAGCGCCGGTCCGGAAGCGAGAAGCGGCCGCCGCCCCGGGCGTGGCAGCTGCCGGGAGCGGGCTGCGGCTGGATCCTGCCGGCCGCGGCAGTGCTTGCCGCCAGCGCGGTCCCCGAACCCTATGGCGGGGAGGCCGGCTGGCGCGGTGTGGCGGCGCGCGATGTGTTCCCTGGTGCCGGTGGCGCGGGTGCGGACGGCGGACCTGGTGGGCGGTGCCGGCGGTGCTGGTCGACCGCGTGCCGCAGCCGCCGAGCAGGACGCACGACGCGCAAGCCACGACACCCACCACCCGCACAGGCATGTGCCGAGTCAATCAGTGGCTGTGGATGGACTGCGCCGGGCCGGAAACAGGGCCGCCCCCCGCAGGGGCGGCCCCATTAAACCCTGCTACGCGTGTGCGGGGGTCGGCTCCTCGACCCGGCGCGGCAGCAGAGTCTCGCGCGCGATCACCAGCCGCTGGATCTGCGCGGTGCCCTCGTACAGCTGGAGGATCTTGGCGTCGCGCATCAGCTTCTCGACCGGGTACTCCTTGATGAACCCGTACCCGCCGTAGACCTGCACGGCGTCGGTCGTCACCTCCATCGCCATGTCCGCGGCGAACCGCTTGGCGTGGGAGGACTCGAGCGTGTTGCGCTGGTCCTGATCCAGCAGCACCGCGGAGTTCCATGTCGCCAGCCGTGCCAGATGAACCTTCGTGGCCATGTCGGCGATGATGAACTGGATCGCCTGGTGCATGGCGATCGGCACGCCGAACTGGACGCGTTCCTTGGAATAGTCGATCGCGAACTCCATCGCCGCGCGGGCGACGCCGACAGCCATCGCCGCCACGCCCGGCCGCGTGCGATCCAAAGTCATCATCGCGATCTTGAACCCCTTGTTCTCTTCCCCGACCAGGTGATCCAGGGGATCTCGACGTCAGGGAACGTGATCGTCGCGGTGTTCGAGGCGCGCTGCCCCATCTTGTCCTCGTGCTTGTCGACCACGACGCCCGCGTCGCGAGGGACGACGAAGCACGAGATCCCGCGATGACCGGCGTCCTTGTCGGTCTTGGCGTACACGGTGTAGTAGTTCGCGTACTCACCGTTGGTGATGAAGCACTTGGACCCGTTGATAACCCACTTGTCGCCCCTGCGGGTCGCGGTCGTCTTCATCCCGGAGACGTCGGAGCCGGCGTCGGGCTCAGTCAGGCAGAACGACGCCAGCAGCGGCGCCTCCGACAGGCGGCCCAGATACTCCTTCTTGAGCTCTTCGGACGCGGCCAGCCCGATCGGGGCGGTCGCCAGCCCGTTGCAGGACAGCGAGGTGCCGATCCCGGAGCAGCCCCAGGCGATCTCCTCCTCGATCAGGGTGCCGTCGAGGTAGCCGAGGCCGGGACCGCCGTACTCGGAGGGCAGGTGGCTGTTCATCAGCCCCAGCTCCCAGGCCTTTTCGATGATCTCCTGTGGCCAGGTGCCGTCCTTGTCGTACTCCCAGGCGACCGGACGGATCTCCTTCTCGGCAAAGTCGTGCGCCATCTCGCGCATGCTCTTCTGCTCGTCTGTAAGCGTGAAATCAACCACGGTGGATTTCTCCTTGAAAGCGCGGCGCCGGCGGCCGTTTTAGCGCCAGCGCGAAGACGATTGACTAGTCAGTCAACGCCATAAGGGTACTCCATCCGAGGCATGAAACGGGTAGGAGGGCCGCCCGGAGCGCAGCCGCGGTGCAAGCGGCAGCGGGGCCCGCCGAGCCCGTGTGAGCGACGCGCCGCCCCCGAGCCCACACATTTCCCATCATCCCCCGCGGTTTGCGCCAAACTTAAGCTGTGCAGGCCGCATTCGGCACCGTGTTGTGGGTGGTTTGTGGGGTGGGGATCCTGGCTGCGTTCGCGGCGCTCATCACCGGCGAGAAGACGTGGGAGGAGTTCGGGAAGAGCCGGTTGCTGATGGAGCAGGACCTCGCGTCCGGGCAGCGCCCGGGGTCGGCGGCCGCGCTGCTCGAGCGCGATACCGAGATCCGCCAGCTGCTCGAGGCCCGGAACGCGCGCCGGGCCCGTCGCGGTGAAGCTCCGATCGATGTCGAGCAGGAGTTCAAGCGGCTGACCGCCCCGCAGATCGACGACGAGCTTCGCGAGCGAGATCCGCCAGCTGGTGATCGCCCGCAACCACCGTCGTGCGCGCCTCGGCAAGCCCCCGCTCGACGTCGAGGCGGAGATCGAGCGCGAGGTCAGCTCCCTGAGCGGCCTCTGACAGCCGCGCCACGCCGGCGAGCCCCAAGCGCTAGGCTGCGTCCGCGATGGCCGATCCGCGCATCTTGGAGCTCGACGAGCTCGTCAACCGGCCGGGGACGTATTTCAACCCCCAGACCGAGGTCCTGGTGATCGTCGACGACTCACCCGAGCTCGACTCCGAGATCTTCAACATGGAGGAGTACGAAGGCGCGGACTGGGTGATGGTGTCCGACGAGACTCCGGTCGACGAGAACCGACGCGACGAGCTGCTCGAGGCCTTCCAGGTCCGCTACCACCCGGGCGCGATGACCGAGGATGGGGACGAGACGGCCGACGAGCTCGAAGAGGACCACCAGGAGGTCGGACGCGAGTAAAGGCCTGGCTGGACGCCAGGCCGTGGACGACGTCGGCCGAACGGAGCCGGATGCGGTCAGACCCGCCGGCGGGGGACCGCGCGGCTACTTCCCGTTGATCAACGACGCGCACTTCTGCATCTTCGACACGTCGTTGTGCGCGTCGATGATGCACTGGCTGTAGCCTTGGACCTGGGAGCCGGTTCCGGACGACGAGCCGGTGCCCCCGCTCGAGCCGGTTGGCCCCGCTCGAGCCGGCGTTGGTCCCGCTCGAGCCGGCGTTGGTCCCGCTCGAGCCGGCGGAGCCGCCGAGGCCACCCTCGAGCGTCCCCAGCAGCGACTGCAGCTTGGCGGAGAACTCGCTGAACGGCTGGACGTTAGCGGGAGGATCGATCGTCTGAGGCTGGTTGAGATTGGCGTACTGCATCGTCAGCCCGATCTGCGCCGACTTCAGACCGCCCAGCGAGCTCGAGAGCTGGCCGGTGACGGGCAGAGTCAGCCGGATCACCAGCCGCCGGACGGTCTTGTCGCTGTTGCCGGTCCAGACGTCGAAGCTGGGGTTCTTGACCTCATCGGCGATCTGGTTCCGCGTCGCCTGAGAGAGGCTCGAGGGAAGGTTGCCCGCCCCCGTGGAGCCCAGCGACGAGGCCTTGTGCAGAAACGTGTTCAGGTCCGTGAGCAGCGCCGACACATTGACCGTCGCGCGGATGTGCGTGGTCTGCGTCCCGCCCACGGATTCGGTCCCGACAATCGTGGGCTTGGTCAGCCAGTTCAGCGGATGGATCCCCAGCTTCGCCAGGGTGTCCGGAGCCCGGGCCGCTGCCGGACGACGAGGTAAGCCCGGCGAAGCTTGATTCAAGCTGCTTGAACGTCGCCGCCGGCAGCTGGTAGCTGGTGCCCTGGATCGTGACGTATCCGGCCGTTCCGGTCGACAGGATCCCCAGGCTCCCGGACTTGCCCCCGGCGCTGAGGCTGATGTTGAAGTTCGACTTCGGCAGCTTGCCCTGGCCCTGGCTCTGGAACGGACCGCCGAAGCTCAGCGTGATCGGCGACGTGAGCGACGAGGAACCCGTGGGATTGACCGTGAGGTTGAGCGCGAGATTGCCGCTGTTGACGGTGTGGGACCCGCTGAACGTCTGCTTGAGGAGGCTCGTCGCGTCGTTGTTGGAGCTGCTCCCGCAGGCGCTCACACCCAGCACCATCAGCGCCGCCAGCAACGGCGGCCATACCGCACGCCGTCCCCAGATCCACAGCCTCATCGAAACTTCCTCCTCAGCATGGCGCTCCAACCGGGCCGAATGTAGCATCGGCACCGTGCGTCTGCGCCTGTTCGGGCTGCTCGTCGTGCTGGCCGCGGCGCCGGCGAGCGCAACCGCAGATCCCGTGATCGTGCTCGGCTCCCGGGGACATTGGGCCGTGCGCGACGATCGGTTCCTGACGCTGCCCTCCGGGTTACCGATACCGGCAGCGCCGATCGGTGCGCCGCGGGCGTCGGCCGCCGGATCGCGCCGGACGGTCTTCAGCGAACTGGCGCGGCTGTATCGCGCGCATGCCGTCGACCGGTCGGCGTATCGCGGCTACGCGTCCGACTGGCGCGCGGCCCGTGCCACGGCCGCGCGACTGCGCGGGACCCGGGCCGGCGAGCTCCGGGGCGTGATCGACAACATGGCCCGAATCGCCGCGGCCGGTGAGCTGACGTCCTCCCGCCTACGCGTCCTGTTTTTGACCGTCGATCGCAATCGCCGCTGGTGGACCACCGGACCGCTGCTCAGCTACGGCGAGCGTGTCGAGTTCGCCGGCTCTGAGCTCGTGTGGGAGGAGTACCCGGGACAGGGGATCGAGCTCCAGGAGCTGGGAAGCTTTGGGAAGGCCAACGGGTACTACAGCGCCGGCCGCTCGCAGTACGCGCACCTGCGCAGGCTGCTCGCGGAGCTGATCCCGCTCGCCGCCCGGCGGGCCGGCGGCCTGACCTGGGAGTACTACTTCGGCTTCGACGGCGGCGTCCCCCCGTGGACCAGCGCGATGTCGCAGGGCACCGCGCTGGAGGCGCTGACCCGCGCCGATCGGGCCTTCGACGACCGCTACTACCTGTCGATTGCGCGACAGGCGCTGCCGGTCCTCGCCACGTCGCCACCCCGCGGGGTCAGCGTCAGGACCCGTCGCGGCCGGCGCTACCTGCTGTACTCGTTCGCGCCCGGTGCCGCGGTGCTGAACGGGTTCCTCCAGGCCCTGATTGGGCTTTACGATTACGCGCACCGAAGCGGCGACGGTGAGGCACGGCGGCTGTTCCGGCAGGGGGACGCTGAGGCCCGAGCCGAGGTGCCACGCTATGACACCGGGACCTGGTCGCTGTATCAACCCGGCCAGGAGGACACGCTCGACTACCACAAGCTCGTCACCGGCTTCCTGCACGAGCTGTGTTCGCGCACCCACGCCGCCGTCTACTGCACGACCGCCCGCCGGTTCGATTCCTATTTGAAGCACCCGCCTTTCTGACCCTGCTGACGTACAGCGGGCGCACTCGTTCGCGGCGCCTGGGCTTTCACGCCGAGGCAACTACACGATTCGCCTCGCCGCGACGGACCTGGCCGGCAACGGCGCCCGGATCGTCGAGACACTGGATGTCACCTAGACTCGCTCGGTCATGCCGCGCACGATCCTCTACACCGGTAAGGGCGGCGTCGGAAAGACCTCGGTCGCCGCGAGCACCGCGCGTCGCTGCGCCGCCGCGGGCCTGCGGACGCTGGTGATCTCCACCGACCCGGCTCACAGCCTGTCCGAGTCGCTGGGCGCCGAGCTGGGCGGCGAGCCGACGGCGGCCGGCGAGAACCTGTGGGGACAGGAGGTCAAGGCCCAGGAGGAGATGGAGCGCCACTGGTCCGGGGTGCAGGATTGGCTCGGTGAGCTGTTCGTGGAGCGCGGGGTCGACCGCATCTCGGCCGAGGAGCTGACCGTTCCACCGGGAATGGATGAGCTGTTCTCCCTGCTCCAGCTGCAGGCCCAGCACTACGCCGAGGCCTGGGACGCGATCATCGTCGACTGCGCGCCGACCGGCGAGACGCTGAGGCTGCTGTCGTTTCCCGATGTCGCGCGCTGGTGGATCCAGAAGGTGTTTCCCATGGAGCGTCAGATCCTCGCCGCAGCCAGACCGATCGCTCGCTCGCTGCTCGACATCCCGCTTCCGAGCCAGGCCGTGTTCGCGGACATCCAGCGGCTATCGGAGAACCTGATCGAGATGAACGAGATCCTCCGCGACCGCGAACGGTGCACGATCCGGCTGGTCATGAACCCGGACAAGATGGTGATCGGCGAGGCGATGCGGACGTTCACCTATCTCAATCTGTACGGCTACCTGACCGACGCGGTGGTCGTCAATCGGGTGTTCCCGACCGACGTGGGCGAATACTTCGCCGTGTGGCGCAAGGTGCAGGAGGAGCACCTCGAGCTGGTCCGCTCGGCATTCAGCCCGGTCCCGGTGCTGTGTGCTCCGTACTTCGACCAGGAGGTCGTGGGCCCGGAGATGCTCGATCGCCTGGCCGCCGCGTTGTTCTCCGACCACGAGGCCGACGCCGTGCTGCACCAGTCGATCACTCAGGAGCTAACGGTCTCCGATGACGGCGCCCGACTGCGTCTGGCGCTGCCGTTCGCGCGGAAGGGGGACATCTCGCTGAAGAAGATCGGGCTCGAGCTGATCGTCGGCGTCGACGGCCAGCGACGCACGATCATGTTGCCGCCGGCGTTGGCTGGGTACAACCCCTCCGGAGCGCGATTCGAGGCGGGCGCCCTCGAGGTGATCTTCAATGGACAATCGGGAACCCCAGGACCCTCAGGCACCGAGAGCTAGCAGCGAGGACTCGGTGCTGCGCCGGCTCGAGCAGCGGCTCGACCGCGCCTCGGAGGCAGCCGAGCGCCTGGTCGCCGAGGCCGCCTCGGCGGCCGCGCAGGCGGGCTCGAAGCCACCGCCGGCGGGGTGGCAGACGTCCTCTGCCCAGCCGGAGGGCGGCCACAGCGGCGACTTCGATCTGCTGGTCCAAGCGGTTCATGCGCTCCGGGATCTGATTCCAGCCGAGCTCCAGCGGCGGCTGGCCGAAGCCCTGCGGGAACTGCTGCTGGCGCTCAGAGCGCTGATCGACTGGTATCTGGAGCGCAGCGAGCGCCGACGCTCGGCGCCCGCCGAGGTCCAGGACATCCCGATCGCGTAACGCCTGTCCGGCAGCCAGCCGGCCACGTCTCCGGCCAGGCGCTCATGCGCCGCCCTTTCGCCGCCTAAAATCGAATCGTGGTCCAGACCCGGGGCACATGAGCCCAGCATCCAACGCCACGACGGCCGCGCAGCGATTCGGGTCGGGCACCCGCCGCCTGACGCGTGCCTATCGCGTCCTGCCCCACGAGCGGCGCCTGGCGGCGTACGCCTCGGTGGGATTGTTCCTCACGCTATTCCTGCCCTGGTACCAGCGGCAGTTCTTCGTCGTCGTGCGGGGCAAGCCGGTACCGGCCTCGGACTCGCAGACCGGCTGGGGGGCGTTTTCGTTCGTGGAGGCGGCGCTGCTGCTCGTCGCGATCGGAGTCCTGACGCTCCTGTTCCAGCGCGCCGAAGGCCGCGCATTCCATCTGCCCGGCGGCGACGGCTGGGTGATCACTGCCGCAGGGGCGTGGTCGTGCGTGCTCATCATCTGGAGGATCTTCGACAAGCAGGGCGGCGCGGCCCACGGACAGGACGTGATCAGCTACGGGATCGAATGGGGCATCTTCGTCGCGCTCGCGGTGGCACTGTTCCTCACCTACGCCGGCTCCCGGATCCGTGCCGCGCACCGACCCGAACCGCCCTTGCCCGGCGACGCCCGTCCGAGGGCTGGTGGGCCCGCCGGGGGCGACCGGCCCGGGCGAGGACGCGGGGGGCGACCGGCCCGGGCGGGACGCGGGGGGCGACCGGCCCGGGCGGGACGCGGTTCTCACGCTGCCGCAGGACGACGACCCGACCCTGCCCCGCGAGGCCCCTCCCGTCCTGCCCAGCGGCGACGACCCCACTCTGCCCCGAGAAGCGCCGCCGGTGGTGCCCAGCGACGAGGACCCCACCCTGCCGCGGGGGGAGGACCGCGCCCCGGCGCGTGACGAGGATCCCACGCTGCGGAATCTCCTCACCCTCGACGCAGGCCGCCAGACGCCGGCGTGAGGCCGACGCCGACGACCAGCTGACGATCCCGTTCGAGGGCCACGAGCCCTAGCTGCACTCAGCGCCCCGCCAGCGCCTGAGCGATCGTCACCAACACCATCTCCGGTTCACGCGTCACCTGGCGCCCGACGAACCGCATTACATCGATGTGCAGCTTGCGCAGGTCCAGGTCTTTACGGTGATCCCGCTCGATCCGCACCCGTGAGCTATGAAAATCGACGCCGTCCAGCTCCACGGCCAGCCCCTCACGCCGCCACAGGAAGTCCACCGTCCAGCGTCCGACCTTGGCGTTCACCTCAGGTGGCGGGAGGCCCGACCGGCGGAGGAGTCGGTGCAGTGTCTCCTCGCCACCGGAGCGGGTGGCCGTCAGCGGTTGTCCCCCAGTCGCCAGACTGGTGAGTGCGGCCGAGCCTGGTCGGCGGGGATAACGACTCAGCACCAGCTGCACCTGGCGAATCGTGACGCGCTGGGTCGCGATGGCTTCATGCAGCGCGAGCTCGAGCCCGCGCTCGTTGAGTTGCCCGGCGAGGTCGAGCAGCGTGCGCGCCGGGGCGGTGATGGGGATGCCCTGAACCTTGCGGGCATCGCACGCATCGAGCGACTTGACGCGATGGACGCGAATACCCGGACGTGGGCGCACATGGCTGCCGACCACCGTGACGTCGACGTCGGCGGCTGATCCATCGCCGAACCCCCATAGCCGCGCGGCGGCCGCATGGCTCAGCACAGCTCGGTCGCCGCAGGCCAGGACGGCCGCCGTCTCGCCGCTGAACGAAGGCAGCGCTGTATGTCCGAGGGCGTAGACGCCGCGGTGGAGGGGAAACAATCGGCCGCGCATTACCCGGTCGTCAATTGCCCCCGGCCCAATCCCGCCTTCCGGAGCTGGCGATGGGTGATGACGCCGTGCTGCCCCGCTGCGATCGCTGCGATGGCGCGATCGACCTGAACAAGGTGACGAGCGCGCCGCTCGGCGGCGCCCGTGGCACGTTTGCCATGCACCACATGGTTAAGGTGCCCGTCGCCCGCCGCGACGGAAAGCGTGGCACGTTGTTCATTCGATTTGCGTTCGACCGGGTTGCGTGCACTCACGCCCCGATTCTGCGGCCCCTCCGCCTGGTAGGCCTCAAATTCCACACAATTGTCACGCGCCCTCGCACGGCTCGTTACGCCCGGGCACTGAGGGGTCAAGCGCGCGACCCGGTCGCCCCGGCATGCCGCCGCCCCGGAGCCCCGCCCCCAAAACCCCGAGCCCCCCAAAGCCCCCAAAAGTCCCCTACCTCCCCACCGGCTGCAGCACAAACGAGAAGTACGCGCTGACCAGGCCGATCACCAGGATGCCCGTGATCACCAGCGTCCGCGAGTGGATGATGTGGCCGAACACGCCGATCACGAGGCCGGCGGCGAGGGCAGCCGTGAACAGGCCGAGGTGGGAGGATTGGACGGCCAGGACGAGCATCGGCACGGCGAACCCTATCCTTGGGCCATGGCTCACACCCCCGCTTCGGTGGAAGAGGTCAGCGCGGGACTGAAAACCGTCGGCTATCTGCCCGGCGAGTCGACGGCGCTGGTGTCGTTCCTGGCCACGAAGCTGGGCAAGCCGGTGCTGGTCGAGGGGCCGGCCGGCGTCGGCAAGACCGAGCTAGCCAAGGCGATCAGCCGCTACCTCGACCGAACCCTGGTCCGTCTGCAGTGCTACGAGGGTCTCGATGAGGCCAAGGCGCTGTACGAGTGGAACTATCGCAAGCAGCTACTGCGGATCCAGACCGAGTCCGACGGCACGGGATGGCAGGATGTCCAGGACGACATCTTCGGCGAGGAGTTCCTGCTCCAGCGGCCGCTGATGACGGCGATCGCCAGTGCCGAGCCGGTCGTGCTGCTGATCGACGAGATCGACAAGACCGATCAGGAGTTCGAGGCGATGCTGCTCGAGCTCCTGAGTGACTTTCAGATCTCGATCCCCGAGCTTGGGAGGATCGACGCGAAGACGCAGCCAGTCGTGCTGCTCACCTCCAACAACACGCGGGAGCTGACCGAAGCGCTGAAGCGACGGTGTCTATACCTGTGGCTCGACTACCCAAACCTCGAGCACGAGCTGGAGATCGTCCGGCTGCACTCGCCCGAGCTCGACGCGAACATCGCGCGCAAGCTCGTCGAGATCGTTCACCAGGTGCGCGAGCTCGACCTCAAGAAGCCGCCCAGCATCGCCGAGTCGATCGATTGGGCCCGCGCCCTGCTGCTGCTCGGCGCCGACGACATCGATGGCGACACGTTCCGGGAGACGATGAGCGTGATCGTCAAGCACCGCACCGATATCGACACGGTCGCCGCTCGCGTCGGGGTGAAGCTCGACCCCGCCGCGACCGATGCCACCCACGCGGCGTGAGCCACCCGCCCCAGCCCCGCAAGATCTACGGCGGCATCCCCGCTAAGGCGCCGGGCGGCTTCGAGGGACAACTGCTGACGTTCGCCGAGGACCTCCGCGAGGAGGGCGTGGCGCTCGGCACGTCCGAGATGCTGGACGCGTTCGAGGCGTTGAAGCACGTCCCCTGGACCGAGCCGCAGGACTTCAAAGAGGCGCTCGCCGTCACGATCGCCAAGTCGCCGGAGGACCGGCGCGTGTTCGAGCTCGTGTTCGACCGCTTCTTCTTCCGCGCCGCCGAAGCCGAGGCGGCGCGGCAGGGGGTGTCTGAATCGCGGCCCGGCCCCGACGGCGCCGAGACCGAGATCAACCTGGACACGCTGCGGGCGCAGATCGCGCAGGCGCTGAGAGACGGTGACGAGGGAGCGCTCAGGGACCTGGCCCGGCTCGCGATCGCCGCGTTCGGACGCGGCGAGGGCTCGGGGGTCCTGGGCGTTGACGTCCAGCGGATCCGCCGGGCGCTGGGACTCCGAACCGAGCCCCAGCCCGATCTGCCCGAGGACGATCCGCGCCGAGATGGCGTCCCGCGTGAGGAGCTGCGCCGGTTCGAGCAGCACCTGCGCCGCGAGCTCGAGCGCAACCTGATCGAGCGCACGACGAGCCTGCCGCCCAAGCGTCCCCTGAACGAGCTGGACCGGGCGCTGCCGACCGGCCCGATCCAGGACCTGGCGGCCGTACACCGCGTCGTCGCTCAGCTCAAGCGCCGCCTGGCCACACAGGGGCACGAGCTCAAGGGACGCAAACGCCACGCGCACGTGGACGTGCGCCGCACGATGCGGGCATCGCTGCAGAGCGGAGGGGTCCCGATCGAGCTCAAGTACCGCCCCCGCCGCCCCCGCCGGCCGGAGATCTTCGTGCTGTGCGATGTCTCCACCAGCGTCACCAGTGCCTCGACGTTCTTCCTCAGCGTGCTGCACGCCCTGCACGACGCGTTCCGCAAGCTGCGCTCGTTCGTGTTCATCGAGCGGATCTCCGAGGTCACCGAGGTGTTCGAGCGCGAGCGCGACTTCCGGGCTGCCAGCGAGGCCGTGTCGCGTGATGCGGGGGTCGCGGACATCTCCGGCTACACCGACTACGGACGCGTGTGGACCGAGTTCCTGACGCTGATCGAGGACGAGCTGCACCCGCGCGCGACCGTGATCGTGCTCGGTGATGCCCGCACCAACGGCCGCCCGCCGCGCGAGGACGTGTTCGCCGCCATCACCGCAAAGGCGGGCCGGACGTTCTGGCTCAACCCCGAGCCGCGGCTGTATTGGAACTACGGCGACAGCGTGATCGCCGCGTATGAGCGCTACTGCACGGCATTCGAGTGCTGGCGCACCGACCAGTTGGAGGAGTTCGTCAAGGCGCTGACGCGTCCGGTGAGCGCCTGAAACCACGCCGGCGCCAGAACTCGAGCTCCTGGCGCCCGAGCTCGGTGGCGGGCTCGCCGCCGACCGACTCGAGCATGATCCGGTGCCAGTTGCGCTGCGCCCGCAGCCGGCCGAGCACCGCCAGCACACTGGTCTCCACGCGCCGCAGCCAGATCTCCTCGGGCGGGATCTTTAGCTGGCGCACGAGGCGCATGGCTCCGTCGAATGCACGGGGGTCGATCAGCGCCGCCACGACTCCGGCCACGTAGTCCGGGTCGATCCGTAGCTCGCGGTCCTCCAGGTACCAGTCCGCCACCAGCAGCGCCTGCGTCAACAGCGCCTCACGATCGACGCTGTCCAGATCACGCACGTAGCCGAGCTCCGAGAACGCGCCCGCGAACACCCCGGCATCTCCATCGATCGCCGCCAGCAGCGCGACCCGCTGGAGCCGCAGTGTCTCGTTGCTGATCGTCACCGTGTTGCCGAAATCCAGGAACGCCATCCGGCCGTCGTCGGCCAGTAGGTAGTTGCCCGGATGGGGGTCGGTGTTGAACCGGCCCAGGCGATGCATCGAGCCGAAGAAGAAACGGACGATGATCTCGCCGACCCGGTCGCGCTCGGGCTGATCCAGCCTGAGGATCCCGTCGAACCGGTGACCGTCGACCCATTCCGAGACCAGCACTCGGCGCCGCGAGAGTGCGCTCACAACCTCCGGCACAACGATAAAAGGATGGCCGCGATAGGCCCGGGCGAAGGTCCGCTGTTGCTGGGCCTCGAGCTCGAAGTCGAGCTCCTCGAGCACCCGCTCGCGCAGTTCGCCGGCCACGAGCCGCGGATCCATCCCCGGCGCGATCGCCTTGCCCAGACCGATCAGCACCGAGGCCACATCCAGGTCAGCTTCCAGCGCGTCGGCAATCTCCGGGTACTGCACCTTGATCGCCACGCGACGGCCGTCGGCGAGCACGCCTCGATGCACCTGTCCGATCGAAGCGGCCGCGACCGCATCCGGGGAGATCTCGGTGAACAGCTCCTGCACCGGCTGCTCCCACTCGCGCTCGAGGATGCCCTTGACCTTCGCCCAGCTCATGGCCGGCGCGGCGTCGCGCAGCCGGCCCAGCTTCTCCTGATAGATGTCTCGGTACTCCGGGGGAAGAAACTCGACGTCGACGAACGAGGCGAGCTGGCCCAGCTTCATCGCACCGCCGCGCAGGTTGCCGAGCACCTCCACGGCCTGGTCGGCGATCTCGGCGTGTCGAGCCTCGAGCACGGCTCGGGCCTGCTCAGGCGAGCGTCGCAGATTGGCGATCAGGCTGCCGGCCAGCCGCGCCCCGCTGGGGCCGAGCGCGGCCGTCGTGCTGGTCGCGCGCCGGACCTTCCCGGTCGGGATTTCATCCCCGTCGGGTGCCGGACGGCTATCGCTGTTCGACGAACTCTGTTCGGGTGGTTCGGGTGTCGCCATTTGCGTCCCTAAGTATCCAGGTCGCGACGTACGCGCCCCGCGGCAGCGAGCGGACCGGGACCCCCCGCACGATGTCGACGTTGTGGGCGTGGAACACCGGGTGGTGTGAGCGCACCGGAGTGATCGTCAGCCTGATCGGTGCGCCGGTGGCGAACATGGAGTTGTGCGGAGCCGGCAGGCCACTGTGCGCCTGGGCGATGAACGGGCCATATACCAACTCGCCGTCGATCGGCGTCGTCCGCTGGATCTGTGGCACCTCGGTGCGGGTGAGACCGCCGCTGAGGTCGTCGATCTGGGAGATGTGCGCTACCGACAGGCCAGAAGCCGAACCACTCGCCGGACACACGGTCCCGTCCCCGGACACGCCCAGCCCGATCGCATCGCTGATCGGCGGCTTCGCCAACGGCAGGCCGTAGTAGTCGCCGGGCTGGCAGCGGCCGCCGGCGACCACGCTCTGCTGGCCTTCGATATCGACTCGCAGGTGCGCGACGTGCAGTCGGGTCAGCACGCGACCCGCCTGATTGGACAGGCTCAGCACCTGCCCACCGCGGACTGGCCGCATGAATCCCGCGAACCGCGCCTGCCCTCGGGAGTCGGCGCGTGCCCGCCGGCGCCCGAGCGAGTACTCGGCGCCGGGCCCGAGCCCGAAGCAGCGCACCGCCTGGGCCCGTAGGTCCGCCGTGCAGGATGGGAAGCCGCTGGGCTGGAAGGGGATCTGCCCGTTGGGCAGGGCCGACACGCTGCCGGGCTCGCCGAGCGGAACGGTCAGCTTGACCAGTGCCCCGGCCGGGTTCTCGAGGGTGACCGCGCGATTGTCCTGGCTGCTCAGCGTGAGCGTTGTCCTCGCGCTCAAGGCGCCGGTCCTGACCGTGGCCGCGTCGGTTTCGGTGTCGCACTGTTCGATCGGCGGCGCGGCGGCCCGCGCGCCGATCCGCAGGCCGAGGACACCCGTCTGGCCGCAGGGGGCCAGCGCCACCGAACCCCGGCCGACCTTGAACCCGTGGTCCAGGTCAAACCAGCCGGTCCACCCCGACTCCGTGAACGGATTGCCGCCGGCGCCGGTGGTGATCACGTTGGGCCGCGGTCCGCCGGGGCCGTATTGAACCACCAGCACGTCACGGTCGTCACTCGGGGCATGGCCGCTGCCGGACTCCGACCGCAGCGGCGCCGGGCCCCAGCTGCCGTTGGCTCGAGTCTCCGCTTGTCCCAGGGCCACCAGGTCGTTGGCGCGAATCAGCCCGATCAGCACTGACACCCCGCCGGTCCGCGAGCCGATGCTCCCGCTCACCAGGTCGCTGAACTGCGGGACGTCGACGCTCGCCGTCGGAAGCGCCGAGGTGGTGCTGGACGAGCGCTGCTCGCAGCCGTTGTGCGCGTTGGACCACATCATCTGGACCAGGAACTGATCGCCTGAAATCACCTGGTTGTAGGGGGAGCCGTCGGGCGCGAAACCGAGCGGAGTGCCGTCCTCCGGGTTCTCGCACTTGTCGGCCACCTCGAAGCCGTTCGGATCCATCCAGCCATCGCCCTCGGGATTCGTGATCGCCTCCACCGTCTCGTGGGCGACGGTGTCGATCGCCGATTCGGCCTCCGGGTTGCCCTGAGGGTCGGTTCCCGGTCCGGGCGTGAACTCGATCAGCGGATCCGGGATCACGGCATAGATCGTGGGACCGCGACCGAGGTTCGACAGCGCGTGGTAGCCGGCATAGGCGGTGGTTCCACACTGCCCGACCGCGATACAGGTGTCGACGTCCGGAGGCAGGAACACGAACCACAGGTCGTGCAGTCCGTGGCCGGCCGGATCGTGACTCTCAATCACCCTGTCCAGCTCACGCTGCACCTGATGGTCGGTGAGGCACGTCGCCAGGCTCGCGGGAGAAGGACATTGCCGGCTTTGGGGCGGATATGGGTCGGCGTCGTCGATTGAGTCGGCGCTCGGGTCGTAGGCGATCGCGTAGCGGCCCGGGCCGCCCTGGTCCGGGTACTCCGGCAGCACCGAGAATACGTTGCTGTGGGTGCCGACGTCGTGCACGGCGTCGCTGAAGAACCGCTGGATCAGCGGCTCATACCCCAGGATTCCCGGAGCCGGTGGGCCGTCGAAGCGATAGCCAGGCGGCGCCCAGAAGATCATGTGGATCGTCGCCCCGTGCATAACCGAGCCGCCGTGGTAGACGACCGGAATGCTCTCGCCGGCCGCGATGTCGGTTTGGTCATAGGGCGGGACGATGCCCATGGCGCCGCGGATCCGCGGGCGGAATGTCGAGCCGGCGGTCGCCGCCTGCGCGCACGCCAAGCACGTCACCAGCGCCGCGGTCAGGCAGCCGAGCCGGATGGTCCCCACCGAGGGGAAGTTATCGCACCGCCGGCTCGCGATACCATCGCTGTCACCACCTGAAAACCCAGGGGGGCTGGCGGGAAAGCCGGCTGAGATAGCGTCCACGCCCATTCGCGCGACCCGGCGCTGACCCTTCGAACCTGTGGGGTAATGCCCGCGGAGGGAGCGAAACAGACATGATCGAGGCTCCCGTCAAGGAGCCTCGCGATCTTCACGGACGAGCAGGAGTCCGCGTCGAGCTCGCGAGTCGCACCTACTCCTCGAGACGAAGTGAGGTCAGAGCCCTGGAGGGGATGTCGCTGCGAGCCACCCCCGGGGAGATCGTGGTGGTCGTGGGCCCCAGTGGCTGCGGTAAGACGACGCTCCTGGAGCTGATCTGCGGGCTGCAGTCACCCGACGCCGGCACGGTGATGGCCGCGCCGGCGGCGCTGATGCCGCAGCGCGACCTGTTGTTGCCGTGGCTGAACACGGTCGACAACGCGGGGCTCGCGATGCGCGCCCGCGGGGCATCGCGAGCGGAGGCCCGGGCGGCGGCTGCGCCCTGGCTGGAGCGGTTCGGTCTGGAGGAGTTCGCACACGCGCGGCCGACCGAGCTCTCGGGCGGGATGCGTCAGCGGGTCTCGTTTCTGCGCACGCTGCTGGCGGGCAAGCCCGTACTCGCACTCGACGAGCCGTTCGCGTCGCTCGATGCGATCACCCGCGCCGAGATGCAGGGCTGGCTCGCGCACGTCCTGGCGCAGGAGCCCCGGACGGTCGTACTCGTGACCCACGATGTCGAGGAGGCCATCGTCCTCGGCGACCACGTCGTCGTGATGTCGCCGCGGCCCGGACATGCGGTGGCGGAGATCGAGGTGGATCTCAAACGGCCGCGCGGGCGGACCGACGCCGGCGTCGTCAAGCTGCGCGAACGCGCGCTGAGCTCGCTGGGGGTCCGAGCGTGAGCCGTGTCTGGCGTTATGCGCTGCCGGCGCTGTTCCTGCTCGCCTTCCTCGGCGCGTGGGAGCTGTACGTCGAGCTCGGCGGGGTCGATCACCTGATCCTGCCTGCACCGCACGAGGTGGCGAAGGCGCTCTACACCGACCGCTCGCTGCTGTGGAGCAACTTCTTCGTGACAGCGAAGGAGGTCGTGCTCGGGCTCCTGGTAGCGGTCGTCGCGGCGCTCGCGCTCGCCGTCGCGATGCATTTCTCGCAGATCGTGCGCACGGGCCTGTACCCGCTGCTGATCGCCTCCCAGGCCGTGCCGGTCGTGGTACTCGCCCCGATCCTGATCGTGTGGCTCGGTTTCGGGCTCGGGCCGAAGATCGTGGTCGTCGCGCTCACCTCGTTCTTTGCGATCGTCGTCACGACGCTGGCCGGGCTCGCATCGGTCGATCCGGATCTGATCAAGCTGATGCGGACGTTCGACGCCGGGCGGCTGCGGACGTTCTGGCGGATCGAGGCGCCCGCGGCCCTGCCGGCCGTGCTCACGGGCGCGAAGATCGCCGTGGTGTTCTCCGGCCTGGCCGCCGTATTCGGCGAGTGGGCCGGAGCGAACGCCGGACTCGGTTTCGTGATCCTGCAGGCAGAGCCGCAGCTGCTCGCCGCCCGCGCCGTAGCGGCGGTCGTGATCCTGTCCGGATTCGCGATCGCATTGTTCGGGCTGCTGACGCTGGCCGAGCGAGTCGCGCTGCCGTGGGCCTATCCAACCAGAGGAGATCGATGAAACGCCGAGGCGCAGTTGCGCTGAGCCTGCTGCTGGTGCTTGCCGGCTGCGGGGAGAAGAAGACCACGCTGACACCGTCGCCGGGCAGCTCGCAATCGCTGACGCTGATGCTCGACTGGGTGCCCAACCCGGACCATGTCGGCCTCTACCAGGCGTTGGCCGAGGGCGACTTCACCCGGGCCGGTCTGGGCGTGCACGTCCAGGTGCCGTCCGACCCGGCCACGCCCCTCGAGCTCCTGGCCGCCGGCAAGGTCGACGCGGCCATCTCCTACGAACCTGAGCTCCTGCTGGCTCGCAACCGGGGAGTGCCGCTAGTGTCGGTGGCAGCCATCGTCCAGCAGCCGCTGACGTCAATCGTGTCGCTCGGCTCCAAGCACATCAGGAGCGCCAAACAGCTGCGGGGCAAGCGCATCGCGGATGCCGGCATCGCCTATCAGCACGCCTACCTGACCACGATCCTGGAGCACGAGCAGGTGCCGGTGAGCTCGGTCAAGGAGATCAACGTGGGCGCCAACCTGGTGCCGGCGATGCTCTCGGGCCGGGTCGATGCGACGCTTGGCGCCTACTGGAACGTCGAGGCGATCCAGCTCGCACAGAGACGAAAGCATCCCAACGTGATCCGCATGGAGTCGGTCGGCGTCCCTGATTACGACGAGTTGGTGCTGGTCGTGCGGCGGAGCACATTGGCCAACGATTCGAACGAGATCAGGCGCTTCGTGCAGGCACTGGCGCGCGGGTATGAGTCAGCCCGGCGCGATCCGGCCAGCGCAGTCCAGAACCTGATCAAAGCCAACCCGACCATCGACTCGAAGTTCGCCGCAGCCAGCGTCCGCGCCACCCTCCCGGCGTTCTTCCCCGCCAGCGGGCGGGCCTGGGGCTGGCAGGACCAGACCCAGTGGAATGCCTACGGCCAGTGGATGCTGAACCACCACCTGATCTCGAACCCCAACGCAATCGTGGACGCCTCCACCAACGAGCTGCTCGCGGGTCAGGGGCCTTGATCCGGCGGCTCTGCGCACACACCCGCCGACGGGGCGGCCCGGCCGGGTGAGCCGCGATGGTGCTGCGTGAGGACAGCCGCGGGGTGCTGGCCATCGGGCAGCCCTCGCACGCCTGGATCTCGGGTCAGCTGGCGCGGGCCTGGGGCAACGCGCAGTTCGGCGCGGTCGAGCCGTACGAGGAGGTGTGCCTGGCGGCCGAGCAGCACGACGTGGGGATGGCGGCTTGGGACCTGACGCCGACGCGCGATCCCGACACTCGCCTACCGCATTCGTTCATCGAGATGCCGCTGTCCACGCACATGGAGCTGTGGCGGGCCGGTCCGGGCCTGTTGATGTCACAGAGCCGCTACGCCGCCTTGCTGGTCTCGATGCACGGAATGCGGCTGTACGAGATGCGCGACCTGAGCCGCCTGGCGGGCGATCAGGCTGGACTGATCCGGGCCTTTCTCAGCGAGCGTCGTGACTTCCAACACACGATGCAGGCGTCGCTGCGGGCGCCCGAGGGGGAAATAAAGCGCAACAGCGATCTGATCTGGACCTGGGACTTTCTGTCGCTGGCTCTGTGCCTGGACTGGGCGCCGTGCACGGCCCGGGCGGTACCCACGGCCGGCGCTGCGGTGGACCTCGAGCTCGCGCCGGACGGGCGCTTGTCTCCCTGGCCGTTTGGCAGCGACACCGTCACCTTGCGCGCCGAAGGCCGGCGGTTGACCGGTCGCTATGACACGGACGAGGCGCTGGCGGAGGCGCTTCAGAACGCCAACTGGGAAAGCGTCTGCTTCGAGCTGCGCAGCGCGTAGCTTCCGGCCAGCCCGCCCCACGGCGCGTAGGGCGCGAAGAACTCGTTCACCTCGTCCTCGGTGGCGCGGGCCGTGGGACGGCCGGTCCGCAGCCTGCCGACCAGCTTCCGGAACGCCAGGTCCCCGGCCGGGAGCTGGTCGAGCCTGCCCTGGCCGGTGAGAGCGAGCTTCTGGATCGTCCAGCTGCCGATCCCGGGAATCGCTCGCAGACGGCGCCAGCCGCGCTCGTGATCGGCGTCGAGCAGGTCGACGCGGCCGGCGGCAACCTCCCGGGCCACGCGCACCATCATCACCGAGCGCCCGCCAGACAGACCGTAGGACTCGAGCCGGGCCGGCGCCTGGCGGGAGATGACCGAGGCATCCGGCGCGTCGCGCAGCCCGGTGGTCGGACACCGGCGACCGAGCCGTCCGATCAGCAACCGCTGGATCGCCGCCGCGCGCTCGGATTCGATCAGCTGCTCGCAGATCGCCCACGTCAGCGCTTCGAATGGATCCGGCCGTGCATACACCCGCAGCCCCGGTTGGGCCCGGACGGCACGTCCGATCAGAGGGTCGAAGCGAAACCGCTCGTGGAACTCGCGTAGATCGTGATCCACTCCGAGCGCCAGCCTCATGCGCTGGATTCCGGACTGCGCCGCGCCCTTGTCACCGGCGCGGGCGGCGAACACCACGAGCTCCCGCCGTGGCTGGGCCACCCCCACCACCACCGGCTCGCCGCCGATGTGCAGCAGGCGATGCGCGACCCCGCCGCGGACCCGCATCAACCCGTCGAGGCCGCCGTGACGCGGCAGCGCGAACGGCCACCGCGGACGGACGTCAACCCGGATCTCTACCGGGGTCACTCCCCCGGCTTGGCCAGCAGATGCACGTCAACCAGGAACGTGCGACTGCCGACGACCGGAAGCATGTCGATCGGGCGGCGCGGCGCTCGGCGCTGCACACGCGCCTGCTTACGAGCGGAATGGCGTCGGACCAGGGCCACCGTGGCGGCTCCCGCGACGAACCCCGTGGCGGCAGCCGCGGCGGCGTGAACCGCGGGAAGCGCCGGGCGCGGGGCCGGCTCGATCGGACGCACTTCGGCGAGCACGGGGAGCCCGTCCACCGTCTCCTCTTCGAGCACCGCCTCCTGGGACAGGAATTCGCTCATGTCGGGGACATCTTGCCAGTGACTGCGGTCATGTTCAAAGCATCCTCTCGTAGACGCGATAGGTCCGCACGATCTTGCCGCCCATCCCCTCCATCGCACGGTTCATCGACGTGTTGCTTTCCAGAATCCAACCGGTTTCTCCGGTCTTCTGCTTGCACCGGGCCGCCGAGTCGAAGTGGAGCTCGTAGAACCGGGCCGCGATTCCCGTGTGCTGCCATCCCGCTTGACGCCCAGCGCGAACACCCGGACGCGGTCGATCCGACGCCGGTGCCAAAGGGCTTTGGCCCAGCCGAACGGGAGCAGGCGCCCACCCAGGTGGACCAGGCGGCGTTGTAGACCTCCAGAAAGCGCGTGATCTCGGCCTGCATATCGCGCTTGCGCATCGGCCGGACGCTGATCCCGTGCTTGGACTCGACCGCGGCGTGCTGAACGAACGGATTGCGCTGCGGATCGAAGAAGCGCTTGCGTTCGATCAACAGCGGAGGCACCCAGTTGCGCTCGTTACGATAGAGCCGCCACGGCAGCTTGATGAACGTGTTCAGCTCGCGTGTGCTCGCTACGGGACGAACCTCGAGCGCCATCCGGCCGGGAAACCTACATGCCAACCTCAATCGACGTTTTCGCCAAGGCCCGGGACAACGAGCGGCTGGAGCAGCTGAAGCTGGCGCGTGAGCTCGACGCGCTCCCCTACTTCCGGGTGCTCGAGGGCCCCACGCTGCCGATGGTCGAGATGGAGGGCCAGCAGCGGATCATGCTCGGCTCCAACAACTATCTGGGCCTGACCGGGGACGAGCGCGTCAAGCAGGGAGCGCTGGACGCACTGGCCCAGTACGGCACCGGGCTGACAGGCTCCCGGTTTCTCAACGGGACGATCGGGCTCCACGTGCAGCTCGAGCGCGAGCTCGCCGCCTGGCTCGATACCGAGGCGGCGATCGTGTTCACCACCGGTCATCAGGCGAACCTGGGCGCGTTGGGGACGATCCTCGGGCCCGGGGACACGGTGATCGCGGACTCCGGCGATCACGCCTCGATCCTCGACGGCTGCATTCTGTCCCGCGCCAAGCTGCGCGCGTTTCGCCACAACCGCCTCGATCGACTGGAACATAGCCTGGAGCGAGCCCAGACGGACGGTGGCGGCATCCTGGTAGTGGTCGACGGAGTGTTCTCGATGGAGGGCGACGTGGCGCCACTGCCGGAGATCACCGAGCTGTGCGGACGCTTCGGCGCCCGGCTGATGGTGGACGAGGCGCACGCCCTCGGGGTGCTGGGCGCGCGCGGCGCAGGCACTGCGGAGCTGCTCGGAGTCGAGGACCGAGTCGACCTGCGGATGGCCACCTTCTCCAAGTCGCTGGCCTCCTGCGGCGGCGTGATCGCCGGCCCGGCAGACGTGATCGAGTATCTGCGGATCCAGTCGCGGCCGTTCATGTTCACGGCGTCCGGGGTCCCGGCGGCCGTCGGAGCCGCGCTCGCGGCGGTCCGGATCTGCCGCTCGGATGAGGGACGCGAGCTGTTTGCGCGCGTCCTCGACAACGCCCGATATCTGTACCAGGGCCTGTCGGGGCTGGGCTTCCGCGTGGTCACGCCGACCCGGCTGCCAGACGGCTCCGAGGTGATCACGCCGATCGTGCCGGTGGTGGTGGGCGACGATTGGATGGCCGTTTTCCTCTGGAAGGCCCTGTACGACGCCGGCGTGTTCGTCAACGTCGCGATCCACCCGGCGGTCCCACCGGCGGGAGCGTTGTTGAGAACCAGCGTCATGGCGAGCCACGATCACGACACCCTGGACCGGGCGCTCGAGGCATTCGCGCAGGCCAAACACGCGTTCGAAGCCGAGCACGGCCCGCTGCCGGCCGGCGACTGACGGACGGGCCTATGGACGTGGCCGCGGCAGGCGCCACATTGTCCAGTCCCGCACAAGCGCGGTGGCCGACAAAAAAGACGCTAGGAGCACATCCCGCGCAGATGTGACCTTGCTGTTACTGGCGCCGTGACGTAGGTTCCCTTCCCGTCGAGCGGTTGTCGGCCGGAGCCGCGTTTGATGGTCACGATGGGTAGCGTGACCGGGGCGCTGCTGGGTCCTTGGAAACTCGGCCGTTTCAATAACACAGCAGGACCCATCGGGAGTGGTGCTCGTCCGCGCCACGCCGTTGGGATCGTCAACGTGTCCGTTGCACGGACTTAACGTGAGGGGAGATAGACGAGTGGACCAGACGATCAGGATGACCTCGGAGCCGCAGAGATTGCAGGCTCTGGCGCAGGCCAACAAGGTACGGCTGGCGCGGGCGGGACTCAAGCGACGGATCGCCGAGGGGAACATGTCCGCCGCGGCAGTCATCCTCGCCTGCCCCGATGAGGCGATTAGCTGGTCGGTAGGCGAGCTGTTGATCAGCCAGCGGCGTTGGGGGACCAACCGCTGCCGCAAGTTCCTGGCGCGCAACCAGATCAGCGAGCTCAAGCAGATCGGCACGCTCACCGAGCGTCAGCGCGGCCTGCTTGCCGCACAGTTGGAGTCATGCGAGTTCGCAACACGGCCCGAGCCGAGCGCGCCATCAGAGCCGATAGGCGCGGCGATGGAGTACGAGCTAGTCCCGGCGTAGGTACGCCCCCCAGCCGGCCCCGCGCCAACAGGGGGGTGCGGGGCCGGCACTCCCGGTCTCGATCCGCGCCCGAGGCTAGACCTGGATTCCGATCGGCACGGGGCTCGTGCCGGCGAAGAAGAAGAACCAGACCACGAACGCGGCCAGCGTGAACCCGGCGCTGACCACCAGCACGCCCTCGAGCACGAAGTGACCGGGATCGGTGAGGCCGCGAGCGCGGCAGTTGGCGCGGTACACATTGCTGAGCTTGGACAGGAGCGAGGCCAGCAGCGCGATCGTGACCACCACGCCAATGAACATGGAGCCCAACGCCGCGCCCAGCGAGGACGTCGCGCCCTGGATCTGGGAGCCGATCCACAGCCACAGCAGGGGCGTGCCGATCCACAGCACGAGGCTGCCGATGAACATGATCAGCACGACGAGCACGGCGCCCGTTCCAGTCCTCAGCAACGCGCGCACGAACTCAGATTACCCCGGGTTGGCACGGACCGCGGAAACCCCGCGGCCCTACGGTAACGGACAGCCCGACGACAGTTTGACCTGCCACCAGCCCATCAGCATCCCGATCAGGCCGAGCCGGGGCCTGACTTCCCACACGCCGCACCCCGGCTCACCGATGTCGCTGCGGGCGATGCGATAGAACCGGTACTTGCCGGGCTCGAGCATCATCCGCTCGAGACACAGTCGTTTTTCGGCCTGCTCGTCAGCCAGGCGGCTGATCGCTGCCCGGGCGTCCCGCAGACGCTCCGTCAGTGCGTCGCGCACCCGCTCGAGCTCGCCGAGGTCGAGGAGCCGTGCCTGACCGCGGCCGTCGTAGAGCGGAGCGGCCCCACCCATCTGGTATGCGGTCACGAACGCGTCCGAGAGCTCGCGCTCGAGCCGGGCGATCTGCTGGTGCAGCGTCCGGCGAGCGGCGCGCTCGTCCTCCTCAGGGACAGTGCGCAGCGCGGGCGACGAAACCTGTGGAGCGCTGATGACCTGGTCCAGGAGCTCCATCACTCCTCCTTTGGTGGGCGAGGCCAGCTTAGCACTCGGGCGCCCCTGTCAAGCCGGTTTTCAGCGCGCATCCAGCGCCTCGACACAGACCCAGAGTGCCTCCTCGATGTGAATCGCAGGCACGCCCCCCACGCCAACCGTGAACAGCGTCACCCGGCTGGTGCGTGAGCTGACGGCGTGTCCGGGGGCCACAGCGCCGAATAGCAGCGCGTGCACCGACTGCGAGTCCGCCACCACCAGGCGCCCCGCGGGCAGATGGCTGGCGTACTCGGTCGACCCCAGCCGATCGCCGTCGACGCTGGTCCGGATCCCGGGGCCCCCGGCATCGACCCGCTGGGCGTCGAGCGCCCACACCGGGACGCCCGTCTCGACCAACGCGATCAGCAGCGCATCCTCGACCAGGTCGATGGAGCGAAACTGCCCGTGCAGCAACCGCGCCACGGCAGCTTCCTCGCTGGGAATCCGGTCCGCATCCGGGTCGAGCCCGACCTGGCGGAAGAACGAGCGGTAGGCGTGCGGGATCGGCTGCGTGCGCATCGCCACCACGCTGGCGCCGCGATACCGGTCGGACACGAGCTTCAGCCGCTGCCGAAGCCCCCGCGGGCTGTCCCGCCGCCGGCACTCGACCGTCACCCAGTCAAGCCGCAGGCCGGGGAACTCAGCAGCCACCGCCGGGTCCACGAACCCGCGGGCGGCGGAAAGCTCGACCTCCTCGGTCATCTTCCGCTCGCCACCAGCTTCCTCACCCGAGCGGCGACCGGCCCGCTCGCCATCCAGCGATCGCCGATCAGCCGATCCGCCACCACGCCGCCACGATACGCGAGCTCGACCATCGGGCAGATCGCCACCCCGTACACCGCGCCGACCGCTCCGTCCTTGTCGTAGGCCACCGGGATCGTCCAATGGTGCGCGCGGACCAGCGACGCCGTTTGGTCATGGCCGCCCTGGACCGCGACGGCGGCGAATTGGACCTGACTAGGCGAGAACTCGCGCGAGACTGCCTGGAGCGTGTCAATCTGGCGCTCGCAGTCGGAGGACCCGGTCACGAACAGCCCCAGCACCAGCGGCGTCCGCCCGCAGACGTTGAGCGCCCTCGAGTTCGGGTGAGCGGGATCGCAGCGCGGGTTGAGGTTGGCATCGCCGTTCAAGGTGGACGTGGCCAGGGGGGCGACGAAGAAGTGCAGGCGCTTGCCCGGCGCCACGCCGGCAGATCCGACCCCGTGGGAGGCGAACATGTAGATCGAGACCGCGATCAGCAGCACCAGCCCGAAGATCCCGATCGTCCAGCGATACGGCCGCGTGTCGATCACCGGCGCGGGTCTGATCGGAGCGGCTGACCCGGCTTCCGCCGCCGCGCGCTCTGGGTCCAGCCGGTGCGGCTCTTGCTCGGGAGGCTGGGGCGGCGCCTGGCTCACGCGACCGGAGCTCGGCGGCGCAGGCGCGGCAGCACCGCCGTGGTCCGCCGCGCCGCGCTCCGCGCAGACTGGACCAGCTCCCCACGCTCCGACAGCGCGAGCACCGCCGGCAGCAGCAGCAGCACGCCACCCAGTGACACCGACATGTCGATCAGCGTCACCAGCCCGAAATCCCTGAGCATCGTGATGTTTGAGAACACGAGCACTCCGAAGCCGGCGATCGCCGTGATACCGGAGGCCAGCACCGCGGCACCGGTGTTGCGGTAGGTGTGGGACAGCGCCGCCGCCGGGTCGTGACCCGCGGCTCGCTCCTGGCGGAACCGCTCGGACAGGAGCACGCTGAACTCGGTGGAAATCGCGATCACCAGCGCACCCAGGGTGGCCGACATCGGATTGAGCGGGATCCCGATGACGAACAGGATCAGCGCCGACCAGCCGGTGGCCAGCGCGATCGGGATCAGCGGCACCAGCGCCCGCTGCACCTGCCGGAACACCGCCAGCAGCATCAGGCCCACGGCCACCAGGCCGGCGAGCAGCATCACGATCCGCCGCCCCGGCGAGGACAGCGCGGCGTTCGCCTGGGCTGCCAGAACCGGCAGGCCGGCCAGCTGGGCGGTGACGCCGGACGGCGGGTGCAGCTGCGAGCGCATGTAGTCGAGCACCTGCTGCTGGCGTGAGAGCGGCATCAGCCGAATTCCGAACGCCAACGTGGCCTCGCGATGATCTGGCGTGATCACCGCCTGGGAGAAGTACGTCGGCACGGCAGCCAGCAGCGCCCGGATGTTGGCGTCGCTCAGGCTTGCAGCCGGCGCCGTCGATGTGGCGGCACCGAACAGATCGGGAAGCGACAGGGCCGGGCACAGCGTCGAATGGGCGCAGCCCTTGGTCTCGAGGTACCCGTAATGGGCGAACAGCCCGTCCTCGTAGGCCTTCATCCAGTTCACGGTCGCGGCCGTGGCCACGTCTCGGGAATGCACGATCACGTCCACCTCGCCGGAGACGCCGGTCACGCTCTCGAGCTGGCGTAGATCACGCAGGGCCTGCATGTTCGAGGGAACGAGCTTGGTCACATCGGACTGGACCGACGTCTGCGTGTCGGCAATCCAACCCAGGACCGCGAGCAGCAGGCCAACCGCCAACACCCGCCCGGGCCGGGCCGCGGCGCCGCCCAGCGCCCCACGAGCCGGACCTGCCAGCCGTGCCACCACGCGGCCCGCGAGCCGGGCCGCCGGCCCCAGCACCTCACGGACGATCTCGCCGGCGCCGCGCACCGAGGCGCCGAGCGCACCCCCGTCGCGATCGGCGATCACCATCGCGGCCGAACCGCCGGTGAGCGTGCACAGCAAGGCGATTCCGATCCCTACGACCAGCAGCAGCCCGAACCCGCGCACCATCGGCACCGGTGAGAGCCACAGCACCAAACATCCGGTCGCCGTGGCCAGGGCTGCGGTCGCGATCGTAGGGCCGCCGATCGCGGCCGCCCGGGCCACCGCCGTCTCGGCGCTGTCACCGGCGCGTCGCAGTTCCTGCGCCCGTGACTGAAACTGGATCGCGTAATCGACCGCGAGGCCGATCAGGATCGGCAGCACCGCGATCGAGGCCATCGTCAACGAGCCCCCCAGCAGCGACAGAACTCCGAACGTGATTCCGGTGGCGGCGAGTGCGATCGCCAGGGGCAGCAGCCGCAGTCGGCTGCGGAACACGATCAGCAGCACCGCCGCCATCACCAGCAGCGCGGCGATCAGCAGACCCACGATCGAGTTGCCGATGTGGGCGGCCAGGTCATTCGCGACCACCGGGGCACCCGTGACCGTGTACTTGCCGCCGTAGGCGGAGCGGAACATCGGCATCGCCACCGCCTGTCGGATCCAGCCGATCGCCCGAGACTGCTGGGAGTCGCTGAGGCTGGCCTTCAGCCGGACCTGGATCAGCGCCGAGTTCGCGGTCGGGAACAGATAGGCGAACCGCGCCTTGGGCTGGTTCACTCCCCGCGTCTGGTCGAACACGATCTGCGGGATGAACTGAGGGTCGTCGATCCGCGGCGTGCCGGTGATGCCCGAGCTCAGGTACAGCTGCTCGAGCTGCTGGACCTGCTGCTGCTGCTCGAGCTGTGCCGCCGCGGTGCCGGCGGCCAGCGCCTGTTTGCGCCCCAGACCGCGGCCCAGTGCCAGCTTCTCGGCGGCGCTCCGAGCATTGGCGATCGTGCTCTGAGCACTCGCGACCAAGCGCCCTCACCTGCTGGTTGACCGCCGCCACGGCCCGGTTGAGGAACGTCCCGGGCCCGTACACCACCTGAACCGGCTTGTACTTCATCAGCTTCCCGCACGGGCTCTGGTAGCCACCGTACGGCGCATGTGCTCCCGGCGGAGCCGGCTGGAAGGCTTGGAGCTGCTCGCTCGGCACCGCGTACTGTCCCGCCAGACACGCCTCCAGGAACGTCAGCGTCGCCAGATCCTTGGTCTCCACCAGATCGGTGAGCGGCTCCCGGACGAGGATGATCACCGCGTCGTCGCCGAAATGACGCTGATCGTCAACGCTGGCGCGGAAGCTGGCCGAGGATCGGCTGACGAACGTGTCGCTGCCGGCCGAGGGCGACAGTCCGAGCGCCAACACGCCCCCCGCGATTGCCGCCGAGAGCACGATCGCCAAAGTCAGCGCCGGTCGCCGAGCGGCCGCCCGCACCAGGCCCTCGAGCCTCTCCTTCATGGTGCTGAGGCTATCGGGGGATGCGGCAGGCCGCGCTGCACACAATCCGGGCCCGGGGACGGCGAGGCGAGCGGTCGAGGGCCGCGCGTTGGAGCGTCGGGCCGCGGGAGAGCATGAACAACGTGACACGCACCGATTCGAGAAGCCTGCGCGTCACCTTTGCCATGCCCCACATGCTCAACGTGACACGCGCCGAATCGGCGTCGGCGCTTGGCACCTTGTTCAGGTGGCGGGCCGGCTGCCGGCCGCGATGAGAACGCGTCTGGCTCCTGGCCGGCGTTGTAACCGCGTCTGGCTTTGGCCGGCGTTCGTAACCGCGTCTGGCTCCTGGCCGGGCGGTCGTAAGCGCGTCCGGCTCCTGGCGGCGCTGCGCTCCGCTGCGCGCTAGCAGGAGACCGCTTCGCTTGCGCGGCAGTTACCACGGCCGGGCATCCGGCCCGGCCCTCGCGCATCCGGCCTTGCGCCGGCCTGCGGCCCCAGCCGGTCGGCCCTCAGTCCATCGTCAGTGGGCCCTGCGACTCCCCGGCGAGGAACTGACGGATGAACGGGTTGTCCGAGTTGAGCATGTCCTCGGCCGGACCTGCCTCGACGATCCGCCCCTTCCACAGGACATTGATGTAGTCCGATACCCGCCGCGCACTCATGATGTCGTGGGTGATCACGCAGAAGGTCGGCAGGTGTGGCTTCTGCGCCTTTTTGGCGTCCTCCATCATGTCGCGGTGAATCTCGAGGATCAGCTCGCCGAGCAGGGCGGTGCGGACCGGATCGAGCCCGGAGTCGGGCTCGTCGAACAGGACGATGTCGGGCTCGAGCACCAGCGCCCGCGCGAACCCGGCCCGCTTGCGCATCCCGCCCGAGAGCTCGTTGGGCATCTTCTCCCGAGCGTCGCCCAGGCCGACCTCGTTCAGACGGCGCATGACGATGTCCTCGACCTCGGCCTCGCCCTTCTCAGTGTGCTGACGCAACGGGAAGGCGACGTTGTCGTACAGGTTCATCGAGCCGAACAGCGCCCCGTCCTGGAACAGCAGCCCGAACTTCTTGCGCATCTCGAACAGGTCGTCGTCGTGCATGTTGGGCACGGACTCGCCGTGCACGAGGACGTCACCCTCGTCGGGATACAGCAGCCCGACCATGTGCTTGATGCACACAGACTTGCCGGTGCCAGACGGCCCGATGATCATCGACACCATTCCTTCGGGGAGGCCCATGTTCAGCCCCCGCAGGATCCGGTTGCGTCCGAACGCCTTGTACGTGTCGATGAACTCGACCGCATCCGGACGGCCGGACGGGTACACCTTGTAGCTGTGCCAGCGGTAGTCCTCCTCCGAGGCGCCGGCGGGGGGCGCAGGACGGGGCGGCTGCTCGTCGACCACGGACACCCGCGAGCCACCCGGCTGGGCGGCAGCCTCGCCGGGATGGTCCAGGAACGTCGGCTGTTGACCGGGCTCCAGCTGATCGGCGCCGGGCTGATCGGAAGCTACCGTGGGCTGCTCCGCGGCCGGATGCGCGACCTCGGTCTCCGGGGTCTGTGCCGAGTCTGCACCGGCGGCGAAAGGCTCGTCGTGGCCCTCGGGCCCGGAAGCCTGCCGCTCCCCGTCGCCCTCGTCGCCTTCGCCACCAAACGTGAATCGCCGCATGTCAGCCTCCTATTGGTGCCCTCGGATTGGCGCCCCAGAAGAGCTGCGTTCCGAGCATGCCGATCAGATGGACGGACACGATATTGACCACCATCGACTTCGCCGTGGCGGTGCCCACACCTACCGGGCCGCCGCTGGCGTTGTACCCGTAATAGCAGCCGACGAGAACGATGACGGTCGCCATCGCCATCGCCTTTATGCAGCTGTATAAGAGATCCGGCGGATTCTGGAATTGCCAGAAGATCAGGAAGAACCCACCCGAGGAGACGTCGCCGATCTGCTGGACCACCACCAGGTAGGAGGCGAAGAAGCCGGCGCCGATCGAGCACAGGTACATGAACGGGAGCACCATCCAGGCGGCCAGCAGCCGCGTGGCGCACAGGAACGTGATCCCGCTGATGCCCATCACCTCGAGTGCGTCGATCTCGTCCGAGATCCGCATCGAACCGAGCTCGGCGACGATCCCGGTGCCCACCTTGGCCGACATCATGTAGCCGAACGCGTAAGGCACGATCTCGCGCAGGTCGCACCACGCCGAGAACACGCCCGCGTAGGCGGGTACGCCGTTGGCCCGGTCGAAGTAGGCGCCTTCGACGCCGCACTCCAGGCCGGTGATGAACACCAACCCCCAGATCACCAGCGTCGAGGACACGATCAGGATCCCGGATTGGCGCAGCGCCTCGCCGAAGAACCTGAACACCCGCAGCCGGAAGACCTCGCTGACGACCCGCGAGATGAACTTGACCAGCTCGCCGAACGACTCGATCCAGCCGCGCGGTGTGGCGAGCAGCCCCTCCATCAGCGGCCGAGCACCATCACTTGGCGACCGTGGTGATCTCGGGGTGGGTGGCCAGCAGCGTCTGCGTGAACGCGTAGTTGAAGGCGAACACGCCCAGGAACGCGATCACGACCGCCTGGTTTACCGCCCGTCCCACCCCCTCTGCGCCTCCGGACGCAGTCATCCCTTTGTAACAGCACACGATCGCGATGATTGCCCCGAACAGCGTGGTCTTGACCACCGAGCCCCACAGGTCGGTGGTCGAGGCGTTGTTGAAGAACGTGGCCCAGAATGGGCCCAGCGGAGCGTTGTTTACGAGTGTGGCCACGATCCCGCCGAAGATTCCGAACAGCAGCGCGTAGATGTCGAACAGGCCGGTGACCAGCATCAGGGCCAGGAATCGCGGCACGACCAGGTTCTTGATCGGATCCACGCCCAGCACCTGGAGGGCGTCCAGCTCCTCGCGGATCTTGCGCGCCCCCAGATCGGCGGTGATCGCGGTGCCGGCCACCCCGGCCAGCACGATCGCGTCCACAAACGGCGCGAACTCGCGAATCGACGCCAGCACGAAGAACCCACCCAGGCGATCCAGTGCCCCGAACAGCACCAGGAAGTTGGCCGCCTGCAACCCCGGCGCGGCGTAACCGAACGCCACCGTCGAGATCAGCAGCGGGAACCAGCACAGCTTCATGGCAAACAGGAACTGCCCCACAAACTCGCTGCCATAGGGATACGGCGGCCGGATCGCAGACGCCATCGTCTTGCCGGTCAGGATCATCATGTTCCCGACCTCCTCCAGCACGCTCTTGGTCGGCAGGAAGGCTCGATCAGCGACTGCTCGGATCAACTCTGGTTCGTCCTCCCGGGGTCAGCGCTGCCGCAAACGCGGCTCATCGGTAAGCCTACGCCAACGCGACTCCAAAAACCAACTACGAACCGTCGCTTTCGCGCTGGCACGCGTGGTATGTTCAGCCCCGCCTTGAGCGGGTGGAGAACGCGTAGCTGCGGGATCGTAGCCGGGATCACGGCGGGTGCAGCGCTGGCCGGCTGCGGCGGGGGCTCCCAGCAGAGCTCGGGCGAGCCCAACGCCGTGTTTCCGGTGCAGGTCGCGACGGCCGCCTGGCCCTCCACGCAACGCCTCGCCCAGCAGACCCACCTGGTGATCGCGGTGCGCAACGCCGGGCACGCGACGATCCCGGACGTGGCAGTGACGATCACCAATCCACGCTATGGGACCTCGGTACAGGCGTTCAGCAAGTACTTGAACATGCCGGGACTGGCCAGCCACTCGCGACCGGTCTGGATCGTCGATCGGCCGCCGGGGCCGTGTCGCTTCAGCTGCCTGCAGGGCGGCCCCGGAGGTGCCGTCACGGCCTACTCCAACACATGGGCGCTCGGAGCGCTGAGGCCTGGTGCCACCGCCAAGTTCGAGTGGGCACTGACCGCGGTGGTGTCCGGCAAGTACGTCGTGCAATACGAGGTGGCGGCCGGGCTGGGCGGCAACGCCAAGGCCCGGACCGTAAGCGGCGCGATCCCCCGGGGTCGGTTCCACGTGACAATCACCAGCCAGCCTCAGCAGGCGTACGTCAACGGCTCGGGCCAGGTCGTCAACTCGCCTTAGCGCGGTAGGCGCGCACCCTCTAGACCCTATGTAGGTGCCGGCCGGTTGGCGTCGAAGGTAGGTCGGCACCCCCGCGCGGGTCGTGGGGGTTGATCTCGCGCTCGAGGATGACGCCCTCGGCGCGGAGCCCACAACCTACTTAGGAGGCACCGACGTGGCTGACGGTATCCGTTGGGTCGGGTCTTGACGTCCACGCGCATGAGTCGACGATGGCTGTCTTTGATCAGGGAACAGGCGAGGTGGTGACTCGCCGGGTGGTGACTCGTCCGCATGAGCTACTGGAGCGGTTGATGGACGTTGCGGTGCCGGCCAGGATGGTGTATGAGGCCGGTCCTACCGGCTATGGGCTGGCACGGCGAGCTCGGGGGCTGGGGATCGAGATGGTGGTGTGCGCGCCGGGACGCACAGATCGTTCTCCGACCGATCGGATCAAGACCGATAAGCGTGACGCGATCCGGCTGGCCCGCCGGCTGGCCGCGGGTGAACTGACGCTGGTGAGGATCCCGTCGGTCGAGCACGAGCAGCTGCGGGATCTGGTCCGCTGCCGGGAGGACATTCGTGGCGATCTGATGCGCGCTCGCCACCGGCTGGGAAAGTTCCTGTTGCGCCGCGAGATCTATTACGACGGGCCCGGGGCGGCATGGAGCGGCAAGTACCGCACATGGCTGGCGTCGCTGGTTCGCCGATCGCGCCTCACAGCTGACGATGGCCGACTACCTGCACTCCCACGATCTGCTGCTCGCCCGCCGCGATCGAATCGAGTCAGAGCTCGAGCAGCTGGCCGCAGACTCGCCCTGGGCCCAGACAATCGCTCGCCTCAGATGCTTGCGCGGGATCGACACGCTCTCCGCGCTCGGCCTGTGCGCCGAGGTCGGCGAGTGGGATCGCTTCGATCATCCCGACAGTCTCTCGGCCTATCTGGGAATCGTTCCCTCCAAGAGCACCACCGGCCAACAACGCCGCCAAGGCTCGATCACCAAAGCCGGCTCCACCCACGCCCGCAGGCTCCTGGTCGAGGCCGCCTACCACTACCAACGCCACCCGGCGATCGGCCAGACGCTCGAGCGCCGCCAGCGCGGCCAATCAGCGCACATCATCAACATCGCCTGGCGCGCCCAGCGACGGCTAAACGCTCGCTGGCGTCAGCTCAAGCACGCACGCAAGAAGCCCAACGGAATCGTCGCAGTCGCGATCGCCCGCGAACTCGCCGGCTTCTGCTGGGAGATCGCGCTCGCCGACTGACCACATTCCCACAACCCGCTGCGGCCGGCGAGGCGGCCCAGAGCCTCCCGGAATCGCGCACAACCAGGTCCGCGAGCCGCTTATGAGCAGCCCCACAAGGCCGCGCTCGTGTCTAGACAGCGGACCGTGCGACGAACCAAGATCTTGGGGTACCCAGCCCCCGCATATCAGGCTGACCACCCGTCGCGAACCCGCGGACGCACTGGACCGCCCCGCCGGCCGCAGCCACAAATCACACTCTCCGCCTCGGGCGCAACCGAGAATCACTCCTGCGCCCTTGACAAACCACCCTCCATATCAAGCGGCCAGGCGGAACGGCGGGTACTCGTCCGTGACCAGCAGTGCGGCATAGCCGACCACGCGCGTGTGCCAGCGGATCACGCCCTCGATGTAGTCGAACAGCGAGCGCGGGTAGCGCCCGCTGATCACGATCGCGAACCAGGCCACGATGGCGGCGATGACCGCGCCGAGCGTGAGGAAGAACAACGCGATGTAGTGCGGAATCGCGAGCAGCCACTTGACGATCGGCAGCCACCGGTTCAGGTCGGTCCTCGGGTCGGGGTGCGGAAGCATCAGGTGGACCGACTGCTCGTCCTCGGTCGAGGGGTAGCGATCGTCCATCAGCGCGACGAACGCGACGACGCGCGTCGCGAACCGCAGCAGCGCCAGGTTCCAGTCAAACCACCAGCGCGGGTAACGCTCACGGAACACGATCATCAGCGCGGTGGCCAGGACCAGAAATCCTCCGCTGGCGGTGAACGCATACGTGCGGCTGCCGACGCCAAGCTCGACGGTGCCGCCCCCGATCAAGGCCGCAATGATCAGGATCGGGATCGCATAGATGATCCGCAGTCCAGTGCTGAGCCGGCCCAGCGAACGGTCGGGGTAGTCGATATCGAGTGTCACGGGGTAACTCATGAGGTGCTCGAGGCCTCCCAGATGTTGATTGCGCCGTCGACGGCGTACTGGTCGATGTGCTCCAGCTCGTCAGACGTGAACTCGAGCGTGTCGAGTGCCGCGACGTTCTGTTCGAGCTGGGCGACGCTGCTCGCGCCCAGCAGTGCGGAGGTGACGCGCGGATCTCGCAGCACCCACGCGATCGCGAGCTGCGCCAGCGTCTGACCGCGGCTCTGAGCGATCTGGTTCAGAGCCCGGACACGTTGCAGGTTCTCGTCGCTGATCAGTTCTTCGGAGAAGTAGTTGCCGCGCCGGACCCGGGAATCGTCCGGCACGCCGGTCAGGTACTTGTCGGTGAGCAGCCCTTGCGCCAGCGGCGAGAACACGATCGAGCCGATGCCCTCGCGCTCCAGCACACCGAGCAATTCCGCCTCGACCCAGCGATTGAGCATCGAGTACGAGGGTTGATGGATCAGACAGGGCGTTCCCAGCTCTCGCAGGATTCGTGCCGCCTCGGCCGTGCGGCCCGGGCCGTACGAGGAGATCCCCACGTACCGTGCCTTGCCCTGGAGCACCGCCGTGTGCAACGCGCCCAGCGTCTCCTCGAGCGGCGTCCGCGGATCGAGCCGGTGCGAGTAGAAGATGTCCACGTATTCGAGGCGCATGCGCGTCAGGCTCTGCTCCAGACTGGCGAGCAGGTACTTGCGCGAGCCCCACTCGCCGTACGGGCCCGGCCACATGTCGTAACCGGCCTTGGTCGAGATGATCAGCTCGTCTCGATACGGCCTGAAGTCCTCGTCGAGGATCCGCCCAAAGTTGATCTCGGCGCTGCCATACGGCGGGCCGTAGTTGTTGGCCAAGTCGAAATGCGTGATACCGAGATCGAACGCCCGGCGCAGGATCGCCCGGCTCCCCATCAGCGGCCGGTCGTCGCCGAAGTTCTGCCACAGCCCCAGCGAGATCGCCGGCAGCCTGACGCCACTGCGCCCGCACCGCCGATACGCCAGCCGCTGGTATCGGTCCTCGGCAGGCACGTACCGTGTCGGCCCAAGCTCGGCGTCATAGGGCACGAGTTCGAGTATTTCAGGACGAGCGGGCCGCATGCGGCCCGCTCGCCGGCGGCGCATGCGCCGCCGGCAGCAGGATGACGCGGGTGCCGCGCAACCGAGCGAGGCCGGAAGCCGAGCGCGCGGCAAACCCGCGGCGCGCATGCGCGCGGGCGAACCCCCTCCGCCGTCAGGCGAATCCGCACAGTCCGGGTTTGGACATCGGGATAGTGACCGCCCGGCAGCCAATCGCCTACGCTTCGCGCTCACGCGCCCACAGGAAGGAACTAGACAATCAGCATGCCTCGCATCCGCCAGCAGAACCTCCTTGCCGCGCAGTGGACCCCGAACGGGGGCGCCCTGGGCGCGCCCGATCTGACGATCCCCGACAACCAGGTCTTCGGCTCGAACGTGTTCAGTCCGGCCGTGCAGCGCCAGCGGCTGCCGAGGGACGCATTCCGCCGGCTCCAGCAGACGCTCGCCAGCGGCGAATCGCTTGACACCTCATTGGCCGACGCGGTGGCGCTGGCGATGAAGGAGTGGGCGCTGGAGAAGGGCGCCACGCATTACACCCACTGGTTCCAGCCGCTAACCGGCTCGACGGCCGAGAAGCACGACAGCTTCTACGCCCCCACCGGGGAGGGCACGGCGCTGGCGGAGTTCAGCGGCAAGGAGCTGATCCAGGGCGAGCCGGATGCCTCGAGCTTCCCGACCGGCGGCATCCGGGCCACGTTCGAGGCCCGGGGCTACACCGCCTGGGATCCGACCAGCCCGGCGTTCATCCTCGAGAACCCAAACGGGGCGCTGCTGTGTATCCCGACCGCATTCGCCTCCTGGACGGGCGAGGCGCTGGACCACAAGATCCCGCTGCTGCGCAGCATGGACGCGCTCAGCAAGTCGGCGATCCGGGCGCTGAAGCTGTTCGGCGACAAGACCGCGCAACGCGTGTTCACCACCGTCGGCCCCGAGCAGGAGTACTTCCTGATCGATGAGCAGTACTACTTCGAGCGCCCCGACCTGATCACCACGGGCCGCACGCTGTTCGGCGCCAAGCCGCCCAAGGGCCACGAGCTCGACGACCATTACTTCGGCTCGATTCCGGAGCGGATCCTGGCCTGCATGCTGGAAACCGAGCGAGAGCTGTCGAAGCTCGGCGTCCCGGTGAAGACTCGCCACAACGAGGTGGCGCCGAATCAGTACGAGATCGCGCCCGTGTTCGAGAACTCCAACGTCGGCTCCGATCACCAGCAGCTGACCATGCAGGTGATGCAGAACGTCGCCCGTCGCTACCGGCTCGTGTGCCTGCTGCACGAGAAGCCGTTCGCGGGCGTCAACGGGTCGGGCAAGCACAACAACTGGTCGATGGGGACCGACGCGGGCAAGAACCTGCTCGACCCCGGCGACACGCCGCACGAGAATCTCGAGTTCCTGTTCTTCTGCGCCGCCGTGATCCAGGCGGTCAACAAGCACCAGGGCCTGCTGCGCGCATCGATCGCCTTCGCCGGCCAGGACCACCGCCTGGGCGCCAACGAGGCGCCGCCGGCGATCATCTCGATCTTCCTCGGCTCGGAGCTCGAGAAGGTGTTCGACGCGATTGAGCGCGGTGAGGCCGGCGAGTCAACCCCGGAGTCGTTCCTGGGCCTCGGCACGCCCGTGCTGCCACGGCTGCCGATGCACGGCGGCGACCGCAACCGGACGAGCCCGTTCGCGTTCACCGGCAACAAGTTCGAGTTCCGCGCGCTGGGCTCGAGCATGTCGCTGTCGCTGCCCAACACCGTCCTGAACACGATCGTCGCCGAGGCGATCGATGACCTGGCCGAGGAGCTCGAGGCCGAGCTCAAGGGCAAGAAGAAGCTGGAGGCGGCGCTGCGCCCGATCCTCCAGCGCAGCTATGCGAACAACAGGCAGATCATCTTCGGCGGCGACAACTACGCCGAGGAATGGCACGCTGAGGCGGAGCGGCGTGGGCTGCTGAATCTCCGCGCCACGCCGGACGCGCTGCCCTACATCACCTCCGATGAGACCGTGGCGCTGTTCTCCAACTACGGCGTGCTGTCACAGCGCGAGCTCGGGTCCCGCTACGAGGTGTTCCTCGAGCAGTACGTGACCAAGCTCAACATCGAGGCGGAGACCGCGGCCTCGATCGCCCGCACGATGCTGCTGCCGGCGGCCTCGCGGCAGTTGGCGTTGCTGCGCGACGCCGGCCTGGACGCGCTCGCCGCCGAGACCGAGACCGAGATCGCCGGGTTCGTCGAGGCCATCAAGGCGCTCGAAACGGCGAACCTGGAGCAGAACCAGCCCCACGACGATCTGCTGGCTCACGCCATCTACATGCGCGACGAGGTGATCGAGGCGATGGCCAAGGTGCGCACCGCCGCCGACAAGCTGGAGAAAAGCGTGGCGGATGATCTGTGGCCGCTGCCGAAGTACAGCGAGATCCTGTTCATCAAATAAGCGGGGAGGCCACCCCGGGAAAGTGCCGGGCGCGCCTGGTCGGGCGGTCTGCTCGAAGGGTTCCGCGAGGCACTTTCCGAGGGTGATCCGTCCCCGCAGCAAAGCAGTCGCGCCCCCAACCGTGGCGCGGCTCAGCCTCCCGCGAGGGTGTGGACGTGGTGGTAGAGGATGATCGCGGCGGCGATCAGCTTGGGGACGGGGACCGCGTTGGCCATGCCCTGCCAGCCGACCCCGACCACGTAGTAGTACGGGCCATCGACGAACGCGATGTTGCGCCCTCCCTGGGTCCCGCCCTGGGCCTGGAAGCCGCGGGCACCCGGAATCTGGGTGACCCTGAAGTAGCTCCAGGGGGCGCCTTGCGAGTGCGGGCCGGTCCGGTTCACGAGCTCGGCCTCGGCAGACTTGTGCGAGGAGAATTCCTCCACCGAGCTGAGGCCGTAGCGATTCGAGTTGCCGGGCGTTGTCAGGTTCTCCGCGGCTGCTTGCTTGAAGCCGAGCTGGCGCAGGCGCGCCGCCTCGGCCCTCTGTGCTGCGGGACTGAGACCGCTGCCGGTGATCCATGCCTGGGCGCTGGTCGAGACGGATGGCGTCGAGGCAGCGTTCATGCCGGCAAGCTGCCCATTGCTGAGAACGTGCCGGAGCAGAGGCGAGCGCGAGGCCGCGGGCGGACCGCTCGGCGGAGGCGAGTGCGGGACGGCCGTGCGCGACGAGCTGCTGGAGGAGCTCGTGCCGCATCCGCTCACCGCGACCGCCACTCCAATCGCTGCGCATAGCCAAATGACGCGCGGGCGCACCATGTTGTGCACTGATCATCTTTGGTGATCGCGGGGCGGTCAAGTAGCGGGCAGGACAGCCGCCGGTCAGGCACCGGGGCGCGCTTCGCTGAGCGGTCTGCTCGAAGGGTTCCGCGAGGTGCCTGTCGACGGCTGTCCCTCCCCGCCGCACTCACCGCCGAAGCCCCCGGTCAGCGCCCGCCCGCGCAAGCCCTGCGGCAGCCCAGAAGACACCGAAACTTGCGCCACCCCCGCGTTTTTGCGCTACGGTGATTCGTCGTATGGTGGTGGACCGCGTGGTGCGCGGTCGTCGGGACTCGGGGCGAGTCGGGCTGCGCCGTTATTCGTTCATCATGGTTGCCCTGGTGGTGCTGGGGTTGAGCGCCCCTGCGTGGGGGACGTCGGGTGGGGCCGGGCTCGGATCGCAGCCCAAGCACAAGGGCGCCGCGCAGGGCGCGCAGGACAACCCGCTCGCCGGGCGCGGCATGTGGATCTGGTACGTGTCGCAGTCCAACGGCGGCAACCTAGCCTCGCTCGTCGCCCGCGCGCGCCGAAACGGCATCGCCACGCTGATGATCAAGAGCGGCGACGGCTCCAGCTACTGGTCGCAGTTCAGCCGGCACCTGATCTCGACACTGCACGCGAACGGCCTGCGGGTCTGCGCCTGGCAGTTCGTGTACGGGAGCCAGCCGGGAGCCGAGGCCAGGGTCGGGGCGGGCGCGGTGAAGACCGGCGCCGATTGCCTGCTGATCGATGCCGAGGGACAGTATGAGGGCAAGTATGTGCAGGCGCAGACGTACATCAGGGACCTGCGTTCGCAGATCGGCCCGAACTACCCGCTGGCGCTGGCTGGCTTCCCGTACGTGGACTTTCATCCGGCCTTCCCGTACTCGGTGTTCCTCGGGCCCGGAGCGGCGCAGTACAGCGCACCACAGATGTATTGGCGTGACATCGGGACCAGCGTCGACGGCGTCTACTCGCACACGTTCGTCTACAATCGCATCTACGGACGGTCGATCTTCCCGCTCGGCGAAGCCGTCGCCGATCCTCCCGCCAGTCCGCCGCCGCCGCAGCAGATTCGCCGCTTCCGCCAGCTCTCCCGGGCCTATGGCGCGGGCGGAGTGAGCTGGTGGCTGTGGCAGGGCCTGTCGGGCGTGGCCTGGCACGCCATCTCCCAAACGGTCGGGTCGCTGCCGGGCTTCACCCCGAACAGCTCTTACGCCAGCCTGAGCCAGGGCGCCCAGGGCGATCTCGTCGTGTGGGCTCAGGAGCATCTGGTCAGTGCGGGCGACAGGGTCGCGATCGACGGGGCGTTCGGCGCCAATACCAAAGCCGCGGTGCGGCGCTTCCAGGCCGCGCGCGGGCTCCCGGCAATCGGGCGGATCGGTCCGGCGACGTGGCGGGCGCTGCTCCGGTTCGCTCCGGCTCACGTCACCTGGGTGACCAAGAGGTCCAAGCAGGTAGCCAGGACCGCCGGGGCCGGCGCGCTGCTGGTGCCGAGGTCCGCCGGGCTACCCGCTACGCGTTACGAGATTCCGCGCAACCTCGGCGCGGGCTCGTCCGGTAGGCCCTAGACGGTTACAGCAGCTTGTGCTCGCGAGCGTAGGCGACGAGATCGGCGCGCGTGGTACGCCGCGTCTTCTGCTGGATGTGAGCCCGATGCGACTCTACCGTGCGGACGCTCAGGTACAGAGTGCGGGCGATCTCGCCGTTGGTGTGCCCCAGCGCGATCAGCTTCAGCACCTCGAGCTCGCGGGCGGTGAGATCGTCGGGCGGGCCGGAGGGGGTCGCGGGCTCGGCGGCCAGGCGCGCGCCGAGCTCGGGGTTGAGGTAGGTCCGGCCGTTGGCCGCCAGCCTGACCGCCTGCACCAGCTCGGCGTCGGCCGCCTCCTTGAGCACGTACCCGACCGCCCCGGCGCGAAGTGCCTCGCGCGCGAACGCCGGATCGTTCTGCATCGTCAGCACGACGATCTGCGTCTCGGGGAAGTTGCTTCGGAGCCGCGGGATCGCCGGCAGGCTCGACTCGCCCGGCATGTTCAGGTCGAGGATCAGGACCCGGGGACGAAACGCCAGCACCCGCCGCTCGGTGTCGGCGACGTCACCCGCCTCGCCCACCACTTCGAACCCGTCCTCCGCCTCGAGCAGCAGGCGCAGGCCGGCGCGCACCACCTTGTGGTCGTCGGCGATGACGATCGTGATCGGCGCGGTTGGGGCCTCCTCCTCCTCCATCATGCGCAAGATATCGGGGGAATGGGGCGCCGCCGCGCGGCGGGGCCCGGCGGACAGCCAGGTACTCACGCCCCCGCCACCTGCTCCTCATCGAGCTCGACTCGGACGGCTCGCGGAGGCGCAGGCTGCCGGATCAGCTGGCCTCCCAGATATGGCGCCAGGTACCGGCCGGCGATCTTGGTCGGCGGCCACCACAGCGGCGAGTCGCTGGCGGCCGCCGGCTCGCCCGTTCCGCCGCCGAGCGTGGCCTCCAGATACCGCGGCTCACCGGCCGTGAGCAGCAGCCCTCGCAACACCGGTTTGAACGGGCTGGGTACAACTGCTGCGCCGGCGCGAGCGGCGATGGCTTCGGCCGCGGCGCCTGCCTGCTGGGCCGCCAGCCCGCCGTGCTTGACCGGGAACGTCGTGACGTCGCCGGCGGCGTAGACGTCGCGCAGGCCGCGCACCAGCCCGTGGCCGTCAACCGGTATGAAGCCTGCCTCGTCGTGCGGCAGCCCGGGAACAGGTACGCCACGCAACCGCGGGAGCGAGACCACCGCGTCGGCCAGGATCCTGACCCGGCCGGGCCGGGCCCGGAGCTCGCCCCAGGCCAGCTCGTCGGGGTACAGACGGCCCTTGAATCCGATGCTCAGGTCCGCGAACTCCTGGAGCACGGCGCGGCTGGCCCGGGCGCCGAACACCGCCAGCGGTGCCGCTTCGGGAGTGACCAGCGTGATCTCCACCCGCGCCTGGGCGGCCCGCAGATGCTGGGCGGTCGTGATCGCGAGCTCGTAGATCGCCAACGGCCAGCCCGAGTTGGCCGGAACCGCGAACACCAGCCGCGAGATCCGACCGCGCTCGCACTCCGCCAGCACGCTCCGAAATCGTTCGGTCCCCCGAGCCGCGCCGAACGTGATCGCTCCGGGGATCGCCGGCTCGGACTTCACTCCCGGGGCCATGACCAGAGAGTCGAAGCCTCGTTCCTCGCCGCCCGCGAGCCTGATCGTGTTGCGCGAGGTATCGACCGCGCTCACGTGGTCGACCGTCCAGGACGCGCTCACCGCCCGGGTCAGCTCCTCGATCTCGATCTCCGCCGCCGGGGATGAGCCGAACGCCGCCGCGATCGTGAACGGGCGATGGGCGAAGATCCTGCCCGGGGATATGAGCTCGAGCTCCACGCGCTCACCCGCGAGCGTGCGCAGACCGATCAGCGCCTCCAGACCAGCCACCCCACCCCCCACCACCACTACCCGGTGGCGCTGGCCGGGGTCGGGATTCAGGCGGACTGGCACGCGTCCCACCGTAGAGGTACCCCTCCGGCCGGCCATCGGGCACCGCTACCCGCGCGCCTCCGTATGGATTACTGATTCGGGCTGCCCGCCGGCGTGCCCCGGTCGTTCGCATCCCAGCCATCGAGGTAGGGCGCCAGGTAGCGGCCCACGAGCTTGCTCGGCTCGGGCCACAGCGGGGTCTCTGACGCCTGCGAGCTCTCCTCGTGTCTGTCGCTGAGCTCGGCCAACAGATAGCGCCGCTCGCGTCCGGCGAACAGGACCGAGCGCAGCACCGGTGCCGGCTCGGCCTCCGGCACCGGCGCTCCCAGCTCGGCGGCCAGCGTCCGGGCGATCGCGTCTGCCTGCTGCGTGGCAAGGCCTCCCTGCTTGACCGGGAACGAGGTCGCGTCGCCCGCCGCGTACACCTGCTCGACTCCCGGCACCGCGCCCTGGCCGTGGACCGGGATGAAGCCCTCGTCGTCGCGCGGCAATCCCGGAATACCCGGACCGGCCAGTCGGCTCAACGCGATCGCCAGGTCGGCGTCCAGGCCCTGGCCGCCGGCCAGCAGCAGTCGACCCGCCTCGTGGCGGACCGCGTGAGCCCGGATGAACTCCACGCCGCGGGACTCCAGCAGCGACGCCACCTCGGCACTGGCGCGGGCCCCAAACACCGCCAGCGGACGGTCCTCGGGCGAGACCAGCACCAGCGGCATGGCCCCCACGTTGCGCTCCGCCAGCCAGGCAGCCGTGTGGAGCGCCAGCTCGTAGAGCGGCAGCGCCCAGGTCCGGCCTCCCGGTACCACGAACGCCACGCTGCGGTGATGCCCAGCGTGCGATTCGAGCAGCAGCGATCTGAGGCTGGCCGCATCCCGGGCGCCGCGAAACGGAATTGCACCGCGCACCGCCTCGAGCTGCTTTGCGCCCACCGCGATCAGCAGGACGTCGTAGGAACGCACGGCGCCCGAGCGCAGCGCAACCGTCCGCGCGCCGGGGTCGACTCGGGCCAGGGCATCGCGCACCAGATCCAGGTCGAGGTCCTGCGCGATCTGGCTCAGCGGGTAGCGCCGCTCGCGTCCCTCGTGAAACGGTGCGAGCACCTCGTAGGCCCGCACCACGAGGTCGCGATCGGGCGCGATCAGCTCCAGCGCCACCCGGTCCCCGGCCAGATCGCGAAGTGCGAGGGCGGCCTCGATCGCCGCCGGGCCCCCGCCAGCGAGCACGATCCGTGGCGCCGGGGTCATGCCGCGATGCTAATTGCTGGCGCCCGGCGGCAAATCCGTGCCGACTACGGTGGCGCCGGGCTGGGCGAGCGCGAGTGGCGTGAGGCGTTACGGGCCGTGTCTCGCGGACCGCGGGAGCACTCCTGCGATCGGGACCGACACGTCGATCATGGTGCCGGTGCCCGAACTGGAGATCTCGAGCGAGCCGCCGGCCAGGCTCACCCGCTCACGCATGCCGCCCAGGCCGAACCCCTCGGAGGGCGCGTCCGGGTTGAAGCCCTTGCCGTCGTCCCGGATGCAGAGCGTGATGTCGCCCTCGCCCTCGACCAGTTCGATCCGGACCTTGGTGGCCTCCGCGTGCTTGTAGGCGTTCGTGAGCGCCTCCTGGATCACGCGATATACGGACGTCTCGAGCTCCGGATCCAAGCGGGTGACGCTGCGGCCCGCCTCTCGGGCGAGGTCGACCGTGGCGTCGATTTCCAGGCCCTGCATCGCCCGCACGCGATCGAACAGGGCCTCGAGCGCCGCGGCCAGGCCCAGCTCGTCGAGCGCGGCCGGGCGCAGGTCGGTGATCAGCGCGCGCAGGTTGGAGATCTCGTCACCGAGCTGCTCCACAGCGCTGTTCACGGCCTCCCGGAGGGTCTCGGCATCCGGGCTGCGCCGCGCGGAGGACAGCAGTACCCGAAGCCCGCCCAACCCCTGGAGCGTCTCGTCGTGGAGCTCGCGCGCCCACCGTCGGCGCTCCTCCTCGGCGGCCTTGAGGCTCCGGCGCAGGCGATCCTGTTCCACCGACTGGGCGGTGGCCACGGCCGTGGCCGCGCTGGCGGCGGCGGCGAGCAGCATCCGCTCGTCCTCAGCGCGGAACTCAGGGCCGTCGAGGCGATCGAACGCCTCGATCACGCCCAGGTTGGCGCCCCGGAACTGGAGCGGCACAAACATCCCGGCGGTCGCCTGCACTCCGAGCTCCCCGAGGGCGAACCGCAGCGAGCCGGCGATGTCGCCGACGCGCTCGGCGCAGCCGCTGGCAACCACGCGCCCGGCCAGGGAACCGCCGTGCGAGACACGCCGCCCGACGATCGCGCGCGGCAATTTGCCGGCGGTGGCCGCGACCAGGAACCCGTCGCCCTCGAGCAGCAGGATCGCCACTCCTGACGCTTCGACCAGGGCCCGTGACCGTTTGGCGATCAACTCCAGCACGCGATCGAGCCGGGTCTCGCCGCCGACCGCGCGGGCGATCTCGGACGTCGCCTCCAGCGCGGCCAGCGAGCGTTCAAGCTCGTGACGGCGCTCATCCATCTGGCGGTAGAGCCGAGCGTTCTCGACCGCGATCCCGGCCCACGCCGCCAGCACCACGACCGACTCTTCGTCGGACTCGTCGAACTCGCCCCTGTGCTTGTCGGTCAGATACAGGTTGCCCCACGCCTCGCCTCGGATCAGGATGGGGACGCCCAGGAAGCTGTTCATCTCCGGGTGCCCGGGCGGGAAGCCGTAGGACCGGGGATGCTCGCTGACGTTCGACATGCGCAGCGGCTCCGGCTCGGAGATCAGCAACCCGAGCACGCCTCGCCCCCGGGGCAGGTCACCGATCAAGCTGTGCCGCTCCGGATTGATTCCGGCGGTGATGAAGTCGGCCAGCCCCTGGCGGGTGTCGTCCAGGATCCCGATTGCGGCATACCGCGCCCCGGTCAGGTCCCGGGCCACGTCGAGCAGGCGTTGAAACACCCGCTCGAGCTCGCGCTCGGCAACCAGCGAGCGTCCCGCCTCGATCAGCCGGCGCAGCCGGTCCTCGTCCAGCCCCTTGTTACCTGCGGACGTCATCGCGTCGTGCGTCGAGCAGTGTACCGGCGTGATCGAGGCGCAACGGCGGCACAAGCTGCGACACGGCTGAGTGGCAACGGTCGATGCTTGTGGTTAGGCTGCCGCGTCAGACCGCCTGAGGGAACTCTTCATCGCCGACAAAGGAGACAGCTGATGCCCGCTGCCAAGAAGCCAGCCACGCGCCGTGCCACGCGCACTCGCTCGCGGAACTCGAAGATCACCCGCAAGGAAGTCGAGCGCGCGACCGCGCAGATCGAGAAGGCACTGGAAGAGGCGAGCGCCGCGTTGCAGACACTTGGCGCGGATCTCGGCAAGGGCGCTCAGTCGGCGTACAAGGAGGTCGAGAAAGGGCTGCGGGCACTGCGCCGGGACGCGCAGCGCACGAATAAGACGCTGCTCAAGGATCTGGACAAGCTGATGGGGGTCGCGACGTCCCGCACCACGACTCGCACCGCCAGTCGGAGGACCGCGGGCCGCGCCGCCGCCAAGCCGCGGGCCCGTTCGGCCGCGAGCAAGACTAGCGGCCGGAGCGCCGCCGCCAAGACCACGACCGCCAAGTCGACCGCCGCCCGGACGACTGCGCGCAAGGGCACCACGTCGCGCTCGCGGCCGGCGGCCAAGAAGCCCGCCGCGTCACGACGCAGCAGCTGACGCACCGAGAGCTCTCAGCCCTCCAGCACGGTTCCCGGGTCGATGCGCCTGGGCTCCGAGGCGTCGAGGAGCACCTGGCCGCGGACCACAACGCCGGCGCCGAAGGTCACGTCTCCGTGCGACCACGAACCGCATGGCGCTGCGCAGCGAGGGCGGGCCGGCCGGGAAGCGCGACTCGAACTGATCCAGCAGCCGGTAGTGGCGCTTGTCCAGCTCCACGAACGGGAGCCCGCCGCGTCGCTCGGGCACGGGCTCCACCAGCAGATCGTCCGAGACCTGGTACACGTCGGATCGGAGCACCAGGAGATCGTCCGTCGTCTTCACTGGGACGAACCGGGTGCGGGGCACGCACAACAGCTGCGCGCCGGGGAAGCTTCCGATGGCCGCGCCCATCGCGCTCTCGAGTTGCAGCACCGGGGTCGACTCCGGGTCTCGCGGGTCGACCGTCTTGCGGTTGACGATCAACGGCAGCGCCATCACCCCGCCGCCCGCCTCCAGCATGCCATCGAGCGCCCGCAGGTCGAGCCACAGGTTGTTGGTGTTGTAGTAGCGCCAGCGCCGAAAATCGCGAAACGACTCCTCGTCCTCGGATGGAGTCTGCGCCGTTTCCCGCAGCACGAGCTGCCGGTCCTGCCGCCGGCGCGCGATGTGGCCGCCCTTGCGATCGGCTTCGGTGCCCTCCACGACCTCCATCAGGAACGGGATGCCCTCGGCGGCCATGTGGGTGGCAATCCGCGGGTCGAAGGTCGCCCCCAGGTTGTCCGAGTTGGAGATCATCGCGTAGTGAAAGCCTCGTTCCAGCAGCGCCGCGAGCATTCCCGAACGCCGCAGTGCGCCGTAGACGTCGCCGTGGCCCGGCGGACACCACTCCAGCGCCGGCGCCGCGGGCCACTGCGCCGGCGCCAATGACTCGGGATCGAGCTTGGGGATCATGCTCTGGGGAAAGTCGAGCGCGAGTCCGTCGACCGCGACGCCATCGATCGCCTCGAGCGCGCGGAGGCTCTCCCTGCGCGTCGCCTCGCTGTTCATCAGCAGCAGCGGCAACCGCACGCCGTAGCGCTCGCGCAACGCCAGTGTCTGCCCCACGATGATCTCCAGGAACGTCCGGCCGTCCCGGGCCTCCAGCAGGGACTTGGGACGCTGCAGCCCCATCGTCGTCGCCAGCCCGCCGTTCAACTTGATCGCGGCGCAGCGATCGAGCACCGCGGCATCGTCGGGGCCTGGCAGTTCCTGCAGGATCGGCACCTCGCCCGCCGGCTCCAGCTCGGCGGTGGGAATCATCGCCGACTCCCCGGAGACGAGTCTCTCATACGCGCTGCGGAAGCTGGCGATCGCCTCCTCGGGCTGTCCGGCGGCACGCATCTTGTCCTCGGCGGCTGTCAATGATGCTTGGTTCATGGGCCGGGATTGTGCCCGGTCTTGGCAGGCGGCACCTGCGAGGATGCCGCGCCATGGAGCAGCGGCGCATCGAACGGCTGCAGCGGGAGGTGAGCGTCGTCGGGCTGGGGACGTGGCAGCTCGGGGCCGACTGGGGATCGGTGGAGCCCGCCGACGCCCGCGCCACGCTCGAGGCCGCGGTCGCTGCGGGTATCACGTTCCTGGACACCGCCGACGTGTACGGGGATGGGCGCAGCGAGCAGTTCTGCGGGGAGCTCGCGCACCGGCATCCCGAGCTGATCGTGGCGACCAAGATGGGCCGGCGGGTGGAACAGCGCAGCGAGCACTACAACCGCTCCGCCTTCCGGGCCTGGAACGACCGCTCCCGCGCCAACCTCGGCGCCGATCGGTTCGATCTCGTCCAGCTCCACTGTCCGCCGGACGGCGTGTACGGGAACGACGCTGTGTTCGCCGCGCTCGACGAGATGGTGGGCGAGGGCCGCATTCGAGCCTACGGCGTATCCGTGGAGACCTGCCGGCAAGCCCTGGCGGCCATCGCCCGACCCCATGTCGCCACCGTCCAGATAATTCTCAACTGCCTGCGCCTCAAACCGCTCGAGCAGGTGCTGCCGGCCGCTCGCGAGGCCGGCGTTGGCGTGATCGCGCGAGTGCCACTGGCATCCCGGGCGCGCGGAACCCGTCTCAGGTCGCGGCCAATGCTGCCAGTGCCGGCCTCCCGTCGCTCAGCGAACGCCAGCTTGCCGGCGTCTCAGACGTCTATGACCGGCTGATCCGAGAGCACGTGCACGACCGCTGGTGAGCGTCAGCCCTTCCCCCCACCGAGCGTCGCCGCTCACCTCCGCTGACCAGCTGCATGCGTCGCTGTCCCGCGCCTCAGATTCCGAGTCCCCGGTCGTCCTCGACATCCGCTGGGACGTGTCGCATGGGCCAGGCCTGGAGGACTACCTCGGCGGTCACATCCCGGGAGCGGCGTTCATCGACCTTGGTGCCGAGCTCGCGGGCCCGCCCGGGACCGGCGGCCGTCATCCGCTGCCCGCGGCCCACGCGTTCGCCGCCGCGATGCGGCGCGCCGGGGTGTTGGCCGCGAGGCCGGTAGTCGTCTACGACGGCGGTCCAGCCACGGCGGCGGCGCGCGCCTGGTGGCTGCTGCGCTACTTCGGCCATCCCCGCGTGCGCGTGCTCGACGGCGGGCTGGAGAGCTGGCGTCAAGCCGGCTATGCCCTGGAGTCCGGCCCTGTGTCGCACTCGCCGGGAGACTTTTTGGCGCGCGCTGGCGGCATGCCGCTGCTCGACGCCGAGCAGGCGGCGCTGACGGCACGGCACGGCGTGCTGCTCGACGCCCGCGCGCCGGAGCGCTTCCGCGGCGAACAGGAGCCGATCGACCCCGTGGCCGGGCACATTCCCGGCGCTGTCAGCCGCCCCACCACCCTGAACCTGGATGCGTCCGGTCGGTTTCTGGATCCCGCGACGCTGCGGTCGGAGTTCGCGCAACTCGGAGTCCGGGACGAACTCGAGCTGGGCGCGTACTGCGGGTCGGGCGTGACCGCGGCGCATGAGGTGCTGGCCCTGGAGCTGGCCGGGTTTCGCCCCGCGCTCTATCTGGGGTCGTGGAGCGACTGGATCACCGATCCGGAGCGGCCGGTGGCGACGGGCTAGTGACCGTGTCGCGCACGTCCCGGTCGCGGTTTCGCCACCCGCGCTGACCGCCGTCCAGATTGGTCACGATTTGACAGGGAAGAGTAGGGTATGCGCTATTCGCCACCCCCTGTCTTCCGCAATTTGCCAGAACGCTGACCAGCGATGTCGTGCGTGCGCGGCTGGGGAGAGGGGCGCGCGGCGAAACTCCCTCTGGTGGGGCGATAGGGGCAGGCACGCTCGACGGGGCTCGGCCGGGCTTCGTGTAGATCTTGGGTCGTGCGCTGGAGGCGCGGCGCACGGCCCACGAAGCCGGCCGGCTCACCGGCGCCCCTGGTGAGTGGAATGGTCGCGCTGAAGGACGTGTTGGAGACGATCGACGAGTTCGGCTCGGCCAGCCTGGGTCTGATCGCGTGGGAGTTCGAGGTCCGTGAGGACACTCTCAAGCGGACCTGGCAGGCAATGATCGAAACCGACCTGATCCGGCCTACCGAGATCGACCCCGATGGCGAGACGATGTACGAGCTCGGCCCCGAGGGCGAGACCCGCCTGGCGGAGCTACGCGCGCTGAGCGTCGAGCCGATTTAGGGTCTCAGCATGACGTCCAGCGCCTGCTCCAGCGCGCCCTGACCCTCCAGGAAGTCGACCACCGTGTAGCGGGCGCGCAACCGCGTGGCGTACCGGAATGTGGCTCGCAACGTGCGCTCGTCGATGCCGAGGTAGCCCGGCTCAGCCGGGATGCCAACTGAGGACAGCGCCGCTTCGACGCGATCGAACAGCTTGAGCGCGGGCGCGATCTGGCTCCGCAGCCGCGCCCACTGGGTTGGGTCCGCGGGCCAGCCGGGATCGGGTCGGGCGGCGAACCGGCACTTCTGCTCGACCGCCGTGGCGATCTCCGCCGACGGCTCGCCGAGCCACTCCCGGGCGCCGGCGCCGAGCGGATCGGCGACCGGCATCGGCTCACGAATATGGGTCAGCCCACCGCCGAATGCGTAACGCTGCAGCCGCATCGCAAATCGGGTGGCGTATCCCACCTGCAGGCCATGCGAGTGGTGGGCGCGCAGCCCGCGCGCGGCGAGGAGGTCCCAGAGATGCGACGCGTGGTGCTCGCACCCGCTGGCCGGCCGCGAGCTGCCCACGCTCGCCATCGCCACGCCCGACTGCACCAACCCCAGCAGCAGCGCCCGAACCTTGTCAACGTCGCCCGACACGATCGCCTCCGCGTTCGACGCGGCGAACGACAGCGGCTCGAGCACGCGCCGGTCCACCTGCTCGTCGAAGGCTTCGCCGTACAGGAGGCTGGCGGCCAGCCAGTCCACCCGGGCGGTGGCTTTGGCCAGCAGATCACCCACGCCGGCCACGGTCAGCTCCCGCGGCGCGGCCGCCGCCACCCGCGGGTCCGCGAAGATCGCCTCCGGCGCACGGGCAGCGAAGGTGACCTTCACTCCCGCGCGCTGAAGGGCCGCACCGGACGATGCGTAGCCGTCCATCGACGCCGCGGTGGGGACGCTGATGAAATCGACGCCGCACCGATGCGCCGCGTAGCGAACGATGTCGGTGATCACTCCGGAGCCAACGGCGATCGGCCGGCCGCCCCCATCGCCGTCAACCGCTGGCGCACGCGCGCGACTTGCTGTTCGTCGGCGAGCAGTCCGTGCCGCCTGGAGAACAACAGCTCGTGGCAGTCCAGGCTCGCGCTGCGCAGCTGGTCTCCAACGCGCGCGCCCATCGCCTCCCTGGTGTTGAGATCCATCACCAGCAGCGCCGGCGCTGCTGGGCGGCTCGCCAGGTAGGCCGCCAAGCGGGCCACTGCGTCGTCCGCGATCACGACCTCGATGGCCGGCCGGCTCAAGGCTGCCCGTAGTAGGCCTGCGGCCCGTGCTTGCGCTGGTGATGCTTCTCCCTGACCGCGTCGGGCAGCGGAGCCGCGGCCGGATTGAGCACGCCCGTGAGCAGCGCCAGGCGGGCCACGTGCTCGAGCGTCACGGCGTTCTCCACCGCCTGGGCCGGGCTCGCGCCCCAGCAAAACGGCGCATGGCCGCGCACCAGCGCGCAGGGAAGCTCTTCGGGACCGAGTCCCGATACGGCCTCGATCAGTGCCGTGCCGGTGGCGCCCTCGTAATCGGTCGCGATCTCCTCGTCGGTCAACGGTCGGGTGAGCGGGATCGGATGCGGGCACAGATCCGCGTGCGTGGTACCCAGCACCGGGATCTCGCGCTGCGCCTGGGCCCACGCGGTGGCCCATGTGGAATGCGTGTGCACGACGGCGCCGATCGGCTCGAAGGCGCGATACAACGCCAGGTGAGTGGGCGTGTCGGTCGAGGGCCGCCGGTCACCTTCGACGATTTCGCCCTGGAGATCGACCACCGCCAGATCGTCCGCCTCCATGCTCTCGTAGGAGACGCCGCTCGGCTTGATCACCACCAAACCGCTGTCGCGGTCGATGCCGCTGACGTTCCCCCATGTGAGCGTCACCAGACCGGTGTGCCGGCAGCGCGAGGTTGGCCGCCAGAACCTGCTCGCGAAGCGCGGCGACGCTCACGGCCAGCGTCCCGAGTCGGAGATTCGTGACACTAGATCTCCTCGTAGTCCAGCTCCAGCAGCTCTGCCACCCGCCGCCAGCGATTGGCGTGATCGCCCAGATTGGTCACGAAGTGATGCGGCGCGCCGAGTCGCAGCCACGCGTCCATGAACGGCTCCATCCCGGCGGCGGGGCGGAAGTGGAAGTAGTGCATCTCGACATTCGGCAGCTCGGGCGTATCGAGCACCTCGCCGTGACCGACGACCAGCCGGTAGAACTCCCCCTCCAGTGGGACCAGCGCAGCCGTCGTAGCGATGCCGGGCTCGGCCGAGAACACCGGCGTGGGAGGGTTTGACAGGCGGCCGATGCCCAGCTCCCGATCGATCAGCCGCACCGGCCGATCGCTGCGGGCGATCTTCCAGTTGCCCTCCCCCATGTGGCTGATCAGCACCGAGTCGAGCTCCCAGTCCATCGCGTACATCTCGCTGAAGTGCGCGTCGCCGATCAGGGTCTGGGCGGCGCACATCAGCGCTGCCGTGTTGGTATCGCCCTCGGCCGCGTAGCCATAGCCGTCGGCCATCAGATCCGACGCGGCCAGCAGCGGCAGCTGCTCGAAGCGGCCATCGCCGCCGATCGAGTCGAAGTGGAACGAGAACCCCCGGTGGCCACCGTCCGCCAGCATCGCGCGGATCGCGAGCTCCAGGCGCGCGGCGTAAGCATGGCGCTCGGGCGGCAACTCGGGCGCCACCTCGAACCGCTGTTGGTGCTCGCGCAGAAGAGAATCCACCTCGTCGTCGCTCACGTCTCCGACTCGCTGCACGAGCGCGCCCAGGTCCTCGCTGACGATCGTCGGTCCGATCCGCCGCAGCATCGCGGGGGGGTCATAGCGGATGTCGCCCATGCCGTTCATCGGGTAGCCGAGCAGCCCGATCGTGGTCCGCTTGAGCGTGGTCACGGTGTGCGCGGCGCGGGCCCAATCCTCGAATGCGCGCGCGAACTCCTCCGACTGCCAGTCGCCGGTGATCACCGAGAACGGCACCCCGGTGCGAACCAGTGCGTTGGCCTGGTCCTGGGCTCCATGGATTCCCTGGTTGTAGGTCAGGTCCGCCATGTCCCAGGCCGCGGTCACCGAGCGCTCGGGCTGAATGTTGGCCAGCAGCAGCGGCACGGGTGTCTCGAGCAGCGCGCGGACCGTCCGCATCGCCGGGCCGTAGGTGAGCATCACGATCGCGATGCCGTCGACGGGACTCGCGACCAGCTCCCGGGCGATCGTCTCGACGTCCTCGCGGTGCCGCGCCGGCCGCGTGAACACGACCTCCGCCACCGGAGATAACTGGGCGGCCACCCGCCCGGCGTACTCGGCCTGGTGGTCCGTAATCCCCGGGATCATGTCGTCGTAGAGCTCCTGCATGATCCCGAGCAGTCCGATGCGGGGCCGCTGGCCGGCGAGATTCACGAGACTCTCCTCTGGTTGGTGCGGATGCGCTTGAGCTCGTGCAGCCACGACGCTTCGCGCCGGCCGAGCAGCTCGTACAGCCCGCGATACACGGCATACACCCGGTCGTAGATGGCTGACGCAGTCCGATCCGGCCGGTAGCTGCGAGCCACACCGGGTCGTGTGGCCTCGATCGCACCGGCGATGTCGTCGAAGTAGCCGGCGGCGACGGCGCCAAACAGCGCTGCGCCGCGCGCGGGCACCTCGGTCGATGCCGGGACCTCCACGGCCTTCCCGCTGGTGTCCGCGATCAGCTGCATCACCAGCGGGCTGCGCTCGGCGATCCCGCCGCAGGCGACGATCTGGGTGAGCTCGAGGCCATGCTCCTCGAAGTTGTCCATGATCCGGCGGTTGCCGAATGCGATCGACTCCAGCAATGCGCGGTAGATCTGGTCCTCGGTTGAGTGCAGCGTCAGGCCGAGGATCGCCCCCGTGAGGTCCGCGTCCGCCAGGATCGTGCGATTGCCATTCCACCAGTCGAGGGCGACCAGCCCGGTCTCGCCGGGTTGCAGGCGCGCCGCCTGGCTCTCCAGCGCCTGGTAGGAGCCGCCGACCGTATCGACGAACCAGGCCAGCATGTCGCCCACGGCGACCTGTCCCGCCTCATACCCGTACAGCCCAGGCAGGATCCCGTCGCGGACGACGCCGGTGATCCCAGGCAAACGCACCTCGCGGGTGTCGAGCACCATGTCGCAGATCGAGGTCCCGACCACCATCACGTAGGTTCCGGGATGCTCCACGCCGGCGCCCGGCATCGACACGAACGAATCGACGTTGCCGACGGCCACTGCCACCGTGTCCGGCAGTCCGATCGCCTGCGCGGCATCAGCGGTCAGCGTGCCGGCCCGCGTGCCCAGCGGCACGAACGCGTGACCGAGCTTCTCGCCCGGGGTGTCGAAGCCGGGGTAGGCAGCCTCGAAGTAGGCGCGAGGCGGGAGGCCCTCCTCAGGCGACCACATCGCCTTGTAGCCCGCGGTGCAGCTCTGCCGGATCTCCCGGCCGGTCAGCCACCACACCACCCAGTCGGTCGCCTCGATGAACGCGTACGCCTCGTCGTAGATCTCCCGGTCCTCGCGCCACAGCTCGATCAGCTTGGGGAAGTACCACTCGGAGGAGATCCGGCCGCCGTAACGGGACAGGAACGCCTCGTCCCGCTCCAGCGCCACCTGGGTCAGCCGATCGGCCACCGGCTGGGCGGCGTGGTGCTTCCACAGCTTCGGCCAGGCGTGCGGCCGCGGGCGCCAGTGCTCGTACTTGCACATCGGCTCCCCCTCGGCATCGACCGGGAGCACGGTGCACGAGGTGAAGTCGACCCCCAAGCCCACCACCAGCCCCGGCTCAATCCCCGCCTCGGCCACCACGTAGGCAATCGCGTCCTCCAACACCGTGACCCAGTCGTCTGGATCCTGCAGCGCCCAGTCGGCCGCCAATGGCTCGCCCGTGGCGGGCAGCGTCCGGTCGATCACGCCGTGGGGATAGGCCACCACGCCGACCGCCAGCTCCTCGCCGGAGGCGAGGTCGAGCAACAGGGCGCGCCCTGATTCCGTGCCGAAGTCGACGCCGATCGCGTATGAGTGAGCGGTCACCGCCGGGCGAGCGTTGCGGCGTTCAACCGGACCCGTCGGTTCCAGCCGCCGCCCCGTTGCCGCGCTGCTCGGCGAGCCGGGCGCGACGGTACTCCTCGACGACGATCTCGTTGAGCTCTTCGATCGAGGTCTCCGCGGTGGCCTTGTCCAGCGAGATGACCCCGTCCTGGATCAGGCTCACGCGATCCGCGGCCTGGAACACGTGCACGTAGTTGTGAACGATCATGATGATCGACACATTGCCCTCGGACTTCAGCCGCGCGATCAGGTCGAGGATCATCGCCCCCTCCTTCGCGCCCATCGCCGCCAGCGGCTCGTCGAGCAGGATGATGTCGGCGTCGCCGGAGATCGTGCGCGCGACCGCGATCGCCTGGCGCTGACCGCCGGAGAGCCGCGCCACCGGCACGTTGAGCCGCGGGATGTTGATCCCGATCTCATCCAATGCCTTGCGGGCCTCGCGGCGCATCAGCGCGTTGGACACCAGCGGGATCGGCCGGTGCACCTTCTCGCGGCGCAGGAACAGGTTCTGGTAGACCGACAGCTCGTCGACCAGCGCCAGGTCCTGGAACACCGTGTCGACCCCGTGGGCCCGTGCATCGTCGACGTTCTTGGGCGCGTACGTGTCGCCCTTCAGCCACATCGAGCCGCTGTCTGGGTGGTGGAAGCCGCACAGGATCTTGACCAGCGTCGACTTGCCGGCGCCGTTGTCGCCGAGGAGCGCGAGCACCTCGCCCTTGCGCAGGTGCAGGTTGATATCGCGCAGCGCGGTGATCGGCCCGAACCGCTTGGCCACGTGCTCGACCCGGAGCACGTCGTCGGGCGCCGACTCCGGGCCAACGATCCGCTCTCCGGCCAGGACTTCGTCAGCCACCGCCGCGCGCCCCGGTCCGGACTCGCTCGACGTATGCGTTGATCGCCATCGCCAGCAGGATCGCGATCCCCAGGTACAGGTTCTCGTAGTTGGCGTTGACGCCCTTGAGGATCAGGCCGTCATACAGGATCCCCAAGAACAGCGCCCCGATCAGCGCTCCCACGACGGTGCCCGAACCGCCGCGTAGCAGCGTGCCACCGATCACCGCCGCCGAGATCGCCTGGAACAGGATCTCGTTGGATGCCGAGGGATCCGGCGTCGCGGTCGTCGTGCGTACGGCCTCGAGGATTCCGGTGAGCCCGGCCAGCATGGCGCACAGGGCGAAGTTGCGCAGCATGTTCCCGCGGACGCTGATGCCGGCCTCCGCCGCCCCCAGCCGGTTGCCGCCCACGGCGACCGTGTAGATCCCCCAGCGGGTGAAGCTGAGGATCACCTGCAAGATGATCACGATCCCGAGCGCCCAGATCAGTTCCGAGTAGGTGCCGGCGCCGAAGATCTGCGAGAACGTGTTGACGCCGACCACGGCGGTGCCGGGCGTGCTCACCGGGGTGGCGTGCGACATCACCAGTGTCACGCCGTCTAACACGAACAGCATCCCCAGCGTGGCCACGAACGAGGAGATCCGCAGCACTGTCACGAACAACCCGTTCAGCACGCCGAGCGCACCGGCGCTGAGCAGAGCGAGGATCAGCGCCGGATACAACCCCATGCCGGTGTCGTGCAGGGAGTGGAACCAGAACGGGATGAACAGGTACATGGCGCCGATCGAGAGGTCGATCTCGCCGTTGATCATCACGAACACCTCGCCGGCCGCCATGATCGCGTAGGGCGCGAAGTACGGCAGCAGGTTCTTGAGATTGTTGCCGCTCCCGAACCGGCTGCTGGAGGCCAAGAAGTAGATCGCGGTCGCGATCGTGACCACGATGATGCTGCCCTCGCGCAGCGTCACGAACCGCCTGAGCACTCCGGCCAAGCTGAGACCGCTGGTCCCGTCGGCCGGCGCCCCTTTGCCTGGAACGGGCGCCGGCGTGGTTGTCGGCTCGACGGCCACGAGCTAGGTCAGCCTCCTCCTTCCCGGAATGCTACCCGCGGCGCTCACTCAGGCCTTCGTAACTCCTGCGCTCGTCGAGCTGCCCTCGTAGCGGCTCTTGGTGGTCACGTAGGGCTTGACCGTGGTCTGGTCGAGGAACTTCAGACCGGTGTTGACGTCGGCGATGCCCGTCAGCTTCTGCGAGGCGAGATACAGATACAGCTCGAGCACCGGGAAGAACCCCTGCAGGTAGGGCTGCTGGTCGATCGTGAACTGGATGTACCCATTTGCCAACAGGTCAATCGTGGGCGTCAGCAGGTCGTAGCCGCCGCCCTTGACCTTGCCCTTCAGGCCCTGCTTCTGGATCGTCTGGGCGACGCCCTGGGTCGAGCCCGCGTCGACCGCGAACATGCCCTTGGTGTTGGGATGGCCCTGGGCGTAGGACTGGATCACGGTGAGCTCGGCCGGGATCGCCGCACCGGTCGCGACCGTATGAGTCGTGATCGAGGGATGCGACTTCAGCGTGTCCTTGGCGCCGTTGATCCGCGGCTGGATGTTGGCCGAGCCAGGGGTGGCGATGAACAGCGCCACGTCGCCCGACGGCACCAGCTGGGCAATGTGCGTGCCCATCTCCTGGCCCGACAGGAACAAATCCTGGCCGATGTAGGCCAGCCGCGCGTTCGTCGGCTCGTCGGCGTTGTAGGCCACCACCGGGATTCCCGCGGCCAGGGCCTTGGACACCGGTGCGTTGAACGCGGTGGGGTCGATCAGCGTCGTCGCGATCCCGTCCACGCCCGCACTGACCGCGGTGTTGATCGCGTTGACCATCTGCGACACGTTGCTGGTCTGCGAGCCGGTCCACTGATAGGAGCAGCCCAGCAGCTTGCAGGCGTCCGCCGCCCCATACTGGGTGGGGACGAAGAACGTGTTGGTGGTCACGTGGTTGACGAACGTGAACTTGTAGCTCTTGCTCACGCCGAAGATCGAAGATGCGGCGCTTCCGCTGGCGGCGCTCGCCGTCGAGCTTGACTTGCTGCTCCCACCGCAGGCTTCGAGGATCATCGCCGCCACCCCGGCGGCGCCGCCGGTCAATGCGGTGCGGCGCGTGAACTGGCGCCACGCCTTGTGAGGACTGTCGTCCTCCTTGCGTTCATCCCACTCCATGCGCTCGATCGCATCCCCGAAATACTCGGGGTCCGCCTTGGTTTCATCCAACCCGAGGCGCTCGATCGCGTCCCCGAAATACTCGCTGTCCGGCATCCTCACTCCTCTCCTATGGGCGACACGGCCTGCGCTCGTACGCTTTCAAAGTCATGGGGCCGTGTCCAATCGAATTAACCATGCGACAACGCTTCTGCTGGACGGGCACAACGTCGTGCGCCGAGGCGCGACACCGAGCCGGTCCACTCGCCGCGACGTGCGTCTTTCCCGGCAAACGATGTCCGCCCGCCGCCGCCATCCCGACCGCTGTCTCCTCTCCTCTGTGGACGCGCGAGAAACAGCGATGTTAGCGATCACATTACGCGCGTGTCAATCGCGGTTTGATCGCCTGCGGCTACCCGGCGCGACCGCCGTGCTCGCTCGTACGATCAGCTCGGGCCGCACCCGGGAGCCCGCCGGCACCGGCTCCCCGGCCTCGATCGAGCGCAACAGCAACCGCAGGCTGCGGGTCCCCATCTCGTCGAAGTCTTGCCGGATCGTCGTCAGCGGTGGCGTGAAGTAGGGCGCCTCCGGAATGTCGTCGAACCCGACCACGCTGAGCTCGCCCGGGATCTCACGGCCGGCCTCGTGCATCGCGCGCAGCACCCCGAGCGCCATCTGATCGTTGGCGACGAACATCGCGGTCACGTGCGCCTCGGCGGCCACCCGGCGACCGAGGTCATACCCCGAGCGGGCGCTCCAGTCCCCGGTCAGGACCGGGGGCGACTCGATCCCGGCCTGCTCGAGCGTCGTCCGCCAGCCCTCAAGTCGCTGGCGCGACTCGAGAAACTCCGGGGGTCCGGCGATGTGCCACACGGTTTCGTGCCCCAGGTCGAGCAGGTGCCGCGTCGCGTCGGCGGCGCCCGCGAACTGGTCCACCGCCACCACCGGGACGACGTCGTCCGGCCCCGCCTCGACCGCGACCAGCGGGACGTCCGCGGGCGCGTGCAGCAGCGCGTCGGCCGCGTCCTGGAGCGGCGCGATCGCCAGGATGCCTTCCACGCCTTGGCGCCGCAGCCGCTCCACGGCATCGGCGACCGACGAGCGGTCCAGCGCTTTGAGGCTGGCGACGATGATGAAGTAGCCCGCCTCGTGGGCCGCCCGCTCGATCCCGAACAGCGTCGAGGCCGGCCCGTACAGCGTGGTGTCGAAGCTCACCACGCCGAGCATGTTTGAGCGCCCGGTGACCAGCGCCCGCGCTACCGAGTTCGGCCGGTAACCGAGCTCGCGCATCGCTGCCAGAACGCGTTCACGGGTCTCGGGGCGCACGTGGGGACTGCCGTTGATCACGCGGGAGACGGTTTGGTGCGAGACGCCGGCCAGGCGACCGACATCCGACATCACAACCGCCCGGGGGCGGCGCGCCCGTCTGTTATCGCCCACCTTGTTCATCAGCCCGGTGTCCCAAGCCTACGGTCGCCATGTTATCGCTAACGCGCCGCGCTGAGCGGCGATTCGAGCCGTAAGATCCGAGCGCTCGGCCCCGAGCGTCGAGCGCTCGGCCGCGAGCATCCCACCCGGGGATCCGAGCGCTCGGCCCCCACGTCCCGGAGGTGCAGCGATGAAGACCAGCCTCGGCATCTGGGCCTTCGGTCCGATGATCACGCGATTCGTACCCGGCGGTTACCAGCCCGAGCACAGCTACGAGCCTGAACCCGTCGCGGCCAAGGTCCAGCGCGCCGTCGAGGGACTGGGGGACCTGATCGACGGTTACGAGTTCCACTACCCGGGCGAGCTCTCGCCCGACAATCTCGACGAGGTCACCTCGGCGCTCGGACCGGATCACGACGTCTACTGCATCGCCGGCGGCCTGCATCTGGATCCGCGGTTCGGCCGCGGTGGGCTCGTGCACCCCGATCGCAAGCTGCGCGACGAGGCCCGGCGAATCGTGCGCGAGGCGGCCGAGTTCGCCGGGTCGCTCGGAGCCCACCTGATCATCTGGCCGGGCGGCGAGGGTTACAACTACCCGTTCCAGACTCCCTACGTCGACTCCTGGCGCTGGCTGATCGAGGGTTTGGCCGAGGCGGCCGAGATCTGCGCGCGCCACGGCGTCAAGCTGTTGCTCGAGCACAAGAACTCGGAGCCCGCCATGAAGATCCTGATGCGCAACATCGGGATGTGCCTGTTCGTCGTGCGCAAGCTGCAGGCGCAGGGTCTCGACAACGTCCAGATCAACATGGACTGGCAGCACCTGATCATGAACGGCGAGCATTTGCCCGAGTACGCGGCGCTGCTCGCCTCCGAGGGGCTGCTGGGTCACCTGCACGCCAACTCGGGCTGGGGCGTGACCGACGACGACAACATGGTCGGCGCCACCGCGTTCATGGAGACGCTCGAGCTCGCCATCGAGTTGCGCCGCTGCGGCTACGGCTCCGCCGGCGAGCGTCTGGGATTCGATCTGTACCCGTACACCGAGGACCAGGTCGCCGCCGTCAAGCGTTCGGTGATCCAGTGGCGGTTCATCGACTCGATCGCGGCCAAGGTCGACGATGCCGCGCTGCGCGACGCCCAGCAGCACAAGGATGCGGTGCGCGCATACGAGCTCGTCTATGCCGCCCTGGGTGCGTGAGTGACACGCGCGCAACCGGTCCCGTAGTCGGGATCGACGTGGGCACCTCCGGCGTCAAGGGGCTGGCGCTGGCCGCCGACGGCACCGTGCTGGCCCGCGCCGAGTCCTCGTACCCGCTTGTCGACGCCGATGCCCGGCTGGGCCGAGCAGGACCCGGACGACTGGTGGGAGGCCACGCAGTCGGTGCTGGCCGCGCTGCGCGCCGACGCCGGCGCCCCGGCCGGGATCGGGCTGAGCGGACAGATGCACGGACTCGTGGCGCTCGATCGAGCCGGCCAGGTGCTGCGCCCGGCCATCCTCTGGAACGACCAGCGCACCGGCGCCGAGTGCGCCGAGCTCGAGGCCGAGATCGGGCTCGAGCGCCTGATCGCGCTGACCGGCAACCGTGCCCTGCCGGGCTTCACCGCGCCCAAGCTCCTGTGGCTGGCCCGGAATGAGCCCGAGGTGTATGGGCGGATCGCGCGGATCGCGCTGCCCAAGGATTATGTGCGCCTGCGGCTGTGCGGCGAGCACGCCACCGACGTCTCCGATGCGTCGGGGACGCTGCTGCTCGAGGTGGCGGCGCGCCAGTGGAGCCAGGAGGTCGTGCAGGCACTGGGCGTGGACCCCGCCTGGCTGCCGCCCGCGCTCGAGAGTCCGGCCGTCTCCGGCCACACCGCCGACGGCGCGCCGGTCGCGGCCGGCGCCGGAGATCAGGCGGCCGGCGCGCTCGGCGTGGGCGTGGATCGTCCGGGTCCGATCTCGGTCGTGCTGGGCACCTCGGGTGTGGTGTTCGCGGCGCTGGATCGCTTCACCGCCGATCCCCAGGCGCGCGTGCATGCCTTCTGCCACGCGGTGCCGGGCGCGTGGCACGCCATGGGCGTGATGCTGTCGGCCGCTGGATCGCTGCGCTGGCTGCGTGACACGATCGCGCCGGGCTTGCCCTATGACGAGCTGTTGGTGCAGGCCGAGACCTGGCCGCCGGGAACCGAGGGGCTGCTGTTCGCGCCGTACCTCGCCGGCGAACGGACCCCCCACGCCGACCCCGATGCCCGCGCCGCGTTTGCCGGCCTGAGCCTGCGCCACGACCGCGGCGCGCTCACCCGAGCCGCGCTCGAAGGCGTCGCGTTCGGCCTGCGAGATTCGCTCGACCTGGTCGCCGCCCTGGGTGGGCGGGCGGAGCTCGGTCGGGTGTCGGGCGGCGGCGCCCGCAGCCGCCTGTGGCTCCAGATCCTGGCCTCGGTCCTCGAGCTGCCTCTGCAACGGGTGGCCGTCGACGAAGGGGCCGCGTTTGGCGCAGGGCTGCTCGGCGGCGTCGCCGCCGGCACCTGGCCCGATGTCCACGCCGCGGTCGCAGCCACGGTTCAGCCCCGTGAGACGATCGACCCGGTGACGGAGTGGGTGGAGATCTACGCCGAGCAGCGCGCGCGCTTCGAGCAGCTGTATCCGGCACTGCGGGAGGTCGTTTAGGAAGCGGTGGCGCTCTGCCGGGGGGTTTCGCGGGCGGGACGGACGGCTCTTGGGGGGAACGGCAGCTGGGGAGGTGGGTCAGCGGCCGCGGCCGCGCGGGGCCTCCAGCGCGCGCGATCGCTCGCTGAGGGGAACGGCAGCTGGGGAGGAGCCCATGAACAACGTGCACCTCGACCCGGCGCCAGGGGCGAGCGTCACGAACAACATGCCATGCATGGTTAACGTGGACGACGGCTAAGCGAGCGAGGTTGAGCGGCACGTTGTTCAGGGCCCGGTGACCGGATCGGGGTTGGGCTAAAAACGTGACTCTCGACCCGGCCCCGTCGGCCATGTGCACGAACCCGGCCGTGGGCGCCGGAAACGTGCCGCGCGAGGCCACGTTGGACACGAGTTTGACTCTGACGCACGCCCGGGAATGGGTGGTTGCGGCGGCCCCCGACAGCCCATGCGGGGCTCCCTCACCCCGCACCCGACCCCCCTTAGGCACCCCCGACGCCCATGCGGGGCTCCCTCACCCCGCACCCGACCCCCCTAGCACCCCCGACCCGCCCACCACCATACGCCAACTCCCCCACCCGACCCTCGACCGCCTCCAGCAACTCCCCCGAGCGCACCAGCGCCTCGGCCGAGCCCAGCTCCGGCGCCAGGAAGCGATCCGGTCCCGGACCCGCAACCCGTTCGCGCACGGCCGCCCGCGCGGCGGCGGCCCCGGGCGCCGGCCGCCGCGGCGCACGCAGGTCGAGCACCGCGACGACCTCGGCGCCGCGCTGCATCGTCGCCACGCGCCGGCCGTCAGCCCGGCCGCGCCCGCGCGCGACTGCCACCACATCCTCCGCCGTCACCCCTCCGGCCCGACTGGCACCGCATCGCTCATCGATCCACCAGTCTGGCGCCGGGCCCCGGACGCACCTCGAGCGCCTCCGCCGGAATGGCCGTGCCCGGGGGCAGCAGGCCCAGGACGTGCCCGCCGAAACCGCCCCCGATGATGCGCGCACCAATGGCGCCGGCGTCGCGCAGCCCCGCCACGGCTCCCTCGACGGCCGGGGTGGAGATCTCGAAGCAGTCGCGCAGGCTCTCGTGCGAGGCGTCGAGCAGCGGGCCGAGCGCGGCGAGCTCGTGGCGCTCGAGCGCGGCCACCGCCGCCTCCACGCGTTCGTTCTCGGTGATCACGTGGCGGGCGCGAGCCGCCAGCGGGTCCGGGAGCGTCTCGGCCATCTCCAGCGTCGCGTCGCGCAGGCTGGCGATCCCGAGGCGCTCGCAGGCGCGAGCGCATTCGGACCGCCGCTCGTTGTAGCCCGAAGCCGCGTTCGAATGGCGCTCGCCCGAGTCGACCGTCACGAGCTTGAAATCGTCAAGCTCGAGCACCACCGAACGCACGTCCAGCGAGCGGAAATCGATCCGCAGCGCGCGCTCGCGCTGGCCGAACAGCGACGCGATCTGGTCGAGCAACCCGGTGCGGGCCCGGACCCACTCATTTTCGACTCGCGAACACAGCTTGGCCAGCTCCAGCCGGTCTGGTTCGGGCTCTCCCGCGACCGCGATCAGCGCGATCGTCAGAGCCACCTCGAGGGCGGCCGACGATGACAGCCCGCCGCCCCGCGGCACCGTGCCGCTGATCAGCAGTCGGGCGCCGCCGACTCGCATACCCGACCGCGACAGCTCCGCCACCACGCCGCGGGCGAAGGCCCGCCAGCCGCCCACCGGTGCCGGCGCCTCGGCGTCGAAGTCGTCGTACGCGTCCAGGTCGGCCGCGAAGACCTCGATGCGTCGTCCCGCGTGTGGGCGAGCCCGCACGGACACACCCTCGCTGATCGCGAACGGAAGGGCCAGCCCGTCGTTGTAGTCGGTGTGCTCCCCGATCAGATTGACGCGTCCGGGCCCGAACGCGGTGAGCTCGCTGGGCAAGGCGCTGAGTCTATGCTGGCCGCCACGCGGGGCCGGGGTCGCAGTAGGGTGCCGGCCGATGCCGATCAAGTGGGGGATCATCTCCACCGCGCGGATCAACCGCCTGTTTCTCGATGGCGCCCGCGAGTCGGAGGCAGTGGAGATCGTGGCGGTTGCCAGCCGGGATCCCGAGTCGGCGGAGCGTTACGCGCAGGCGCATCAGATCGGGCGCGCCTACGGGAGCTACGAACAGCTGCTGGCGGACACCGAGATCGACGTGGTCTACATCTCGCTGCCCAACGCGCTGCACGTGGAGTGGACGGTGCAAGCGCTCCAGGCCGGTAAGCACGTGCTGTGCGAGAAGCCGCTGAGCCGGCGCGCCGCCGACGTGGAGCGGGCATTCGACGTCGCCGAGCGTCAGGACCGGCTGCTGATGGAGGCGTTCATGTACCGCCATAATCCGCAGACCCGAAAGCTGACCGAGTTGGTCCAGGAGGGCGCCGTCGGCCGGGTGCGCCTGATCCGCAGCGCGTTCAGCTTCGTGGCCGGTGACCCGCGCAATGTCCGCCTGTCACGCGAATTGGACGGCGGTGCGTTGATGGATGTCGGGTGCTACTGCGTCAGCGGTACGCGGCTGCTGGCCGGCGAGGCGGAGCGCGTCAGCGGAGAGCAGGCACTCGGAGGGGACGGCGTCGACGTCGCGTTCACCGCCACGATGCGCTTCTCCGGCGACGTGCTGGCGCATTTCGACTGCGGACTGGCGCTGGCAGCGCGCGACGAGCTCGAGGTCGTCGGCGACGAGGGCTCCCTGTTCCTCGACGATCCCTGGCACTGCCGCAGGCCGCTGATTGAGCTGCGCCGTGACGACGGCGCGCAACGGTTCGAGCTCTCACCGGTCGACTCCTACCGCCTCGAGGCGGAGAACATGGCCGCCGCCATCCGCGGCGAGCAGGAGCCGCTGCTCGGCCGCGACGACGCCCTCGGACAGGCCCGGACGATCGAGGCCCTGTACCAGGCGGCGGACACCGGCCAGGTGGCGACGCCGAGCTGATCGCGGCCGGTGGATGCCGTCCGCAGTCGATGCGAACATATGTTCGTGTCTGCCGGGGCCACGATCCTTCACGCCGACCTTGACGCCTTCTACGCGTCGGTCGAGCAGCGAGACGACCCGCGCCTGCGCGGCCGGCCCGTGATCGTCGGCGGGGGCGTCGTGCTGGCCGCCAGCTACGAGGCTAAGGCGTGCGGAATCCGGACCGCGATGGGAGGGGCGCAGGCGCGGCGGCTGTGTCCCCACGCCATCGTCGTACCGCCTCGGATGTCCGCCTACAGCGACGCCAGCAAGGCCGTGTTCTCCGTGTTCGAGCACACCGCGCCGGTGGTGGAGGGACTGTCGATCGACGAGGCGTTTCTGGACGTGCGCGGACTCGGCCACATCTCCGGCACCCCGCGGGAGATCGCCGTGCGACTGCGGCACCTGGTGCGCGAGCAGGTCGGATTGCCGATCACCGTGGGCGTGGCACGGACCAAGTTCCTGGCCAAGGTTGCCAGCGGCGTCGCGAAGCCCGACGGGCTGCTGCTGATCCCTCCCGATGCGGAGCTGGCATTTCTCCATCCGCTCCCCGTCGAACGGCTCTGGGGCGTGGGTCGCGTGACCTCGGCCAAGCTGCGCGCGCGAGGGATCACGACCGTGGGCCAGGTCGCGGAGCTGGCCGAGCCGGCGCTGGTGGCGATGCTCGGCCGAGCCTCCGGCCGTCATCTCCACGCGCTGGCGCACAACCGCGACCCGCGTCCGGTGCAGGTTCGGCGCCGGCGGCGCTCGATCGGCGCCCAGCGAGCACTCGGGCGCCGCGCCCGGCCGCCCGAGGATGCACCCGTGGCGCTGATCGCACTCGTCGACCGGGTCGCACGCCGGCTCCGCGCGGCGGGACGCGTGTGCCGCACGGTGGTGCTCAGGCTGCGCTTCTGGGACTTCTCCCGAGCCACCCGCTCGTTCACGCTGCGGGAGCCGACGGCCGACACCCACACAATCCTGCAGACGGCGAACGCGCTGCTGCGCGCGTCGGCCTCGCTGATCGCGCGGCGGGGACTGACGCTGATTGGGATCGCGCTGGCCAACCTGCAGGATCGCGGCCCGGCCCAGCTGGTGCTCCCGTTCAACACCTCGCCGCAGCTCGACGCCGTGATCGACGGGGTGCGCGAGCGGTTCGGCTCCGCCGCCATCACCCGCGGGGTGCTAGTCGGCCGCGATCCCGGGCTGTCGGTCCCGCAGCTGCCCGACTAGGACTCAGACCAGCGCGGACAGCTCCGGCGGGAGGTCGAAGCTCGCCTCCTGGACGCCGGGGCCGCCGCCGCCCTCGCTGTCCTGGCCCATGTCCAGCAACTCGTCGATCAGCGCCAGCGCCGCCGCATGGTTCTCATCGGTGTCGCGCCGCAGCGCGTGCACCGCGTGCGTGCCGGCGGCGTCGGCCGAGGGGCGGCGCTGAGGTGCCAGCGAACGCAGACCGGCCGGGAGCCACCGGGACCAGTTCCGGGTCTGTCGCTCGTTCGCCCAGCCGATCAGCCGATCTGTGCGGGCGGACTCGATCTGATCGGAGCCGCGTGACCCGACCACCCGCGCCGCGTAGGCGTACAGGTCCTGGCGCCGCGCGTCATCGAGCCTGTCGTTGTACGCCCGCAGGAACGATCCAATCGCGGGACACACCGAATCGGGGTGATCGGTGAAGCGTTCGCCCGCCAGCATCGAGGCCAACTCCATCACGCAGGCACCATCGACGGGCGAGCTGTGCTTGCCTTTACTCAGCTTGATCGTCTGGTGCGAAACCGTCGACATTTGCACCTTCCTTCGGAAAGCAGGGGGACCTGATGACTTGGTGCTCACGAGAGCGAAGATCTAAACCGGATATTCCTTAAGCACGGGCTTATATAAAGGCCCGTAAACGCAGGGGATAACGTTAGAGCGCCGCCTCGACGTCGAGCGGTTGCTGGCCTGCAGCCCGGAGTCCCTGCTCGACCGCCTCGATCACGCCGGTCACCACCGCCACCCGGGCGTAAGGCTTGTTCTCAGCGGCGATCAGCCGCCAGGGCGCGGCCTCGTGGTCGGTGTGCTGCAGCGTGTCGAGGAGCGCCCGCTCGTACGCCGGCCGGTGGGCGAGGTTGCGCCAATCCTCGTCGGTCAGCTTCCAGCGTTTGAGCGGGTCACGCTCGCGGGAGCGAAACCGCTTGAGTTGCTCCTTCTCCGAGAGGTGCAGCCAGAACTTGACCAGCACCATCCCTTCAGCACAGATGCCGCGCTCGAAGCTGACGATCTCGTCATACGCCCGGCGCCATTGTGGTTCGGTGGCGAACCCCTCCACGCGCTCGACCAGCACCCGGCCATACCAGGAGCGATCCAGCACGGTCATGCCGCCCCAACCCGGAAGGGCGGGCCAGAACCGCCACAGGAAGTGGTGCCTCCGCTCCCGGGAGCTGGGCGCCGCGAACTGGGCCACGTTCACGTGTCGAGGATCGAGCGGTCCGGTCAGCCGCCGAATCGCCCCGCCCTTCCCGGATGCATCCCAGCCCTCGAACAGCACGCACAACGGCGGCCCCAGCGTTCCGTCACCGATCAGGCCGCCGCACTGCAACCGCAGCGCCAGCAGCCGCTCCTGCGCAGCCTGCAACTGCTTTCGTCCCTCATCTCCGGAGAGCTTGGCCGACAGATCGACGTCGTCGAGCCTCTGCACGCCGGACATTCTCACATGGGCCAGGCCTGGGAGTTGTAGGCGACACTGCCGCCGTCAGCGGCGCGATGCGTAGCGTTGCTCGAGGTACGGCGCCAGGTACTTGGCCGCGATCTTCGCCTCCGACGGCTCGGACTCAGGTCGCCGCGTGTCGCCCACCCACGAGCTCATGTGGATGGGCTCGGCGCCCGTCAGCAGCACGCCTTGAACGAACGGCCGGAACGGGGTGGGCTCGAGCGGCGTTCCCGCCAGGGCGGCGATCGACTCCGCGGCGGCGTCGGCCTGCTGCGCGGCGATCGAACCGTGCTTGATCGAGAAGTCGGTCGCATCGCCCGCGGCGTACACGCGGTCGGCGCCGCGGACGCAACCGTGCTCATCGATTGGAACAAATCCGCCCTCAACCGCCGGCAGACCCGCAATCGAGGGGCCCTCGAGCTCAGGCAGCGCGACCACGCGGTCGAACCCAAGCCGGCGACCGGCAGGCCCGATCGTCACCTCGCCCTGACGCTCGACCTGTGCCTGCGCTCCGGCGATCAGCTCCACGCCAGCCTCGTCCAGACGCGCCTGCACCGCGCGGCTGGCGTCCTCGCCGAAGACCTCCAGCGGCGACGCCTCCGGCGTGACGATCGTGACCGCCAGCTCGGCGCCCATCTCATAGGCACGGCCGCTGCTCAGCAGCGCCAGCTCGTAGATCGGCAGCGGCCACGCCATCCGCGGGGGGATCACGAACGCCAAGCGCTTGACCAATCCGTCCTCGACGTCCTGGACGAGGCCATGCAGAAGCTCGTCCAGACGCCGATCGTCGATCGTGACCACGTGCTCGTAGCGCGGCTGGATTCTGGCCCCGAGTCCGAGCAGCAGCACGTCGTAGCCCAACTGCGCGCCGGACGCGGTCCTTACCGATCGCACGTCCTGATCCACGCGCTCAAGGGCATCCTCGATCAGCTCGGCGTCGAGATCGCGAGCGATCTCGTCGAGCGGATAACGCTGCGCCCGCGCGAACGCGAACGGCTCCTGGACGGTCATCGGCCGATACAGGAACTCGGCGGCCGGGGCGAGGATCCGGAGCTCCACGAGGTCGCCGGCGAGCTTCCGCAGCGCCAGCGCCCCCTCGAGCGCGGCCACGCCTCCCCCCGCGATCAGCACCCGCACAGGATTGGCGGGGTCGCTGCTCATCGGCCCCCCTCGACCAGTACGTGTTCGCCGGTTCTCGTGTCCATGTGGTGCTCCTCTGGTTGCGTCTGGCGTGAAATTACGGCCGTGGGCCTCGAGCGGCATCGGGGGTTTCCCGCAACCGCGAAGCGGACTTCACGCACTGGTTGGCGCACGGCGGCGACAGCCGTACGTAACCCGCGGGGTCGACCGTCCGCCGGGGCCTATCCGCGCGTCCGCCGGGGCCGATCCGCGCGTCCGCCGGGGCCGATCCGCGCGACCGAACGCCCCGGCCCGACCGTCCCGCCCGCCCGACCCGCCCAAGGCCCCCACCCCGTACCCTTCCGTCAGCGTGTCACCGGATGTCCCCCAGGCGGACGGCCGCCGCCCGACATTCGACGAGGAGCTGCTGTTGTGGCTGGGCGACGAGCCGGCCGCCGTCCGCGCCGCCGACGCCGAACGGATACGGGACATCGCCGCCGAGTTCGCCCGCGGTTTCGACCAGCTGGCCGAGATCGGACCAGCGGTCACCGTGTTCGGCTCGGCTCGCACGCCGCCCGAGCATCCCCGCTACCGGCTGATCCGCCGGGTCGCGGCCGGGCTGGGCGAGGCCGGTTACACGATCATCACCGGCGGCGGAGGCGGCCTGATGGAGGCGGCGAACCGTGGCGCGCGCGATGTCGGCGCCCTGTCGGTCGGCTGCAACATCGAGCTCCCGCACGAGCAGGAACTCAATCCCTACGTCGACATCGGGCTGAAGTTCCGCCACTTTTTCGCCCGCAAGGTGATGTTCGTGCGCTACGCCAGCGCGTTCGTGATCGGGGCGGGCGGGTTCGGCACGCTGGATGAGCTGTTCGAGGCGCTGACGCTGATCCAGACCGCCACCATCAGGCACTTCCCGGTGATACTGGTGAACCAAGCCGACTGGCGGGGCATGCTCGACTGGCTGGGGGCGGGAGCGCTCGCCGACCACCGGATCGACGCCGCCGATCTGGACCGATTGCACACTGTCAGCCGGCCGGCGGAGGTGGTCGAGATCGTGACCGCGGCGCGGGAACGCCAGCGCGTCCAGGAGCGCCAGCAGCGGCGACGGCGGGCGTAAGGCGCCGAACCGCCGCGCCGCGTCACGCCCCCAACAGATCGCGCCGCGCGAACGCCCCCAGCGCCGCCACCGCGGCCAGCGCGCCAATCCCAACCATCACCGCCGCCGCGCCCAGGCGGAACGCGCCCGCGGGCACGAATCCGATGTGCGCGAACGGCGTCGCCTGAACCAGCCACTTGGGCCCGCCCAGCAACGATCCGAACAGCTGCCAGAGAAACGCGACCACCACCAGCGTGTACGCGATCCCCACGCTCGCCCGGGGCACCAGCCCGTACAGAAGGGCGGCGATCCCGAGGAACAGCAGCGCGACCGGCACACAGTTGATGCCGGCCTCGAGCATCCGGGCCAGTGACAGATGGACCCCCGCCGAGCGGGCCCCGGCCCACGCGAGCAGCCCGGCGACCGCCGACAGGCCGACAGCCGCCACCGCCGCCAGCGCCAGCCGCCCACCCAGCCAGCCCTGGCGTCCGACCGGCAGCGCCAGCAGAGTCTGCAGCCGGTCGTCGGCTTCCTCGTGCCGGGCGGCGCCGATCTGCGAGACCGCGAACAGGCTCACCACGAGGATGAAGAAGATGAACGTGAACCCGATGTAGCCGCGCGGCGTGACGATCGACCCGGAGCCCAGCTTGGCCAGCTCGCGTTGCAGGCTCGCGGAGATGCCGGCGGTCGAGACGCTGTTGGAAATGATCCCGACGATGTACGCGAACGCCCCGACGCTGCCGAGCCAGATCAGCAGACTGGCCCGCTCGCCGCGCAGCGCGAACCGCGTCGGCGAGGACAGCAGCGCCATCCGGGGTGCGGCCGTGTCCGGTGCGGCGAGCAGGCCGGAGCCGATATCGCGCCGGCGCGCGATCCACAGCGAGCCGGCCAACAGCACCATGCTGGCCAGCAACGGCAGCACCAGCACCCACGGCCGAGCCCCCGTGAACGGACGCAGTTCCTCCGCCCAGCCCAGCGGCGAGGCCCAGCGCAGCCAGCCCGCCCCGCGCGAGGTATCGGCGATCACCCGCGCCAGCAGCGCCAACCCCACCACCGCCCCTCCGAGCTCGAGCGCGATGCGCCGGGTGGGCGCGAGCTGGGACACGAGCGCACCGACCCCGACGAACACCGGCACGACCGACACCACTCCCAGCGCCAGGTAAGCGGACTGCCCGGCCGCGAGACCGGCGATCACCAGGCCGAGCCACAGTGCCAGCCACAGGACCGCCGCAGCCAGCAGGGCGCTGGCGACCGCCGCCAGGAACGCGGCGCGTCGGCCGACCACCCCGGCCAGCACCAGCTCCGTGCGGCCAGCCTCCTCCTCGGCCCGCAGCGCCCGCACCGCCGCCAGCAGGCCGAACACGGCGGCGAAGATCGCGAGCGTGCCGCCGACCCTCCAGGCTGTGTATCCGCCGGTGGTGAGCAGATCGCGCGGCTCGCCGTAGAACAGCCGCACGGCGCTGTTGCCGCCGAAGCCGGCGGCGAACTGGAGCCGGCTGCTCCGCGTCGCGTAGGTGTGGCGGTAGGCGACGGGCTGGATGTAGGCGACGGCCGCGAACAGGTACGCGAACGCGATCGTCCGCACGCGGGCGTCGAGGAACGCACGCCGCGCCAGCGCTCTAGCCGCCGCTGCGCCCATCGGAGCTGTCGTAGTGATGCAGGAAGATCTCCTCCAGCGACGGCTCGCGGCTGGTCAACGTCGCCACCGGGTGCGGGGCGAGCGCCGCGATCAGCCCCGCGACGCCGTTCGATACCTCGAAGCGCAGTGCGCTCGGCCCCAACTGCGCCACGCGCACCCCCGCGATCAGCGGCAGCTCCGGGACCGGCCCGTCGAACGTCACCTCAACCGTCTGCGCGCTGAGGTGGCGCAGCTGGGCGAGCGTGCCCTCGTCGACCAGGCGGCCCTGCCGGAGAATGCCCGCGCGATCGCACAGCGCCTCCACCTCACTGAGGATGTGTGATGACAGGAACACGGTCTGCCCGCGTTCCTTCGCTTCCCGGATCGACTTCCGGAACGCCATCTCCATCAGCGGATCCAGGCCGCTGGTGGGCTCGTCGAGCAGCAGCAGGTCGGCGCGGGTGGACAGCGCCGCGATCAGCTGAACCTTCTGGCGATTGCCCTTGGACAGCGCTCTGACCTTCTTGCGCGTGTCGAGCGCAAAGCGCTCGACGAGCCGGTCCCGGTAGCCGACGTCGGTCCCGCCGTGCAGGCTGGCGAGCAGCTCGAACGTCTCCGCGCCAGTCAGCGACGGCCACAGAAACGGCTCGCCCGCGACGTAGGCGATCCGCCGGTGGGCCTGCACCGGAGCGTCCCACGCGTCCACGCCGAACAGCTCCGCCCGGCCGGCCGTGGGCCGGTGCAGCCCCAACAGCAGGCGGATCGTCGTGGTCTTGCCGGCGCCGTTGGGCCCGAGGTACCCGTACACCTCGCCCGCGGCGATGTTCAGATCGAGGTCCTCGAGCGCGAGCGTCTCGCCGTAGCGCTTCGTCAGCCCGGAGGTCCGGATCGCGCTCATCGTCTCAGCCTACGCCCAGGTCCTGACCGCCAGATCCGTAGTTTCCCCCGCCCCGGATCGGTGCGCGGTCCGGATGTGTCACCCGGTGCAGACGCAAACCTGTACACCTTGCCCCCCGGAGCCACCCCGCCCGTGCTGGAGCACGTTCGCGTTCGCGACTGCATGCACCGAGGCATCCTGTGCTGCGCCGCCGACGCTCCGCTGACCGAGGTGGCGGGGATCATGGCCAGGCATCGAGTGCATGCCGTAGCCGTGACCGGCGGGCGCAACGCGCGGCCGTTCGGGGTGGTGTCCGACCTGGATGTCGTGGCCGGGGTCCTCGGCGGCGATCAGACGACCGCCGGCGAGGTCGCGGCCACAGAGCCCCTGTCGGTGTCGGCCGACGAGCGCCTCGACCGCGCCATCCAGCTGATGTCCGAGCACGGGGTAGCGCACCTCGTGGTGCTCGAGGCGGCCAGCGGTTACCCGATCGGCGTGCTCTCGACGCTCGACGTCGCGGCCGTGCTCACCGGCGGCTAGCATCGATTCTGTGAGGCCCATCCGTGAGGCAACGGTGCACTTGGCGCGCGGAACGCTGGAGATGGCCTTGCTGCTCGATGCGGCGGGGCGCGATTTCGTGCTGATTGAGACGGTTGGCGTCGGTCAGGATGAGATCGAGATCGCCCAACTCGCCGATGTCACTGTCCTGGTTTTGATGCCGGGCATGGGAGACGACGTCCAGGCGCTGAAAGCGGGAATTATGGAAATCGCCGGAGTGTTCGCGATCAATAAATCCGATTTGCCGGGTGTAGCGCGGCTCGAACAGGAGATACGAGCCATGCAGAGTCTGGGAGAAGAAGCCGCCCGAGCGGAAGCTGCTCCGGTTCGACAGGTTATCGCAAGCCAAGGGCAGGGAATCGAAGAGCTGCTCGACGTGATCGAACAGGTGTTCGAAAACAAAGATCCGAGTTCACGGAAGCTGGCCTGGAGCTTCCGGCTGCGCGAGATGCTTCGGGAGCGAAAAATGGATGCCGCGATCTCTCCAGAAGCGGTCGAGCGGCACGCAAAACTGGTAGCTGAGAAAATAGAAGATCCGTATGCGGCCGCCGATGCGCTATTCGCGCAGGCGCTCACAAAAAATGAAAAATGATGCGATGCCAGTAGAGCTGGATCATATCGGGATTGCTGTTGCAGCCTGGAGGAATCGCTGCGGTTCTACACGGAGTTGATCGGCCTGCAACTGCAGGCGAGCGAAACGGTCGACTTGGAGCGGGTGAATGTCGCCATGCTGCCGGCCGGAACCGGAATCGGCGGGCCGCGCATCGAGTTGCTAGAACCGGCGGACGGCGAATCTGTAATTGCCCGTTTTCTTCAAAAGCATGGACCGGGATTGCATCACATCGCGCTTCGAGTTGAGGATTTGGGTGAAACTGCGAAGCGGCTCGAGAACGCTGGCGCACGTCTGCTGAATGAGCCGCGATGTGGCGCGGGCGGGCACACCTATGTGTTCGTACACCCGTCTTCGGCTAACGGAGTGCTGCTCGAATTTATTTGAAAATAGAGTTCATCGAAGGGATAATCGAGAGTTGAACAAGACGGCTGAGATTGGCGTTATCGGAGGCAGCGGCTTCTATTCGCTTCTGGGTGGGGAAAGGATGGAAGAAGTTCGATTGGATACTCCTTTTGGCGATCCATCGGACTCATACTTCGTCGGCGATGTTGAAGGCAAACGCGTCGCGTTTCTGGCTCGTCACGGGAGGGGCCACCGGCTTTCGCCGTCTGAGCTGAATTTTCGCGCGAACATCTATGGCATGAAGATGCTCGGTGTAGAGCGGATTGTGTCGCTGAGCGCCGTGGGATCGATGAAGGAAGAACACGCACCGCTCGACTTCCTCATCCCCGATCAGTTCTTCGATCGCACGAAGTGCAGGATTTCGACGTTCTTCGGCGATGGTGTCGTGGCTCATATCAGCTTCGCCGATCCTGCTTGCCCGCAACTGGCGCCACGCCGCATGCCGCGGCACAAGAAGCCGGGATCAATAGCAAACTCGGCGGTACGTACCTTTGGGATGGAAGGCCCGGCGTTTTCCACGCGCGCGGAATCGAATGTCTATCGTAGTTGGGGCATGGACGTAATCGGAATGACCAATTTGCAGGAGGCGAAACTGGCTCGAGAGGCCGAGATCTGCTACGTGACGGTGGCCATGGTAACGGATTACGATTGCTGGCATGAGGCGCACGATGCGGTCACGGTGGATCAGATTATCGCGACGCTGAAGCTAAATACCGAGAATGCCCGCAAGCTCGTGCCTCTGATTATCCGCATGCTGCCCGCCGAGCGGGATTGCAAATGCGGTTCGGCCCTCAAGCACGCGATCATCACCGACCCTGCCGCTATTTCAGCGCAGGCAAAGCAAAGGCTGGGGCTTTTACTTGGCAAGTATACCGGCAAGTGAGTTAGCGCGCGAAGTTCTCGACGCCTGTCTGCGTGACGGCACCTGGCCGCCGCGCGTCCTGGATGATCTGATCGAGAGAGCTCTCGACGAAGAGAATTTAGCCGTCGCCAAAATGGCCACGCGCGCCTTATTCGGGACAGTGATCGAAGGGTTGGGGGACTTATTCTCACCAGCTTTGTGCGACGTCTATGCCCGGCTGTTTGCCCGTGTGATCGCGAGGGCTCTTCCGGAGTACAATGCGCTATGATTTAGTGCTTCGATATAACCGTATTCGGCAAAGTCAAACACTTTCCGGGCTGGGAAGTGCTCAGAGTTTTTGTTTTGTCGCGCGTGACGCTTGGTGCCGATGTAGCGGTGACCAGTATTGTGCTCGATGCCGCTAAGAAGAGGTTTCCTGAGGCGGAAATATGCGTCGTCGGTCCGGCAAAGAACGCGGAACTTTTTGCTGCGGATCGACGGATCTCGCCAATTACCCTGTTCTATGGGCGTTCCGGTCTGCTCCGCGAGCGCTTGCAGGCAGCGGCGGAGCTGCTGGTAGCCGTAAACGAGCCCAGTTCCATCGTGATGGACCGACATTCCCGCCTGACGCAGCTTGGACTCATCCCCGTAGGTGAAGACGATGCGCGCTATTTCTTCTTCGAAAGCCGCGCCTTTGGCGGCGATATGACCCTTTCGTTGCCGCGGCTGACGGCGGCCTGGCTGAACGAAGTGTTCGATGTGCAGGGCGCGCGTCCCTACGTTGCGCCGGTAGAGCAAAAAGAGAATAGCGGATATCGCTGTGAGCTGGGGCGTCGGCGAGAATCCGCAGAAGCGAGTACAGGGTGATTTCGAGTATGAGGTCCTGGTCGCACCTGCTGCGCGGAAACCGCCCAATTCTGCTCGATCGGGGCGCTGGTGGCGAAGAAGCCGCGCGCGTAGATGATCTTGTGCGCCGCTTGGGATCGCCCTTGCACCTCCACGTTCACGACGGCAGCTACGCTTCCTTTGCGAGTCACATCGTGCAGAGTAATTTGTACATTGGCTACGACTCTGCGGGGCAGCACGTCGCAGCCGCAGCAGGTGTGCCGCTTGTCTCCGTTTTCAATGGCTTTACCGGCGAGAGGATGCTGGCGCGGTGGAGTCCGGATACTCCGGATTCGCATATCGTGGTTGTGCGGGAGGACGATCAAGCTTCCGTTTTGAATCGCACGCTTTCCGCTATTTCGGAGGCGGAGGAGGACGGGGTGCCGTTGGCAGCGTCCACGGATTAGAACCAGAACTCGAAGGAGCGGAAGCTTTGGACGGCTCCTGCCCCGGTGTCTTTGGCGCTGAGTTCGCTCCTCCGCCCGTTGTCATTGGCTGTTCCTCCGTCTTGCTTGCGGGCAGAGGTTCGGGTGGTGGCGCGCTTGCATCCATGTCGTATTTGATGATCGTATCGGCGCTGTATTTATGGTAATTCCGGAACTCGATTTCGTTCTTGTTCGTCTGATGCGGCACCGCGCTCATATTCAGTAAGGCCTGTAAGGGGAGAACGGCCTGCTGATCCCCGATAGTCACGAGATCGTAATCTGGTCGTTCGTCCGCCTTCCTCACCGGAAATGAACTAGGGATATCTACCGCCGAAAATGTGATGCGATCGATTTCTCCGGTGTTCGCGTCCGCATAGATTAGGCCCCTGTAGGCTGTGATGATGCGCTGATCGTCGCCCGGACCGGCAGTGTAATCGATGCTGTAGCTCGAATGGCCGCTATCGATGGAGTAATTAAATACCGCCATCGCCCGGCCGCGCAGCCTGGTCCATTTCTCCCAGCCGAATTCGGCATTGCTCTTGGGTTCGAAAATGCTCTCCATCATGGCTGCAAATTCGCCGGATGACCTGGCACCACCTGTAACCTCCTACGCCCCCCATAGCCGCGCTCCACAAATCTTGCCGCCCAACCGAATAAACTTTATAGTGCTCCTGCCCTCCGGTGTAGGTGACCTTTGCCAGTATTGTTCCGAGACTTCGATAGCTGTCGCCGCCGTTGGGATCTACATAGCGGCGATCGACCCTCACGCAGATATAGTTTGGCAGACCCTGCGCATAGGTCATTGCGTACTGCCTCATCGCATCGAGAATTTGCTGTTGATGAACCGAGTCAGGAGGTGGTTGAGGCGGGAGCTTGGACACCCAGTTTGATAGTTGCCGGTCCCGCGGAAAGCGTGTTATCCGGTGCAGTCGCCTGTGAGGACGTTACGTCGGCAGGGGCCGTGTGCTTGATGCTGGCACTTTCATCGCGCAGCTTGCGAAGAGCTTTGACTGTCTTCTGGCCTGCGCCTTGCGCCTGCAGGTCGATAATCGTTTTGTCGGTCAGCTTCTCTGTGAGCTGAATTTTCTTTAGCTCGGCCGCTACCTTCTTATCGCCATCGTGGTTCAGCGCAAGTTCAGAACGGATAAAATCGGCCAGTTGCTGAACATTCATCTGCGTTTGCGCCTGCAAGATTAAACCGCAACTTACAACCAGCAGGCCGAAGCGTAACTTCATATTCAATAAGACGACGTAATGGTGGCGGGCGAGGTTGCAGGGGTGGGCGCCCCTTCAGCCGAGCCTGCCTACTTTTCCTGCTTCTGCAGCTCTACAGTAATTGTACCGATTGGAAAGCCCAAAAGTAGCCGAGAAAACTCAACCGGCAGATGTTCGGGGCCGTCGCTAACCCAGATCAGAAGGCGTCCGCGGCGCTTGTAGAGCACGTTGTCGAAGAGGAAGGCCTCGTAGCGGGTCGTCGCGTAATTCGCACCGGCGATTGTAACCCTTTCTCTTGCTTGAGCTTCTATTCGGGCCCTTACAAACTTCTTGCCGTCCGTGATCGGGGATGCTCGTGGCTTTGCCGGGCGCCAGGTTCAAGGGGCGGTCAGCCGCCAAGCGCTCCCACGATTTCATAGGTGCATGCCGGGATGTCGAGTTCCTTCCTTTCACTCCGGTTCTTGAGAAGATCCCGCTCGTCATAGGTTAATTTATTGCGAGAGCTGTCCACTACCGAAGTTGATTTGATGCGTTTCCTGCCTTCCTGTGCATCCAAGGCTTGAGCTTACGAGACAAAATGGTTCCAGCGCCGCGACCTTGTAGGAATCAGCAACCCGGTACAGCCGCGAGACCAGGCCGGAGCTTTCGATGTTGACATTGAAATTCCACTTTTTCGATCCGTACATTCTCAACAATTGAACGGTTGCGGTGCCCGCATTGACCAGGCGCCATTCCACGTTGTAGGTCAGCTTCTCCGGATGGGGGAACTGCGAATTGGGTGGTAGAGTTTGGGTCTCCGCAGGTTTCGCGAAGACAAGCCGCAACACAAGACAAAGGAACAGCGGTATATAGCGGAAACGTGTCATCTGAATTTGGGAGCACAGTCCGTAATGGACAATCTCTCCAAAGTAACCGATCAGAAATCGATCGACGATAAGAGCTCCGAAGGTTTCTGAACCGAAGGCGTGACAGATGGAGAGCAAACTCTCTATGCTCGGAAGATTAGCGCCGCGCTCGATGGAACTGATTTGTGAGACGCTCAGCCTGGTCATTGCGGCCAGGTCCTTGAGTGACCAGTCGTGCTCTACCCGAAGTAGCTTGATTTTGTGTCCCAGGCGTTCACGCAGCCGGTCTTGCGCCGTGCGCCCGAGGCTGAATTTCTCGATCGCATTGCCGAGCGTCTGCCGTAGCTGGGCTAGCGAGAAAGGTTTTGCCAGATAGTCAAAAACGCGCAACTTGAAAGTTGCCCGCATGCTTTCAAGCGAAGGATATCCGGTGATTATGATAATGCAGAGCTCGGGCCAGCGGTTCAGAAGCTGTTCGAGCACCTGCTCTCCGCTGGCTCGGCCCCATCTTCATGTCGAGCAGCACAATGTCCGGGACGCGGCTCTCGGCTCGACGTGAACAATTCTTCGGGATGACCGAAGGTGCGGACCACATAAACTCCCTCATCACGCAGCAGGTCCTCGATGTAATTGCGGAAATCGGGATCATCGTCCAGCACCGCTATGTCGATCAGACCGTGTGTGGCAATTGCCGCTTCACTCATGCAGTTATTCGGCTCGCTGCTTTTCATGATTTTTCCTGGTCCGCGGCTGCCGGTAGCAGCACTTCCAGAGAAGCTCCCCCCTCCGGGCGGTTGGAGGCGGAAATCACCCCGCCGTGTTGAGTAATGATACCTTCAGCGACAGTCAGTCCGAGACCCGTGCCGCGCGCGTCGAGACGCGTGGTGATGGAACGCTTCGACAAATTCGGCAGCACGTGGGCCGGAATTCCCGGACCGTCGTCGAGCACCATGCACCTGATCCAGTTCGGACCGCCTCGTTGCACGGCCTTCGATTCGATATCGATTGTTCCTCCGGGAGAAATCGCCAGCAGGGCATTACGGATCAGATTGACAAAAACCTGCACCAGGCGATCGGCGTTGCCCGAGACCGCATCGTTTGGCTGCACATCGTTCAAAAACGTAACTGCTGAGGCCTTCTCGTCGATGGCCACCAGATTCCAGCTTTCGTCTATCAGGCCACGAAGTTTGACGGCCTCACTCTCCTGTGTGCGCACGCGGGCGAAATCAACCAGACCCTCGCTCATTTTGCGCAGTCGCTGCGTCACGCGGAGCATGCGGCTCAAACGCTCGAGCGTATGTTCATCGCTTATGCTTTCGAGCA